>CAWJZA010000001.1:0-63364 GCA_963847215.1 uncultured Alphaproteobacteria bacterium
TGCTGGCGGCCGGGCGGGCGCGGCTGCGGCCGATCCTGATGTCGGCGCTGATCGCGATCCTGACGCTGCTGCCCCTCGCTCTCGGTCTCGGCCGCGGTTCCGGGCTGCAGAAGCCGCTCGCTACGGCGATCATCTTCGGTCTTGCCGTCGGCGCGGTGTTGATCGTGACGCTGCTGCCGGCCATTCTGCTTCTGTTCGGGCGGCGTCCAGGAGCGTCAGCGGCCTGAATGTGAAGAGCGCAGCAAGCGACGTGGATTGAGGCCGGTCGCCTGCGGCCCTAGCATCCCGGCGCGCGCCCGTGCGATGCCGGGCTAGGCTTGCCGCTTTGCTGGTCGGCGGCGAAAGGGGTGGCATGACAGGAACCGTTCGCCGCCACATCGAGCGTGCCGACGAAGCGACGATCCAGATCTTGGCCGGAGCAGGCGTCGCCACCGTGTTCGACGCGATGGGCCGTACAGGATTGTTCGCCAGTCGATTGCGCCCCATCTACCCGGGTGCACGCATCGCCGGGTCGGCGGTGACGATCAGCGCGCCGCCGGGCGACAACTGGATGCTTCATGTCGCAATCGAACTGCTCGCGCCCGGCGACATCCTGGTCGTCGCCCCGACCAGCCCGTCCGAAGATGCCTATTGTGGCGCCCTCCTAGCCACCGCGGCACAGGCGCGCGACTGCGCGGGATTGGTGGTCGATGCCGGCGTTCGCGACGTGCCCGATCTGACCGCGATGCGATTTCCCGTCTGGTCTAAGACCGTCTGCGCGAGGGGCGCGGTCAGGGCGACGCTTGGCTCGGTCAACACGTCCGTCGTCTGCGCCGGCGCAGCCGTCGATCCCGGTGATGTGATCGTCGCCGACGACGACGGCGTCTGTGTCGTTCCACGCGCTAAAGCGCTGTCAATCGCGACGGCAACCCGGATGCGCGAAGAACTGGAAGTGGTGATGCGCGCGCGGCTGGCCGCGGGTGAAGTCGGCCTCGACATTTACGACATGCGCGAGGCTCTCTTGTCCCTGGGGCTGACCTATATTTGATAGGGCGTGGCGAGCCAAAGCAGCCGCACAATCCGCGCCGTCTAGAAATCCACCTTGGCCCCGACGCGGAACGCACGCCCGATGATGCCCGCGTCGCCGACAACGGGATTGTAGAGATAGGCACCATAGGTCGTGGCATCGATCGGCGGCTTGCGGTCGGCGACGTTGAGCACGTCAAGGTAGAACGACAGCTGCGGGGTGACCGTCACCGCGCCGTGCAGGTCCACCTCGACGAACGACTTGACGTTGCACGGCTGATAGGCGTTGCCGTCCTGGTTGGTCGGCACCAGCCCACAGTCGCCGGCGACATTGCCCTGATCTTCGGCGGAGTAGTTGTACCCGCTGGTGTAATAGGCGGTTGCCGTCAGGGACAACTTGCCGAAGTCGATCGTGTTCTGCCAATTGGCGCGCCACCGTGGGGTTCCAGTGCCTGCCGTCAGGTTGAAGTTGCCGAGCGTGCCGGCGTAATGCTCGACGTGCCCGTCGGGAAAACTTGTATTAAGGTCGAAGATATAGGTCGCCTCGCCCGAGCTGGTCAGCCGAACATTGTGCCCGAGCGCGAAGCGTGCGGTCAGGCCAGCGTCGATCCCCGAGGTCTTCTGGCGGTTGGCATTGATGAAACTGCCCTGCGCGAAGGCGACGCGGCGCAGGCCAGTCGGGTGGTCGGGATCGACCTCGTCCGGGATGATCGTCACGCCATTAAAGTTGAGATCGCCTGTCGTATAGTAGTTATTAATCGCCGACTGAAAGTTGACCGAAGTGATAACGTTGGTCTTGATGATGTTGTAATAGTCGACGGTCAGCGTCACGTTCGGCACGGGCTTCAGGATCGTGCCGATCGTGAAGTTGCGCGACTTCTCGGGGCTCAGGTTGGGATTGCCGACCGTGGTCTGGCCGATGCTGTAGACAGTCAGGTACGTATTCGGGCCGCCATTGCTGTTCAGGTGCTGGTCGATGAAGCTCTGCGGCAGATTGGTCGCGGTTTGCGTGACGTAGCCTGTCGTCGGCAGCGCGCCCTGTTCGGCAAAGCTTGGGATACGGAACCCGCGCGAGTAGGTGCCCCGCAGCGAAACCTGCGGGATCGGCGTGAACTTCGCGCCGATCTTCGGCGAGAAATTGCTTTGACCGGTAGAATAATGGTCGTACCGGCCCGACCCGTTGATCTCGAGCGACGTCAGAATGGGCGCGTCGACTTCGAAGTATCCCGAACTCGACATAGCGGTGCCCCGCCGCTCCGAAGGCGTTGAGCACGAAGTAGCGCTGTGTCGGCCCGTTATAGTCCGGGTTGCCGCTCGGATCGTTGAGCGATTCGTAGCGCAGCGCGGCGCCGATGACTGCCTGGACCTTGCCGCCGGGCAGGCTGAACAGGTCTTTCGCGAGCGTCGCCTGCCCCTGATAAAGGTGCGACGAGTCGTGAAGATATTGCGGCGGCGTCAGATAGTTGATCGTCGCCGCCGAATTGAGCTCGGGGTTGACGAAATTGTACGTGCCGTCGGCGATGACGTCGAGCAGGTGCTGAATGAAGACGTAGCCCTTGGCCGTGGTATCGAGCGCACTCGCGGCGGCGGTGCCGTCGAGGGTATAACGCCAATCGTCGCCGAAACTGCCTTTCACGCCGAGCGCGAGACGGTAGACTTGGCTTTCGCTCGAATTGAACTCGACGACGTTCGGCAGGCGACCGGCGATGCGCGCGACCTCCCCCTGTGACGCGAACGGGTTGTTCGGGTTGAGCGTGCCGTTGGCCGCGGTGCAGGTGACCGTGCCGCGCGGACAGATATAGACGGGCAGCGCGAGAATCGTGTTGCCGTACGTCGTCGCCTGATTGGTGCTGTAACCCGGGTAGAGGATGCCGGACGGGGCGAGCGCCCGGATCTGACCGGCGGTGCCGGTGTACGATGAGTAGCTGCGCTCATAGTTGAACTCGGCATATGCCTCGGCGCGTTCGCCGAGCAGCACGGTGCCGCGCGCCGACACGCCGTAACGCTGCTGCTTGGGCTCGATCTGGCCATAGTCGCGAACGAGATCCTGCTGGCAGACGGTGCGTGGCGCGGTCGCGTTGGCGGCATAGTCGGCATCGCTGAGCGTATAGGGGGTGAGCCCCCGGCAACCGGCAGCGGCATTCAGCAGTTGGTAGCGGTCGAGCGCGGTCGAATTGTCGGCCGTGGCGGGACGGACGATGAAAACCGTCGGCGACGTCGACAGGCCGCTGAACGTTCCGTTCGTTGCCCCATTGGCGATGTTGTTCGGCCCGCAGACACCGTTATAGCACAAGCCGGTCTGGTCTGCCGTGTTGTACGGATAGCCGCGATTGCGCTGATACAGCGGCGCACTGTCGAGATAGTGACCGCTGACATAGAAGTTGTACCCCTTGTCGGCGAGGTCGCCGAAGCCATAAGTGGCTGTGAAGCGGTGGTTCGCGGCGTCACCCTTTTCACTGATGCCGGCTTCGCCAGTAAGGTGAAGGCCGGTAACCTGACGCTTGGTGATGATATTCACCACACCGGCAACCGCGTCGGCACCATAAGAGGCAGACGCACCGTCCTTGAGCACCTCGACCCGGTCGACGATCTCGTCGGGGATCGTATTGAGGTCGACGAAGTTGCGCACGCCGTCGTCGGCCAGCGGGTAGAACGGCGCGCGCAGGCCGTCGAACAGCACCAGCGTCGAGTTGGTGGTCAAGCCGCGAAGCGACACCGCTGACGCGCCGCCGGCGAATGCGCCGTTGGCGGTGAACGAGTTGGTCAGCGCCGGCCCGTTGTTCGCCGCGATCGACTGGACCGCCGCCTGGACCGTCTGCAGGCCGCGCTGCTCGAGGTCGTCCGCCGTCAGGACAGTGACCGGCGACGGCGTCTCCGTGTTCCGGCGGCGCAGCAGGGTACCGGTCACGACGATGGTGTCGGCAGCGTCGGCGGTCGCGGCGGGCGAAGCAGCGGCCGTCCCTGAGTCGGCGGTTGAACCGCCACTTCCTGACGATACTTGCGCACTGGCAGTATCGGCAAATATTGCCGAAGTCGTGAGTAACAGGATCAGATATTTGGCTCGCGAACGCGGCAGACAGGCACTTACAGTATCGTCGCGCCGCTGTGTCATATTGGTACCTCAGTTCGTTCGACGGTCGCACTTGCGCAGATGTTCTTCAGCAATCCTGAAAGCCTTGTCATCGAGACGTAACAGGACAATCTGACGCAGGGTACGATCGCGCTGCGGGAGTGACATCATTGTCACGGCAGATCCCAATCGTCCCAGCCGCGGCGCCCGTCCGACAGCCCAAGCCCGTCAGTGCGGCGCCACCGCCACAAATCAGGCTTGGTCCCCGGACGCTCAGTCGTTACGGTCACGGCGCAAAGGGGCCCGATGCCGACATCTACCGCGTCCGCTCATAGACCGCCGGCCGTGCCTCTGGTCCTGTCGGTCGGCTTCACCGGACACCGCGTTGTCGACGATGACGACGGGCGCATTCGCTGCAGCCTCGAGACCATCCTCCAGCGGCTGCGCGAGGCGGCAGCGGGGCTCGGCGGCGCGGCCGAGTTCGGCGCCGAACCGCTGCGCGCGCGGTTCATCTCGCCGTTGGCCGAGGGGGGCGACCAGCTCGCCGCCGCGGCGGCGCTCGACCTTGGCTACGCCCTGCACGTTGTTCTCCCCTTTCGCCGCCTGGACTATCCCGCCGACTTCGAGCGCGCGGAATCGTCCGCCTTGCTCGACGGTCTGCTGGCCCGTGCCGAACGCGTCCTCGAACTGCCGTGCAAGCGTGGCGAGGTGCCCTCGGCCTATGCGCTGGCCGGAAGGGCCACGGTCGCCCATTGCGACATCCTTGTCGCTCTGTGGGACGGGCTTCCCGCCCGCGGCCCCGGCGGCACGGCCGAAGTTGTCGAGCACGCGCTGCGGCGCGGTCTGCCCGTCATCCATGTGCCGGTCGATCCGCACCAGGCGGTACGCCTCGTGTGGACCGCTCACGAACCCCATCTGCTGCAAAACCGGCTCGACGAGGTGGCGTCGCGCCCAATGACCGACGGCAGCTACGCCGCGCTCGTCGCGCGCGTGATCGGCCCGCCAGTGGATCCGGGTGAGCGAGCCCGCCTCGGCGAGTTTCTGGCCGAGCGCGAACAGCGCTTCCGGCCGCGCATTGAATACCCGTTGCTACTGGCGATCTGCGGAGCGGCCGGGTTGCGGCGTTCAGCGCTGCTGCCGTCGCCCTATGTCACGCCGTCGCCGATACTTCCCGAGGCCACGGTCGACCTCGACCTCGACGTCTGGCACCGTGCCTTTGGCTGGAGCGACGGTCTCGCCGCTCATTTCGCGCAGTGTTATCGTAGCGGCCACGTGTTTAATTTCTTCGCCGGGGCACTCGCGGTGCTGCTCGGCCTGTCGGGACTGGTTCTGCCGACTGTCAAGCTGTGGCTCGCCTTCGCCGAACTGGCGGTGATCGGCGGCTTCATCCTCAACACGCGCATCGGGGTCGCGCGCAACTGGCATCGCCGCTGGCTCGACTACCGGCAGCTTGCCGAGCGCCTGCGGGCCATGGCGAGCCTGGCCGCCTTCGGTGTTGCCCAACCCGATCGCCACCCGGTCACCCGGCGCGCGATCAGCTGGGTCGACTGGTATGCGGCAGGGATCTGGCGCAGCATCGGCATGCCGGCCGGCGAACTGTCAGCGGACATCGGCAAGCTCACACGCGCGATGATCGAGCACGGCATCGCGACGCAAGTCGCCTATCACGCGACCAGCAGCGCCACGGTTCATCGCCTCGATCACAGGCTCCATCGCGCCGGGACGCTCCTGTTCGCCGTCTCCTGCCTCAGCTGCGCCGCCTTTATTGCCGGCTACTTCATCGACCATACGTGGACGGTCGCCCACGCCGCCGATTTCGTCGCGCTGTCTGCCGGGCTGCCGGCGATCGGCACCGCCTTCTTCGGCATCCGGGTCCAGGGCGACTTTGCCGGCACCGCCGCACGATCGGAGATCACCGCCGACCACCTCGCCGCCGTCGCCGCGACGCTGCGGGCCGAGCCGACGACCCTGTCGCGCACCGCTGATGGGTTGGAAGCGGCGGCGCGGGCGATGTTCGCCGATCTGGGCGAATGGCGGCTGTCGCACGAGCAGCGGCAGCTCGAGCTGACATGATGCGGCATCCGCCACCCTTCGGCGTCCACGCGGGGACCGTAGCGAAGCGCGTGCTGCGGCTGATCGCCGTTGCGCTCGGCCTCGCCGCAGCGACCGCCGCGGCCGCCAATCCGGGTCCGTATGGTGTAGCCGGGTTTCCCTTGCCCTCGAGTGGCATCGGAGTCGTGGCCGCCGCCTGGCGCCACGGCGGCCAGCAGGTCGTGACGCTCAACGATCACAACGTGCTGACCTTCCTCGATGCCGCGAGTGGCCGGGTGCTCGATCAGCTTGCCGTCGACGGCCTGCCGCTGCCCGCCGCCGGCGCGAAGGACCCGCCGCAGGGGACGCTGACGATCAGCCAGGACGGTCGCTTCATCGCCGCGACGATCATCGGCCCCGACCCCGCGAAGACGGTCGTCGTCGACGTCGCACGCCGGACGGTGGCGACGACGATCGACCGGCGCGCGCTGTTCTGGACTGCGCGCGACCTCGTGGCCGGACCGGCAGGGGGATGCACGGCCTGCGACTTCGCGGCGTTCGATCCCGCCACGTGGCAGGCGCGATCGCTCGGCAACGGCTTCGGCGACGGCGAGCACGTCGCGGCACTTCCCGACGGCAGCCGGTTCGCCACCGTCGTCGGGCCGGCGACGGCGCCGGCCCTTGTCGTCGTCGCGACGGACAGCTGGACGGTGACCGCGCGGGCACCCCTCAGCCCGGGAGCCATCGTCGACCTCGGCTTCGACCACGCCGGAACGCGCGCCTTCGCCCGGCAGAACGCCGCCATCACGGTGCTCGATCTCGCCTCGAGGGCGAGCACGACCGCCCCTGCGGCCGCCATGGCCTGGGGTCGGAGCTTCGCCACCGACATCGACAAGCGCGTCGTCGTGACGACGATCGGTCCCATGGCGCTCGACGACACTCATATCACCCGGCTGCCGCCGCATCTCGGCGAATTCCGCTTCTATCAGCCCGATCCGCGCTATGGCGCAATCTACGGCTTCCAGGATTCCTTCGGCCAGGCGATCAACGCGGTGCCCGCCAGGCCGAACGACTTTCCGTGGCAGGTCGAGCTGAGCTACCGCCCGCTTCCCGGCGACAATCGCTTCTCGCCCCAGCAGCTGCACAATTGCGGCGGCAGCCTGATCCGCCCGGGCTGGGTCCTGACCGCGACCCACTGCTTTCTTAATGCCGACGGCCGGTTGCGATCCGACGACGAGGTACGCCAGCACACGCTGGTGCGGGCGGGCTCGGTCGATCTCAACGGCGACATGGCGACCTTCGACGTGGTCGAGGTCCATATCCTGCGCTGCGGGACGGTCGAGACGCCGTCCTGCTTCAACGACTCCGACCCGTCGGCGCAGCCGCCGCGGCCGCCACTGAACGATATCGCCCTGCTCCGCGTCGCGCCGCACCACGAGCCGGTGGTCGTCAGGAGCTACACGGTGCGCCCGCCCGAAATCGGCAAGATTACGCCGATCCGCCTGCCGGCCCGGACCGAGGCGGTCCACCCGGCGACGCCGGTAACGATGACCGGCTGGGGGGCGACCTCGGCCGACCAGATCGAGTTCATGTCGACCGAGCTCAACCGGATCGACATCGTCGTCGTGCCGCCCGAAACGTGCAGCCGCAGCCACGGCTTCGGCGCGCTCGCGCCGACACACCTCTGCGCCGGGTCGCCGGACGGCAAGCAGCTCGCCTGCAGAGGCGACAGCGGCGGACCCCTGGTCGCCGATATCGCCAAACGCCCGACCCTCGTCGGGATCGTCTCCTGGGGCAGCTGCACGAGCGGACCCGCGGTCTATACCAACGTCGCTGCCTTCGTCCCGTGGATCACCGCAACCATGAACGCCGCGAAGGAGCACAGATGAGGCTGCGCCCGCCGATCACCGCCGTCCTGGCCCTGCTCGGCGGGTGCGCCGCCGTCCCGACGGTGGTGTACCACCAGGTCGCGCCGGGCGTGCGCGGCGACACCTGGGTGCCCTTCCGCCTGACCGATTCGATCGTCGTCATCGGGGCCCCGGGCGCGGCCCATGGCGACGACAGCGCCGCCCCACCGGTCGACCTTGCCCACCACGTCGTCTATTGCCCGCGGGAGCGGGTGCGGGCCCGTCGCGGCGGCGGCGGTGCCGACCGACGACACGACGCTTTACGCGCTGGAGCCGCACACGCGCCGGTTCGTCAGCACCACGGCGGCCCCGGCCTATTACAGCAATTCGCTGCGGCTGAAGACGCTCACGATCGAAGCCAAGGACCACCGGCTCGAGGCGATCAATGCGATCGCCACGATCGCGGGAACGGCGGCGAAGGCGGCCAGCGGCAACCTGTCGAACTTCGATCGCGACCGCCGGGGTGCCGCAGCTGAACCTGCCGATCACGATCCCGCGCTGCGCCGATTTCGCCTGCCCGACCGCCGCGCCGTTGCCCGGCAATCCCGGCTGGACCTATGCCGTCACCTATCGCGACACGCCGGCGGCGGCGGGACTGCTGCCGCGCAGCCAGCTGACGACGGTGCGCGCCGCGATGGTCGTCTCCGCCTGTCGTCCGGCGCACATCGTCCTGACCGCGGCGGCCGAAGGCACGCTGCCCGGCGGAACGGCCGCCCACGTCGAGCTCGACGTCGCGGTCGCCGACCCCGACTGGCTGGTGACCGTTCCTTTCCCGGCCAAGGGCGCGATGACGTTCCACACGCTGTGCGGCGTCGATGTTCAGGCGCAGTCGGTCACCGACATCGGCGTCGACGCGATGGCGACCGCCTTCGCCAACGGTGTCGAGGCAGATCGCCAACCCGAAATAGACTACTGCTTGGTCGGGGTCGTCGGCTTGGCGGTGGCGTTGGCGGTCGGGTCGGTGTTGTGAAGGTCGCCACCCGCGGGCGCCTGGTTCGCCATCGGAGCAGGAGCCGGCGCGGGCGCGGTCGTCGTAGCATTGGTCGAGGTCGTCGTCGTGTCGGTGGTATGCTGCTTGCATCCGGAAACCGCAAGCACTGCAGCCAGGACGATAGTGCCCGAGTAAATCTTCATAGTCGTTCCCCCTGATCCAGTAATCAGACTTCCAACAATCTACTGCTATTTGCAACCCGGCTGTTTCAGCTGGCGCCTTGCAGTCGAGCGGACAGCGCTCTGAAGGCCGGCGACGCGCGGACCGGATCCATCAGGGGATCGCTGTCCATCGTCAACACGCCGGCATCGTGCGTGGCGAACGCGCGGCCGAGAGCAGCGACCGCCTCCGCTTCCTCGCGCCGTTGGGCATGGACCTGCGCCTGCTGATAATCGGTGCTGTCATCACCGGCCACCATCGCCGCGAGCGCCGCGTCTGACCCTGCCCGGTCGCCCATGGCTGCGCGCACGATCGCCGCTCCGCGCAGCTTCTCGTATCCGACAGGCTCGAGCGCGTATTCGCGTGCAGCCTCCCCTCGATTGCCCTGCAGAAGCAGCGCGTCGCCGATCACCGAGTGGACCAGCGCCACCGCGGGATTGAGCACCAGCGCGCGACGGAGCGCCGTCGTGGCCGCCGGATAATCGCGGGCCAGCACGAGGCACAGGCCGAGGGTCCGGAACGCCTGTGGGTTGAGCGGATCGAGGACCACCGCCCGCCGGAGCGCGGCGAGGCCCGGCGCGACGGAGCCGGTGCGGCAAAGGAACAAACCTGACGGCAGGAGGATGTCCGCCTTGCCGCCTCCCCGCGCCATCGCCTCGGCATAGGCCCGCCGCGCACCCCGAATGTCGAACCGGCCGTACAGCAGCGCGCCGGCGAGGCTGACCCGCGACTCCGGCATCTGCGGGGCAAGCGCGACCGCGCGCCGGGCGGCGGCCTCGGCCTCGGCATAGGTCTGCCGCTTCTCGCTGCCGCTGGTGAGGAAGCCGTTGGCGAGCGCCAGCAGCGCCCGGGCCCGCACCGCATGGGCCTCGGCAAAGCGCGGATCGGCGGCCACCGCCAGGTCGAGCTGGACGAGTGCCGCGCGCGTCCCCGATTCGCCCGAGCCGGCGGTCAACAGTGCGCGGGCGCGAAGGAAGGCGTCGTTGGCCGCCGCACTCGCCGTGCCGGCAAGGCGCAGGGTCGCCGAGGCAGGCGCGGTCAGTCGCACCTTCAGCGCCGCCGCGACCGCCTCGGCAATGCCGCGCTGGACGGCAAAGACGTCGCTGAGATCGCGGTCGTAGGTCGCCGACCATCGTTCGAACCCGGTGTCCGCTTCGACCAGTTGCGCACCGACGCGCACGGTACTGCCAGCGCGGCGGACGCTGCCGTCGAGAATGAAGGCGACGCCAAGCTTTTCGGCGATGGCCCGGCTCCCTTGGCTGCGGTCGCGGAAGCGGAACGACGAGGTGCGCGCCGCGACTTGGAGCGTGTCGATCCCGGCCAGCGCGCTCAGCAGCTCCTCCGACAGGCCGTCGGCGAAATAGGCCTGATCAGGGTCGGCGCTGACGTTGGCGAAGGGCAAGACGGCGATGCTGTTGGGCGGAGCGCCACGGGGACAGGATAACCCCGCCACCCGGCACGGCAGGTCGCGCGGCAGGAGCGCGACGCCGGCGACGCTGGCTGCGGCGATGAGTGCCACGGCGGGCGCCCACCAGCGACGGCGCAGCCGCCGATGCCGCGCGCGGGGCGGTGGAGCGGGGGTACTCGCCGCCTTCGCCCGGACGGCCGCGACGAGGTCGGTGAAGCGCGGGTCGGCCCGGTTGCCGCGCCAGCCCACGAGGCTCATGACCTGGATCTGGCCAAAGCCGAGGGGCGGCTCGACCGCATCGATGCCGACCGGCAGGTAGACACCGCGGCGAAGGGCCCAGCTGGCCTCGTCATGGACGAAGCTGCCGCCCTGGCCCGCCGAATTTGTGCTCCAGACGACGATGACGCAGGCCGCTGCCTGTAGCTCCCGCTCG
Source organism: uncultured Alphaproteobacteria bacterium (assembly GCA_963847215.1). Taxonomy (GTDB): domain Bacteria; phylum Pseudomonadota; class Alphaproteobacteria; order Sphingomonadales; family Sphingomonadaceae; genus Polymorphobacter_B. The sequence continues at coordinate 11,005 of CAWJZA010000001.1, forward strand.
ATCTCGGCACGCCAGACGCTGCCGCCGGTCAGGGCAGCGTCCCACCAGACGGTGAAGCCCTCCGCAACGAGCGCGTCGACCAAAGGCCGGACCCGGGCGCGATCCTCGCTCTTATATGAAACGAAGACCTTCAGGGCGCGCTCCTCTCGCGAGAGGCGGTGCTACGCGATCCGGGCCCGAAACGAAAGTCGAGTGCGGCATGGTGGCCGGCGTCTGGCGCTTGGGCGGCGTCGCGCCTGCCGCCGCCCTCACTCCGGCGTGAAGTCCTTCAGCCGAGCGACGGCTTGCGCATCGAGGCGCTGGATCAGGGCGACGACGAGATCGACCATGCCGTCGAAGTCGTGCCGGTTGATGATGCCGTTGTGGACGTGGGTGTAGCGCGCCGGCACGACGAGGTTGATGCTCGGCGCACCGCCAGCGATCGTCTGCATCTCGGCGGAGTCGTCGCCATAGCCCTGCACGAGGTCGTTTTGCAGCGGAATGCCCTTGGCGCGTGCCGTATCGCGAACCAGGGCGACGAGCTTGCGGTTGGGCAGCGCGCTCGAGTCGTAAAGGAAAATGCCGGGCCCAGCCCCAAGCCGGGCCTGACTTTCTTCGGGGTGTGCGCCGCCCGCGTCGCCAGTAACGCCGCCCTCGATCGCGATGCCGACGTCGGGCCGGACAATCGCCGTCGACGCGCGCGCGCCGCGTAGGCCGATCTCTTCCTGGACCGTTGCGGTGAAGAAGACCTGATTCGGGTGGTGCGACGCGCGAAGCCGTCGCGCCGCCTCGATCAGTACGGCGCACCCGACCCGATCGTCCCAAGCCTTGCCAAGGTAGTTGGCGGTGCCGTTCATCGCCTCGAACGCGCTGTCCGGGACGACCGGATCGCCCGGCGCGATGCCCAAAGCGGCAACCCCGGCGGCAGACGTCACGCCGACGTCCAGAAACACCGCGTCACGCGGGATCAGGCGCGTCCGCTCGTCGCCGCTGGTCAGGTGAACGTCGCGAATGCCGGTGACGGCGTGCACCGGCCCCTTGGCGCCGATGATGATCCAGCGCTGGCCGGCGATCGCCTGATCGAGCCAACCGCCGAGCATCTGCATGCTGAGGAAGCCGTCGGGCGTCGTCCGGCGAACGATGCCGCCGAGTTCGTCCATGTGCGCGTCGAGCATGATCCGCGGCCCGGTGCTGCCCTGCCGCGCGATGACGGAGCCCAGTCCATCATAGCTCACGTCGTCGGTCACGGCGCGGAGTTCGGAAACCATGATCTTGCGCACCGGCTCCTCGAAGCCCGGCGGTCCAGCGGCCTCCGACAGGCGGCGAAGCAGGCCAGCGGTGGCATCCTGGGCCCGCGCCGGGGCCATGGCGGCAAGCGTCGCGACGATTGCCGCGGAGATCACGATCAGCCTGGTCATCGAGACAGAAGAGCACGGTGCCTGCCATCCTGCCAAGCCACCAGCCGCTGTTCCGGGCCAGGCGGCAGCTCAGGGCGCGACGATCTGCCCACCCTTGATCACCAACTGGATGCGGCGGACCGCCGCGATGTCGCGCGTCGGATCGCCGGCGACGGCGATCAGGTCGGCGAGCAGGCCCGGCTTGATGCTGCCGACCCTGTCGTCGATGCCGAAGCTGTGCGCGTTGCCGGAGGTGGCGGCGATGGCGACGGCGGCGGGCGCCATGCCGGCGGCCTGCATCAGCTCCATCTCGCGCGCGTTGGTCCCGTGGGCGAAGACACCGACATCGCCGCCCATGCAGATCGGCACCCCGGCCGCGAGCGCCAGCGCGGAACGAGCGGCGGTTGTCGAGGACGCCCGCCGGTGCCGGTTCGGTGCCGTTCCAGCCGCGATAGCGGGCGACAGCGTCGGAGGCGGCGAGCGTCGGGCAGAGGGCGATGCCGCGGTCGTGCATCGCCTTGAAGATCGCCGGCGTGCCGCCATAGCCGTGCTCGATCGTGTCGACTTCCGCGATGATCGCGCGACGCATGCCCTCCACGGTGACGCTGTGCGCCGCGACCCGGCGGCCGGCGTCGTGGGCGGCAGCGACCGCCGCACTCAGCTCGGCCTCGGACAGCGTCGGCCGGCTGCCGTCGCCGCCCTGGTAGTGATAGTCGGCATAGACCTTGATCAGGCCGGCGCCCCCGGCGATCTGGTCGCGGACGGCGCGGACGATCTCGTCGACGCCGCTGACTTCCTGCGCCCCCTGCGGCACGGCGACGCCCGGCTCGAAGCCCTTCGGGCCGTAGGCGCCGCGGGCGACGATCGCACGCGTCGCGACGAGCAGGCGCGGCCCGGGCACGATGCCCTGATCGATCGCCTGCTTCAGCCCGACGTCGGCATAGCCCGCCCCTTCCGTGCCGAGGTCGCGCTCGCTGGTGAAGCCGGCCAGCAGCGTCGCCCGCGCCTGGACCACCGCGCGCGCCGTTCGCAGCGCCAGTGCCTCGTGCAGGACCTGATCGTCCCACGCCGCCTCGTTATAGGGGTGGAGGAAAAGGTGGCCGTGGCCCTCGATCATGCCGGGCATCAGCGTCGTGCCGGGCAGGTCGACGATCCGCGTGCCGGCCGCCGTCGGCAGGTGCGGCCCGACGGCAGCGATGCGCTCGCCGTCGACGAGCACCTCCCACCCCGGGTGCGGCGCGGCGTTGACCCCGTCGAACACCTGCGCCGGGCGCAGGAGGATCGGCTCGGCCACGGCAGGCGCGGCGAGCAGGAGCGCGGCGGCGCAGAGGGTCCACTTCATGGTGCTTCCTTGCAGGCGTGGCGGACGGCGAATAGCGTCGGGCGATGATTAGACCGGCGCGGCGCCTCGCGGAAACCATCTTGGCCATCGCCGTGACGACCGCAGCGCACGGAGCCGTGCCGCCCGCCCTTGCTGCGGAGGCCGCGGCGGTGACCATCACCCGCGACGACTGGGGCATCGCCCATGTCAGCGCCGCGACCGACGCGCAGGCGGTGTTCGGTGCCATCTATGCCCAGGCGGAGGACGACTTTCCCCGCATCGAGGCGAACTATCTGACGGCGCTGGGCCGCACGGCGGAGGCGGAGGGCGAAAGCGCAATCTGGCAGGACCTCCGCCAGCGGCTGTACGCCGATCCGGTCGCGCTGCGGCGCCAGTACCGCACCAGCCCGGTCTGGCTGCGCCGACTGATGGACGCCTGGGCCGACGGCCTCAACTTCTATCTGGCGACCCATCCGGCGGTGCATCCGCGCGTCCTGACGCGGTTCGAACCGTGGATGGCGCTGAGCTTCAGCGAAGGCAGCATCGGCGGCGATGTCGAGCGCATCCCGCTGACGGCCCTGCAGAACTTCTATGGCGGCACGACGTTGGCGGCGACGGCGGCGGAGACCGGAGCCGAGCCAGCGGAGCCGCGCGGATCGAACGGCATCGCCATCGCGCCGAAGAACACGGTCGCCGGCCACGCCCTGCTGCTGATCAACCCGCACACCAGCTTCTATTTCCGCGCGGAGCTGCAGATGACCAGTGCCGAGGGACTGAACGCTTATGGCGCGGCGACCTGGGGACAGTTCTTCATCTACCAGGGATGGAACGCCAGCACCGGCTGGATGCACACCTCGTCGGGCGTCGACAATGTCGACGAGTTCGCCGAGACCATCGTCACGCGCGGGGAGCGGCACTTCTACCGCTACGGCAGGACCCTGCGCGCGGTGGCAAGGGTGCCGATCACCCTCGCCTACCGCGCCGCCGACGGCGGCATGCGGCAGCGGACGTTCGTCACCTATCGCACGCACCACGGCCCCGTCACTCGGGCGGAGGGCGGGCGCTGGATCGCGACGGCGCTGATGTGGCGGCCGGTGGCGGCGCTCGAACAGAGCTTCCTGCGCACCAAACAGGTCGATCTTGACGGCTATCTGCGGGTAGCCGGCCTGCAGGCGAACAGCTCGAATGCGACGATCTTCGCCGACCGGGCGGGCGAGATCGCCTACCTCCACCCCCAGTTCGTGCCCCGCCGCGCCGACCGCTTCGACTACACCCGCCCGGTCGACGGCGCCGACCCGGCGACCGACTGGCAGGGCCTGCACCCGCTCGCCTCGTTGCCGAGCGCGATCGATCCGCCGGTCGGCTGGGTGTTCAACACCAACAACGAGCCCTGGGGTGCCGCCGGTCCCGACAGCCCGCGCCGCGGCGATTTCCCCCGGTACATGAATTCGATCGGCGAGAACGACCGCGGCCGTCACGCGACCGCCCTGCTCACCGGCCGCCGCGACTTCACTCCCGAGCAGCTGCGCCTCGCCGCTTTCGACAGCGACCTGCCCGGGTTCGCCCGGCTGCTGCCGCCGCTGGTCGCCGCCTACGACGCGCTGCCGGCGGGCGACCCGCGCCGGGCCGCGCTCGCCGCGCCGCTGACGCTTCTGCGCGGCTGGGATCACCGCTGGGCGCTGGACAGTGCCGCGACGACGCTGGCGGTCTATTGGGGCGACACCCTGTGGCGCGACGTCGGCAGCTTCGCCAAGGCGGAGCGGGTCAGCGTGCCGGATTATATCCTGACCCGGGTCCCCGCCGCCGACCAGCTCGCGGCGCTGCAGCAGGCGACCGACCGGCTGACGCGTGATTTCGGCAGCTGGGCGGTGCCCTGGGGAACGGTCAACCGCTTCCAGCGCCTCGACGACAGCATCGTCGGGCATTTCGACGATGCCAAACCCAGCCTGCCGGTCGGCTTCACCTCGGCGCAATGGGGCTCGCTGGCCTCGTTCGGCGCCCGGCCCTACCCCAATACCAAGCGCTACTACGGCAGCAGCGGCAACAGCTTCGTCGCCATCGTCGAGTTCGGCCCGCGCGTCGAGGCCTGGGCGGTCACCGCCGGCGGCGAGAGCGGCGATCCGGCCTCGCAGCATTTCGCCGACCAGGCCGAGCGCTACACCACCGGCGATCTCCGGCCCGTCTATTTCTGGCCGGACGAGCTGAACGGCCATGTCGAACGGCGCTATCAGCCCGGCCAGTGAGCGCGGCGGGCCGATGCTCGGGCCCCGAACCCCGCAGCCTGCCGATGCTAACGAGGTTCCTCGAAACCGGCCTGACGCGCGACAACCGCTGCTTCCGGACCGATGATCAAATGCCAGCTCCTGTCCGACGCGCGGACGCTGGCCCGGCCGATCGCCGCCGCCGCGGCAGCGTCGACGGCCGCCGCGTCGATCACGGTGACGACCAGGCGGCTGACGAGCGAGCGCACGGCGACGATGTTGTCCCGCCCGCCGAAGGCGGCAAGCAGGGCCGCCGCTGGCGTGGTCGAGGTCGCGCCGGCAACGGCGTCACGCAGGGCGCCCGCCAGTGTGTCGGCGGTCGGGCCGACGACGACCTGCAGCGCATTGCCGCCGGGCCGGATGACGCCGCGGGCACCAAGGCGCTTGAGCGCCGCCTCGTCGATCGCGGCGTGGTCGCGGACGACGAGCCGCAGACGGGTGGTACAGGCGTCGATGCTGACCAGGTTTGCCGCCCCACCGAGCGCCGCGATCATCGCCGTCGCTCCCGTTCCCGCCGGGGCGGCGGCTGCGTTGCCGCCACCGTCCTGCTCGCGCCCCGGCGTCTTCAGGTCGAAGCGGACGATGGTCCAGCGGAAGACGGCGTAATAGAGCGCCGCATAGACCAGCCCGACGGGCAGCAGCAGCAGCGGCCGCGTCGCCTTGCCGAAGTTCAGCAGATAGTCGAGCAGACCGGCCGAGAAGCCGAAGCCGAGCTTCACGCCGAGCGCGTCCATCACCACCATCGCCGTGCCGGTCAGCACCGCGTGGAGGACGAACAGCGGCGGCGCGAGGAACATGAAGGTGAACTCGATCGGCTCGGTGACGCCGGTAAGCATCGCCGTCAGCGCCAGCGACAGGAACAGTCCGGCGACGCCGGCGCGGCGACCGGGCGCGGCGGCGTGGTACATCGCCAGGCACGCCGCCGGCAGGCCGAAGATCATCACCGGGAAGAAGCCGGCCATGAACGCCCCCGCGGTCGGATCGCCGGCGAAGAAGCGGTTGAGGTCGCCGGTCGCACCGTGGAAGTTGCCGAGGATGAACCAGACGATGTTGTTGAGGATGTGGTGCAGCCCGGTCACCAGCAGCAGCCGGTTGAGCAGCCCATAGGCGAACAGCCCCAGCGGGCCGGCCGCGGCGACCCCGCGGCTGAGGCCGTCGATGCCGCGGTCGAGCACGGTAAAGCCGAAGCCGAAGGCCAGCGCGAGGACAACGCCACCCAGACCGCTGACGATCGGCACGAAGCGGCGACCGCCGAAGAAGGCCAGATAATCGGGCAGCCTGACGGTGCCGAAGCGGTTGTAGGCATGGCCGGCGATGACCCCCGACAGGATGCCCAGCGGCACGCTGAGCTTGGCCAGCGCCGCGGCTCGGTAGGCGGCTTCGGCGAGGGGGAGCGCCGCGCCGGTCAGCCCGGCGAGCGCCGCGGGCGGCACCGCGATCAGCGCCTCCGCGCCGCTGGTCGCGACGAGGAAGCCGACCACACCGGCCAGCCCCGCAGCGCCGTTGCCGTCGCGGGCGAAGCCGACCGCGACGCCGATGGCGAACAACAGGCCGAGGTTCTTGAAGATGGCGTCGCCGGCGGCGGCAACGAAGGCGATGTCGAGCAGGTCGGGCTGGCCGAGGCGGAGCAGGATGCCGGCGACCGGCAGCACGGCGATCGGCAGCATCAGCGCCCGGCCGAGCACCTGCAGCCCGGCGGCGGAAAAGCGCGGAGTCATCGCCAGGCTCCGACGAGAGCACGGACGGCCTCGGCCGACGCGGTGTCGAGCGCCGCCCGGGCCAGCTCGGCGCAGGCGGCGGTGTCGAGGGTGCGAACCAGCGCCTTCAGTTCGGGAACCATTGCCGGCACCGCCGACAGCTCGTCGACGCCGAGGCCGACCAGGATCGCGGTTGCGGCGAAATCCGAGGCGAGCCCGCCGCAGACGCCGACCGGCCGGCCGTGCGCGGCGGCACCGCGGCACGTCTGGGCGATCAGCCGCAGGACTGCCGGGTGGAGCGCGTCGATGCCGGCGGCGACGGCGGGATTGCCGCGATCCATGGCCAGGGTGTACTGGCTGAGGTCGTTAGTGCCGATCGCGAAGAAATCGGCATGGGCGGCGAGCAGGTCGGCGGTCACCGCCGCGGCCGGCGTCTCGATCATTACCCCGAGCAGCGGCCGGTCGACGCCAAGGTCGCGCGTCAAACCGTCGAGCACCTCGCGCACGGCGACCAGCTCGGCCACCGACGCGATCATCGGCAGCAGCAGCCGCGGCAGCGGCACGACCGACAGCGCCGCCCGCAGCTGGTCGCGCAGCAGCGCCGGCCGGGCGAGGCTGACGCGCACCCCGCGCAGGCCCAGCGCCGGGTTCTCCTCGGCCGGCAGGGTGAGATAAGGCGCCGGCTTGTCGCCGCCGATGTCGAGCGTACGCAGGATAAGCGGCCGGCCCGCCAGCGCGGTCGCGACGCTCTGGTAGTGGCGCGCCTGCTCGCCGACGTCGGGCGCGGTCGCCCGGTCGAGGAACAGCAGCTCGGTGCGCAGCAGGCCGCAGCCCTCCGCGCCGGCAGCGACCGCGGTTTCCGCCTCGGCGACGCTGCCGAGATTGGCGAAGACCTCGATCCGCCGGCCGTCGCGCGTGCGGCAGTCGGCGGCGGCAGCGGCCTGCGCCCGCACGCGCGCGGCGCTCCGGTCGGCAACTCGGGAGCGGGCGGCGGCGATCGCCTCTGGGTCCGGGTCGCAAATCAGGCTCCCGGCCTCGGCATCGACGATCAGCGACGTGCCCGGCGCGATCGCCAGGACGCCCTCGCCGCACGCGACCAGCATCGGCACGTTCTGCGCCGCGGCCATGATCGCGACATGGGCAGTCGGCCCGCCGCCGGCCAGCACGATGCCGGCAAGCCGTGCGCGGTCGAGCGCGAGCAATTGCGACGGCAGCAGGTCGGCGGCGACGACGATGGCGTCTGGCGGCAGGTCGGGAACCATGGCCGTCCGCCCCGACGCCGCGGCGATGACCTGGGCGCGCAGGTCGCGCAGATCGTCGGCACGCGCCGCGAGACGCGGATCGGCCAGCGCCGCCAGCGCCGTGATTTTCGGGTCGAGCGCGCGCTGCCAGGCCGTCGCCGCCGAAAGGCCATCGTCAAGAGCAGCGGCAGCAGCAGCGGCGACCTCCGCATCGGCGAGCAGGTCGAGATGCGCGGCGGCGATTTCCGCGGCCGCCCCGTCGCCGCTCGCTGTGGCCGCCAGGCGGTCGCGCACGGTGGCGACCGCCGCGGCGAGCCGCGCGCGTTCGACGGCGACGCCGGCCCCGGTAACGGACACCTCGTCGGTCTCGGCAATGAGCGGAAAGGCGACGCCGATCGCCAGGCCGGGGGCGGCGCCGATGCCGTCGCGTCCGGCCCGCGCCGGCACCGAGCCCGGCCCGGCGGCAGCCGCGGGCGCGGTGGGGTCGTCGTGTTCGAGCAGCGCGACCACGGCGGCGAGCGCCATCGCCGCGTCGGGACCGCGCGCAGCCACCTCCACCCGGGCGCCGTGCGTCAGGCCGAGCGTCAGCACCGCGACGCTGCTCCGCGCGTCGGCGCGCGCCGGGCCAGTCGACAGTGCGACGGCGGCGTCGAACCGGCGCGCCGCCGCGGCGATGGCCGCGGCCGGGCGGGCATGGATGCCGTGGACGGCGGCGACGACCGCCGTGGCGGTCACTTCCAGGCCGGTCGTCGCGACAGCGGCAGCGGCGACGCGCGGCCGCACCTCGCCGACGATGTCGCCGACGCCGACCGGTCCCGGCTGCCGCCGCGGCACGAAGGCGAAGGCGTCGCCGTTGGCGATGACCATCGGCGTGGCCAGGCTGGTTGCGCCCTCGGCCAGAATGTCGAGGTCGAAGCTCAGCAGGACATCGCCGGCCGCGACGCGATCCCCTGCGGCGACGCGCGCGGTGAAGCCGCGGCCGCCCAGCGCGACGGTGTCGATGCCGACGTGGAGCAGCAGCTCGGCCCCCGCCTCGGTCCGCAGCGTCACCGCGTGGCGGGTGGCGGCGACGGCGACGACGGTCGCGGCGCAGGGCGCGTGCAGCATCGCGCCCGTCGGGTCGATCGCCACCCCTTCGCCGACCATGCCGCCGGCAAAGGCTGCGTCGGGCAGTTCGGCGAGCGACCCGAGCCAGCCGGCAAGCGGCGCTGCGAGGGCGAGCGTCACGACGCCGGCTCCAGCCGCACCCAGCCCAGCACGTGCAGCGGGTCGGGGCTGCGCGCGGTCATCGCCAGGCACAGATCGTGGCGTCCGCTCGCCGCGAGCGGCGCCGTCAACGGCGTTACCCGGCCGGGCACGACGGCGGCGAGCGGCAGCGTCGCCACGACCGGGCCGGCGCACGAATCGAGGCGCACGACGAGCTCGCCGGCCGGTGTCGCCGGCGGGCGGAGGGTCACCGCGCTCGCCTGGTCGCCGAGCTGGAAGTTGAACGGCAGGCGGGCGACCCCGGCGCTGATCGCCGCGATGCCGGTAAGGTCGGCTTCCGGCCACAGCCAGCAGGCATCCATGATGTCGGTCAGGAACGGTCCGCCCGGCCCGGCCAGGTTGAGGACGACGCGCGCGCTGCACGGCTGCAGCCGCTGGCTGACGCGGGTGCGCAGCGCGGCGGCGTCGAGCGTGCGGCTGGCGACGGCCGACACCGCCCTGTCGCCGACGAAGCTTGCCGCCCGAACGGTTGTGCCGAGCGGCACGGTCAGCGGACCCGCGGCGGTAGCCGATCCCGCATCCGGCGTACTGCCGTCGGTAGTGAAGTGGATCGAGTAGCCGGTCTGGTTCGCCAATCTTACGGCGACGCCGGATTCAGTTCCCCGCGCTCGGATCTCGATGGCGACCGCGCCCGCGTCGGCGGCGAGGCCGAGCCGGCGGTAGCGATCGAGCTGTGCCGGCAGCCGGGTCAGGAAGTCGGCCCAGTCGCGGCGCGGCGCGGCGGTCCAGCCGCTTTCGGCCAGTGCGGCGGCGCGGGGCAAGGCCATGCGCTCGACGTCCGCCTCGCTCGGCATGTGCTCGGTCCACAGGTTGGCCTGGACGCCGAGGATGTGCCGGCGATCGCCTTCGGCGAGCGGGGCCGGTGTCGCCCCAGGGGGCAGCGGCGGGGCGCCCGGGTCATAGGCATAGACGTCGGCCAGCGTGACCATCGTGCCGCGACCGGGCGGCTCGTCCGGCAGCGCCGCCTGGCGATTGTCGAAGTAGAGCGTGGGCGCCGTGGCCATAACGACGTCGTGACCGGCCCGGGCCGCCGCCAGCGCGCCGTCGGCCCCATGCCACGACAACACCGCCGCGTCCTGGGGCAAGGCGTCGCTGAGGATCTCGTCCCAGCCGATCGGCCGCCGTCCCCGCGCCTTGAGGAAGGCGCCGATGCGGGCGACGAATGCCGCCTGCAGCGCGGCTTCGTCGGCGATCCCGGCGGCGCGCATTCGCGCCTGTGTCGCCGCGTCGGCGTGCCACGCGGTCTTGACCGCCTCGTCGCCGCCGATGGCGATGACGCGGCTGGGAAAGAGGTCGATGACCTCGCTCAGGACGCGCGTAAGGAAGGCAAAGGTCGGCTCGTCGGCACGGTAGATCGAGGGGAACACGCCCCAGTCGCCCGCCGCCTCCGGCCCGACGCCGGCGAACCCTACCTGCGGATAGGCGCGGATCGCGGCCAGCGCGTGGCCGGGCATCTCGATTTCGGGGACGATGGTGACACCGCGCGCGGCGGCATAGGCGACCAGCGCGCGCACCTCCGCCTGGGTGTAGAAGCCGCCGTAGCGCGTGCCGTCGCGCTCGGTGCGGAAGCCGCCGATGCGCGCCAGCCGCGGATAGGCGCGGATATCCAGCCGCCAGCCCTGGTCGTCGGTCAGGTGCCACTGCAGCACGTTGAGCTTGTGCCACATCATCCAGTCGATCGTCCGGCGGATGAATGCCGGCGACTGCATGTGCCGGGCGCTGTCGAGCAGAAGCCCGCGCCAGGCGAAGCGCGGCGCGTCGGTGATCGTCACGGGCGGAAGGACGGGATCGCCGTCCTTGGGCGTCGCCGTTGCCAGTTGCCAGAGGGTTACCGCGCCGTATCGCAGTCCCGCCGTGCCGTTGGCCGTGATCGTTGCGCGATGGCCGGTGATCACGAGGCGATAGGCTTCGGCACCGCCGGCAACCGGCCCGCGCCTCAGGACGATGGCTTCGCTGCCGACGCCACGCCGGGGCGCAAGGTGGAGCAGACCGGCCAGCTGGCTGCGGACGAGCGTCGCGCCGCGGTCGTTCGCCGGCACCACGATCGCCGTCCCCGCCCCCAGCCGCAGCCCGGGCCCCGCGCCGGCGACCACGGCCAGCGGGCGCGGGATGACATCGACCTCCGCAGCCCCCGCTGACACGGCGGCCAGCGCCAGCCCTGCGGCGAGGGCGCGGCTAAACACCGGCCACGTCGCCGCGAACGCCGCCGATCCAGGTTGCCGTGACCTCGAGCGCATCGTCGAGCAGGACCAGGTCGGCGCGCAGTCCCGCGGCGATTCGCCCCGTCTCGTCGGCGAGCCCGAGGAAGGCGGCGGGGCTGCCGCTCGCCATGTGCGACGCCGTCGCCAGATCGACGCCGAGCAGGCGCACGGCATTTCGCACCGCCGCCGCCATCGTCAGGTCCGAGCCGGCGAGCTGGCCGGCGGCGTCATAGCAGGCGCCGTCGCGGACCTCGATCCGCCGGCCCTGCAGATCGAACGAGGTGCGGTTGCCGCCGACGCACGGCATGGCGTCGGTCACCAGCATCAGCCGCTCCGCCCCGCGACTGCGCAGCGCCAGCCGCAGCACGGCGGGGTGGACGTGGCGGCCGTCGACGATCAGGCCGCACCAGGCGTCGCCGAGCAGCGCCGCGCCGACGACGCCCGGCTCGCGGCTGGTCAGCGGCGACATGGCGTTGAACAGGTGGGTGATGCCGGTGATCCCGGCATCGAACGCCGCCTGCATCTCGGCGAAGCTGGCATCGGTGTGGCCGGCGGCGAGCGTCACGCCCGCGGCGCGCAGCGCGACGATATCGTCACTGGCGACCATTTCCGGGGCCAGCGTGACGAGCACGCGGCCGGGGCCCGGCGCGGTCAGCGCCGCCAGCCCGCCGGCGTCGAGCCGGCGGACGCGCTCGGCGGCGTGGATGCCGCGCCGCTCGGTGTTGAGGAACGGACCTTCGATATGCGCGCCGAGCACGCCCGGCACCTCGGCGGCGATGGCGGCGCGCATCGCCGCCAGCGCCGCCGCGACGACGTCGAGATCGTCGCTGATCAGCGTCGGCAGGAACCCGGTCGTGCCGTGCCGCCGGTGCGCCGCGCCGATCCGGGCGATGGTCGCCACGCTGGGGTCGGCGTTGAACAGCGCGTCGCCGCCGCCGTTGACCTGGACGTCGATGAAGCCGGGGAGCAGCTGGCCGCCGCGCAGGTCGACAGGTACGCCGACGTCGCCGAGCGTACCCGGCGCGGCGACCGCGGCGATGCGCCCGGCGCGGACGAGGACATCGGCCGGGCGCAACCCGCCCGCCGTCAGCACCCGGCCGTTGACAAGCCGCTGGTCCATCACAGGGTCCGGGTCACCTTGCTGAGGAACTCCGGCCGGTCGGGGTCGTGGCCACGGCGGCGCGCGACGTCGTCGACCAGCCGGTAGAGGCTCTGCACCTGGAGCAGCGGCCGCAGCAGCGGGTGACTGTCGCCGACCGGCAACCCGAGCACGCCGTCGGCAGCACCGATCCCCGCCGCGACGACCGGCGCGCCCTGCGCGGCAAAGCCGTGGATTGTCGCCATCACGCCCTCCCGCGCGGCATCGGCCGGGACCAGGGCGAAGACCGGAAACGCCGGCCCGGCAAGCGTCATCGGGCCGTGCCGGACCTCGGCCGCGCTGAACGCCTCGGCGTGGAGGCCGCAGGTCTCCTTGAACTTCAGCGCCGCCTCCTGCGCCGCGCCGAGCGCCGGGCCGCGGCCGACGACGTAGAGGTGGTCGGCGGCAACGAGCAGCGGTGCTGCGGGCGACCAGTCGGCCGCCCAGGCGGCGGCGAGCGTCGCCGGCAGCTCGTCGATCGCGGCGGCCAGCCCCGCGTCGCCGGCCCAGGCGGCGACCAGCTCGGCCACGGCGGCGAGGGTGCAGAGGAACGACTTGGTGGCGGCGACGCTCGCCTCCGGCCCGGCGGCGACGGGCAGGACGAGGTCGGCGGCGGCGGCGAGCGGCGAGGCCTCGTCGTTGACGAGCGCGACGACAAAGGCGCCCGCCGCCGCCGCGGCCGCGGCCGCCGCCAGCAGGTCGGGACTGTGGCCCGATTGCGAGAGAACCAGGCACAGGCTGTCGGTCATCCCCGGCCGGGCGGCATAGATCGACGCGACCGACGGCGGTGCCGACGCGGTCAGCACCTCCAGCCGGGTCTCGATCAGGTAGCGGGCATAGGTCGCGGCATTGTCCGAGCTGCCGCGGGCGATGGTGATGACCGCGCGCGGCGGCGCGGCGTGCAGCCGGGCGACGAGCTCGGCGATGGCCGGCGCGCGGCGCAGGCGGCCGCCGGCGACGCGGCCCGGCGCCTCGGCCGCCTCGTCGAACATCGCCGTGCGGGCGGCGAGCAGCGTCATGTGCCGACGTTCAGCTCGGCGACGAAGTCATAGCTGTCGCCACGGTAATAGGACTGGGTGATCTCGACTGTGACGCCGTCGGCGCGGAAGCCGCGCCGCTCGATCAGCAGTCCCGGCGCACCGGCCTCGAGCGTCAGCAGCGCCGCCTGCTCGGCCGTGAACAGGACCGCGCGCAGCCGCTGCAGCGCTCGGACCGGACGGTTGCCGGTCGCCTCGAGCGCCTCGTAGAGCGAGGTGTCGACAGCCTCGGCCGATGGCAGACAGAAGGCGGGCACGGTGGACACCTCGAGCGCCATCGGCGCCTCGTCGGCGAAGCGGATGCGGTGGAAGCGGAACACCGGCGTTCCCGGGCCGAGGCCGAGCGACATCGATTCCTCCGGCGTCACCGACCCCGCCGCGCGCGACAGCCAGACGCTGCGCGGCACCCGCCCCCGCGAAACCATGTCCTCGGAAAAGGAGGACAGCTTGGAGAAGCTCTTCTCGACGCGCGCGGCGACGAAGGTGCCGGCGCCCTGGCGACGGGTGACCAGCCCCTCCTCGACCAGCGCGTCGAGCGCCTTGCGTACGGTGATGCGCGAGATCCCGAAGCCCTGGGCGATGTCGCGCTCGGCCGGCAGCGCCTCGTCGCTGCGCAGGCGGCGGTCGGTGATCGCGTCGCGCAGCGCCCGGTGCAGCCGCTGGTACAGCGGCCCGGGCGCTTCCCGGTCGATGCCGCCGATCACGTCAACCAATCCCACGCCCTTGCCCCTGCCCAAGCCCTGCGGCCGGTTATGCCAATCCGATGCCGCGGTGCATACCACCCAAATATTGGTATTAGAAAGATACTTTTTTGGGCTTGCATGGCTAACGCAGTTTGTGTCACCTTGGCGACATAATACGCCACGCGGCTCAGGGAATGCGGAGAATTGCTCGTCTCTGGACCGTGATTGGTTCTAATAATCGACTGCGGGCATCATCAAGAGGGGACAGCTATGACCTACCATCGGTACGTTCTGATCGGCACCGCCAGCGGTTTGGCTCTGGCCCTCGCGGCCCCGGCCTTCGCCGCCGACCCGGTCAACAACGACGAGATCGTCGTCACCGGCGTCCGCGCCAGCCTCGAGCGCGCGATCGAGCTCAAGCGATTGAGCGACAACCACGTCGAGGCGATCTCGGCCGAGGACATCGGCAAGCTGCCCGACAAGAACGTCGCCGACGCCCTGCAGCGCCTGCCCGGCATCAACACCTCGTCGGCGGCCAGCGGCGAAGGCGGCTTCGACGAGAACGACCGCGTCTCGATCCGCGGCACCTCGCCCAGCCTGACGCAGGTGACGATCGACGGCCATGCCGTGTCGACCGGCGACTGGTTCATCCTCGACCAGTTCCAGACCGTCGGCCGTTCGATCAGCTTCGACCTGCTGCCCTCCGAGATCGTCTCGGCGGTGGTCGTCAACAAGACGCAGGACGCCTCGCTGCTCGAAGGCGGCGTCGCCGGCTCGATCGACCTGCGCCTGCGCAGCGCGCTCGACCTGAAGGACACGTGGACGTTCGAGGGCTCGGCGCAGGGCGCGTACAATACGCAGAGCCACCAGACCAAGCCGCAGTTCAACGCGCTGATCGGCTGGCACAACGACGACAACACGTTCGGCGTCATCGTCCAGGGCTTCTACGAGCAGCGCACGCTGCGCCGCTACGGCCAGGAGACGCTCGGCTATTCGGCGATCACCAGCGCCAACGCGACCGGCGCCGCGATCCCGTCGCTGGTCGGCGTCCAGGCGCCGACGCTGATCGGCTCGACGCTGTTCAGCAGGAGCGGACCCGCAAGGGCGGCGTGTCGACCGTCGACTGGAAGCCGAGCGACACCTTCGAGCTGAAGGCCAGCGGCTTCTATTCGTACCTCAACGCCACGCAACGTCAACGACAACTACCTGTACTGGGGCTCGCGCGAGATCGACCGCAACGTGCCGACGAGCTACACGGTCAAGAACAACACGCTCGTCGCCGCCAGCTTCCCGCTGGTCGCGCCGTCGGGGGCGTTCGCCGGCCAGCCGATCGAGGGCATCGTCGCCGACAACATCGTCCGGCCGAACGCCAACGCCGAAAGCTGGTTCGCCAACCTCGACGCGACGTGGAAGGCGAGCGAGCGGCTGACGATCAAGGGCCAGATCGGCTATACCCACGGCACCGGCCGCACCCCGTCGTCGCCGTTCTTCGAGGTCGATGCGCCGACCGGCGTCACCTACGCGCCCTCGGGCAACGGCTTCGCCGTGACGACCGCCAACATCAATCCGGCAAGCCCCGTCGGCGTGTCGAACGACTTCGCCATCAACGAGACCTTCACCTCGACCGACCGCGAGTTCTACGGCAAGGTCGACGGCCATTACGACATCGACCACGGCGCCTTCCGTTCGGTCGACGTCGGCGTCCGCGCCGCCGACCACCAGCGCCAGACGATCGGCTGGGACCGCGGCTGCACGCTGGGCGCCGACGGCCAGTGCTACAGCCCGGGGCTGCTCAACTATTCGGCGGTCAACCCGTCCCTGTACCCGGGCGGCTTCAACGCCGGCGCGCTCGGCATCCCCGGCCTGCTGATCCCGCTCGCCGGCAATCCCGCGACGATCACGACCGTCATCAACAACATCCAGAACCCGTTCCGCGGGCCGATCAGCCACATCGTCCAGCCGGCGAACGAATATTGGCCGGGCGAGTTCAAGGTCAAGGAGACCGACATCGAGGGCTATGCCATGGCCCATGTCGGCGGCGAGGGCTGGCGCGGCAACGTCGGCCTGCGCGTCGTCAGCACCGACGAGAACGCCTTCGTCAATGTGCCCGTAACGTGCACGCCCGGCACCAACTGCGCGCCCAACGTCATCACCACGTCGGCGTTCGGCCCGTTCTACATCAACAAGGTCCAGCACACCTATGTCGACTTCCTGCCGAGCATCAACCTGACCTTCGACGTCAGCAAGAACGTCCTGCTCCGCCTTGCCGCGGCCGAGACCCTGTCGCGTCCCGACTTCAGCGCGCTGGGCGGCACGGTGTCGCTGACCGACACCAACTTCACCGGCAGCGGCGGCAACCCGAACCTGAAGCCGATCAAGGCCACTGTCTTCGACGGCAGCCTGGAATGGTATTATGCGCCGGCCTCGCTCGCCGCAGTCAGCGTCTTCCACGACGACCTGCAGTCGTATGTCGCCTTCGGCACCAGCACCGGCACCTACTTCACCCAGCTCGACAACAGCTTCCACCAGTACACGATCTCGTCGCCGGTCAACACGACCGGGCAACTGTCGGGCGTCGAGCTGCAGATCCAGCAGCCGATCGCCTGGGGCTTCGGCTTCCAGGCCAACGGCACCTATGTCGACGGGCACGACGGCTCGGGCCATCCGCTCGTCGGCACCTCGAAGTTCACCTACAATGTCGTCGGCTATTACGATAAGGGGCCGATCAACCTGCGCCTCGCCTACACTTACCGGTCGCATTACTTCGTCGGTCTCGACCGGGCGTCGTTCGAGAACCAGAGCAACTACGGCACGCTGGACGGCTCGCTCGGCATCGCCGTGCTGCCGAACGTATCGCTGACTGTCGACGCGCTCAACATCACCAACGCCAAGCTGAAATATTACGCGGCGAACACCGACCAGCCGCGCGCGGTCTACGCCAACGGCACCCAGGTGTTCTTCGGCATCCGCGCCAAGTTCTAGTCGGCCGGGTAGCCGAACGCCGCCACCCACGGTGCGAGCGTCGGCAGCACGGGGGCGAGTTCGGCGGCATAGGCCCGCCAGCGCCCGACTCCGCGCCGGTTGAATCCGGCGCGGACCTGGCGCGCGCTCGGCGTCCGCACGTCGCGCGCGCCGCCGTCGCGGCGACGTCGGGCATGCGCCGGCTCGACGCGCCAGGCCGAGGAAGGCGGCGATGCGCGCCAGTCTCGCTGCCGAAGTCGGCGACCAGCGCCTCGTGGCGGACCTCGGTGAGGGCAAGCGGCGTGCACCGCGCGGTAGCCGCCGGCCATCGTCATGCACGCGTCGTAGCATTCGCGCGGTCTCCGCCAGCGATCGTGAAGGCATAGGTCATCGCGTTCATCTGGAACGCGGTGCGGAGGCAGCTGAGCACGACGTCGCGCGGGATCGCGCACGGCGAACAGGATGCGGGCGGCGGGAACAGCCGGGCGATCACCGGCAGCGTCAGCGTACCCGCCGGCGCCTTGTCGACGAACAGCCGACCCGTCGGCATCGACGCCATGGGCCGCGACGCTGGCCCAGTAGCGGCGGCGCCAGGCGTCGGCATCCGCCGCGGTCAGCGTCGCGAGCCGGGCGCAGCCCGCGTCGTCGGCGAGGAACTCGGCCTGGTGGTCGGCAAGCGTCGGCGCCTCCTCGAGCGCGGCGACATCCGGATGGCCGGCCAGCACCTGCTCGAGCAGCGTCGTGCCCGAGCGCGGGAAGCCGAGGATGAAAGCATGCCCCGCCGCGCCGGGAGTCGCGGCGCCCAGCGACGGGGCCGGCTGCCAGGCGGCGGCTCCGGCACCGTCCCACCAGCGGGCCAGCCGCCGCGCCCTGGCGGCCTCGCCCTCGCGCGAAGCAGCCAGTCCGGCGTAGAGATTGCGCAGCAGGGCCTTGCCGGCCGCGGCCGCGGCAAAGGCCGCCCGGTGGTCCCCCTGCTCCCCGGCCGCCTCCCCGGCGAGGAGATGGGCTTCCGCCGCCTGCGCCGCGGACAGGTCGCGATGGCCCAAGATCGCCGTCGCCTCGCCGCGCGCCAGCGCCCAATCGCCGCGAGCCAAGGCCAGCCGGGCGGTGGCCCAGCGCACGTCGAGGCGGCCGCGCGCCGCCGGCGGCACGCCGGCGAGGAGCGCCGCCGCGTCGTCACGGCGGCCGGCGTCACTCGCGAGCGCCGCCTGGCCGAGCACCGCCTCGACGCAGTCCGGCTCGAGCGATCGCGCCGCGGCGTACAGCTCGGCCGCGGCGGCGGCGTGGCCCATGCCGCGCAGCACCGACGCCTTCGTACAGCGGAGCGACGCCGCTTCGGGGCGGCGCGCGATCGCCTGATCGAAAGCGACCAGAGCCGCCTCGGGTCGGCGTGCGGCCGCCTCGCATTCGCCGAGCAGCGCCCAACCCTCGAAGCGCGCCGGTGCGGCCCCGATTGCCCGGTGCAACCGGGCGATCGCGCCGTCGAAGTCGCCGGTCCGTCCCAGCGCCGCGGCCGCGCGCAGATCCTCGTCGTAGGGCGGAGCGGTCGACATGGGGCGACAGCTTAGCCGGCCCGAACCCTGGCGTCTCCCGCGCCGCGGGCGCGCGGCAGCAATTTCGTCAGCCCCGGCGAGCCGTCCTGCCTGCGATCTGTCGAAGCAAGAACCTGGCCCAAGATCAGCCAGTTGCGCGCAGCAGACGCTCGACGGATCGACGCGCCAGGGCCATCAGCGTGAACGTCGGGCTTATCCCGCCCGACTCCGGAAAGACGCCGGAACCGGCGACGATCAGGTTGGCGATACCGTGGCACCGGCCGTCGGCATCGACCACCGAGCGTTGCGGGTCGTCGCCCATAAGCGTGCCGCCAAGGAGATGCCCGGCGTTGAGCGGGCCGTGCCAGGTCTCGCGCGCCCCCGCCGCCTTCATCACCGCTGCGCCCTCGGCAACGCAATGGTCCCACAGCGCTTTCGTCGCCGGGTCGAAGCGGTGTCGGACCTTGGCCAGCGGCACGCCGAAGCGGTCGCGGTTGGCCGACAGGACGATGCGGTTGTCCGGGTCGGGCGGCTGGCCGACCATCGCCACCATCGACGCGAGGCCGACCGCGGCGCGACGCATGAAGTCGGCGAGCGGCGGCCCGAACAGATCGGCGCGGGAAATGGCGATCCCGAAGATGTCGTTGGGCTTGAGGCTCGGCCCGATCTGCCACTGGTAGCCGCCGGGCGGCGCCCCCGGGCGGTCGCCGGCGCGCGCCCGGTTCATCAGCTGCCCGGCCGACACGCCCAGATGATTTTCGGTCGGTTCGTCGAACAGGCCGTAGCAGAGGGCAACGGCGTCGAGCATGAAATTGCGGCCGACCTGATCGTGCCGGTTGCCGGCACCTGTTGGCCATGCCGTGCACGCCGAATTGAGCAGAAGGCGAGGGTTCTGGATCGCGGACGCCGCGAGGACGACGAGCCGGGCCGGTTGAACGTGCACGCCCCCATCGCCGTCGACCCATCTGACGCCGGCAGCGCGATCCGGGGCGGCGGCGATGACGGACGTGACGGTGGCGTGCGGCACGACGTGGGCGCCGTGCGCAACGGCGCTGGCGAAATAGGTCGTCAGCGGATTGGCCAGCGAGCCGATCGGGCAGCCTGCGTCGCACCAGCCGTCGTACAGGCACGGCGGCCGGTCGTGGTACCAGTCGGTGGTGATCGCCGCCGGCAGCGGCGCGGTCGGCAGCCCGAGCCTGGCGAAGCCGCGCGCGAGGATCCTGCCTTGGGCGAAGGTTTTCAGCGGCGGCAACGGATACGGCGCGCCCGGTGGCCGCCAGACCTCGGCAGCGGCGTCGCCGGCGATGCCGACCTCGGCCTGAACCGTGTCATAGTAGGGCCGCAGTTCGTCGTAGCCGATCGGCCAATCGGCGAAGACTTCCGCGTGCATCCGCGGCCATGTCGCATAGTGGTGCAGCGCCGCACCGCCGAAGCCCCAGCCGGTGTTCACGTTGTGGCCGAACCCCGCATGATTGCCCTCGAACTCGACGCGCCCCCCGCCCCATTTCAGTCGCCGGGCATAAAGCTGCGACGAGACGAGGTCGCTCAGCTGGCGCGGCGGCCCGGCCTCGAGCACGACGACCGAACGGCCGGCGCGGGCGAAGGCGTCGGCGTACAGGCTGCCGGCCGCACCGGCGCCGACGATGACGACGTCGACCGGATCACTCATCACAGGCCCCGCGGCGAGGCACGCCGGGGCTTCGCTGGCGCGGGAAGCGGGACAGGGCCGTTCACGCCGCCAGCCTAGCCGGGCGGTGCCGCCGCGCCCCGGGCAAAGCAGGGCCGCCCGGATAACCGCCGGTCATGGCCACGGCTGCGCTTTACATTGTCGGACGGCCGCCCGCAGGCGCACCGTGACCGCATGGACCACGACCGCCGCGATATCCTGAAGGCCGGCTTCGGCCTGATTGCGGTGACCGGCGCCGTTCCCACGGTGGTGTCCGCCGCCGAGGCACACCGCCGGGCGCTGCCGTTCAAGGTGCTGGCGCCGGCGCAGGCGGCGACGCTCGCGGCGTTCGGCGAAGTCCTGCTCCCCGGCGCACGGGCCGCCGGCGTCGCCCATTTCGTCGACGACCAGCTGGCCAAGGATCCCGTCGAGTGCCTGCTGATGCTGCGCTATTTCGACTGGCCGCCGCCTTACACCCCGTTCTACACCGGGGGCTTGGCCGCCCTCGACGGCGCGGCGCAGGCGGCGCACGGGGTGGCGTTCGCCGCGCTCGACGCCGGCCAGGCGACCACGCTGGTGACACCGATGCTCGCCGGACAGGTGCCGGGCTGGCAGGGACCGCCGGCGGCGCTCGTCTACCTCGCCGTCCGCGCCGATGCCGTCGATGTCGTCTACGGCACGGTGGAAGGAACGGCGAAGCTCGGCCTGCCGTACATGGCGCATATCGAGCCCGACCCGAAGTGGTGACCGGTTGAGGGCGGAGCCCGCGCCGCCGGAACGCCCTCCGCTGTGACGCTGTAGCCCGGGCACCCGTGCCATTGGCCTGCACGGTGCGATGCTGGTAGCGTCGCGGCCATGACACCCGATCTGCCATCCCCGGATCCCGCTCCGTCCGGTCACCGCATTGCCCGCATCATCCTGGCCGTCGCCGTCGTCGCTTTGGCGGCGTGGCTGTCAGCGGGCTTCCTGCGGGCGATCCTCTGGGGCGGGATCATCGCCATCGCCATCGCCCCGCTGTACGCGCGGCTGGAGACGCGCTGGCCGGGCGGGCGGCGGGCGGCGCTGCCGGCGCTGGTGACGCTGGCGGTCGCCGTCCTGTTCATCGCCCCACTGACCGTCGCCGTGATCGAGGCGACGCACGAGGTCCACCAGCTCGAACGCTGGCTGGGGCAGGCGCGGACGCAGGGCGTGCCGGTGCCCGATGCCGTCCGCCGCCTGCCGCTCGGTGCCGAAGCGGCGACGCGGTGGTGGCAGGCGACGCTCGCCACGCCGGACGCCGCCGCCGAGACGCTCGACAAAGCCAACGTCGTCGTCATGCGCCATTCGCGTCTGTTCGGCGCCGACGTGCTGCGCCGCTCGGTCGCCTTTGCCTTTGCCCTGCTGACGCTGTTCTTCCTGTTGCGCGACCGGGTGCGGATCGCCGCCGACACGCGCCGCGCCGGCGAGCGGCTGTTCGGCGTCGCCGGCGAGCAGGTCGCCGAGCTCATCCTGCTGTCGGTGCGCGGCACGATCAACGGCCTGGTCCTGGTCGGCGTCGGCGAGGGCGTGGTCACGGCGGTGATCTACGTCATCGGCGGCGTGCCGCACCCGCTGCTGTTCGGCGTGATGACCGGCATCGCCGCCGCCATCCCGATGGGTGCCGCGGTGCTGATCGTCGTCGCCGCGCTGGTGCTCGCCGCCGCCGGCAGCACGGTCGCGGCCATCGCCGTCGCGGCGACCGCCTTGGTCTTCGTGCTGGTCGTCGACCACACGCTGCGTCCGGCGCTGATCGGGTCGGCGACGCAGCTGCCGTTCCTGCTGGTGCTCGTCGGCATCCTCGGCGGCGTCGAGACCATGGGCCTGCTCGGGCTGTTCGTCGGCCCGGCCACGATGGCGGTGCTGGTCATGCTGTGGCGCGAGTTCGTCTCCGCCGGCGCACGGCTGCCTAGCCCTTCAGCCCGCGGTGCTCCCCCCGCACCCAGCGCGTCGTCCGCGACGAGGCGCGCATGACGACGCTTTCGGTCGTCACCGTGCCGTCGCGCCGCGTCCTGACCCCGGCGAGCAGCGAGCCGTCGGTCACGCCCGTCGCGGCGAAGATGCAGTCGCCCTTGGCGAGGTCGCGCAGCTTGTAGATGCGGTCGAGGTCCTCGATGCCCCATTTGCGCGCGCGCGCCCGCTCGGCATCGTTCCTGAACACCAGCCGCCCCTGGAACTGGCCGCCGACGCAGCGCAGCGCGGCCGCGGCCAGCACGCCCTCCGGCGCCCCGCCCTGGCCCATGTAGATGTCGATGCCGGTGTCGGGGTTGGTCGTGGCGATGACGCCGGCGACGTCGCCGTCGCCGATCAGCATGATGCCGCAGCCGAGCGCCGCGCAGGTCGCGCGATCAGCGCCTCGTGGCGCGGCCGGTCGAGGACACAGGCGATGATGTCGGCCGGCGCCACGCCCTTCGCCGCGGCGAGCGCGGTGATGTTGGCGGTCGACCGGCGGGCGAGGTCGATGACGTCCTCCGGATAGCCGGGGCCGATCGCGATCTTGTCCATGTAGACGTCGGGCGCGTTGAGCAGCCCGCCCTCCTCGGCGATGGCCAGCACGGCGAGCGCGTTCGGCCCGGCCTTGGCGGCGATCGTCGTGCCTTCGAGCGGATCGAGCGCGATGTCGATCTTGGGGCCGATGCCGCCCTCGTTGCGCCCGCGGCCGACCTTTTCGCCGATGAACAGCATCGGCGCCTCGTCGCGCTCGCCCTCGCCGATGACGATGGTGCCGTCGAAGTCGAGCTCGTTGAGCGCGTCGCGCATCGCCTCACGGCGGCGGCGTCGGCGGCGTGCTCGTCGCCGCGGCCGACCTGGGCGCGGCAGGCGATCGCCGCCTTTTCGGTGACGCGGACCATTTCAAGGACGAGGACGCGGTCGAGGACCTGGCTGCGCTGCATAAGGGCGAATCCGGGGCTTAGGGCTAGAAGTCGAGGAGGTGCATCATCACCGGCCGCGCGGTGACGGCATCGGACGCCGCCATGCGCGCCAGCGCCGCGGCGACCGCCGCCTCGCGCACGGCGTGGGTGACCATGACGACATAGACGGCGTCGGTCGTGCTGCTGCGCTGGATCAGGCTTTCGATCGACACGCCGGCGTCGCGCAGCGCCGCGGTCAGCTCGGCGAGGACGCCGGGCCGGTCGGCGACGGTCAGGCGGAGGTAGAAGCGGCCGACGTGCGCCTGCGTGTCGGCGCGGGCGAGCGCCGGCCAGCCGCGCGGTCGGCATGGCGAAGGCCGGGCCGACTTCGCCTCGGGCGATGTCGATCAGGTCGGCGACCACCGCGCTCGCCGTCGGCCCGGCGCCGGCGCCGGCGCCGGAGAAGAACAGCCGCCCGACGAAGTCGCCCTCGGCGACGACGGCGTTGAGCGCGCCCGTCGACATGGGCCAGCGGATGGGCCAGCGGCACCAGGCAGGGATGGACGCGCTGGAACAGCCGGCCGTCGGCCTCGCTCGCCAGCGCGACCAGCTTGATGCGGAAGCCGAGCGTCGCGGCATGGTCGATGTCGACGCTGGCGACGTCGCGGATGCCCTCGACCGCGACCTCGGCGAAGTCGATCCGCGCGCCGAAGGCGAGCGCCGACAGGATGCTGAGCTTGTGCGCGGCATCGATGCCGTCGACGTCGAAGCTGGGATCGGCCTCGGCAAAGCCCAGCGGCCTGCGCGTCGGCGAGCACTGCGGCGAACGACAGCCGCTCCGCCTCCATCCGCGTCAGGATGTAGTTGCAGGTGCCGTTGAGGATGCCATAGACGCGCGCCAGCCGGTTCGCCGCCGCGCCCTCGCGCAGGCCCTTGATGACCGGGATGCCGCCGGCCACCGCCGCCTCGTACTTCAGCGGCACGCCCGCCGTCTCGGCCGCGTCGGCGAGCTCGAGCCCGTGGTGGGCGAGCATCGCCTTGTTCGCGGTGACGAACGGCTTGCCCTGCGCCAGCGTCGCGCGCGCCAGCGCCAGCGCCGGCCCGTCGCTGCCGCCGATCAGCTCGACGACGACGTCGACATCGTCGCGCGCGGCGAGCTGCGTCGCATCGTCGACCCAGGCGAACGCGCGACAGGTCGACGCCGCGGTTGCGGCCGCGGTCGCGCGCGGAGACGGCGGTGACGACGATCGGCCGGCCGGCGCGGCGCTCGATCAGCGCGGCATTGGCGTCGAGCAGGCGTGACGACGCCGGCGCCGACCGTGCCGAGCCCGGCCAGGCCGATCCGCAGCGCCGTCATGCAGTCACCGCAGCGGTTCGTCGAGGTGCGGAAGTTGACAAAGGTGACACTATGCAGGGGGTGGCCTTCGCCCAGCCGCGAAACACGCGGTAACCGCAAAGGTTATACTGGCTGTCGGCAGGGAAGCGCGAGGCGAACATCCCCGCAGGCCTAGCCAAATCGGGCGCGGTAGGACAGCGCAAATGACGGACGCGCAGCAACCGTGCGGCTGCCGGCGAGTTGATCGCGGTCAGCAGTGTTCGTGGAGTTTGCGTCATGTCCGATCCCGATCCCGTCCGCCGCGGCCTGATGCTGGGCGCCGCCGCCGCCGGACTCGCCGCCACCGCCGCCGCCGCGCAGCGCACGCAGACCGACGACTTCACCCTGCACGGCCAGCCGGTTCCCGAGCCGCCGGCGGAAAAGAGCGCCGGGCCGGTCAGGCCCGGACGGGGCAGCGCGCTGGCCGGCAAGGTCGCTGTCGTCACCGGCGCGGCGCGCGGTATCGGCCGGGCGATCGCCGTGGAGTTCGCCGCCAACGGGGCCGATGTCGTCGCCCTCGACATCGCCGGGCCGGTATCGCCGGCGTCGAACGCCGTGCCGGCGACGCCGGCGGAACTCGACGAGACGGTCGCCAGATCCGCGCCTATGGCCGCAAGGGCGAGGCGGTGCGCGCCGACATCCGCGACATCGCCGCCCTGCGCCGTGTCGCCGACCAGGTCGAACGCGACCATGGCAGGATCGACATCGTCGTCGCCAACGCCGCCATCCAGCGCTGGAAACCGCTGCTGGAGATGCAGGACAGCGACTGGCGCGACGTCATCGACAACAATCTGAACGGCACGGCCAACACCATCCGCGCCTTCGCGCCGAAGATGGTGGCGCGGAACAAGGGCCGGATCATCGTGCTGTCGTCGATGCAGGGCAAGCACGGGACCAAGGACGCGGCGAGCTATTCGGCGTCGAAATGGGGCATCATCGGGCTGATGAAGTCGGCGGCGCTCGAGCTCGGCGAGCACAACATCACGGTCAACGCCATCCTGCCCGGCCTCGTCGATACCGCGCTGACCCGCTACGACAAGCGGCTGAGCGAGACCATTGGCGAGACCGGCCGCCCGCCCGAGGAGCATCCGACGCCGCAGCAGGCGTGGGACATCCGCGCGCCGACCGTGCCGTTGAAGGTCGGCTGGCTGCAGCCCGACGACATCTCGCCGATGGCGGTGTTCCTCGCCTCCGACGCGGCGGCGATGGCGACGGGAGCCAATTTCGAGGTGACCGGCGGCGACAGCGCGAAGACGGTGTGAGGCGGGGGCGATGCGCGGGGCTCGCCGTCGATCCGTTGGCGTGTCGGATCGGTAGGTGATACAGGTTTGCGATGATCCTTGGCCGCATCACCGCTGAAATGATCGCCAGCGTGCCCGACGAGGTCCGCGACGTGCTCGGCCTCGAGCCCGGTGGCTTCGTTGCCTACGAGGTCGACGGGGCTCGGTCGTGATGACCCGCAGTCCCTATCCGCTCGACGAGAACGGGCTGCCCGATCCCTTCGTCGGCAACGTCTCGACCTTCACCGAATGGGCCGACGACCACGACCGGATCTATGACCAGCTTCGCGATCGGTGACGTCGTCTGGATACCCTTTCCCTATGTCGAGCGCGCCACGTTCAAGTCGCGCCCGGCGCTGGTTCTGACCGCACGCCCGCTCGGGCTCGACGACGCGCTGATCTGGGTGGCGATGATCACCAGTGCAGCGCGTCCACGATGGGCCGGCGACGTGGTCATCGCCGATCTCGAATTGGCGGGCCTGCCCGGTGCCTCGGTCGTGCGGACCGCGAAGATCGCGGACGCTCGTCGGCGCGTGGGGACGCTTGATCGGGCGGCTGGGCGACAATCAGGTCGGCGAGGTCGTCGGGCGGGTCACGCGCAACATCACCCCGCCCGCGCCGCCGCGTTGACCCCCATGCTCGCCAGGTAGCGCTTCACTCCGCGCGCCGCCTGGCGGATGCGGTGTTCGTTCTCGACCAGGGCGATGCGGACATAGCCCTCGCCTTCCTCGCCGAAGCCCGTGCCGGGAGCGACGGCGACCTGCGCGTGCTGGATCAGCTGTTTCGAGAACTCGACCGAGCCGAGATGGCGCAGCGCCGGCGGGATCGGCGTCCAGGCGAACATCGACGCGCGGGGAACGGGGATGTCCCAGCCGGCGCGGCCGAAGCTGTCGACCAGCACGTCGCGGCGCCGCTTGTATAGGGCGCGCGTCTCGGCGATGCAGTCCTGCGGGCCGTTGAGCGCCGCCACCGCCGCCGCCTGGATCGGGGTAAAGGCGCCGTAGTCGAGGTACGACTTGACCCGGGTCAGCGCCGCGATCAGCTCGCGGTTGCCGACCGCGAAGCCGATGCGCCAGCCGGCCATCGAATAGGTCTTGCTCATGGATGTGAACTCGATCGCCACGTCCTTGGCGCCCGGCACCTGCAGGATCGACGGCGTCGGCACGCCGTCGAAGTAGATCTCGGCATAGGCGAGGTCGCTGATGACCCAGACGCCGTGTCGCTTGGCGAAGGCGACGACCTGCTCGTAGAAGGCGAGGTCGACCGTCTCGGCGGTCGGGTTCGACGGATAGCCCATGACCAGCACCGTCGGGCGCGGCACGGTGTAGCGCATCGCGTGCTCGAGCTTCTCGAACAGGTCGGGCCGGGCGCGGCGGGGATGCCGCGGACGGTGCAGCCGGCGATGATGAAGCCGAACATGTGGATCGGATAAGACGGGTTCGGCGCCAGCACGACGTCGCCCGGCGCGGTGATCGCCTGGGCGAGGTTGGCCAGCCCCTCCTTCGACCCCAGGGTCACGACGACTTCGCTATCGGGATCGACCTCGACGCCGAAGCGGCGGGCGTAATAGGCCGCCTGGGCGCGGCGCAGGCCGGGGATGCCCTTCGACGCCGAATAGCCGTGGGCGTCGGGCTTGGCCGCGACCTCGGCGAGCTTGGCGACGACGTGCGGCGGCGGCGGGCTGTCGGGGTTGCCCATGCCGAGATCGACGATGTCCTCGCCGCGCGCGCGGGCGGCGGCCTTCATCGCGTTGACCTCGGCGAAGACGTAGGGCGGCAGGCGGCGGATGCGGTAGAAGTCGTCGTCATCGGTACTGGCCCTCTGGTCACGAGGCTGCGCGCGCGGCGAGCCGGCGGGCCAGGGTGAGCGGGCCCGGCCGGAGCCGGGCCCGGCGGAATCACATCGGCTTGTCGGCGGCGGGCGCGGCGTCGGTCATCGGCGCCTTCATCATCGCCTTGTGGTGCATCGCCTTGTGCTTGTGCATCATCGGCTTGGCCATGCCCATGTGGGCGGCATCGTCGTGACCGCGGTCGCCGACGCCGCCGGTCTTCATCGCCTGCTCGGCGGTCATGGCGTTGGCGTTGTCGGCGCCCTGGTCGCAGGAGTCGTGAACCGTCGCCGAACACTTCGGCAGCGGGCCGGCGGGCGCGGCACCCATCTGGGCGGCGGCCGGAGCCGCGGCGAGGGCGAGGGCGGCAAGTGCGAACATCGACTTGATCATGGCCAGTAAGCTCCCTTGTTCCAGGCGACGGCGCGCCGGTGTCGCGTTCTATATACGCCCGAAACGAACCCGCAAAGCCGCTTGGCGTTGCATCCGCCAGGGTCCAGAACGCGAGTTGGGGAGATGAAGATGACGGACCGGACCGGACCAGCCGACGGCGCCGCGGACGCGGCCCCGCCCGCCGACCCGCAGAACCTCGCCCGCTGGACCGAGGCGATCGCCCGCGGCCAGGCGATGATGGCCGCGTTCGCCGCCCGGCCCGACGCCGCACTGCGCGCGCCCGACGATCCGCTCGGTCTCGCCGCGACATGGGGTCGGGTGCTGACCGCCGCCGCCAGCGATCCGGCGACGGTCATCACCGCCGGCGCCAAGTTCATGACCGACACCATGGCGCTGTGGCAGGCGTTCCTGACCGGCACGCCCGCCGCCAGCCCGGTCGCCGCCGTCAAGGACAAGCGTTTTGCCGCCCCCGTCTGGTCGGAGGCGCCGGTGTTCGACTTCCTGCGCCAGTCGTACCTGCTCGCCTCCAACCACGTCCTGCAGGCGACGGCGAGCCTCGGCGGGCTGGATGAGGCGGCGCGGGCCAAGGCGCTGTTCCACACGAAGCAGTGGCTGGAGGCGATGAGCCCGGCCAACTTCCCGCTGACCAACCCCGAGGTGCTGGCGGCGACCCGCGACAGCGGCGGCGAGAACCTGCTGAAGGGGCTCGAGCACATGCTCGCAGACCTCGAGCGCGGGCGGATGCGGATGACCGACGAGAACGCCTTCGTCGTCGGCCGCGACGTGGCAGCGACCCCGGGCAAGGTCGTGTTCGAGAACCGCCTGTTCCAGCTGGTCCAGTATCTGCCGACGACGGCGGAGGTGTTCGAGACGCCGCTGCTGATCTTCCCGCCGTGGATCAACAAGTTCTACATCCTCGACCTGACGGCGGAAAAGAGCTTCATCCGCTACGCCGTGGAAAACGGGCTGACGGTGTTCGTCGTCAGCTGGAAGAACGCCGATGCCAGCCTCGCCGACGTCACCCTCGACAGCTATGTCGCCGAGGGGCAGCTGACTGCCATCGCCGAGGTACTGAAGCGCACCGGTGCGCCGAGCACCCACGCCATCGGCTACTGCGTCGCCGGCACGGTGTTGGCCGCCACGCTGGCGCTGCTCGAGGCCAAGGGCCAGGCCGACAAGGTCGCCAGCGCGACGTTCTTCACCGCCCAGATCGACTTCGCCGACGCCGGCGACCTCAAGGTCTTCACCGACGACGCCGGCATCGCCACGGTCGAGAAGGCGGCGACGAACGGCGTCACCGACGGCCGGGCGCTGGCGGCGACGTTCAACATGCTGCGGCCGAACGACCTGATCTGGAGCTACGTCGTCAACAACTACCTGCTGGGGAAGGACTACTTCCCGTTCGACCTGCTCTACTGGAACTCGGACGCGACCAACGTCCCGGCCTGTTGGCACCTGAGCTACCTGAAGGACATGTACCGCGACAATCTGCTGGTGAAGCCCGGCGGCATCACCGTTGCCGGCGTGCCGATCGACCTGCGGACGGTGAAGACGCCGACCTACATTCAGGCGGGCCGCGACGACCATATCGCGCCGGCGAAGTCGGTCTACCGGATGACGCAGGTATTCCGCGGACCGATGCGCTTCGTGCTGGCGGGGTCGGGCCATATCGCCGGAGTGGTCAACCCACCGTCGGCGAAGAAGTACCAGCACTGGACGAGCGGCACCCTGCCGCCGACGCTGGAGGAGTTTCAGGCCATCGCCACCGAGACGCCGCACAGCTGGTGGCCCGACTGGCTCGCGTGGCTGACACCGCAGTCCGGCGCCCGGGTTCCGGGCCGCCAGCCGCAAGACGCGATCGAAGATGCCCCCGGCCGCTATGTCAAGGAGCGGATTTGATCGCACACAATCGACACGTTAAGGATAATCGCAAGTAACCATCACCATACGCATTGCAGTGACGACGAGCGTTAACGATGAAACCTGCCAGCGGTACGGCACATTACAGCATAACTTGCGCTGTTAACTACGGATTCTCGCCAGACGTTAAGACGCTCTTCATAACGGGCTCGTAAATGTCTGCCCATCACAACGAGGGGCAGACAATGAACAGTTTCACCAAGACGTTGACCGCGATGGCACTCGTCGCGTCGGGCGGTAGCGGCGTCATGGCCGCGACCACCACCGGACTGATGCCGGTGACGGGGCAGACGCTTGCGGCGTGCATCGTCGCGGCCACGCCGATGGCCTTCGGCACGCTCAACCTGCTCGGAGCCACGCCGAACGACAGCACCGCGGTCGTGACCGTGACGTGCACGCCGGGCACCGCCTACAACGTCGGTCTCGACAATGGCCAGAACTTCGCCACGGCCAGCCGCCACATGAAGTCGGCGACGACGGCCGCCGTGGTGCCCTATGCGCTCTATTCCGACACGACGCGCGCGACCCCGTGGGGGCAGACGATCGGCACCAACACCGTGCCCGGCACGGCGACGGTGGTGCCGACCCTGCTCACCGTCTACGGGCGGGTGCCGAGCGGCACGACCCCGGTCGCCGCCGACCTCTATCTCGATACCGTGACGGTGACGCTGACCTACTGATCCGGTCGCTGGGGGGCAGCCATGCGACGCGCAGCAGTCGCCGCGCTGGCCGCGGCATGGGCGGGGCGTGTCGCGGCGCAGGCCCTCGGCGTCTCGCCGACGCTGGTCGAGATCGCCGCCGGACGCCGTGCGGCGGTGATCTCGGTCACCAACACCGCCGCGACAGCGGTCGACATCCAGGTGCGGCCGTACGACTGGCGGCAGGTCGACGGCAACGACGTGCTGACCGACAGCAGCACGCTGATCCTGGCGCCGGCGGTGGCGACGATCCCGCCCGGCGCGACGCAGGCGCTGCGCGTCCTCGTGCCGACCGGCGCGCGCGAGCGCGAGGGGGAGTGGCGGCTGATCCTCGATCAGCTGCCGCAGCCCGGCGGCAAGGGACTGCAGATCCGCCTCCGCCTGTCGCTGCCGGTCTTCGCCGCCGCGCACGCCGGTGACGCGCCCGACCTGAACTGGCGGCTCGTCGGCGGCCGCCTCGAGGTGCGCAACGACGGCGGCCGGTTCGCCCGCCTCAACCGGCTGGCGCTGCGCGACGATCAGGGGAAAGAGACGGCGATCAACACCGGCACAACACCGTACGTCCTGCCGGGGACGACGCGCAGCTGGCCGGCGACCGCGACGGCGGTGGCGGTCGCCGGCACGATCGGGGCCCGCGACTTCCTCGTGCCGCTGCCCCGTGTCCCGTCGCCCTAGCCTCGTCGCTCTGGCTGTCCTGTTCGCGGTGCCGAGCGGCGGCGGCGACGCCGTCCCCGCTGCTGGTGATCGTCAACGGGGTGCCCGCCGGGGAGGACATCGTCCCGGCGCGGGAGGGCGAGCGCCTGTTCCTGCGCCGCGCCGACCTCGTCGCGCTCGGCGTACCGCTGCCCCGCGACGCGCCGGCGCTGACGGCGATCGACACGCTGCCCGGCGTCACGGCGACGGTCGACCCCGCGACGCAGACCCTGCGCCTCGACTTCGCCGTCCACGACCGCATGCGCAACCGCCTCCGTCTCGGTACGACGCGCGACGACGGCCCGCTGACGCCGAGCGCGACCGGTGCGCTGCTCAACTACGACATCGAGGCGAGGGCGCAGGGCGGCCGCACGACCGTCGGCGGGCTGTTCGAGGCGCGCGCTTTCGCCCCCCTCGGTACCGTCTCGACAAGCGTGCTCGTCAATCCGCTGACGCCGCTCGGCGGCGAGCGGGTCGTCCGGCTCGACAGCTCCTACACCGTCGCCGACGTCGCCCGCCTGCGCCGCTACAGCCTGGGCGACATCATCTCCGGGGGCCTCGCCACCAGCCGCTCGGTCCGCCTCGGCGGCGGACAGATCAGCACCGACTTCTCCGTCCGCCCCGACCTCGTCACCTACCCCGTCCCCGTGCTCGGCGGCAGCGCCGCGGTGCCATCGACGGTCGACGTGCTGGTCAACGGCACCCGGGTCGGCGGCGGCGCGGTCGCGGCCGGCGACTTCGCCGTCGCCGGTACACCCGTCATCAACGGCAGCGGCACGGTCGATGTCGTCCTGCGCGATGCCCTTGGCCGCGAGACGCGGCAGAGCTTCGCCGTCTACGGCGTCCGCACCCTGCTCGCCCCCGGGCTGTCGGCCTGCACCCTCGATGCCGGCGCGGTGCGGCGGAACTACGCCCTGCGCAGCGACGACTATCGCTTCCTGGCCGGCACCGCGACCTGCCGCATGGGCCTCGACGACCGACTGACGCTGGAAGGCCACGCCGAAGCCGCCGGCGACCTGGTGCTGGCCGGCGGCGGCGCGGTGATCGGCCTCGGCCGCTTCGGCGTCGCCTCCCTCGGGCTGGCAGCAAGCGCCGCGGCGACCGGGCGCGGCGCCATGCACGGCGGGCAGTTCGCCTTAGGCTATGAACTCATCGGCCGGCCGTTCAGCTTCAACCTGCAGGCCGTGGTAGCGACGCGCGGCTATCGCGACATCGCCGCCCGCGCCGGCGACGCCGCGGTCCGCACCAGCATCCTGTCGGTCGTCGGCGCCGAGCTCGGACGCTTCGGCAGCGTCAGCGCCGGCTTCACTCGCCGCGTCGGCGCGCCGCTGCCCGGGCCGGCCGAGCAGGCCTTCCAGGCGCGCACCGGCGTCATCGCCGCCGATCAGCCGCGCGCCTCGCTCATCACCGTGACCTACAGCGCCACCGTCGCGCGGCGAGTGACGGTGTTCGCCGACGCCCTGCACGACGTCGACCGGCAGCAATCGACCGTGGCGCTGGTCGGCCTGTCGCTGGCTTTCGGTCCGCGGACCAGTCTCGTCGCCAGCGCCACGCGGCGCGAGGGCGGCACCGACAGCAGCATCGAGCTCGACCGCGCTGTCACCGAGCCGGGCGAGTACGGCTATCGCTTCGCCGACAACCGCGGGGCGGTGACGCGCGACCTGGCCGAAGGACGGTACCGCGGCAGCTGGGGCGAGGTCAGCGGCGGCGTCGAGCGCGTCGGCGACAGCGTCGCCGCCCGGGCCGGTATCAGCGGCGGCATCGTCCTCGCCGGCGGCGGCCTGCTTGCCGGCAATACGATCGGCGGCAGCTTCGCGGTCGTCGATGCCGGCGTCGGCGGCGTTGCGGTGCTGCGCGACAACCGGCTGGCCGGGGTCACCGACCGCGGCGGGCGCCTGCTCGTCCCCGACCTGCGCAGCTTCGAGGCGAACAGCCTGGCAATCGATCCAGTGACGCTGCCCGATGACGCGCAGGCGGCGGCGACCAGCGTCGCCCTGCGCCCGCGCGACCGCAGCGGCGTCGTCGCCGATTTTGGCGTGCGCCGCGTGCGAGCGGCGCGCGTGCGATTGGTCACGGCCGACGGCACGCCGATCGCGCCAGGGTCGCGGGCGGCGCTGAACGGCAGCGAAGCGGTCCCGGTCGGCTACGACGGCGAGGCGTATCTGAGCGGGCTCACCGCGCACAACGAGGTCACGGCGACGCTTGCCGGCGGCACGACCTGCCGCGCGACGTTCACCCTGGCGGCCGGGCCGGTGCCGGCCCTGATCGGGCCGGTACCCTGCCGCTGACCGGGTGCGCCGCTTAGCGCCGCGGGCCCATGCCCGGCATCACCGGCGGCGGCGGGCGGCTGCGGTCGCGGCGAGGCAGCTGCGCCTGATAGGCGATGGCGCAATGCTCGCTGCAGTACGGGAAGCTCGCCTGCGCCGGCTTGCCGCAGAAGTGGAAATCGGTCTCGCCGGGATGACCGATCGGCCATTTGCAGACCTTCTCGCTGACAAGTCGAGCAGCGTCGTCCGCGCGGGCTTGGCCGGCGCCGCGACCCGCGCCGGGCGCTTCGGCGGTGCCTTGGCCAGCGGCGGCGCCGCGTCGTCGACCACCCCGTCGGCGGCGGCGACGACCGCAATCACCGCGGCGGCGACTTCGCTGATCTTGACCGGCGACGGCCGCGCCTCCAGCCCCAGCCGGTGCGCCTTGCCGATGACGGCGTTGCGGCTGACCCCCTGCCCCAGCGCCTCGGCGATCTGGCTGGCGGTCATCCCCGCTTCCCAATGGGCCCTCAACAGCTCGATACGGTCGTCGGTCCACGACATGGGCATAAGGCGGTCCTGGTTCGGCCGGCCTTGCGGCTGGCGGGTGGCACGGGCTAAGGCGGGCCATGCTCGACCAGACCCTCGCCAGCATTGCCCGCGAACCCGGCGAGGTCGTCATCCCCGGAGTCAACTGGCAAGGCCTGAAGACCCTCTACTTGAAGGAGGTGCGCCGCTTTTTCAAGGTACAGCTGCAGACCGTGTGGGCGCCGGCGATCACGACGCTGATGTTCCTGGCGATCTTCGCCCTCGCCCTCGGCCGGGCGCGGACGACGGTGATGGGGGTGCCGTACAGCGACTTCCTGGGGCCGGGCCTGATCGTCATGGGCATGATCCAGAACAGCTTCGCCAATACCAGTTCGTCGCTGCTGATCGGTAAGATCCAGGGGACGATCGTCGACGTGCTGATGCCGCCGCTGTCGCCGGCCGAGCTGCTCGTCGCCTGGGTCGGGGGAGCGGTGACGCGGGCGTGGCTGGTCGGCGCCGCAGTCTATCTCGCCATGCTGCTGGCGCCGGGCGTCGACGTGCCGATCAACAATATCGGCATCGTCCTATACTTCGGTACGGCAGGATCGATCATGCTCGCGCTGCTCGGCATCCTGACCGGAATCTGGGCCGACAAGTTCGACCATGCCGCGGCGGTGACCAACTTCGTCGTCCAGCCGCTGACGCTGCTGTCGGGCACCTTCTACGCCATCGATCGGGTGTCGCCGGCAATGAAGCTGCTCAGCCACGCCAACCCTTTCTTCTACATCATCGACGGCTTCCGCTTCGGCTTCCTCGGCGTCGCCGATGGGCTGGCACCGCAGGGAGCGATCGTCATCGGCGTCATCGACGTGGTGCTGTGGGCCTTGTGCTACCGCCTGCTCAAGTCGGGCTGGCGCCTGAAGGCCTAGGCCCCGCGAACGACGTCAGTCGAGCCGCGGGCAGGGCGGCAGCTGTCCGCGCACCGCGGTTGGCGCCCCGGCCGGCAGAGCGGCAAGGGTAAATGCCCCCGGTACGCCGCCGAACGCCAGCCGCACCGGATTGCGCAGGCGCGCTTCGACTGGGGCGGCGGTGCCGGCGACGGCGGCCCCTACGGCGGCGGGGCAGACGGTCGTCACCGTGCCGCTGACGCGCAGTCCCCCGCCCGCCGGCACCGCCGAAGCGACCAGCCGCGCGACCTCGCCGCTGGCGTCCGACAGCACCGCGCTGTGGATCTCGACCGTGCCACCGGCGGCCCAGCCGGCGAGGTCGCGCAACGGAGCAGTAGCGGTGATGCCGGCCTCGACCGCCAGCGTCAGCGGGGCGCCGGCCCCGAAGCGGACGCGCGTCCCCTCGAGCACGACCTCCGCCTGCTGCGGCGGCGTCGCGCTCCACGCCTCGTTCGACCGCGCCCGCGTCTCGCGCAGATGGACCTCGAAGTCGTCGGCGGCGACCGGCGCGGCGAACAGGCCGGTTGCGGCGCGGAGGGCGGTGAATACCGTCGACAGGCGGGCGATGCCGCTCGCGCCGAGATGGACGCTCGACACGCTGGTCGCCGCCTCCAGCCGCGCAGTGGCGCCGCCAAGGCCGGTGACGGCCACCGCGGCGACCGGGCGCTCGGTCCGCACCACGGTCAGGTCGCGCTGCCACGGATTGCGGTTGGCCCGTGCTCGCGCTGCGCTCAGGTCCAGCCGGACGGGGCCGTCGAGCGCGAAGTGCGGCGCGGCGACATCGGCCTCCAGCCGATACGGAAAACCGCCGATGGTCACCGCCGCGCCCGGCAGTTCCTGCGCAAGGTCGGCGCGCAGGGTGTCGCGCCAGCCCGTCCAGAAATGCCAATAGATCAGCCCGCCGAGCAGCAGCGGCACGACCGACAGCCACAGCGGCACCCGCCTCATGCCCGGTTCAACGCATTGATCGCGGCATGGACGCGCGCCTCCATCTCTTCGCGGGGCAGGCCGGGCGGGATTGCCGCGCCGACGGCGAAGGTCACCGTGCCTGGATATTTGATGAAGCCCCTCGGCCAGCACCGCGCCGAATCGACCGCGACCGGGACCAGCGGCAATTTGAGCGCACGATACAGGCCGGCGAGGCCCGCCTTCAGCGGTGGCGCCTCGCCGGGGCGGGTCCGGGTGCCTTCGGGGAAGATGACGACGGGCCGCTGCTGCGCCTTTGCTGCGTTGGCGGCGCGCAGCATGGCACGCAGCGCCGCGGTCGACTCGCTGCGGTCGACCGGGATGATGCCGTGGATCCGCGCGGCGGCCGACCACAATGGGATGCGGGTCAGCTCGGCCTTCATCACCACCGCCGGGGCACGGAAAAGACGCAGCACGTGGATCGTCTCATACGCCGCCTGATGCTTGAAAGCGGCAAGCACCGGCGTTCGCGGCAGGTCGCCGACAACGTCGCAACGTATACCGAGGACGACGCGGGTGGTCAGCGCAAACCAACCCGCCCAGCCGCGCGCGATCGGCACAACCGCCGCCGGTGCGACCGTGCCCGCGGCGATTGCGAGGAGGATGAACGGCACGCTGCCCGGATAGAATAGCAGCACGAACAGGACCGAGCGCAGCGCAGCCAGCGCCGTCGCCGCGCCGCCGCGGCGGGACGCCGTTGCCAAGTCGTCGCGGCCCGCCGCGGTCATGCTGCGCCCGCGGCGAGCGCCGCCCGGCGCAGCAGATATTTGGAATATTCGCGGGCGATGCCGTCGGCGCCGGTTTCGGCCGGAACGGCGTCCTCGACGATCGTCACCTGTGCCGGCAGCTTGACGGCGAGTTCCAGCCGGGCACGGCGCATGTGCGCGGCGCTCGTCACCAGACGCAGCGAGCGATAGCCGTGACGTTGCGTCCACGCCGCCGTCTCGGTCGCGTTCGACCGGGTGTCGACGGCGGCATAGCCGAGGTCGACCCGGGCGGTGAAGCGCTTGAGCGGCACGCCGATCGAGGCGGCGAGTGCCGGCTTGCCGATCCGCTCGCCGACCCCCGAGACGAACATCCGCTGTGCCGAGCCGGCGTCGAGCACGGCGAAGCCGCGCGCCAGCCGCCCCGCGCCGCCGGTCAGGACGACGACGGCGTCGGTCGTGACCGCCAGCGGCACCGCGGTCGGCAGCGTCAGGGCGAACCAGGCGAAGCCGCCGAGCCAGGCGAGGATCGCCACCGCCGCGACGCGCAGGACGACGCCGAACGCCCGGCGCAACGGCGACCGCCGCGGCGTCGAGCGACGACTGCCCGCGAGCTTCGGCCGGGCGGGACGACGCGGCGCAGCGGCGCGCGCCATCACATCTGCCCGCGGGCGCGGCGCAGGGCGAACCACTTGGCGACATTGGCGTTCTGTTCCGCCAGCGTGGTGGCGAACACGTGCCCGCCGCGGCCGTCGGCGACGAAGTACAGGGCCTTGGTCGGGGCCGGATCGAGCACGGCGGCAAGGCTGGCGCGGCCGGGATTGGCGATCGGCCCCTTCGGCAGACCGGGCTTGAGGTAGGTGTTGTAGCCGGTATCGCGGGCCAGCTCGGAGCGCAGGATGCGCCGGCCGAGCGGCCGCCCGTGTGTGATCGGGTAGATGACGGTGGGATCGGCGTCGAGCTTCATCCCCAGTCGCAGCCGGTTCGAATAGACGCCCGCGACCAGCCGGCGCTCGCTGGCAAGCGCCGTCTCCTTCTCGACGATCGAGGCGAGCGTCACCGCCTCCGCCGGCGTCTTGACCACCGCCGCGGGCGTCCGCTTCGGCCACAGTGCGGCCAGCTCGGCGATCATCGCCGCCTGCATCCGCCGGAGCGCCGCCGCCCGCGGCGAGCCGACGGCAAAGTCGTAGGTGTCGGGCAGCACCGAGCCCTCGGCCGGCGTCTCGACCGGGCCGGTCAGGCGGTCGTTGGCCAGCAGCCGTTCGCGGACCAGGAGCGACGGCAGGCCCTCAGGGATTGTCACGCGCAGGGCGACGACCTCGCCGGCCTGCATCTGGCGCAGATAGGCCCCCCAGCCGAGGCCCGCGCGGAAGCGGTAGACGCCGGCCCTGATCGGCTTGCCGCTGCCCAGCAGCCGCGCCAGCAGACGGAACTGGCCCGACGAGTAGACCAGGTCGGCGTCGTACAGCCGCTGCGCCGCTCCGGCGAGCGTCGTGCCGGCAGGGATGACGACGTCGTGCGTCGCCTTGCCCGGCCGCATCCACGTCCACCACGGCGACAAGAACAGCGGCAGGCCGACGACGATCAGCAGCGCGGCAAAGGTTTGCGCCGCGCGCGTGCTGCGGCGGACGCGGGCCATTACCGCCCGGCCCGCATCACACCGCCCGCATGACGAGCGTCGCGTTGGTCCCGCCGAACCCGAAGCTGTTGTTGAGCACGGCCTTGATCTTCCGCGGCTTGGCGACGTGCGGCACGAGATCGACGCCCTCGCAAGCCGGCGACGGGTTGTCGAGATTGAGCGTCGGCGGCGCAACCGAATCGCGCATGGCGAGCAGGCAGAAAATGCTTTCGACCGCGCCCGCGCCGCCGAGCAGGTGGCCGATGGCCGACTTGGTCGACGACATGCTGACCGTCTCGATGGCGTTGCCGAACAGCCGCCGCACCGCGCCGAGCTCGAGTTCGTCGCCCATGGGAGTCGAGGTGCCGTGAGCGTTGATGTAGTCGATGTCCGACGGGTTCAGCTGCGCTTTCCTGAGCGCCATCTCCATCGAGCGGAACGCCCCCGACCCCTCGGGATGCGGCGCGGTGACGTGATAGGCGTCGCCGGTCAGACCGTAGCCGATCACCTCGCCGTAGATGGTTGCCCCGCGGGCCTTGGCGCGCTCGTATTCCTCGAGGCAGACGATGCCGGCACCCTCGCCCATGACGAAGCCGTCGCGGTCGCGGTCGTACGGGCGCGACGCGCGCGTCGGCTCGTCGTTGAACCCGGTCGACAGCGCCCGCGCCTGAGCGAAGCCGGCGATGCCCAGCGGGCAGATCGCCCCCTCCGCGCCGCCCGCCAGCATGACGTCGGCGTCGTCGAGCGCGATCAGCCGCGCCGCGTCGCCGATGGCATGGGCGCCGGTCGAGCAGGCGGTGACGACGGCATGGTTCGGTCCCATCGAGCCCGTACTTGATGCTGACCTGCCCCGAGATCAGGTTGATCAGC
The DNA here is from genome assembly GCA_963847215.1 of uncultured Alphaproteobacteria bacterium. Taxonomy (GTDB): domain Bacteria; phylum Pseudomonadota; class Alphaproteobacteria; order Sphingomonadales; family Sphingomonadaceae; genus Polymorphobacter_B. The sequence continues at coordinate 50,318 of CAWJZA010000001.1, forward strand.
CGGCCGTGGACGAAGTGCGGGCTGACGCGGCGCGGACCCTTTTCGTGGAGGACGATCGATTCCTTCTCGATGCCCGGCAAGCCGCCGATCCCGGAGCCGATCATGCACCCGGCACGGAAACGCTCGGCCTCGGTCATCTCGGTCAGGCCGGCATCCTCGAGCGCCTGGCCGGCGGCGTCGATGCCGTAGACGATGAACGGATCGACCTGGCGCAGCACCTTGTGGTCGATCCGCTTGGTCGGATCGAAGGTGTCGCCGCTGCCGTCGCCGCTCTTGACCTCCATGGCGATGCGGCAGGCATAATCGGTCGCGTCGAAGCGCGTGATCGGCCCCGCGCCCGACTTCGATGCCAGGATGTTCGCCCAGACGACCTCGGGCGATGCCCCGAGCGGCGTCACCATGCCGATGCCGGTAATCACGACGCGACGCATCGCGTTCCTCCCTCTGCCGCCGCCCGTATCACGCAAAACGGCCCCCCGTGGCCACGGAGAGCCGTCGTGCGGGCCGGTGCCGGCGCGGTCAACCGACGCTCACGCCTTGGCGTGGGTCTCGATGAAGCCGATCGCGTCCTTGACGGTCAGGATCTTCTCGGCCGCGTCATCGGGGATCTCCACCCCGAACTCCTCCTCGAAAGCCATGACCAGCTCGACCGTGTCGAGGCTGTCGGCGCCGAGGTCGTCGATGAAGCTGGCGTCCTCGGTGACCTTGTCGGCCTCGACGCCGAGGTGCTCGACGACGATCTTCTTCACGCGGTCGGCGACGTCGCTCATGGGAAACCCTCTCCGGTTAGTGTGGCGTTCAGCCTTGGGCCTGCGATAGCGACGCGGGGAAAGCGTGACAAGCCTTCGCGGCTCAGACCATCGCCATGCCGCCGTTGACGTGCAGCGTCGCGCCGGTGACGTAGCCCGCCTCGCGGCTGGCGAGGTAGATCACCGCGGCGGCGACGTCGCCGCCCTCGCCCAGCCGGCCGGCCGGGATGCGCTGCGTCAGCGCCGCGGTCTGCTCGCCCGACAGCGCAGCGGTCATCGGCGAGGCGATGAAACCGGGCGCGACACAGTTGACGGTGATGCCCCGGCTGGCGACTTCCTGCGCCAGCGCCTTCGACATGCCGATCAGCCCGGCCTTGGACGCGGCGTAGTTGGCCTGTCCGGGATTGCCGGTGACGCCGACAACCGAGGTGATGCTGACGATGCGCCCGAAGCGGGCCTTCATCATCGGCCGCAGGCTGGCGCGGCACAGGCGGAAAGCGGCCTCCAGGTTGACGCGGAGGACGGTGTCCCACTCCTCGTCTTTCATCCGCATGGCGAGGTTGTCGCGGGTGACGCCGGCGTTGTTGACGAGGATGTCGAGCTGGCCGAGCGCCTTGACCGCGTCGGGGACCAGCGCGTCGACGGCGGCCGCGTCGGCGAGGTCGCAGGGCAGGACGACCGCGTTCGGCAACTCGGCGGCCAGCGCCTCGAGCGGCGCGACGCGGGTGCCGGACAGGGCGACCTTCGCCCCCTGCTCCGCGAGCGCCCGGGCGATCGCCGAGCCGAGGCCCCCCGAGGCGCCGGTGACGAGGGCGGTCATGCCCGTGAGATCGAACATGGTCTAGAGCCCCTTCGCCACCGCTTCGATCGTCGGCCATGTCGAGCGCCGCCTCGGCCGTAGCGTCGGGCGTGATGCGCTTGACCATCGGCGACAGCACCTTCGCGCCCAGCTCGACGAAGCGGTCGACCCCGGCCGCGGTCATCGCCAGTACGCTTTCGCGCCAGCGGACGCGGCCCGTCACCTGCTCGACGAGCAGGCCGCGGATGGTGTCGGGGTCGGTCACGGCCGCAGCGGTGACGTTGGCGACCAGCGGCACGAACGGCCGGCCCAACGTCGTCCCGGCCAGCGCCGCGGCCATGGCGTCGGCCGCCGGCTGCATCAGCGAGCAGTGGAACGGCGCCGACACCGGCAGCAGTACCGAGTGGCGCGAACCCTTCGCCTTGGCGAGCGCGATCGCCCGGGCGACGGCGTTCTCGTGGCCCGAGACGACGACCTGCCCCGGGGCATTGTCGTTGGCCACCTCGCAGACCTGGTCCTGCGCTGCCTCGGCGGCGACGGCGGCGACGGTATCGAGGTCGAGGCCGATCAGCACCGCCATCGCCCCGACGCCGACTGGAACCGCCGCCTGCATCGCCTGCCCGCGCGCGCGCAGCAGCCGGGCCGTGTCGGCCAGCGTCAGCACGCCGGCGGCGCAGAGCGCGCTGTACTCGCCCAGGCTGTGCCCGGCGACGAAGGCGGCCGAGCCGGCGAGGTTGAGCCCGCCCTCCTGCTCCAGCACCCGCAGCACGGCGATCGACACCGCCATGATCGCCGGCTGGGCGTTCTCGGTCAGCGTCAGTTCGGTCAGCGAGCCGTCGAACATCAGCCGCGACAGGTGCTGCGACAGCGCCGAATCGACCTCTTCGAACACGGCACGCGCGGCCGGGCTGGCGGCGTTGAGCGCCTTGCCCATGCCCGCCGACTGGCTACCCTGGCCGGGGAAGACGAATGCGCGGGTCAAACGGCGGTCCTTTACCTGTTGTGGGCCGTGCGCTTAGGCGCTCGCACCGCGCGGTGCAATCCGCCACGCCATTCGACGGTTTGCGCCGGCCGCGCGATTGGCTAAGACCTTACGCGTCCGCCGCCGGCGGTGCTGCGTTCAGCGCGGAGCCAGCGGCACGGGTTCAGTCTGGCCGCGTGAACGACAAGGGAAGCACACGATGAAACTGGTCAAGCATTTGGCAGGTGTCGCGGCGCTGGCGCTGATGCCGCTGCTGGCGACGCCCGCCGCGGCGGCGGTATCCAAGGCGGTCGGGACGGCGCTGCAAACCGCGGCCAAGTCGAGCGGCCAGACGGCGATCAACGCCATCGCCACCGCCAAGGCGGCGGCCAAGACGCCCGAGGAGCGGAGCAAGGTCGCGCAGATGGCGGCGTACGTCTACACCAAGGCCGGCCAGTACGGGAAAGCGGCCGACGAGCTGCAGGCCGGCGGCCAGGGCACGCCCAAGCAGCTGGCGTCGCTCTATTACAACGCCGGCAACTACACCAAGGCGGTGGCGCTGGCGAAGCAGGCCGGCGGCGAGGATATGACCATCCTGATCGCCCAGGCTGCGGTCAAGCAAGGCCATTATGCCGAGGCGGTTACCGCGTACAACAAGCTGATCCAGTCCAACGGACCGAAGCCGCTTTACCTCGAGAACCTGGCCGGGGCGCAGTACAAGAGCGGCGACAAGAAGGGCTATCTCGCCACGACCGAGAAGCTGGTCCGGGCCGATCCCAGCCCGGCGCGGTGGAAGACGCTGCTCGTCGAGCTGCAGAAGACGCAGATGCGGCCCGAGGCCAAGCTCGCCCTGTTCCACCTCATGGAGACGACCAACAACCTGACCCGGCCCGAGGACATCAGCGAATTCGCCAAGCTGGCGATCGTCAACAACCAGCCCGGCGTCGCCCAGGCGGTGCTGACCAAGGCCGGCGGCTCGCTCGGTTCCGATCCGATGACGGCCAAGCTCGCCCAGGCGGCGGCGCAGCGGGCCCAGGCAGCGGGCGCCAGCGCGCCGAAGCTGGCTGCCGACCCGACGACAGCGGCGCAGGCCGGCGGCGCCTATCTCGGCCTCGGCCAGTATCCGGCGGCGGCGAGCGCCTATGCCAAGGCGGCGGCGGCCGGCGGGCCCAACGCGGATGAGGCCAAGGTGTTCGAGGGCATCGCCCAGGTCAAAGCCGGGTCGGCCGGCGCGGCCAAGTCGACCTTCGCCAGCATCGGCGAAAAGAGCGACATGAAGGACATCGCCCAGCTCTGGCAGCTGTACGCCAGCACCAAGGCCTGACCCGACCGCGGTCCTCCCCTGCCCGGGGGAGGACCGGGGCTGTCGCCATCGCGTGGCAACTGCGCAACATCGGTCATAGGCGAGCGGTCACGACACGGCCGGGGTCCGCCCCGGCCGTTCGCGTTTTCGCAGCAAGTCCGGAGGGGCGTCGCATCGCGCGGCGTCAGCGATCGGCACAGGAGTAATGACACACATGCCGATGTACGAGCATGTCTTCCTCGCGCGACAGGACCTGGCCAATGCCCAGGTCGAGGCGATGAGCGAAGCCTTCACCAAGATCATCACCGACGGCAATGGCCGCGTGGCGAAGAACGAGTATTGGGGCCTCCGCAGCCTCGCCTACCGGATCAAGAAGAACCGCAAGGCGCATTACGTCCTGTTCAACATCGACGCGCCGGCGGCCGCGATCGGCGAGCTCGAGCGCCAGGCTGGCCTGAGCGAGGACATCCTGCGCTTCATGACCGTCCGCGTCGACCAGTTCGAGGACGGCCCGTCGGCGATGATGCGCCGCAACGAGAGCCGCGAGCGCGAAGGGCGTGACGGCGACCGCCCGCGCGGCGACCGGCCCGACCGCGGCGACCGCGACCGTCCCGCAGCGGCGGCGGCGGCGGTTCGGCGGCGACCGTGCGCGGCGGCGGCGGCGATCGTGGCGGCGGCTTCCGCCCGCGCGCGGCTTAAGGGGAGTTTCAGGTCATGGGTCGTCCCTTCTTCCGCCGGCGCAAGTCGTGCCCTTTCTCCGGCCCGAACGCGCCGGTCATCGATTACAAGGACGTGCGCCTGCTGCAGGGCTTCGTCTCCGAGCGCGGCAAGATCGTGCCGTCGCGCATCACCGCCGTTTCCGGCAAGAAGCAGCGCGAGCTGGCGCAGGCGATCAAGCGCGCCCGCCACATCGGCCTGCTGCCGTACCTCGTGAAGTAGGACAGCGACCATGGATGTGATCCTGCTCGAGCGCGTCGAGAAGCTCGGCAACATCGGCGACGTGGTCAAGGTGAAGCCCGGCTATGCGCGCAACTTCCTGCTGCCCCGCGCCAAGGCGCTGCGCGCGTCGGAGGCGAACAAGAAGCGCTTCGAGGCGAGCCGCGCCCAGATCGAGGCCGACAACGCCGCGCGTCGCGAGACGGCGGTCGCCGATTCGCGCAGCATCGACGGCAAGTCGATCGTCCTGATCCGTCAGGCGTCGAACGCCGGCGCTCTGTACGGCAGCGTCGCGCCGCGCGATCTGGCCGATGCGCTCGTTGCCGAAGGCGCCAAGGTGACCAAGAACCAGGTCGTCCTCGACAAGCCGATCAAGGCGCTGGGTGTCTACGACGTCCGTATCGCGCTGCATCCCGAGGTGTCGGTGACGGTCAAGGTCAACGTCGCCCGCTCGCCCGAGGAAGCCGACCTTCAGGCCAAGGGCGTCGATGTCACCGCCGACCTGTTCGAGCGCGAAGCTGCCGGCTTCACCGAGGCGTTCGATCCAGGCGCCGAGCCGGGTACGCTGCCGACCGAGGATGCGCCCGCCGAGGCATAATCGTACTGCCACATCCGACACGATAGGGCCGCGCCACCGGGAAGGTGGCGCGGCCCTGTTTGTTTGTCCGCCTGAAGGTGACCTGCGTCAGTCCTCGACTTCGTCCATCTCCTCGGCGTCGGCGTCGAGGTGCTGGTCAATGGCTTCGACCAGGACGTCGAGCTGATCGTAGGTTGCGGTGAACTCGATCGTCTCGCCGGCGTCGTCCTCGATGTGAAGCAGATAGTCTTCGCCCGATTCGGTGATGGTGAACTGCGTCAGCTTGCGCGCCATGGCTTCGCTCCTTGGGTGGTTGCCCGCCGATAACGCCCGCGCCCGCGAACGGGTGCGCGGGTTTTTGTCGCTCGCCGTCGTTCCGCGCACCCTCCCTCCAGGCACCGGTAGCGGGCGCGGCGGTTCGCCCCTATCTGGGGGCATGGCCGATCTGTTCGCGTCCGAGCCGCCCGCCACCGGTCAGCCACCCGCAGCTGTCCCGCTCGCCGAGCGGCTGCGCCCCCGCGCACTCGCCGAGGTCGTCGGCCAGGAGCATCTGACCGGCCCCGACGGTGCCATCGGCCGGATGGTCGCGGCGGGAAAGCTCGCCAGCCTGGTCCTGTGGGGACCGCCAGGCACCGGCAAGACGACCATCGCCCGGCTGTTGGCCGATGCGGTGGGGATGCGCTTCGTCGGCATCTCGGCGGTGTTCGCCGGCGTCGCCGACCTCAAGAAGCTGTTCGCCGAGGCCAAGGCATCGCCGCGCCCGACGCTGCTGTTCGTCGACGAGATCCACCGCTTCAACCGCAGCCAGCAGGACGGCTTCCTCCCCTTCGTCGAGGACGGCACGGTGGTTCTCGTCGGGGCGACGACCGAGAATCCGAGCTTCGAGCTCAATGCGGCGTTGCTCAGCCGGGCGCAGGTGCTGATCGTCCGCCGGCTCGACACGCCGGCGCTCGAGACGCTGCTGGCACGGGCCGAGGCGGTCGCGGGCCGGACCCTGCCGCTCACCGCCGACGCCCGCGAGGCCCTGGTCGCCTCGGCCGACGGTGACGGGCGCTTCCTACTCAACCAGGCCGAGACATTGTTCTCGATTGCCGTCAATGCGCCGCTCGACCCCGCCGCCCTGCGCGACCTGCTCCATCGCCGTGTCGCGGTGTACGACAAGGACCGCGACGGGCATTACAACCTGATCTCGGCGTTGCACAAAAGCCTGCGCGGGTCGGACCCCGACGCGGCGCTCTATTATCTCGCGCGGATGCTGACCGCGGGCGAAGAGCCGCTCTATGTGCTGCGGCGGCTGGTGCGTTTCGCCAGCGAGGACATCGGTCTGGCCGACAGCAATGCCCTTGCCGTGACGCTGGCGGCGAAGGACGCCTTCGACTTCCTCGGCTCGCCAGAAGGTGAACTGGCGATCGCCCACGCCTGCCTGTACCTGGCCACCGCGCCGAAATCGAACGCCGCCTATGTCGCGCAGAAGACGGCGTGGCGCAGCGCGAAGGAGACGGGATCGCTGGTGCCGCCGGCCAACATCCTCAATGCGCCGACGCGGCTGATGAAGACGCTCGGCTACGGCAAGGGCTATGCCTACGATCATGACAGCGAAGGCGGCTTTTCCGGCGCGGACTATTGGCCCGAAGGCATGACGGCGGCGACCTTCTACCGCCCGACCGACCGTGGCCAGGAGAAGCGGATCGCCGAGCGATTGGCGGCGTGGGCGGCGCTGCGCCGCGGCGGCAATGGCGGCGCCTGAGCCACCCTTCACCCGCTTCGTCGCAGTCGACTGGACGGGGGCGAGGGGCGAGCGCCATGCCGCGATCGCGGTCGCCGAATGCGCCGCCGGGGATGACGCCCCTGCCCTCGTCCGACCCGGCCATCGCTGGTCGCGGGGCGAAGTGTTCGACCGGGTCGGAGAGATGGCGGCGCGCGGCGAACGCACCCTCGTCGGGTTCGACTTCTCGTTCGGGTTCCCGCACGCCGACGCTGGCAGCTATTTTCCCGGCGACCCCGGCAGCCCGGCCGATGCCCGCGCCCTATGGGCCGAGGTCGAGGCCGTCTCGGCCAGCGGCGCGCACGACATCGCTCACGCCTTCATCGACCGCCGGCGCGACCATTTCTGGCTCGGAGTGGCCGACGGGCCGAAGGCGGCGCGGGCGCGCCTGCGCAGGGTCGAAAACGTCTGGGCGGCGAAGCGGCGGGGGGCGGCATCGTCGGTGTTCGCCCTGGTCGGCGCGGCGCAGTGCGGCAAGGCAAGTCTCGCGGGGATGCGCCTGCTTGCCCGGACGGCGGTGCCGGTGTGGCCGTTCGATGCCGTGCCCGCGGCCGGACCGCTGCTCGTCGAAATCTATTGCCGCGCCTTCGCCGCCGACGCCGGCGTGCGCGGCAAGATCCGCGACCGGGCGACGCTCGACGCGGCGCTCGCCCGCCTGGGCAGCGCCCCGGCCGCCGTCCCCGACCGCTTCGCCGATCACGTTGGCGACGCCTTGGTCTCGGCGGCGGGCATGCGCGCGATCGCCACCGACCCCGCGTACTGGACGCCCCCGGCCTCGACGCCGTCCGCGCGACCGAGGGCTGGACATTCGGCGTGGCGTGAGCGTGCGCCAGCGGCTAGACACACGGGCGTCATGAACACCCTCGCCGCCCTTCCCCCGCTCGTCCTCGTCATGGCCGGCGGCGCGACCGGGGCAGCGCTGCGCTACCTCGTCGGCCAGTGGACGCTGGCAACGCTCGGCCCGGGCCTGCCGTTCGGCACGTGGGCGGTCAACATCCTCGGCGGACTGGCAATGGGGCTGCTCGCCGGCACCCTCGCCCGTCTGGCCAGCGGCGGCAGCGAGCCGCTCCGCCTGCTGCTCGGCGTCGGCGTCCTCGGCGGGTTCACCACCTTCTCGGCGTTCAGCCTCGAACTGGTCAACATGATCGCCCGCGGCGACATCCTCCTTGCCGCCGCTTATGCCGTGTCGTCGGTCGCCGGCAGCATCGTCGCGCTTTACGCCGGCCTGATGCTGGCGCGGGCATGAGGACAGTTCACCGTCGAAGCCGACGACGACGGCATCCGGCTCGACCGCTGGTTCCGCCGCCACCTGCCGGAAGTGACGTTCAACACCGTCTCGCGCTGGTCGCGCACCGGCGAGATCCGTCTCGACGGGCACGAAGACCGATCCCGGCACACGCGTCGCGCCGGGGCAGACGATCACCCTGCCCGATGCCGAAGCCGTGCCGGCATCGACCGTGCCCGCCGAAGCGCCGCGCCGGCCGCTGAGCCAGGCCGAGATCGACTATGCCCAGAGCCTCGTCATCCACCGCGACAAGGCGGCGATCGTCCTCAACAAGCCCGCAGGGCTGGCGACGCAGGGCGGGACGGGGACAACCACGCACGTCGATGGCCTGCTCGACGCGCTCAGCTTCGGTTTCCCCAACCGCCCGAAGCTGGTCCACCGGCTCGACAAGGACACCAGCGGCGTCCTGCTGCTCGCCCGCACCGCCCGGGCCGCGGCCTTCTTCTCCAAGGCCTTTTCCGGCCGCACCGCGCGCAAGGTCTATTGGGCACTGACCATCGGCATGCCCGAGCCGGGCGAGGGCGAGATCGACGCCGCGCTCGCCAAGCAGCCGGGCAGCGGCGGCGAGAAGATGCACGTCGATCCGCAGGCCGGACAGCGGGCGACGACCCGCTACCGCGTCCTCGACCATGCGGCCACCCAGGCGAGCTGGATCGAGTTCCAGCCGCTGACCGGGCGCACCCACCAGATCCGCGTCCATGCCGCAGCGCTCGGCCACCCGATCGTCGGCGACGCCAAATATGGCGGGCGCGACGCCTTCCTGACCGGCGGGATCAGCCGCAAGATGCACCTCCACGCGCGGCGGCTGGTGATCGAGCACCCCGACGGCGGCACGCTCGACATCGCTGCCGACCTGCCGTCGCACATGACCGACAGCTTCGCCATGCTCGGCTTCGACCTCGCGCTCGGCGAAGTGCCGCTCGACGCTGCTCCCGATCCCCTGGCCGAGGCGCGTGCCGCGGCCGCGGCCGCCAAGGCCCGGCGCAAGGCGCACCGTGGCGAGCGTCGGGCCCGCGGCACGGTCGACGCGCCGCGCGGGGGCGAACGGCGCAAGCGCGGCTGAGGTGCACCCGACGCGCGCCTTCCACTGGCACGACGCGGCGGCGATGCGCGCCTTCGTCGGCGAGGTCGCCTTCGCCCGCCTGTTCCTGACCACGCCCGATGGTCCGCGCGTCGCCCATGCGCCGGTGATCGTCGTTGGCGACGCGCTGCGCTTCCACCTCGCCAACGCCAACGCCCTGACGCCGCACCTCGATCGCGCGACGGCGCTGCTGCTGGTCGAGGGGCCGAATGCCTACCTAAGCGCCAACTGGTACGCCGACGTCCGCGGCGCGGTGCCAAGCTGGAACTATGTCGCGGTCGAGGCCGAGGGGCCGGTTCGGCGGCTGGACCGCGCGGCACTGGTCGACCTGCTCGACCGCGCCGCCGCCGTGCTCGAGCCGCGGGTCGGCGAGGACTGGACGCGGACGAAGATGGAGCCGGCGCGCTTCGACGCCCTGACCCGCGCCATCACCGCCTTCGAGCTGACGCCGACCGCCTGGCGCGGCACGACCAAGCTCAGTCAGAACAAGTCCGACGCCGAGGCGGCACGGGTAATTGCCGGCATGGAGGGGAGCGGCGCGGGTGCCATGGCCGCGGCGATGCGGACGGCGCGGGCATGATCCGCCTCGCGGTATTCGACTGCGACGGCACGCTGGTCGACAGCCAGGTCAACATCATCCGCGCGATGCGTGACAGCTTCGCCCGCGTGGGCCATCCCGCGCCCGACGACCATGCCATCCGTCACGTCGTCGGCCTGTCCCTGTTCGAGACGATGGCGACGCTGGTTCCCGACGGCGACGCCGCCCTGCACACGGCGCTGGCCGAAGCCTATCGCGATGCCTACCATCGCCTGCGCGCCGCCGGGACGTTGGTCCACGAGCCGCTCTATCCCGGCGTCGGTGAGGCGTTGGCGCGGCTGGCGGACGGCGGCTGGACGCTGGGCGTGGCCACCGGCAAATCCGACCGCGGCCTCGGCCTGATCCTCGCCCACCACGACATCGCCCGGCACTTCGTCACGCTGCAGACCGCCGACCGCCACCCGTCCAAGCCGCACCCGGCGATGCTCGAGCGGGCCATGGCGGACGCTGGCGCGAGCCCGCGCGACACGGTGATGATCGGCGATACCGGATTCGACATGGCGATGGCGCGGGCGGCGGGCGCGCGCGCGATCGGCGTCGACTGGGGCTATCACGCTCCCGATGCCCTGCGCGCGGCGGGGGCCGAAACGGTCGTCGGCTCGGCCGCCGAGCTGCTGGCGGTGCTCGCGTGAAGCGCTTCTATACCGACGCCGCCGCCACGGCCGACGGCAGCAGCTGGACCGTGCGGCTCGACGGCAAGCCGGTGCGGACGCCGGGGCGGGTGCCGCTCGACCTGCCGACGGCGGCGCTGGCGCACGCGGTGGCGGCCGAGTGGGCGGCGCAGGCGGACAGGATCGACCCGGCGACGATGCCGCTGACCGGCTTCGCTTATGCCGCGATCGACCGGGTCGCGCTCGATCCCGCCGGGTTCGCCCACGGCCTCGCCGCCTTCGCCGAAAGCGAGCTGCTCTGCTACCGCGCCGACGGGCCGGCCGACCTCGTCGCGCGCCAGCGCGCGGCGTGGGACCCGCTGCTGGCCTGGGCACGGGCGCGGTTCGACGTCGGCTTCTTCGTCACCGCCGGCATCGTCCACGCCGCGCAGCCGCCGGCGACGCTCGCCCGCATCCGCGCCGCCTACGCCGCCTATGATCCGTTCCGCCTCGCCGCGCTGCACCCGGTGGTGACGATCTGCGGCTCGGCGGTCATCGGCCTCGCCGTCGCCGAGCGCCACCTCGACGCGGACAGCGCCTTCGCCACCGGCCAGCTCGACGAGCTGTGGCAGGCCGAGCAATGGGGCCAGGACCCGCTCGCCGCCGCCAGCCTTGCCAACCGCCGCGCGGCACTCGACGATGCCGTACGGCTGCTCGACCTGCTCGACCAAGGGGACTATCGTGCTGAAGACGCTTGAGGAACTCGAACGCCGCCGCGATGCGGCGCGCGCGGGGGGCGGGGAAAAGCGGGTCGCCGCGCAGCATGCCAAGGGCCGGCTGACGGCGCGCGAGCGCTTGGACATCCTGCTCGACCCCGGCAGTTTCGAGGAGCTCGACATGTACGTCGAGCACAATTGCGTCGACTTCGGCATGGCCGAGACCAGGATCCCCGGCGACGGCGTCGTCACCGGCTCGGGCACGATCTCCGGGCGGCTGGTGTTCGTCTTCAGCCAGGATTTCACCGTCTTCGGCGGCTCCTTGTCCGAACGCCACGCGCAGAAGATCTGCAAGATCATGGACATGGCGATGAAGGTCGGCGCGCCGGTGATCGGCCTCAACGACAGCGGCGGCGCGCGCATCCAGGAGGGCGTCGCGTCGCTCGGCGGCTATGCCGAGGTCTTCCAGCGCAACGTCCTCGCCTCGGGCGTCATCCCGCAGATCAGCCTGATCATGGGCCCCTGCGCCGGCGGCGCGGTCTACAGCCCGGCAATGACCGACTTCATCTTCATGGTGAAGGACAGCAGCTACATGTTCGTCACCGGCCCCGACGTGGTCAAGACGGTGACCAACGAGGTCGTGACGCAGGAGGAGCTGGGCGGCGCCGTCACCCATACGACCCGCTCGGGCGTCGCCGACCTGGCGCTGGAGGACGACGTCGAGGCGCTGCTCCGCACCCGCGCCTTCTTCGACTATCTGCCGCTCGACAACCGTTCGGGCGTCCCCTTCCGCCCCTCGGCCGACGACGCCGACCGGCTCGAGCCCAGCCTCGACACGCTGGTCCCGGCCTCGGCGGCGCAGCCGTACGACATGCACGAGCTGATCGCCAAGGTCGCCGACGAGGGCGAGTTCTTCGAGCTGCAGCCCGCCCACGCCGGCAACATCATCACCGGCTTCGCCCGCATCGAGGGCTCGACCGTCGGCATCGTCGCCAACCAGCCCCTCGTTCTCGCTGGCTGTCTCGACATCGCCGCGTCGAAGAAGGCGGGGCGCTTCGTCCGCTTCTGCGACGCCTTCTCCATCCCCATCGTCACCTTCGTCGACGTCCCCGGCTTCCTCCCCGGCGTCGCGCAGGAGCATAACGGCATCATCAAGAACGGGGCCAAGCTGCTGTTCGCCTATGCCGAGGCGACCGTGCCCAAGATCACCGTCATCACCCGCAAGGCCTATGGCGGGGCGTACGACGTCATGGCGTCGAAGCACCTGCGCGGCGACCTCAACTATGCGTGGCCGACCGCCGAGATCGCGGTGATGGGGGCCAAGGGCGCGGTCGAGATCATCTTCCGTGGGCGTTCACCCGAGGAGATCGCCGAGCGCACCCGCGAGTATGAAGCGCGCTTCGCCAACCCCTTCGTCGCCGCCAGCATGGGCTTCATCGACGAGGTCATCATGCCCCATTCGACCCGCCGCCGCGTGGCCCTGGGCCTGCGCAAGCTGAAGACCAAGAAGCTGGAGAACCCGTGGAAAAAACATGATAATATCCCGCTGTAGCGCGGCCGGCGCGTAGCGGAGGATTGCCCTTCGCAATCGTCCGCTACGCGCGGAACTCGCGCAAAGCCGGCCGGCGGGTCGGGCGACCTTCCCGCCCGAACCCGTCCGACGGCGCGGCTCCGCCGCGACGCCCCC
>CAWJZA010000002.1:0-12500 GCA_963847215.1 uncultured Alphaproteobacteria bacterium
CATGGTCGGGCGCGTCCCCGTCGGCGGCGGCGCGCCGATCACCGTCCAGACGATGACCAACACCCCGACCGAAGACGCCGCGGCGACGATCGAGCAGATCCGCCGCTGCGTCGAGGTCGGCCCGACATCGTCCGCGTCAGCTGCCCCGACGTCGAATCGACCGCGGCGCTGCCGGCGATCGTCAAGGCGAGCGCGGTGCCGATCGTCGCCGACATCCATTTCCACTACAAGCGCGCGCTCGAGGCCGCCGACGCCGGCGCCGCGTGCCTGCGGATCAACCCCGGCAACATCGGTAGCCCCGAGCGGGTCAAGGAGGTCGTCCGCGCCGCCAAGGCCAACGGCTGCTCGATGCGGATCGGCGTCAACGCCGGCAGCCTCGACCGCCACCTGCTCGAGAAATACGGCGAGCCGTGCCCCGAGGCGCTGGTCGAAAGCGCGCTCGAACACGCCAAGCTGCTCGAGGACGCCGACTTCCGCGAGTTCAAGATCAGCGTGAAGGCGTCCGACGTCTTCCTCGCCGTCGCCGCCTACAACGGGCTGGCGGAGGCGTGCGACTATCCCCTCCACCTCGGCATCACCGAGGCCGGCGGCCTGCAGGGCGGCACGGTCAAATCGTCGATCGGCCTCGGCATGCTGCTGTGGAGCGGCATCGGCGACACCATCCGCGTGTCGCTGTCGGCCGACCCGGTCGAGGAGGTCAAGGTCGGCTACCACATGCTGAAGTCGCTCGGCATCCGCGCCCGCGGCGTGCGCGTCGTCAGCTGCCCGAGCTGCGCGCGGCAGGGGTTCGACGTCGTCAAGACGGTCGAGCGGCTGGAGGCCGCGCTCGCCCACGTCACCACCGAGCTGTCGCTCAGCGTGCTGGGCTGCGTCGTCAACGGCCCCGGCGAGGCGCGCGAGACCGACATCGGCATCACCGGCGGCGGCAACGGCAAGCACATGGTGTTCCTGAGCGGGGTCACGTCGCACCACATCGACGAACCGGCGATGGTCGACCACATCGTCGGCCTGGTCGAAGCCAAGGCGGCGGAGATCGAGGCGGCGAAGGCGGCGAAGCTGGCGGCCGAGGGCGGGATGGCGATCGCGGCGGAGTGAGTGGCGGCTGAATTGCCTTCGTTCTGAGCGTGACCTCAACGACCTGCCACGGAGGCCTTGGCGCTGCTTCGCACGGACAGGCTCGACGTCGGAACGCGGCTCGCACTTCATTGTCGATGATCGAAAGATAATCCGCGCCGAAGGCGACGATGCCTCAACTACACAGGTACAACGGGGTGGTGCGTTCTCCCGTCCCATCGCGTTTACATTAAATCGGTCTGGTCGCGATACGCATTCGTTAATGGTTCTCTACGTCTGGCGTCGTGACTTATAATCATGTGTCCTCGGCGATGCCGCGGCTCATGACCGACCCCATCCGCAAGGCTACGCCGGCCGATCTCGGCGACATCCTCCAGCTGATCCGCGACCTTGCCGCCTATGAGCGCGAGCCCGACGCGGTCAAGGCGACGGTCGAATCGCTGTACGGGACGCTGTTCGGGCCGACGCCGACGGCCGAGGCGATCGTCGCCGAGGTCGACGGCGAGATCGTCGGCGTCGCGCTCTACTTCACCAATTTCTCGACGTGGTCGGGGCGCGACGGGCTGTATCTCGAGGACCTGTACGTCAAGCCGGAGGCGCGCGGGACCGGCCTCGGCAAGGCGCTGCTCCGGCGGATCGCGCGCATCGCCGTCACGCGCGGCTGCGCCCGGGTCGAATGGTCGGTGCTCGACTGGAACACGCCGGCGCGCGCCTTCTACGAGGCGCTCGGGGCCAAGGCGATGAGCGAGTGGACCGTCCACCGCCTCGACGGCGACGCGCTGGCGGCGTTCGCGGCATCGTGAACCCGTGGCTCGCCCTCGTCATCGGCGGGCTGGGCGAACTCGGCTTCACCACTTCGCTGCGCTATGTCGACAACTTCCGTAACCTGCCCGCCGTCGCCGCCTTCCTCGTCGCGATCAGCATCAGCATGGGCGCGCTCGCCTATGCCGCGCGGACCATCCCGCTCGGCACGGCCTATGCGGTGTGGGCGGGGATCGGCGCGGCGGGGACGGCGGTGCTCGGCATCGCGGTCTGGCACGAGCCCGCCGACTGGCCGCGGCTGGTGCTGCTGACCGGCCTGATCGGGTGTATCGTCGGGCTGAAGGCAATCGGCTAGGCTCGCGATCATGGACCTTCCCAAATCGCACGTGCATCCGCATCACACCGGCCACCGCTGGGTCGATTACATCATCGCCGGAAGCGCCCTGCTGGTTTCGGTGATCTCGCTGTTCCTCGCGATCGGCCACGGCCGGACGATGGAGAAGCTCGTCGCGGCGAACAGCTGGCCCAATGTCGAAGCGGTCGTCTCGCTGCGGCCCGACGCCGACGGGGCGGCGTTCGGTGTCGGTTTCCGCAATTCGGGCGTCGGTCCGGCGCTCGTCCAGTCGGTCGAGGTGTGGGACGGCGCCCGGCCGGTGGCGTCGATCAAGGCCTTGCTGAAGACGGTCGCCGATGCCGGCGGGACCGGCAGCCGGCCGCTCGACTATCTGATGAGCGACGTCACGGGTTCCGTCGTCGCCAGCCGCGAGACGGCGAAGCTCCTCGACGTCGTACTGCCCAAGGTGCCGGTGGTGACGCTGGTGCCGCTGTCCGCGCGGCTGCGCGTCCGCGTCTGTTACTGCTCGGTCTTCGACGACTGCTATATCCGCGACACCGCGACGCCGCGCGCGCGGCCGGAGGCGGTCAAGGCGTGCCCGGTCCCCGCCGTCGCCTTCGACGACGGTGCGACGGACACGATCCCGGGCAGACAGGCGCAGCTGCCGGCCAGATGACAGCAGGCGCGGCTTCGCCTATCTCCGCGCGATGGCAGACAAAGTGCAGCGGGTCCGGGGGACGCAGGACCTCTATGGCGAGGCGATTGCGCGGTTCGACCAGGTCGTCGACACCTTCAACCGGGTGCGGAAACTGTACGGTTTCCGCCGTGTCGACGTGCCGGTGTTCGAGTTCACCTCCGTCTTTGCCCGCTCGCTCGGCGAGACGACCGACGTCGTGGCCAAGGAGATGTACAGCTTCGACGACCGCGGCGGCGAATCGCTGACGCTGCGCCCCGAGTTCACCGCCGGCATCTGCCGCGCGTACATCTCCAACGGCTGGCAGCAGTACGCGCCGATGAAGCTCGCCGCCTACGGCCCGCTGTTCCGCTACGAGCGCCCGCAGAAGGGCCGCTACCGCCAGTTCCACCAGCTCGACGCCGAGATCATCGGCGCGGCCGAGCCGGCGGCCGACGTCGAGCTGATCGCGATGGGGGCGCAATTGCTGGCCGAGCTCGGCGATCGCCGACAAGGTGACGCTCCAGCTGAACACGCTCGGCGATGCCGAGACGCGCGCACGCGTGGCGGGCAGCGCTGGTCGCCCACTTCGGCGCGCACGCCGACGCGCTGTCGGCCGAGAGCCGCGAGCGGCTGGCGAAGAACCCCTTACGCATCCTCGACAGCAAGGACGCCGGCGACCGCGCGCTCGTCGCCGAGGCACCGGGCATCGACGCGCACATGACGAGCGAGGCGGGGGCGTTCTTCGAGGCGGTGCAGAAGGGCCTGCAGGCGGCGGGCGTCGCCTTCGTCCGCGCGCCGGCACTGGTCCGTGGCTTCGACTATTACCGCCACACCGCGTTCGAGTTCGTCACCGACCATCTCGGCGCGCAGGGCACGGTGATCGGCGGCGGGCGCTATGACGGGCTGATCGAGACGATGGGCGGGCCGCACACGCCGGCGGTCGGCTGGGCGGGCGGGATCGAGCGGCTGGCGATGCTGGTGGCGGAGCCGACGATTCGCGAGCACCGCAGTTCGTCATCATTCCGGTGAACGATGGCGTCAGCCATTCGCGTTGGCTGTCATGCAACTTGCGGCACCGCAGGTATTCCTGTGAAATGGCGTATCGCGGCAATCCCAAAAGCCGATGCAGCGTGCCGACGAGGGCGATGCGCTCCTATGCCATAGTTGTGCGCGACGCCGGACTGGCGAACGCGGGAGGTTACTGTCCGCAGTTTGCAGTCGTGGCGAAGAGGTTGTTCGATAGGGTAGCGGACCATCCTGCGCTGGGCCGACCCGGTCGGGCAGTGACCTACACGTATGTGGCGCTGTACGCGGGCCTCGGTGCCAGGCCGACATTGTGATTCGTCATCCTCCCCGAACGCATCGCGCCATCGCCTCCCCTCCCCTTCAGGGGAGGGGCCGGGGGTGGGGAACGAGGGCGCAGCCGAGTTCGTGTTTGCGACCCGCGCCGCCCCACCCCCGGGCCGCGCTGCGCGCGTCTCTCGCCCCTCCCCTGAAGGGGAGGGGAGGCGGTGACGCGGCTTGACCCGCGGTTGCGCCGGTTCGCAACCGATCTGCGCAATGCGCCGACAAAGCCGGAGGCAGTGCTGTGGAGCCGCCTTCGCGGGTCGCAACTTGGCTTCAAGTTTCGTCGGCAGACGGTGATGGGATCGTACATCGTCGATTTCTTCTGCCCGGCGATCGGCCTGATCGTCGAACTCGACGGCCGGACGCACAATGGCGAGGCGGACGTGATGCGCGATGCTGCGCTTGCCAAGAATGGGTTCAAGGTCTTGCGCTTCAACAATTCAGAGATTTCTGCCGACATCGAACAGGTGGTGCGAACGATCTACGTCACCGCGCGCGATCTGCCGCCGCGGTTCGTTCCCCACCCCCCGGCCCCCTCCCCTGAAGGGGAGGGGGGGCAGTGATCTCCATCCCCCCCGAACGCATCGCGCAGATCGAGCGCCGTCACGCCGACCTCGCCGCGCAGATGGGCAATCCCGATCTGCCGTCGGACAGGTTCGTCGCGCTGTCGAAGGACTATGCCGAGCTGACGCCGGTCGTCGCCGCGGCGGCGGAGGTGCGGCGGCTGCGCGACGAGGCGGCGGGGCTGGAGGCGATGCTCGCCGATCCCGAGATGCGCGAGCTGGCCGAGGTCGAGGCGGCGACGATCGCCGAGGCGCTGCCGCTCGCCGAGCGCGCGCTGGCGCTGAAACTGCTGCCGCGCGACGCCGCCGACGACAAGCCGGCGATGCTCGAAATCCGCGCCGGGACGGGGGGCGACGAGGCGGCGCTGTTCGCCGGCGACCTGTTCCGCATGTACCAGCGCTTCGCCGAGACGCAGGGCTGGCGGGTCGAGACGATCAGCGCGTCGGCCGGCGAGATGGGCGGCTTCAAGGAAGTCATCGCCAGCGTCACCGGCCCCCAGGTCTTCGCCAAGTTGAAGTTCGAGAGCGGCGTCCACCGCGTCCAGCGCGTGCCGGCGACCGAGACGCAGGGCCGCATCCACACCAGCGCCGCGACCGTCGCCGTCCTGCCCGAGGCCGAGGAGGTCGACGTCCAGATCGCCGACAAGGATCTGCGGATCGACGTCTACCGCTCGTCGGGGCCGGGCGGGCAGTCGGTCAACACGACCGATTCGGCGGTGCGGATCACGCATATCCCGTCGGGGCTCGTCGTCATCCAGCAGGACGAGAAGTCGCAGCACAAGAACAAGGCCAAGGCGCTGCGCGTCCTGCGGACGCGGCTGTACGAGCTCGAGCGCGCCAAGATCCACGACGCGCGCGCCGCCGACAGGAAGTCGATGGTCGGCTCGGGCGACCGCTCGGAACGCAT
The DNA here is from genome assembly GCA_963847215.1 of uncultured Alphaproteobacteria bacterium. Lineage (GTDB taxonomy): Bacteria > Pseudomonadota > Alphaproteobacteria > Sphingomonadales > Sphingomonadaceae > Polymorphobacter_B. Next base: position 5,664 of record CAWJZA010000002.1, read on the forward strand.
CCGCACGTACAATTTCCCGCAGGGGCGCGTCACCGACCACCGCATCAACCTGACGCTCCACCGCCTGCCCGAGATCATCGCCGGCGACATGGACGAGCTGGTCGGCGCGCTGGTCGCCGAGGACGAGGCGGCGCGGCTCGCCGACCTGGCGTGAGGCCTCAGTTCGGCGGCGGGCAGGTGCAGGGATTGGTGCAGCCGCCACCGCTGCTCGGCGGCGGCGCCGTCGGTTTCGGACAGGCCGTTCCCGGCGTGCCTTTCTCGTTGATGGCGTGGTTCGCCGTCGCCGGCGCGCATGACGGGCCGGAACACGCCGACGCGGCCGATGGCCGGTCGGAATTCGCTTCCATCTTGTCCGCCGCCGGTTTGGCGCCGGGCGCGGACGGCCCGGCCAGCGCCGTGCCCGATGCCGCCAGCAGCAGTGCGGCGCCGATGATCCCGATCCTCATGGTTCCTCCCCCGCCGGCACGGTTTCGGCCTGGCCGGCGGAGTGTAGCACGTTGCGTTCGCGTAACGTGAATCGAGTGGGCGATCTCCTCCGCGCCGCGGCGGCACGGATCGACCGGCTCGATGCCGAGGTGCTGCTGGCCGACGCGCTGGGGACGGACCGGATGGCGCTGCTGCTCGATCCCGACCGGATGGTCGATGCGGCAGCCTTCGCCGCCCGCGTCGATCGCCGGGCCGGCGGCGAGCCGGTCGCCTACATCACCGGCCGGCGCGAGTTCTGGTCGATCGACCTCGCCGTGACGCGCGACGTGCTGATCCCGCGACCGGATTCGGAGACGCTGATCGAGGCGGCGGTGGCGCATTTCGCCGGCACGGCCGGGCCGGCGCGGGTGCTCGACCTCGGCACCGGATCGGGGGCGCTGCTGCTGGCGGCGCTGAGCGAGTGGCCGGCAGCGAACGGGGTCGGCGTCGATGCCTCGGCCGCCGCGCTCGTGGTGGCGACGGCCAACGCGGCGCGCGTGGGGCTGGCCGGCCGCGCATCGTTCGTCCACGGCGGCTGGAACGCGGGCGAGGGGGTGTTCGACCTGATCCTGTGCAACCCGCCCTATGTCGCTGCGGGCGAGGACCTGCCGCGCGAGGTCGCCGAATGGGAACCGCACGCGGCCCTGTTCGCCGGCGCCGACGGGCTGGCCGACTATCGCCGGATCGCGCCCGTCGTCGCCGACCGCCTGGCCCCGGGCGGGGTCGCGGCGATCGAGATCGGCGCGACGCAGGGCGCGGCGGCGGCGGCGCTGTTCGCTGCGCAGGGGCTGCAGGTTGGCTTGCGCCGCGACCTCGCCGGCTTGCCGCGGTGCCTCGTCGTCACCAAATAGGGCTTTGACGCGGCAGGGATTGCCGCTAGACACGCACGCAGGCGGGGTCGACCGGACAAGTCCCCCGCCGCTGCTATCCGCCCGGAACGCGAAACGGCATCGGTTTGGCGATGCTCCCGGTCACGGACGACAGACCCACCGTTGATGCGTGTTCGCACGGGGACAGAGACTTTGATCAGGAACAATCAGAACGGTCGCCGTCGCGGACGCGGCGGCGCGCGCCCCGCCCAGGGCGGCGGTCCGTCGGGCAACTACGGCAACAACAACGGCGGCGGCAGCCGGATCGACAACCGCCAGCGCGGCAACGCCGCCCAGCTGCTCGAGAAATACAAGGCGATGGCGCGCGACGCGACGCAGAACGGCGACCGCGTCCAGGCCGAATTCTACATGCAGTACGCCGATCATTATTTCCGCGTGCTGAGCGAGTTCCGTGCGCGCGATCCGCAGCCGGCGCCGCGCTCGACCTATGACGACGACGACGACGGCTATGGCGGCCAGGTCGGCCAGAACTATGCGCCCGCCAGCGAGCGCGACGACGACGGCGACGAGGACGACGGCGATCGTCCGGCGTGGCGCGGCAACGGCGCGCGCGAACCCTATGCCGGGCAGCGCGAGGCGGCGGGCGAGCGGCGCGACGACAGCCGCGACCGCCGCCCGACCGAGGGGCGCCAGGGCGACGACCGGGCGAACGACGGCCGCCAGAACGATGGTCGTCAGAACGACGGTCGCCAGAACGATGGTCGTCAGAACGACGGTCGCCAGAACGATGGCGCGGCGCAGAACGACGGTCGCCAGAACGATGGTCGGCAGAACGAGGCGCGCCAGAACGACGGTCGCCAGAGCGACTCGCGGCAGGGTGACGGTCGCCAGCGCGACGACCGCCCCCGCGAGGAGGGGCGTCCCCGCGAGGAGGGGCGTGCCCGCGACGACGCGCGCCCGCGCGACGACGGTCGCAGCCGACGCGGCGGCGACCATGTCCGGCGCGACGCGCCGCGCGAGGTCGAGGCCGATGCCGCGCCGATCGGCATCCCCGGCCCCGCGACGCTGGTCGCGCCGGAGCCGGCGCTGACGCCGTCCGCCGCCGAATTCGGTCGAGGCTTCGGCCGAGCTGCTGCCGGTCAAGCGCCCGCGCGGCCGGCCGCGCAAGGTCGTCGTCGCCGAGAACGCCGACGGCTGACCCTGTCGCCCGCGTCGCGCAGGCGTGGGCGGGCCTCGCCGCGGCGGTCGCCGACCGTGCCTCGCCGTGGCGAACGCCGGTGGTCGCCACCGGCAGCCCGGCCGATGCCCGGGTGATGGTGCTGCGCGCCGTTGATCCGCTGGCGGCGACGCTGACCTTCTTCGCCGATGCCCGCAGCGCCAAGGTTGCGGCGATCGCCGCCGACCCGCGCGTCGCCGTCGTCGCCTGGGACCCCGCGGCGCTGCTCCAGTTGCGCCTGCGCGGCGCGGCGACGATCGCCACCGCCGGCCCGGCGGTCGCGCGCTATTGGCGGACCGTGCCGCCGGCCGCGCAGCGCGCGTATCGCACCGTCGCCGCGCCGGGAACGCCGCTGGCGCAGCCGCCGGCCGCCCTCGCCGACGACGTCGCCGCCTTTGCCGTGCTGACCGTCGCGGTCGAAGCGATGGACCTGCTCGATCTGGCGACGGACGGTCACATCCGCGTCGCCGCCTACCGGAGCGATGGTCGCTGGCAGGCCGGCTGGTCGGTGCCTTAGGGCCAGCCGTTGCAACTTTGCCACGGCGACGGGCGGATCGCGGCGGTCGCCGAAATGCAATGATTCCGTCGCCGAACTGTCATCGCCCATCGTTAGCTGCCAACGGGCATCAATCAGGGGCGATTCACATGAGGACGACGAACTTTACCGTGGCGCTGCTGGCGGCGACGGCGCTGGCCGGGGCGGCGCGGGCGCAGGTTGCTCCCAGCAGCGACGACGTCGAGGCGCTGCGCGCCCAGGTTCAGGCGCTGCAGGCGCAGGTCCAGGCGCTCGCCCAGGTCGCGGCCGATACCAACAAGGGACTCGCCGACGCCAACAAGAAGCTGGCCAACGAGTCGGTGTCGTGGAAGGGCATGCCCGAAATCTCGGGCAACGACGGCTACAAGTTCAAGCTCAGCGGCGAGCTGCAGTACGACTTCGGCCAGATCGACAATCCGCGCAACCGCGTCGTCACGCCCAACCTCGGCTTCAACGGTCGCTCGCGCCGCCTGCTGATCGGCGCGTCGGGGTCGCTGCCCGGCGACTTCAGCTACAACTTCCAGTTCAACCTGGCCGAAGGCGTCGTCGACTACGAGGACATGATCTTCGAATATGCGCCGCACAAGACGCCGCTGACCTTCACGGCCGGTTATTTCTATCCGTTCAGCTCCATGGAAAACATGATGAGCAACCGCTTCCTCTCGTTCCTCGAGCGGTCGCAGTTCAACGATGCCTTCTCGAACGGCCGCCGCCTCGGCGTCGCGGTCACCTACGTTACGCCGAAGAATGATTTCCGCGTCCAGCTCGGCGCCTTCAACCAGGGCATCAACGGCGGCACGGCGCTGACCTACACCTCGACCTCGACCGTCACCCCGTCGGCGACGCCGGGCGGGACGCCGACCGTGACGACGACGACGGCGACCAACAACAACGGCCTGTTCGACCGCACCGGATATCAGTTCTCGGCGCGCACCGTGTGGTCGCCGGTCATCATGGGCGGGCAGCTCCACCTCGGCGCCAGCTACCAGTACCGCGAGTTCGCCACCGATGCCCGCGGCCTGCAGTATCGCGCGCGGCCGTTCGTCTTCACCACCGACCAGCGCTTCGTCGGCACCGGCAACATCGCCGGCACCGGCGACGAGATCGTCGGGCTCGAGACGCTGTACATCTACGGGCCGCTGCACGTCGCCGGCGAGGGCCAGTACCTGCACGTCCGCGGCTACCGCCCGGGCGCGACGGTGACGCCGCCGCAGGCGATCGTCGGCACCGCCTATCCGCAGAACGCCGACTTCTTCTCGGGCTGGGTTGAGGCCGGCTACTGGCTGACGGGCGAGACCCGCGGCTACAAGAACGGCAAGGTCGATCGCACCAAGATCCTCCACCCCTACAGCGAGGGCGGCATCGGCGGCGTCCAGATCGTCGGCCGCGTCGACTACATCAACCTGACCGACCAGGTCGGCAATACCGCGCTGAACAGCGCCGGGCTGGTCAATGGCGGGCGCGAGATCGGCTATCTCGGCGCGCTGAACTACTGGCCGATCGACTATGTCCGCTTCACTGCCGAATACGCCCATGCCGAGATCAAGGGCGGTCCGCTGGCGGCGCAGGTCGTGCCGGTCAGCACCGCCATCCCGGCGGGCCGGTCGTACAATACCGACGTCTTCGCCCTGCGCGCGCAGATCGACTTCTAAGGCGCGGCCCCGCGGCCGACGGTCAGGGCCGCCCTCCGGGGCGGCCCTTTTCGTCGGGGTCGATCGTGGTCTCGTCGTAGCCGCCGCGGTCGCTGGCGAAGACCAGCCCCATCAGTCCGCCGGCGAGCAGGATCGATACGCCGATCGCCAGGGCGATGGCGATGACCAGGTGAAACCGCAGCACCACCCCCTGCGCCTGTAGCACGAGCAGGGCGACAGCGATCGACACCGCGGCGAAGCCCGCCATCCACGCCATCGTCCGGCGAAATTGTCGCCACGGCGACCGGCGATCGGTCCTGTCCATCGTTCATCCTCCACGCCCGCGGACGGCGCCATCTGCCACCCCGCGCGGACATGGGGATAGCGGCTGCATTCGTCATCGCCCGCCGCTGCCGATGACGCGATCGCGGGTCAGGGAACGAAAAACCGGCGCCGGCGCAGAAAAGTCTTGTCACCTCCGGCGCGCCGGCCTAGATGGCGTTCACCGGTTGACCGGCGCCGGGCTTTGCCCAGCGGCAGTCATTTCCACCAGCGCCAGCAAGGCACGCGTTCCAAGCGGACGGGTGTTGCGGTGTCGGCGGGCCGGGTTTCGGAGTTCGGTCCTGCCGGCCTTGCGAAAAAAAGCTGTTGACGGGGTTTGAGACACGGCGCATAAGCCGCCCCCGACGCCGGAACGAGCCACTGGGTTCGCCTCCGGGTCTCGGAAAACTCAGCCGCTCGGTACCTCGGTAAAACGAGGGACAGAGTGGTGTCGCTCTTTCTCATTGTAGGTTGAATGAAGGGACATGTGGGCGGCGGCCCATGGCCTCGAGCGTACAAGGGCTCGGGCGTCATGGCTAAAACACGCCTCCTATATGTCTTACCACAATGCACTGCCGACTTTCGGGTCGGATAGTCAGATTGGTTTTGTGCAAGATAGGACGCTCCTTGAACGGGGCTCCGCTCCGGTTCGCCGGGTCGGGGTTTCGGACATGAACTTGAGAGTTTGATCCTGGCTCAGAACGAACGCTGGCGGCATGCCTAACACATGCAAGTCGAACGAGACCTTCGGGTCTAGTGGCGCACGGGTGCGTAACGCGTGGGAATCTGCCCCTTGGTACGGAATAACTCAGGGGAAACTTGAGCTAATACCGTATGATGTCTTCGGACCAAAGATTTATCGCCCAGGGATGAGCCCGCGTTGGATTAGCTAGTTGGTGGGGTAAAGGCCTACCAAGGCGACGATCCATAGCTGGTCTGAGAGGATGATCAGCCACACTGGGACTGAGACACGGCCCAGACTCCTACGGGAGGCAGCAGTGGGGAATATTGGACAATGGGCGAAAGCCTGATCCAGCAATGCCGCGTGAGTGAAGAAGGCCTTAGGGTTGTAAAGCTCTTTTACCCGGGAAGATAATGACTGTACCGGGAGAATAAGCCCCGGCTAACTCCGTGCCAGCAGCCGCGGTAATACGGAGGGGGCTAGCGTTGTTCGGAATTACTGGGCGTAAAGCGTTCGTAGGCGGCTTGCCAAGTCAGAGGTGAAATCCCACAACTCAATCGTGGAACTGCCTTTGAGACTGGTTCGCTTGAAGATGGGAGAGGTTAGTGGAATTCCGAGTGTAGAGGTGAAATTCGTAGATATTCGGAAGAACACCAGTGGCGAAGGCGGCTAACTGGACCATTCTTGACGCTGAGGAACGAAAGCGTGGGGAGCAAACAGGATTAGATACCCTGGTAGTCCACGCCGTAAACGATGAGAACTAGCTGTCGGGGCTCTTAGAGCTTCGGTGGCGCAGCTAACGCATTAAGTTCTCCGCCTGGGGAGTACGGCCGCAAGGTTAAAACTCAAAGGAATTGACGGGGGCCTGCACAAGCGGTGGAGCATGTGGTTTAATTCGAAGCAACGCGCAGAACCTTACCAGCGTTTGACATGGCACGGCGATTTCCAGAGATGGACTTCTTCCCGCAAGGGACGTGCACACAGGTGCTGCATGGCTGTCGTCAGCTCGTGTCGTGAGATGTTGGGTTAAGTCCCGCAACGAGCGCAACCCTCGTCCTTAGTTGCCATCATTTAGTTGGGCACTCTAAGGAAACCGCCGGTGATAAGCCGGAGGAAGGTGGGGATGACGTCAAGTCCTCATGGCCCTTACACGCTGG
>CAWJZA010000002.1:17500-266825 GCA_963847215.1 uncultured Alphaproteobacteria bacterium
GAGTTCGTCCTGGCGTCAGCGGCAGCGGCTCGCCGCTGGCGACGCGCAGCTGCCACTCGACCAGATCGACGCCGGTGATCGCCTCGGTCACCGGATGCTCGACCTGCAGCCGGGTGTTCATTTCCATGAACCAGATGCGGTCGGCGCGCAGGCCCTCGCGACGCGTCGGCGATGAACTCGATCGTGCCGGCGCCGACATAGTCGACCGCCTGCGCCGCCTTGACCGCCGCCGCGCACATCGCGGCGCGGGTCGCCGCGTCCATGCCGGGCGCGGGCGCTTCCTCGATCACCTTCTGGTGGCGGCGCTGGAGCGAGCAGTCGCGCTCGAACAGATGGACGACGTTGCCGTGGGTGTCGCCGAACACCTGCACCTCGATATGGCGCGGGCGCGGTGATGTATTTCTCGATCAGCACGCGGTCGTCGCCGAAGCGACGCCGCCGCCTCGCGCCGGCACGACGCCAGCGCCTCGGCGAACGTCGGCGCTCGCGTCGACCCGCCGCATCCCCTTGCCGCCGCCGCCCGCGACCGCCTTGATCAGCACGGGATAGCCGATGGCGTCGGCCTCGGCGCTGCAGCCGGTCGGGCGACTGGTCCTCGCCCATGATAGCCCGGCGTCACCGGCACCCCCGCCGCGATCATCCGCGCCTTGGCGGCGTCCTTCAGCCCCATCGCGCGGATCGCCGCCGGCGGCGCGCCGACCCAGACCAGCCCGGCGGCGATGACGGCCTCGGCGAAGTCGGCATTCTCCGACAGGAAGCCATAGCCCGGGTGGATCGCCGCCGCGCCGGTGCTCCGGGCGGCGGCGAGGATCTTCTGCCTGATCGAGATAGCTCTCGCGCGCCGGCGGCGGGCCGATGGCCACCGCCGCGTCGGCCTCGCGCACGAACGGCAGGCCAGCGTCGACATCGGAATGGACCGCGATCGTCCGCACGCCGAGCCGCTGCGCCGTGCGGATGATCCGCCGCGCGATCTCGCCGCGATTGGCGATGAGGAGGGAGTGGATCATGCGTCACATCCGGAACACGCCGAACTGCGCCCGCTCGGGAATCGGCGCGTTCAGCGTCGCCGACAGCGCCAGGCCGAGCACGTCGCGCGTCTGGGCCGGATCGATGATGCCGTCGTCCCACAGCCGCGCGGTCGCGTAGTACGGGTTGCCCTCGTCCTCGTACTTGGCGCGGATCGGCGCCTTGAAGGCCTCGGCTTCCGCCGGCGTCCACTTGTCGGCGTCGCGGTGGACGGTGGCGAGCACGCTCGCCGCCTGCTCGCCGCCCATGACGCTGATGCGCGCGTTGGGCCAGGTGAACAGGAAGCGCGGGCTATAGGCGCGGCCGCACATGCCGTAATTGCCGGCGCCGAAGCTGCCGCCGATCAGCACGGTGATCTTGGGCACCGTGCGCGGTCGCGACCGCGGTGACCAGCTTGGCGCCGTGCTTGGCGATGCCCTCGGCCTCGTACTTGCCGCCGACCATGAAGCCGCGAGATGTTCTGCAGGAACAGCAGCGGCACGCGGCGCTGGCAGGCGAGCTCGATGAAATGCGCGCCCTTCTGCGCGCTCTCGCTGAACAGGACGCCGTTGTTGGCGAGGATCGCGACCGGCATGCCCCAGATCCGCGCGAAGCCGCAGACCAGCGTCGTGCCGTACAGCGGCTTGAACTCGTGGAACTCGGAGCGCGTCGACCAGCCGGGCGATGACCTCGTGCACGTCATAGGGCGCGCGCACGTCCTGCGGGATGATGCCGTACAGCTCCTCGGCGGCGAAGCGCGGGGCGACGCGGCTCGGCGAGGTCGAGATCGACGCGCTTGGGCGCGTTGAGCGTCGCCGACGATGTCGCCGGACGATGGCCAGCGCGTGCTCGTCGTCGTCGGCGACATGGTCGACGACGCCCGACTTGCGGCCATGGGTGTCGGCGCCGCCCAGTTCCTCGGCGCTGATGATCTCGCCGGTCGCGGCCTTCACCAGCGGCGGGCCGGCGAGAAAGATCGTGCCCTGGCCGCGCACGATCACCGTCTCGTCCGACATGGCCGGGACATAGGCGCCGCCGGCGGTGCAGCTGCCCATGACGCAGGCGATCTGCGGGATGCCCGCGGCCGACATCTGCGCCTGGTTGTAGAAGATGCGGCCGAAATGATCGCGGTCGGGGAAGACCTCGGCCTGGTGCGGCAGGTTGGCGCCGCCGCAGTCGACGAGGTAGAGGCACGGCAGGCGGTTCTGCAGCGCGATCTCCTGCGCCCGCAGATGCTTCTTCACCGTCATCGGGAAATAGGCGCCGCCCTTCACCGTCGCGTCGTTGGCGACGATCATGCATTCGCGGCCCGACACGCGGCCGATGCCGGCGACGACGCCGGCGCCGGGCGCGCCCTCGTCGGCCGGTGCCGTACATGCCGTTCGCCGCCAGCGCGCCGACCTCGAGGAAGGGCGAGCCGGGGTCGAGCAGGACGCTGGACGCGGTCGCGCGGCAGCAGCTTGCCGCGCGCGACGTGCCGCTCGCGCGTGCGCCGCCGAGCCGCCGAGCGCGGCGGTCGCGGTCTTGGTCCGCGCAGTTCCTGCGGCCAGCGCGCGGTTGTGCGCGGCGTTGGCGGCGAAGGCGTCGCTCGCCGGGTCGACGAGGCGAGACGAGCGTCGTCATCGCGCCGATCAGCTCGCGCCCGATCAGGAAGCGGCGGATCTCGTTGGTGCCGGCGCCGATGTCGTAGAGCTTGGCGTCGCGCAGGAAGCGCTCGACCGGCCACTCCTTGGTATAGCCCGCGCCGCCCAGCGCCTGGATCGCCTCCAGCGACGTCTTCACCGCATTCTCGCTCGCCAGCAGGATCGCGCCGGCCGCGTCGAAGCGCGTCGTCTCGCCCGGCGTCGCAGCTGCGCGCCACGGCATAGACATAGGCGCGCGCCGAGTTGAGCGCGACATACATGTCGGCGACCTTGGCCTGCATCAGCTGGAACTGGCCGATCGGCTTGCCGAACTGCTTGCGCTCGCGCACGTAGGGCAGGACCACGTCGAGGCAGGCCTGCATGATGCCCAGCGGACCGGCCGCGAGCACCGCGCGCTCGTAATCGAGGCCCGCACATCAGCACGCCGACGCCGCCGTTCTTCGGCCCCATGACGTTTTCGGCCGGCACTTCGCAGTCCTGGAACACCAGTTCGGCCGTGTCGGAGCCGCGCATGCCCATCTTGTCGAGCTTCTTCGACACGCTGAAGCCCGGCATGCCCTTCTCGATCAGGAAGGCGGTGATGCCGCGCCGAGCCTTCGCCGGTCTTGGCATAGACCACCAGCGTGTCGGCGTACGGCGCGTTGGTGATCCAGAACTTGGTGCCGTTGAGCACATAGCCGTCGCCGCTCTTCTCGGCCTTGCAGCCGCATCGACACGACGTCGGACCCGCACCCGCTTCCGACATGGCGAGGCTGCCGACATGCTCGCCGGAGATCAGCGTCGGCAGGTATTTGCGCTTCTGCTCCTCGTTGCCCCAGCGGCGGATCTGGTTGACGCACAGGTTGGAGTGCGCGCCGTAGCTGCAGGCCGACCGAGGCGGAGGCGCGGCTGATCTCCTCCATGGCCACGACATGCTCGAGATAGCCGAGGCCGAGCCCGCCATACTCCTCCTCGACGGTGATGCCGTGCAGGCCGAGCGCGCCCATCTCCGGCCACAGTGCGCGCGGGAAGGCGTTGTCGGCATCGATTTCGGCAGCGATCGGCGCGATGCGGTCGGCGGCGAAGCGCCGTGTCGTCTCGCGGATCGCGTCCGCCGTCTCGCCGAGGCCGAAATCGAAGTCCATGCGCGTCTGTCTCCCGTGGGCGTTGCTTTACGGCAACGGACGCGCGAGGCAACTGCGCGCAGGTGGCGCGCCGGGCGCCGAAGGAGCGATGTGGAGCCCAACACCGCCATCTGGGCGATCGCGGCAGCGGCGACCGCCGGCGTCGTCCTCCGCCCGTTCGGCTGGCCGGAGGCGGTCTGGGCCGTGGCCGGGGCAGCGCTGGTCGTTGCGTTCGGCCTGCTGCCGCCCGCCGCGGCGGTGCAGGCGGTGGCGAGGGGCGACGACGTCTACGCCTTCCTCATCGGCATGATGCTGCTGTCGGAAACGGCGCGGCTGGCGGGCGTGTTCGACTGGGTCGCGGCGGCGGTCGTCCGCGCGGCGCGGGGATCGCCGGCGCGGCTGTTCGCCCTGGTCTATGCCGCCGGCGTCGTCGTCACCGTCTTCCTGTCGAACGACGCGACCGCCGTCGTCCTGACGCCCGCCGTCTTCGCCGCGGCCAGGCGCGCCGAGGCGGAGCCGCTGCCGCTGCTGTTCGTCTGCGCCTTCGTCGCCAACGCCGCCTCGTTCGTCCTGCCGATCGCCAATCCGGCCAACCTCGTCCTCTACGGCGCCGACCTGCCGGCGCTCGGCGCCTGGCTGGCGCGCTTCGCCTTGCCGTCGCTGGCGGCGATCGGCATCACGTTCGTCGGGCTGCGCCTGGTCGAGGGGCGTCGGCTCGGCGACCGCTGCGCCGCCGCGGTCGAGTCGCCCCCGCTGACCGTCGGCGGCCGGCTGGCACTTGGCGGGATCGTGGCCACCGTGGCGGTGCTGACCACGGTGTCGGCGCTGGGCGTGCCGCTCGGCCTGCCGACGCTGCTCGCGGGTGCTGCGACTTCGGTCGCTGTCGCGATCACCGGTCGTCGCGGAATCGCCAGTGAAATGCTCGCGGGCGTGTCATGGGGCGTCCTGCCCCTGGTCGCCGGCCTGTTCGTCCTCGTCGCCGCCGTCGATGCGACCGGAGTCGCCGGCATCCTGGCCGGCTGGCTGGTCCGCGGCGCGCAGGTCTCGGTGGCGGGGACCGCGGCGGTCGCCGGCGCTGCGCTGGCCTTTGGCTGTAATCTTATCAATAACTTGCCCGCGGGCCTCCTCGCCGCGACGGCGGTCGCCAAGGCCGCGCCGCCGGCCAGGATCGTCGACGCGCTGCTCATCGGCGTCGACCTCGGGCCCAACCTGTCGGTCACCGGCAGCCTGGCGACGATCCTGTGGCTGACGGCGCTGCGCCGCGAGGGTCAAGCCGTTGGCTTCTGGCGCTTTTTCCGCGTCGGGGTGGTCGTGATGCCGCCCGCACTCGCCGCTGCCCTCGCCGTCCGCCTCGCGCTCGGCTAGACAAGCGGCGAACTTGGGGAAGGGTCAACCATGGCATTGACGCGGCAGGTCATCACGTCGCTCCTGCGCGACGGCACGGACGCCCTCGGCACGCGCACGCTGGCGTTGAAAATCATCGACGAATCAATCGTTTCCGGCTCGCTGCTGACGGTCGAGAGCAATCACTTCTGCGTTCTGAAGTCGCGCGGCGCGGTGCTCAACGTCTACGAAACCGGCCAATATTCGCTGACCACGCCCGACAAGCCGATCGTCGGCTCGATCGTCCAGGGCTTCTTCGGCGGCGCCTCCCCGTGGGTCTACGAAGTCATCTACATCAACCGCTCGAAGCTGCTGGTCCGCAGTTCCGGCGTCGCGACCAGCGCCGAAATGGCTGAAATGGCTTATCAGGTCGACTATTATATCCACGTCGACACCAAGGCCGCCGCGCTCGACCTGATCACCCACATGCCGTTCGCCGGCACGGTCATCGATACGCAGGAGATCGCCGACTACGCCGGCCCGGCGATCGAGCAGGCGATCAACCAGATCGTCCAGGTGACGAAGATGGAGCACATCAACGAACACATCACCGGCATCCGCGAATTGGTAAAGGCGCACCTGACCGAGTTCCTTGCCGGCTATGGCATCATGCTCAACGATCTCAAGGTGTTGATCGTGCCCAAGGACGAGCGGATGCGCGAGCTGATCTCGCTTCAGGCGATCGGCCTGACGCCGATCGAGGCGGTGCGCTACTACCTCGCGCTGCGGATGGCGGAGAAGGGGCTGGTGTCGGCACCGAATGCGGCCGTCGGCCTGCCTTACCACATCGGCAACACCCTCGGCCTGCCGGGAACATCGTGAGCGGCTACGACGACCCGAACCTGCTGACGCGGCTGGCGACGAATCTGTTCCACGGCTGGGGCTATGATTTCTACGGCCAGGCCAACCGACTGCGTGCCGATGACCAGTTGGTGCGCGCTCAGGTCGGACAGCTGCTCGGCTTCGCCCAGGCCGACGTCAGCGCGGCGGAGACGGCCTATCGCCGCGAACACCTCGCCGCGCCGAGCCGGGCGCAGCCCTTTCCCGACTCCGCCGCAGTCGCCGGCGCGCAGGCGCTTGAGCGGCTGGCCCGCGACATCGGGGCGCTGATCGGCCGTGTGCAGTCGGCGCCCGTTCCGGCGGCCGATCGCATGACCGACCGCTTTCGCGACGAGGCGGAAACACTGACCTACCTCCGCGACCACGACCGCGTTCTCGTCGGCCAGGCAGCGCTGCTCCGCGCCGGCGTCGAGGATCGCGACGGCACGATGCTCCTGGCCGACCTGCCGGCGATCGAAACCGGCCTGGCCGCCCTGCGCCGTACCCTCGAGTCCCGCGCCGCAGCACTCGCGGCCGTGACCCGCTAAACGCGCCTAGTGCTGCGTCGACGGGGTGGCCTGCTCGGCCTTGTTTGGCCCGCAATGAGCGCAGACATCGACGTGGAACAGGCTGTCGAGGCGCTTTTTCAGCATTGCCTCATAATCGCGCTTTTCGCGCGACGTCGGCCGGCCGAGCGCGAGGTCGGCGAAGATTGCATCCTTGATCCGTTGCACCGCGGCCTCGTCGAGCACGCCAGCGCGGATCAGCTCGGCGGTTACCGCCAGCAGTCCGACGGCGGTCGCCTGGGCGCGCAGCCCGACGAAGCTCAGCGTGTCATGAAGTTGCTTGCCTGCGCGATTGTCCATGGCTCGTCTCCTCCCGGGGGAAGCGTAGCGTGGCGATGGGACGGCTGCGAGAGGATTTCGCGCGTCGATGCCCTGCGCGCCCGGCACCCATGGGGCGTCGGACGCGACCGGGACGAGTACCTCGAGGCAGTATCAGCCGCTCGACGCCTCGACCCAAGGCGCGAGCACGCTCTGCACCGGCGCGAGATGAGCGGCATAGCGTCGCCACTGGCCACTGCCGTCGAACAGCGGCTGACGGACCTGCGGCGCACTCGCCGTCCGCACCCGGCGCGCCTTCGCCGTTGCCGGAAAGTCGCGCAGGTTCGGTGTCCACTGCCGCCCGATGAAGGTGCAGAGCGCCTGCGTCGCGCCGTCGAAGTCGGCGACGAGCGTTTCGTACCGCAGATGGTGGACCGTCAGGGGCAAGCGGTCGGCGCAGACGTCGATCAATCGCCGCGTCGCGGCATAATGGCGAGCGGCGCGCGGAAGGCTGGTCAGTTCGGATGTCACCGGCCCGGCAACGAAGCTGCGGCGGAAGCAGCTCCACACCACATCGCGGGGGTCGCGGTGGACATGGACAACCTTCGCCGCCGGGAACAGACGCGCGATCAGCGGCAAGGCGAGGCTCTTAAACGGGTCCATGTCGACGAACGTCTCGGTACCGCCGGCGCCGGCCGTGGCGACCCGAGCCCAGTAATCTGCGCGAAGCCGGGTGACCGTCTCGTCGTCGAGTTCGGCAAGACGCGACGCATCGGTGAGATAGGGCGCGCTCGCTGCCAGGGTGGGCGCTTCTTCCAGCGTTGCGACGCCGGGCAGGGTCGCCAGCACCTGCTCGACCAGCGTCGTGCCCGATCGCGGGTAGCCGAGCAGGAAAATGTGCCGCGATGCCTCGTTGGCGACCGGTGACACGATGGCGGGGGCGGCGGTCGGCGCGGCGGCGACGGCGGCAGCGATCGCCTCGGCCGGCAGGGGCCCCGCCGGTGACGGCGCGAGGCGGATCGCGGCGCGCGCCTTGGCGCTCGAATAGGCAGCGAAGGCCTCGTCGCAGCGGCCGAGACGGTCGAGCGCGTCGCCAAGGATGCCGAGCGCGACCACGGCGTCGTCGACTGCGCCGCCGCGGCGCGTCAGCAACCCTTCCAATCGCTCGACGGCCATTGCCGGCCGGCCGCGGGAAAGGTCGCAGCGGGCGAGGGTTATGGCGACGGCGGCATCGTTGGGGGCGAGCTTCAACGCCGTTCGCCCGGCGGTCCGGGCCGTGTCGATGTCGCCAATCCGGGCTGCGGCGGCGGCGAGACCGGCCCAACCAGGGGCGCTCTTCGGCTCCAGTTCGGTAACGCGGACAAAGTCGGCGCGCGCCGCTGCGGTGGCACCGACGGCGTCGTGGGCAAGCGCCCGTCCATACCAGGCCGCGACCAGCCCCGGGTCGGCGAGGATGGCCGCGTCGAACAGCGCGATGGCGCGGTCGAGATCGCCGGTAAAACGGTGCGCGTCGGCGGCCGCGGTGAGCAACCCGGCATCGCCTGGGGCAAGCTGGACCGCCTCGAGCAGCGCGGCCGCGGCGCGCTGATGGTCACCGGCGCCGGTATGACGCCAGGCCGCCAGCTGCAGCGCAGCCACCGCACCAGCGTCGTCAGGGAGTGTCGCCATACGCAACTCACCGGAAATATTCGTCTCGCTGGTACGCAGCGACACGGCCATACCCCCCGGCCGCTGCTTATCGGCCCTTTGGCATTGTGAAAACGCGCAGCCATCCGGTGCACATCGCCGGTGCGTCCAATCGTGCCCGGATCAAGACGACAGGGTGGCCGCCCTTCGCTGCGTCGATCATGGCCTTTTTGTTACGTAATTTGAACGGCGGAGACCCCGCACCGGCTCGTGGCAAACATCCGCCCGACGAATTACGACAGGCATCCTGCCACATCACTAGTTTGTTGCTCGACAATAGCGTTCTCGCGACATAAAGCGTCTTCAGGAGGTGGCGCCATGGCTGTTTCATCGATGTTGCGCTTCCCAGCGCTCCCACAATCGGGGCCGTCGAAGCGCGCGGTTGCGGCACGCGCCACCGATTTCCTCGAGATTGCGCGACCGTTCCTCGATGCTCACGCTGCCGAGCAGGCGTCGCGCTGCTCGCAGTGCGGCGTCCCCTTCTGTCAGGTCCACTGTCCGCTGCATAACAACATCCCCGATTGGCTGCGGCTGACCGCCGAAGGTCGGCTCGAGGAGGCGTACGAGGCGAGCGCGGCGACCAGTTCGATGCCCGAGATATGCGGCCGCATCTGCCCTCAGGATCGCCTGTGCGAAGGGAACTGCGTCATCGAGCCGGGCTTCGGCAGCGTTACCATCGGCGCGGTCGAAAAATTCATCAACGATCACGCCTGGGACATGGGCTGGGTTCGACCGCTGCGGGTCGGAGCCGAACGGGGCCAGTCGGTCGGCATCGTCGGTGCCGGTCCTGCCGGGCTGACTGCGGCCGAGATGCTGCGTGGCAAGGGCTATGCGGTCCACGTCTATGATCGTCACGACCGGCCGGGCGGGCTGCTGACCTACGGCATTCCCGGTTTCAAGCTGGAGAAGGCGGTGGTCGCCCGCCGCGTTGCGCGGCTCGAGGACGGCGGGATTGTCTTTCACCGCTCGTTCGACGTGGGACGCGATGCCGGTCTCGACGAGCTTCGTGCGCGTCACGACGCCGTGCTGATCGCCACCGGCGTCTATGCCGCACGCGCGCTTGCCCTCCCCGGTGCCAGGGAAAGCGTCGTTCCAGCGCTCGATTATCTGTTCGCCAGCAATCGCCGCGGTTTCGGCGAGACGGTCGCCGGCTTCGACGCGGCGAGCCGCGACGTCGTCGTGGTCGGTGGCGGTGACACGGCGATGGACTGCGTTCGCACCGCCGTCCGCCAGGGCGCCCGGTCGGTCAAATGCCTGTACCGCCGCGACCGGGCCAACATGCCCGGGTCGCAGCGTGAGGTCGCCCATGCCGAAGAGGAGGGCGTAGAGTTCGTCTGGCTGAGCGCCCCAGCAGAATTTGAAAGCGGCGCCGACGGCTCGTGCCGCCTCCGGGTGCAACGGATGCGTCTCGGCGCCGCCGATGCCACCGGCCGGCGCGCTCCCGAGACCGACGCCGGCGCCAGCGAGCTTCTGCCGGCCGACATGGTCATCGCCGCTCTCGGCTTCGATGCCGAAGATCTGCCGAAGCATCTCGCGGCCCCCGATCTTGGCGTCACGCGCTGGGGCACGGTGCGGGTCGACCACAAAACGATGATGACCAGCCTGCCAGGCGTGTTCGCCGCCGGTGACATCGTTCGTGGCGCGAGCCTGGTGGTATGGGCCATCCGCGATGGCCGCGACGTCGCCAAGGCGATGCACGCTTATCTGACGACCGTCAGCGCGGCCGCGAGAGTCGCAGCGTGACCACGGCCGCGGAGCGCGCCCGTGTCGCCGAGCACGGCATGTACCGGCCCGACCTCGAGTCGGATGCGTGCGGCGTCGGTCTCATCGCGGCGACGGACGGCAAGGCCTCGCGTCGCGTCGTCACCGCCGCCATCGATGCTCTGAAGGCGGTGTGGCACCGCGGCGCCGTCGATGCCGACGGCAAGACCGGCGACGGAGCCGGCATCCACGTCGAGCTGCCGATCGAATTCTTTCACGAGCACATCGACCGCGCCGGCCATGCGCCGAAGCCAAACAGGCTGGCCGTCGGACAGATCTTCCTGCCGCGCACCGATCTCGCCGCCCAGGAGATATGCCGGACGATCGTCGAGAGCGAGATCATCGGCTTCGGCTACACCATCTATGGCTGGCGACAGGTGCCGGTCGACACCAGCGTCATCGGCACCAAGGCGGCGGGCTCGCGCCCCGAGATCGAGCAGATCATGATTGCCGGGCCGTTGCCCGACAGTGCCTCGATCGAAGCGTTCGAGAAGGACCTCTATCTCATCCGCCGCCGGATCGAGAAAGCCGTGGTGGCGGCGCAGATCAGCGGCTTCTACGTCTGTTCGTTGTCGGCGCGGTCGATCATCTACAAGGGCCTGTTTCTCGCCGAGGAGCTGTCGGTCTTCTATCCCGACCTGACCGATGAGCGGTTCCGGTCGCGCTTCGCGATCTATCACCAGCGTTACTCGACCAACACCTTCCCTCAATGGTGGCTGGCGCAGCCGTTCCGCACGATCGCCCACAACGGCGAGATCAACACCGTGCGCGGCAACAAGAACTGGATGAAAAGCCACGAGATCCGCATGGCGGCGGCAGCCTTTGGCGAGCATTCGGCCGACATCAAGCCGCTGATCCCGGCCGGGGCGAGCGACACGGCCGCTCTCGACGCCGTATTCGAAGCTTTCGTCCGCTCGGGCCGTGATGCGCCGACGGCCAAGCTGATGTTGATCCCGGAGGCGTGGAACGGCGATGACTCGCTGCCTGCCGGTCACCGCGCGATGTACGCTTATTTCGCCAGCGTCATGGAGGCGTGGGACGGCCCCGCGGCGCTGGCGATGACCGACGGGCGCTGGTGCCTTGCCGGGGTCGACCGGTCCGCCCTGCGGCCGATGCGCTGGCTCACGACCTCCGATGGATTGCTGATCACGGGCTCCGAAGCCGGTATGGTCGTCGTGCCGGAAACTTCGATCACCGCCAAGGGCGCGCTGGGGCCGGGGGAAATGATCGCGGTCGACCTGGATGGGGAACCGGGGGAGGGGCCGCGCCTCTACGGCGATGCGGCGGTCAAGGATCGCATCGCGGCGAGCGCGCCGTTCGCCGAATGGGTCGAACACTTCCGGACCTTCACCGATCTGCCCGGCCATGACGCACCGCAGCCGCCGGCGACGTTCGACCGCGGCGAGCTGCGCCGTCGTCAGGTCGCCGCCGGGCTGACCGCGGAGGACATGGAGCTGCTCCTCGCGCCGATGGTCGAGGACGCCAAGGAAGCGGTCGGCAGCATGGGCGACGACACGCCGCTGGCGGTCATCTCGTCACGGCCGCGGTCGATGAGCCATTTCTTCCGCCAGAACTTCAGCCAGGTGACCAACCCGCCGATCGACTCGCTACGCGAGACGCGGGTGATGAGCCTTAAGACGCGCTTCGCCAATTTCGGCAATATCCTCGATCACGACGCGCGGCAGGAAGGGGTGATGGTCCTCGACTCGCCGGTGTTGACCAACCGGGACTGGGACGTGCTGCGCGCGCATTATGCTCGCGCCGCGGCAACGATCGACTGTACGTTCGAGATCGCCGGCGGTCCCGACGCGCTGAAGGCCGCGATCGCTCGCGTCCGCGACGAGGCCGAGGTCGCCGTCCGCTCGGGCAAGAGCCAGTTGTTCCTGACCGACGAAAACCAGGACGCGCGTCGCGCCGGGATCACCATGATCCTCGCCGCCGCCGGGGTTCATACACACCTCGTCGCCAGGGGACTGCGATCGTTCTCCAGCATCAACGTGCGCTCGGCCGAATGCCTCGATCCGCATTACTTCGCCGTGCTGATCGGGGTCGGCGCGACCACCGTCAACGCCTACCTGGCGCAGGAGGCGATTCTCGACCGCCATGCCCGCGGCCTGTTCGGCCCGCGCAGTCTCGACGAGTGCGTCGCCCGCTACAAGAAGGCGATCGACGACGGCCTGCTCAAGATCATGGGCAAGATGGGCATCGCGGTAATCAGCTCGTATCGCGGCGGCTATAACTTCGAGGCGGTCGGCCTGTCCCGCGCGCTGGTCAATGAATTCTTCCCCGGCATGCCGGCCAAGATCAGCGGCGAGGGCTTCGCCTCGATCCACCTCAACGCTCGTTTGCGCCACGACGCGGCTTGGGACGAGGACGTCATCGCTTTGCCCGTCGGCGGGCTCTATCGCTACCGCGCCGGGGCCGAGGACCACGCCTATCAGGCGAACCTGATCCACCTGCTTCAGACGGCGGTGACGCGCGACAGCTATTCCGATTACACCCGCTTCAGCCGCGCCGTCGCCGAGCTGCCGCCGATCTACCTGCGCGACCTGCTCGAATTCAACTGGGCCAAGGCGCCGGTCCGGGTCGACACGGTCGAATCGATCACCGAGATCCGCAAGCGTTTCGTCTCGCCCGGCATGAGCCTCGGCGCCCTGTCGCCGGAGGCGCACGAAACGCTGGCGATCGCCATGAACCGCATCGGCGCCAAGGCGGTCAGCGGGGAGGGTGGCGAGGACCGCCGCCGCTTCACCCCCGCGGCCAACGGCGACAACGGCAACAGCGAGGTCAAGCAGGTCGCGTCCGGGCGCTTCGGCGTTACCGCCGAATATCTGAACGCGTGCAGCGAAATCGAGATCAAGGTCGCGCAGGGTGCAAAGCCCGGCGAGGGCGGGCAGCTGCCGGGGTTCAAGGTCACCGACCTCATCGCCCGGCTGCGCCATTCGACGCCGGGGGTGACGCTGATCAGCCCGCCGCCGCACCACGACATCTATTCGATCGAGGACCTCGCCCAGCTGATCTACGACCTGAAGCAGATCAATCCGCAGGCGCGGGTCTGCGTCAAGCTGGTCAGCACGGCCGGCATCGGCACGGTCGCGGCGGGCGTCGCCAAGGCGCACGCCGACGTCATCCTCGTCTCCGGCCACGTCGGGGGCACGGCGGCCAGCCCGCAGTCGTCGATCAAATATGCCGGGACCCCGTGGGAGATGGGCCTGTCCGAGGTCAACCAGGTGCTGACGCTCAACGGCCTGCGCCACCGGGTCAAGCTCAGGACCGATGGCGGGCTCAAGACCGGCCGCGACATCGTCATCGCCGCGATCCTCGGGGCGGAGGAATACGGAATCGGCACGCTGGGCCTGGTCGCGATGGGCTGCATCATGGTCCGCCAATGCCATTCGAATACCTGTCCGGTCGGGATCTGCAGCCAGGACCCGGCGCTCAGGGCCAAGTTCGAGGGAACGCCGGAAAAGGTCATCAACCTGATGAGCTTCATCGCCGAGGAGGTGCGCGATATCCTCGCCCGGCTTGGCGCGCGCAGTCTCGACGAGGTCATCGGCCGCACCGAGCTGCTGCGCCAGGTCAGCCGCGGCGCAGAGCACCTCGACGACCTCGACCTCAACCCGATCCTGGTCAAGGTGGACGCCCCCGACGAAAGCCGCCGCTTCGGCATCGCCAACCACCGCAACGAGGTGCCCGACAGCCTCGACGCCGACATGCTCCGCGACGGCGCGCATCTGTTCGAACGCGCCGAGAAGATGCAGCTGACCTATACCGTGCGCAACACGCACCGCGCGGTCGGCACGCGGGTATCGTCGGAAATCGTCCGCAAGTTCGGCATGACCGGCCTGCCACCGGGGCACCTCCACGTCCGCCTGCGCGGTTCCGCCGGTCAGAGTCTCGGCGCGTTCGGTGTGCAGGGGCTCAAGCTCGAGGTGTTCGGCGAGGCCAACGATTATGTCGGCAAGGGACTGAGCGGCGCGACTATCGTCGTCCGGCCGATGGTCAGTTCGCTGCTCACGGCGCGCCACAATACCATCATCGGTAACACCGTGTTGTACGGGGCGACCAGCGGCCGCCTGTTTGCCGCTGGTCGCGCGGGAGAACGGTTCGCCGTCCGCAACAGTGGCGCGACCGTCGTCGTCGAGGGCTGCGGCGCCAACGGCTGCGAATACATGACCGGCGGTGTCGCCGTGATCCTGGGACCGACGGGCGCCAATTTCGGCGCGGGTATGACGGGTGGCATGGCCTTCGTCCACGACGTCGACGGCGGCTTCCCGCGGCGGATCAACCCTGAAATCGATCGTCCTGTCGCGCGTCTCCAGCGCGCATTGGGACGGCGTCCTCCGCGCTCTGGTCGAGGAGCACGTCGCCGAGACCGATTCAAAATGGGCCGCCGAACTTCTGCTCGACTGGGACCGCGCCCGCGCGGATTTCTGGCAGGTCTGCCCGAAGGAAATGCTCGGCCGACTGCAGCATCCGCTCGACGATACGCTGGCGCTTGTCGCCGCGGAGTGACTTGATCGGCGGCGCGTATTGCCTATGTCATACACTCGTTCGAGGAGAATGGCATGGCCGACCGTCAGGAACCACCGATTGCCGAGGCGCTCATGTCGCTGTTCGCCAGCGCCGCGCCGCTGATCGAACGGGCGAAGGCGTCGGGGCTGTTCCGCGACCGGCCGATCGATATCACGCCCGAACCCCCCGCGCCGCCTGTTCCGCCGGCACCGCCAGCGGGCGACGCAGCCAAGCTCGCCGCATTGCACGACATCATTGTCGCCCAGGCGCAGAAGATCGTCGCGCTTGAGGCCGAGGTCGCGCGCCTGAAAGGCTGAGCTGCGACCGCAGGCTGTCGACCGCCCGCGGATAGGCTGGGCCGCCGCAGACCGTCAGGCTGCCGTCGATCGTCAGGCGCCGCGCCGGCGGGAAGGCGCGGGCCAGCGCCGGGTGGTCGAGCAGCGCGGCACCGCGGTCGGCACTGTCACCCGTGCGCCGTTCGATCAGCAGATAGGCGGGCCGGGCGGCGATGATCGCTTCGAGGCTGAGGTGCGAGAGCGGTGGTCGCCCGAGTACGGTGGCTAGGTTGCGCCCACCAGCGCGGCGAATCAGGTCATCGACAAGCGTGCCGGTCCCCGACAGCCACCCGCCGCGCTGGTATTGTGCGATGATCGGGCCGCTGCCGGTTGTCGGCAGCGGACTTGCTGAGAGAGCGGCGAGCAGCGGCCGAGCGCGATCGGGATGCCCGACCGCCGCGGCGACGATCCTGATGTTGGCCGCGATCTGCATCGGATCGTTTGCCTCGGGGACGGCGACGATGCGCGTGCCGGGAAGCAGCGCGCGCTTGGCGGCGACCTGATAAGAAGCGACGAGCACGAGATCGGGGCGGAGCGTGAGCAGTTCCTCGGCCGTGCCGCGCGTCGTCGGCAGTCCTCGTGCCGCGCCCGCCGCCGCCGACATGCCGGGATCGGCGGCATAGACGGTGACGCCGGCGATTTGCCGTCGGTCGGCGAGCGCGAGCAGCAGCTGGTCGGCGCACAGGTTGAGGCTGACGACGTGCGCCGGGATCACGTTTCCATCCCATCCCGTTCGCGCCTGTCGGTTGTCATCGCCCGAACCAGCAACCGGCCCGGCGAACCGCGCTCGCGTGTGCGTCGGTCGGGTTCATCGCCTGCCTCCGCGGCCAGCCTAGCACGGACGGGCCTTGTGCCAAGACGGCGGCGGCGCGATGCGCTACGCTTGAAGCAGTGCCGCGCCCGTTTCTCCTTGCCCTGCTCGCCGTCGTCGCGCTGTTCTTGGCCGCTGCCTCGCTGACTCTTGGGCCGGCGCCACTCGGCGTGCTGCGGGTGCTGGCGGTACTAGCTGGTGGCGGCGACGACATCGCCCGCATCATCGTCCTGGATTTGCGGTTGCCGCGTGCCGTCCTCGGCCTTGCCGTCGGGGCGATGCTTGGCGCAGGCGGCGCTTCGCTGCAGGGATATCTCCGAAACCCGCTGGCCGAGCCCGGCGTGCTCGGCGCAAGCCCGGCAGCAGCGTTCGGCGCCGTCCTCGCTCTCTATTTCGGCTTCGCCGCCACGACGCCGGTGCTGCTGCCGGTGTTCGCCATCGTCGCGGCGGTGGCCGCGCTCGTGCCGCTGCTATGGCTGGCGGGTGAATCGCCGCTCGGCCTCATCCTCGCCGGGGTCGCGATCAGCGCGCTGGCGGGCGCGGGGGTGGCGCTGGCCCTGAACCTCGCACCTAATCCGTTCGCGCTTGCCGAAATGGCGACTTGGCTGATGGGCAGCCTCGAGGACCGCAGCTTCCGTGACGTCGCCGTTGCCCTCCCGTGTGTCGCCACCGGGCTTGCTCTGCTGCTGTGGGACGGCCGCGCCCTCGATGCGCTCAGCCTCGGCGAGGACGGCGCGCGGGCACTCGGCGTCAATCTCGTCCATGTCCGTCTACGTCTGCTTGCCGGAGTCGCCATCGGCGTCGGCGGCGCCGTCGCTGTTGCCGGCGCGATCGGTTTCATCGGGCTGGTCGTGCCTCATCTTGTTCGCCCCCTGACCGATCGCAGTCCGTCGGCGGTGCTGCTGCCGTCCGCACTTGCCGGCGCAGCGCTGCTCGTCGCCGCAGACATCGGCGTGCGATTGATACCCAGCGCTACCGAACTGCGCCTCGGCGTCGTCACCGCCTTTCTCGGGGTTCCGGTTTTCCTTTACTATCTGCGGCGCGAGCGGCGGCTGTGGGCATGATCGTTGCCACGGAAATCGCTGTCGACTTCGGCCGTCGCCGGGTGCTGGACGGCGTCGACTTCGCCGCCTGCCCTGGCGAGGTCGTCGCGCTGATCGGTCCCAACGGGGCCGGCAAGTCAACGCTGGCGCGCATTCTCGCCGGGCTCCTGCGGCCGACGGCGGGGCAGGTCATGCTGCAGGGACGCGACATCGCCGACTGCGATCCTGGCGCGCTGGCGCGGACCCGTTCCTATCTGCCCCAGGGCGCGACGCTGGCGTGGCCGCTGACCGTGGCGCGTCTCGTCGCGCTCGGACGGCTGCCGCACCTCGCGCCGTTCAGCCGCATCGGCGAAACCGACCGGGTGGCGATCGACGCCGCCCTTATGCGCGCCGACGTGACGGATCTGCGGGACCGGGTCGTCACGGACCTGTCCGGCGGAGAGCGCGCACGAGTCTTTCTTGCCAGGGCTCTGGCTGTCGAGGCGCCGGTCCTGATCGCCGACGAGCCGCTCGCCGCTCTCGATCCCGGCCACGCGCTGTCGGTCATGGAACTGCTGCGGGCCGAGGCGGAGCGCGGGGTAGCGGTCGTGGCGGTCCTGCACGAGCTGACGCTTGCCGCGCGTTTTGCCGATCGGCTGGTCCTGCTCGACCGAGGTCGCGTCGTGGCCGACGGCCCGCCGGCGGCGGTGCTCGACGACGATCGGCTGGCGCGGGTCTACCGCGTCACCGCGTGGCGAGGCGACGCCGCCGGCGCGCCGCTGATCGTGCCGATGGCGCGCATCTAATCGAGCTCAAACACCATGGTCACGGTGGCGCCGAGCGTTACCTCGCCGGGCGCGACCGGGGTCGCCGCGGCGAACTTGCGGGCGGCGGACACGACGATCTCGTTGATCGGTTCGACCCGCGCCGGCGTGCCCTCGCTGATCGAGCGGATCCGGCCGAGGTGCATTCCGGCGGCGGCGGCATACAGCTGCGCCCGCGCCCGCGCGGCGATAACCGCGGCGGTACGCGCGGCATCGAGCGCGCCGTCTGCGTCATCGACGCGGAAGGTCGGGCCGTTGATCTGGTTCGCGCCGGCGGCGACCAGTGCATCGACCAGCGCGCCCAACTCGGCCAGCTTGCGGACGCGGATCGCGACGGTGTTCGACACCTGATAGCCGGTCAGGATCGGCGGATGGTTATCGCCGTACTTGTATTGCGGTTGCAGGCTGAGGCCGCTGGTCTGGATGTCGCGCTCGGCAACTCCCGCGCGGCGGACGGCGGCGACAACCTGCGTCATCTTCGTGGCATTGGCAGCGAGCGCAGCGGCGGCAGTCGCGGCCTGGGTGACGACGCCACCCGACAGATCGGCAATGTCGGGCGCGCGGTCGGAGTGCCCCTCGGCGACGATGGTCAGTGTTGTCGGCTTGGCTTCCTCGGCGAGAGCCGGAACCGGCAGCAGCAGGAGGGCAAGCAGCAGGCGGCGCATGGAGGGCTCCGGGTTCGTTGACTATCCGGAACTACGCTGCCGGGCCTTGCCCCGCAATGAACCTCAGTGGCGCGGCGCGAGAACGCTTAGGATCCACAGAATTGTCATGGCGCCACCCAACGCGACGCACAGGGTCACGAGGTCGTCGCTTCTGGCCATCTCGTCACAAAGATAGCCGGCGGTCAGCGCACCCGCGACCGCTGCAGCCAGCGTGCCGAGGCAGCCACCAATCTCCCATCTGCCGGACAGGAACCACGAGGCTGCGCCGGCAGCGATGCCCGCCGCTGCCCAGCCGACGTAGCCGTGAATGACCAGACCCTGCGTGAGCATGTGCGCACAGGCTCCCTGCAAATGTTACGTCAGTCTTAACGCCAGCTTGGCAGGCGACGAGCGGCTTCGCAATCGGCGCGTTTGGCGTTAA
The DNA here is from genome assembly GCA_963847215.1 of uncultured Alphaproteobacteria bacterium. Classification (GTDB taxonomy): domain Bacteria; phylum Pseudomonadota; class Alphaproteobacteria; order Sphingomonadales; family Sphingomonadaceae; genus Polymorphobacter_B. Next base: position 36,318 of record CAWJZA010000002.1, read on the forward strand.
GGCAGTTGACGGACGCCGCTGGTGCATTACAGTGGTAACACACTGGCCGATGCGGCAGGGACAATGACCGGCATGAACGTGCACCTACGGATGGACGAGGCGGTGCCGCTGCCAGCGCGGAGGCGCTGGCGACCGGCGCGTGGCGCCGTGGCTATCCTTATTGCAATCGTCGTGCTCGCGCTCGGAGCATGGCTGATGTTCGGCCGCTCCGCCCCGGCGGCAACGCCGGCCGCGGTGACGGTGCCGACGGTCAGCGTCGTCGTTCCGGGCATCAGCCAGGTTGCCGCCGACGTCACGCGTCACGGGAAGCATCGCGGCGCGGCGCGACATGGTCGTCGGGCGTCAATGGCGAGGGCGGGCGGGTAACGGCCGTGCTGGTCGACGCCGGCCAGACGGTCGCGAAGCGGCCAGGTGCTCGCGCGCATCGACTCGGCGGTGCAGACCCAGCAGGTGGCGCAGATGGCGGCGGCGATCCGCTCGGCCAAGGCCGACGCCGCGCTCGCCCAGGCGAACCTCGACCGCGCCGCCAAGCTGGTCGACAAGGGCTTCATCTCCAAGGCCGATATCGATCCAAGACGGCGACGCGCGACGGCATGCAATGCGAAGGTGGCGCTGGCCGCAGGCGCAGCTCGGCGAGATGCGCGCGCGACTCGCCCGGCTGGATGTTCGCGCGCCCGCCGCTGGCCTCGTCCTGGCGCGCAACATCGAGGCCGGGCAGGTCGTTGGCGCCGGGGCCAACGCATTGTTCCGCATCGCCGAGGGCGGCGCGCTGGAAATGCGCGCGCGCGTCGCCGAGCAGGACATGGCGCGCGCTGCGCGTCGGCATGCCGGCGGACGTTCGTCCGGTCGGCTCGACGCCGTCTATCGCGGCAACGATCTGGCTGATCGATCCCGTGATCGACCCGCCAGCCGCCAGGGCGTCGCGCGGATCGCGCTCGCCTACGCGCCCGGCCTGCGCGCCGGTGCCTTCGCCAACGCAACGATCGCGCCGGCGAGGCGACGCGCCCGGTGCTGCCGCAGTCGGCGGTGATGGTCGACGACAAGGGCAGTATGTCTACGTCGTCGGGCCGGGCAACAAGGTCGTCCGGCGCAACGTCAAGGTCGGCGACGTGTCGCCGAAGCGGCATGGCCATCGCCAGCGGACTGACCGGCAGCGAGAAGCGTCGTGCGAGCGCCGGCGCCTTCCTGCAGCCCGGGCGAGAAGGTCGCGCCGGTCGTGCGGCGCGACAGCGGGGGCCTAGGCGATGCGCAACATCTCCAGCTGGGCGATCCGGAACCCGACCTTCCCGATCGTCCTGTTCCTGGTCCTGTCGTTCCTCGGGGTCGTCAGCTTCAACCGCATGGCGATCAACCAGCAGCCCGACATCAGCTTTCCCGTCGTCCAGGTGACCGTCAGCCAGCCCGGCGCCGCGCCGAGCGAGATGGAAAAGCAGATCACCCAGAAGATCGAAGGCGCCGTCGCCTCCGTCGGCAAGGTCGAGCACATCACCTCGTACGATGTCGAGGGCGCGGCCGGCACGAACATCGAGTTCGCCATCGGCACGCCGACGGACGAGGCGGTCAACGACGTCCGCGACGCGGTATCCAAAGTCCGCTCCGACCTGCCCGGAAGGCATCCTCGAGCCAGTCGTTCAGCGCCAGGACTTCGACGGCGCGCTCGGGCAGCTATGCCGTGACGACGACCGACATGACGCTCGAGCAGCTGAGCTGGTTCGTCGACAACATCGTCACCAAGCGGCTGCTGTCGATCCCGGGTGTCGCCGGCGTCAACTCGCTCGGCGGCGTCAAACGCGAGATCAGCGTCGACCTCGATCCAATCAAGCTGCAGGCTACGGTGTCACCGCGGCGCAGATCAACAATGCGATCCGCGGGCTCAACATCGACGCGACCGGCGGCCGCACCGAGATCGCCGGCGCCGAGCAGGCCGTGCGCGTGCTCGGCGGGGCGCAAACCGCAGCGACACTTGCCGAAACGCAGATCCCGATTTCGGCCAACCGCACCGTGCGTCTGGGTGACATCGCCACTGTCCGCGATGCCTCCGCCGAGCAGCGGCGCATCGTCAAGTACAACGGCCGCGAGGTCGCCTCGTTCGACGTGCAGAAGGCGAAGGGCGGCTCCGAAGTCCAGACGATGGACAAGGTCACGGCCGAACTGAAGAAAATCAGCGACGAGAACCCCAAGGTTCACATCGAGCTGACCAACGATAATGTCAAATATACGCGCGAGATGTACCGCTCGTCGATCCGCTCGCTGTTCGAAGGCGCTTTCCTCGCCGTCGTCGTCGTCCTGTTCTTCCTGCGCGACTGGCGCGCAACGTTGATCTCGGCTCTGGCGATTCCGCTGTCGTGCGTCCCGGCTTTCTTCTTCATGGACGCGCTGGGCTTCACGCTGAACAGCATCAGCCTGCTCGCGCTCAGCCTCGTCTCGGGCATCCTCGTCGACGATGCCATCGTCGAGATCGAGAACATCGTCCGCCACATGCGCATGGGTAAATCGCCGTGGCGCGCGGCCATGGATGCCGCCGACGAGATCGGCCTTGCGGTAGTCGCCACCACCTTCGCGATCGTCGCGGTGTTCCTGCCCGTGGCGCTGATGCCCGGCATCTCGGGCCAGTATTTCAAGCAGTTCGGCCTGACCGTCGTCATTGCCGTGCTGATGAGCCTGCTCGTCGCCCGGCTGATCACGCCGCTTTGCGCGGCCTATTTCCTGCGCCCGCACGGGGTCAAGCCGCACGCCAGCGGCCCGGTGATGGCGCGCTACATCGCCTTCCTGCGCTGGTCGATCCGGCATCGCTGGTGGACGGTCGGCGGGCGGTCTCGCGGCCTTCGTCCTGACCATCTTCCTCGGCTTCCAGCTCCACGTCGCCTTCCAGCCGCCGGTCGACAGCGGCCAGTCGACCGTCCATATCGAGATGGCGCCCGGCGTCCGGCTCGCCGACATCGAGCGCGTGACCGGACGCAGGCGGCGGCCCTGCTCAAGCGCCGCCCGGAGGTCGAGTCGACGCTCGAGACGATCGGCGGCGACGACGAGATCCGCTTTGCCGACATCCTGCTCAAGCTCAAGCCCCGTGACGAGCGCACGCTCGCGACCGTCGACTTCGAGCACGACGCGGCACCGATGCTGCGCCAGCTGCCCGACGCGCGCGTCAACTTCCAGTCGCAGACGGGCGGCTTCGGCGGCGGCCACGACGTCAACCTCATGCTGGTCGGCGACGATCCCGTCACGCTCCATGCCGCCGCCGAGTTGGTCATCAAGGGCATGAAGCGTCTGCCGGCGCTGCGCGACGCTCATATCGATGCCGATCTGCAGCGGCCGGAGATCGTCATCAAGCCGCACTTCGACATTGCCGCGCAGATGGGCGTATCGGTTCAGGCGCTGAGCCAGACGATCCGCCTGGCGACGATCGGCGACGTGCCGCAGAACCTGGCCAAGTTCTCGCTGTCCGACCGCCAGATCCCGATCCGTGTCCAGCTGCCCGACGACGCGCGCGGCAGCCTGGAGACGATCCGCGACCTGCCGGTGCCGACCAGCCTCGCGCAGCTGACGGGTCCGTCGGTGCCCCTGAAGGTGCTCGCCGACATCGGCTTCGGCGAGGGGCCGGCGAAGATCCGCCGCTATAACCAGGGGCGGCGCATCGTCCTCGTCGCCGACCTCGCTCCCGGCGCGCAGAGCGGCGACGTCCAGACGGCGATTCACGCCCTCCCGGAATTCAAGAGCCTGCCGCAGGGCGTACGTCAGGTTGCCGTCGGCGACGAGGAGTGGATCGGCCAGCTGTTCGTCAACTTCATCTATGCGTTGATCGCCGGTATTCTGCTGGTGTTCGCCGTTCTCGTCCTGCTCTATCGTCGGGTGCTGCCGCCGTTCGTCAACATGGCCTCGCTGGTGCTGGCGCCGCTGGGAGCGGTGATTGCGCTGCTGGTCACCGGCACAGCTTTTTCGATGCCGGTATGCATCGGCATTCTCATGCTGTTCGGTATCGTCGCCAAGAACTCCATCCTGCTGATCGACTTCGCCATCGAGGAGATGCGCGCCGGCGTCGACCGCGTCGAGGCGATCCTCGATGCCGGCCGCAAGCGGGCGCAGCCGATCGTCATGACCAGCGTCGCCATGGTCGCCGGCATGCTGCCGATTTCGCTTTCGATCGGCGGCGATGGCTCGTGGCGCCAGCCAATGGGCATCGCGGTGATCGGCGGCATCACGCTGTCGACTATCCTCACCCTCATCATCGTGCCGGCAGCCTTCACCCTGGCCGACGACATCGAGAAGTGGCTCGGCCGGCGCGTCGGCCGGGCCTTCAACGCCGCCGAGAGCAGCAGCCCGGCACCGCAGCCGGCGGAGTGAGTTAGGGGCGGATGGCCTTTACGCCGTTCGTCCTTCCCGTCACGCCGTTTCACCGCATGCGCCTCGCGGCGACGCTGCTGCTCGTCGCCATGGCGGCGGGGTTCGTCGTGGTGACGCTGACCCCCGACTTCGCCGGTCGGGGCTATCTGCGCGCCTTCGCCGAGGCGTCGCTGGTCGGCGGCCTCGCCGACTGGTTCGCGGTGACGGCGCTGTTCCGCCGCCCGCTCGGCCTGCCGATCCCGCACACCGCGATCGTGCCGGAGAACAAGGACCGGATCGGCGACGCGCTCGCGGCCTTTCTCAAGGACAATTTTCTCACCCCGACGGTCATGGCACGGCGCCTGGAGGGGTTCCACGTCGGTGCCGCGCTGGCCGACTGGCTGATGTCACCGCGGGTCGGCGGCGGCGGTCGCCTGCGCCGGGCGCTGGGGGGGCTTGTCGCACGCTTCGTCGGCGCGCTCGACGACGTCACCGTGGCGCAACTGCTCGCCGTCACCGTCACGGATCAGCTTCGCGGCACCGCCGTCGCGCCCGGCATCGGCAGGGTCATCGCCGGCCTCGTCGCCGATGGCCGCCACGAGGCGTTGGTCGAGCGTGCCGTCGTCGCCGGGCTCGACCTGCTCGACGCTCATCAGGGCGACATTTACGCCGCCGTTGCGGAAAGGTCGGGAAAATGGGTGCCGGCCTTTATCGACGAGAAGATCGCCGGTGGCATCATCGACGCGGTCCGCACGCGTCTGCTGGCGATGTCGGAGGCAGCCACCGCGGCGGCGCGGCGCGATCAAGGACAGGTCATGGCCGACTTCCGCGCCCGCGCCGCCGCGCTCGAGACGCGCGCGCCGTTGCCGCCGCCCGCCGCCGTCGCCCTCGGTCGCGAGCACCCGGACCGGCGCGCGATCACGGCCTGGCTCGAGGCGCTCGCCGAACGGCTGCAGGACCCGGCGAGCAGCGCGGCGCAGCGCGTCGAGGCGGCGAAGATCGAGCTGCTCGATTCGCCGGCCAGCGCCGGCCTGTTCGCCAGCCTGTGGGAGACGATCAAGCACGCCATCGCCGACGAGACGCCCAGGCGCGCGGCGACCACCTCGCGCTTCGCCGCCGAACTCGGCCAGGTGATCGCCGGCAACCCCGCGCTCGCCGACGCCCTCGACACCCTGGCCCGCCGGGCGATCGTCAGCGTCGTCGCGACCTACGGCTCGTCGATCGTCCGGCTGGTCAGCGATACCGTCCGCCGCTGGGACGCGCGCACCGTCACCGACCGGCTCGAGGCGGCGGTCGGCCGCGATCTCCAGTACATCCGCATCAACGGCACGGTCATCGGCGGCTTGATCGGGCTGGCGATCCACGCCGTCGAGCGGGCGGCCTGAGCCCGGCCGCGCGGCGAAGGTCACACGAAGGTCACGCCCGCGCCGTGCGTTTCGCCTTCCCCTCCGCGCCCGGCGGGTCGGCTTCGCCATGCGGCGGCGGCGCCAGGCTACACCCGACGCCGCGTCACCATCATAGCCGGTTCGTCGCCCTGTAGGACAGCGAAAGCCGCAGCGTCGCGGCCCGGTGTCGCCCGGTGCCGCTACGGCTTCAGCACCACCTTGCGGAACTCGTCCTGGTTGTTCTTGAACTGGTCGTAAGCCATCGGCGCGGCGTCGAGGGGCAGACGATGGGTGATGACGACCCGCGGATCGATGTCGCCCCGCTCGATGTGGTCGAGCAGCGGCTTGAGGTAACGGTGGACGTGGGTCTGGCCGCTCTTGATCGTCAGACCCTTGTTGACGACTGCGCCCATCGGAAAGTTGTCGATGAAGCCGCCATAGACGCCGGGGACGGAGACATGGCCGCCTTTGCGACAGGCGATGATCGCCTGCCGCAGGACGTGCGGCCGGTCGGTGGCGAGGCCGACCGCCATCTTGCCGCGGTCGATGACGTTGTCGATCGCGGTGCCGTGCGCCTCCATGCCGGCGGCGTCCATGCAGCTGTCGGGGCCGCGCCCGGCGGTCGTCTCGAGCAGCGCCTCGAGCACGTCGACCTCTTCGAAATTGAGCGTGTCCGCGCCGGCCGCGGCCGCGAGCTTGAGGCGTTCCGGACGGTGATCGATGGCGATGACGCGTTCGGCGCCGAGCAGGAAGCACGAGCGGATGGCGAACTGCCCCACCGGGCCCGCACCCCAGATGGCGACGGTGTCGCCTTTCTCGATGCCGCAATTCTCCGCCGCCATGTAGCCGGTCGGGAAGATGTCGGTGAGGAACAGGACCTGCTCGTCCTCGAGGTGATCCGGCACGGCGAAGGCGCCGGTGTCGGCGAACGGCACGCGGACATATTCGGCCTGGCCGCCGGCGAAGCCGCCGGTCATGTGGCTGTAGCCGAACAGGCCGGAGGGCGAATGACCCATCAGCGCATCGGCGATGTCCTGGTTGTCGGCCGGATTCGAGTTGTCGCAGCACGACCACAGCTGCTTTTCGCAGAAGAAGCACGAGCCGCAGGCGATGGTGAAGGGGATGACGACGCGCTGGCCGACCTTCAGCCCATGGCCGTTGAGTTTCTCCTTGTGGGCGCTGCCGACATCGACGACCTCGCCCATGAATTCGTGGCCGAGGATGTCACCCTTCTGCATCGTCGGGATGACGGCATCGTAGAGGTGGAGGTCGGATCCGCAGATGGCGGTCGACGTCACCTTGATGATGGCGTCACGCGGATTGACGATCTCGGGATCGGGAACGGTGTCGACGCGGACGTCGTGCTTACCGTGCCAGCGGACTGCGCGCATGGGGTCACTCCACGAAAAGGATCAGGATTTGGGGGCGGTGCCCTGCGGCGCGTTGGTCGCGATCTCGCCGGTTTCGAGCAGCATCTTCAGCCGCTTGAGGTCGCGGCGAACCTGGATGCCGGGCTCGCGCTGGGTCAGCTTGGCGGCCAGCTTTCCCGCGGTCCCCAGCGGCGGGCGATAGGCGATGGTGGCATGGACCTCGGTACCGCGGCCGCCCGGAGCGTCGCGGAACTCGACGCGGCCGCTGTTGGCGATGGTCGCGCCGGGCTCGGTCTGCCACTCGATCAACTCGCCGGGCCGGTCGCTGGCCACCGCGTCCCAGCTGACCTTGACGCCACCGGGGCCGCGGACCACCCAGTGGCTGTGCGTGGCGTCGGTTTCGGTGATCTCGGTGATGTTCTCCATGAACGTCGGCAGGTTCGAAAACTTGCGGAAATAGTCGTAGACCTCCTGCCGCGGCCGATTGATCGCGACCGAGCGGCTGAACACCGCTGCCGAGGACCAGCCGGCCTTCGTCGCCGCCGCCTTGTCGTCCGGACCGGGACCGACGAGGCGCTTGATCGGCGCCGCCCCGGTCGCGCCGCGGGCGACGAGCGCCGCGCCGAGGGCACCGAGCAGCGCTCCGCCGACGCCGCCGCGCCTGGCGGCCACGAGGCCGAGCACCGTCCCGCCGAGCGCGGAAATGACGCGCTCGGGCGTTTCGAGGTTGGCGCGCGGCCCCAGTCGGGTGCCGGGCGGAGCGATTACCGAACTACTGGCCATGACGTCCTCGCCGGATGAACTGTCCGACGAACGACGCGGGGATGGGCCGGTTCCGGTTCGCGCCGTTACGTCAGCGCATCTACCGCCCGCGCGATCCGCACCATCGCCTCGGCGAGCAGGGCGTCGCTGGTCGCGTAGCTGATGCGGAACGCCGGGCTGCCGCCGAAACCGCTGCCGGGGACGACGGCGACGCCTTCGCGGTCGAGCAGATAGGTCGCGACCGCGTCGTCGTCGGCCAGCACGGCGCCGTCCGGCGTCGTCCGCCCGATCAGGCCGGCACAATCGGGATAGACGTAGAAGGCGCCCTCCGGCACCGGGCAGCGCAGGCCGGGAACGGCATTCAGCCCGGCGACGACGAGGTCGCGGCGGACCTTGAACGCGGCGTTGCGCGCGACGAGGAACGACTGGTCGCCGTTCAGTGCCGCCACCGTCGCCGCCATCGAGATCGAGCAGGGGTTCGACGTCGACTGCGACTGCAGCTTGGCGATCGCCTTGATGAGCGGCGCCGGGCCGCCGGCATAGCCGATCCGCCAGCCGGTCATGGCATAGGCCTTGGACGCGCCGTTGACCGTCAGTGTCCGCGGATACAGCGCCGGACAGACCTGGGCGATCGTGGCGAACTCGAAACCGTCATAGACGATGTGCTCGTACATGTCGTCGGTCAGGATCCAGACGTGCTCGTGGCGCAGCAGCACCTCGCCCAGCGCCGCGATCTCGGCGCGGGTGTAGGCGGCGCCGGTCGGGTTCGACGGCGAGTTGAGGATGACCCACTTGGTCCGCGGCGTGATCGCCGCCTCGAGCTGCGCCGGCGTCATCTTGAAGCCCGCGTCGATGCCGCAGTCGACCGCGACCGGCGTGGCGCCGGCGAAGGCGACCATGTCGGGGTAGCTGACCCAGTAGGGCGCGGGGATGACGACCTCGTCGCCGCGGTCGAGCGTCGCCACCAGCGCGTTGAAGATCGTGTGCTTGCCGCCCGAGTTGATCGTGATCTGGTCGATGCCGTAGTCGAGGCCGTTGTCGCGCCTGAACTTGGCGCGGACCGCCTCCTTGCAGGCGACGGTGCCGTCGACGATCGTGTATTTGGTCTGGCCGGAGCGGATGGCGGCGATCGCCGCTTCCTTGACGAAGTCGGGCGTGTCGAAGTCGGGCTCGCCGGCGCCGAGCCCGATGATGTCGCGCCCCTGCGCCTTCAGCGTTGCCGCGCGGTTGGTCACGGCGATGGTCGACGACGGCTTGATCCGGTCGAGCGCGGACGACAAGGTGATCAACGGCAGCCCCCCTGATGGCCGGTGGCTGTTAAGCCGCCGCCGCGACGCATTCAACCCGTGTACGCCGGCGGCGCTGGCCGTATCGGCTGTTCCTGCACGCCGGGCGGTATCGCATTCGTGCTTTACCATAGCTTAGCGCGTCGCAATCCGCTCGTATCGCAGCCGTATCTCCCTGTGAACGCGCCATGCCGGGCGCTGCCGAGCAGAGGGAGAGGTCGATGCGTTTCCTGGTTGCCGCACTGATGGTCGCCGCCGTCCCCGGCGCCGCTCATGCCGCCGCGGCGGCCAGTGTCGCCGACGCGCTGCCCGACGCGGCGACCGTGACCGTCATCTTCGCCGGCCTCGGCCTGATCTTCGGTGCCCGCCGCGCCGGCGCGGGCGACTAGGCAAGGCGCGCCGGCAGCAGTCCGCGCAGGGCGTTGCCGATCAGGAACCCGTCGCCGAGATCCGCCGCGCCCAGCGTGGCCTCGACCGCCCGCCCGGCGGCGATCAGTTCGGCCCGCAGCACGCCGGGCAGCAGGCCGAGCGCCAGCGGCGGCGTCCGCAGCCTGCCCGCCTGCGGCACGAACAGGGTGGTAAAGCTGCCCTCGGTCAGCTGCCCGTCCGGGCGCACGAAGACGACCTCGTCGGCGCCGCTCGCCGTCCGCGCTGCGTCGTAGAAGCCGCGGTCGCTCGTCTTGTGGCGCAGCCGCCAGTCGCCGGCATCGACCGGCAACGGCACCAGCGCCACTCGTGCCGGTGCCGGCAGCGGCGGCGGCAGCGGCGACACCTCGACGGCGAAGTTGCCCGACGGCGACACCAGCAAGCGCAGGCGTCCGTCCGCGTGGCCCGCGGCGGCGCGGTGTACCGCCGTCGCCATCGCCGCCGGATCGAAGGGGATGCCGAGGAATGCCGCCGTCGCCGCCGCGCGGGCGAGGTGGCGGTCGCAGTGCAGGGCCTCGCCGCCCGTCACGCGCATGGTCTCGATCACCGCCGGCGGCGGCGCGCGGTGGAGGAAGGCGGCCTTGGCCAGGCACTCGCGCCATTCGGCGGCGGCGTCGCTGTCGGCGACGATGCCCGAGCCGAGGCCGATCCGCGCGCTGCCGCGCCGTGTCACGACGAGGGTGCGGATGGCGACGTTGAAGGTCGCGTCGCCGGCGGCGTCGATCGCGCCGATGCTGCCGGTGTAGACGCCGCGGGCGCGACCCTCGACGGCGCCGATGTGGCGGATCGCGGCGATCTTCGGCGCCCCCGTCACCGAGCCGCAGGGGAACAGCGCCGTGAGCACTTCCGCGGCGTCTCGCCGTGTCCGCGCCGTTACGGTCGAGGTCATCTGCAGCAGCGTCGGATAGCGTTCGACCGTGAACAGCGCCGGCACCGCGACCGATCCCGGCACGGCGATTCGCGTCAGGTCGTTGCGCAGCAGGTCGACGATCATCAGGTTCTCGGCGCGGTTCTTCGGGTCGGCGGCGAGCGCGGCGGCGGCCGCGTCGTCGGCGGCGCGGGTCGCGCCCCGCGGCGCCGTTCCCTTCATCGGCCGCGTCGTCACGGTGCCGTCCGCCAGGGTGAAGAAAAGTTCGGGCGAGAAGCTGAGCAGCCAGGCGCCGCCGCTGTGGACCAGGGCGCCGTGCGGCGCCGCCGCTGCGGCGCGCAACCGGCGGTAGAGGGCGAGGGGGTGGCCGGCGACGGCGACGGTGGCGGCGAAGGTCAGGTTGGCCTGGTAGAGGTCGCCGGCGGCGATCGCCGCCAGGATTGCCGCGACTCGCGCGGCATAGGCGGGTTCGTCGCTGTCCGGCACGACGGCGCCGACCCGCGCCGGCCCGGCGTCGGGCAGGGCGGCGGCATCGACCGTCTCGGCGCGGGCGAAGACGCCGAACCAGAGCAGCGGCAGGCCGTCGCCGCCGGGCGGGGCATGACCGGCCAGTGCCGGCTCCAGCGCGTGGCCGGCGTCGAAGGCGACGAAGCCGGCGCGGTGGCCCGGCGTCGCGCGCAGCCGCGCCAGCGCCGCCGGCACCGCGCCGGCGTCGGTAGCGACGATCGTGTCGGTCAGGCCGGTGAACAGGCGCGCCGTGCCGCCGCGGCGGGCATCGTCGAGCAGCACGAAGGGCAGGGTCGGATCGAGCATCGCCGCGCTATCGCACGGCGGCGGCGCGGCGGCGACGATTGACGAAGCCGCGCCCGCCGACCACATCGGCGCGATGACCGACGCCCCGCCGCTCGCCGCCGTCATCGTTCCCGTGACGCCGCTCCAGCAGAACTGCACGCTGCTGTGGTGCACCAGGACGATGCGCGGTGCCTTCGTCGATCCCGGCGGCGACCTCGACAAGCTGGTGGCGGTCGCGCGCGATCGCGGCGTGACGATCGAGAAGCTGCTCGTCACCCACGGCCATATCGACCATTGCGGCGAGACGGGCGTGCTGCGCGAGCGGCTCGGCGTGCCGATCGAGGGGCCGCATGTCGACGACCGGTTCTGGATCGACCTGCACGCCGTGTCGGGGCCGCAGTACGGGGTGCCGCTCGCCGCGCCGTTCACCCCCGACCGCTGGCTGGCGCAGGGCGATACGGTCACGGTCGGGGAGCTCGTCCTCGACGTCCATCACTGCCCCGGCCACACGCCGGGGCACGTCGTCTTCCATCACGCGCCGAGCGACCTCGCGATCGTCGGCGACGTCCTGTTCCAGGGGTCGATCGGCCGCACCGACTTTCCGCGCGGCAATCATTCAGACCTGATCCGCGCGATCACCACGCGGCTGTGGCCGCTGGGCGGGCAGACGGCGTTCATTCCCGGCCACGGCGCGATGTCGACCTTCGCCGCCGAGCGCCGCGGCAACCCCTTCGTCGCCGACCGCGTGCTCGCCGGCGCCTGACGGTCGGTCAGCGCATGTGCGAATAGGTCAGGATCAGCGCCCACAGCGACAGGCCGGTCAGGATCACCCAGGTGCCGCCCGCGCCGGCGACGCGGAACGGGCTGACCGGCGGCCGCGCCATGCCGACGGCGTGCGCCACGCGGATCAGGAACAGCAGCACGCCGGTCGCGGTCAGCAGTTCGGTCGTGCCGGTGCGGCTCTCGATCAGGCCCATCAGGATCAGGATGATCGGCACATATTCGGCGAAGTTGGCGTGGGCGCGGATGCGCGCGTGCAGCCGGTCGTGCCCGCCGTCGCCCAGCGCGACCTTGTGCGCCTGTCGCGCCTGCACGACCCGCAGCGACAGGACGAGGTAGAGCAGGCCGCAGAAGCCCGCGGTGATCGTGGTCGCAATCATCGTGTGAAGTCCCCCCAGTGCGCGCCCGTTCGAGCCGGCGGCGCAACCAAATCGCCTCTACACCGTTGGTCCGCCACTTGCACAGAGGAGATCACATCATGGATACCGATCGCATCGACGGCGCCCTGAAGAAGATGGGCGGGGACATCAAGGAAGGCCTCGGCAAGCTGGTCGGCGACACCAAGCTCGAGACCGAGGGCAAGGCCGACCGCGCCGAGGGCAAGGTCCAGAACACCGTCGGCGGGATCAAGGACACGCTGCGCGGCGACGACTGAACCGCCTGAATTGCCGTCTGACGGCCGCTTCCTGACGGGAGCGGCCGTTTTCGTGTCCGCAGCCGGTTATTTGCCGTTGCATCGCGGGGCCAATTCTCTATGTTCCGCGCCTCGACTGAAACCGGCGGGTATTCGGTGCACGTGCGTGCGCCATCACGACGCCGCACAAGAAGCTAGACAGGTGCCGGATGGCCGTTCCGAAACGCAAGACTTCCCCTTCGCGCCGCAACATGCGCCGCAGCCATCACGCCCTGACGCCGACGATCGCGCAGGACTGCCCGAACTGCGGCGAGCTGAAGCTGCCGCACAACCTGTGTCCGTCGTGCGGCTTCTACCGCGACCGTCCCGTCGTCGAGATGCAGCCCTGACCTGCCGACGATGACCGACCGGCCGGTTATCGCGCTCGACTGCATGGGCGGCGACGGCGGGCCGGCGGTCGCCGTGGCCGCCGCCGAGCTGGCGCAGGAACGCTATCCGCGACTGCTGTTCCGCCTTTACGGCGACGAGGCCGTCGTTCGCGCGCACCTCGACCGGGCGCCGCGCCTGGCGGCCAGCGCGGTGCTGGTCCACAGCCCCGACGTCATCCTGGGCACCGACAAGCCGTCGGCGGCGATCCGCCGCGCGCGCACCACGTCGATGGGCATGGGCGTGGCCGCAATTCGCGACGGCGAGGCGCAGGCGATGGTCAGCGCCGGCAACACCGGCGCGCTGATGGCCATGGCCAAGCTGACGCTGCGGACGATGCCGGGCATCGACCGGCCGGCGCTCGCCGCGCTGCTGCCGACGCTCAAGAACGATTCGGTGGTTCTCGACCTTGGCGCCAACGTCGAGTGCGACACCGAGAACCTCGTCCAGTTCGCCGTCATGGGCGCCGCCTTCGCCCGCACCGTGCTCGGGGTCGCCCGGCCGCGGGTGGCCCTGCTCAACATCGGCGAGGAGGAGCTGAAGGGCACCGAGGAGCTGAAGATGGCGGCGGCCCTGCTTCGCGCCGCCGACCTGCCGATGGCCTTCACCGGCTTCGTCGAGGGCGACAAGATCGGCCAGGGCGACGTCGACGTCATCGTCACCGACGGCTTCACCGGCAACGTCGCGCTCAAGACGGCGGAGGGCACGGGGCGGCTGGTCACCGGCCTGCTGGCGCAGTCGTTCCGGTCGTCGTGGCTGTCGAGCCTGGGCTATCTGCTGTCGCGCGGCGCCTTGCGCTCGCTGGCCCGGCACCTCGATCCCAACGCCCATAACGGCGCGGTCTTCCTCGGGCTCAACGGCATCGTCGTGAAGAGCCACGGCGGCGCGACGGTCCGCGGGCTGGCGCACGCCATCGGCGTCGCCCACGATCTCGTCGCCGGCGACATCGCCCGACGGATCGCCAGCGACCTTGAAAACTTCCGCGCGCATCGCCCGATCGTCGCCGCTCACGACGGCGCCGCGTCGGCCGCGTGACCGTCCGCCGCTCCGTCTTCGCCGGGACCGGCAGCTGCCTGCCGCGGCGCGTCGTGACCAATGCCGAGCTCGCCGCCCGGCTCGACACCAGCGATGAATGGATCGTCGAGCGCACCGGCATCCGCCAGCGCTACATCGCCGGCGACGACGAGCTGACCAGCGACCTCGCCGTCGGCGCCGCGCGCGAGGCGCTCGCCGCCGCCGGCATCGACGCCGCGCGGATCGACCTGATCATCGTCGCCACGGCGACGCCCGACCAGACCTTTCCGGCGGTGGCGACGGTCGTCCAGCACAAGCTCGGGCTGACCCACGGCATCGCCTTCGACGTCGCCGCCGTCTGTTCGGGCTTCCTCTATGCGCTGTCGGTCGCCGATGCGATGCTCGTCACCGGCGCCGCCGACACCGCGCTGGTCATCGGCGCCGAGACGTTCAGCCGCCTGCTCGACTGGACCGACCGCGCCACCTGCGTCCTGTTCGGCGACGGGGCAGGGGCGGTGGTACTGCGCGCCGAGGACCAGCCCGGCACCTCGGCCGACCGCGGCGTCCTCGCCCACCGCCTGCACAGCGACGGGCGCTACAACGACCTGCTGTTCGTCGATGGCGGCGCGGGCTCGACCGGCACCGTCGGCAAGCTGCGGATGAAAGGGCGCGAGGTGTTCCGCCACGCCGTCACCAACCTTGCGGCGGTGATGACGGAAACGCTCGATCGCGCCGGGCTCGACGCGGCCGACGTCGCCTGGGTCGTGCCGCACCAGGCCAATCTGCGAATCCTGGAGGGCACGGCGAAGAAGCTGGGGCTCGATCCGGCGCGCGTCGTCGTCACCGTCGACCGCCATGCCAATACCAGCGCCGCCTCGGTGCCGCTGGCACTCGATGTCGCAGTCCGCGATGGACGGATCAAGCGTGGTGATTTACTAATCCTCGAAGCGATGGGCGGCGGCTTCACCTGGGGGGCGGCGGCGGTCCGCTGGTGACGGGGGGAAACATGCCTGAGGTTGAGATGGCGACACGGGGAGCGGCACCGCAGCGGATTCGCGGGGCGGCACGCGCCGCCAAGATGTCGGGCAGCATCACGCGCGCCGACCTGTGCGAGGCGGTCCATGCCGAACTCGGCCTCGCCCGCAGCGAATCGTCCGACCTCGTCGAACAGGTGCTCGACCAGATCTGCGATACGCTGGTCGCCGGGACCAACGTCAAGGTGTCGTCGTTCGGCAGCTTCGTCCTGCGGAAGAAGGGCCTGCGGATCGGCCGCAACCCCAAGACCGGGCAGGAAGTGCCGATCGAGCCGCGCACCGTCCTCACCTTCCGCCCCAGCCAGCTGCTGCGCGCCCGCATCAACGGCGGCGTCGATCCCGGCGCCGACGGCGACGAATGAGCGAACCCGCCTATCGCACGATCAGCGACGTGGCGACGCTGATCGGCGTGCCGCACCACGTGCTGCGCTTCTGGGAAAGCAAGTTCCCGGTGATCGCGCCGCTGAAGCGCGGCGGCAACCGGCGCTATTACCGGCCCGAGGACGTCGCGGCGATCGAGCGCATCGCCCGCCTGCTCCATGTCGAAGGCTATACGATCAAGGGCGCGCAGAAGCTGCTGGCCGACGAGGCCGCGCGGACTGCTCCGCCACGCGACGCCGCGCCGCGGGACGCCACCCCGGTCGCGCCGGCGGCGGCGGGCGGCGTCCCCGTCGCGCTGCTGGCCCAGCTGCGCCACGACCTCGCCGCCGCTCTCGCCGCCGCCCGGTCCATCTGAGCCGCCGGTGAAGACGATCGCTGTCTTCGCCATCAAGGGTGGCGTCGGCAAGACCGCTTGCGCCGTCAACCTGGCCTATGCGTCGGCGACGCAGTCGGCGCGGCGGACGCTGCTGTGGGATCTCGACGCGCAGGGGGCGGCGACCTTCACCCTGCGCCTGAAGCCGGCGGCGGGCTCGCAGCGCAAGCTGTTCGCCGCCGACGCCGAACTCGACGCGATGATCCAGGCCAGCGATTATCCGCGCCTCGACGTGCTGCCGGCCGACAAGTCGCTGCGCCACCTCGAGCGCGCCTATGCCGAGGACAGCGCCCGCCGGCTGAAGAAGATGCTCAAGGGGTTCGAGCGCGACTACGACCGCGTCATCCTCGACTGCCCGCCCGGGCTGACGGCGCTGGCCGAGGAGGTGTTCCGCGCCGCCGACCTGATCGTCGTGCCGCTGCTGCCGTCGCCGCTCAGCGCCCGCGCCTTCGACCAGCTGCAGGCGCATCTGGTCCGGCACCACCGCAAGGCGCCGCCGCTGCTGCCGGTGTGGACCATGGTCGATCGCCGCCGGGCGCTGCACAAGGCGACGGTCGACGCCGTGCCCGATCGCACCGTCATCCCTTATGCCGTCGCTGTCGAGGCGATGGCCGTGCACCAGGCACCCGTCGCGGCGACGTCGCCGAACGGCCCGGCGGCGCGGGCCTTCGGCCGGCTGTGGGCGGAGGCCGAAACGGCGCTGCGCTGAAGCGCTGGACAGGGCGCGGCGGCAGCTGTATTATTACGACAATACACAAGGGAGCCCGTCGATGATCCGTGTCGTTACCCTCGCCGTCCTGCTCGCCGCGCCTGCGGTCGCTGCCGAGCGCACCTTCCCCGTCGGCACGTTCGATCGCATCGCCGTCGGCGGTTCGCAGGAGGTGACGGTGACGACCGGCCATGCGCCCACGGTCCGGGCCAGCGGCGAAACCGAGGCGCTCGACCGGCTCGACATCCGCGTCGAGGGCGGCGTGCTCAAGATCGGCAGCAAGCACGACGCGATGTGGAGCTGGCGCAACCACGGGCCGGTCCGCGTCGCGGTCACCGTGCCGATGGTCCGCGGCGTCGATCTCGCCGGCTCGGGCTCGGTCGCGGTCGACAAGGTCAAGACGCCGGACTTCGACGGCCAGCTCAGCGGCTCGGGCCGGCTGGCGGTCGCCGCGTTCGACGCCGACCGCGTCCAGCTCGGCGTCAGCGGCTCGGGCACCGCCACGCTGGCCGGCCGCTGCGGTTCGCTCAAGGCGAACCTCGCCGGGTCGGGCGACCTGAAGCTCGGCGGCCTGCGCTGCGACACGATCAGCGCCTCGACCGCCGGCTCGGGATCGATCGAGGCGCAGGCGACGAAGACCGCGGCCCTGTCGACGATGGGCTCGGGCGACATCAACCTGACCGGCGGCGCGCGCTGCACCGTCTCGACCGCCGGCAGCGGCCGGGTCAATTGCGGCTGAGCGGAAGCGTCCGGCTTCCGGGGCCGACGACGAGGCGGGTACGATAATTTCGGGGTGGCTGGAGCGCTGCGCCTGACCTAGGCCATGGGCATGGCTGATCCGGCGAAGCACGGTCTCGATACCCTGACCGAGAAGGAGAAGCAGACCCTTCGCCTGATCGTACGCGGGCACGACGCGAAGTCGGTCGCGCGCAGTCTCGGCCTGTCGGTCCACACGGTCAACGAGCGCCTGCGCGATGCCCGGCGAAAGGTCGCGGTGTCGAGCAGCCGTGAAGCCGCACGCCTGCTGTTCGAGGCCGAGGGCAGTGTCGTCACGCGGTCCCCCGAATCGGTGGGGGACACGACAATCGGGGACGACGCGACACTGCCGTTGGTCAATCAGACGAACGCGCCGGATGTCGGTGCAAGGCGCTGGCGCCTTTCGTCGATCACGTTTGGAGTTGTCCTGATGACCCTAACCCTCGTCATGGTCGCGCTGGCCGCGCTGCAGGTCGCTTCTTCGTCGACACCGCCGCCGCCCGTCGCGGAAGCGTCGAACCCGGCGGTCGTCGACGCCGCGCGCCAGTTTCTGGCGCTCGTCGATCAATCGCGCTGGGCCGATGCCTATCGCCTGACCGGCTCCGCATTTCGCAAGCAGAACACGCTCGAGGTTTGGACGCGAGCATCGGAGCAGATGCGGACAATGTTTGGCGCGGCGGGGTCACGGCGCTTCATCAGCGAGGAGGAGCTGCCTGCGGTGCCCACCGATCATGAGCTGGTCAGGTTCCGCACGGATTTCGCCAACAAGCCGGGCACGAGCGAGACGGTGACGCTGGAGCGCGAGGACGGTAGCTGGCGCGTCGCCGGCGTCATTGTCGGGTGAGCGGCGGTCGTCATACCAGCCACAGCGCCGCCAGCTCGCGCAGCATCGCCGGCGGCAGGGCGTCGAGCGGCGTCGCCGCCGCGGCATCCGGCGGGGCGTCGGCGGCGGCGAGGTAGCGCCAGCCCTGATGGGCGCGGCGCGGTGTCGCCCGCACCGGCACCGGCACGGGGTCGAGCGCGATGCGGCACTTCGTGCCCCATTCGGTCTCGACCATGCTCAGCCCCGTGATCGCCTGCCGCGCGACGAGCGTGTGGCGGATGATCCAGAACAGCGAGCCGCCGGCCAGCTCGGCCGCGCGCGTCGGCATGAAGCGCGTCAGGGTGAAGGCCTCGCCGGTCGCGGCGGCGCGGTTGGCGTGCAGGGCGGTCAGCTCGGCGACGCTGGCGCAGCCGACGGCGACCTTGGTCAGGTGCAGCATCAGTGCAGGTGGAACAGGGCGGCGAGCCCGAGAAAGCTGAAGAAGCCGATGACGTCGGTCATCGTCGTGACGAAGACGGTCGAGGTGATCGCCGGGTCGACGCCGGCCTTCTCCAGCCCGACCGGGATCAGGATGCCGGACAGGCCGGCGTTGACGCTGTTGATGATCATCGCCGCGAACAGCACGGCGGTCAGCGGCCAGTCGTGGTAGACCAGCTGGCAGCCGACCGCCATCAACGCGCCCAGCCCGACGCCGTTGGCCAGCGCGATCAACAGCTCGCGACGGATCATGCGGACGGTGTTCGAGCTGGTCAGCTGGTTGGTCGCCAGCGCCCGCACGGTCACCGCCATGGTCTGTGTCGCGGCGTTGCCGCCCATGCCGTTGACGATGCCCATCAGCACGGCCAGCGTGACCAGCTTGGCGATCGCGTCCTGGAAGATGGCGACGACGCCGGCGGCGAGGATCGCGGTCCACAGGTTGATGAACAGCCACCACATCCGCGTGCGGATGGTGGTGGCGATCGGCTCGTTGATGTCGCCGTCGCCGGCGCCCGACAGCAGCAGCGCGTCCTCGCCGGCCTCTTCCTGGATGATGTGGACGATGTCGTCGACGGTGATGACGCCGACCAGCCGGCCGTCGCCGTCGACCACGGCGGCCGAGATCAGGGCGTATTTCTGGAACTGGAGGGCGACCTCCTCCTGGTCCTCGTCGACCGGGATCAGCGTCTGGTCGCGCTGCATGACGTCGGCGATGACCGCGTCGCGCCGGGCGGTGAGCAGCCACGACAGGCGGATGGTGCCGACCGGATGGTGGCGTTCGTCGACGACGAACACCTCCCAGAAGTCGGTCGGCAGGTCGGGTTCGGCGGCGATGAAGTCGAGGATGCGCGCGATCGTCCAGTGCGCCGGCACCGCGACCAGGTCGCGCTGCATCAGCCGCCCGGCCGATTCCTCGGGATAGCTGAGCGCCTCCTCGATCGCGGCGCGGTCGTCGGGGTCGAGCGCGCGCATGACCTCGCGGCGGTCGTCCTCGTCGAGCTCCTCGATGATGGCGACGGCGTCGTCGGTGTCGAGCTCGCTGACGACCTCGGCGACCTCGGTGGCCGAGCGTTCGTCGAGCAGGTCCTCGCGGACCCAGTCGTTCATCTCGGCGATGACGTCGGCGTCGAGCTTGTCGCCAAGCGCCTTGGCCAGAACCTGCCGGTAGTCGGCCGGGATCAGCTCGAACAGGTCGGCGATATCGGCCTCGTGCAGCGGCTCGACGGCGTCGCGCACCGCGGCCGTGTCGCCGGCATCGAGCGCGGCGACGACCCGGTCGACGAAGCCGCGGCGCAACCGGTTGTCGTCGTCGAGCACCTCGTCGCGCGCATCGGGCGGGGCGAGGCTCTCGGCGGTCATGCGTCGCCCGCCGGTGCGAAGTCCTCGGTGTCGATCGCCGCATTCATCGCCGGCGAATAGCGATGGCCGGCGACGGTGGCGTGGTTGATCAGCGCGTCGAGCCGCGCCATCGTCGCCGCGTCGAGGCGGACGTCGCGCGCCGCCCAGTTCTCCTCGAGGTGGGCGAGGCTGGCGGTGCCGGGGATGGTGACCAGCGTCTCGTCGCGGGTCAGCAGCCAGGCGAGGCAGAGCTGCGCCGGGGTCAGCGCCAGCGCCGCGCCGATCTCGCGCAGGCCGTCGAGCAGGCGGGCGTTCTGCCCCAGGTTCGGCTCGCGGAAGCGCGGCATCGTCCGGCGGATATCGTCCTCGGGCAGTGCTGCGGGATCGGGAACGCCGCCAGCGAGGAAACCGCGACCGACCGGCGAGAAAGCGACGAAGGTCGTGCCGAGCTCGCGGCAGGCGGCGAGAACGGCGATCTCCGGATTGCGCGTCCACAGCGAATATTCGGTCTGCAGCGCCGCGATCGGATGGACCG
Source organism: uncultured Alphaproteobacteria bacterium (assembly GCA_963847215.1). Taxonomy (GTDB): domain Bacteria; phylum Pseudomonadota; class Alphaproteobacteria; order Sphingomonadales; family Sphingomonadaceae; genus Polymorphobacter_B. The sequence continues at coordinate 56,807 of CAWJZA010000002.1, forward strand.
CCGCCGCCCGGCGCAGCGTCGCGGCGCTGACTTCCGACAGGCCGATGGCGCCGATCTTGCCGGCGGCGCGCGCGTCGGCCAGCGCCTGCACCAATTCCTCGATCGGCGTCTTCGGGTCGAGGCGGTGGAGGTAGTAGAGATCGATGTGGTCGACACCCAGGCGCGCCAGGCTCTCGTCGAGCACGGCGGTGACGCCGGCACGGCTGCCGTCGAGGACGCGGGGCGCCTTGATCCCGCCCTCGCCGAGGCGGATGCCGCATTTCGACGCCAGCGTGAACGCGCCGCGCCGGTGCTTGAGCGCGCGGCCGATCAGCGTCTCGTTGTGGCCGAGGCCGTACAGCGCCGCGGTATCGAGGAAGTCGTAGCCGAGGTCGAGGGCGCGGTGGAGCAGCCGCTCGCCGTCGGCATCGCTCGGCGGCGTGCCATAGGCATAGCTCAGCGACATGCAGCCGAGCCCGATGCCGGTGACGCTGAACGGCCCGATCCTGCGCTTCGTCATGACAACTCCCGTGCGATGTGCGCGGTATAGAGCGCGCACGGGCGCGTGTCGCCCCGCCCATGGGTCACAGGTCGGTACGCACGTCCCACAGCTCGGGGAACAGGACGACCGCCAGCATCCGCCGCAGGTACGACACGCCGCCGGTGCCGCCGGTGCCGCCCTTCAGGCCGATGATCCGCTCGACGGTGGTGACATGATTGAAGCGCCAGCGGCGGAAATAATCCTCGAGATCGACGAGCTTCTCGGCGAGCTCGTACAGCGGCCAGTGCACCGCCGGCGCGCGGTAGATCGCCGCCCAGCTCTCCCGCACCTCGGGGTCGGCGGCGCGCGTCGTCCGCCAGTCGCTGCGCCCGGCGTCGGCGCCGATGGCGAAGCCGCGCCGCGCCAGCAGCCGCAGCACCTCGTCGTACAGGCTCGGCGCGGCGAGGATCGCTTCGAGCGCCGCCGTCGCCTCCGGCCGGTGGGCGTGCGGCCGCAGCATCGCGGCGTTGCGGTTGCCCAGGACGAACTCGATCGCCCGGTACTGGTGCGACTGGAACCCCGACGACTGGCCGAGCGCGGGCCGGAAGGTCGTGTATTCGCTCGGCGTCATCGTCCGCAGCACGTCCCAGGCGCCGTTCAGCTGCTCGAAGATGCGCGAGACGCGCGCGAGCATCTTGGTCGCCGGCTGCAGGGCGTCGGCGCGGATCGCGGCACAGGCGGCGGCGAGCTCGTGCAGCGCGAGCTTCATCCACAGCTCCGACGTCTGGTGCTGGACGATGAACAGCATCTCGTCGTGGGCGGACGACAGCGGCGCCTGCGCGCCGAGGACGGCGTCGAGCCGGAGATAGTCGCCGTACGACATGCGGCCGTCGAAGGCCATTTCGGCACCCTCGTCGGCCGGGTCATAGGGGCACTGGTTCATGCCGGAATCCTGGGAGCGCGCCGGGCGCGGGATGGTGCGGCCAAGAAGACTCGAACTTCCACGGCCTTTCGGCCACAACGACCTCAACGTTGCGCGTCTACCAGTTCCGCCATGGCCGCACGACCATCCTGCCCGGAGCATGCCCCGGCGGTAGAGGCGGCCTGCTAGCAGAGCGCTTCGCCGCGCGCAACCGCCCGCCGCAACCTTTGCCGCGACGGGGGGTTAGCCGACGCGAGATCGAACGGAGTAGCGATGATGAGCAATTCAGAAGACGGCAGCTCGCGGCGGCAGGTGATGGGCGCGGTCGGTGTCGGTGTCGGCATCGCCGCCGCCGCGGCGGCGATCGCCAGCCGGGCCGGGGCGCAGACGACGCCGGCGGCACCGCTGCCCGACGGCGCCCCCAAGATCAGCGATCCCCGCAATAAATACCCCAAGCCGCCGTTCAGGGAACAGCGCCAGCCGTGGCCGGGCCTCGCCAGCAAGATGGACCCCAAGCCCGATCACGGCGAGCTCAGCTACAAGGGCACCGGCCGCCTGCTCGGGCGCAAGGCGCTGATCACCGGCGGCGATTCGGGCATCGGCCGGGCGGCGGCGATCGCCTATGCCCGCGAGGGCGCCGACGTCGCGATCAACTATTACCCGACCGAGGAGCCCGACGCGCGCGAGGTCGTCGACCTGATCCGGCAGGCCGGGCGCAAGGCCGTCGCCATCCCCGGCGATCTGCGCGACGCCGCTTTCTGCCGCCGGCTGGTGGCGGACGCGGTCAAGGGGCTCGGCGGGCTCGACATCCTCGTCAACAATGCCGGGCGGCAGCAGGCGCACGCCTCGATCCTCGACATCAGCGACGAGGATTTCGATGCGACGATGAAGACCAACATCTACGCGCCGTTCCACATCATCAAGGCCGCGCTGCCGCACCTGCCGGCCGGTGCCGTCATCATCGGCACGACGTCGGAACAGGCCTATGACCCGTCGGAAGACCTGTACGACTATGCCCAGACCAAGGCGGCGACGATGAACTACGTCAAGAGCCTGGCCAAGCAGCTGGCGCCCAAGGGCATCCGCGTCTGCGGCGTCGCCCCGGGGCCGATCTGGACGCCGCTGCAGATCAGCGGCGGGGCGAGCCCGCAGAAGCAGCAGACGTTCGGTTCGGACACGCCGGGCAAGCGCCCCGGCCAGCCAGTCGAACTCGCCGGCATTTTCGTCCGCCTGGCCGAGGACGACGGCAGCTACACCACCGGCAACGTCTTCGGCGCCGGCGGCGGCAAGGGCCAGCCGTAGCGCCTAGCCCGGCAGCAGGTCGCGCAGCAGCGGGTTGGGGAAACGCCGCTGCTGCACGACGGCATAGAAGCTCTCCTCGACGCCGGTCAGCCGGTGGTGCTCGACCAGCGTCCCGGCGCGCAGTTCGTCCTGGACGACGATCGGCGGGACGAGGGCGAGGGCGCCGCTCTCGCGCGCCAGCAGGCGCAGCAGTGCCATGTCGTCGACTTCGGCGACGATCAGCGGCTGGATGCCGGCGAGCGCCAGCTCGCGGTCGAAGGCGACGCGCAGGTCGCTGTCGAGGCTGGGCAGGATCACCGGCATCGTCGCCAGCGCCCCCGGGAAGGGCAAGGGGACGTCGGTTGCCGGTCCGACGAGGCTGACCGGCTGGGTCTCGAGCAGGTGGCTGTGGAGGTCGCCGGCGACGTCGCGGCGCACTGCGGCATTGGTCAGGACGACATCGAGCGTGTGCGCCGCGAGGCCGGCGAGCAGTTCGCGCATGCTCCCCGACCGCAGGATCAGGTCGACGTCGTCGCGCCCGAGCAGCGGCCGCAGGAATTCGATCTGAAAGTTGCGCGACAGGGTGGTCAGCGCGCCGACCCGCAGCGGCTGGCGCTGGCCGCGTGGGCGGCCAGCGAGCGTCTGCACCAGCTCGTCGCCGGCGGCGAAGGCGGTGTCGGCATAGTCGAGGGCGATGCGTCCGGCCTCGGTCAATTCAAGCCGACGGCCGATGCGCTGGAACAGCGGGTGGCCGAGCGCCGCCTCGAGCTTGGCCAGCTGCGACGATACCGCCGACTGCGACAGGTTGAGCCGCGCCGCCGCGCGGGTCAGCGAGCCGTCGCGGGCGACGGCGCGGAACAGCTTGAGGTGATGATAATTGAGATCGGCCATCGTTCGCTTCCATCGAACCATATCGTCGAAACATTGTATTTTCTAGTCGCTCGCCGGCCGCCTAAATCGATGGTCGTTCTGCACCCGGAGCGACATCGATGCTTCTTCCCTGGCTGATCTGGACCGGCCCCCTGGCCCTGGCGCTTGTCGGCATCGTGCCCGGGCGCCTCGCCGCTGCCGATCCGCGCCGGCTGGCGGACGCGGCGGCAGCGGCGGCGCTGTTGGGGCTGGCGTCGGCGGCGCTGGTCTTTGTCGCGCCCGGCAGCGCCGCCGGCACCGATCTCGACGCGCTGGCTGCGGTCATGCTGGCGCTGGTCGGCTTCGTCGGCGCGGTCGTCCTGCGCTACAGCCGCAACTATCTCGCCGGCGACCCGCGGCAGGGGGCGTTCGTGCGGACGCTGGCGCTGACGCTGGCGGCGGTGCTGGCGATGGTCGTTTCGGGCAATCTCGCCGTCACCGGCGTCGCCTGGCTGGCGACCGGCGTCGGCCTGCGCCGGCTGTTGACCTTCTACCGCCACCGCCCGGCCGCGGTGCTCTGCGCGCGCAAGAACCTGATCGTCAGCCGTGCCGCCGACCTCGCCCTGCTCGCGGCCGCCATCCTGCTCTACCACGCCGCCGGCAGCCTCGACTATGCTGTCCTGTTCGCCCGCGCCGGCGAGTGGCGCAGCGCCGGCCTGCCGGGCGGCGTTGCGGCGGCGGCGGTCCTCGTCGCGCTGGCGGCGCTGCTCAAGTCGGCGCAGCTGCCGACCCACGGCTGGCTGCTCGAGGTGATGGAGACGCCGACGCCGGTGTCGGCCCTGCTCCACGCCGGCATCATCAACGGGGGCGGCTTCGTCGTCCTGCGCCTGTCGCCGATCCTCGACCAGGTGCCGGCGGCGCTGGCCCTGCTCGCCGTCGTCGGCGCGGCGACGGCGGTGTTCGGCTCGCTGGTCCTGCTGACCCAGACCTCGATCAAGGCCGGCCTGGCCTACTCCACCGTCGCGCAGATGGGCTTCATGATGCTCGAATGCGGGCTCGGCGCCTACGGCGCGGCGATCGTCCATATCGTCGCCCATTCGCTGTACAAGGCGCATGCCTTCCTCAGCTCGGGCAGCGCCGTCGAGCTGGCCCGCGCCGCCTGGACGCCCGCTGCCGGCGAGCGGCCGCACCCGGCACGGCTGGCCATCGCCGTCGCTGCGGCGCTGCTGCTGACGCTCGCCGCCGCGCGCCTGTTCGGCGTGACGCTGTCCGGGTCGCCGGGGGTCGTCGTGCTCGGCGCGGTGCTGCTGCTCGGCCTGACGCAGCTGCTCGCCCAGGCGGTCGATGCGCGGCCGAGCGGGTTCGTCGTCCTGCGCGCCGGCCTGCTGGCGGCGTTGCTGGCGACGGCTTATTTCGCGCTGCAGGCCGGCAGCGAGCGGCTGTTCGCCGCCGCTCTGCCGCTGCATCCGCGCGCCGCCGGGCCGCTCGACCTCGCGCTGGCGGTCGCCGTCATCGCCGCCTTCGCCGCGCTGACCGTGTTCCAGGTCATCGCCGTCGGCCATGTCGACGGGCCGCGCTGGCGCGCGCTCCACGCCCACGTCGCCAACGGCCTCTACCTCAACACGCTGACCAACCGCTGGCTGCTGCGGCTGTGGCCGAACCCGCCGCGCGGCGGCGAAGGAGCCGGAGCATGACCCTCGACCTGATCGACGCGCCGGCCGCCGACACGCTCGACGCCGCCATCGACCGCGCCTGCGCCCGTATCGCCCCGGTGTGGCCGCTGCGCAGCTTCGTCGCGGTCAATCCCTTCCTCGGCTTCGCCGGCGAGCCGTTCGAGGCGGCATGCGCGACTTATCGACGGGTGGCACGGGTGACGATGCTGCCGCAGCCGGTGCCGGCGCCGCCGCCGGCGGCGATCGCCACCGTCGCCGAGGTGCTCGACGCGCTGGCCGGCGGCGACCGCGAGGCGTCGCTGACCGGCTTCATGGTCGACGAGATCGCCCGCTGGTGCGCGGCCTATTTCGACGAGGGCCAGGCCGTGTGGCAGGCGCCGTCGCGGCGGCTCGGCCTTTATGCCGGCTGGCGCGCGGCCATGGTCGCCGACCTGAACGCCGAGGTGCGCGGCGTCCGCGGCTTCCGCGCGACCGTTGCCGCCGCGCCCGCCGACCCGCGCGCGGCGATCGCCGCCGTCGTCGCCGACCTCGGCATTCCGCCCGACCTCGTCGCCGACTATCTGTTCCGCGCCCTGTTCGACATCCGCGGCTGGGCCGCCTTCGCGCGGCAGAAGGCGTGGACCGCGGCGCTGCACGGCGGGCGCGACGACAGCCTGGTCGACCTGCTGGCGGTCCGCGTCGTCTGGGGCCATGCCCTGTTCCGCGCCCGGGCCGAGCCGGCGGTCGACGACGCCTGGCGTGCGGCGATGCGGCGCGCCGCGCGGCCGACCGCCGATGCCGGGCCCGATCCGGCGGTGGTGCATGGGCTGGCGCTGCTCGCCACCGCCGAGGACCGCTACCAGCGGGCCCTGTTCGCCGCGCTCGGCCGCGGGCCCGAGCCGCTCGCCGCCGGCCGCCCGCCGCTGACCGCCGCTTTCTGCATCGACGTCCGCTCCGAACCGTTCCGCCGGGCGCTGGAGGCGGCCTGCCCGGCGGCGGAGACGACCGGCTTCGCCGGCTTCTTCGGCTTCCCGATCGATTATGTGCCGATCGGCCAGACGCGCGGGCAGGCGCAGTGCCCGGTGCTGCTGACCCCCCGCTTCGTCGTCCGCGAGGGCGTCGCCGGTGCCGATGCCGCCGCCGAAGGCGCGGTGCTGCGGCTCCGCCGCCTGCGCCGCCGCGTGTTCAAGGCGTGGAAGGCGTTCAAGGCGTCGGCGGTGTCGTCGTTCAGCTTCGTCGAGACCGCCGGCTGGCTGTACGCGCCGAAGCTCGCCGGCGACGCGCTGGCGCTGACACGCCCGGTCGCCCACCCACGGTCCGACGGGCTGAGCCGCGACGTCGTCGGCCGGCTGAAGCCGCATCTCGCCCACGAACGCCACCACGGCCGGCCCACCGGCTTCGATCCCGTCGAGCGCGTCGACATGGCCGAGGCGGTGCTGCGGGCGATGTCGCTGACGACCGGCTTCGCCCGGCTGGTGCTGCTGGCCGGGCATGGCGCCACGACGGTCAACAACCCGCACGCCGCCGGGCTCGACTGCGGCGCCTGCGGCGGCCACACCGGCGAGGCCAATGCCCGCGTCGCCGCCGCGATCCTCAACGACGCCGCCGTCCGGGACGGCCTGCGCGGACGGGGGATCGACGTGCCGGCCGACAGCTGGTTCGTGCCGGCGCTGCACGACACGACGACCGACGACGTGGCGCTGTTCGACACCGACGAGGTGCCGGCGAGCCATGCCGCCGACCTTGCCCGTCTGCGCGGCTGGCTGGCCGACGCCGGCCGCCGCGCCCGGCGCGCGCGGGCGCCGCGCCTCGGCCTCGATCCCGCCGCCGCCGACGGGGCGATCCGCGCCCGCGCCCGCGACTGGAGCCAGGTGCGGCCCGAATGGGGTCTGGCCGGCTGTGCCGCCTTCATCGCCGCGCCGCGCGCCGCCACGCGCGGGCGCGACCTCGGCGGCCGGGTGTTCCTCCACGGCTACGACTGGCGGACCGATGCCGGCTTCGCCACGCTGGCGGCGATCCTGACCGCGCCGCTGGTCGTCGCCAGCTGGATCAACCTGCAATATTACGGCTCGACGGTCGACAATGCCGCCTTCGGCGCGGGCGACAAGGTGCTGCACAACGTCGTCGGCACGGTCGGCGTGCTGGAGGGCAATGCCGGCGACCTCAAGGCGGGGCTGCCGCTGCAGTCGCTCCACGACGGCCGCGATTTCGTCCACGAGCCGCTGCGGCTGACGGCGGTGATCGCCGCGCCGACCGCCGCCATCGACGCGGTGCTGGCGGCGCACGAGGGCATCCGCGACCTGGTCGACAACGGCTGGGTGCACCTGTTCGCGCTGGACGACGACGGCACCGTCCAACGGCGCGAGCGCGGCGCCGCGCGGTGGCAGGCGATGTGAGCGGTGGCTCCCCGGGCAGGATTCGAACCTGCGACCATCCGATTAACAGTCGGATGCTCTACCGCTGAGCTACCGAGGAATAGCGGCGGGCTATAGCCGCGCCCCCGAAGGGGGGCAAGGCCCTAGCTTTCGAACTGCTCGCTGAAGATGCGGTCGTCGAGCGCGTGGCCAGGGTCGAACAGCAGGTCGAGCGTGACCGACTTGTCGCTGACGACGCGGACATGGGCGATGTCGCGGACCTCGATCTGGTCGGCCACCGCGCTGACCGGGCGCTTGGGCGCCTCGAGGACGCGGAAGTCGATGACCGACGTCTGCGGCAGCATCGCTCCGCGCCAGCGCCGCGGGCGGAACGGGCTGATCGGCGTCAGCGCCAGCAGGTCGGCCTGCAGCGGCAGGATCGGGCCGTTGGCCGACAGATTATAGGCGGTCGACCCCGCCGGCGTGGCGACCAGGATGCCGTCGCAGGCGATCTCGGGCAGCCGCACCGGCCGTCGACGCTGATCTCGAGCTTGGCGGCCTGGCGGGTTTCGCGCAGCAGCGAGACCTCGTTGATCGCCGGCGAGACCGTGACCGCGCCGGCGACGGTGCGCGCCGTCATGCTCAGCGGGTGCAGGGCAAAGCTGCGCGCCGCCGCCAGCCGCTGCGGCAGCTCCTCGACGCGGCATTCGTTCATCAGGAAGCCGACCGTGCCGAGGTTCATGCCGAACACCGGGCGCGGCTGGCGCGCGTTCAGCGCCGCGTGCAGCGTCTGCAGCAGGAAGCCGTCGCCGCCCAGCGCGACGACGACGTCCGCCTCGCGCACCGCGTGCCAGTCGTAGCACGGGCGCAGCAGCTCGGCCGCAGCCTGCGCCTGCGCCGTCGGCGAGACCAGCAGCGCCATGCGCAGCGTCATCCGCCGGTCACGCTCATGTGGCGGGCGACGGCGGGCGCGCGGTGGGCGCGATCGATGACGAAATCGTGGCCCTTCGGCTTGATCAGCAGCGCGCGGTCGATCAGCGCGTCGAGCCCGGCATCGTCGAGGCCGCCGCGCAACGCGTCGCGGAAGTCGAGCGCGTCGTCCTGGCCCAGGCACAGGTACAGCTGCCCGGTCGCGGTCAGGCGGACGCGGTTGCAGCTTTCGCAGAAATTATGGGTCAGCGGGGTGATGAAGCCGAGCCGCTGCCCCGTCTCCTCGACCGCGGACGTAGCGTGCCGGGCCGCCGGTCGAATCGGGCAGATCGGTCAGCGTCCAGCGTCGTTCGAGGTCGCGCCGCACCGCCGACAGCGGCAGGTAGCGGTCGACGCGGTCCTCGTCGATCGCGCCGAGCGGCATCGTCTCGATCAGGACGAGGTCGTGGCCCTGCGCGCCGCGACCACGCCAGCATCGGCTCGATCTCGTCGTCGTTGACGCCCTTCAGCGCGACCATGTTGATCTTGACGCGCAGTCCCGCCGTCGCGCGCCGCGGCGATGCCGTCGAGCACCTGCGGCAGGCGGCCCCGGCGGGTGATGCGGGCGAACTTCGCCGGGTCGAGCGTGTCGAGGCTGACGTTGATCCGCCGCATGCCGGCGGCGGCGAGGCCGCCGGCGAAGCGCGCCAGCTGCGAGCCGTTGGTCGTCATGGTCAGTTCGTCGAGGCCGTGCCCCAGGTGCCGCGCGAGATTGTGGACCAGCTCGATCACGCCGCGCCGGACGAGCGGCTCGCCGCCGGTCAGCCGCAGCTTGCGCGTGCCGCGGGCGACGAAGGCGCTGGCCAGCCGGTCGATCTCCTCGAGGCTCAGCACCTCCGCGCGCGGCAGGAAGGTCATCGCCTCGGCCATGCAGTAGACGCAGCGGAAGTCGCAGCGGTCGGTCACCGAGATCCGCAGATAGTCGATCCGCCGCCCGAACGGGTCGATCAGCGGGCGGGGGAGCGGCACGGCCATGGCCGAGAGATGGGCGCGCCGGCCGCGCAAGTCCAGCGCAGTCAGCCGGCGTAGATCCACGCCAGCGCCACCGCCCCCGCAACGATCCGGTACCAGGCGAAGGGCGCGAAGCCGTAGCGGCTGATGACCGCGACGAAGGCGCGCACGACGATGACGGCGACGACGAAGGCGACGACGAAGCCGATGGCGATGTCGTGGACCTCGCCGGGGTTCAGCAGGCCACGGTTCTTCCACAGTTCGAGCACGGTCGCGCCGAGCATCGTCGGGATGGCGAGGAAGAAGCTGAACTCGGCTGCGGTGCGCCGCTCGACGCCCAGGCTCAGCGCCCCCATGATCGTCGCCCCCGACCGGCTGACGCCGGGCACCATGGCCAGGCACTGGGCCAAGCCGATGCCGAGCGCGGTCCGCATAGGGATCGCCGCGACACCGTGCACCGTCGCGCGCTTGGCCAGCCGTTCGATGATCAGGATGGCGACGCCGCCGACGATGAGCGCGACGGCGACGACCTCGGCGCGGCCGAGCAGCGCCTCGATCTGCTTGTGCAGGGCAAGGCCGATCACCCCGGCCGGGAGGAAGCCGAGGACGACGTTGCGGACGAAGCGAAGCGCGTCGCGGCGCCGCGCGACGAGGCCGGCGAGCACGGCGGCGAAGGTCCGCCAGTACAGGACGACGATGGCCAGGATCGCGCCGAGCTGGATGACGACGTTGAACAGCTTCCACGCATCGGGGTCGAAGCCCAGCAGTCGCGTCGCCAGGATCAGGTGCCCGGTCGACGACACCGGCAGGAACTCGGTGACGCCCTCGACGATGCCGAGGATGATGACGTCGATCAGGTTGTGCGCGCCGGCGGCGGCGAGAAAGGTCACTTGCCGGTCTCCACGTCGCGATGCCACCGCCCCGCGGTGCGATAGCGTTCGAGATAGGCGGGCGCGACCGCCTCGACCGGCGTCGGGTCGATGCCGAAGGCGGCGAGGCCGGGCGGCTGCGCGACATTGTCGGACTGCAGCATGATGAACTGGCCGCTGGTCATCGGCACGAACGGCAGGATGTCGCCGGCCTGGCCCATCAGGCGCGCCGCGGCCGACGGCACCTCGACAAGGCGTTTGGTCGAGCGGATCTCGCCCAGGATCCAGGCGATGATGTCGCGGAAGGCATAGACGCGCGGGCCGCCGAGCTCGAAGGTCTTGCCGCCATAGGTCGCCGGCGTCGCCAGCGCGGCGACGATCGCCCGGGCGACGTCGACGACGTAGACGGGCTGGAAGCGCGTGTCCCCGGCGATCACCGGGACGACCGGCAGCTGGCGGGCGAGGGCGGCGAAGCGGTTGAGGAACTGGTCCTCGGGGCCGAACACGACCGAGGGGCGCAGGATCGTCGCGTGCGGCAGGACGTTGGTCACCGCCGCCTCGCCTGCCGCCTTGGTCCGGGCATAGTCGGCGCCGCTGCCGGCGTCGGCGCCGATCGCCGAAACCTGGACGAAGGCGGCGACGCCCGCTGCCGCCGCGGCGCCGGCAACGGTCGCCGCACCGGAAGCCTGGACGGCGTCGAACTTCTGCCCACCGCGTTCGTCGAGGATGCCGACGAGGTTGACGCCGGCGTGGGCGTGGGCGAACGCCGCGGCGATGCTCGCCGGACGGGTGACGTCGCCGGCGACGATCTCGATCTGGCCGAGCCCGCCCAGAGGCTTCAGAAAATTGGCGCGTTCGGGCGAGCGGACGACGACGCGGATGCGCGCGTGCGCCTGGGCCAGCTCCTGCACGAGGTAGCGGCCGAGGAAACCCGAGCCGCCGACGACGACGACCAGCCGGTCCCTGAGATTGCCGTCCATTCCCGCTCCACGATCGCTTTCGCGGACCGGGTCATGGCCGATCACGAAGGCGTTGACAACCGGCGACCCCCCCTCTACGTCGCCGCACTCGGCTCACCGTGCCCTGGTGGCGGAATTGGTAGACGCGCCAGCTTCAGGTGCTGGTATTGGCAACGATGTGATGGTTCGAGTCCATTCCAGGGCACCAGTGACCTCCGCCGGGAGGTGCGGTCGAAGCACGGATTGAACCGATCGGGAGGCGCGGCGCGCCGGCCCGCTACGCGTCGCCCAACGACCGGGGCCGAGCCGCCGATCTCGCCCGGCGCGATCCCCTGCCGCAGAGCGGAAAAGGACTTCGACGGCTTCGCCCGCGCGGCTGGGCCCGTGCGGCTGGCGCTCGTCAGCGTCGGGCAGTCCGGCCTCGCCGATGCCGCCCGGCTAGCGCGCGGCCAGCGTACCGCAGGCGATGCGGTCGCCGCTGTTGCCGCTGGGGTCGGTCTTGTAGTCGTCGGGGCCGGCGTGGACTACGACCGCGGCGCCGTCGGCGTCGAGCAGGGGCGTCGCGCCGCCGGTCAGCGTCAGCCCGGCGATGGTGACGTCGATGCTGCCGGTGCCGCCTTTGCCGACCTCGACGTTCGGCAGGTCGCCGAGGTGCGCGCCCATCGGGTTGTCGCGCCCGTGCATCTTCATCGTCGGATTGAAGTGGCCGCCGGCGCTGGCGAACTTCGGCCCCTCGCACTTGCCGACGCTGTGCAGGTGGATGGCGTAGGTGCCGGCCGGCAGACCTTCGACGCGCGCCTGCACCTGCGTCCCGTCCGCCCGCTGCGTCAGCGTGGCCGTGCCGCGCAGTTCGCCGTTGGCGCCGAGCAGCTGCGTCGTCGCCGTGACCTGCGGCGGGGCGTCGTGTGTCGCCCCGGCCATGCCGCCATGGGCGCAGCCGGCGACGAGCAGCAGTGCGGCGAGAGCAGGGACGCGCATCAGCCGAGCTCCTTGTTGATGCTCTCGACCATCTTCTTGGCGTCGGCGAGCAGCATCATGGTGTTGTCCATGTAGAACACCGGGTTGTCGACGCCGGCATAGCCCGCGCCGCCCATGCTGCGCTTGACGAACAAGGTCGTCTTGGCCTTCTCGACGTCGAGCACCGGCATGCCGTAGATCGGCGCTGGTCTTGTCGGTCTTGGCCGGCGGGTTGGTGACGTCGTTGGCGCCGATGACGAAGGCGACGTCGGCCTGGGCGAACTCGCCGTTGATGTCCTCCAGCTCGAACACCTCGTCATAGGGGACGTTGGCCTCGGCGAGCAGGACGTTCATGTGCCCCGGCATGCGACCGGCGACCGGGTGGATCGCGTATTTGACGCTGACGCCTTCCTTCTTGAGCAGGTCGCCCATCTCGCGCAGCGCGTGCTGCGCCTGGCTGACCGCCATGCCGTAGCCCGGCACGATGATGACGCTCTCGGCGTTCTTCATGACGAAGGCGGCGTCCTCGGCCGAGCCGCGCTTGTACGGCCTTGGCCGGGCCGCTGGCGCCGGCCGGACCGCCAGCGTCGCCGCCGAAGCCGCCGGCGATGACGCTGATGAAGCTGCGGTTCATCGCCTTGCACATGATGTACGACAGGATCGCGCCCGACGAGCCGACCAGCGCGCCGGTGATGATCATCGCCGTGTTCTGCAGCGTGAAGCCCATCGCCGCCGCCGCCCAGCCGGAATAGCTGTTGAGCATCGACACGACGACCGGCATGTCGGCGCCGCCGATCGGGATGATGAGCAGGAAGCCGAGCGCCAGGCTCATGACGACGATCGCCGCGAACAGCGCCGGCGTGCCGAGCGAGAAGACGCCGACCAGCACCAGCATGGCGAGCAGCAAGGCGATGTTGATGATGTGGCGGCCCGGCAGCAGGATCGGCGCGCCGCCCATGTTGCCGTTCAGCTTGAGGAAGGCGATGATCGAGCCGCTGAAGGTGATCGCACCGATGGCGACGCCCAGGCCCATCTCGATCTTGCTGCCGGTGGCGATGTCGTCGCCGTCGAGGATGCCGAAGGCGCCGGGATTGAGGTAGGCGGCGATCGCCACCAGCACCGCGGCGAGGCCGACGAGGCTGTGGAAGCCGGCGACGAGCTGCGGCATCGCCGTCATCGCGATGCGCCGGGCGATGACGAAGCCGATGCCGCCGCCGATCGCGACCGCGCCGACGATCAGCGGCAGGCCGACGCCGTGGACGATCAGCGTCGTCGCGACCGCGATGACCATGCCGATCATGCCGAAGCGGTTGCCCTGCTGGCTGGTCTCCGGGCTCGACAGGCCGCGCAGCGCGAGGATGAACAGGACGCCGGCGACGAGATAGGCGAGCAGCACCCAGGACGGGGTGGTGGCGATGGCTTCAGTCACTGGTCATGCCCCCCGAGCGCGTTCACTTGGCCGCCGCCGGAGCCTTGCGCTCCTTCTTCTTGTACATGCCGAGCATCCGCTGCGTGACCGCGAAGCCGCCGAAGATGTTGACGCTGGCGAGCACCACCGCGCCCAGCCCGAGCCAGCGCGAGATCTCGCTGCCCCCGGTCGCGGCCGACGCGGCGACCAGCGCGCCGACGATGATGACGCTCGAGATGGCGTTGGTCACCGCCATCAGCGGCGTGTGCAGCGCCGGCGTCACGCTCCACACGACGTAATAGCCGACGAAGCAGGCGAGGACGAAGATCGACAGCTGCGGGATCAGGTGTTCCATGACGTCACCTCAAAGTGAGCGAGCGCAGGACTGAAAACGGCTGCCTGGGCATCGGCGCATCGACGCGATACTGTAGCCCGTCGGCACGCGCGTACGACAGCAGCGTTACCGAGCTTCCGAGCACCGCAAGCGTCGCCGGTAGGTTCGCACCCGAGATCTGGATAAGCTTGGTCACCGCGCTGAACTTGCCGGGGCGGCCAAATACGATCTGGAAGTTCAGTGGTCCATCAGCGATGCCACGCCCGACGAACTTGACGCCGACCACGTAATCGCTCGCTGCTCCCGGCCGTGTCGCCGATCGTGAAGCTGGTCGGTGTGATCGCCTCGGGATCGGCTGGATAGCCGCCGCGAATAATCGGCACGCCTTCGTACTGCACTTTTTTGGTGAAGTGTCCGTCCAGGCGACCGTCGTGGTCGCGATCGACCAAGCAGGTTGCCGTTTCACCAAGGCTGCCGAGCAGCATCATCTCGGCCGCCCCGGCCTTGCGTGGGTTTAGATCGCAGAATACTTCCGCATCGCCGGACGCCATCTTCATCAGCTGCGTGCCCGACGGCAGCAGGATCTTGCCCTTTGGATCAGCGGCGTCGCCACTGAGAACCGCTACCTGCGCTGCCACGAGCGGTTGTTGCCAAAGCATGTCGCCGGACCTTGCCGTGCGCGGGCTCGCGTCGGTAGCCTGCGCCACGATCTGCCACGTCGACGCCAGCGTCGGCTCGCCCGCGGCGGCCGGCATCGCCATCGCCGCGATGGCAAGCACGACAATCTGAGCTTTCATGCCACCAGCCGCTCGTGCACCACGGCGCCGCCCCGCGTCAGGCGTCACGCCCTTCACGATCTCGTCGTCCTCGGCGAACTTCAGCCCCGCGTCCTTGTCCCAGAAGGCGGCGATGAAGTTGTACAGGTTGCGGGCGTAGAGCGCGCTGGCGTCGGCGGCCATGCGGCTGGGCACGTTGCTATGGCCGATGATCTTGACGCCGTGCGCCTCGACGATTTCGCCGGGGCGGAGCCCTCGACATTGCCGCCGCTCTCGACCGCCAGATCGACGATGACCGAGCCGGCGCGCATCGACGCGATCTGCGCGTCGCTGACCAGCCGCGGCGCGGGGCGGCCGGGGATCAGCGCGGTGGTGATGACGATGTCCTGCTTGGCGATGTGGCTGAGACCAGCGCCGCCTGCGCCGCCTTGTATTCGTCTGACATTTCCGTGGCATAGCCGCCGGTGCCTTCGCCCTCGATGCCCTTGACGCTGTCGACGAAGATCGCCTTGGCGCCGAGGATTCGATCTGCTCCTTGGTCGCGGCGCGGACGTCGGTGGCGCTGACCAGCGCCCCCAGGCGCCGGGCGGTGGCGATCGCCTGCAGCCCGGCGACGCCGACGCCCATGACGAAGACGCGCGCGGCGCTGATCGTGCCGGCGGCCGTCATCATCATCGGGAAGGCGCGGCCATAGGCTTCGGCCGCGTCGATCACCGCCTTGTAGCCCGCCAGGTTCGACTGCGACTGACAGCACGTCCATCGACTGCGCGCGGGTGATGCGCGGCATCAGCTCCATCGCCATCGCCGTGATGCCGGCGGCGGCATAGCCGTCGGTCCGCGGCCGGTTGGCGAAGGGCGCGACGATGCCGGCGAGCATGGCGCCGGCCGTGATCCCGGGCAGGTCGGCGGCGTCGGGCGTCTGCACGGCGAGGATCAGGTCGCTGCCGGCGACCGTCGCGGCGCGGTCGCCGACGCTGGCGCCGGCATCGGCGAAGGCGGCGTCGGCGATGTTCGCGCCCGCGCCGGCGCCGGCTTCGACGGCGACGCTGGCGCCGAGCGCGATCAGTTTCTTGACCGTTTCGGGAGTCGCGGCGACCCGCCGTTCGGCGTCGGCCGTCTCGCGCAATACCCCGATCCGCATGATCCCCCCTGTCCTCGTTTAGCGGACGAGGAACACTGCCAGAGCGATCAGCAGCAAGGCAAGGGCGACGATCGCGCCTTTCAGCAGGCCGATGAAGCTGTGGTAGAAGCGGACGTTGGGCACGTTGGCCTGCGGCGTCGCGGCGTCGGGGTCGTCGGCCATGGTTCAGGATCCTCGCACGGGCGTGCGCGCCTCAGTAGCTGACCGCCGCGCGGCGGCAAGTTGCTGCGACCAAGATCGTTCAGCGATCCCGCTCGCCGTCGCGCCGAGGCCGGCGCGGGCGAGAGCGGCGTTCTGCCGCGCCGCCAGTTCGGCGTCGTCGTAGCCGTCGATCATCTCGCTGAACAGTCGGTGCCAGTTGAGCTCGGCCCTCAGGTGCATGAACACGCCGCCGAGGCCGATCGCCGCGCGGTCCATGAAGACGAACTCGCTCGGCACGGTGACGGTGCCGAGCTCCTTGAGCCGGCGGTGGACCTTCTGCGCCGTCTCGCGGCCGTAATCGACCGGGCGGCCCTCGTCGTCGATGCGGCGGACGCGGTCGTCGAGCAGCGGCCCGTAGAGGAACTTCGCCCAGATCAGCAGCGTGTCGATGATCTCGTGGCTGAGGCCGGTGAAGCCCCAGCGCTCGAAGGCGTCGACCGCCAGCGCTTGGTCGCCGCGCTCCAGGGCGTGGAACAGGTCGACGACGCCGCCGATGAAGCGCGGCGGGAAGACGCGGATGCAGCCGAAATCGAGCAGGTTGAGGCCCCATTCGCCCGACACCGTACCGTCGCGCACCTGGTAGTTGCCGAGGTGGGGATCGCCGTGGATCACGCCATAATGATGGAGCGGCCAATACCAGGCGCGGAACAGCGTCTCGGCGATCCGGTTGCGATCGTCCTGCGAGGAATCGCGGAAGGTGAGCAGCGGCTTGCCGGTCAGCCAGGTCATCGTCAGCAGCCGCGCGGTCGACAGCTCGGGCAGGACCTCGGGCAGGCAGACCGCTGGCTGCCCGGCCAGCATCTCGCGGTACAGCGCCAGGTGCTTCGCCTCGCGGGTATAGTCGAGCTCCTCGCGCAGCCGGTCGGCCAGCTCGCCGCGGATCAGGCCGGTGTCGATCGAGCGGTCGAACTGGCGGTAGAGGCCGAACAGAACGTCCAGTTGGCCGAGGTCGGCTTCGACCGCACTGGCCATGTCGGGATATTGCAGCTTGCAGGCCAGCGCGCGGCCGTCGTGGCTCTGCGCGCGGTGGACCTGGCCGAGGCTGGCGGCGGCGGCGGCCTCGTGCTCGAAGCGGGCGAACTTCGCCTCCCAGTCCGGGCCGAGCTCGGCCTTCATCCGCCGCTTGACGAACGGCCAGCCCATCGCCGGCGCGTCGGCCTGCAACTGGCCGAGTTCGCGGGCGAAGGCCTCGGGCACGGCGCCGGGCACCGTCGACAGGATCTGCGCGATCTTCATCACCGGGCCCTTGAGGCCACCGAGCGCGACGCGCAGCTGCGCCGCAGCCGTGTCGGCGTCGCCGCCGCCGGTCAGGCGGGCGCCGGCGAAACGCGCCGCCAACCCGACGCCGGTGCCGCCGACGCGGGCGTAGCGCGCCAGCCGGCCGCCGAAGGTGTTCGCGTCATCCATGGCCGGGAGATAGGGGCCGCCCCGCCGCGACGCCAGCGCGCTAGTGTCGCTGCCGCGGCCGCGCTAGACAGCGGCGATGACCGACGAAACCCTCGACGAACTCCGCCCACGACTGGTCGCCGCCATGGTCCCGCACGTCGCCTTCGACGGCTGGACGGCGGCGAGCGTCGCCGCCGGCGCGGCGGACGCGGGGATCGACCCCGACGTCGCGACGCTGGTCTTCCCCGGCGGGGCGATCGAGATGGCGGTCGCCTATACCGCCCTCGCCAACGCGCGGATGACCGCGGCGCTGGCCGACCTGCCGCCGGCGAAGGTGCGCGAGCGCGTGACGCGCGCCGTCCGCCTGCGCCTCGAACAGGCCGAGGACGAGCGCGAGACGGTCCGTCGCACGGTCGCCGTGCTGGCGATGCACCCGGCGACAGCCTCGCGGACGACCTGGGCGACCGCCGATGCCATCTGGCGCGCGTGCGGCGACACCGCGACCGACTTCAACCACTATAGCAAGCGGGCGATCCTGGGCGGCGTCTATGCCGCGACGCTGTTGTACTGGCTGGCCGACGAGAGCGACGGCCGCGCCGACACCTGGGCGTTCCTCGACCGGCGGATCGCCGGGATCATGACGTTCGAGAAGGTCAAGGCGCGCGTGACCGCGGCGAGCGGACGGCTGCCCGACGTCGCCCAGCTGCTCGGTCGCCTGCGCTATCCGGCGGTCTAGGCGTCGCATATCTGGCGAGAGGCCGGCGGCGGCGGTCAGTCTGCCGGCTACGGTCGGCCCGGGCCGCGCGCGCGTCAGGCGGTGGCGCGGACCAGCATGAAGGCGGGCACCTCGTTGCCGAAGCCGACGACGCTGGGGCCGTCGTCGCGGTCGTCGCGACGGCGGTCGTCGCGGCGGGGGTCGTGCCGGCGCGGCTCGCCGCGGTGGGCGTCGGCACGCGGCGCGTCCTGACGGCGGGGGTCGGGGCGCACGTCACGGGGCTGGTCGCGGCGCGGCTCCGTACGCGGCGCGGCGGGCTCGACCGGGCGGGCCGCGACCGGGGCCGCGTCGAGGGCGTCGGCAGCCGTGTCCGCGGCACCGGGCTGTGCGCCCGCGGCCGCCGCGGCGGCGCCGCTTGCGCGGGGCGTCGGCGGCGTCGACGTCCTTCGCCGCCTCTTCCTCGGGCAGGGCGTCGACCGGCACGGCGATGGTCTCGGCGGCCTCGGCGACCTCGTCGGCGACCGCGGCGCTGGCGCCGTGGCGCGGTACCTTGTGGCCGATCAGCTTCTCGACCTCGTGGAGGTTGTCGGCCTCCTCCGGCGTGAACAGCGTATAGGCGATCCCGGTCAGCCCGGCGCGGCCGGTGCGGCCGATGCGGTGGACATAATCCTCGGCATGGTGCGGCACGTCATAGTTGATGACGTGGCTGACGCCCGGCACGTCGAGCCCGCGCGCGGCGACGTCGGAGGCGACGAGGACGAGGATCGCGCCCGACTTGAAGCGGTCGAGCTCGCGGATGCGGTCGGCCTGCTCCATGTCGCCGTGGATCTGGCCGGCGCTGAGCCCCGCCTTCTTGAGCACGTCGGCCAGCTCGCGCACGTCCTTCTTGCGGTTGCAGAAGACGATGGCGTTCTTGACCTCGGGATCGGCGAGCAGCTTCCGCAGCGTCGCGCGCTTGCCGCGGGTGGTCGTCTCGACGATGAACTGGGCGATCGAGGCGTTGGTCGAGGCCGGGCGCGCCACCTCGATCTGCTTGGGATCGACCATGAAGCGGTCGGCGAGCTTCTTGATCGGCCCCGGCATCGTCGCCGAGAACAGCAGCGTCTGCCGCGCGTCGGCAGCTTCTGGCAGATCTCTTCGATATCGGGGATGAAGCCCATGTCGAGCATCCGGTCGGCCTCGTCGATGACCAGCAGGCCACAGGCGTTGAGCATGATCTTGCCGCGCCCGAACAGGTCCATCAGCCGCCCGGGCGTGGCGATCAGGACATCGACGCCCTTCTCCAGCGCCGCAACCTGGTCGCCCATCTGCACGCCGCCGATCAGCAGCGCCATGCTGAGCTTGTGGTACTTGCCATATTTGACGAAATTCTCGCTGACCTGCTGCGCCAGCTCGCGCGTCGGTTCGAGGATCAGCGACCGCGGCATCCGCGCCCGGCTGCGGCCCTGGCTGAGGATGTCGATCATCGGCAGGACAAAGGACGCGGTCTTGCCGGTACCGGTCTGGGCCACGCCGATGATGTCGCGGCCCATCAGGACGCTGGGAATGGCGCTCGCCTGGATCGGCGAGGGCGTAGTGTAACCACTGTCTTCGACCGCGCGGAGCAGTTCCTCCGACAGGCCGAGTGCTTCGAAGCTCATGCAAATCCCTGGGCGACGGCGCGACCCGCGACGATCGCGGGCGGGCGGTGCTCCGCGCGCGCTTGCTCAAACTTTGGCGTAAAAGTCAATGCGCGCCCAACGGAAGAGGGCGGGGATCGCTCCCCGCCCTCCCGTTCGCCTGTCGTTGCGGCCTAGAACTTGACGCCGCCGGCGATGCCGTAACGCCGGGGCTCCAGCGTGAAGATGTTGGTGAACAGACCCGACGACTGGTCGGTGACGTACAGGCCGGTCGTCGCGTTGTTGTTGGCGATGTTCTGGATGAAGCCGCGGATGAACCAGCGGTCGTCCTTGCCGTTGACCTGCACCTGGGCGTTCATGATGTAATAGGCCGGGATGCGGTCGGCATTGTCGTTGAAGATGCTGCCGGTGCTGTTGCCGGTCAGCGCGATGTCGAAGCGCGGCACGACGTTGATGCCGCTGTCGCCGGCCTCGATCGTGTACTGGACACCCGCCGAGGCCTTGAACTTCGGCGACTGCGGCAGCTGGTTGCCGCGGACGTTGACCTTGACGCCGTCGTTGACGACGTTGACGCCGCCGAACAGCGCACCGACGGTCGCCGCGCGTCGCCGGCAAGCGCCGAGCAGATGCCAAAGGCGCCGGTGGTGCTGCCCTGGATGCCGCTGACCAGCCGGGAACGGCGGTCGGCGCGTGCAGGCCGATCGGCCGCCGTTGATCGCCGCCGACGAAGCCGTTGAGCCCGGCGAGCATTGCCCGGCGTCGTCGGGCACGACGGCGCAGTTGGCCGCGGTCGTGATGTCCTTGATGATCACCGCGTCGCCGCGGCCGCCCGAGGAGTCGCGCGGATTGGCGAAGAAGGTGTCACCCGACACGCTGGTCTTCAGGTAGCTGAAGCTGGCGTTGAAGGCGAGCGCACGGATCGGCTCGACCACCGTATCGGCCTCGACGCCGTAGATATTGGCGTTGATGTTGTCGTTGACCGACGGTGCGGGCGACGATGCGGCTGATCTGCAGGCCCTTGTACTTGTAGTAGAAGGCGGCGAGGTTCAGGCGCAGGCGGCCGTCGAGGAAGGTGTTCTTCGATCCGACCTCGAACGAGTCGATGAACTCCGGCGCGAAGGAAACCGGGACAGTGAAGATCGGCGACAGCGGCGGGTTGATGCCGCCCGACTTGTAGCCGCGCGAATAGGAGGCATACAGCAGGTTCTCGTCGGTGATCTTGTAGTCGACGACGGCGCGCCCAGTCAGCTTCGTAGAAGCTGACGCTGGCGATCTCGAACAGCTGGTTGCCGGCGTGTGGTCGGATCGAAGTCGAGATTGTTGTAGCCGACGGCCTGGGTGATGTTGGTCGAGCCGTACGGCAGCAGGACAGCGTTGCCCTGCGCGTCCTGGAACAGCGTCGTCCGCGCGCTGACCGTCTTGTCGTCGTTGTTGTAGCGCAGGCCGACGGTCAGCTTGAGCTTGTCGGTCGCCTGGAGATAGGCCTCGCCGAAGATGCCGTACGACTTCAGCAGATAGTTGGCGGTGTTGTTGCGGTAGTAGGGCGACGCCCGGTAGCTGTCGGGGAAGGTCGGCGTTGCCGGCCAGCTGCTGCCCCGAGTGTCCCGGCAAGGCCGAGCACCGCCGACGCATAGTCGAGGCCGAAGGCGTTGACGTAATAGCTGTTCTCGCTGGTCTTGAAGCTGTTGTAGATGCCGCCGACCAGGAAGTTGAACTTGCCGTCGAGCTGCGACGTCAGGATGACCTCGCCGGTATAGCCCTCGTTGCGCTGGATCGAACGGTCGTAGTTGAGCGGCACCGCGCCGCACGTCGCGCGGCCGCCGAACGCGCCGGTCCCCGTCGTGTCGTAGACCGACGAGGTGCAGTACGGGCCGCCCGGGCCGTTGGGGATCAGCGCGGCGACTGCCGGCTTGATCTGGCTCAGGCCCGCCGCGAACGGCGCAAGGGCGGGCGACAGCGCGCCGGCGCCGCCCTGGGCGTAGATCGAGGCGACCGTCAGACCCGGAACGAAGCCGGCCGGATTGTTGATGGCGAGGTCGTAATCCTGCGAGGAATCGACAGTGTTGCGCTGGTACAGGCCCGAGACGTCGAGCTTGAACTTGCCGAAGTCATGCTCGATCTTGGCTTCGGCGTTGATCTCGTCGGCGAAGTAGCGCGGCTGATACGCGGTGTAGACCTGCCGCGGATCCTGCGGGTTGATCGCGCCGGAATAGGCGTCGGGACCGTACAGGTTGGCGATCGCCAGCGGCTTCAGCGCCGGGGCCAGCGCCCCGAAGATCGCCGGCGCGCCGAGGAACTGCTGCGAGGCAAAGATGCTGGCCAGCGTCGCATTGGCGTTGGTCACGCCGTTCTGGCCCGAGGCGTTCGTCAGGCTGCCGGGAAGGCAGCCGAGCACGCCGGTCGGGTCGCGGTCGCACTGCTGCTTCTGGTTGCGCAGGCGATCGTCCTTCTCATGGAAGTAATAGCCCATGAGATCGACGGTCGTGTTCGGCTCCGGCCGCCAGCGGATCGAGCCGCGCACCGAATATTCGTCGCGGCCGTCGATGCGCGTGTTGTTGTACAGGTTCTCGGTATAGCCGTTGCGGTTGAGGTAGGTGCCGGCGAGGCGGACGGCGAGCGTGTCGCCGAGCGGCACGTTGATCATGCCCTTGATGCGATAGCTGTTGTAGTTGCCGTACTCGCCCTCGGCGGCGGCATGCAGGCCCTTGAGGTCGGGCTTGGCGGTGATGAAGTTGACGACGCCGGCGGTGGCGTTGCGGCCGAACAGCGTACCCTGCGGCCCGCGCAGCACCTCGACCCGCTCGAGGTCGAAGAAGTCGGTCTCGAAGATGCGGGTGCCGATACAGCGGCAGGTCGTTGACGTGGATGGCGGTCGCCGAAATCGCAGGTCACGCCGACGCACAGGTCGCCGACGCCGCGGATGGTGAAGTTGCCGGTGGTGAAATTGCCCTTGGTGAAGGTGATGTTGGGCAGCGTCAGCTGCAGGTCGGACGAATTGTTGATCTGCTGCGCGGCCAGGCTCTGCGCGGTGAAGGCGGTGACGGCGATCGGCACGTCCTGCAGGCTCTGCGAGGTGCGCTGGGCGGTGACGACGATCTCGTCGAGAGCGTTGTAGCCGCCGGTCCCGGCCGTGGTCGCCAGCTGCCCGGGGTTGGCCGGCGCATCGGCCGCCGCCTGGGCCAGCGCCGGCGCGGCGGCGAGCAGGGCGAGGCACGACACCCCGGTCAGGGCATTCCGCGATACGGCGTGCAGGCGCATGATCTTCTCCCCAGAAAGATTGACAGTGCCGCCGTTGGTCCGCCGGTCACCGGCCACGTCGCGCGTGGTTGCCGCTTATGTGAACCGGCGCGACCCCGCTTGTCCACGCGTCGCCTGCGGCAAATTGGTTAAGGGGCGACAACGAACGCGCCGGCGTGACCTAAATGCCACACCGGGGGCAACGTCAGGGGCGGACGCGGACGATCGAGGTGATCGGGCAGGTGCCGCCGGCGCGCGAGATGACGGCGTCGCGTCCGGCGCACAGCCGCCCGGCGACGGCGCGGCGGTAGTAGAAGCCCTGGTAGAAGCTCAGCGCCGGACAGGCGGCGGCGAAGTTCATCCGCCACCGGCTGTGGTCGGACATGGTCAGCTCGACGGCGCGGTCGCCGAAGACCACTGCCCCGGCGACATGGTTGACGCCGACGCAGCGGGTGCGGGCGGCGCGGTTGCCCAGGCCGGGTGTCAACCCGCTCTGGCCCGGCCGCGCATGGACCTCGGCGACGGAGCGATCGAACGCCGGCGGCGGCGCGGCTGCGCCCAACGCCAGCATCCCGCCGATCCCGATAAGCCGCGCAATCACTGTCACACTTCGCTGAAGCCTCCGCGCCCCGCCTGCTGGCGCGGGGTTGAACGACGGATGAACGTGCCGCCGCCGCCCGCGCCGGTCAAGGCCGTGGATCGCGCCGCCGCCCGCTGATAGGGACGGGACCATGACCGCCGCTCACGATGCGATCCGCGCCGCCGTCGGCGATGGCTGGAGCAGCGCGGCCGACGTGCTGGCGCCGCATCTCGTCGATTGGCGCGGCCGGGTCCGCGGGGCGGCGGCGATGATCGTCTGGCCGCGGTCGACGGCCGAGGTCGCCGCCGTCGTCGCCGCCGCCGCCGCCGGACGGGTGCCGCTGGTGCCCCAGGGGGGTAATACCGGGCTTGCCGGCGGGGCGACGCCCTCGCCGCGCGGCGATGCCGTGATCGTCAGCCTTTCCCGCATGACGGCGATCGCGCCGGTCGACACCGCCGGCCAGAGCCTGGTCGCCGAAGCCGGGGCGGTGCTCGCCGACGTCCACGCCGCCGCGGCGGCGGCCGGCATGGTCTTCCCGCTCGATCTCGCGGCCAAGGGCTCGGCGACGATCGGCGGCCTCGTCGCGACCAACGCCGGGGGCGTGCAGGTGCTGCGCCACGGCACGATGCGCGCGCGCGTTGCCGGGCTGGAGGCGGTGCTGCCGTCGGGGGCGGTGCTCGATCAGCTGTCGCCGCTGGTCAAGGACACCGCCGGCTATGACATCAAGCAGCTGCTGATCGGGGCGGAGGGGACGCTCGGCATCGTCACCCGCGTCGCGCTGCGCCTGGCGCCGGCACCGCGCGACCGGGCCGTCGCCTGGGTCGGCCTGGCGTCGCCGGCGGCGGCGCTGGCGCTGCTGCAGCGGCTGCGCGGCGAGCTGGGCGATCGTCGAGAGTTTCGAGCTGATCCCGCTCGCCGGGGTCGAGCTGGTCGCGGGGCTGGGGCTGCGGCCGCCGCTGGCGGTCGCGGCGCCGTGGCAGGTGCTGGTCGAGCTGACCGCGCCGCGGCCGTGCCGGCTGGCCGACGCTTTGGCCGAGGTCTTGGCGAACGCCGCCCCGCTCGATGCCGTCGTCGCCCAGTCCGACACCCAGGCGGCGGCGCTGTGGCGGCTGCGCGAGACGCTGCCCGAGGCGGAACGGCGCGACGGCGTCGCCGTCAAGCACGACATCGCCGTGCCGGTGCCGGCGCTGCCGGCCTTCGTCGCGGCGACGACGCCGGCGGTCGAGGCGGCGTGGCCGGGCAGCCGCGTCCTTGCCTTCGGCCACCTCGGCGACGGCAATCTCCACTATAACGTCCGCGCCCCCGCCGGCAGCGACAGCGCCGCCTGGGTCGCCGAGCACGGGGCGGCGATCACCCGCGCGGTCAACGACCGCGTCGTCGCCGCCGGCGGGACGATCGCCGCCGAACATGGCATCGGCAGCGTCAAGGCGGCCGAGCTCGTCCGCACTGCCGACCCCGCCCGGCTGGCGGCGATGCGCGCGATCAAGGCCGCGCTCGATCCGCTCGGCATCATGAACCCCGGCAAGATCGTCGGCTGACCCGGCTTGCGCCTGGCAGGCGCGGTGCCTAAACAGCGGCCCTCGCGCGGGCCCGTGGGGGGACCGCCCTGAAAGTATGTCCTCATGGCTTCCGTTCCCGCGTCGCAGCTGCCGCTGTTCTACAAGTCGATCGTGCCGCTCTCGACCCAGTTCCACCCCGGCCACGGTCTGGTCCGCAGCGAGACGGTCGGCTTCACCCGCACCACGCACGCGATTCCCCTGACGGTCGACGAGTTCGCCGTCGCCCAGCGCAGCTTCCCGATCGTCTTCGGTCTTGGCGACAACCCGGCGCCGCTGGCGCTGCTCAGCCTGATCGACGGGCTCAACCTGTTCGTCGATGCCGAGGGCCGCTGGCAGGACGGCGCCTATCTGCCCGCCTTCGTCCGCCGCTACCCGTTCATGCTGGCCAAGCTGGGGCCGGAGGCGACCGAGCTGTCGCTGTGCTTCGACGACACCGCCGGCCTCGTCGCCGCCGACGCCGAGGACAAGTTGTTCGACGGCGACCAGCCGAGCGACACGACCAAGCGCATCCTCGATTTCTGCGGCCAGTTCGAACAGGCGATCGCCCGCACGCGCGGCTTCATGGAGGAAATGGACCGGCTCGAACTGCTGACCGACGGCGAGGTGACGATCCAGCAGCCCGGCAGCGAGCCGGCCGTCTACCGCGGCTTCCGCATGGTCGCGGAGGAGAAGCTGCACGCGCTGCGCGGCGACCAGGTCCGCAAGATGGTGCAGAACGGCATGCTCGGGCTGATCTATGCCCATCTCTTCTCGCTGTCGCACATCACCATGCTGTTCGAGAAGCAGCGCGCCGGCACCGCGGCGTAGCGCAGGGCGATCCGCGACCCCGGCCGCGACCCCGGCCGCGACACCGGCCGCGGCCCCGCGCGCGCGGCGGGGCGGCACGCCGTCGCTGGCGTGCGGCGCGGTTGACGACGCGCGGCACCGCGCTACCACCCGCGCGATGAGCAGGGTCGACGTCGCCGGGCTGAGCAAGACCTTCGCCGCGGCGCCGGTGCTGTGGCCGACCGACCTTGCGGTCGCCGACGGCGAGTTCGTCGTCATCGTCGGGCCGTCGGGATGCGGTAAGTCGACCCTGCTGCGCCTGATCGCCGGCCTCGAGATACCGACCGCCGGGCGGGTGCTGATCGACGGTCGCGACGTCACCGATCTCGGCCCGGCCGAGCGCGGGCTGGCCATGGTCTTCCAGTCGTACGCGCTCTACCCGCACCTGACGGTGGCCGAAAACATCGCCTTTCCGCTGGCGATGGCGCGGCGGCCCAGGGCGGAGATCGCCGCCCGCGTCGCGACGGTGGCGGCGACGCTCGAGCTGACCGACCTGCTCGACCGGCGGCCGCGGGCGCTGTCGGGCGGGCAGCGGCAGCGCGTCTCGATCGGCCGCGCCATCGTCCGCGATCCCGGCGTGCTGCTGCTCGACGAGCCGCTGTCGAACCTCGACGCGGGCTTGCGCGTGCGGATGCGCCACGAATTCGCCCGGCTGCACCAGCGGCTGGCGACGACGATGATCTACGTCACGCACGACCAGGTCGAGGCGATGACGCTGGCCAACCGCATCGTCGTCATGGCCGGCGGCCGCGTCGAGCAGGTCGGGGCGCCGCTCGACCTCTACCGCGCGCCGGCGACGGTCGGGGTGGCGGCGGCGATCGGCTCGCCGGCGATCAACCTGCTGCCGGTGACGGTCGCCGCGGCCGATGCCGGCCGGGGCGACGGTGGTCCTGCCCGGGGGCGGGACCTGCCGCGTCGCCGCGCGCGTGCCGGCGGCGGCGGTCGGCGGCCCGGCAACGCTCGGCGTCCGCCCGGAGCATCTGCGGCCCGACCCCGCCGGCCCGTTCGGCGGCGCCGTCGAGCTGTTCGAGCGGCTCGGCCCGCTGTCGTTCGCCCATCTCGCCGCCCCCGCCGGCGGCGACGCGCTGGTCGCGCAGCTGCCGAGCGACCGCCACGTCACGCTGGGCGAGCAGATCTGCTTCTCCGTCGCGGCCGCCGACGCCCGGCTGTTCGCCGCCGACGGCACCGCCTTCGTCAGCCCTTGACCCCGCCGCCGAGGACGCCGCGGAAATAGGACCGCTGCAGCGCGGCGAAGAGCAGCAGCACGGGCAAAGTGGTGATGACCGCGCCGGCCATCATCAGCTCGACGTCCTGGCCGTGCTCGCGGCTGATCGCGGCGAGCGCCACGGGCAGGGTGTAGAGGCGCTGGTCGGTGATCGCGATCAGCGGCCACAGGAAATCGCTCCAGCTGGCGAGGAAGGTGAACAGCGCCAGCGTGACCACCACCGGTCGCAGAAGCGGCAGGACGATGCGCACGAGGATGCGCCACTCGCCCGCGCCGTCGAGCCGCGCGGCGTCGAGCATCTCGTCGGGAATGGCGAGCGCCGCCTGGCGGACGAACAGCACCCCGTAGACCCCGGCCAGCCCCGGCACGAGCACGCCGGCGTAGGTGTTGATCAGGCCGGCCGACTTCAGCATCAGGAACAGCGGCAGCAGCGCCACCTGCGCCGGCACGACGGCGAGCGCGAGCAGCGCCTGGAGCAGCCGGGCGCGGCCGGTAAACCGAAGCTTGGCAAAGGCATAGCCCGCGGGCAGGGTCAGGGCGAGGCCGAGCGTCGTCGCCAGCGCCGCCAGCGCCGCGCTGTTCAGCGCCGCGCCGGCGATATGGTAGCCGGTGACGCCGCCGCCCGGCCCGGCGTGGTCGAACAGCAGCTCGCGGTAATTGGCCAGCGTCGGGTGCGCCGGCCACAGCGGCGGCGGTAGGGCGGCGGCCGCGCCCTTGGGCATCAGCGACACCGACACCATCCACAGCAGCGGCGCGGCGGTCAGCAGCGACAGCAGCGCCAGCAGGAGCGTGCGGCCCACGCCCCTCACAGCCACTCCTGCGCCCGCGCCAGCCGCGCCTGCACCGCGGTCAGGGCGAGGATGGCGACGAACAGCACGACCGCGACCGCCGACGCCGTGCCCAGGTTCCACCAGGTGAAGCCCTGGTCGAACATGAAATACAGGACCGTCACCGTGCTCTGCGCCGGGCCGCCGTGGGTCATGACATAGGGCTCGGCGAAAACCTGCAGGAAGTTCGCGACCGACAGCACGGCGGCGAGCAGCAGCGCCGGGCCGATCGCCGGCAGGGTGACGTGGCGGAACCGGGCGAGCGGCCCGGCGCCGTCGAGCCGTGCCGCCTCGCGCAGTTCGGGGCTGACTGTCGCCAGCGCCGCGACGAACACCAGCATGTTGTAGCCGAACGCCTTCCACACGATGAAGATCAGCGTCGCCGGGATGCTCGTGCGCGGATCGCCGAGCCAGTCGACCGGGGCGATGCCGACCAGGCTCAGCCCGTAGTTGAGCAGCCCGGCGCGGGTGTCGAGGACATAGCGCCAGACCAAGGCTGTCGCCACCAGCGTCGTCACATACGGCGCGAACAGCAGCAGCCGCCAGACCGGCTTCCATTTGACCGTCGCCGCATCGAGCAGCAGGGCGGCGGCAAGCGAGGTGCCGATCGCCGCCGGTACGCCCAGCCCGGCGAACAGCAGCGTGTTGCCGACCGCGCGCCAGAACAGCGGCTCGCGCGCCAGATCGAGGTAGTTGCCGATCCCGACGAAGCGCAGGTCGGCGAGGTCGGCCAGCGCATAGATGTCGAAGTCGGTCGCGCTCAAGGCCAGCCCGGCGACCGTCGGCACGACGAGGAAGGCGAGCGTCGCCGCCAGTACCGGCACGGTGAAGGCGAGCCCGGCGCGCCGCTGCGACCAGCGCCTCATGTTATCCGCCCGCGGTCGAGCAGCCAGCGGCGCTTGGCCAGGATGCGGTCGACGCGCGCGTCCATTTCGGCCGCGGCCGCGTCGACGCCGAAGCGGCCGCGGACCATGGCCTCGGCGACGGTCTGGACCTCGGTGACGATCCGCTCCCATTCGGGCACGGCGGGGACGGGCACGGCGCCGGCGATGGCGCGGGCGAACAGCTGCGTCGCCGGGTCGGCGGGCAGGCCGGCCCACGCGGCCGCGCGCGTCGGCAGGTCGCCGGTGATGCCGTACAGGCGCTGCTGCAGCCTCGCGCCGGTCAGGTAGGCGACGAGGCTCCACGCGGCGACGGGGTCGCGCGCGCGGCGGCTGACGGCGAGGCAGGTGCCGCGGGCCCATTGCGGCCCGGGCCCGCGCGGCCCCGGTGTCGCTGCCGCGCCCCAGCTGCCCGGCGCGATGCCGTGTTCGGGCCGGCGGACGTCGCCAAGGAACACGGCATCGGCCGGCAGGATGGCGAACCAGGCGCGGCGGAGGCCGATATAGGCGTCGCCGGCCTCCGCGCCCGTCACCTTCGGCGTCCACCCGGCGTCGAACCCCTGCTTGTAGAAGGCGAGCGCCGTCCTGAAAGCATCGCTGCGGAAGTTGCCGCGCGCGTCGCGGTCGCGGAGCAGCGGCGCCCCTGTCGCCGCGGCATAGGCGAACAGCGGCTCGGGCCAGTCGAGCAGGTGGAGCGTGGCGAAGCGGTCGGGGTGGCGGCGGACGATCGCCTGCGCCATACGCGCCCACTCCGGCCAGTCGGTCGGCGGCGCGGCGTAGCCGGCCTCGGCGACGAGGTCGCGGCGGTAGAACTGGACCCAGCTGTCGGCGGTCCACGGCACCGCCCGCGGCCGCCCGCCGATCGTCACCGCGGCCAGGGCGCCGGGCAGCTGGTCGGCGAGCAGCGCCGCGCGGCGGCGCGGCCAGCGCGCCGAGCAACGCCATCTCCGGCAGCCAGGCGGTGTTGAGCATCATCACGTCGGGCAGCGAGTTGCCGGCGAAGCCGGTCAGCAATTTCTCGTGTGCGCCGGTCCACGGCACCGCCTGCAGGTCGACCGCGTGGCCGGTGGCGCGGACGAAATCGGGGAGGAGCAGCGGCGCGTTCTCGCCGGTCGTGCCCATCGCCCACCAGCCGATGCCCCGGCGCCCGCCGCCACAGCCGGCCACGCTCGCCCCGGCGGCGGCAAGCAACGTCCGCCGCGCGATCCCCGCTCCCCTTCGTCGTACCGCGTCCATCGGCTGACAGAGTGGAGCGCTTGTGGCGCGACGGCAACGGTCCGCCTCCCATGCGCGCGCATTCGCCACCTGCGACGGTTCGCCATCGCAACAAGTTGGCGACCTAGCAGTTTGTGCCGTCAGCCGGAGCTATGCCGGTAACGAACAAGGGGACGACATTGGCTCTTCGACATTTGCTGGCCGGCGCTGCGCTCGCGCTGCCGCTCGCCGCCGCCGCGCAGACCGCCCCGGCGGCCGACGCGCCGCCGCCGCCGCCGGCCAGCGCCGCCGCCGCCGCGCCGGCCGAGGCCCAGGCGGCCGAGATCGTCGTCACCGGTTCGCGCATCGCCCGCAGCCAGTACGCAGCACCGAACCCGATCACCTCGTTCAACGCCGCCGCGATCGAACAGTCGGGCAACGTCAACGTCACCAACTTCCTCGAGCGCGTGCCCGCCCTGACCGGCTCGCGCAATTCGACCCAGACCTCGGGCGGCAACGCCGTTTACAGCAACCCGTTCGGCGCGGCGGGGCTGAACGAGCTCAACCTGCGCAACCTCGGCGTCAACCGCACGCTCGTCCTCGTCGACGGCCGCCGCCACGTCGCCGGCGAGCCGAACAGCGCCGCGGTCGACATCAATTCGATCCCGACCGACCTCATCGAGCGCGTCGACGTGCTGACCGGCGGCGCCTCGGCGGTGTACGGCGCCGACGGCGTGTCGGGCGTGGTCAACTTCATCCTCAAGCGCAACTTCGACGGCATCGCGGCGCGCAGCCAGATCGGCATCAGCGACAAGGGCGACGCCGGCGACCGCTTCGGCTCGGTGGCCATCGGCCACAACTTCGCCGACGGCCGTGGCAACATCACCCTCGCCTACGAGTTCGAGGAGAACGACCGCCTCGACAACAACAGCCGCACCTATCTGACCGGCGCCAACCGGCAGTACGTTATCCCCAACGACGCCAAGGCGACCAATCCCGGCGCCTATAGCAACATCCTGGTCGGCGACCTGCGCTATCCGGGCGAATCGCCGATCGGCTACGTGACGATCGACGGCGGCCCCGATTTCAACGGGCTGGGACAGCCCTACCGGCACGGCACGCCCGCGGCCTATTACTCGATCGGTGGCGACGACACGCCGGTCGCCGGCTTCTACTCGGGCGACCTCGCGCCGCACATCGTCCGCCACGACGTCAACCTGCTCGGCCACTACGATTTCTCCGACGCCTTCAAGCTGTCGGTCGAGGGTAAGTACGCGCAGACGCGGGCGACGACGTTCGACTATTATATCGGCACCTACGGGCAGCCGATCGGCCTCGACAATCCGTTCGTGCCGGCGAGCGATCCGCGACGCCGCGCTCGCCGCCGGGCAGGACAATGTCACCGTCACGCGCGACAACCTCGACTACGGCCGCCACGGCGAGAGCGACCTGCGCCGCACCTATCGCGGCGTCGTCGACGCCAGCGGGCGGATCAGCGACCACGCGACCTACGACGCCTATTACGAATACGGCCAGACCGACGTCCGCATCACCAAGCTGAACGAGCTGCTGGCGACGCCCTACGCGCAGGCGCTCGACGTGGTGACGGGCGCCAACGGGCAGCCGGTGTGCCGCTCGAACCTGACCGGCGGCAACCCGGGCTGCGTGCCCGTCAGCCTGTTCGGCCCCGGCCCGATCAGCCAGCAGGCGCTCGGCTTCTTCCAGGTGAACGACAGCAGCACCGCGCGGATCACCCAGTCGGTCGCCAACCTCTCGGTCAGCGGCGACTTCGGCGCTTTCTTCAGCCTGCCCGGCGGCCCGATCCAGTTCAGCTTCGGCGGCGAATACCGGCGCGAGACCAGCCGCTTCAACCCCAGCGCCAACCTGCAGAACAACGCCTTCGTCGCCTTCACCGAGCCGACGCTGGTCGTCCCCTCGGGCGGCAGCTTCGACGTCAAGGAGGCGTTCGGCGAGTTGAACGCGCCGATCCTGAAGAACATGCCCTTCGCCGACACGCTGTCGGTCGGCGCGGCCTATCGCTTCAGCAGCTACTCGACGATCGGCGACACGCACACCTGGCAGGTCAACGGCGTCTGGGCGCCGATCCACGACATCACCTTCCGCGGCAGCTACGGCAAGGCGGTCCGCGCGCCCAACATCGGCGAGCTGTTCCAGCCGGTGACGGGCGATACCAACTTCTTCCAGGATCCGTGCCAGCCGAAGCGGATCAACCTCGGCACCCAGTACCGCGCGGCCAACTGCGCCGCGCTGCTCGCGCAGTACGGCGCGACGAGCACCGACGGCGCTGCAGACCGTCAGCAACATCTCGGGCGTGCGCTCGGGCAACCCGAACCTCAAGGCGGAAAGCGCGACGACCTGGACCGCCGGCGTCGTCCTGCGGCCGCGCTTCATTCCCGGGCTGACGGCGTCGATCGACTGGTACGACATCAACCTGCAGGGCGCGATCAACACGCCGAGCCCGTCGCAGCTCGCCGACCTCTGCGTCGACGTGCAGACGCTGAACAACCCGTTCTGCGGGGCGATCACGCGGACGCGGGGGCAGACCATCGTCAACGGCAGCGTCGCCGTGCCCGGCACCATCGTCGGCTATACGGTGCAGCCGCAGAACGTCGGCAGCTTTCGCACCGCCGGCGCCGACTTCAACGTCGACTATCTGATCCGCACGGCCCGCGCCGGCAGCGTCGACCTGCGCTTCGTCGGCGGCTATCTGAACCGGCTCGACATCACCGGCATCCCCGGTGCGCCGGTCACCGACCAGGTCGACCAGGCCGGGGCGCCGCAGTGGAACTTCAACTTCTCGCCGAGCTGGACGCTGGGCGGCTTCACCCTGAGCTACAACCTGCGCTGGATCGACGGCACGCGCACCGTCGACAAGCTGACGACCGACAACGATCCGCTCTACGCCCCACCGGCGCAGCTCCGCTACAGCGAGCTGTGGCAGCACGACGTCCAGGTCGAGTACGCGCTGCCGAGCGGCATGTCCTTCTACCTCGGGGTGCTCAACCTGTCGGACCAGCAGCCCGACCCCGGCAACTCGATCAACCAGCCGATCTCGGCGGTCGGGCGCTTCGTCTATGCCGGGGTGA
This sequence comes from uncultured Alphaproteobacteria bacterium, assembly GCA_963847215.1. GTDB lineage: Bacteria > Pseudomonadota > Alphaproteobacteria > Sphingomonadales > Sphingomonadaceae > Polymorphobacter_B. The sequence goes on from CAWJZA010000002.1 coordinate 90,045, forward strand.
AGGTGCGTCTCGGGGCTCGCTGACGCCGGCCGCGGCGTTTCCTGCCGCCGCGAATGGCGCTAAGGCTGCGGCGACATGGCGATGGCCTCCTCTCCTGCACCGGGCGCCGCCGTACGGCTGATGCCCCGTGCCGTCGCCAAGCCGTGGGGCCGCCGCGACCTCGCGCCGTGGCATGCCGACCCGGGCGACGGCGGCGACCCGATCGGCGAGCTGTGGTTCGAGGGTGGCGACGACGACGCGCTGCTGGTCAAGCTGCTGTTCACCTCGGCGCGGCTGTCGGTGCAGGTCCATCCCGACGACGCCGCGGCGCGCGCCGCCGGCCTGCCGCGCGGCAAGGACGAGGCGTGGGTGGTCCTCGGCGCCGCGCCGCCGGCGGAGATCGCCGTCGGGCTCGCCGACACCGCCGGGCTGGCCGAGGCGGCGCGCGACGGCAGCATCGTCGCGCGTCTCGACTGGCGTCGGGTCGCCGTCGGCGACGCCCTCTACTCGCCGGCCGGGACCGTCCATGCCATCGGCGGCGGCCTGACCCTGCTCGAGGTGCAGCAGAACGTCGACGTCACCTATCGCCTGTTCGACTATGGCAGCGGCCGGCGGCTCGACCTCGACGCCGCGCTGGCGGTCGCCCGGGCCGGCACGGCGTACAGCGGGACGCGCGCGCTCGGCCCCGGCCATGTTCTGCTCGCGTCCGGGCCCCGGCTGCAGATCGAGCGGCTGGCGGTGCCGGCGCTGCGCCTCGATCCTGCCGCTACGGGGCGGCTCTGGGTCTTCATCGTCGCCGGCCAAGGCCGGATCGGCGACCTCGACGTCGCGGCCGGTGACTGTATCGCCGTTGACCGCGCCTGCGACGCCACCGCGCGGGGAGGGGACTGGATCGTTGCCTATGCCCGCCCGGCGCCGGTCGCGTGGCGGGTCGGCTGATGCCGTGGCGCCCGGCGGCCGACCTTTCCCCGGGTCCGGACGCGTGGCTAGGATGATGTGGACGCAGCGGATGGATCGGGGGCGGATGGGCAAGCGGGTGGCGATGCTGGCGGCGCTCGGTCTGGCCCTGCCGGCGGCCGCCGTGCCGCCGGCGCCGAACAACGTCGATCTGCCGGCCGGCGGGGACGGCTTCGTGCGGACCCTGCCGGCACCGGTCGCGCTGGCGGCGACGGCGGACTGGACGCTGGCCGGCTGGGTCCGCCGCACGGGCGGCGACGGGCCGGCGTTGGTCGGCGGGGTCGGCAGCGAGACGCCGGGAGCCGCGGGCGCCTTTCTCGTCGCGGGTGCGGACACGCTCGGCGTCTGGGATGGACAGCGGGCGGTGACCATGGCGGCGCGGCTGGGCACCGGCTGGCACGCGGTCGCTGCCGTCGCCCACGCCGGGGTCGTCCGCGTCTGGCTCGACGGGCGGCCGACGACGCTGCGTGCGCCCGCCGTCGCCTTCACCTCGAGCCGGATCAGCATCGGCCCGCGCGGGACGGGCGGCTTCGCGCCGTTCGCCGGCCGCGTCGCCGGCTTCGGCTTCGCCGCGCGGGCGCTCGCCGCCGGCGACATCGCCGCGCTGGCGGCCGCTCCGCCGGACGAGCGGCTGATCCGCTTCGACAGCGGCAGCCCGACGTGGCCGGTGCAGCTGAAGAACATGCCGGGGCTGACCGCGCCACAGGATCCGGCGACGCTGCCGCACGCCGCCGCGGCCGCCGACCTGCCGGCGGCGGTGCCCGCCTATGCCGGCCCGGCGCTGGTCGCCGGCGGCCCGCGGCACTGGACCCTGCCGAAGTGGACCCTGCTTGCCGCCCGCGACGCAGGGAGCGACGGTGCGCGGCTGTCGCGGCCGGGCAGCGGCGGCGGCCTGCCGGCGACCGTGCCCGGCACGGTGCTGACCACGCTGGTCGACCGCGGCGTCTATCCCGATCCCGCGCACGGCCTCGCCAACATGGCGATCCCCGACGATCTCGGCCGCCAGGACTGGTGGTACCGCACCGAATTCGATGCCCCGGCCGACCGGCCCGACCGCCTGCGGCTGACCTTTGCCGGGATCAACTACCTGGCGGACGTCTGGCTCAACGGCGAGCGGCTGGGCGCGGTGCGCGGCGCCTTCACGCGCGGCAGCTTCGACGTGTCGCGGCTGCGCCCGCGCGGCAACGTGCTCGCCGTCCTGATCCACCCGCCGCTCCATCCCGGCACGCCGCACGAGCAGTCGCTCGCCGCCGGCGTCGGCCCCAACGGCGGGCTGCAGGCGCTCGACGGCCCGACCTTCTTCGCCACCGAGGGCTGGGACTGGATCCCGGGCGTCCGTGACCGCAACATCGGCTTGTGGCAGGAGGTGACGCTCGACGGCAGCGGTCCCGTGCGCCTCGGTGATCCGGAAATCGTCACGCAAGTCGACACGACCGGTCACGCCGTCGCCGAGGTCGAAATCGACGTCGCGGTCGAGAACGACGGCAGCGCGCCCGTCGCCACCACCGTCGCCGCCGCCTTCGACGACGTCGCCGTGGCCCGCCAGATAGTGGCCGCGCCGGGCGAGACGGTGGTGCGCTTCACCCCCGCCGACTTTCCGCAGCTCCGGGTGCAGCATCCGCGGCTGTGGTGGCCGAACGGCTATGGCGCGCCGGCGCTGCACACCGCGCACCTGACGCTGGCTGCCGACGGGCGCGAGAGCGACGCGCGCGACGTCCGCTTCGGCATGCGCCAGATGACCTACGAGCTGTCGCTGATGGCTCCCGACGGCCGGCTGCGGCGGGTCGAAGTCGACTTCGCCCGCGCGCGCCAGCTGGGGCAGCAGGTGGTCGATCCCCGCCACGAAGGCGTCCGCAAGGTTGCCGGCGGCTGGGTCAATTCGCTGACCGCGGTCGGGGCGGTTTCGCCGGCGGTGCGCGACCTGACCGACACCCGCCTGACGCCCTATCTCGTCATCAAGGTCAACGGCGTCCGCATCGCCGCACGCGGCGGCAGCTGGGGCATGGACGACTTCATGAAGCGCAGCGCGCGCGACCGGCTGGAGCCCTATTTCCGCCTGCACCGCGACGCCGGCGTCAACATCATCCGCAACTGGGTCGGGCAGAATACCGAGCCCGCCTTCTACGACCTTGCCGACGAATACGGCATGCTCATCACCAACGATTTCTGGGCGTCGACACAGGATTACCAGATGGAGCCCGAGGACGTCGGGCTGTTCCTGGCCAACGCCGAGGACACCATCCGCCGGTATCGTAACCATCCCTCGATCGCATTGTGGTTCGGGCGCAACGAAGGCGTGCCGCCACGGCTGATCAACGAGGGCCTCGAGCGGTTGACCCGGACGCTCGACGGCACGCGCTGGTACACCGGCAGCTCGAACAGCGTGAACCTGTGGGTCAGCGGGCCGTACGACTATCGCGCGCCGGCCAGCTATTTCACCGACCTGGCCAAGGGCTTTTCCGTCGAGGTCGGTTCGCAGTCGTTCCCGACGCTCGAGGCGTTCGAGGCGATGGTCCCGCCGGCCGACCGCTGGCCGATCTCCGACAGCTGGGCCTATCACGACTGGCACCAGGACGGGAACGGCGACACGCACGGCTTCATGGCGGCGATGACGGCACGCCTCGGCCCGCCGCGTGACCTCGCCGACTTCGAGCGCAAGGCGCAGCTGATGAACTTCGATACCTTCCGCGCGATCATGGAGGGCCTGAACGCCGGCCTGTGGACGACGACCAGCGGCCGGATGCTGTGGATGACGCAGCCGGCGTGGCCGAGCACGATGTGGCAGCTGTACAGCCACGATTATGACACGCACGCCGCCTTCTACGCCTTCAAGAGCGCGGCTGAGCCAATCCACGTCCAGCTGACGTTGCCCGACCACCGGGCGCAGCTGGTCAACAACCGACAGGAAGCGGTCACCGCCCATATCACGGCGACGGTGATGACGCTCGGCGGCGCGGCACGACCGGGGGCGGCGGCCGACGTGACGGTGCCGGCGGGGCAGGTCGCGGACGTGCTGCCTTCGCTCGGGTCCGCGCTGACGGCGGCGCTGGCGACCGACGGCGCGCTCGTCGTCGCGCTCGATGCGCGCGCCGACGACGGCACACCGCTGTCGCACAACCTCTACTGGCTGGCCGACAGCGACGCCGGCTGGCACGCCATCGCCGCCATGGCCGCGGAGCCGGTGGCGATCGCCGCCGCTGACGCGCCCGCCGGGGACGGCGAGGGCCACATCACGGTGACGCTGACCAATGCTGGCGAGGCGCCGGCGCTCGAGGCGAAGCTGACCCTGCTCGGCGCGGACGGGCAGCGCATCCTGCCGGCCTATTACAGCGACAACTACGTGTCGCTGCTGCCGCACGAGACGAGAAGGGTGACGATCGCCGTGCCCGCGACGGCGCGGCCGGCAAGCGTCGCCCTGCGCGGGTGGAACGTCGCTCCGGCGCGGGCGATGGTGGCGCCGTGACGCTGCCGGCCGGCGTCAGAGCGCCGCGCGCCGCATGCTCCACACCGCGTAGAACAGGACGTACGCCTCGCAGGCGGCGGTGACGAAGAAGGCGGGCTGGATGCCGTAGCGGTCGGCGATGTTGCCCTGGATGAAGACCAGCGCGCCGCCGGCGATCGACATGATCAGCAGCCCCGACCCCTCCTCCGTCAATGGCCCGAGGCCGCGGATGGCCAGCGCGAAGATCGTCGGGAACATGATCGAGTGGAACAGGCCGATGACGATCAGCGCGTACATCGCCGCCGGTCCGGCGAGGGTCGATGCCGCCAGGGCGCTGGCCAGGGCGCCGACGGCGAAGACGGCCAGCGCCGTCGCCGGTGCGATCCGCCGCATGATCCACGCGCCGGCGAAGCGGCCGACCATCAGCCCGCCCCAGACGAAGGTCAGATAGAAGGCGGCCTGTTCGTGGGTGATGCCGGCGATGCCCGGCTGCGACGCGAAATTGATGAACAGGTTGCCGACGCCGATCTCGGCGAGGACGTAGACGAAGATGCCGACGCAGCCGAGCAACAGGCCGGGCTGGCGCCACAGCGACAGCGACCGGCGCTCTTCCGCAGTCGCGCGTGCGGTCGTGCGGTCCGGCGCCGGCAGCCGGGCCCGCGCGATGACCACGGCCAGCACGGCGAGCATGACCGCGACGATCAGGTACGGCAGCTCGGTCGCCTTGGCGTCGGCCAGGCGCTGGGCGACGGTCAGATGGGTACCCTCGAGCGACGTGCCGCCGGTGGTCCGGCCAAGGATCAGGTAGCGGCCGAAGACGATGGCCAGCACGTCGCCGGCGCTGTTGAACCCCTGGGCCAGCGTCAGCCGCGCTTCCGCGGAGGCGGTCGGCCCGATCACCGCGACATAGGGGTTCGCCGCCACCTGGAGCAGGGCGATGCCGCACGACACGGTGAAGAGAGAGGCCAGCGTCACGCCATAGGAAGGCAGCGCGGCGGCGAGGATCATGCCGAGCGATCCCAGCATCATGACGCCGATGCCGATGACCAGCGCGCGCTGGTACCCGACGCGCTCGATCAGCTTCGCCGCGGGCAGCGACGCGACGAGGTAGCCGACGAACCAGGTCAATTCGATCAGCGTCGTCTGGGTGTAGTTGAGGTCGAAGACGCTGCGCAGGTGCGGCAGCAGCGTATTGTTGATGACGGTGATGAACCCCCACATGAAGAACAGGCTGGCCAGCAGCGCGAAGGCGGAGCGGTAGGTGGCGCCGTCGCGCGCAGAGCCCGTCATTCGCGGTTCCTTCCCGTCGGCTTCTCGCGCGGTGGGGTCGGCGGGCGCCGGTCAACAGTCACGGTGTGCCGGTGGTCACGGCGGCGCGACGGATGCTGGCGACAGCCTGCCGAAACCGCCCGTCGACCCGAATGCTGCCGTCGATCATCGCGTTCCTGCAAGCCCCACGATCTTCTAGGGTCGCCGGCTGTCCGCGACAAGCCGGCCCTTGGGCTCGCGTCGACGGGGCAGGAAACCACACGGCGAGGTCGCGCGCCGCTCGCGCGTCAGGCGGACCGGTAATCGACGCAGGCGTCGCCGAGGGCGGCCCGCAGGTCGTCGAGGTACGGCGCGAACTTGCGCCACTGGTCGAGGCCGTCGCGGAAGATCGGCTGGCGGACCTGCTCGGAACTCGGCGTTCGCACGCTGCGGGAATTGCGGTGGAAATCGATGCAGGCCGGCTCGAACGGCAGGTCGCAGTACGCCAGCAGCCGGCGGACGCTGCCTTCCAGATCGGTGACGACGTCCTCGTGATGCACCCGCAGGATATGGCCGGGAAGCGCGGCATCCCAATGGGCCATCAGCTCGAGGTAGGTCCGGTAGTATCGAGCGATGGCGTCGACGCTGTAGGTGAATTCCTGCCCATGCGCGAACAGTTGCTTGAGGTTGCTGAAGCAGCAGGCCATCGGCTCGCGTCGCGCGTCGATGATGCGTGCGTTCGGCAGGATCAGCCGGATCAGGCCGATGTGACGGAAATTGTTCGGCATCTTGTCGATGAAGAACGGCCGGTCGGAGCGGTAGCTGCGGGTGTCGGCCAGATAGCTTGCCCCGAGCCGCGCGGCCTCGTCGGCGGTCAGCGCGGCCAGTGCGGCCGGGTACCGTGGCCCGGAGGCGTCGCGCGCGGAAAGACCGAGCGCCAGTCGCTGGATGTCGGCGAGTTCCTGGGTGCCCTCGACCTGCGAATGCGACGCCAGGATCTGCTCGATCAGCGTCGATCCCGACCGCGGCAGGCCGACGATGAAGATCGGATCGCGGCGGGGGTCGCCCCAGCCGGCGCGCGCCGCGAAGAAGGCTGGCGTGCACGTCGCCTTCTGGGCCCGCGTATTGGCCTCGATCGCTTCGGGGCGATAGCCGGTCGCCGCCGCCCGCAGCGCGTTGCCCCGGGCGTAGAACGGCCAGGCCGCGGCCGCGTCGTCGCGGTCCTCCCACGCCTTGCCGAGCGCAAAGCAGAGATGGACGTGATCGTCGGGGGTCGTCACCGGCGCCGATGCGGCGGCGGTCATCGTCGCCAGCTCGGTGTCGGTGAAACGATAGGTCTTGAGATTGGCCAGGCTCCACCACGCGTCGCCGAAGCCCGGTCGCGCCGCTGCCGCGGCGCGGTAGGCGGCGATCGCCTCCGGCACCCGTCCGACCGTCTTGAGCGCATGGCCGAGCCAGAGGTTCAGATCCGGCGACGTCGGCGTCTCGGCGAGCAGGCCCCGATAGAGGGCAATCGCCGTCTCGTTGTCGCCGAGCCCGACCGCCGCCGTCGCGGCGAGCGAGCGATAGCCGGCGTGGGTCGGGTCGGCCTGCAGCAGCAGCTCGAGCTGCTGCCCGCGCCTCGGCATATTTGTGCCGCTGGATCAGGCATTGGACATATTCGTGCCGCGCCGCACGATGGTTTGGTACTCGCGCGAGGACCGCGGCGAACAGCAGCTCGGCATCGTCGAGGACATCGCGTGCGACCCCGATCCGCGCGAGCAGGCGCATCGCTTCGATATCGTCGCCATGCTGTGTCAGGACAGCGCGGACGATCGCTTCGGCCGGGGCGAGGTCGCCATCGGCGAACAGCGATGTCGCGGCGACGACCTCCGGGCGCAGCCCGGCGAGTGTGGCGACGTGGGCCTCGGCGGTGACGGCGTCGGTGACGTTGCCGCCCATGCGGTACAGGCCGGCCAGCATCCGCCACGCCTGCGGCAGTGCCGGGTTGCGGTTGACCGCGTGGAGCAGAGCCGCGATGGCGGCGGGCGCGTCCCGGCGCGCGACGTGGGCGAGGCCGCGTTCCTGCCACATCAGGCTGAACTCGGGATGGGCGCCGGCGAGCCGGTCGAGCGTCGCCAGCGCCGCCTCGATCCGGCCGCTCAGCCGTTCGCTGATCGCCTTGACCAGCAGCAGGTCGCGGTTGTCCGGTACGTCGCGCAGCCGCGCCGCGGCAGTGGCGATGACGGCGTCGTGCTCCCCTGCCGCCTGTGCCCGCCGCAGGCCGAACAGTTCATCCTCGACGGACGGTCGGCCAGTCATGTCGTTCCCGGTCCGGCAGGCAACGGCGCCCGCCGGACGAGGCTGGTAGCGCCCCGGCGTCAGAAATCATAGCCGGCGCGGACGCCGAACACCCGCGGACGGATCGGGATCTCCTCCTTGATGAACTCGACCGAGGAGGTGAACTGGCTGGCGTGGCTGTTGTTGAGGTTGGTGACGTACAGCTGTGCGTTCCAGCCGGCCTTGGCCGACAGGCCGACCGAGGCGTCGATCGTGCCGAAGCCCGGCATCCGGTAGCGCAGGAAGGTGGTCGTCGGCAGAGTGATGCCGTCACCCGACAGATAGGTCGCCGGCTGGTTGTACTGTGCGCTGATATACTGGCCGCCGATCTGGGCGAACGGGCGATAGTCGCCGACCTCCCAGTCGTAGCGGATGCGGGCGGTGCCCTGGAAGTGCGGCGAGAAGGCCGCGACCGATCCGGCGACGCCGAACGGGTTCTGGAACGGCGCGCCCTTGACCTCGGTGATGCACTTGCCGAACGTCGGCGAGGCGGCGATGTTGCTGACCAGGCAGGGCGAATTGGTCTGCTTGTTGTCGTTGTAGGTCGCCGTGCCAGTGACCGTCAGGCCGCGGATCGGCCGGGCCGTCAGCTGCACTTCCGCACCCTTGATGTTGTAGTCGGGACCGTTGACGCCGAAGGTCGTGTTGCCGAGCTGCGTCGGGTTGTAGAACAGGAACTGAACGTTCTTCCAGTTCATGTTGTAGGCGGTGAGGTTGAGCTGCAGCTTGCGGTCGAACAGCGACGTCTTGAGGCCGATCTCGTAATTGTCGAGGCTGTCGGGGGCGTAGCTGTTGGGCGTCAGATACTGGGCGTTGCCCGCCGCGTCCTTGGCGACCGACCGCTGGGAGCGGCTGAACCCGCCCGGACGGAAGCCCTGTGAGAAGGTGAAATAGGCGAGCGTCGTCGGCGTCACCTTCCAGTTGATGCTGCCGCGGCTCTTGAAGCCGTGGTAGGTGACGTGGTCGTTGTGCGGCCCGATGTCGAAGGTGCCGCCGAGCGGTCCGCACTGGCCGTTGGGCACGTTCAGGCACGCGACGCCGGTCGAATACTGCGCCCCGACCTCGTATTCCTTGTAGTTGTAGTAGCGCGTGCCGCCGGTGATCGTCAGCACGTCGGGGATGATGTCGAAGTCGACCGAGCCGAACACCGCCAGCTGGGTATAGCCGCGCTTGACGTCCTCGCCGAAGCCGGTGTTGTCGTCGCGGGTGCCGGGCTCGTTGACCTCGGCCCCGGCGATGGTGCGGGTGTTGGCGACGCACGGCTGGCCGCCGGCAAGCGCCGTGGCGAGGTTCGCCGGGTTGCACGACGGGATCGTCTTGTATTCGAAGTTCATGATGTCTTCGACGCGGAAGGTCTCCTGGAAGACACCGCCGATCGCGCGGATCCGCCAGTCGGACGGCGTGCTCAGCCGGACTTCGTTGGTCAAATGCGTGTTCTTGACCCGGTCGTGCCAGTAGGTCGCCGGCGAGAAGCAGACGGGCGGGCCCTTGCCGAACCCGGTCGTGCCGCCGGTGCACTCATAGTACATGCCGTAAGCGGTGCGCGAATAGTTGGTGTAGTCGACCTGGTTGTCGATGTGCCGCTCGAGATAGCTGCCGGTATAGACGGCGGTCAGCGGTCCGACCTTGCCGTGGACGGTCCACGCCGTGCTCTCGAAGCGGTCGTGGTCGAAGCTCGGCACGAACGAGGTGACCTGGAGCGGCTTGAGCGTCTGGAAGTCCGAGCCGATCGGATATTCGGCCGAGAGGCCGGCGACATCGAGCTGCTGGAAGCTCTCGCTGATCAGGATGTCCCAGTTCGGCGCGACGTCCCACAGCGCCTGGACGCGGGCACCGCGATAATCGACCGGATTGAAGTCGTTGTGCGCGATCGACCCGTTGTTGATCTGGTGCTGGTCGGCGAAGGTGCAGAAGCCCGGCGAGGTCGGTGCCTGCGGCTGGCCGTTGGGACACAGCCCGTTCGCCTGCGGCTTGATGTTCAGATAATAATTGCCGAGGTCGGCGTTCGACCGGGTGAAGGTCGAATAGACGTTGTCGATATAGCCGCCGCGGTGCTCGTTGTACGCCGTCGCGCGGATCGCCAGCTTGTCCTTCAGGATCGGGATGTTGAGCGTCAGCACTTCGCTGTTGTTGGCGTTGCCGCCCGAGGTGCCGCCGTACATCGCCTCGGCATGGCCCTCGAAGCGGTCGAGCTTGGGCTTGTTGGTGATGTAGCGCACCGCGCCGGCCTCGGCACCGCCGCCGAACAGCGTGCCCTGCGGCCCCTCGAGCACCTCGATCCGCTCGAGATCGGCGGCATAGATGTCGATGTTGCGCGCCGGGAACTGCAGCGACTGGTCGTCGAGGTAGAGGGCGACGTTGGGGAAGTTGCCGATCGTCGCGCTCGACTGCCCGCCGGCGAAACCGGCGCTGAGGCCGCGGATGAAGATTGCGCCCTGGCCCGGGCCGTTGTTGCCGAAGGTGATGTTGGGCGTGTACTTGATCAGGTCGTCGAAGGTGGTGACGTGCAGTTCCTTCAGCGTCTCGCCGGTGAAGGCCTGGATCGTCAGCGGCACGTTCTGCAGGTTCTCGTTGCGGCGCTGGGCGGTGACGGTGATCTCGCCGATACCGGCATCGGCCGCCGGCGCCTCAGGCTCCGCCGCCCGCGCCGCTGCGCCGATCGTGCACGCCAGTGCAACCGCGGCACACGAAACAAGATAGCTGGCCTTCATCGTCGCGCCCCCCTGACCCCGCAGTCCCGATCCCGCTCTCGGCCGGCCGGAGGAGTCGCGCTAAGTCTTTGCCTGTATGCCGCGCATAGGCCCGACCTATGGGCGCGCGGCCATCGCCGTCACGGGTCTGACAAGGCTCAAACGCGCGGGGTGCGGGCCAGACCGGCGAGGAGCGGCAGATAGTGGGCGAACGGGCGGCCATCGCCGCCGTCGCGCTTGCCGCTGTCGTCCCAGCGACGCAGCGCCACCGCGGCGGCGGCATGGGGCAGGGCGATGAAGCGCGCCGCGCCGGCGGGATCGAAGGCGCCGCCCTGCCGGACCAGCGAGGCTTGCGAGGCCGGGCTCAGCGCCGCGTGATAGGCGGCATCGGTCGCACACAGCCAGCGCTTGGCGGCGACGTGCAGCGCGATGGGACCGCACACGGCATCGCCGAACAAGGTTGCCAGGGCGTCGGCGCCGGTCGCGGCATGGCCGGCGTCGTCGCCGCCCGCGAGGAGATGGCCGACATCGTGGAGCAGCGCCGCCGCGACCAGGAACGCCGCCGCACCCGACGCCTCGGCGAGCGCCGCCGATTGCAGCGCGTGGTCGAGCTGGGTCACGTCCTCGCCGTACGTCTCGCCGCCGCGCGCGGCGTACAGCGCGTCGAGGTCGGCGAGCGACGTCAGCCGCATGGCCGCGGCTGCCCGCCCGCCTCCTCGCGGATGTCGTGGACCACCGCCTGCAGCGCCTGCATCAGCGAGCTGCGCCGGCGCTCGACCTGGCACAGCAGGAAGCCGCGCAGCTCGTCGCTCCGTCCGGCGACGGGGCGGTAGACGATCCGCGGGTCGGGCGGGCATTCGGACGAAAAGAAGACGCTGACGCCGAGCCCCAAAGCGATCGCCTCGCGGATCGTCTCGCGGCCCTGGAGTTCGATGACGGCCTTCGGCACCACGCCCGCCTCGGCCAGCGCGCGTTCGGTAAAGGCCCGCGTCCGGGACGCCGCCTCGCGCAGCAGCAGAACCTCGCCGGCGAGCTGCTCGATCGTGATCGTGTCATGCGCGGTCAGCCGGTGCACGAGCGGCAGCGCGCAGGTCAGGCCATCGGTGAACAGCAGGTCGTAGCTGAAGGCGGCATCGGCCGGCGGGTCGCTGGCCAGCGCGGCGTCGACCGTGGCCTCGCCGACCCAGCGCATGACATCGCGGGCGTTGCCGGTGCGGACCTGGACGCCGATCTGGGGATGGCGCTGGTGGAACAGCCCGACGACGCGCGCCGCGTACAGCGGCGAATCCGAACCGATGCGAAGCATGCCCCCGGTGAGGTCCGACGTGTCGCCGAGCAGGTCGTCGATGTCGGAAGCCGTCGCGAACAGCCGCTGGGTCAGCGCGAACAGGTCGCGGCCGGCGCTGGTCAGCTGAAGCGGCGACGTTCGCCCTTCGAACAGCGACACGCCGTGGCGCGCCTCGAGCGCCTTCAGCTGCTGCGACAGCGTCGGCTGCGACACGTTCAGCCGCCGCGCCGCTCGCGACACCCCGCGCTCGCAAGCGATGGCGTGAAATGCGCGCAGGTGCTGGAAGCGTGCGGCCATCGACGAGCACTAGAGCGAAGACGTGACAGATGCGTGATGATCATGTGTCACCGCATAGACGCGGCCTATGAGCGACATTCGGCCAAGGTGTTGGCCTTGGCGGAAAGATGTTGCGACATCGAGCCGTTGGAGCCTGGGTGGCGAAGGGGACCGATGCCAGACGAGACGTTCGACGTCGCCGTAGTCGGCGCAGGAATCGTCGGGCTGGCGCATGCGCTCGCCGCCTCGCGGCTCGGGCTGAGCGTCGTGGTCGTCGATCGCGATAGCCGCGCTAACGGGGCGTCGATCCGCAATTTTGGCTTCGTCACCGTCACCGGACAGGAGGCGGGGACGGTATGGCGACGGGCGCGGCGGTCGCGCGATGTCTGGGCGGAGATCGCTCGTCCGGCCGGGATCGCCATCGAACAGACGGGGCTGATGGTCGTCGCGCGCCGTCCGGAGGCAGCAGCGGTGATCGATGAATTCCTCGCCACCGACATGGCCGCGGGCTGCGTTTGGCTCGACGGCGCGGCGGCCGCGGCGCGGCTCGGTGCCGCCCCTCCGGCAACGATGGCCGGCGCGCTGCTCAGCGAACACGAACTCCGCGTCGAGTCGCGGACCGCGATCCCCGCGCTGGCCGTCTGGCTCGCCGCGCGCGGCGTGACCTTCCGGCGCGGCACCGCCGTCCACGACGTCACCCCCGGCCGGCTCGACACGGCGCTCGGCGTGATCCGCGCGGATGCCATCGTCGTCTGTCCCGGCGACGACCTGACGACGCTGTTCCCCGACGAACTCGCCGGCCTCACCCGCTGCCGGCTGCAGATGCTGCGCCTCGCGTCCCCCGGCCGTCGCCTGCCGGAGACGGTCATGTCCGACCTCGGCTTGGCGCGCTACCTCGGCTATGCCGGCCCTGCCGGCGGCAGCGACGCTGCGGGCGCGGCTGGCAGCCGAGCAGTCCGACCATCTCGCCGCCGGCGTCCACCTCATCGTCGCGCAAGGGGCCGACGGCAGTCTCGTCGTCGGCGACAGCCACGATTATGCCGACACGCCCGATCCGTTCGCCCCGGCGGCGGTCGAGCAGCTCATCCTCGACGAGTTCGCCGCGGTCTTCGGCGCCGTGCCGCCCGTCGTCGAACGCTGGACCGGCACCTATGCCTCGGGCCCGACGCACAGCCGCGTGACCGCACCCGCCGACCGCGTTCGCCTCGTCGTGGTCACCAGCGGGACCGGCGCCTCGACCGCCTTCGCCCTGGCCGAGGAGGTCATCGGCAATCTGTTCGGCCCAAGCAGCGAGGTCACTCCATGACAGCGATCAAGGCCGTCGTCCTCGACTGGGCGGGGACGATGATCGACCACGGCAGCCGGGCGCCGGTCGTCGCGCTGCTCCGCCTGTTCGCCGCCGCCGGGGTGCCGATCGACGAGGCCGAGGCGCGCGCCGACATGGGCCGGGCCAAGCGCGACCATATCCGCGCGTTGCTGGCGATGCCGCGCATCGCGGCGGCGTGGTCTGCGATGCACGGCAGCAGGCCGGGCGACGGCGACGTCGACCGCCTGCACGACGAGGTCGGACCGATCATGGTCGAGGCGGCCGCCGATTGCGCCGATCTGATCCCCGGCGCCGCCGACCTCGTCGCCCGGCTGCGCGAGGCCGGCATCGGCATCGGCTCGTGCACCGGCTACACGCGGGCGATGATGACCGGCATCCGGTCGCGCGCGGCGGCGCAGGGCTATGCGCCCGACGTCGTCGTCTGTTCCGACGACACCGTGGCCGGCCGGCCGTCGCCGCTGATGCTGTGGCAGGCGCTGGTCCATCTCGGCGCCTGGCCGGCCGCCGCCTGCGTCAAGGTCGACGATGCCGTCGTCGGCATCGCCGAAGGCCGCGCGGCGGGAAGCTGGACCGTCGGTGTCGCGGCGTCGGGAAACGGCGTCGGGCTCACCCACGACGCGCTGCTCGCCTTGTCGCCGGCCGACCGCGCCGCGCGCGTGGCGGCGGCGGCCGATGCGCTCCGCCGCGCCGGGGCGGACTATGTCGTCGACAGCGTCGCCGACCTGTGGCCGGTCGTCGAGACGATCGGCGCCCGCATCGCTGCCGGCGAGAAACCGTGACCGCCGCCGCCGGCTCCGCGGACGGCGGCGCGATCACGCGCTGGCTGCGATCCGCGGGGCCGACGGCGTTCGCGCTATACGGCGGAGCGGCAGCGTTCGGCACCTATTTCGCCATGTATGCCTATCGCAAGCCGTTCGCCGCCGCGAGCTATGCGCACGTCGCGGGCTGGCCCTTCGCGATCGACTTCAAGGTCGTCCTGATCATCGCCCAGGTCGCCGGCTATGCCCTGGCCAAGGCGATCGGCATCAAGGTCGTGGCCGAGATGCCGCCCCATCGCCGTGCCGCGACCATCGTCGGGCTGATCGCGCTGGCCGAGGCGGCGCTGGTCGCCTTCGCCGTGGTGCCGCCGCTCGCCGGCGTCGCTGCGCTGTTCGCCGACGGGCTGGCGCTGGGCATGATCTGGGGCCTGGTCTTCGCGTTCCTCGAAGGGCGGCGGCTGTCGGAGATCCTGGGCGCCATGCTGTGCGCCAGCTTCATCCTGTCGTCGGGCGTGGTCAAGGCGATCGGCGCGGCGCTGCTGTTCGCCGGCTGGACCAGCGAAGGCTGGATGCCGGCGGCGACCGGCGCACTGTTCGCGCCGCTGCTGCTGGTCTCGGTCGCGGCGCTGGCCCAGCTGCCGCCGCCCGATGCCCGCGACGAGGCGGCACGGGTGCCGCGCCGGCCGATGGACGGGGCCGCCCGGCACGCCTTTTTCACCGCCCACCGCGCCGGGCTGCTCGCGCTGATCGGCGTCTACGTCCTGCTGACCGCCGTCCGCGACTTCCGCGACAATTTTGCCGCCGAAATCTGGCGCGAGCTCGGCTTCGCCGGCGAAGCGGGCGTCTTTGCCTGGTCCGAGGTTCCGGTCGCGGCGATCGCCCTGGTCGCGCTCGCCACGCTGACCGGCGTTCGCGACAATCGCCGCGGCGTCGTCGGCAACCTCGTCCTCGTCGCGGCGGGTGTCGTCGTCATGGGCGGTGCGACGGCCGCGTTCCAGCTCGGGGCGGTGGGTCCGGTCGCCTGGATGATCGCGCTGGGGGCGGGGCTCTACCTCGCCTACACGCCGTTCAACGCGCTGCTGTTCGACCGCGTGATGGCGGCGTCCGGCGCGCCGGGCAACGCCGGCTTCCTGATCTACGTCGCCGATGCCGGCGGCTATGCCGGCAGCGTCGCCGTCCTCCTGATCCGCAGCTTCGCCCATGTCACGCTGCGCTGGACGGCGTTCCTCGCGGACCTCTCCTATGCGACCTGCGCCATCGGCCTCGCTGGGGTCCTCCTCGGCGGCTGGCGGCTGCTGCGCTCGCTGCCGCCGAGTCCGCCGGGCAGCTAGCCCGGCGGGCCGGTCAGGCGGCGTCGACGAGGATCAGTTCGCTGTCCTCGACCGCGGTGATCCGCAGCGTCTCGGTGTCGCTGATCGCCACGCCGTCGCGGGCCTTGGCCCGGACGCCGTCGATCTCGATGGCGCCGGTGGCGGGGACCAGATAGGCCCGCCGCTCCCGCCCGAGCGGGTACTCGACCGTCTCGCCCGCCCGCACCGTCGCGCCGAGGACGCGGGCATCGGTGCGGATCGGCAGCGCGTCGTTGTCGTTGGCGAAGCCCGAGGCGAGGGTCACGAAGCGACCCGCCCGCTCGCCTTTGGGAAACGGACGCGCGCCCCAACTCGGCGCCACCCCCCGGCTGTTCGGCTGGATCCAGATCTGGAAGATCTGGGTCGTCTCGTCCTCCAGATTATACTCGGCATGGACGATGCCGGTGCCCGCCGACATCACCTGCACGTCGCCGGCTTCGGTGCGGCCCTTGTTGCCCAGATTGTCCTGGTGGGTGATCGCACCCTTCCGAACATAGGTGATGATCTCCATGTCGCGGTGCGGGTGGGGCGGGAAGCCGCTGTGGGGCGCGATGTCGTCGTCGTTCCACACGCGCAGGGAGCCCCAGCCCATCCGCTGCGGATCGTCATAATCCGCGAACGAGAAATGATGCTTGGTGTCGAGCCAGCCGTGGCTGCCGCCGCCGAGGCTCTCATAGGGTCGCAGGTCGATCATCTTCGCGTCTCCCGATGGGGTGTTGAATGCGAAGATAGCGCGTGCGATCGGGAAAGGAATGGCAACATAGGAAAGTCAACGATGCCCAAATTGGCTTATGCTGCCTGATCTCGAGGGGCTGGCGATCTTCGCCAAGGTCGCGGAGGCCGGCAGCTTCGCGCGGGCCGCCGCGGAGCTCGGCCTGTCCAATCCCACCGTGTCGAAGGCGATGACCCGGCTCGAGCGCCGGCTGGGCGTGCCGCTGCTCCATCGGACGTCGCGGCGGGTATCGCTGACGCCGAGCGGGCGCGCCGTGCTCGACCGCGCGCGCCGCATCCTCGCCGACGGACTCGCCGCCGAGGCGGAGGCCGGCGAGGAGGCGGTGCGACCCCGCGGCCGCGTCCGGGTCGCGGTACCGATGTCGTTCGGCGTCCGCCACGTCGCCCCGCTGCTGCCGCGCTTCCTTGCCGCCTATCCCGACGTCGACGTCGAGCTGGCCGCCAGCGACGCTCTGGTCGACCTGGTGGGTGGCGGCTTCGACGTCGCGCTGCGGATCGCCTCGCTCGA
The DNA here is from genome assembly GCA_963847215.1 of uncultured Alphaproteobacteria bacterium. Classification (GTDB taxonomy): domain Bacteria; phylum Pseudomonadota; class Alphaproteobacteria; order Sphingomonadales; family Sphingomonadaceae; genus Polymorphobacter_B. Next base: position 106,918 of record CAWJZA010000002.1, read on the forward strand.
GGATTCGTCGTTGCGGGCGCGGCGGCTGTGCGCGGTCCGGCGGCTGCTCGTCGCCGCCCCGGCCTATGTCGACCGGCGCGGTGCTCCCGGACATCCGCGCGAGCTGCAGGACCATGCCTGCCTGCTCTACACGGGGCTGGCCACGCCGGAGCTGTGGCGCTTCCGCCATGCGACTCAGGGCGACTATGGCGTGCCGGTCGCCGGTCCGATCCGGGCCGACAATGCCGACCTCCTCGCGCCGGCGCTCGCCGCCGGGGTCGGGATTGCGCTGCAGCCGGAGTTCATGGTGTGGGAGGACCTGCGGGCGGGCAGGCTCGTCGAGCTGCTCGGCGAATGGTCGGCGCCGGCGATCGCCCTCCACCTCGTCACGCCGCCCGGTGCCGTCCGCCCGCTGCGCGTCACCGTGCTGCTGGATTTCCTCGCGTCCGAACTGGCAGCCGCCCCCTGGGCCGCCGTGTCCCAGCCCCTGACGGCCGGGTCGCCAACGTCCCGAGGCGACGCGCCTAGAGCCGGTAGTTGATGCCGACCGACGCGGTGTAGGTCGGCACCAGCTGGTAGCCGATCACGCGCTGGTACACCGGCACCTGGACATAAGCGAAAGCCGACGCCCGCGGCCCCAGCCGGACGATCCCGCCCGGCGCGACGTACAGCAGCTCGCCGCCGCTGTGGTCGGGATCGGCGTTGATGCCGGAATCCTTGCTGGCGAGGCGCAGGTTGACCTGCAGCTGCGGCGTGATCCCGCGCCAGCCGGTGTAGTGGAAGCCGACCGAGAAGTTCTCCGCCGTCGCCGGTTTGTAGCCGGCGCGCTGGTTCAGCGGGATCTGCGCCAGCGCCTGGAGGATGACGTCGATCTTCGGTGCGATGCGGCCGTAATGATAGGCACCGATCAGCGCGTCGGTCGTGCCGGTGCCGGGGTCGAGACCGCGATCGACCTCGTCGCCCGCCCCGGGGCCGCCGGTGAAATGCTCGTGGAAGCTCCCCGTCGGTAGCTTGAGGCCGAACTGGAGGCCGGTGATCCCGGGGCCGCCGAAACCCTGCCAGCGTCCGGTGACGCGGATGTCGCCAAGCCCGCCTGTCGTCGACGAGGTGAAGTCGGTGTCGCCCTCGCCGATGGTGACGTGCGGCCGGTAGATCGCCGGCACCTGGACGTCGACGCCCCAGACGCCGTCGAACTGGTGGTCGAGCGTCGCGGTGAAATAATGATTGTAGGTGTAGCGCTCGATCTCGCGGTCGGTCGGCAGGGCGATGCCGGCACGGTCGACACCGCGGCGGCCGTCCTGCAGGCGGGTCTGCGGCACGTCGTCGTAGCGGAAGGACAGGACGGTGCCGGGGACCGAGACGAGGCCCTGGCTGAGCCAGTCGGAGGTCAGGGCACAGCCGCAGCTCGAGCAGGCGAGCGCGGGGGCAGGCAGGAGCAGACACGCGGCGACGACGCCGCGAACGGACGGGGAGGACATGAGGAATCGCTTTCGCTGGCGCAACTCGGGGATCGCGCGGGAGACACGGAACGGGCGGCTCAGGCGAAGGCGGGCGGTCCGGTACGCGGCGGCCAGAGGCGGAGCGCGGGCACGGCGACGGCGGCCGGGACGGCAACCGGCTGCGCGACCGGCAGCGGCGCGGGTGCCGGCACGACGGGCAGGGCGGGGGTATCGAGCGCGGCGGCGATCAGGCCGGTGAAGGCACAGGGCACGTCGGGAGCCTGGGCGTCGCGGTGGCCGGTGCTCGGCGCGGCCATCCGGCCGGAACAGACGACCAGCGTCGGGCCGCCGCGCCCTGCGCCCGGCATCATTCCGGCCGGCACCGCGACGCGCACCGCGAGGGCGGCGAGGACGAGCGCCAGCGCCAGCCATGGCCGGGAGACGAGAAGGAAGCGGAGACGCGCCATCGACCGCCGCATAACGCAGCCCGCGCGCGCTGGCTCCAGGTTTTTCGGTCGCGCCCGCCGGCGGAAAGCGGGCAGCGGGGCGGAGCAACCAAATCGCTCTTCCCAACGCGCGCGCCAATCGCTAATCGCTCGCATTTGCGTCACTCGACGATCGGCGAGACCATGCTGCCGCTCACTCTCAGCGACCTTCGGCCCGGCGAGGCGGCGACGATCGTCGCCATCGACCGCGCCGGCGTCGATCCGGCCAATGCCCGGCAGCTGCACGAGATGGGGTTCGACGAGGGGGTCGACGTCCAACTCCTCCACCGCGCGCCGTTCGGCGACCCGGTCATGCTGCGTGTCGGCAACATGGGCGTCGCGCTCCGCCGCAGCCTGGCGGCGATGGTCGTGGTCGAGCGCGGCGGCCGGCCGGCATGACCGCCGCGGTCCTCGACGCGCCGCCGGCAGCGGCAGCCGTCGCCCCGCCGGTGGTGGCGCTGGTCGGCAATCCCAACGCCGGCAAGACCAGCCTGTTCAACGCCCTGACGGGATCGCGCCAGAAGGTCGGCAACTATCCGGGCGTCACGGTGGAGCGGAAGTCCGGCCGGCTGTTCCTCCCCGACGGGCGCACGGTGCGTCTGATCGACCTGCCCGGCACCTACAGCCTGACGCCGCGCTCGCCCGACGAGGCGGTGACGCGCGCCGTCGTGCTCGGCGAGCAGGTCGGCGAGGCGCGCCCTGACGCGATCCTCGCCGTGGTCGACGCGACCAACCTGCGCAACCACCTGCGCTTCGTCCTCGAGCTGCGCCGGCTCGGCCTGCCGCTGGTCGTGGCGCTGAACATGGCCGACCTTGCCGAGCGCGACGGCACCTTCATCGACGTCGCCCGGCTGTCGACAATCCTCGGGCTGCCGGTCGTGCCGACGGTCGCGGTGCGGCGCCGCGGGCTGGCGGAAGTGGGGACGGCGGTCGGGACACTGCTCTCGCCTTCTGTTGTCACCCCCGCGCAAGCGGGGAGCCATCTCCCGCGGCTTGAGGAGATGGGTCCCCGCGGTCGCGGGGATGACAATGTCCGATTAGGTGCCGACGCTCCCGTCCGCCCCGCCGATCCTGCCGCCGCCGACCTCGTCCTGCTCCAGCGCGAGGCCCGCGCCATCGCCGCGGCGGTGACGACGCAGGCGGGCGTCGCGCGGGCATGGACCGCGCGGCTCGACGCGGTCACCCTGCACCCGGTCGCCGGGCCGGCCCTGCTCGCGGCGCTGCTGTTCTTCATGTTCCAGGCGGTGTTCGCCTGGGCCAAGGTGCCGATGGACCTGCTCGCGGCGGCGGCCGACCGGCTCGGCGCCGCGGTGACGGCGGCGCTGCCGGCGGGCGACCTGCGCTCGCTGCTCGTCGACGGGGTGATCCACGGCGTCGGTTCGGTCGTCGTCTTCCTGCCGCAGATCCTGATCCTGTTCTTCTTCATCCTGTGCCTCGAACAGTCGGGCTACATGACGCGCGCGGCGTTCCTGATGGACCGGCTGATGGCGCGCGTCGGTCTCAACGGCCGCGCCTTCATCCCGCTGATCTCGTCCTTCGCCTGCGCCGTGCCGGGGATCATGGCGACGCGGACCATCGCCGAGCCGCGCGACCGCCTGACGACGATCCTGATCGCGCCGCTGATGACGTGCAGCGCGCGGCTGCCGGTCTATGCCGTCATCATCGCCGCCTTCATCCCCGACCGCCCGGTGTGGGGCATCCTCGGCCTGCAGGGCCTGGTGCTGTTCGGCCTGTACGGCGCCGGGGTCGCGGGCGCGCTGGTCGCCGCCTGGGTGCTGCGGCGGACGGTGACGCGCGGGGCCAGCCCGACCTTCCTGATGGAGATGCCCAAGTACCAGTGGCCGGCCGCGCGCGACATCGGCATCGGCCTCTACCAGAAGGCCTGGGCCTTTCTGGCGCGCGCCGGGGGCATCATCCTGGTCTCGGCGATCGCGCTATGGGCGCTGGCGACCTGGCCCAAGCCGCCGGCGCACGCGACGCGCCCGGCGATCGAGTATTCGGTCGCCGGCCACATCGGCGCGACGCTCGAGCCGTTGTTCGCGCCGATCGGCTTCAACAAGGAGATCGCCCTCGCTCTGGTCCCCGGCATGGCCGCGCGCGAGGTGGCGATCAGCGCACTCGGCACGGTCTATTCGCTCGATGCCGATGCCGAGCACCCGCAGGGTCTGGTCGAGCGCCTGCGCCACGCCTGGACGCTGCCGACCGCGCTCGCCTTCCTCGCCTGGTACGTCTTCGCACCGCAGTGCCTGTCGACGATTGCCGTGACCCGCCGCGAGACGGGGGGATGGAAGTGGCCGGGCTTCATGTTCGCCTACACCTTCGCCATGGCCTATGTCGGCGCGGGGGCGACCTACTGGATCGCGCGGGCGCTGCTCTAGGTTTTTGTGGCCGAGCGCGGCATTGGCTGGATCGCACACTCGCGGCTGAATGACAGGGTGGCGGAAGGCGGACGCTGTTGCACGGCGGTAAAATGGCCGATGCGACAGCTAATCTGAACGCTGGGCAGTTCGCGTCAGGTTTGGCGAACTGCCGGCGGTGGGTGACGCTCGCTCGCGAGACCGGTGGCGATTAAGATTATCCGTCGTTGGACACTTAAGAGCATGCCCGAGGGACGCGAACATGATCGATGGAGCAGGTGGTCGTCGCGTCGGAGTGGCGGTGCAGGTGCTTGTGGCGCTTATCATGATCGCCGACGGACTTGCTGGTTTGCTGCACCCGCAGGGGATGGCGGACGTGATGGCGTCGGACGGCTGGGGCCCGGAAACATTATTCCCGGTGGCCGTCTTCGCTCTCGTCAGTGGCTTGGTTTATGCCGTCCCGTACACCGCCGTGCTGGGCGCTATCCTGATTACTGGTTTTGCCGGAGGAGCACTCGCAGCGCACCTGCGCGTGACGCAGTCGATCATCTGGCCTGAGCTGATCAACGTGGCCCTAGGCGTTGGCGCCTGGGGCGGACTTTGGCTACAAGATCCACGTTTTCGCGCGCTTCTCCCGCTGCGCAAGTAAAGGCTGAAGGCCCCGGGGCTCGTCTGATTTCGGGCTTGAGCGGCCGTTCGCAATTATGAGTTCACGCTCTAGTCCGCCAGCCCGACGACGACGATCAGCGAGGCGAAGATGCTCAGCGTCACGATCGCCGACACCAGCAGCACGAAGGTCCGCCACAGCGCGCCGCCGACCGACAGGCGGTAGGCGCCCCTAAGCTGCGCGAACATGTGGACGGGGATGGCGAAGGTGAGCAGGCCGCCGATGCCCCCGGAGAAGTTGAAGTTGTCGCCGTGGTCGTGCGCGCCCGCCGTGGGATCGATCTGCGCGATCAGCGCCATGGCGATGAACAGGAGCGACATGAACGACAGCGAATAGAGCGCGAAGACGACGTGGTCGTAGGTGTGGACGTCGCGGCGGAAGGCGAACAGCAGCCACAGCGTCGGCAGCGACAGCGGGATCAGCAGGAAGCTGAGTTTGTACGCCTTCTGCTGGATCTTGTAGAGCGCGAAATCGGGGTTCTTCAGCGCTTCGCGGATGTGCGCGTCGATCGTCGCGATCCGGTGTTGATCGTCAGCTTGCCGGAGCGCACGCCGTCGGACAACTGGTCCTGCCAGCGGCCGCTCGCCTTGTCGGCGGGACGGGCCGGGCCGCCTGCACCGCGGTAAGTGCCTGCTGCGCCTTGGCCAGCGCCGCTTCCTTGGTGGCGAGTGTCGCCGTCAGCGTCGCGATCTCGGCCGGCGGTGGTGTCGGTGTCGGCCTTGGCCTCGGCCAGGTCGTCCTTCGCCTCGCTGACGCTCGGCGCGGGCGTCGGCGAGCGTGCTCCGCGCGTCGGCCACTGCGCTCGCCGCCGGCGGCGTTCAGCGCCTTGTTGACGTCGGGGCCGCCCAGCGTCTCGAAGACGAAGAACATCAGGAAGACGCTGAACAGGAACATCGCCAGCGGGGCGATGTAGCGGGCGCGCTGGCCGTAGACATAGTTGCGCGTCAGCGTGCCCGGGCGAAAGACGAGCTTCGGCAGCGTCCGCCACGCCTTGCTGTCGAAGTGCCAGATGCCGTGGAGGAACTCCTCGAAGATGTGACCGATCGAGCGGTGGACGTGGGCCGACTGGCCGCAGGTCGCGCAGAAGGCGCCGGTCAGCACCGTCTCGCAGTTGGCGCAGGCGCCGTGGGCGAGGTCGTGGGGATCGCGCGGCTCGGCGACCGGCCGGCGAGCGCCCCGCGCCGCCGCGACGCGCGGCCCGTCGAGCGTCGACGCGGCCATTCCCGCCGTCGCCATCTGCCCGAACGCCTCGACCTCGCCCGCCATGCGCCGCTCCCCTGGTCCCGCCCTCGTCTTGGCGACAGGCGTCATGCTGGCGCAATACAGTCGCTTTTTCAAGCGCAGACGGCTACGCCTGCCCCTCGACGAGTCGCGCGCGGGGCGCTATCTACCCGTTTTGTTCCAACGCAAGGAAATTCCATGGCCGGGGTCAACAAGGTCATTCTGGTCGGCAATCTCGGCAAGGATCCCGAGAGCCAGAGCTTCGCCAACGGCGGCTCTGTGGTCAAGTTCACGCTGGCGACGAGCGAGACGTGGCGCGACAAGACCACTGGCGAGCGCAAGGAAAAGACCGAGTGGCACAACGTCGTCATCTATAACGAGAACATCGGCAAGGTCGTGACGCAGTACTGCAAGAAGGGCAGCACGGTGTATCTCGAGGGCGCGATCCAGTCGCGCAAGTATCAGGACAACAGCGGCAACGAACGCTACATCACCGAGATCGTCCTGCAGCGCTTCCGCGGCGAACTGACCCTGCTCGGCGGCCGTGACGGCGGCGGCGGCCGGGCGAGGGCGGCCCCGACGCCGCCTACGACCGCGGGCGCGAGGCCGGTGGTTTCGGCGGTGGCGGCGCCGGCGGCGGCGCGAAGAAGCCGGCGTTCGGCGGCGGCGCGGCGTTCGACGATCTCGACGACGACGTGCCGTTCTGATCCGACAGCTCGGGCTCGCAGCGGGGAGACGACCATGGCCATTTCCGCAACGGTCGGCGCCTTCGCCATCGTGCCGAGCAACGACCTGGCCGCCGCCATTCCCTTCTGGGAACGCCTCGGCCTCGCCCGCACGGGCGGCGACGCCAGCTACGTCATCATGACCGGCATGGGTGTCGAGGTGCACCTGACGCAGGCGGGGACCGGCCCGTGGGCCGTGCCGGCCGAGCACAACCCGTTCGGCGTCTTCATCCGCACGCCCGAGGTCGATGCCATCGCCGCGCGGGTCGACGACCTGATCATCCGGCCGGGCGGCGTGCTCCGCCACCGCGAATGGGGCCTCTACGAAGTCGGCATCGTCGGCCCCGACGGCTTGCTGGTCCGTATCGGCTGGCCGTCCGCCCTGATCCGCGCGGGCACATAGCGCGCGGCCTCAGCCGCCGGCATCCTCGCGCGCCGTCGTGATGGTGAAGTGGATGCGGACCCAGGTGCCGACCTCGAATTTCTGGCCCAGGCGCACCGGCTTGACCTTGAACTGCCAGCCGGCCTGGCGGATGGCGCGCGACAGGCCCGTTCCGGGTGGCGATTCGCCATATTCCTGGCAGTCCTCGACCCCGAAGCGCTCGATCGTGCGGCAGATGATGTCGGCCTCCGACACGTCGGGCAGGTGGTGGGGCAGGTAGGGGGCGATCTCGGCGTGGGTCGGCTCGCGGTACCATTCGGCGGCATAGAGTTTCTCGCCGTGCGGGCCCTTGCCGACGACCGGACCATAGTCGCCCTCGCCGCTCGCCTCGGCCGGCGGGCCGACCGTGGTGCCGGTCCCGGCGTTGTCGGCGACCTGCGCCTCGTGGTGCGACGGCAGCTTGCTGATGTCGATCGCCTCCATCATTTCGGTCTTGAACAAGGGAGCGGGGGCGGCCTTCTGCGGCGGCACCTTGACGATCGGCACCGGCGCCTTGATCGCCTGCGGGTGCGGCTTGGTCACGGGCTTCGCCACGGCCTTGGGCGCCGCCGGCGGCGCGGAGCGGGGCAGGGCGATCAGGCGGACGACGGTCGCCGGCCGCTCGCCCGGCGGCGGCGCGACGCGCGCGGCGAACAGCAGCGCCAGCAGCAGCAGGATGTGGATCAGCGCGACGACGATCAGCGCGATCGCCCGCGGCCGCCGCTCGCGCCACCACGCCGGGCGCAGCCTGCGCGCGCGTTGCCGCTCGCGCGGCGGGAGGACGACGGTCGCCATTGCCGCCGCGCCTAGCCCGCGGCGGCGTCGGGAACAACGCTTCTGACGCCGCGCCCGCGGGGCGCCGTCGACGTCCGTGGCGGCATCGTCCGTCCTTCGCGTTGCGGAGATGAACCCGCCTTTACGAAATGAGGTTTGCCGATCCCTCGAAGGTGTGAGTAGATTGTCGGGCGAGGTCCGAAGCGGCCCGCATCTTGGGGGGGATGACATGGGGATCGAACGATCGCGCCTGCTGCTGGCCTGTGCGCTGGCCGGCTGGACAGGAACCGCCGCGGCGCAGAGCGCGACGTCGGCCAACACCAATGTTCCGGGCGCGCAGCCGCAGTCGGTCGACGACATCGTCGTCACCGCGCAGAAGCGCGAGCAGAGCCTGCAGGACGTGCCGATCGTCGTCACGACGGTGACTGCGCAGCAGCTGCAGGACGCCGGCGTCCGCGACATCAAGGACCTGACCGTCCTGACGCCGGGCCTGCTCGTCACCTCGACCTCGTCGGAGGCGTCGACCACCGCGCGCATCCGCGGCATCGGCACGGTCGGCGACAACTTCGGGCTGGAGGCGTCGGTCGGCATCGTCATCGACGGCGTCTATCGCCCGCGCGGCGGCGTCGGCTTCGGCGACCTCGGCGAACTCGCCCGGGTCGAGGTGCTCAAGGGTCCGCAGGGCACGCTGTTCGGCAAGAACACCACCGCCGGCGTCATCAACGTCGTCACCGCGCGGCCCAGCTTCACCTTCGGCGCGAATCTCGAGGCGACGGCGTCGAACTACGACGGCTACGGCGGCTCCTTCTCGGTCACCGGACCGATCGTCGACGGCAAGCTCGCCGCGCGCTTCTTCTTCGCCGACCGCGAGCGTCGCGGGTTCGAATCGGTGCTGGTCGGCGCCGGACCGCGGCGGCGGACCGACGACTTCAACCGCAACTTCGTCACCTTCCGCGGCCAGCTGCTGTGGACGCCGAGCGAGACGGTCGACGTCAATCTGATCGTCGATCACAGCAAGCGGCAGGAGGCGTGCTGCGCCGCCGTCCAGATCCTGGAGGCGGGGGCGACGCAGAACGTGCTGCACGCGCTCGATCCGATCAGCGGCGGCGTCGCCCGCGTCGTCGATCCGTTCAACCGCGTCACCTATTCGAACCGCGACACGCCGCAGAACATCGACGAGAGCGGCGTCTCGGCCGAGGCGACGTGGCATACCCCGTGGCTCAACGACGCCACCCTGACCTCGATCACCGCCTATCGCCACTGGAAGCGGACCGGCTTCACCGACCCCGACTATACCTCGGTCGACATCCTGCAGTACGATCCCCACCGGCAGAACGCGAAGTTCAACCAGTTCAGCCAGGAACTGCGCTACGCCGGGGAGGCCGGGCGGCTGACCTGGCTGGTCGGCGCCTTCTACGCCCGCGAGGACCTGACGCAGAACGTCAGCCTGGAATACGGCACCCAGTTCGAGCCGTACGCCTCGCTGCTGTTCTCCGGCGGCACCAATCCGACGCTGGTCGGCACCATCCTCGGCCGCGCGCCGGGCACCAGCTTCGTCGCCGGCCAGGGGCAGAACGACAATTACGACCAGCGCGAGCGCAACCTGTCGCTGTTCACCAACGACAGCTTCAAGGTCACCGACAAGTTCGAGATCACGCTCGGCCTGCGCTACACCGACGAACTGAAGCGTCTGACCTCGCTGTACGACAATACCGACGGTGGCCTCGGCTGCGCTGCCGCCATCGCCCGCGGCCGCATCCCGCCCCTGGCGGGGACGATCGCGGCGACCTCGCCGCTGACCTGCGGGACGTTCCAGAACCCGTACTTCACCGGCCTGCGCGATTACCAGCGGCGGACGGAAAGCCAGCTGACCGGCACGGTCAAGGCCGACTATCGCTTCAGCCGCGACCTGCTGGCCTATGCCTCCTACGCGCGCGGCTACAAGGCGGGCGGGTTCAACCTCGACCGGCTGGCCTGTCCGTACGTCGTCAACGCCGCCTGCGGTGCCAGCCTGGCGCCGGTGCTCGACACCAGCTTCAAGCAGGAGACGGTCGACAGCTACGAACTCGGCTTCAAGTCGACGCTGCTGAACCGCAAGCTGCTGTTCAACGCGACCGCGTTCTTCCAGGATTACAAGAACTTCCAGCTGAACGCATTTAACGGCCTGGTCTTCACCGTGACGTCAATCCCCAAGGTGACGACCAAGGGCGCCGACGTCGATTTCGTCTGGTTCGCGACGGAGGCGTTGAAGCTCAACGGCGGCGTGACCTATGCCGACACCCGCTACGCCGGCAGCGATGCCTCGGTGCTCGGCGTGCCCTGCACCTCGCTCCCGTTCGGCAACACGGCGACCACCGGGACGCCCGCCGGCTGCTCGCTGCTGCCGGGCAACCGCCTGAGCCTCGCGCCGTTGTGGTCGGCGACGCTCGGCGCGGCGTACACGCAGAAGATCGGCCGTCTCGTCGCCCGCGCCGCGGTCGATGCCAAGTACAACAGCGATTACAACACCGGCTCCGACCTCAACCCGGTCAAGCTGCAGAAGGCGTTCACCATCGTCAATGCGCGCGTCGCCCTGTCGCCGGCGAGCGAGGTCGTCAGCGTCGAGCTGTGGGCGCAGAACCTGTTCGACCAGAACTACTATCAGGTGGTGTTCGACGCGACCGCCCAGTCGAAAAGCTACGACGCCTTCCTCGGCCAGCCGCGGACGTTCGGCGTCACGGTGCGCGGCAAGTTCTGACCCGACCCCGCGCGGGCCGGCGTCAGTACAGCCCCTCGATTTCGAGCGGCAGGCGCGGGCGCGGCGGGTGGAGCAGCAGGCTGCGATCGGTGTCGCCGGCTTCCTGCGCGCGGATGCGGGCGTACTTGGCCGCCGCCGCGGCGGCGACCGAGGCCCGGTCGCGCAGGATGGTCGGGCGCAGGAAGACGAATAGCGTCCGCTTGACCTGCTCGGTCTGGCGCGACTTGAACAGGTTGCCGACGACGGGGATGTCGCCCAGTACCGGCACCTGGCTCTTCACCTGCGTCCGGTCGTCGGAGATCAGGCCGCCCAGCACGATGGTGTCGCCGTTGTCGGCCAGCACCGTCGTCTGGATCGATCGCCGGTTGGTGATGAGGTCGGCGGCGCCGGTGACGCTGCCGACCAGCGAGGACACCTCCTGGCTGACCTCGAGCCGGATCGAGTCGCCTTCGTGGATGCGCGGCACGACGCGCAGGGTCAGGCCGACATCCTGGCGCTGGATGGTGGTGAAGGGGGTCAGGGTGTTGCCGTCGGTGGCATAGCTGCCAGTGCGGAAGGGGACGTTCTGGCCGACGACGATCTCGGCAGGTTCGTTGTCGAGGGTGGTGATCGACGGCGTCGACAGCAGGTTGGCCTTGGTCGACGAGCCCAGCGCCTGGACCAGCACCGAGAACTCGCCGCGGCTGCCGGCGCCGAGCGAGAGGCCGTTCGACAGCAGCGCCGTCGCCACGGCGCTACCCGGCAGAAGCGCCTGGACGACCGCGCCAAGCGAGACGCCGGTGGTGGAGAAGGACGTGCCGCCCTCGGGGTGACCGAAGACCGCGGCGTTGCCGGTGCCGAACTGGATGCCCAGCTGCTCGGCGGCGTCGCCGGTGACCTCGGCGATGGCCGCCTCGATCAGCACCTGCGGGCGGCGGACGTCGAGCTGCTCGACCAGCTGGGCGACGCCGGCGATGGCCGCCGGCGTGCCGCGGACGACGATGGCGTTAAGCTCGGGGGCCGACTGGATCGACAGCTCGTCGGTCTGGACGCTGCTGCCGGCGGCGGGGCTGGCGGGCAGGTCGCCGGTCTGCCCGCTGCCCCCCGCGAAGCCGCCCGCCCCGCCGCCAAGACCGCCGCCGACGCTGCTCCCGCCGCCGAAGCCGCTGCCGGGCCCGGCGCCGCTCGCACCGAAACCCGTCCGCGCCGGCAGGGCCCGGGCGACGGCGTTCGTCGCCAGCGGCGGCTGGCCGGCCAGGCCGCGCAGGACGCCGGCGATGCTCTCGGCGTCGGCGAAGTTGAGGCGGAAGACGCGCGTCGTCGGCGTCGCCCCGCCCGCCTTGTCGAGGCTCGCGACCAGCCGCCGGGCCTCGGCCAAAGCCTTCGCGTCGCCGCGGACGAGGACCGTGTTGCTGCGCTCGTCGACGGCGACGCGGGGGGCGCCGGGACCGTTGCCATCGCCCAGCATCCGGGTCAGCGCCGCCGCGACCTCCCTGGCGCCGGCGAAGCGCAGCGCCAGGCTGTCGAAGCCGCTGGCGCCGCTGCCGTCGAGCTGCTCGGCCAGCCGCTCGATGCGGCGGACGTTGTCGGCATAGTCGGTGACGACGACGGCATTGGGCACCGCCAGCGCCTCGATGCTGCCGAACGAGGCGACGAGCGGGCGGAAGACGCGCACGGCGGCGTCGGCGGCGAGGTTGCGCAGCGGCACGACGCGGGTGACGACGTCGGCCGGGCGGGCCGCGCCGGGGCCGGTCGGCGCCGTCGCCCCGCCCTGCACCGCGCTCGCCTGCGGCACGATGCGCCATGCCGTGCCGGCCCGCACCGCGGCGAAGCCATAGCCCTTGAGGACCGAGCGGAACAGATCCCACACCGCGGCCGGGGCCAGCGGCTCGGCCGAGACGACGTTGACCATGCCCTTGACCTGGGGATCGAGAATGATCGTCCGCCCGGTCAGGCGCGACACCTGCTCGGCGACCTGGGCGATGTCGACGTCGCGCATGTTGACGATGACCTCGCCGGCGCGCGCCGGCGGGCGGTCCTGCGCGGCGAGCGGCGCGGCGATCAGGAACAGGGCGGCGACGACGACAGGCCTCACGACGTTCCTCCTCAATGTAAGGCGATGGTCAGCGACCGGCGCTTGCCGTCGCGCACGACGTCGACCTGCATCCGGCCGGCGACGACGGCGTCGTCGAACAGCCGGCGGTCGCGCGTCGCGTCGCCGACCGGCTGGCCGCCGACCCGCTCGATCAGGTCGCCCGGCTCGAGCCCGGCCCGACGCGCCTCGTCGGGCACGGCGGCACCGACGCGAAAGCCCTCGGCCGTGGCGCGGGCGCCGAGGCTGCCGAGCAGGGTCTGCTCGTCGCCATGGACGGGCGGCGTCAGCGCGGCGACGTCGGGCGGCGGGGCGGCGGCGGCGGTCGCTTCGGCCGCCGGCGGTCCGCCGCGCGGGGCGCCCGGCAGGCCGAGGGTGACGAGGTCGCCGCCGACGCGCAGCACGACGAGGTCGGCCTCGACCGCGTCGAGCACGGCGCCGCCGGGCAGCGCCGCGCCGACGCTGTAGCCGTGGGCGGGCCCGGCGCCGGCGGCGATCAGCGCCACCGACGCGCTCGCCGGCCGCGCCAGGACGATGCCGCGCAGGGCGAGGCCAAGGCTGGCGGGGTCGCCGGTGCCGCCGCTCGCGCGGCCGAAGGGGGCGAGACGCTTGAGCGGCGTCAGGTCCAGCGGCGGCGGCGGCGGCGCGGGCACGACCGCCGCCAGTGCGCGGCCGTCGTCGTGCGTCAGGTCGCTCGCGAGCGGCATCGCCGCCAGCGCCAGCATCACGACAACCGCGGCGCCGGCGGCGGCGACGAGGCGATCGGGGTCGACCGTCATCGCGCCGGCCCTTCGGCGTCGGTGCGCGCGCCGCTATCACTGGGCGCCTCGCCCGGCGCGCCGCGGCCGGCGCGGCGCCGGGCGAAGCCGCGCAGCGCCACGGCGATGCCGCCGTCCCGCACGGTGACGGTCAGCGCCGTGACCGCGGGATCGGCGCTCGGCCGCGCGGCGATGCCCGTCGACCATCGGCCGGTCGCCGCGGCCGGGTGCAGGCCGAGGCGCGCCGCCGCCAGCGCATTCTCCGCGGCCAACCCGGCGGCGAGGCGCGCCTCAAGCGCCGCGGCGACGTCGAGGTGCTCCGCCGTCGCCCGCAACAGCCCGGTTGCGGCGACGGCGAGGATCGCCATGGCGACCATCGCCTCGACCAGCGTGAAGCCGGCCTCGCCCGGTGTTCCGCTCACGGCAGCGACCCCGGCGTCGCCACCGCCTCGACGCCGTCGAAGGCGACGGTCCAGCGGTCGCCGCCATGGGCAACAAGCAGGGCGAAGGGTTCGCCGCCGAAGGCGACGCGCATCGTCGGCGCCGTGCCGGCGACGGTGGTGCCGACGGGCAGCGCGATGTGGTCGGCGCCAAGGCCATAGCCGTCGCGGGCGGTGACGAGCAGCGCCGTCGCGCCCGTGGCCAGCGAGCGATCCGCCGCGGCCTGGATCGCCGCGGCGAGGTGGCGCGCCGTCGCCGCGGTCGCGTCGCCGCGCCGCGCGCCGACCGACAGCAGCGACGCGCCGGTTGCCACGGCGAGGATGGCGAGGACGACCAGCATCTCGATCAGTGTCAGGCCGCGGTCACCGGGCCCGTCGCCGCCGATGGTCATCGCCCACTCTCGTCGATGTCGGCGTCGATGCCGCTGCCCCCCGGCCGGCCATCTCGGCCGAGCGACTGCAGGTCGAAGCCGGCGCCCGCCTCGCCGGGGCTGCGGTAGCGGTAGGGGTGGCCCCAGGGGTCGGCCGGCATCTGCGCGAGATAGCCGCCGGCGGCATAAGCGGCAGGGGCCGGCGGCGCCGTTGGCCGGGTGACCAGCGCCGCCAGCCCCTGCTCCGTGGTCGGATAGTCGCCGTTGTCGAGCCGGTACATCTTCAGCGCCGCGGCGATCGACTTGAGGTCGGCCCGGGCGACGGTGACGCGCGCCTCGTCCGGCCGCCCGATGACGCTGGGCACGATCAGCGCCGCGACCAGCGCGATGATCGCCAGGACAATGATCATCTCGATCAGCGTCAGCCCGTCGTCGCGGCCGCCCTGTTCCGCCGGCATCGTCCTTCCTCCTCTCGCGGCCACTACGGCCCTCGCCGGCTATAGCCCGGGCCGTGGCGGGGCGGCGCGCAACTGGAACCGAAACGGAGCTAGACCGGGACCACGGGGCGAACGGGTGCTGTACAGACCGGCGCTATGGATCCCGACGTCCCCCTGGAGATCGTGGCGCAGCCGGACGGCCGCGCGGTCGCGCTGGTGCCGACCGAGGCGGTGCTGCTGCTCGCCGTCGCCCTGCCGGGCACTGCCGGGCAGCGGCGGGCGGCGCTGCCCTTCGCCGTCGAGGAGCGGGTGGCCGAGCCGGTCGAGGCGCTCCACGTCGTCCTCGGCGCCGCGACCGCGCCGGGGACCTGGCTCGCCGGCGCGGTCGCGCGGACGCAGATGGAGCGCTGGCTGGCCGCGCTCGACGCCGCGGGCCATGGTCCGGCACACCTCCTGCCCGACGCGCTGCGCCTGCCGGTGCCGCCGGCCGGGATGTGGCACGTGGCGGCGTTCGGCGCACGCGTCGTCGTTCGGCTCGACGACGCGACCGGCTTCGCCTGCCGCGACGCGCTGTTCCCGGCGCTGTGGGCCGATGCCGGATCGCCGCCGCTCACGCCGTTCGGCGACGCCGCGCCGCCCGGCCTGCCGCCACCGGCGCGGTGCGAGGCGCTGCCGCCGCTGGACGCGCTCGCCCTCGACCTGCGCAGCGGGGCCTATGCGCCGCCGGCGCCGCCGCTGACGCGCGCGGTCCGGCGGGCCGCCGCCGTCGCCGCGGCCGGGCTGGTGGCGCACACGCTTCTGCTCGCGGCCGATGCGCGGGTCCTCGCCGTCCGCGCCGCCGCCCATCGCGAGCGGGCGGAGGCGCTGCTGCGCCAGGCGCTGCCGGGGACGCCGCTGCCCGACGACGACCGGCTGCTGCCGGCGGCGGGCGGACGCGATCCGCTGCTGCCGCTGCTGGTGCGGACCGCGGCGGCGCTGCAGCCGGCCGGCGGCATCGGCTGGAGCCGGCTCGCCTGGAACGCGGCCGACGCGCGGCTGACCCTCGGCCTGCGGGCCGACGACATCGCCGGGCTGCAGCGCGCGGTCGCCGCGCTGGCCGCCGCCGGCCTCGCGCCGGTCAGCGGCGCGACGACGGCAGGCACTGGGCGCGCCGACGGCGACGTGACGGTGCGGGGGCGAGCATGAGGCGCGGGCCGGCGACGCGCGCGCTGCGGCGGGCGCCGGCCGCCGTCGCCGCGGCGCTGGCTGCGGTCGCCGCAACCGCGCGGGTGCGGACCACGGCGGAGCGCGCTGCCGCCGCCTTCGCCGCGCGCCCGCCACGCGAGCGCGCGCTGCTGGCCTTGGCTCTGGCCGTGGTCACCGTCGCCGGCACCGATCGCCTCGTCTGGCGACCGCTGGACGCGGCGCGGGCGGCGGCGGCGGCCGATCTCGCGCGCTACGACCGGATCGCCGCGCGGATCGCCGCCGATGGTCCGGCGGTGGCACGCGTTGCCGCGGCCCGGCGCGGCAGCCTGGCGACGATCGTCGCCGCGCGTGCGGCGCGGGCCGGACTGGCGGTGGCGCGGATCGATCCGCAGGGCAGCGTCGTCGTCGTCGGCTTCGACAGCGTCGCCGCCGACGCGCTGATCGACTGGCTGGCGGCGCTGGACGCCGACGTCGGGGTCGGTGTCGTCGACCTCAAGATCGAACGGCGCGAGGCCGGCATGGTCGCCGCCGAGATCAGCGTGCGCGAGCGATGAGCCCGGCAGCCGCCGCCGGGCACCCGGCCGCTCCCGCGCCGCTCGCCGCCGCCGACGCACCCGCCACCGATAACGGGCCGGCGGCTGCGCCGACGCTGCCTTACGCCTTCGCCCGGCGGTTCGGCGTCGTCGTCGCGGACGGGCAGGCGCGGCATCGCCCGGGGCTGCCGCTGGCGGCACGGCTGGAGGTGCAGCGCCGCTGCGGCGGCATTTCCTTCGCACCGGTCGACGACGCGGCGTTCGAAGCGCTGCTGCGGACCCTCTACCACGACAGCGCCCGCGACGCCGGGCTGGCCGCCGGCGGCGATCTGGCGGCGCTGGCCGACAGCGCGGCGGGCGACGACCTGCTCGACACGCGCGACGATTCGCCCGTCGTCCGCCTGATCAACGCGCTGCTGCTCGAGGCGGTGCGCCTGCGCGCCTCCGACATCCACGTCGAGCCGGAGGAGAGGCGCGTCCGCGTCCGCTTCCGCATCGACGGCGCCCTGCGCGACATGGTCGCGCCGGGGGCGGCGCTGGCACCGCTCCTCGCCAGCCGGCTGAAGGTCATGGCCCGCCTCGACATCGCCGAGAAGCGCGTGCCGCAGGACGGTCGCGTCCGCCTGCGGATCGGCGGTCACGAGGTCGACCTGCGCGTCGCCACCCTGCCGGCGCAGCACGGCGAGCGCATCGTCCTGCGCCTGCTCGACCGCGAGGCCGCCGACCTCGACCTGGCGCGGCTGGGGATGAGCCAGCGCGACGCGGCGCTGTTCGCGGCGATGCTGGCCCGGCCGCACGGCATGATCCTGGTCACCGGCCCGACGGGCGCGGGCAAGACGACGACGCTCTATGCCGCGCTGAACGCGCTCAACGATGCCCGCCGCAACATCATGACCGTCGAGGACCCGATCGAATATGGGCTGCCCGGGATCGGCCAGATGCAGGTCAACGCGAAGATCGGCCTGACCTTCGCCCGCGGCCTGCGCGCCATCCTGCGCCAGGACCCCGACGTCATCATGGTCGGCGAGATCCGCGACGAGGAGACCGCGGAGATGGCCGTGCGGTCGAGCCTGACCGGGCACTTCGTCCTGTCGACGCTGCACACCAACAGCGCCGTCGGCAGCGTCACGCGCCTGGTCGATATGGGCGTCGAGCGCTACCTGCTCGCGCCGATGCTGGCCGGGCTGGTGGCGCAGCGGCTGGTCCGCGCGCCTGTGCCCTGCCTGCCGCCGGGCCGACATCGCCGATGCCGCCGACGCCGCGCTCACCGGCGGCGCGCTGGCCGCGGGCACGCCGCTGTTCCGGCCCGGGGGCTGCGGCGACTGCGGCGGCGAGGGCTATCGCGGCCGGCTCGGCCTGTACGAGGTGGTCGCCGTCGACGCGCCGCTGCGCGCGCTGATCCAGGCCGGGGCGGCCGAGCGCGACCTCGCCGCCGCCGCGCGCGCCGCCGGGCCGACCCTGGCCGACGACGGTGCGGCCAAGATCGCCGCGGGGCTGACCAGCGTCGCCGAGGTCGTCCGTGTCGTCGGCGAGGACGGTTGATGCCGGCCTTCACCTACCGCGCGCTCGATGCCGGCGGCGCGACGCGGCGCGGGGTGATCGAGGCGTCGAGCGCGGCCGCCGCCCGGGGCCTGCTGCGCGAACGGCGGATGCTGCCGCTCGCCGTCGCCGCGGCGCAGGGGTCGCCGCGCCTGCCGCGGCTGCGGCCGCGGGCGCTGGCGGCCGTCACCCGACAGCTGGCGACGCTGGTCGGCAGCGACGTCCGTGTCGAGGAGGCGCTGCGCCTCGTCGCCGCGCAAGGCGCCGCCGCCGGGCTGCTGCTCGACCTGCGCGGGGCGATCCTCGACGGGCGCAGCTTTGCCGCCGCGCTGGCCGCCCATCCTTCCGCCTTTCCCGAATTCTACCGCGCCTCGGTTGCCGCCGGCGAGGCGTCGGGGCGGCTGGCGGAGGTCCTCGCCCATCTCGCCGACTTCGTCGAGGCGCGGGCGCGGGCGGCGAACCGGCTCGGCCTGGCGCTGCTCTACCCGGCGCTTCTCGCAGCGGTTTCGCTGGCGATGGTGGCGGCGCTGCTGGTCTATGTCGTACCCGACATCACCCGCGTCTTCGTTGCCCGCGGCGCGGCGCTGCCGCTGCTGACGCGCCTGCTGATCGCCGCGAGCGACTTCGTTGCCGCTTATGGCGGACCGCTGCTGCTGGTTCTGGCGGCAGCGGCGCTGGCGGCGCGGCGCTGGCTGGCGCGAGCCGACACCCGCCTGGCGCTCGACCGGGTGCTGGCGACCGGGCCGGCGGGCGGCTTCGTCCGCCGCCTCGCCGCCGCGCGCTTCGCCGGCACGCTGGCGACGCTGGTGGCGAGCGACGTGCCGCTGGTCGAGGCGATCGCCACCGCGGCGGCGGTGACGCCGAACCGCTTCGTCCGCGCCCGGGCCGAGGCCGTCGCCGCCCGCGTCCGCGAAGGGGCGACGCTGCGCCGGGCGATGGACGAGGCCCAGGTCTTCCCGCCGCTGTTGATCGCCGTCGTCGCCAGCGGCGAGGCGAGCGGCCGGCTGGGGGCGGTCCTCGCCCGCGCCGCCGCCGACCTGCAGCACGACCTCGACGCCACGGTCGCGGCGCTGACCGCGCTGATCGAGCCGGCGGTGCTGCTGGCGATGGGCGGGCTGGTCCTGCTGCTGGTCCTCGCGATCCTGCTGCCGATCATCGACCTCAACACGCTGGCTGGAGCCTGACATGACCGCGACCCTGCCCGATCGCCGCCGCGTCGTCGCCGCCTTGGGCGCCGCGCTCGCCGCCGCCGCCGCGCCCGCGCTTGCCCGCGGCCACGACGACGCGCCGCTCGCCGCGCTGCTGCTGCCGGCGACCGGGCCGCACGCCGATCTCGCACGCAGCCTCGATCATGCCGCGACGCTGGCCCTGCCGGACGGCGCCCGCCTGCTTCGTCTCGACGCCGGGACGACACCGGCGGCGGCCGCGGCGGCGGCGCGCGAGGCCGCCCGTCGCGGCGCGCCGGTCATCATCGGGCCGCTGTTCTCGGCGCAGGTGGCGGCCGTGGTCGGCGCGGCCGGCGGCGTCCCCGTGCTGGCGCTGGCCGACGACGGCCGCGACGCCGCCGGCGCCTTCGTCCTCGGCGTCACGGCCGAACAGGCGGTGGCGGCGATCCTCGACTATGCCCGCGCGCGGGGCGTGCGGCGGGTGGCGATCGCGCCGGGGACGACGGCGTGGGATCAGGCGGCGCAGGCGGCGGCGCAGGTTGCCGCCCGCGCGCTCGGCCTCGCGATCGGCGACAGCGCCGAGGCGCTGCTCGTCACCGGCGGCGCGACGGCGCTGGCCGCGGCGGCGCGCCGCGTCGACGGACAGGACGTGCAGCTGCTGGCGACGCACCAGGTGCTCGCCGGGGCGAACGACGGCCTGGCGGGCGGCGGACTGGCCGCGGCGGAGGGGGCGTGGCTCGCCGCGCCCGACCCCGACGGCTTCGGCGACTTCGCCCGGCGCTTCGAGGCGCGCTTCGGCAATCCGCCGGGGCTGCTCGCCGGCCTCGCCTACGACGCCGCGGCGATCGCCCGGCGCCTGCGCGCGGGGGGCTTCGGCCGCGACGGGCTGAGCGCGTCGGCCGGCTTCCCCGGCGTGACGGGCGCCGTACGCTTTGCCGCCGACGGCCGCGCCACCCGCGAGCTGGCGATCCTCGTCGTCGCCGGCGGCGGGGTGCGCGCGGTCGGCGAGGGGCGATGACCCCAGCGACGGCTCCGACCCGCCGGGCCGCGGCCGACGCCGGCTTCACGCTGATCGAGCTGCTCGTCGCGCTCGGCCTGTTCGCCGTCGTCGCCGCCGCCGCCACCGGGCTGCTGACGACGGTCGCCGCGGCGCGGCGGCAGGGCGCGGCGCGGCTCGCCCGGCTGGCGGCGATCGAACGCGCGCTCGTCGCCATCGACCGCGACCTCTCGGCCATCGCCGACGCGCCGCTGCAGGGCGGTCCGGACGGCGTGCGCTTCGACCGCTGGCGCGAGGGCGGCGCGACGACGCTCGGCTACCGGCTCGAGGGCGGCGACCTCGTCCGGCGCGACGGCGGCCGGCGGCAGCGGCTCCTCGACGACGTCGCGGCGGTCCGCTGGCGCTATCTCGGCGCCGCTTGGCAGGACCGCTGGCCGGCCGATGCCGCCCAAGGCCGGCGCTGGCCGGCGGCGGTCGCGGTCGATCTGACGCTGGCCAAGCCGCCGATGCAGCGCCTGCAGCGCCTCGTCGACCTGCCCGAGCGGCCACTGCCTGCCGGCGCGGTGCCGCCGTGATCCTCGTCAACGTCCTCGCCGTTATCGCCGTCGCCGTCGCGCTGGTCGCGGCGATGCTGGCCGACGAAGCGCCGGCGGTCGACCGGCTGGCAACCTACCGCGCGGCGGCGCAGGCGCTGGCCATCGCCCGCGGCGGCGAGCTGACCGCCGTCGCCGCGCTGCGCCGCGATCCCGACCGGACGCGCGACGACCGCACCGCGTGGGCGCGGGTGGCGCAGGCAGCGACGCCGATCGCCGGCGGCACCTTCGCCCTGGCCATCGCCGACGCGCAGGGGCGGTTCAACGTCAACGACGCCACCGGCGCGGGCGAGCCGCTGCTGGCGCAGGTCGTCGCCGCCGCCGGCCTGCCGCCCGACGTCGCCGCACGCATCGCCGCCACGATCGCCGGGCGCGGCCGCGTCCGCGACGTCGGCGAACTCGCCCGCGCCGGGCTCGACGACGCCACGCTGGCGCGGCTGCGGCCGCTGGTCACGGCGCTGCCCGGCTGCGGCGCCGGTCAACGTCAACGCCGCGCCGGCGGTGCTGCTCGGCGTGCTGGCGGGAGACGCCGCGACCGGGCGGCTGCTGGCGGCGCAGCGCGACCGCACCGGCCGGCTGACGCCGCTCGATCTCGCCGCCGCCGGCGTGACGCTGCCGCCGGGCGCGGGTTACGCCAGCGACCATTTCGTCGTGACGACGACGGTGACGCAGGGAGCGACGACGGTGACGCTGATCAGCCTGGTCGAACGCCGCGGCGGCGCGCGGCCCGACGTCGTCGTCATCAGCCGGCGGCTGGCCCCTGGCTGAAGGCGCTAAGCGCGCAGATCCAGATCGCCGGAGCGAGGAAGACGCCGAACGGCAGGCGCGTCGCCAGCGTCAGGCGGCGGTGCAGCAGCAGCGCCACCACCAGCCCGGCGACCGCGGCGCTGCCCAGCACCAGCGGCAGCGCCGTCCAGCCCAGCCACGCCCCGGCGGCGGCGAACAGCTTGGCGTCGCCGCCGCCCAGGCCGACGCGGCCGCGCAGCCGGCGATAGGCCGCGGCGACCAGCGCCAGCGACAGATAGCCCGCCGCCGCGCCGATCGCATGGTCGGCGAGCGCGGCCGGATCGAGCGCCGCCGTCGCCAGCAGCCCGGCCGCGGCGAGCGGCCAGGTCACCGCCGAAGGCAGCCACAGATGCCGCGCGTCGAGCAGCACCAGCAGCAGCAGCGCCCAGCCGAGTGCGGCCACCGCCGCCGCCGCCGGCGGCGCGGCGGCGAGGGCGCTTGCCGCCCCGATCGCCGCCGCGGCCGCCTCGATCGCCGGATAGCGCCAGGGGATCGCCACGCCGCACCGCCGGCAGCGTCCGCGCGCGGCGACGAAGCCGGCCAGCGGCACCAGCTCGCCCGGCCCGAGCACGGCGCCGCAGCCGTCGCAGGCCGAGCGGGCCCATACCACCGGGCGCCCGGCCGGCCAGCGGTCGGCGACCAGCGCGACGAAGCTGCCGACGGCGGCGCCGGCCACGGCGAGCACGGCGGCGACGGCGGCGGCGGGCACGGACAGGTCGGGGTTAGACGCGATCATCGCCGCTGCTGTAACCGCGGCGGGGCGGCGCGCGAACCACCCTCGTGCAGTCGCTTCCCTTCCCGGCTCCGGCCGCTACCATGGCGCGACCGCGGCGGGAGACCCGGGTGGACAGGGGCGACTGGGGAATGCTGATGGCCGCGGCGCAGGCCGGGCAGGGCGACGCCTATCGCCGCCTGCTCGGCGAGCTGCGGCCGTGGCTGGTGCGCTATTACGCCCGCCGCCTGCCGCCGTCGGCAGTCGACGACGCGGTACAGGAGGCGATGGTCGCGGTGCACACCAAGCGCCATACCTACGATCCGGCGCGGCCGTTCGGGCCGTGGCTGGCGGCGATCGCGCGCTACAAGTGGATCGACCGGCTGCGGGCGATGAAGCGCAGCGCCGCCGACGCCTTGCCCGACGACATCGCCGTCGGCGACCACGAGGCGGCGGTGACCAGCGCCACGGTGCTCGCCGCGCTGCTGGCGACGCTGAAGGAACCGCAGGCGGCGGCGATCCGTCTGGTCAAGCTCGACGGCCTGTCGATCGAGGAGGCGGCGGCCGCCACCGGCCAGTCGCCCAGCCTGGTCAAGGTCAACATCCACCGCGGCCTGGCGCGTCTCAGCGCGCGCCTCGCCGCCAGCCCGGAGACCGGCGATGCCTGAGCGCCACGCCGATCCGGCGCGCACGGTCGGGGCGATGCACGACGGCGATGCCATGCTCGACGCACTCGTCGCGCAGCTGACGCCGGTGCAGCGGCGGCGGCCATCGCGCGACTGGGCCGTCCTCGCCCTGCTCGCCGTCGCCGAGGTCGTGGCCTATCTCGCGCTGCGCGGGATGCGTCCCGACATGCCCGACGCGATGACGCACATGGCCTTCTGGTGGAAGGCGCTGAGCCTGCTGGCGCTCGCCGCGATCGGCGTCGGCACGACCATCGCCGCGCTCGACCCGGCGCGCTCGCCGCGCCGCGGCCTGCGGGCGCTGGGGACGGCGGCGGCGGCGGCGCTCGCCGCCGGCTGGGCGATCGACGCGGCGCGGGGTGGGTCGACCGAACTCCTCGCCCGGCTCGACTGGCGGGAAGGGCTCGACTGCGTCGCCTTCGTCGTCGGCTGCGCCCTGCCGGCGCTCGGCGCGCTGGCGGTGCTGATGCGCCGGGGGGCGCCGACCGACCCCGTCGGCGCGGCGACCGCGGCCGGCATCGCGGCGGCGGCGTGGGGCGGCGTCGTCTTCACCCTCGACTGCCCGCACGACGATCCCTTCTACATCGCGGTGTGGTTCGCGCTGGCCTTCGCCATCGTGCTGGCGTCGCCCGCCTGCTGCTGCCGCGGCTGACGCGCTGGTAGCGGCGGAGTTAAGCCACGGTTCATCCCGCGAGCGCCTCGCCTGACCGCTTGGCGCTTTGCCCGGCGTGCGATCCCGGCCACCCTGACCATCGAGAGCTGGGGAGCTGCCGATGGCCGGACGACTGGTGCGCGTTTGCGCGATGCTGTTGACGATGCTGGGTTTCGGGCTGGTCCGGCGACGCCGGCGGCGGCGCAGACCTGGGCCGGCGGCTGGCAGTGCGTGACCTTCGCCCGCGCAGTTCTCGGGCATCGAGCTGTTCGGCGACGCCGCGACGCTGGTGGCACCAGGCGGTCGGCCAGTACGAGGAAGGCTTCGTCCCCCGCGTCGGCGGCGTGCTGGTGTTCAAGCCCTTCGCCCACATGCGCGTCGGCCACGTCGCCACCGTCAGCGAGGTCGTCTCCCCGCGCGAGATCAAGGTGACGCACGCCAACTGGTCGGTGATCGGCGGTCGTCGCGGTCAGGTCGAGGAAAATGTCACGGTGGTCGATACCTCGGCGGCCGGCGACTGGAGCCGGGTGCGCGTCTGGTACGCCCCGCTCGGCGACCTCGGGAAGACCGATTATCCGGTCTATGGCTTCATCTACGGCCGGGCCGCCCGCGCGCTGAACGTCGCCGCCACGGCGGCGGCGAGACGACCGCCCACGCCATCGCCGCGGTCGAGGCGCTGCCGGCCGAGCTCGCCGGCCTCTGAGCGAGCCGCCGCGCGTCACTGTCGTCCCGGCGCGCTTCGGTGACGGCGAGCGCCTCGCCGGCGGCTGGCTCCGCTTCGCCGCCGTCCGGCTGACGGTCGACGGGCGCGAGGACATCGTCCCCCTCGGCCGCGTCGCGCGCGCCATCGCGCCGCTGCCGGCCGAGGTCGCCGCCGCGATCCGCCGGCGCTGCGACGCGCTGGTCGCCCCGCGCGGCCCCATCGCCGGGCTGGCGCCGGACCGGCCGCACGTCATGGGCGTGCTCAACCTCACCCCCGACAGCTTCAGCGACGGCGGCGCGCGCCGGCGGCGATCCGATCGCGGCGGCGCGGGCGATGGTCGGCGCGGGCGCGAGCCTGGTCGACGTCGGTGGCGAATCGACCCGGCCGGGGGCGGCGGACGTCGCCGTGACCGAGGAACTCGCCCGGGTCATGCCGGTGCTCGCCGGCCTCGCCGGCGACCGGCTGCCGCTGTCGATCGACACGCGCAAGGCCGCGGTGATGGCCGCGGCGCTCGATGCCGGCGCAGTGCTGGTCAACGACGTCTCGGCCCTGACCTTCGACCCCGCCGCCCTGGCGCTGGTCGCGGCGCGCGGCTGCCCGGTGGTGCTGATGCACGCGCAGGGGACGCCGGCGACGATGCAGGTCGCGCCGCATTATGCCGACGTCGTCGCCGACGTCTTCGTCTGGCTGGAGGCGCGCATCGCCGCCTGCGTCGCCGCCGGCATCGCCCGCGACCGCATCGTCGCCGATCCCGGCATCGGCTTCGGCAAGACGACGGCGCACAACCGCGCCCTGCTGCGCCACCTCGGCGCCTTCCACGGCCTCGGCGTGCCGCTGCTGCTCGGCGCCAGCCGCAAGGCGCTGATTGCCCGGCTCGCCGGCGACGAGGCGCCCGCCGACCGGCGGCTCGGCGGCAGCCTCGCGCTCGCCCTGCACGGCGTCGCCCACGGCGTGCAGATCGTCCGCGTCCACGACGTCGCCGCGACGGTGCAGGCGGTGCGGCTGTGGCAGGCGGTGGCCTGACCCGCGCGCGACGCCGGTCCGAACCCCTGTCCTACAGCCCGCCCGCTGCTGTACGATGCCGACGGTCCGACTCGACGTGCGGCTCGCGTGACCGTCGCTTCGGCCGGGAAGGGGCGCGCGAAACGCACCGCGCGGGCGTGACCTTCGTGTGACCTTCGCCTCTGGCGGCGGGGCGCGCTTGCCCGGGCAGCCGCCCTCTGCTATGGGCCACGCCTTGCGCCGGGCGGAACCCTGTCCGGCGGCGAACCCTTATGACAAGCCGTGGCCATGCTGAGGCTACCGGCGTGAATGGAGAGAACGGCTTGCAGATCATCGTCCGCGACAACAACGTCGACCAGGCGTTGCGCGCCCTCAAGAAGAAGCTCCAGCGCGAGGGCGTCTACCGCGAGATGAAGCTGCGCCGTCATTACGAGAAGCCGAGCGAGAAGCGCGCGCGCGAGAAGGCTGCCGCCGTCCGCCGCGCCCGCAAGCTCGAGCGCAAGCGCGCCGAGCGCGACGGCGCGAAGTAAGGTCGTGGCCTCCGCCGGCGCGGCGGGCGGCACGGCGGTCCGCTGGGCCGGGTTCGGCCTGCTCCTCCTCGTTCTCGTCGCCCTGCTCGTCTGGGCCGGGACGCGCACCGCGGTCGAGGCGGCCCGCCCCGCCGACCTCGCCTATCTCTCCGCCCACAAGAGGAAAGCCGGCGTGCACACCACCGCATCGGGCCTGCAGTACGAGGTGCTGACCGAAGGCACCGGGCCGCAGCCGACCGCCGCCGACACCGTCGCCGTGCATTACGAGGGCAAGCTGCTCGACGGCACGGTGTTCGATTCGTCGATCGCCCGCGGCCAGCCGGCGGTGTTCCCGCTGGCCAACGTCATCCCCGGCTGGACCGAGGGGGTGCAGCTGATGCACGTCGGGTCGAAGTATCGCTTCACCATCCCGCCCGAGCTCGGCTACGGCGCGCGCGGCGCCGGCGGCGTCATCCCGCCCAACGCGGTGCTGGTGTTCGAGGTCGAACTGCTGGGGGTTCAGGGCCGCTAGCTCGCGCAAGGCCGGCTGGCGCGTCGGCGGACCTTCGCCGCCGAACCCGTCCGACGGCGCGGCGTCGCCCTCCGGCCCGACGCCCTGCCGCGCTCAGAACTGCGCGTGCGCCCGCAGCCCCAGCACCGGCACCGGCCCGCGGTCCCGGTTGTATGCCGGGTTGACGATCAGCTGCGCGTCCGCCGTCAGGCTGATCCCGGCGCGCACGGCGAGCTGGTAGAAGGTCTCGCCGATCAGCTCGGGCCCCGGGTGCGGCAGCTGCCCGTCGCCGACCAGGATGCCGAGGCCGCCGAGCGCCAGATAGCGCCGCCGCTCGGCCGAGATGTCGTTGGCGATCAGGGCAACGCCGACGCGGTCGTCCTTGCGCCCCCAGCCGGCGCCGGCGATCGCGGCGCCGCCCGAAATGGTGCGGTCGACGTCGGTGAACTCGACCACCTCGGTCCGCCCGTCGCCGATGCCGGCGCGGAGGAAGACGCCGACCGTGTCGCTCAGCTCCTGCTCGGCGTCGACGGCGATCCCGGTGCGGTCGCGGAAGGCGCGAACCGGCGCCGGGTCGGGCGCGGTGCCGTTGGCCGCGCCGTACGCGATGGCGTCGTCGAGGCGGCCGAAACGCCCGTGCATCACGAACCCGGTCAGGCGCACTGCGCCGGGCCGGCCGTGGATCGTCACCCGCCGCTCGACCTCGCCGACGA
The DNA here is from genome assembly GCA_963847215.1 of uncultured Alphaproteobacteria bacterium. Taxonomy (GTDB): domain Bacteria; phylum Pseudomonadota; class Alphaproteobacteria; order Sphingomonadales; family Sphingomonadaceae; genus Polymorphobacter_B. The sequence continues at coordinate 134,084 of CAWJZA010000002.1, forward strand.
CCTGATACTGGCGGAAGCCGGTCTCCAGCGTGACGCTGTTGGGCACGGTCGACAGGTCGAACAGGCCGCCGCGCAGCGTCCAGCGGGCGACGGTCAGCTCGACGGCGCCGCCATAGGTGTAGCCCCAGGCATCGGCGGCATAGTCGAAGGTGCCGGCATCGACGGCGGTCCAGTTGAGGAAGTCGCCGCGCGGGTCGTGCGCGTACTTGTTCTGGTCGAAGACGTCGCCGACGCTGAACTTGCCGACGGTGATCGTCAGGCGGTCGGCGGTGCGGTTGGCCGCGAGGACGTTGAGATCGCCCTTGACCGCCTGCGCCTCGCCGCCGAGGTCGATCGTCTGGCGGAAGAACACCCGCTGCAGCCGCAGGTAGGGCTGTTTCTTGCCGACCTTGTACGCCTCGGCCGAAGGGAAACCGGCGGCGCCGAGCGTGTTCCTGAGACCGAACCCCTGGTCGATCTCGGGGTTGAGCCATAGCTCGAGGCCACGCCACGGGCTGACGCCGGCGTAGAGCGTCGCGTCGAAGGTCTCCCGGACGTCGCCGGTGCCGTCGAGGCTGTTCGGCCCTTCGTATGGCGCGCGAAAGGCGGTGTTGCCCTGGCCGACGAGGGTCGCCTGGCCGTGGATCGCCCAGCGCTGCGGGGTGACCGCGGCGGACGCTTCGGCAGTGTCGGTGGTCGGCGACGGGGCGGTCGATCCCGCCGTCTGCGCCGTCGCCGGCGCCGCGACGAGCACCGCCAGCCCGATCGTCACTGCCCGCATCGCCCGCCCCCGCTGGTTCGCCGCCTCCTAGCGGGCAGTCGAGCGGGGCGCCAGCGCGACTTTGACCAGGGCGACCGCAGGGTCGGCGAGGATCAGCCCCATGATGCCGAACAGCACGCCGAAGATCAGCTGCGCGGCCAAAACCATCGCCGGCGCGAGATCGACCGCGCGTTTCTCGATCATCGGGCTGACGAACTGGTCGGCGAACTGGACGAAGAGGTAGACGCCGATCGCCTCGACGCCGATCGTCGGTCCGGCCGAAAAGCCGACCGCGACCACCAGTGCGCCGCTGACGATCGCGCCGAGGTTGGGGATGAAGGCGAGCAGCCCGCTGACGAGGCCGAGGAGCAGCGGCAGCGGCGTGCCGACCAGCGTCAGGCCGAGGAAGGTCAGGGTGCCCTCGAACAGCATCAGGACCAGTCGCCCGCCGACCCAGCGGCGCAGCATCGACGCCATCGCCTCGAGCGTGTCGCGCAGCGCGGCGCGGCGCGGCTCGGGCGTCAGCCACTGGATGCCGCGCTCGTACAGGCGCGGGTCGGCGGCGACGAAAATGCCGAAGACGACGATCAGCGCAATGCCGCCGAGCACGCCCGCGGCACCGCCGACGACGGTGACGATGCGCCCGACCGACGATCCCAGCTGCGCCTTGATCGCGGCGACGGGATCGCCGCCACCGCCGATGCCATACTCCTTGGCGAGGGTGCCAAGGCGCTCGCTCTGCTGCATCAGCGTCGTCTGCAGCTGCCCGGCCTGGGCGGCAACCTGCGTGCCGGCGAAATAGAGAAAGCCGACCAGGGCGAGCACGAACAGGAGGATGACGAGACCCAGGCGGATGCCCCGGCGCACCGGCAGCACGCGGCCGATCAGCCGCTCGCCGCCCTGCAGCCCGGCGGCGAAGACCAGGCCGGCGAGGATCAGGAGCAGCGACGAGGCGACGTGCCACGCCAGCCACAGGCCCGCGGCACAGCTCAGCCAGACGACGGCGTCGGTCAGTGCGGCCCGGGCGCGCCCCGAGAGGTCGATGGGGCTGGGCGGAACCGGCCCTTCGCTGTCGCTCACCGGGTCGCGGCGCCCGGCTCGACGCGCGGCCGCAGCGAGACGAAAGCGCGGTGCGGGCGCAGCGCGGCGAACCAGGTCAGCGGGTTCCACGTCGTCGAGCCGTCGAGCGAGAACGTCAGGAACTCGGCGCGGCCGACCAGATTCTCGATCGGCAGCATCCCCAGCCCGCCGACGAACGCCGGGAAGCGGCTGTCCTCCGAATTGTCGCGGTTGTCGCCCATCAGGTAGATGTGGCCCTCGGGCACGATCTCCGGCGCGGTATTGTCCTGCGCCGTGTCGCCGAGGTCGAGCACGTCGTAGCTGCGGCCGTTGGGCAGCGTCTCGCGGAAGCGCGGGTAGCGGCAGATGGCGTGACCGTCGGCAAGGGTGACGCGGTACTGCGGAAACTGCACGCAGTCGGTATTGGCCGAGACGGGAATGTCGGCCGGGCTTTCCGCCACCTTGGGCACGGGCGTGCCGTTCAGCCACAGCTGACCGTTCTTCATCTGCACCGTGTCGCCGGGCAGGCCGATGACGCGCTTGATGTAATCCTCGTGGTCGCGCGGCGCCTTGATCACGGCGATGTCGCCGCGGTCGGGGTAGCGGCCGAGGATGCGACCGTGCATCTCGGGCAGGATCGGCAGCGACGGCGACAGGTACGAATAGCCGTAGGGGAATTTCGACACGATCAGCCGGTCGCCGGTCAGCAGCGTCGGCAGCATCGATTCGCTGGGAATGTAGAACGGCTTGGCGATCAGGCTGTGGACGGCAAGGACGGCGAGGGCGAGCACCAGCAGCTGACGCAGCTCGTCGATCCAGTCGACCTTCTTCTTGGGCTTCGCCATTGCCATGCTCTCGCTCATTCGGGCCTCGTCGTCGGCTGGGCGGTGATCAGGACGATCGCCTGCGCCCAGGGATGATCGTCGGTGATGGTCAGGTGTATTACGGCGCTATGCCCCGGCGGCGTGATCTTGGCCAGCCTTTCCGCCGCGCCGCCGGTCAGCGCCAACGTCGGCTGGCCGCTCGGCAGGTTGACCACGCCCATGGCCGAGAAGAACACGCCGCCGCGGATGCCGGTGCCGAGCGCCTTGGCGCACGCCTCCTTGGCCGCCCAGCGCTTGGCGTAGGTGCCGGCGCGGGTCATGGGGCGGCGCTCGGCCCTGGCGATCTCGACGGGCGTGAAGACGCGGCGGATGAAGCGGTCGCCGAAGCGGTCGATCGACGCCGCGATGCGGTCGATGTTGGTCAGGTCGTTGCCGAGGCCGAGGACGATCACCGGGAATCCGAACGAACCAAAGGGGCGAAGGTCACGCGAAGGTCACGCCGACGCGGTCGATCTTCGTTCGGCTCATCCCCCCATGAGGTTCCCGGTGGCAACACCATTCCCTTAGCCGATCCGGTTCGAAAAGTCAAGACAAGGGTCACGCCGGCCGGGCCGCGTCGATCCGGGCGCGCATCTCGGCGATGGCCGCCGCAAGGCCGGTGAACACCGCTTCGCCGATCAGGAAGTGGCCGATGTTGAGCTCGGCGACCTCGGGGATGGCGGCGACCGGGCCGACGTTGGCAAAGGTCAGGCCGTGCCCGGCGTGGACCTCCAGCCCCAGCGCCGCCGCGCGCGCGGCGCCGGCCGCCAGCCGCGCCAGTTCCTCGCCCTGCGCCTCGCCCGACAGATGGGCGTAGCGGCCGGTGTGGAGCTCGACCACCGCGGCGCCGATCGCGGCCGAGGCCTCGATCTGCTCCGGGTCGGGCTCGACGAACAGGCTGACGCGGCAGCCGCGCGCGGCCAGGCGCTGGACACAGCCGCGCAGGCCCGGCTGCTGACCGAGCACGTCGAGCCCGCCCTCGGTCGTCCGCTCGGCGCGCTTCTCGGGGACGATGCAGACGGCGTGCGGTCCGCAGCCGAGCGCGATGGCCAGCATTTCGTCGGTCGCCGCCATCTCGAGGTTGAGCGGCACGCTCAGCGTCGCCATCAGCCGCTTGAGGTCGTCGTCGCGGATGTGCCGCCGGTCCTCGCGCAGATGGGCGGTGATGCCGTCGGCACCCGCCGCGACGGCAAGCTCGGCCGCCTTGACGGGATCGGGATGGTCGCCGCCGCGCGCGTTGCGGATGGTCGCGACGTGATCGATGTTGACGCCGAGGCGGACGGTCATAGCACGACGGCTCCGGCAAGCACGGCCGCCGAACCCAGGCCGGCGGCGATCCGCGGCCCCGGTCCCGCTGCCGGCAGAAAGCAGGCGAGGGCGTTGAGCAGGGTCAGCGCCACCGCCAGCGTGATGAAGCGCTCGACGCCGGTCGCGGCGTAAAGGCCGAGGAAGTGCATGCCGACGATGACGCCGACCGCCGGGGGCAGCAGCCCGGCGCGCCCGCTGCCGCCGAGCCAGCGCGAAACGAGCATGATCGCCACCACCTCCGCGACGACGGCGGCGGTGTAGATGGCCCCGTTGAAGCCGCGACCGCCGCCGCCGCTGCCCTGGGCGACCACCGCCGCGACAGCGAGCGCCAGCGTGCCGCCGACACCGACCAGCCACGACCAGGGCTGGGGCAGGGCGGTCGCCCCGAGCCACAACCAGGCCAGGGCAAAGGCCAGGCCGATCCGCGCGCCCATGGCGGGGGTCATGGGCAGAACGCCGCGCTGAACAGGTCGAAGCTGCCGCCCTTGCCCTGCCACGCCTCGCCGAACTCGAACGGCCGGTCGGCGAAGACGATCAGCGCGAGGCCCCGCTCGGGCGCGAGCACGTTCCTGACCTGCACGCCGCCGATCTCGCCGCGCCGCTCGACGAGGTGCTGCGGCGCGGCGCAGCCGCGGAGCGGCACGGTGTACGACCAGACGCCGAGCGCGGCATAGCCGAGCTTCGGATCGCCCCGCTCCATCTCCGCACGGCTGGCCGGCGTCAGCAGCCGGTCGGTCAGCAACGCGCGGTCGAAGCGGGCGAGATCGCTCGCCGGACCGGCGACCGCCCCGGCGGCACCGAAGCGGCCGAGGTCGATGAAGTCGTCGGGCCGGCCGTCGGCGAAATAGCCGGGCCGGCCGAACGGCTTCTCGCCCGGCGGCACCAGCTTCGTCGCGGTCATGCCGGCCGGCTTGAACACGGCGGTGTCGAGCAGCTCGGCGAGCGGGGTGTGCGTCACCGCCTCGAGCACCGCGCCGACGACCTCCGTATCGCAATTGTTGTACTCGAACCGCGCGCCGGGCTCGCGCTTCGCCGCGCGCAGGCAGATCGGGCTGATCCCGCGCCAGGCCGGCGCGTCGTAGCGGTACTGGACCAGCGTCTCCTGCTTCGCGTCGGCCGGGCCGTCCTCGACATTGGGCAGGCCGCTGGTGTGCTGGAGGAGCATCCGCAGCGTGATCCGGCCGGCGTTGGCGATCTTCAGCTCCGGGACATAGGCGGCCACCGGCGTATCGAGCGCGAGGCGGCCGGCCTCCACCTGCCGCATCACCGCGACGGCGACGACCTGCTTGGTCACCGATGCCCAGCGCCACGGCACGTCGTCGCGGCGCGGCGTCGCGGCGCCGAGCAAGCCGCCGCAGTCGTCGACCGTGTCGCTGACCACATACTGCCCGCTGACCTTCGCCGCGACGCGCTCGACGGCGGCGCAGCGGTCGAGCAGCGGGTCGGCGCCGGGCACCGCCAGCGGGGTCGCGGCGCGGGCGCCGGCGCCGGCGAGCAGCAGCGCGGCGGCCGCCACGATCCTCATGCGCGGCTGCCCGGCTTGACCGCCGGCAGCGCCGCCAGCTCGGGCGGCAGGGCGTCGGGGGCATAGCTCGGCACGGCAAGGCGCAGCAGCGCGGTCAGCGGCACGCCGACATCGGCGCTGCCGTCGCTGCGGTCGACGAGGGCCGCCGCCGCCACGACCTCGCCGCCCGCCGCGCGGATCGCCGCGATCGCCTCGCGCGAACTCAGCCCGGTGGTGACGACATCCTCGACCATCAGCACCTTCGCTCCCGGCTCCAGCGCGAAACCACGGCGCAGCTCGAAAGTCCCCCCTGGCCGCTCGACGAACATCGACGCGACGCCCAGCTGCCGCGCGACTTCGTAGCCGACGATCAGCCCGCCCATCGCCGGCGCGATCACCGCGTCGACCGTGCGCGCCGCCGGCGGCAGCTTGGCGACGAGCGCCGCGACCAGCCGCGCCGCCCGCGCCGGGTCCATGAGGACGCGGGCACATTGCAGATAGCGCGCCGAGCGCAGGCCCGACGACAGGATGAAATGCCCTTCGAGCAGGGCTCCGGCGGCGCGGAATTCGGCGAGGATGTCGGCGTCGGTCATCGCCGCCGTGCCTAACACCGGCCAATAGCCTGTGGAAAGCGGCGTGTCGTTACGCTATGCCGCACCTGGGCAAGACGAGGGGGCATGGGCATGACGGCACGGTGGGGACGCGGCGTGGTAACGGCGGCGGTGGCGGCATCGCTCGCACTGCCTGCGGTCGCGCAGATCAAGTCGACCCATAGTGAATCGGCCGAGGCGACGCGGGCGCGGGCGACCAACGAACTGCCGACCTGCGTCAAGCCACTGGGGACCATCGCCGTGTCGGAGCCGGAGACCAAGTGGTGGGGCGGCCTCGGCCTCGGCTCGCCGGAAGCGCTGATCCGCGTCTACATCCAGAAGTCGCACTGCTTCCGGCTGGTCAACCGCAGCCAGGCCGGCATGGCGGCGATGGAGCGCGAGCGGGCGCTCAACGCCGGCGGCGAGATGCGCCGCGGCGGCACCATCGGCAAGGGGCAGATGGTCGAGGCCGACTTCACCGTCATCCCCGACATCGTCACCGGCAACGGCAACAGGGGCGGCCTCAACGTCGGCGGCCTGCTCGGCGGCATGATCGGCGGCGCGGCCGGCGGGCTGATCGGCGGCATCAACGTCAAGAAACGCTCGGCCAACGTCGTCCTCAACGTCGTCAACAACAAGTCGAGCGAGGAGTTCGTCGCCGAGGGCCAGTCGAAGAAGACCGATCTCGGCTGGGGCGGCGGCGGCGGCATCTTCGGCGGCGGCGGCCTCGCGGCGGGCGGGGCCTCGGGCTACGACAATACCGAGATCGGGCAGGTCATCGCGCTCGCCTACCTCGACGCCTATACCAAGCTGATCGGCGAACTCGGCGGCCAGCTTGGCGACTTCGCCAGCCAGCAGCAGGCGCAGAAGGCGGTGGCGATGAAGCGCCCGGGGCGGATGTACGCGGCGGCCTCGCTGAAGGCGAAGGTGCTGAAGACGCTCGATCCCGGGGCGATGCTCTACCCGACCGGCAACAAGCAGGACGGCTTCTGGGAGGTCGAGGACGAGCTCGGCACCAAGGGCTGGGTCAGCGAAGCCGTGATCGAGATCGCGCGCTAGGGGTCGCGCCACAGGCGCCCCTGCCGGATCACGCCTTCACCCGCTCCACCGTCACCACCGCCTTCGTCGCGCGCAGCGCGGCGATGATGTTGGTCAGATGGGCCAGATCGTCGACCTCGATGTCGACGACGAAGGTGTGGAAGGCGCGGTCGCGCTCGGTCAGGTGCAGGTTGACGATGTTGGCATTGTGGTGGGCGAGGATCGAGGTCAGCGCCGCCAGACTGCCCGGCTGGTTGTGGACCACGGCGGCGACGCGCGCGGTGCCGGTCTCGGTATCGTCGCCCCAGTGGAGGTCGAGCCATTCGCCGGCGCCGCCGTCGCCGATGCCGTCGGGTTCGGCGAGCGCGGCGCAGTCGATGCTGTGGACCTCGATGCCGCGACCGGCGCGCCCGACGCCGACGATGCGGTCGCCGGGAATCGGGTGGCAGCAGTCGGCAAGGGCATAAGCGACGCCCGGGGTCAGGCCGGTGATCGAGATCGCCCCTTTCGGCCCGGCGCGGCCCCGGCGCTTCGGCTTCAACCCGGCCGTCGACCCCGGCAGCACCGCCTCCAGCAGCGCCGTGTCGCCGACCGTCTGCCGCGCCAAGGCGAGGTAGAGCGCGTTGCGGTCGGCCAGCTTCAGCCGGCCCAGCGCGGCGTCGACCGCATCCTCCGACAGCGGCAGCTTCAGCCGCCCGACCGTCTCGTCATACAGCTTGCGCCCCAGGCTGAGCAGCTGCGCGCGCTCCTGCTGGCGGACGAAGCGGCGCACCGCCGAGCGCGCCTTGACCGAGACGACGAACGCCTCCCACGCCGGGTCGGGGTGCTGCGCCTTGGAGCGCAGGATCTCGACCTGGTCGCCGTTCGCCAGCGGCGTGCGCAGCGTGACGACGCGGCCGTTGACCTTGGCGCCGACGCAGGTGTCGCCGAGCTCGGTATGGACGGCATAGGCGAAATCGACCGGGCACGATCCCGCCGGCAGCTGGATCAGCTCGCCCTTGGGGGTGAAGGCGAAGACCTGGTCCTGGAACATCGCCAGCCGGGTATGCTCGAGCACCTCTTCCGGGCTCGCCGCCTGGTCGACGGCGTCGAGCAGGTCCTTCAGCCAGGGGTAGGCCCGGGCCGGCGCCGCGGTATCGCCCGCCTCCTTGTACGCCCAATGCGCGGCCAGGCCGAACTCGGCCTCGCGGTCCATCTCGGGCGTGCGGATCTGGATCTCGATGCGCGTCTTGTCGTGCATCACCGTCGTGTGCAGCGAGCGGTAGCCGTTGCGCTTGGGCGTCGAGATGAAGTCCTTGAACCGGCCCGGCACCGCCTGCCAGCGCTGGTGGATGATCCCGAGCGCGCGGTAGCAGGCGCTGGCGTTGGGCACGATGACGCGGAAGGCGATGACGTCGGGCAGGTTCTCGAAGGCGATGCGGTGCGCCTGCAGCTTGCGCCAGATCGAATACGGCCGCTTCTCCCGGCCGCGGACGTCGGCGTCGAGACCGGCGGCGGCGAGCAGGTCGCGGATGCCGCCGCTGATCGTCGCCACCATGTCGCCGCCGCCCGCCGCGCGCAGCGCCTCCAGCCGCTTGACGATGGTGTCGTATCCCTCCGGCTCGAGCTGCTGGAAGGCGAGCGCCTGCATCTCGTCCATGAAGCCGTAGAGGCCGATGCGCTCGGCGAGCGGCGCGTAGATGTCCATCGTTTCCCGCGCGATGCGGCGGCGCTTGTCGGGGTTCTTGATGAAGTGCAGCGTCCGCATGTTGTGCAAGCGGTCGGCGAGCTTGACCAGCAGGACGCGGATGTCGTCGGACATCGCCAGCAGGAACTTGCGCAGGTTCTCCGCCGCGCGCTCGTTCTCGCTCTGCGCGCCCTCGATCTTCGACAGCTTGGTGACGCCGTCGACCAGCCGCGCGACCTTGGGCCCGAACAGCCGCTCGACCTGCTCGGGCGTGGCGACCGTGTCCTCGATCGTGTCGTGGAGGATGCCCGTCGCGATCGTCTCGGCGTCGAGCTTGAGGTCGGTCAGGATGCCGGCGACCTCGACCGGGTGGCTGAAATAGGGGTCGCCGCTCGCGCGCAGCTGGCTGCCGTGGGCCTGCAGCGAAAAGACATAGGCGCGGTTGAGCAGGTCCTCGTCGGCGGTCGGGTCGTACGCGAGGACGCGATCGACGAGTTCGTACTGACGCAGCATGGCCCGATAGTGGGGACTATCTGCCGGTAAGGAAAGGGCGCAGCGGCGAAGCCGCGCCGTCGGACGGCGCGCGGCGGGACGATCGCCGCGGCCGCCGGCCGGGCTGGCGCAAGTCCGCGCGCTGCTCGGCGGCCGCGAAGGGCGTCCGCTTCGCTACGCCCGGCCGCGCTGCGCCTTACTCGTAATCCGGCCCCAGGTTCTGGTTGCGCGGCGGCTGCGCGGCGGTCAGGCGCAGCGCCTCGGCCGAAGCGGCGAGGCTGCCGACCGCATCGGGGGCATCGTCCTCGCCCTCCAGCACCCGCTGCATCGAGGCGACCAGCGCCTCCTGCATCGCTGCCGGGGAGATCTTCTCCTCGGCGATCTCGCGCAGGGCGACGACGGGGTTCTTGTCGCGGTCGCGGTCGAGCAGCAGTTCCGCCCCGCTGCTGATCTGGCGCGCGCGCGTGCCGGCCATCAGCACCAGCTCGAAACGGTTCGGGATCTTGTCGACGCAATCTTCGACCGTGACGCGGGCCATGGGCAAACTCTCAGGCTGAGCGGAAAGGTGGGGACGTAGCGGCACCACCCCCGATCGTCAAGGAAACTCGCCTTGACCCCCGTGCCGGTTTCGCCTAACGGCACCGCTTCGCAATTGGCCCCGCACGTCCGGTGAAGCGGTGGCCGCGCATGACACACCTGGTCATGCGGTGCGGTTCCGGGCCGCCACCTGCTTCAGGGGCGACACAGCAAATTGGACGCATAGATGACGAAGCGGACCAACGCGAAGTACAAGCTCGACCGTCGCATGGGCGAGAACATCTGGGGCCGGCCCAAGTCGCCGGTCAACAAGCGCGAATACGGCCCCGGCCAGCACGGCCAGCGGCGCAAGGGCAAGACCAGCGACTTCGGCATCCAGCTCCGCGCCAAGCAGAAGCTCAAGGGCTATTACGGCGACGTCACCGAGCGCCAGTTCCGCGCCACCTACGCCGAGGCCGTCCGCATGAAGGGCGACACCAGCCAGAACCTGATCGGCCTGCTCGAGCAGCGGCTCGACATGGTCATCTTCCGCGCCAAGTTCGCGCCGACGATCTTCGCCGCGCGCCAGATCGTCAACCACGGCCACATCCTGGTCAACGGCCGCCGCTGCAACATCGCCAGCGCCAAGGTCTATCCCGGCGACGTCGTCGAGCTGGGCAACAAGGCCAAGGAGATGGCGCTGGTCCTCGAGGCGATGGGCCTGGCCGAGCGCGAGATCCCCGAATTCATCACCGTCGACGGGGCCAAGGCGACCTACGTCCGCGTGCCGACCCTCGACGAGGTGCCGTACGCGGTGAAGATGGAGCCGAACCTGGTCGTCGAGTTCTACAGCCGGTAAGCGGCGCGTCCCGAGTGGAGGAACGCCCTTCGCGTTCGTCCACTCGGGGCCGAACTCGCGTCCGGCACGGCCGGCGGGTCGGGCGACCTTCACGCCCGCACCCGTCCGACGGCGCGGCTTCGCCGCGACGCCGCATTCCAAGCCTACTCCGCCAACCCGACGAATACCGCCGCCGGCACCACCGCGGCGATCCCCCACGCCAGCAGGTCGAACAGCGCCAGCAGCCACAATCCCGGGCTCGCCAGCGTCATCGCCGCGTCGATGCCGGCCACGCGCCCGGCGCTCGCGCCCAGCCCATAGACCGTCGCCGCCACGACCAGCCGCGCCGGCACGATCGTCAGGGCGAACAGCCCCAGCGTGACCGCGATGCCGCCGCGCCGCCCGCGCGTGAGCATCGCCGCGCGGGAAATCGCCACGAAAGGCGTCACGCGGATCGTCAGCGCCAGCGGCACCGCCGGCACGGTCAGCACCGCGGCGGCGAAGGCCAGAGCGACGATCCCCGCCCGCACCAGCGGCGCCGCTGCACCCGCCAGTCCGGCGAGGAGCAGCGCGACGAGCCCGGCGACGACGCCCGCGCCGAGCAGCAGAGCGACGCTGAGCGCCCGCGGCGAGGCGGCAAGGCCGCTGCCGGCGAACGCCGCCGGCGCGATCGGTCGCCCGGCCAGACGCGCCAGCGCGCCGTGGACGACGATGACGACGTACAGCACCTTCAGCATCCCGCCGAAGGTCGCGATCACGGTCGAGCCGCTATGGCTGCCGGCGAGCGCCAGCGCCACTTCGGGGATCAGGACCATGCCGACGCCGAGCACGACGATCGCGGCGAAGTCGTGCCAGAAGACCGTCGCGACCCGTCGCAGCGCCAGCGCGACGTCGAACGCCGCGGTCATGCCGGGCGATGCGTCTTGCGCGCCGCTGCCACCGCCTCGGCCAGCCGGTCATAGCCGACCGCGCCCGACAGGATCCGGTCGCCGACGACGAAGCTCGGCGTTCCGGTCAGCCCCAGCGCCCGGCCGAGATCGAGGTTGCGGCGGATTTCGGCCTTCAGCTTCGGATCGGCGAGGTCGGCGGCGGTGCGTCGCTCGTCGAGCCCGGCGGCGCGAACCAGGGCAACGGTGCGCTCATGCTCGACGTGGCCCGGCACCTCGAACTGGCGATCGTGGAAGGCGGCGTAGCGCCCCTGCCGTGCCGCCGACAGGGCGGCCAGCGCCGCCTCGCCCGACGCTTCGCTCAGCACCGGAAACTCGCGGTAGACGACGCGCAGCTTCGGATCGGCGGCGACCAGCCGCTTCACGTCGGCATGGGCGGCGCGGCAATAGGGGCAGGCATAGTCGAAGAACTCGACGAGCGTGACGTCGCCCTGGGCGTTCCCCGCGATCGCGCCCGGGAACGGCGCCTCGACCTCGGCGCGGTTGTCGCGCAGCAGCTTCGCCACGTCGCGCGTCTGCATCGCCGTCATCGCCTCCGGGATGATCTCGGGGTGGCTCATCAGATAGTCGTGGACGATCTTCTCCGTCGCCGCCTTGTCGGGCGCCTGCGGGGCGCAGGCGGCGAGCAGCAGGGCGGCGGCCAGAACCCGACGCATCACTTGTGCTTCTTCTTCGCGAGTTCGTTCTGCTCGACCTGAGCGATGTCGTCGGCGCGCAGCCAGTCGCGGCTGCCCGTCGGCAGACCGGCGAGGGCGATCTTCGCGCTCATCGCCGCGCGCTTGGGATCGCCCTCGAGGTCGTAGCGTTCGGCCGTCGCCAGCGCGGCGCGGGCGGTGTCGCCCTCGCGGTCGTAGACGACGCCGAGCTCGTACCAGGCGAACGGGTTCTCGCGGTCGTGGATCACCGCCTGCCGCAGCAGCGGCTTGGCCTCGGCGAAGTCGGCGGGATCTTCGGTGGTGATCAGCGCATGGCCGAGCAGCGTGGCGATCAGCGGCTGCTTCGGCGCCGCGGCGACGGCGGCGCGCAGCACCGGCAGCGACGCCTTCGCTTGGCCGCTCTCGAGCAGGATCTGGCCCTTCAGCTCGAGGTAATACGGGTCGTGCGGGTGCGCCGCGAGCAGGGCGTCGGCCTGGGCCAGCGCCGCCTCGGGGTAGGCGGCCTTGTGGTAGGCATAGGCGTGGGCGTAGCGCGCCGGCTCGGTCGTCAGCCCCTCGGGATAGACCTGGAAGGTCCGCGGCGGCTCCTCGACGTAGCCGATGAGCTTGGCCTTGACCCGCTGGAAACGGGCGTCGAGCGCGGGGTCGGGCGGCGTGTTCCACGCCGGCGACGCCTTGTAGACGTTCTCCAGCACGGCGATGCGTTCGCCGTCCAGCGGATGGGTGCGGCCATAGCTGTTGGTCTGCGGCACGCCGGCGCGATATTCGAGGCCGAGCAGCTTGGTGAAGAAGCCGATGCTCCCCCGGCCGGACAACCCGGCCTTGGCCAGGAACTGCGCCCCGGCGAGGTCGGCGCTGCTCTCCTGGTTGCGGCTGAACTGGAGCAGGCCGGCCTCGGCCGTCGCGGTGCCGAGGCCGAGTGCGGCCATGCCGGCCTCGGGCGCGCCGGCGGCGGCGAGGCCGACCGCGGCGATCAGCGACAGGATCGAGATGCGGGTCGCGGGCTTCAGTCCCTCGCCGCTGCGGACATTATGCCCGCCCGACAGGTGGCCGAGCTCGTGGGCGAGGACCCCCTGCAGCCAGTTGACGTTGTCGGCGTTCTCGATCAGCCCCGAATAGACGAAGATGTTCTGCCCGCCGCCGGCGAAGGCATTGATTTCCGGATCGTTGATCAGGACGATCTCGACCGAGGCCGGGTTGAGGCCGGCGGCAATGATCAGGGGCCGGGCGACGTCCTTGAACAGCGCCTCGGTCTCGGCGTCGCGCAGCACCGTCTCGGCCCGGGCCGGCGCGGCCAGCACGAGCAGGGCGGCCAGCCCGCTGGCGACGAAGCGACGAAGGATCGGCGGCATCTGGCGCGGCATGTCTGCCCTTCAGGCTGAACTCGCGGTGAAGGGCGCGCGACCGCGGCCGCGCGCCCGCCCAGGATCAGCCGCCGAAGGTCCGCTGCCACCAGCCGGCCTTGCGCGGTGCCGGCGGCGTGGTGTCGGCGGCGTCGTTGGCCGGCACCGCGAGGGTGGGCTCGACCGCCGCCGGGGCCGCGGCCGGCGCGGGGGTAGCCGCCTCAGCCGGTGCCGGCGACTCGGCTGCCGGCGTTTCGGCCGCCGCTTCCGGCGTCTTGCGGCGCGACCGGCGCGGCTTGGCCGGCGCCGGCGGCTCGGCGGCCGCGGGCTCGACCGGCGCCACCGCGTCGGCCGTCTCCGGCGCCGGCGCGGCCTTGGCCCGCGAGCGGCGCGGCTTCTTCGCCGGTTCGGCCGGTTCGGCCGCGATCGTGTCGGCAGGCGGTGTCGCCATCACGTCGACCGTCGCCGCACTGGCGACGCTGTCGGCTTGCGGCTCGTCGGCGATCGGCGTGTCGGTGTCGTCCGACAGCGCCGGTCCGCCCTCACGGCGGCGACCGCCGCGGCGGCCGCGGCGGCGGCGGCGGGCCTCGCCGTCGCCGGCGACCGACTCGCCGCTGCTCAGCGGGGCGACGCCGTCGCCGGCCACCGCCTCGCCGCTCGCCCCCGCTGCGGTGGCTTCGGTTCCGGCGGCGATCTCGGCATCGTCGCCGTGGACGAGGATGTCGGCGTTGGCGGCGATGTCGCTCAGCGGCTCGGCATTGTCGCCGGCCGGGCGGCGGTCGCGCCCGCCACGACGGCGGCGACGCCGGCCGCGGCGCTCGCCGTCGCGCGGCTCGGCGGCGCGCGGTTCGCGGCCGCCCTCGCGCGGCGCCCGCGCCTCGCCGTCTTCCTCATCGCCGGTCTCATCGTCGCCGGTCGCGTCGTCGCCGGTCGCGTTGTCAATCGCCTCGGCGCTGTCCTCGCGCGGCCCGCGGCCGCGGCGGCCCCGCCGGCGGCCCTCGCCGCGCTCGCTGCGCTCCTCGTCCTCGTCATCGCCGTCGTCGGCGACGTCCTCGGCACTCGGCAGTTCGTCGTCGTCGGCGACGGCGACCACCGGCGGCAGCGGCCCCATGACGACGGGATTGGCCGGCGGCGGCCCGGCGGCGTCGAGGACGAAACTCGGCCCCATCAGCGTCTCGTCGGGCACCGTCTCGATATCGACGCCGTAGCGCTCCTCGATCTCGGCGATGTCGGCGCGCTTGCGGTTGAGGACGTAGATCGCGGCCTCAAGGCTGGCGCGCAGCTGGAACGACGAGCCGCCCTTGCGCGCCTCCTCCTCGAGCACGCGCAGCGCCGACAGCGCCGCCGAGCCGACCGTGCGGACATAGCCCGACCCGTCGCAATCGGGCAGACGTGGGTCGACGCCTCGAGCACGCCGGTGCGCAGCCGCTGGCGGCTCATCTCCATCAGCCCGAACGAGCTGATGCGGCCGACCTGGATGCGGGCGCGATCGTTCTTCAGCGCCTCCTTCATCGCCTTCTCGACCTTGCGGATGTTGCCGCCGACGTCCATGTCGATGAAGTCGATGACGACCAGCCCGGCCATGTCGCGCAGCCGCAGCTGGCGGGCGATCTCCTCGGCGGCCTCGAGGTTGGTCTTGTACGCGGTCTGCTCGATATTGTGCTCGCGGGTCGAGCGGCCCGAGTTGATGTCGATCGAGACCAGCGCCTCGGTCGGGTTGATGACGAGATAGCCGCCCGATCTTCAGCTGGACGACCGGGTGGTACATGCCGGCAAGCGGGTCCTCGACGCCGAAGCGCTGGAACAGCGGCACGGCGTCGGTGTACTGCTCCACCTTGGCGGCGTGGCTCGGCATCAGCAGCTTCATGAAGTCGCGCGCGGCGGCGATAGCCGTCCTCGCCCTCGACGATCACTTCCTCGATGTCGCGGTTGTAGATGTCGCGGATCGCGCGCTTGATCAGGTCGCTGTCGTGGTGGATGAGGCCGGCGCGGCCGAGGCCAGCGTGGTGTCGCGGATCTCGTCCCACAGCCGCGCGAGATAATCGAAGTCGCGCTTGATCTCGACCTTGGTGCGCTGGAGCCCGGCGGTGCGGACGATGCAGCCCATGCCGGCGGGCAGCTTCAGGTCGGCCATGATCGACTTCAGCCGCTTGCGGTCGGCGAGCGTTGGTGATCTTGCGGCTGATGCCGCCGCCGTGGCTGGTGTTGGGCATCAGCACGCAGTAGCGGCCGGCGAGGCTACAGATAGGTGGTCAGCGCCGCGCCCTTGTTGCCGCGCTCCTCCTTGACGACCTGGACCAGCAGCACCTGGCGGCGGTGGATGACGTCCTGGATCTTGTAGCGGCGGCGCAGCGCCTGGCGCTGGCGGCGGAGCTCGTCGGAGCCGGCGTCGTCGGAGCCGCCGGTGACGTGGATCTCCTCGCCGTTCTCGTCGACCTCGGGCTCGTCGTGATGTTCCTCGGCGGCGTGCTCGGCCTCTTCGCGCAGCAGCGCGTCGCGGTCCTCCCTCGGGATCTGGTAATAGTCGGGGTGGATTTCGGAAAAGGCGAGGAAGCCGTGGCGGTTGCCGCCATAATCGATGAACGCCGCCTGCAGCGACGGCTCGACCCGGGTGACCTTGGCGAGATAGATATTGCCTTTGAGCTGCTTGCGCTCGGCGGCCTCGAAATCAAATTCCTCGATCCGGTTTCCGTTGACGACGGCGACCCGGGTCTCCTCCGGGTGGCGGGCGTCGATCAGCATGCGCTTGGACATTCAGATACTCCATGGCGCGCCGGCGGCGGAATGGCCTGCGGGCGCGAGAAAGAAAGGCCGCCGCAAGACGCGGTCGGCCGGGGAAATCGGGTAATGGGAGCGTGGCGGCTGAGCGGATCGGGCGCAGCGCCGGGGCGACCTGACGGTCGTCTCCGGTTGAACGCTGCTGCTTCGACGTCATGCGACCCTAACTTGTCAGAACGGCGCGCGGCGGTGATGGCACCCGGCCGCACGGTAACCCGTTACGCATGAGGTAGCACCGCGCGGCGGCGGCGACAATGGCCTGATCCCGCGGCCATGGCGCCGGCGTCGCCGCCGCGGCGAGGATCGAGTTGCCCGCGCCGGTGGCCGCCTCTATCGCTCGCGGCAATGCGCGCCGCCCTCCTCCCGCTGGTGATCGCCGCCGCGCCGGCAGCGGCGGCGACGCACGTCACCGGCGTCGTCGTCGACGGGCCGGTCGTCACCGTCGCCGTCGACGGGCCGGTGGCGACGGTCGCCGCGCTCAGCCTCGATTCGCCGCGGCGGATCGTCGTCGACATGGGCGGGGTCGATGCCGCGCGGCGGGCGGCGACCGGCGGCGGCGACGTCACCGGGGCGCGTGTCGGCCCGTACGCGCCCGACACCGCGCGGCTGGTCATCACCCTCGCCCGGCCGATGACCCTGGCCGCGGCTGCGGTCGACGCGACCTCGCTGACGCTGCGCCTGGCGCCGGCGGACGCGCCCGCGTTCGCCCGCGCCGTCGCCCGCGGCCGGCGCCCGGTGCCGACGACGGCGCGGCTGATCGCCGACTTCGACCTGGGCGACGAGGTCTTCGCCGGTGCCGGCGAACCCGGCCCGGCGGTGTCGTCGCCGCTGCCGCCGCGCCGGCACGGGGCGCGGCCGCTGGTCGTGCTCGACCCCGGCCACGGCGGCAAGGATGCGGGGACCATCAGCCCGTTCGCCGGCAGCGGTGGCGACGGCTATGAAAAGAACGTCGTGCTGGCCATCGCGCGGGCCGCCGCCGAGCAGCTGCGCCGCGACGGCGAGGTGCGGGTCAAGCTGACCCGCGACGACGATACCTTCATCCCGCTGAACGAGCGCGTCGCCATCGCCCGGCGCGAGAAGGCCGACCTGATGGTCTCGGTCCATGCCGACTCGGCACCCAACCCGGGCGCGCGGGGGGCCAGCGTCTATACGCTGTCGGAAACCGCCTCCGATGCCGTCGCGGCGCGGCTGGCGGCGCGGGAGAACCGCGCCGGCACCGTCCCCGGGATCGACACCAGCGCCGCCCCCGATGTCGGCGACGTCCTGATCGGCATGACCCAGCGCGAGACGATGAACGTCTCGGCGACCTTTGCCGAGACGCTGTCGCGCAGCCTGGCCGCGGCGATCGGCTTCCGCGGCGAGTTCCACCGCTTCGCCGGTTTTCTCGTGCTCAAGGCGGCCGACGTGCCGGCGGTGCTGATCGAGACCGGCTATCTGTCGAACGCCGACGACGCCACGCTGCTGCGCTCGGACGAGGGCGAAAAGCGCATCGGCCGGGCGATCGCCCACGCCATCGAGGCGCATTTCCGCGGCGATCGTAACGCGGCGCGCAGCCAGCCCGAAGACAGGGATGACGCGCGCGGGCCGGCTGCCCATATGGCGCGCGAAGGAGACTAGACATGACCGAGATCGCGACCTTCGCCGGCGGCTGCTTCTGGTGCACCGAGGCGGTGTTCGATGCGCTGAAAGGGGTCGAACACGTCGAATTGGGCTATATCGGCGGCGCGCGGCCGAACCCGACCTACGAGCAGGTGTGCTCGGGCGCGACCGGGCATGCCGAGGCGGTGCGGATCACTTTCGATCCGGCGCAGGTGACCTACGCCGACCTGCTCGACATCTTCTTCCACACCCACGATCCCACGACGCTCAACCGCCAGGGCGCCGACCAGGGCACGCAGTACCGCAGCGCGATCTTTCCCCACTCGCCCGAGCAGCGGGCGGAGGCCGAGGCGGCGATCGCGCGCAACCAGGCCGACTGGGACAACCCGATCGTGACGACGATCGAGGCGGATGCGCCGTGGTACAAGGCGGAGGCCTATCACCAGCGCTATTTCGAGAAGAACCCCAACGCCGGCTACTGCGCCGCCGTCGTCGGGCCGAAGGTGGCGAAGTTCCGCAAGGGCTATGCCGCGCGGCTGAAGGCGGCGTAGGCCGGCCGCCCTTGCCCTCCCCCGTCATTCCCGCGAAAGCGGGAACCCATCTCCTGCGGCCTTCAGGTGATGGGTCCCCGCTTCCGCGGGGATGACAAAAGGGGGCCGGGGAGGCGGCACGTGACACTGTTCGACGACTGGCGCGCGCGCTCCCCCTTCTACGACGAGACGCACACTGCCGTCGCCGAGTCGGTCCGCGCCTTCGTGGCTCGCGAGGTCGCGCCGCACATCGACGCCTGGGAGGACGCGCGCGCACTGCCGCGCGAGCTGCACCGCAAGGCCGCCGCCGCCGGCATCCTCGGCCTCGGCTACCCCGAGGAGTATGGCGGGCACTCCAGCGGCTTCGACATCTTCCACTCGCTGACCCAGTCGGAGGAACTCGCCAGCGTCGGCGCCGGCGGGCTGACGGCGTCGCTGATGACCCACGGCATCGGCCTGCCGCCGATCCTCGCGCTCGGCTCGGACGAGATGAAGGCGCGCGTCGCGCCGGCGGTGCTCGCGCGGCGAGAAGATCATCGCGCTCGGCATCACCGAGGCCGGCGGCGGCTCCGACGTCGCCGCGCTGACGACGCGGGCCGAGCGGCGTGGGGATGCCTATGTCGTCAACGGCGGCAAGATGTTCATCACCAGCGGCATGCGCGCCGACTATGTCACCACCGCCGTCCGCACCGGCGGGCCGGGCACGGGCGGCATCTCGCTGCTGCTGATCGAGGCGGGCATGCCGGGCTTCACCCGCACGCCGCTGGAGAAGATGGGCTGGCACTGCTCCGACACCGCCGCGCTCTATTTCGACGATGTCGAGTCGTGCCGGCGGCGAACCTGATCGGGCCGGAGAACGCGGGCTTCGCCGGGATCATGCGCAACTTCAACGGCGAGCGGCTCGGCATGGCGCACGGCTGCTGCGCCTATGCCCGCGTCTGCCTGGCCGAGGCCGCCGACTGGGCGCGGACGCGCGACGACCTTCGGCAAGCGGCTGGCCGAGCACCAGTCGATCCGCATCAAGCTCGCCGACATGGCGCGGCAGATCGCCGCGACGCAGGCGTGGGTCGACCTGTGCGCGTGGCAGGTCAAGCACGGGCAGGGGCAGCCGGCCGACTTCGCCATGCTCAAGGTCCAGGCGACGCGGATGCTCGAGAGCGTCGCGCGCGAGGCGTGCCAGGTGCTCGGCGGCGCCAGCTACCTCAAGGGCAGCAAGGTCGAGCGCATCTACCGCGAGGTCCGCGTCAACGCCATCGGCGGCGGCAGCGAGGAGATCATGCTCGACCTCGCCGGGCGGCAGCTCGGCTACCGTTAGGGGCGCGCCAATGGCAACCTATGTTCTCGTTTCCGGCGCGTGGCATGCGGCGTGGTGCTGGGAAAGGGTCGTGCCGCTGCTGCGTTCCGCCGGGCACGAGGTGCTCGCCCCGGACCTCGTCGGCATGACCGACGACGGCGTCGCGGCACACGGCGTGACCCTCGCCACCTGGGCCGACCAGATCGCCGCCGTCGTCGCGGCGCAGCCGGAACCGGTGATCCTGGTCGGCCACAGCCGCGGCGGCATCATCATCAGCGAGGCGGCCGAGCGCGTGCCCGACAGGATCGCCACGCTGGTCTATCTCGCCGCCTTCCTCCTGCGCAGCGGCGAGACGCTGCTCGACGTCTCGGGCAGCGTGCCGCGCGACATCCCGGCCGGTACGATCGTCCCCGCGGCGGACGGCGCGACCTCGACCGTCCGCCCGGATCAGATCGGGCCGGTCTTCTACTCGACGACCGCGCCCGAATGGCTCGCGCGCGCCGCGGCGCAGCTGCGTCCCGAACCGATGGCGGCGATGGCGACGCCGCTCGCGCTCGGCGACCGCTTCGCCGGCGTCCGCCGCGCCTATGTCGAGTGCCGGCACGACCGCGCGGTGCCCCTCGATCTCCAGCGCGCGATGCAGGCGGCGCTGCCGTGCGATCCGGTGTTCACGCTCGACACGGACCATTCGCCGTTCTTTTCCGCGCCCGAGGCGCTGGCGGCGGCGCTGCTCTCGCTGGGCTAGGCCGCCAGCGCGACTTCGGCGAGCGAAGCGGCGAGCGGGGTCAGGCATCCCGCGCACGGGTTACCGGTGAGGGCGATCAGCGCCGCGCCGCGGTCGCCCGCGTGCAGGACGCCGAGCAGCGCCGCCTCGTCGGCCAGCAGCAGGGCGCAGTTCGGGTCGCCGATCGTCAGCTGTCGCCGGGCGTGGCGCGACAGGCCGTAGAGCCAGCAGCGCAGCAGATGCTCGACGCCCAGCGCCGCGTCGCCGTAGCGCGCGTGCAGCGCCGCGTGGACGGCGTGGCAGTGCGGCCAGGCGACGACCAGCCGCCGCAGCGACCACAGCAGCAGCGCCTCGTCGTCGGGCAGGTCGGCGACCCGCTGCGGGCGGCGGAAGGCGTCGTGGTCGATCAGCATGGCGCTGTCCCCGATGGTTGGAGTGCGAGCATAGTCACTATTGCGACGCACTCGCAACAGGAGAATGCGCGGGTCAGCGCGTGGCGGCGCGCGCCAGGCGGTCGTTGATGGCGACGCCGAGGCCGTGGTCGGGGACGGGTGCGACGGCGATCGCCGCCGCGCCGCTCGCCTCCGCCGCGTGGAGCGCGGCGAACAGGGCGGCGGCGGCTTCGGCGAGGTCGCCCGTCGCCGACAAGGTGAGGTCGCCGGCGACCGGGCCGAAGCCGATCAGCACCTCGCCCGGCCGGCGCTTGGTCGCGTTCAGGCGCAGCGGCTGGCGTGGCGCATAATGGCTGGCGAGCTGGCCGGGGGCGACGATGCCGCCGCCGGCGACGGCGTTGACCAGCCCCTCGGCCGGGACGCCGCCGGGGCGGAGCAGGCTGACGCGCTCGCCCTCGACGCGCACGATCGTGCTCTCGAGGCCCCCCGGGCAGGGGCCGCCGTCGAGGATCAGCGGCACGGCGTCGCCGAGGCTGGCGGCGACATGGGCGGCGGTCGTCGCGCTGATCCGGCCGCTGGCATTGGCCGACGGCGCGGCGAGCGGCCGGCCGAGACCGCGCAGCACCGCCTGCATCACGGGGTGTGCGGGCACGCGCACGGCCAGCGTCGTCAGCCCGGCGCCGACGGCGGGGGCGATGCCGTTGCCGGCGCGCGCGGGCAGGACGAGGGTCAGCGGCCCCGGCCAGAAGCGCGCCGCCAGCGCCCGGGCGGTCTCGCTGGCCTCGACCAGCCGTTCGGCCGCGGCGAGGTCGGGGACGTGGACGATCAGCGGGTTGAATTCCGGCCGGCCCTTGGCGGCATAGATGCGGGCGACGGCGGCGGGATCGGTGGCGTCGGCGGCGAGGCCATAAACGGTCTCGGTCGGCACGGCGACGATGCCGCCGGCGGCGAGGGCGGCGACGGCCCGCGCGATGCCGGCGGCGTCGGCGGGGAGCGTCGGCATCGTGCTACGCTGTCATGCCCACGAAAGCGGGCACCCATCTCCTGCAGCCTTTGGAGATGGGTCCTCGCTTGCACGGGGATGACGGGGAAAAACCGATCATCGTCGCCGCCGGCTGTCGCGCCAGGCGACCAGCGCCACTGCGATCAGGCCGACGACCAGCCCGGCGACGATGCCCAGCGAACCCTCGCCGTAATGGACCCCGATGCCCGCGCCGGCGAGCAGGGTGATTGCCAGGATGAAGCCGCCGCCGATCTGCATGCCTGCCTCATCGCGGCAAAGCGCGCGGCGCACAAGCCGTGTGGCGGGAACCGGCCACGCCGGCGCTTGGCGCGAGGGATGTGGCCGCGCTAAGGTCGGGCCATGAAGCTGTGTTCCGTCGGCGCCGGCATCGTCCTCGCCACGGGTCACGTCGCTGCGGCAGCGGGCGCGTCGCCGGGGACCGCGCCGCCAACGCCGTCCCCCGTCGCCGCCACGTCGCCCGGTCTCGACCCGCGTCCGGACCTGGCCGTGCCGTGGCCTGACGCCGCCCCCGCCGGCGACGCGCCGGCCACGACGACGGCGAGCGGCGACCTCCGGTACGGCGTCGAGGTGACGGGCCTCGACGACCTCCGCCTCGACCGCGCCTTCCGCGCCAGTTCGGCGCTGGTCAAGGGCCGCGGCGCCCCGGCCAACCTCGCCCAGATCAGCCGCCGCATCGCCGAGGACCGCGACCTGATCGACGTCCTGCTCCGCGCCCAGGGCTATTACGGCGGCCGGACGACGGTCACGGTCGCGCCGGGACCGCCGGCGACCGTCACGCTGGCCGTCGATCCCGGGCCGCTCTACCACGTTGCGGCGGTCGATGTGGTGGCGCCCCCCGGCCGGTCGGCGGGCGTCGTCGCCGCCGGGCTGGGCATCAGGGCCGGCGACCCGCTGGTCGCAGCAACGGTGCAGGCCGGGCAGGACGGGCTGAAGGCCTATCTCGCCGCCCATGGTCACCCCTTCGCCGTGATCGAGCCGCCGGAGATCGTCGTCGACCATGCGGCGCGAACGGCGACGCTGACGCAGCGGGTCGACCCCGGCCCGCCCGGCGTGTTCGGCCGCGTCCGCGTTGCCGGCCGCTCGATCGTCCGGCAGGCCGAGGTCGAGCGGCTGGCGCGCTTCCGCCCCGGCCAGCCCTATGACGCCGGCCAACTCGACGACCTGCGCCGGGCGCTGATCGCCACCGGGCTGGTCGGCAGCGTCACCCTCACCCCCATCGCCGCCGGCCCGGCCGAAAACGGCGGCCAGGCGGTCGACGTCGTCGTCACCACCGAGGCGGCACCGCTGCGGACGGTCGCGGCGACGCTTGGCTATTCGACGTCGCAGGGCATCCGCGCCGAGGCCAGCTGGCAGCATCGCAACCTGTTGCCGCCCAACGGTGCCGTCACTTTCCGCGCCGTCGGCGCCGAGCGCGAGCAGCTGCTGGGGGCGGAGCTGCGGCGGCTCAACTGGCGGGCGCGCGACCTGACGCTGACGCTGGGGGCGACCTTCGACACCGCGACGCAGGACGCCTTCAACGCCCGCACGCTGACCTTCGCCGCCTCCGTCGCGCGCGAGACCAACCTGATCTGGCAGAAGAAATGGTATTTCTCGGCCGGCGTCGAAACCGACATCTCCGAGGAGCGCGACAAGAGTGCCCCCGGCGAACCGCAGCGAACCTATTACATCGCCGCCGTGCCCGTCAGCCTGACCTATGACGGCTCCGACAACCTGCTCGATCCGCACCGCGGCTTCCGTCTGACGGCGCGCGCCTCGCCCGAGCTGTCGTTCAACGGCGACATCTTCGGCTATATGAAGCTGCAAGGGGAGGCGAGCGCCTATCTGCCGTTCGGCGACCGCGTGACGCTGGCGGCCCGGGGACACGTCGGCACCATCGCCGGGGCGGCGCAGCGCGACATCGCCCCCACCCGCCGCTTCTATGCCGGCGGCGGTGGCTCGGTCCGCGGCTTCGGCTTTCAGGCGGTCGGCCCGCAGGCGCCCGACGGCACGCCGACCGGTGGCGATTCGATCGTCGAGGCGTCGGCGGAAGTCCGCGTCCGCTTCGGCGACTTCGGGCTCGTGCCGTTCTTCGACGCCGGCGAGGTCGACAGCAGCCTGGTGCCGCGCTTCCGCGACGTGCGCTACGGCGCGGGCATCGGCTTCCGCTATTATACCGGCTTCGGCCCGGTGCGGATCGACGTGGCGACGCCGGTCAACCCGCGCACGGGCGACGCCCGCGCCCAGTTCTACGTCTCGATCGGGCAGGCGTTCTGATGGCGCGCGACCGCGCCGGGGCGTTCTGATGGCGCGCGACCGCGCGGCGCTATGCCGCAGGCGGATGGCGCGCCACCTGCGCCTCGTCACGGTCATCTTCGTCGTCGTCGCGGTGCTGGCGGGGCTCGGGCTCGGCAGCCGCGCCTTTCTCGACAGCGACCGCGGCCGGGCACTGATCGTTCGCGCCCTGCCGCTGTACGCGCCGCAGTCGGGGCTGCGCGTCGGCGCCGGGCGGATCGAGGGCAATGTCTTCGGCGCCCTGCGCCTTCATGACCTGACGCTGGCCGACCCCGCCGGCGTCTTCGCCCGCGTCCCCGTCCTCGACCTCGACTGGCGGCCGCTGACGCTGCTCGAGCGGCGGCTGACGGTGCGCTCGGCGGTCGCGCCCGACTTCATCGTCCTGCGCCGCCCCCGCCTGCGGCCCAGCGCCGACGAGCGGATCCTGCCCGACGTCGACATCGTCGTCGGCCGGCTGAGCATCGCTCGCCTCACCCTCGCGGCGCCGGTCACCGGGCGGGCCGAGGTGCTGCGCCTCGACGGTGGCGGCGAGGCGGTGCGCGGCCGCGCCCGGCTTGCGCTGGCGGCGACCGCCGGCGGCGGTGACCTCGTCCGGGTCAAGCTCGACGCCGAGCCCGACGCCGACCGCTTCGACGTCGCCGCGACCGTCGCCGCCCCCGCCGCCGGCACGCTTGCGCGCCTGCTCGACCTGCCCGCCGCGCTCGACGCCCGGGTCGCCGGGGCCGGCACCTACCGGGCGTGGCACGGCACGGCCGTCGCGCGCCTCGGCCGCCATCCGCTCGCCGACCTGACGCTGGCCGAGACGCAGGGGCGGCTGGTCGTCGCCGGCAGCGTCGCGCCGGCGCCGCTGCTCGACGGCATGGCCGCCCGCGCCACCGCCGGCGGGGTCCAGCTGCGCGGCGAGGGGCGGCTGGACGGGCGGGTGCTGACGGCCCGCCTCGACGCCGTCTCGGCCGCGTTGCGCGCCGGCGTCACCGGCACCGCCGACTTCGGCCACGAGGTGTTCAGCGGGGTCCGCGTCACGGCGCGGGCGCTGCGGCCCGCGACCCTGCTGTCGCGGCTGACGGCGCGCGATCTCGTCCTCGACGCCCGCGTCGTCGGCACCTTCGCCCGGCCGCTGGTCGACTATGTCCTGACCGCCCCCGCCTTCGCCTGGGGGACGACGAGCTTCACCGCTTTCCGGGCGACCGGCCGCGTTGCCGTCGCCACGCCGCTGGTCGTGCCGGTGACGGCGAGCGCGGCCAGTGTCGGCGGCGTCGGCACCGATGTCGCGGCGGTGCTCCTCCGGCCGCGCCTCAGCGGGCCGATCACCGTCGCCCACCGCGCCTTCACCGCGCCGGCGCTGGCGGTGAGCAGCGCCGGGCTGACGGGAACGGCGTCGCTGCGCCTGACCTTCGACGGCGACTATGCGCTGGGCCTGGCCGGCACCCTGCCGCGCTACGCCCTGGGCGACCTTGGCCAGGCCGATATCGGCCTCCGCATCCAGGCCGGGCCGGCGCCGGGTGGGACGCGGGTGCTGGGCACGGTGCGAGCGGCCGTCACCCGGGTCGATTCGGCGCTGTTCCGCACCCTGTTCGCCGGGCTGCCGGTCGTCACCAGCGCTATCGACGTCGCTCCCGACCTGTCGATGCGCTTCACCGACCTGCGCCTCGTCGCGCCCGGACTGGTGCAGGCAGGCAGCGGCACGCGCGACACCGGCGGGCTGATCCACGTCGTCGCCAGCGGCCGCTCGCGCGACTACGGCCCGGCGGCGGTGACGCTCGCCGGGCCGATCGACGCGCCGGTCGCCGACGTGTCCCTTGCCGCGCCGTTGGCTGGGCTGACCGCCGTCAGCGCCCGTGTCGCGCCCTCGCCCGCGGGCTGGACGGTGGCGGCGCGCGGCACCAGCGGACTGGGCGCAGCCAGCCTCGACGCGCGCCTCGCCCCCGGCGGGACCGGAGCCGACCTCGTCGTCGCCGTCGCCGGGGTGTCGGCCCGCGGCAGTGTCGCCCTCGACCCGGCGAACCACGCCAGCGGCCGGCTGGCGATCGCCGGCAGCGGGCTGGGCGGGGTGCTGGCCCTGGCCCCGGCCGCCGGCGGGCAGCGCGCCGACCTCACCCTGTCGGCGACTGCCGCGCAGATCGGCGGCTGGCAGGTCGGCCGCGGCTCGCTGGCCGGGCATCTCGTCGCCGGCAGCGGCCCGCTGGCCGGCGAGGTCCGCGCCAGTCTCGGCGACGTCCGCGGCGGCGGCCTGGTTTTGACCACGGCCACGCTGGCGGCGGCGACCGACGCCGCCGGCAGCAGCGCCAGCCTGAGCGCGGCCGGGCGCGGCGGGGTGCCCTTCACCGTCGCCGTCGACGCGCGCGGCAGCGCCACGCGCGCCGACGTCGGTGTCAGCGCCAGCGTCGACGGCCGGCCCCTGCGCCTCGATCACCGCGCCGTCGTCGAGCGCGCCGGCGGTGTCTGGCGCCTCGCGCCCGTCCGCCTCGTCACCCCCGACGGCCAGGTCGAGGTCGCCGGCAGCTGGGGCGACGGGATGCAGGCCAGCCTGCGCGCCGACAATCTCGGCCTGTCGCTGCTCACCCTGATCGACCCGTCGTTCAACTTCGGCGGCCGGGTGTCGGGGACGCTGGCGTTCGGCCTGCCGGCGGCCGGACCGCCGACCGGTACGCTGGCGCTGCGCGTCGCCGGGCTGACCCGCGCCGGGCTTGCCGCCTCGTCGCTGCCGGTCGACCTCGGCATCAACGCCGCGCTGACTCCGCAGGCGGCGGCGCTGCGTGCTGTGCTGGTCAACGGCGGCGCCACCGTCGGCCGCGCCCAGGCCGACCTGCGGCTCGGGGCGGGCGAGACGCTGCGTGCCCGTGCGCTCGCCGCGCCGCTGTTCGCCCAGGCCCGCTTCGACGGCCCGGCGCAGGCGCTGTGGGCGCTGAGCGGGATCGAAGCGCTCGACGTCCGCGGCCCGGTCAGCCTCGCGCTCGACGCCGGCGGCCGGCTCGGCGAGCCGCGGCTGACCGGCACGGTCACGGCGAACGGCGCCAGGGTCGAGAACACGACCCTGGGTACCGTGGTCGACAACGTCCAGCTCGACGGGCGCTTCAGCGAGTCGCGCCTCGACCTCGCCGGCTTCTCGGGCAGCATCGGCCGCGACGGGCGGGTCAGCGGCAGCGGTCGCATCGACCTGTCGGCCGAACGCGGCTTCCCGCTCGACGTCACGGCGACCTTCGACCGCGCCCAGGTCATCAACCGCGACGACCTGCAGGCGACCGCCAGCGGGACGCTGCGGCTGCACAGCGACGGCGGTGGCGGGCGCATCGCCGGCGCCCTCGACATCGTCCGCGCCCGCTATCGCCTCGGCCGCGCGACGACGAGCGCCGACGTTCCGGTCCTGAACGTCGCCGAGCGCAACGGCGAGGTCCTCGGCCGCGCGCCGCCACGCGTCGTCAAGCCGACGCTGTGGACGCTCGACGTCGCCTTGACCGCGCGCGACAATTTCGCCGTCGAGGGGCTCGGCCTGACCTCGTTCTGGCGCGGCGCGCTCAAGGTCGGCGGCCGGGCCAACGCCCCCGACGTGTCGGGCCGGGTCGAACTGGTCCGCGGCGACTACGACTTCTCGGGCAAGCGCTTCACCCTGACCCGCGGCGACGTCCGCTTCGCCGGCGGCAATCCGCCCGACCCGGTCATCGATATCGTCGCCGAGAACACCAGCTCTGGGTTCACCGCCGACCTCAGCCTGACCGGCACCGCGCTGCACCCCGACATCCGCTTCAGCTCGACGCCGGCGCTGCCCGAGGACGAGGTGCTGTCGCGCGTCCTGTTCGGCACCTCGATCACCACCCTGTCGGCGCCGGAGGCGATCCAGCTGGCCGGCGCGCTGGCGAGCCTGCGGACCCAGGGGCGCGGTGTCGGTGCCGCGCTCGACCCGTTCGGCGCGGTGCGGAAGGGGCTGCGCATCGACCGCCTGCGGGCGCTGCCGGCCGACACCACGACCGGGCGCAAGACCTCGATCGCGGCGGGCAAGTACATCGGCCGGCGGCTGTACGTCGAACTGGCGACCGACGCCCAGGGCTATTCGGCGACGTCGATCGAGGTCGCCCTGTCGCGCTCCTTCTCGATCCTGTCGACGGTGGCGACGCTGGGCGGCACCAGCGCCAATCTGCGGCTCAAGCGGGACTATTGACGGCGCCGTGCGTCGTCATCACCTGACGCTGCAGGGAGTTCACGGCAATGCTCACGTCGAATCGCCACCTTCGTCGCCGGCCGCAGCCTCGCCCGCACCGCCGGCGGGCTGGGCGGAACGGCCGCCACGGCCGCCGCCCTCGTCCTGCCGATGGTGCTCCGCCGCCTCGGACCGGGCGGCATGATCGCCGCCGCGGTCGCCGGCCACGTCGTCCGCCGTGCCGCCCGGCGTGGTGCCGCCCGCCGCTGACGACCGGGGCGGTGTTCATCGTGCGCTCACGCGCTTTTGACTACGGCTCAGATTAGCGTCATAGACTGATCGACAACCTTGGGAGATGCAGGATCGTGGCCACCCGCGCCGTCGACAGCCGTAGCCGCCGCTACGACCCGGCCGAGACGCGCCAGCGTGTGCTGGAGGCGGCCAACCTGCTGTTTTCGACCAAGGGTTATGCCGCCACCGGCACCGCCGACATCGCGCGCGCGGCGGATGTGTCGGAAGGCTCGATCTTCTATCACTTCGGCTCGAAGAAGAACCTGCTGGTCGACATCGGCCGGATGTACGGCGAGCGCATGATCGCGGTCATGCAGGGCGACGACGCGCTCGAGGATCTCGAGCCCGGGATCATGATCGACCGCTGCCTCGACTTCTGCATCGAGCATCGCGAGTGGGAGGCGCTGACCGGCGAGGTCTGCGCCGAGGGCAAGCCGCGGGCGATGATGAGCGCCGAGGCCGAGCCCTTCTACCGCGCCAGCCGGGAGGTCACCTGCGACTGGGTCGCCAAGCAGATGGCGGCGAGCATGGCCAAGCGCGGCATCACGGGCGTCAACATCGGCTTTGCCGCACAGCTGACCTATGCCGTCGTCGGGGAGGCGATCGACGCCGTCATCGCCGACAGCGACCCCGCGCACCGTGCCGCGGTCCGCGCCGAGACCATTCGCTTCGTCCGCGCCGCCTGCGGCCACCCGACCGACACGTCCGCGGCGTGAGGTTCCACGGCGAGGCGGCGATCCTCGCGCTCGGCCCCGATTTCTACGATCCCGTCGCGCCGGCCGCCTTTCCCGCGCACCGCCTGCGCTTTCGCAACGATGCCGCCGCCGCCGAGATCGGCCTCGACGGGCTGAGCGATAGCGACTGGGTCGATCATTTCGCCCGCTTCCGGCCGCTGCCGGACACGCTGAACCAGCCGCTGGCGCTGCGCTACCACGGCCACCAGTTCCGCGTGTACAACCCGGACCTGGGCGACGGCCGCGGCTTTCTCTTCGCCCAGTGCCGCGACGCGCGCGGACGACTGATGGACCTCGGCACCAAGGGGTCGGGGACGACGCCGTGGAGCCGCGCCGGCGACGGTCGCCTGACGCTCAAGGGCGCGGTGCGCGAAGTATTGGCGACGGAGATGCTGGCGGCGCTCGGCGTCGATACCTCGCGGACCCTGTCGGTGGTCGAGACCGGCGAGGGCCTCGTTCGCGGCGACGAGCCGTCGCCGACGCGGAGCGCCGTCCTCGTCCGCCTCAGTCACAGCCACATCCGCTACGGCACCTTCCAGCGACTGGCCGCGATCGGCGATACCGATGCCCTGGCGCGGCTGACGCGCTATGTCCTCGACCATTATCTCGGCAGTCCGACCGGCGATCCCGCAGTCGCACTGCTCGACCACGCAGTGACCAACGCCGCGCGCCAGGCGGCGGCGATGATGGCGGCCGGCTTCGTCCACGGCGTCCTCAACACCGACAACATCAACATCACCGGCGAAATGTTCGACTATGGCCCGTACCGTTTCGCCACGGCGTGGGACCCGGACTTCACCGCGGCCTATTTCGATCACCACGGCCTCTACAGCTTCGGGCGGCAGGCGGAGGCGCTGCAGTGGAACGTCTTCCAGCTCGCCGCCGCGCTGCGGCCGATCGCGCCGGTCGAGGCGCTGCGCCCGCCGCTGGCGGCGTTCGGCGACCGCTACACCGCCGCGCTGACGGACGCGCTGCTGGCGCGGCTCGGCGTGGTGCCGCTGGGCGACGGGCGCGACCGCGTCCTCGCCGAGGCGCTGGTCGCGGCGCTGGCAGCGAGCCAGGTCAATCTCGACCGCTTCTGGTTCGACTGGCGCGGTGGCCGGCTGCGACCCGGCGGCCACGATCATGACGGGCCGGAGTTCGCGCCCTTCGCCGCCGCCGTGCGGGCCTTCGCGCCCGCCGTGGCGACGACCCATCCCTATTGGGCCGATCCGGCGCCGTGCGGCCTGGCCATCGCCGAGATCGAGGCGCTGTGGGCACCGATCGCGGCCGCCGACGACTGGGGGCCGTTCGAGGCCAAGATTGCCGCGATCCGGCGGATGGGCGCGGCGATGCGCGCCGGCTGAACGCAAAAGCGCCGGGCAGGCGAACCTGCCCGGCGCTCATGCAATGACCGGCGTCAGGCCGAGACGGCGGCCGAGCGGCGGCGCGAGGCGACACCGACGAGGCCGAAGCCGACCAGCATCAGGCCCCACACTGCGGGTTCCGGCACCGCCGTCACCGACACGCCGTCGAGGACGGCGACCGGCGGCAGGCCAGTGGGCGTGCCGTGCGACAGGAACGACAGCACGGCGCTGGTGCCCGTCGCGGCAAAGGTGAAGCTCTGCTTGAACCAGCCCTGGAAGCCCTGGCTGGGGTTGGTGACGACCGTGGTGAACTGCGACGGCGCACCGCCGAAGCCGACCTCGAGCTGCTCGGTCGTGGTGCCCGTCCGGTTCTGCAGCTGCGACGCGCCCCAGTCGAAGCTGACCACGTAGCGCTTGCCGGCGGTCAGGCCGGTCAGCATCTGCTCGAGCTTGCCGGCGACGCCGACATCGCCGTCGAGGATGACGAACTTGCCGCCGTCGGGGCTCGCCCCGGGGAAGCTCAGCGCCAGCTTCTGGCCGTGCTCGCTATATTCGGTCCGCGTCTCGGTCGTCGTCACCGTGTTCGGATCGACGTACAGGTTGAAGGTGCGATTGCCGACCGAGGTCCAGCCGGTCGGGCCGGCCTCGGGGTGGAACGACTGGTTGAACTCGGTCGGCACCGAGAAGCCGTCTTCGAAGCTGCCGTTGGTGACGAGGTTGGGGCCGGCAGCCGCCGCCGTCGCCGCGGCAAGTGCGGCGAGCGACGCAAGAGTAGTGACGATCTTCATATTGAAGCTCCTGAACGAACGATAAAGCGGACGCCGCACCCCCCGGCGCCCGCGTTGAACGACGCAATGTCCATGCCAAACTTTTAACGAAACCGAAACTATCATTAAGACAGCAAGATAAACAAACGGTAATAAATGGCCGGCATCACGAATGTCGGCATTCTTTACAGTTCGGTTAGTCCGCCTTGCGCCGACGGGCGCGGCGCGCCGTCATCGGGTCCGGACGCGGCGGCGGCGTCCAGCCGGGCGGCGGCTCGGTCGCCTGGCGGCTGCTGCCGAGCCCCATCGCGCCGGGCTGCTGGCGGTGCAGGTCGCCGGCGTCGCGTGCGGCATCGGCAGCGGCCAGCGCCTTCAGTTCGTCGCGGAGACGCGCGGCACGCTCGAACGCGCCGGCGGCGGCCGCCTCCCGCATCTGCCGTTCCAGGTTCGCGCGCGTCGTCGCCATGGCTGCGTTAACGCCTAGAAGCGGGTGACGTGCCCCATCTTGCGTCCAGGCGTGGCCTCGCGCTTGCCGTAGAGGTGGAGACGGGTGCCGGGCTCGGCCAGCAGCGTCGCCCAGTCGCCGGCCGCAGCGCCGAGCAGATTGGTCATCGTCACCGCCGCCGCCGTCCTCGCGGTGCTGCCGAGCGGCAGGCCGCAGACGGCGCGGATGTGGTTCTCGAACTGGCTGACCCGCGCCCCCTCGATCGTCCAGTGGCCGCTGTTGTGGACGCGCGGTGCCATTTCGTTGAACACCGGCCCCGACGGCGTGGCGAAGAATTCGAGCGTCAGTACGCCGACATGGTCGAGCGCGTCGGCGGCCCGGAGGGCGAGGGCAATTGCCGCCGGGGCCTGGGCGGCGACCGCCGCCGGCGCCGGCACATGGCTGGTGGCGAGGACGCCGCCGATGTGGACATTGTCGGGCACGTCGTAGACCACCGCACGGCCGTCGCCGCCGCGGGCGAGGACGACCGAGAACTCGTGGTCGAAAGCGACGAGCCCCTCGACGATCGCCGGCGCGCCGCCGGTCGCCGCCCACGCGGCAGCGGCGTCGTCGGCCGTCGCGATGCGCGCCTGGCCCTTGCCGTCATAACCCATCCGCCGCGTCTTCAGGATCGCCGGGGCGCCGATCGCCGCCAGCGCCGTACGGAGCCCGGCAAGGTCGTCGGCGGCGCGGAACGGGGCGGTGGCCCCGCCGAGCCCGGCGACGAAAGTCTTTTCCGCCAGCCGGTCCTGGGCGACATCGAGCGCGGCGACGCCGGGGCGGACCGGAACGCGAGCGGCAAGGTGCGCGACGGCGGCAACGGGGACGTTCTCGAACTCATAGGTGACGACGTCGACCGCCGCGGCGAACGCGTCGAGCGCGGCGGTGTCGCCATACTCCGCGCGGGTGGCGACCGCGGCGACGTCGGCCGCCGGCTGCTCCGCCTCGGGCGCGAAGACATGGACGCGGTAGCCGAGCGTCGCGGCGGCCAGCGCCAGCATCCGCCCGAGCTGGCCGCCGCCGAGGATGCCGATCGTCGCGCCCGGCGGGATCACCGCCGCGGCGGCCGTCTTCGTCATTCGGGCGCGTCCGCCACCGCCGCCGTCTGCGCCTTGCGCCAGGCGTCGAGCCGGGCGGCGAGGGCGGGGTCGGTCGTCGCCAGCTGCGCCGCGACGATCAGCGCGGCGTTGACCGCTCCGGCGCGGCCGATGGCCAGGCGTGCCGACCGGCACGCCGGCGGGCATCTGGACGATCGACAACAGGCTGTCCATGCCCGACAGCGCCTTGCTCTCGATCGGCACGCCGAACACCGGCAGGCGGGTCAGCGCCGCGACCATGCCCGGCAGGTGCGCCGCGCCGCCGGCCCCGGCGATGATCGCCCGCAGGCCGCGGTCGACGGCGCTGCCGGCATAGGCGACCATGCGCTGCGGCGTGCGGTGGGCGGAAACGATGCGGACCTCGTGCGCGATGGCCAGCGCCTCGAGCGTGTCGGCGGCGGCGCGCATCGTCGCCCAGTCCGACTGGCTGCCCATGATGATGCCGACGAGTGTCACCGCTGCCCCGCGCTTGCGAAGCGCCGGACCCTAACGCCGGCCCGGCACCGGCGCTACCCTAATCGCGCGTCCACGGATCGAGGATCGTGTCGCGCGGCACCGGGTCGGTCTGCGGATAGTCGAGGCTGAAGTGCAGCCCGCGGCTCTCCCGCCGCCGTCGCGCCGAGCGGACGATCAGGTCGGCGACCTGGACCAGGTTGCGCAGCTCGATCAGGTCGGGCGTGACGCGGAAGTCGCCGTAATAGTCGTGGACCTCCTTGCGCAGCGGCTTGACGCGGTGCGCCGCGCGTTCGAGCCGCTTGTTGGTGCGGACGATGCCGACATAGTCCCACATGAAGCGGCGCAGTTCGGCCCAGTTGTGGCTGACGACGACCTCCTCGTCGGAATCGGTGACGCGGCTTTCGTCCCACGGCCGGATCGGCGGCGGCGGCGGCAGCGTCTCCCACCGCGCGGCGATGTCGTCGGCGACGGCGACGCCGAACACCAGGCATTCGAGCAGCGAGTTCGACGCCAGCCGGTTGGCGCCGTGCAGGCCCGACTGGGACACTTCGCCGACCGCGTACAGGCCCGGCAAGGTCGGTGCGGCCGTCGAGGTCGACCAGCACGCCGCCGCAGGTATAGTGCGCCGCCGGCACCACCGGGATCGGCTGCTTGGTCGCGTCGATGCCGAGCTCGAGCAGGCGCGCGTGGATCGTCGGGAAATGGTGGACGACGAATTCCGCGCCGAGGTGCGTCATGTCGAGCCGGACGTGGCTGAGGCCCAGCCGCTTGATCTCGGCGTCGATCGCGCGGGCGACGACGTCGCGCGGCGCCAGCTCCATCCGCGGGTCGTAGCGCGCCATGAAGCGGGTGCCGTCGGGCAGCAGCAGGTGGCCGCCCTCGCCGCGCATCGCCTCGGTGATCAGGAAGTTCTTGACCTCGCGGATGGTACAGGCAGGTCGGGTGGAACTGGTTGAATTCCATGTTCGACACGCGGCAGCCGGCGCGCCAGGCCATGGCGATGCCGTCGCCGGTCGAGCCGTCGGGATTGGTCGAGAACTGATAGACGCGGCTCGCCCCGCCGGTCGCCAGCACGACGGCGCGGCCGGTGAAGCGCTCGACCCGGCGGGTCGCGACGTCGAAGGCATAGACGCCGTGGCAGGCGCGGTTGACGAAGCGTGGCGTCTCGACGTGGCGCTCGGTGATGAGGTCGACGACCGCGTGGCCGGTCGCCAGCGTGATGTTGGGGTGGGCGGCGGCGGCGCGGGCGAGCGCGTCCTGCACCGCCCAGCCGGTGGCGTCGTCGACATGGGCGATGCGGCGATGGCTGTGGCCGCCCTCGCGGGTCAGATGGAAGCGGCCGCCGCCGGCGTCGCCGTCGCTGCCGTCCGGCTCGCCGACGTTGAACGGCACGCCGATCGCGGCAAGCCGGTCGATCGCGGCGGCGGCGTTCTCGGCGACGAAGTCGACGGTGGCGCGGTCGTTCAGGCCACCGCCGGCGACCATCGTGTCCTCGATATGGCTTTCGAACGTGTCGCCGGCTTCGAGCACCGCGGCGATGCCGCCCTGCGCCCAGGCGGTCGAGCCGTCGGAGACGTCGCCTTTCGCCAGGACGACGACGCGGAAGCGGTCGGCGAGGCTGAGCGCCGTCGTCAGCCCGGCGGCGCCCGAACCGACGACGACGACGTCGTACTCGCAGGCCTCGCTCACGCCGCGTGGCTCGTCAGCTTGAGGAAGACGTCCTCGAGGTCGGCCTCGCGGGTCGAGACGTCGACGACGCCGATGCCGGCTTCGGTCAGGCGGTGGAGGATGTCGCCGGCCTGGGTCTTGCTCTTGTCGTAGGTGATGCGAGCGTTCGTGGGTTGCGGACCTCGACCGCGCCGCCGATGCCCGGCGGCGCGGCGTCGAGGTCGCGGTCGACGGTGACGACCAGGATCTTGTCCTGCGCCGTCGCCAGCAGCGTCGCGGTCTCGTCGTTGGCGACGATGCGGCCGCCGTCGACGATGGCGATGCGGTCGCACAGCTCCTGCGCTTCCTCGAGATAGTGCGTCGTCAGGACGACCGTCGTGCCGCCGGCGTGGAGTTCGCGGACATATTCCCACAGCTGCGCGCGCAGCTCGATGTCGACGCCGGCGGTCGGCTCGTCGAGGACGAGCACCGGCGGGGTGTGGACCAGCGCCTTGGCCACCAGCAGCCGCCGCTTCATGCCGCCCGACAGCGTGCGGCTATAGGCGTGCGCCTTGTCGTCGAGGCGGACCGCGCGCAGCAGCTCCATCGTCCGCCGCTTCGCCTTGGGCACGCCGTAGAGGCCCGGCCTGCAGCTCGAGCGTCTCGAACGGCGTGAAGAAGGCGTCGAACAGGATCTCCTGCGGCACGATGCCGATCGAGGCGCTGGCGTTGCGCGGGTGCTCGTCGATGTCGAAGCCCCAGATGCGCGCGCTGCCGCTGGTCTTGCGGACGAGGCCGGCGAGGATGTTGATCATCGTCGACTTGCCCGCGCCGTTGGGGCCGAGCAGGCCGAAGATGCTGCCGCGCGGCACGTCGAGGCTGACCCCGGCGAGCGCCCGCTTGCCGCCGGCATAGGTCTTCTCGAGGTCGCTGATCGAAATTGCCGGCTGGGTCATGCCGCGGGGATAGGCCCGCGGGGCAGGAGCGGCAAGAGCGGCCCGACCGCACGGCCAAGGCGAAGGTCACACGAAGGTCACGCCCGCGTCGTCGTTTTCTGCCGCCCGCCGCCGTCGCTCGGTGCGCCGCGGCCACCGCGGACGGGACCCCGGCAGCGACCAGCCTAGCCCGGGATGCCGGCTGTAGGACAGCGCTTTCGCCGCAGGCCCGGCTTTGCTAGAGCGGCGGGCGATGGACACCATCCCCCCGCCCGAGGTCTTCTATGTCACCGCCACCCGCGTCGCCTGCGACGGCGACGAGGAAGGCGGGCCGAACGGCCATCCGCGCGTCTGGCTGCAGATGGGCGCGAGCGGCTATGCCGACTGCGGTTATTGCGACCGGCGCTTCATCCTGACCGGCGGACCGGCCGATCAACGCTAGGCTCCTGCTCGCGGCGCTGCTGGCCGCTGCCGGCAGCGGGGCCGTCGCGGCACCGGCTTCCGACCGCTTCGAGGCGGTCGCCGCGCCGCAGCCGATGGTGCGCCTGGTCATCAAGAACACGGAACTGAACGTCCGCATCGCGCTCGGCTTCGACAAGGCACTGCTGCTCAACATGGCCCCGGCGTCGCAGGCGCACCTGAAGGCCTTTCCGCTGATCGGCAAGCTGCCGTTCAAGTCGACGCTGATGCCGGGCGGCGAGGCGCTGATCCGCTTCAACCTGTACGATGTCGCCTTCGCCGGGCTGAAGGCCGACAACTTGCCGACGGTGTGGTTCGACAAGGCGCTGGCCGACGACAGCGACGGCGTCGTCTCGGCGCTGGCGATCCCCGCCGAGCACGTCGCCATCCTGCAGCCGCAGGCGCCGAAGGGCGGGCTGGTCTACGGCATCGGCCGCGCCGGCAAGGGCGACGCGCTGATGAAGGCGGCGATCGGCGGCGAAATCGTCCACGTCATCCTCGACGTCCGCTCGCCCGAGACGCTGTTCAACGGCCGCGCCGCGCAGCTGCTGGAGAAGGCCGGCATGATCCACCGCACCGGCAAGGTCGGGCTGTGGCATCCCTTCCCCAACACCGCGCTGCCGTTCGAGCGCGTGGTGCCGACGCCCGGCGCCACCATCCTCGGCCTGCCGCTGGTGTCGCCGGCGGCGCGGGTCACCGAGGCGCGGGCCAGGGAACTCGACGCCCGCGCCCACGCCGGCACCAGCTCGGCCGAACAGGACGAGGACGCGATCACCGTCACCGCCAGCCGCAAGAAGGGCGGCCCGCCGTGGATCCTGATCGGCCGCGACGTGCTCGATTACTGCAGCCGGATCGAACTCGACCGGCCCGGCGTCCGATGGGCGCTGACGTGTGACTTCCCGGCCGGCGGTCGCGCGCCTATATCGGGCCGATGAGCCACGATCCCGCGACGATCTTCTACCGGACACGGGGCTCGACCCCGGGCGGACCGAGCGGCTGGTCGCCAGCGCGCTCGCCGGCTGCGACGACGGCGAACTCTACCTCCAGTATGCGACCAGCGAGCGTTCAGCTTCGACGACGGGCGGCTGAAGGCGGCGACGTTCGACACGTCCCAGGGCTTCGGCCTGCGCGGCGTCGCGGGCGAGACGACCGGCTTCGCCCACGCCAACGAGCTGTCCGACGCCGCGATCGCGCGCGCCGCCGAGACGGTCAAGGTCGTCGCCGGCGGCCACGGCGGCACCGCGGCGCTCGACCGCCGCGGACCAACGCGCGGCTCTACACCGACGCCGATCCGCTGTCGGCGATCCCGTTCAAGGCCAAGGTCGCGCTGCTCCAGGCGATCGACGCCGCCGCCCGCGCGCGCGATCCGCGCGTCGTCCAGGTCTCCGCCGCGCTGCTCGGCTCGTGGTCGGTGGTCGAGATCGTCCGCGCCGACGGCCAGCGGGCGCGCGACATCCGCCCGCTGGTCCGGCTCAACGTCTCGGTCGTCGTCGCCAACGGCGACCGGCGCGAGACCGGCTTCCACGGGCTCGGCGGGCGCTACCTGTACGACGACCTGTTCGAGCCCGAAACGTGGAACGCGCGATCGACATCGCGCTGGCGCAGGCGCTGGTCAATCTCGACGCGGTCGCCGCGCCGGCGGGCGAGATGACCGTCGTGCTCGGCCCCGGCTGGCCCGGCATCCTGCTCCACGAGGCGATCGGCCACGGGCTCGAAGGCGATTTCAACCGCAAGGGCACCTCCGCCTTCGCCGGCCGGATCGGCGAGCGCGTCGCCGCGCCGGGCGTGACGGTGGTCGACGACGGCGCGATCGACGAGCGGCGCGGCTCGCTGACCATCGACGACGAGGGCACGCCGACCGAGCGCACCGTGCTGATCGAGGACGGCATCCTCAAGGGCTATATGCAGGACCGGCTGAACGCCCGGCTGATGGGCGTGGCGGCGACCGGCAACGGCCGGCGCGAGAGCTTCGCCCATGCGCCGATGCCGCGGATGACCAACACCTTCATGCTCGGCGGCAACGAGGATCCCGGCGAGATCCTGCGCCGGCGAAGTCGGGCATCTATGCCAAGAGCTTCGGCGGCGGCCAGGTCGACATCACCAGCGGCAAGTTCGTCTTCACCTGCACCGAGGCCTACCGGATCGAGAACGGCCGGCTCGGCGCGCCGATCAAGGGCGCGACGCTGATCGGCAACGGCCCCGACGTGCTGACCCGGGTCAAGGCGATCGGCAACGACCTCGCGCTCGACGAGGGCGTCGGCATCTGCGGCAAGGGCGGGCAGTCGGTGCCCGCCGGCGTCGGCCAGCCGACGCTGCTGATCGAGGGGCTGACGGTCGGCGGCACGGCGGCCTGACGCCGCTCGGCGGCGGCACGGCGGCGTGACCGCTGCCGCGCTGGCCGATGGGGTGGTTGCTTTCCACGCCGCCTTCATCCTGTTCGCCCTGCTCGGCGCGGCGCTGCTGGTGCGCTGGCCGGGGCTGGTCTGGCTGCACCTGCCGGCGCTCGCCTGGGGCGGCTTCGTCGAGTTCACCGGCCGCATCTGCCCGCTGACCGCGATCGAGGACCATTTCCGCGAAGCGGCGGGGCAGGCGGGCTATGCCGGCGGCTTCATCGACCATTATGTCACGCCGGTGATCTATCCGGCCGGCCTGACGCGCGGGACGCAGGTCGTGTACGGGGCGATCCTGATCGGGCTCAACGTCCTCGCTGTACCTTCGCTTTGCCTGGTCGCGGCGATGACGCTGGTGCTTGTCGAGACGCTGTTCGACCGCACCGCGGCGGAGATCGCGCGCGGCCGGCTGGAGGCGGCGGGCATCCCCGCGGTGCTGTTCGACGGCGGCATCGCCTCGGTCATCGGCAGCGGCGTGTCGGGCGTCCGGCTGATGGTCGACGCCGACGACGCTCCGGCGGCGGCGGCGCTGCTCGCCGATCTGTCGGGCGACGCCGCCTAGATAACGGGCAGCCGTCCCGCTCACCGCCTGTATTTTGGTCATTCCGGCCGCGTTCGTGCTGCACCGCAGCAGCAGCGTGCGCCTTGGCACGATGATTGCGTGGCAGCGGTATCGACCGGGAGGGCAGGGCACGCCATGAAACTCGTCATCGCCATCATCAAACCGTTCAAGCTCGACGAGGTGCGCGAGGCGCTGACCGCCGCCGGCGTCCAGGGCATGACGGTGAGCGAGGTCAAGGGGTTCGGCCGGCAGAAGGGCCAGACCGAGATCTACCGCGGCGCCGAATACACCACCAACATGGTGCCCAAGATCAAGATCGAGGTCGTCGTCGGCGACGACATCGCCGGCCACGTCGTCGAGACGATCCAGCCGACCGCGCACACCGGCAGCATCGGCGACGGCAAGATCTTCGTCGCCGACGTCGCCAGCGCGGTCCGCATCCGCACCGGCGAAACCAACGAAACCGCGCTGTAAGGGGGCCGAAAACCGATGAAACTCACCTGGAAATCCCTTGCCGCGGCGGGCGCGGCAGCAGCCGTGGCGGCTCCCGCCTGGGCGGCGCCGGCGCTGATCAAGGCGCCGACGGCGGTGCAGCAGGCCGACATGGTCAACAAGGGCGACACCGCCTGGATGCTGGTGTCGACGCTGCTCGTCCTGATGATGTCGGTGCCGGGGCTCGCGCTGTTCTACGGCGGGCTGGTGCGGACCAAGAACATGCTCAGCGTGCTGATGCAGGTGTTCATGATCGTCTCGATCGTCGCCGTGGTCTGGTGCTGCTGGGGCTATTCGGAGGCGTTCACCGCCGGCCCGACGCAGTTCTTCGGCGGCCTGTCCAAGGCCATGCTGATCGGCGTGTCGTCGTCGACCTATGCCGCGACCTTCTCGAACAACGTCTACATCCCGGAATACGCCTATGTCGTCTTCCAGATGACCTTCGCCTGCATCACGCCGGCGCTGATCGTCGGCAGCTTCGCCGAGCGGGTGAAGTTCAGCTCGCTGATGGTCTTCGTCGTCGCCTGGATGACGGTCGTCTACTTCCCCATCGCCCACATGGTCTGGTACTTCGCCGGGCCGGACTTCCTGCCCGATGCCAAGACCGACGCCGGGTTCCTGTTCAACATGGGCGCACTCGACTTCGCCGGCGGCACCGTCGTCCACATCAACGCCGGCATCGCCGGCCTCGTCGGCTGCCTGATGATCGGCAAGCGCCTGGGCTTCGGCAAGGAAGCGACGCCGCCGCACTCGCTGACCATGACCATGATCGGCGCCAGCCTGCTGTGGGTCGGCTGGTTCGGCTTCAACGCCGGGTCCAACCTCGAATCGAACGGCGTCACGGCGATCGCCTTCATCAACACCTTCGTCGCCACCGCGGCGGCGGCGGTCAGCTGGGCGCTGGTCGACCAGATCGTCCACGGCAAGCCGTCGATGCTGGGCGCGGCGTCGGGCGCCGTCGCCGGCCTCGTCGCGATCACGCCGGCCAGCGGCTATGCCGCGCCGATGACCTCGATCGTCCTCGGCTTCGTCGTCTCGCCGGTCTGCTTCCTCTTCGTCAGCAAGGTGAAGGCGGCGTTCAAGTACGACGACACGCTCGACGTCTTCGGCGTCCACTGCATCGGCGGGATCATCGGCGCGCTGGGCACGGCGATCGTCGCCAACCCCAACCTCGGCGGACAGGGGCTGATCGACTTCACCACCTTCCCGCAGACGGCGGGCAAGCCGGCCGACTACGACACGATGGCGCAGCTGTTCATCCAGCTCAAGGCGGTGTGCCTGACCCTCGCCTGGTCGGGCATCGGCTCGGCGATCCTCTACTTCGTCATCGACAAGACCATGGGCCTGCGTCCCAGCGAGGAGGCCGAGCGCGAGGGGCTCGACATCACCTCGCACGGCGAGCGCGCCTACAACTACTGACCCGTTCCTCCCCAAGGAAACCAGACTGGGCCGGATGGGCAACCATCCGGCCCTTTTTTGTGCGCGCGCGGCACGGTAAGGCGGCAGCGGCAAAGCCGACAAGGACCTTCATGAGCGAGACCGAACAGGCGCGTGCCCGCCGCCGCTGGATCACCCTGGGCGAGATCGTCGGCATCTGCGCCCTCGTCATTTCGGCGCTGAGCTACTGGGACGCCCATCAGGAGCGGAAGGCGACGGCGGTGATCCGGCCCGCGGCCGTCCGCGCCGGGCCGCTGGTCCTGACCGGCACGGTCGAACACAACGGCGAACGGATCGCGCTGAAGGCGGTCGACGCCGACCACGTCATCCAGACGCAGAGCGTCCACTTCCCGACCATGGTCCGCGCCGATGCGGTCGAGACCACCGGCAACGCGCGCATCGAGGCGGCGTGGTTCGAGCCCGGGCTGCGCGCCGCGCTGAAGGAGGTGAAGCTGCACGGCGGCCGTCACCGCCTGCCGGTGGTCGTTACCACGACCTACGTCTCGGGCGCGACCACCGCCACCGACGCCGCCCTGTACGACCTCGGCTATTCGCTGCACGCGCGCCTCCTGCGGCCCGACGTCGTGACGCTGGAGGGCATCTCGCTCGTCCGGCGCGGCGGCGGCGACCTGCAGGCGGCGGCCGACGCGCGCTTCGTCCGCAGCCTGCCCAAGGCCGAATAGGGCTTCGCGGCGGCGCGGCGCCGTCGTATGGCAGGCGAAACGAGGGAGGAACGACCATGCGCCACCTGACCCTGGGCCTGCTGGCGGCGGCCGTCGCCGGCGCGGCGATCGCCCAGCCGATGCCAGCTGCCGATCCCCATCGGCCGGCCGAGGACGTCGCCCGCGACGCCGCCCGCCACCCGGCCGAGATGCTCGCCTTCGCCCATGTCGGGCCGGGCACCAAGGTCGTCGATTTCATCGCCGGCCACGGCTATTTCACGCGCCTGTTCGCCGTCGCCGTCAAGCCGGGCGGCAGCGTCGTCGCCGTCGTCCCGCAGCAGGTCCGCGACCACGATCCCGCCGCCTTGAGCACCCTCAACGCCATCGCCGCCGAACCTGCCTACGGCGACGTCACGGTCGTCGCCGGCCTGCTCGACCCGGCGGTGCGCGGAGCGGACGTCATCTGGACGGCCCAGAACTATCACGACCTGCACAACGCCCCGCCC
The DNA here is from genome assembly GCA_963847215.1 of uncultured Alphaproteobacteria bacterium. GTDB lineage: Bacteria > Pseudomonadota > Alphaproteobacteria > Sphingomonadales > Sphingomonadaceae > Polymorphobacter_B. Next base: position 176,655 of record CAWJZA010000002.1, read on the forward strand.
GAACTGTTGGCCGGGGCCAACCGCGCCGTCTTCGCCGCGTTGAAGCCTGGCGGCTATTACGTCATCATCGACCATGCCGCCGCGCCCGGCGCGCGACGTGACCAACACGCTCCACCGCATCGATCCCGCCGTGGTCAAGGCGGAGGTGACCGCGGCGGGGTTCGTCTTCGACGGTGAAAGCAAGGTTCTGGCTAATCCGGCCGACGACCACAGCAAGGCCGTGTTCGACCCCTCGGTCCGCGGACACACCGACCAGTTCGCGTACCGGTTCAAGAAGCCCGGCTGAGGCGCCGCCGGCAGGCCGGGCGGAACTCGGCCGGACCGCGGCGCCGGCGTCGCTACTCCGCCGCCGCTGTCCGCGCCGCCCACGCCGCGCGGATCGCCTCGGCGGTGCTCGCTTCGCCCGTCTCGCGCCAGCCGGGGGGGCCGGCCAGCGCCATCCACCGCCCGCGCCAGGTGCGCGCCGCGGCGAGATCGCGGGCGATCGCCAGCCATTCGTGCGTCGCCGTCACCAGCGGGTTGAAGCTGGCGATGTTGTGGACGAGGCCATAGCGGACCGGCTCGACCTCGGGCTCGAAGGTGCCGAACAGTCGGTCCCAGACGATGAACACGCCGCCATAGTTGCGATCGAGATAGGCCGGGTTGCTGCCGTGGTGGACGCGGTGGTGCGACGGCGTGTTGAGCAGCCACTCGAACGGTGCCGGCAGGCGGCCGACGGTCTCGGTGTGCACCCAGAACTGGTAGATCAGGTTGATCCCGGCGACGAACAGCACCAGCCGCACGTCGAAGCCGAGCAGCAGCAGCGGCAGCCGGAAGGCGAAGCTCAGCGACCAGAAGCCGGTCCACGTCTGCCGCAGCGCCGTCGTCAGGTTATAGTGCTGGCTGGAATGGTGGATGACGTGGCTCGCCCAGAACCACCGCACCCGGTGCGCCGAGCGGTGGAAGACGTAGTACGCGAGGTCGTCGAGGACCAGGCACAGCGCCCCCGACCACCATGTCACGGGAATGGCGAACAGGTGCCAGCGGGCGGCCGCGCCATAGGCCGCGACGATGGTCGAGCCGAACACCACCGCCGCCAGCGTCGAGCCGAAGCCCATCGTCAGCGAGGTGAAGCTGTCGCGCCAGTCGTAGTCGCCGCGCGCGCCGAGGCGGACGGCGATCATCTCGACGACGACCAGGGCGATGAACGCCGGCGTCGCGATCTCGACCGGATCGGCGAAGATCGACGCGCCCGTCATGCCGCCAGCCGCACGACCCAGCGGTCGCCGTGGGGCAGGACGCGCGCGGTACGGCCGTCGCGACTGGTGACGATCGCCGTGCGCCGTTCCCGATCGACGCTGGCCGCGGCGGCGACGAAGCCGGGCAGCGCCGCCTCCGCCTGGGCCTTCGCCATGGCGGCGTCGAGGGCGGGATCGCGCGCGAAGCCCAGCGCACGGGCGAGCAGGACGAGCGTGACGATGCCGAACACCGAAACGAAGATCATGGCCGGCCCTCGCCGGCCAGGGCGACGAGCGCCGGGCGCAGGCCCGACACGTCGTAGCGGCCGCGGGCGCAGGCGGCGACGATCGCCTCCGGGTCGCCGCCGCGGCTGGCCTCGGCCAGGGCCCACAGGTTGGCCGAGCGCGTGCCCGAGCGGCAGAAGGCCAGGACCGGCCCGGTCGCGGCGTCGAGCAGCGCCGCCATCGCCGTGACCTGATCGCGGCCGAGGCCGGCATGGCCGACGGGGATCGCGGCATAGTGCAGCCCCGCCGCCGCCGCCGCCGCCGCCAGCGCCGCGCCCGACGGCTGCCCCGGTTCCTCGCCGTCGGGGCGGTTGTTGACCACCGTGGTGAAGCCGGCGGCGGCCGCGGCGGCGAGGTCGTCGGCGGCGATCTGGCCGGCGACGGCAACGGTTTCGGTCAGCGCGATGAACATGGACCAGCCATAGCGCCGCCGCCGCCGCCGCGCTACCGCCGGCCGCGCGCCGGCTCGGGCTGGTCGCGGCGTCGGAGCACATCGTGGTGCGCGGCCTGCGTGTCGAAGCGGGCGAGCAGCGCGCGCGTGGCTGGTGGGACGTAGGCGACGGTCAGGTCGTCGCCGACGAAGCGGGCGATGGCGTCGGGCGAGTCGAACAGCATGACGGTGGTGAACTCGACCTCGTCGCCAAGGTCGCGGCGCATCGCGTCGACCTGCAGCAGGCCGGCGATGTTCCGCGCCTCGATCGCCGGCAGCACCTCGTCGAGCAGCAGACGGCAATAGGCGTCGGCGTTCGCCGCCGTCGTCCAGCCGCGCCAGATGCGCGCGATCATGCCGTTCGCCTCAGCTGGTGGCGCCGCCGGCGGCGACCGCGGCGGGGCTGCCGGGCAGCGGGATGAACTCGGTCTCGCCCGGTACGCGCGGGAACCGGCCGGCGATCCATTCGGCCTTGGCCGCCTCGATCCGCTCGCGCGAGCCGCTGACGAAGTTCCACTCGATGTGGCGCGGCCCGACGCTCCGGCCGCCGAGGAGCATGGCGCGGGTCGGCTCGGACGTGGTGAAGGCGATCTCGCCGCCGGGCGCGACGACGACCATCGTGCCGGCCGCATAGCGGGTGCCGTCGAGCTCGACCGCGCCGCTGACGACATACACCGCGCGCTCCTCATGCTCGCCGGGCAGGGCGACCGATGCGCCCGCCTCCGCGTCGATGTCGATGTAGAACATCGGCGACAGGGCGTTGACCGGCGAGGTCGCGTGGAAGGCGGTGCCGGCGATCAACGTCCGCTTGGCGCCGCCGAAGGCGATGCTCGGCAGCGTGGCGGCCGGATGATGGGCGAAACCCGGCTCCGCCTCGGCGTGGTCGTCCGGCAGGGCGACCCACGACTGGATGCCGTGCATCCGCTGCCCGGCGGCGCGGGCGCCCGGCGGGGTGCGCTCGCTGTGGACGATGCCGCGCCCGGCGGTCATCCAGTTGACCGCGCCCGGCTCGATGTCGACGACCGTGCCCAGGCTGTCGCGGTGGCCGAGCGCGCCCTCGAACAGGTAGGTCACCGTCGCCAGGCCGATGTGCGGGTGCGGCCGGACGTCGATGCCGCTGCCCGGCGCGAACTCGGCCGGGCCCAGGTGATCGAAGAAGACGAACGGGCCGACGTGGCGCAGCGCCGCCTGCGGCAGCACGCGCGCGACGGAGAAGCCACCGAGGTCGCGGACATTGCCGGTCAGGGTGTGGAGGACGGTCATGACAGCGCCTCAGTTTCCCGCGAGGTCGTTGAGTTCGCCGGTCCGCGCGTCTGTCCGGCTGACATAGCATTGATCGATCGCCAGCGGGGCGTCCGATCCGCCCGCCTCCCGCGCGCCGGCGACGGCGCAGTCGAGGGTGCGGAACTGCAGCCACGCACGCTGGGCGGCGACGAGGCGCGAACGAACATCGGGCTCAAGGTCGGCCATCGTACGGCGATAGGCGGCGTTGAGCCGGGCGTCGGCGCGCTTCGCCGCGGCGGCATAGCAGTCGTGCAGCGCGACAGTGACGCCCCCGCTGCGATCGACGCAGGTGGTCGTCAGCGGATCGCCTGCCGGCCCGCGCGCGGCGAGCGGCGCCTCAAGGCTTGCCGCCAGCAGCAGCGCCAGCGAGCATGCGAAGCGCCGCCGCCCGCTCGGGGACGTAACGCTGCTTGATGAGATACGCCTGGTTGTTCTTGGTGACATAAGCTTCCCTTGCGTCATACATCGCGTTGATCAGGTCGCGGTCATAGTCGCGTTCGCCGGGGTGACCCTTGCCGGCGACCTTGCCCAACGCCGTTTCGATGACCTTGGCGGCCCGGCCATGCTGGACCGACATCGACCAGACGACGTCGTGCACGGCGTCGCCCGCCGTGGCGAGGTCGACCTTGCTGTCCTTCAGCACCCGGGCGATCACGCGCTGGTAATGCGTCCGCTCGATGAACTTGTGCTGGGCGGTGAAGAAGGTGTCGGGCTCGGCCGCGGCGATACGCTTCCACTCGGTGCCGAAGGCACCGGCGGCGGTCGGATCGAGCCCGGCGAACCCCTTCGCCCACGGCGCGCCCTCGTTCTTCAGGAACTCGAGCACGACCGCGCCGGAACTGGCGGTCGAAGTCATCTGATAGGCGCCGTAGGAACGCCCGCCGGGATCGTTGACCCCGCCCGAGACGGTCGCCGCCGCCTTGGCCTCCTGGCCGGGGATGCAGCCGGTCTCGTACTTCATCGACAGGTTGCCGAGCCGGTGGCCGCTGCTCTTCGGTGCCGGCGGCGGTACGCCGTACGCGGTGCCCGGCGCCGGCGCATCGTGGTCGAACCACCGGCGGAGCAGCTCGGTCGCGCGCCCGGCGTGGGCGAGATAGGCGGCCTTCAGCTCGTCCTCGACATGTTCCCACCACAGCGCGAACTCGCCCGGCGGCGGCGTGCTCGCGGTCACGCGCGGATGCGCCGGCGGCGGCAGGTGCGCCGGCCCGGGCGGGGCGGCGTGGTGCCGGTGACGGTGGTGCCGCCGGTGATGGTGGGGGTGCGCGGGGGGCGCGGGGCGGCCGTCGGTCGTCATTCCGCCGCCTCCTCGAGCCCCTCGGGCGGCAGGTTGTGGCCGAGCAGGCGGAGCAGGTCGGCAGCAGCGGCGACGAGGTTGGTGCCCGGCCCGTAGATGCCGGCGACCCCGGCGGCGCGGAGGAAGTCATAGTCCTGCGCCGGGATGACGCCGCCGGCGACGACGCGGATGTCGCCGCGTCCGCGCTCCTTCAGCGCGGCGATCAGTTCCGGCACGAGCGACTTGTGCCCGGCGGCCAGGCTGGAGGCGCCGACGATGTCGACGTCCTCGGCCACCGCCAGCGCCGCCGCTTCGGCCGGCGTCTGGAACAGCGGCCCGACGCGTGACCTCGAAGCCGAGGTCGGCATAGGCGCTGCCGACGACCTTGGCGCCGCGGTCGTGGCCGTCCTGCCCCATCTTGGCGATCAGCACGCGCGGACGGCGGCCCTTGCGCGACTGGAAGGCGGCGATGCCGGCCTGGACGCGGGCATAGCCGGGATCGCCGCCATAGGCCGCGCCGTAGACGCCGGTGACCATCTTCACGCACCGCGGCGTGGCGGCCGAAGACGTCCTCCATCGCGCTCGCTGATCTCGCCCAGCGTGCAGCGCGCACGGGCAGCACTCGACGGCGAGCGCCAGCAGGTTGGCATCGCCCGCCGCGCCCGGCGCGCAGCGCGTCGAGCGCCGCCTCGGCCCGCGCCGCGTCGCGCGTCGCCCGGACCCGGGCCAGCAGCGCGATCTGGCCGTCGCGCACCGCCTCGGCATCGACGTCGAGGATCGTCGATGTCGTCCTCGCTCGCCGGCTGATACTTGTTGACGCCGACGACGACGGTCTCGCCGCGGTCGACCGCCGACTGCTTGGCGGCGGCGGCCTCCTCGATCGGCAGCTTGGGGTAGCCGGTGGCGACGGCCTACGGTCATGCCGCCGCGCGCCTCGATGTCCTCGATCATCGCCCAGGCCTTGTCGACCAGTTCGGCGGTCAGCGCCTCGACGTAATAGCTGCCGCCCAGCGGATCGACGACGCGCGTGACGCCGGTCTCCTCGGCGAGCACCAGCTGCGTGTTGCGGGCGATGCGCGCCGAGAAGTCGGTCGGCAGGGCGATCGCCTCGTCGAGCGCGTTGGTGTGGAGCGACTGGGTGCCGCCGAGCACCGCCGCCAGCGCCTCGACGGTGGTGCGCACGACATTGTTGTACGGGTCGCGTTCCTGCAACGATACGCCGCTCGTCTGGCAGTGGGTCCGCAGCATCAGCGACTTCGGGTCCTTGGCGCCGAAGCCGGCCATGATCCGCGCCCACAGCGTCCGCGCCGCGCGCAGCTTCGCCACCTCCATGAAGAAGTTCATGCCGATGGCGAAGAAGAACGACAGGCGCGGGGCGAAGGCGTCGACGTCGAGCCCGCGCGCCTGCGCCGCGCGGACATATTCCATGCCGTCGGCGAGGGTGAAGGCCAGCTCCTGCAGCTGCGTCGCCCCGGCCTCCTGCATGTGGTAGCCGCTGATCGAGATCGAGTTGAACTTCGGCATGTGCTCGGCGGTGAAGGCGATGATGTCGGCGACGATCCGCATGCTCGGCTCGGGCGGGTAGACGTAGGTGTTGCGGACCATGAACTCCTTCAGGATGTCGTTCTGGATGGTCCCTTCGAGCTTGTCGGGCGTGACGCCCTGCTCCTCGGCGGCGACGATGAAGAAGGCGAGGCAAGGGATGACGGCGCCGTTCATCGTCATGCTGACGCTCATCTCGCCGAGCGGGATGCCGTCGAACAGGATCTTCATGTCCTCGACCGAGTCGATGGCGACGCCCGCCTTGCCGACGTCGCCGGTCACGCGCGGGTGGTCGCTGTCGTAGCCGCGGTGGGTGGCGAGGTCGAAGGCGACCGACAGCCCCTTCTGCCCGGCGGCGAGGTTGCGGCGGTAGAAGGCGTTCGATTCCTTGGCGGTCGAGAAGCCGGCGTACTGGCGGATGGTCCACGGCCGCCCGGCGTACATCGTCGCCTTGACCCCGCGGGTGAAGGGGGCGAACCCCGGCAGGCCGGGGTCGACGTCCGCTGACGTCGGCGGCGGTGTAGAGCGGCTTGACGACGATCCCCTCGGGCGTGTGCCAGTCGAGGTCGCGGCCTTTGGTCTCCCTCGCGGCGAGCTTTGCCCAGTCGTCGGTGGTGGTCATGCGCGTCTCCCGCCGACCGCTATAGCCCGGGCGACCCGGCGGGGCGAGGGGGAGGCCGGACGGCAATCCTATCGAAGGTCACACGAAGTTCACGCCCGCGACGTGCGTTTCGGCACGCCTGCCGACGCAAAGGTCAAACTAAGTCCACGCCGACGCGCGTCATTCCAGCTTCCGCCCGCGCCTCGACACGCGCGCGGCAAGGCCAAGAACGATGAGCCGGCACGGGTGCGACGAATTCCTTCTCCCCTGAACAATCACGGGAAATTGTAGCCGCTTGCGGGGGTGTAGGACAGCGGATTGCTGCGTCCGCTTTCGCCTCAATCGCGGAAATAAACCGATGAAATTCTAAGGCTCTGACGCGAGCGTTATCTAGGCGGTAAACCGATCAGTGCGTCACGAAGTCGTACCATCGCTGCGAACTGACGATCTCCTGCTGCAAAAAAATCGGCTAATGTGTCGTGGTGTTGTGGCTCGGTCTTCGCCACAAGGGAGGCGGGTGACGTCGTGCCGAGTAGCGGAGGTGGCGGAGGCAGCGGTCCGATACATTCGTACACGGTGCGACTGTCTCGTTCGGCCCTATCAGCGACGGCTTGCTTGTAATCTGCCTGTAAATCCGTCTTGCGGAGAGACCGAACAAAAGCGCGGTCGCGCTTCGCTCTTGCCGTCACATAGGCGCGCACTTCCTCAGGCGCGCAATGCGCGACAACGAACATTTGATACGTATCAACCGCTTGGCGGAACGCGGCACGTTCGTCTTGCGACGGTGAATGCTGAGCCGCTGCCTGTTGGCGCAAGCAGGCATGCCGAATGACGCTACCAGTACGTTTGCGCTTCACCACCGGCCTCGCGTCGCACCATTCCAAGGGGCGAGAGTACTCCTCGGATGGAAGCTTTCCCAGTCTATCCTGTGAAAGCTGCCTGTCCGCTTTCCACCCTACTCCGCCGCCAGCATCTCCGGGCGGTGGCTGGTGGCGAGGTCGAGCAGGCGTTTCTCGATCGCCTTGAGCCGCGCCGCGTCGTCGACCTTCGCGCCTGTCAGGTCGGTCAGGTAGAAGACGTCGACCGCGCGCTCGCCGTAGGTGGCGATGTGCGCCGAGTGGATCGCCAGGCGCGCGGCGAACAGCGCGTGGGTCAGCGACCACAACAGGGCGGGGCGGTCGAGCGCGTTGACCTCGATCACCGTGTAGCGGTTCGACGCCTTGTTATCGATCAGCACGTTGGGCTCGACGCGGAAGGCCTCGGCGCGCCGGCGGGCAAGGGGGCGCGCGGCGAGGCGGTCGGCGAGGCGGACGCGGCCGGTCAGCACGTCCTCGATCATCCGCTTCAGCCGCGCCAGCTGCTCGGGCTCGGCGAACGGCCGGCCGAGCGGATCGCTGACGACGAAATTGTCGAGCGCCTGGCCGTCGCGCGTGGTGTGGATGCGCGCGTCGACGATGCTCGCCCCGCCGAGCGAGATGGCGCCGGCGATGCGGTAGAACAGGCCGGGATGGTCGCCGGCATAGACGGTGACCAGCGTCGTGCCGCTGGCGGCGTCGACCTCGAGCCCGATCGCCAGCGGCGTCTTCGCCGCGTCGGCACGCTCGACCAGCACGGCGTTCTTGAACAGCACGTCGGGCGCTTCGGCGATCCAGTAGGCGTCGGCGTGGCGGCGGGCGTAGGCGGCGAACTCGTCCGCCGGCCATTCGAGCGCCCGGGCCAGCTCGGTCTGCTTGGCGGCGATCCGCTCCTGCCGGCCGGTCTGCTTGTGGCCGAGGCGCAGCACCTCCTCGGCGGCGTCGTACAGGTCGCGGAGCAGCTGCGCCTTCCAGTTGTTCCACACGTTGGGGCCGACGGCGCGGATGTCGACCACCGTCAGGATCAGCAGCAGCCGCAGGCGCTCCGGGCTGGCGACGATCTCGGTGAAGTCGAGGATGGTCTTGAAGTCGGCGAGGTCGCGCTTGAACGCCGTCGAGCTCATCAGCAGGTGGAAGCGGACCAGCCAGGCGACCGTCTCGGTCTCGGCCGGCGTCAGGCCGAGGCGCGGACACAGCCGCTCGGCGACCTCGCCGCCCAGGACGCTGTGGTCGCCGCCGCGGCCCTTGGCGATGTCGTGGAGCATGACCGCGACATAGAGGACACGGCGCGAGACGATCTGCTTGATCACCGCGCTCGACAGCGGATGGTCGTCCTTCAGCTCGCCGGCCTCGATGCGGGCGAGCAGGCCGATGGCGCGGATGGTGTGCTCGTCGACCGTATAGTGGTGGTACATGTCGTACTGCATCTGGGCGACGACGCGGCCGAAGTCGGGGATGAAGCGGCCGAACACCTGTGCCTCGCTCATCCAGCGCAGCACCGCCTCGCAGCGCGGGCTGGTCAGCACGTCCATGAACAGGGCGTTGGCGCGGGGATCGCGACGGACCTTCTCGCCGATCAGGACGGCGTCGCGCCCCGCCTGACGCATCGCCAGCGGATGGATCTCCAGCTCCTCGCGCGCGGCGTGGGCGAACATCTCGACCAGGCGCACGGGATCGGCGCGGAAGAAGTCGTCGTTGGGTACGCCGATGCGGCCATTGCGGGCGGTGAAGCCGTTGAGCTTGCGCGGCCGGCGCGACGAGCTTGGGCAGCCACGCCGGCTTGCCGAAGCTGTCGTCGAGATGGGCGAGGAACAGCCCGGTCAGGTCGCCGACGTGGCGCGCCATCAGGAAATAGTGGCGCATGAAGCGCTCGACCGCGCTCATCCCGGCGCGCTCGGTATAGCGCAGGCGGGCGCTGAGCTCGCGCTGGACGTCGAAGGTCAGCCGCTCCTCGGCGCGGCCGGCCATGTCGTGCAGGTTGCAGCGCACCGCCCACAGGAAGTTCTCGGCGCGGACGAACTGGCGCAGCTCCTGCGCGGTCAGCAGGCCCTTGTCGACCAGCTCGGGCACCGACTGGACCTGATAGGCGTACTTGCCGATCCAGAACAGCGTGTGCAGGTCGCGCAGGCCGCCCTTGCCCTCCTTCAGGTTCGGTTCGACGACATAGCGGCTGTCGCCCATCTTGCGGTGCCGGGCGTCGCGTTCGGCCAGCTTGTCGGCGATGAACGCCCGCGCCGTGCCGGCGACGACCTCGCGGCGGAAGCGCTGCGACGCCTCGTCGTAGAGCGGCTGGTCGCCCCAGACGAAGCGCGCCTCGAGCAGCGCGGTGCGGATCGTCAGGTCGGCCTTGGCCTGGCGGACCATCTCGTCGAGGCTGCGGGTCGAATGGCCGACCTTCAGCCCCAGGTCCCAGAGGAAATGAAGGATCGTCTCGATCACCTGCTCGCCCCAGGCGGTCTGCTTCCAGGGGGTCAGGAACATGATGTCGACGTCGCTGTACGGCGCCATCTCGCCGCGGCCGTAGCCGCCGACGGCCAGCAGGGCGATGCGCTCGGATGCGGTCGGGTTGGGGCAGGGGTACAGCGTCGTCGTCGTGAAGTCGAAGATCAGGCGCAGCAGCTGGTCGGTGACGAAGGCATGGCTCGCCGCCATTTCCAGCCCGCGCGAGGCGTGGCTGTGCAGCCGGCGGCGCAGCTCGGCGCGGGCGTCGGCGAGGGCGGCGCGCAGGATGACGGCGGCGGCGTCGCGGGCGGCCGGCTCCGCGCGCAACGGCGGCCAGCGCGTCGGCCAGCGGTCGCCGGTCGATCAGCTGCCGCCGATGGGGGACGGTGTCGAAACGTGACATGCCCGCCAGATAGAGGCAAAGCGCGGGCGACGCCACCTTCGGCGCGGAGTCTTGACGATGCGTTACAATCCGTTGGGCCGCACCGGCCTGTTCGTTTCGGAGCTGTGCCTCGGCACGATGACCTTCGGCGGCACGTCGGGCGTCTGGGCCGCGATGGGCGGGCTGGGCGACGACGACGCCAGCGCGCTGGTCAAGGCGGCGCTCGATGCCGGCGTCAACTTCATCGACACCGCCGACGTCTATGGCAGCGGCCGGTCGGAGGAGATCACCGGCGCCGCATTGAAGTCGCTCGGCGTCGACCGCGGCGAGATCGTCGTCGCGACCAAGGCCTTCGGCGAGATGGGCAAGGGGCCGAACGGCCGCGGCACCTCGCGCTACCACCTGATGAACGCCGTCGACGCCAGCCTGAAGCGGCTCGGTCTCGACCATATCGACCTCTACCAGATCCACGGCTTCGACGTCGCCACGCCGATCGAGGAGCAGCTGCGCGGGCTCGACGCCATCGTCGCTTCGGGACGGGTGCGCTACATCGGCGTGTCGAACTGGGCGGCGTGGCAGGTGATGAAGGCGCTGGGCTACAGCGACCACCACGGCCTGGCGCGCTTCGCCAGCGTCCAGGCCTATTACAGCATCGCCGGGCGCGACCTCGAGCGCGAGCTGATCCCGATGATGCAGGCCGAAGGCGTCGGGCTGATGGTGTGGTCGCCGCTCGCCGGCGGCTTCCTGTCGGGCAAGTATCAGGACGGGGCCGGCGACGGCCGGCGCAAGAGCTTCGACTTCCCGCCGGTCGATCCGGTCCGCGGTGACGCGGTCATCGCCGCGATGCGCCCGGTGGCCGAGGCGCACGGCGTCAGCGTCGCCCGCATCGCACTCGCCTGGCTGCTCCACCAGCCGGCGGTGACCAGCGTCATCGTCGGCGCCAAGCGGCCCGACCAGCTGGCCGACAACCTCGCCGCCGGCGACATCGTCCTCACCGCCGACCAGCTGAAGACGCTGGACGAGGCGAGTGCCCTGCCGCGCGAATATCCCGGCTGGATGACGGCATTTCAGGGGGCGTACCGCGCCGGCCAGCTCAACCCGCCGCCGCGGGGCGCGGCGCAGTGACCCGCGACCAGCTGCTCAAGCTCGCCGACGGCGGCATCGCGGCGCTGAGCCGCGGCGACGCCGCCGCCGCGCGCACGGCGTTCGAGGCGGTCGTCGCCTCCGGCGAGGCCGCGACGCAGGCGTGGCTGTTCCTCGCCCAGGCGTGCTTCCTGCAGGACGACCGGCCGCGCGCGCACGCGGCGCTCGACCGGGTGCTCGCCGACGACCGCGCCAACCTCGACGCGATGGTCATGCGCGGCGAACTGCTCGCCCGCGCCGGCGACGAGCGGGCGGCGACGAGCTGGTTCGAGGCGGCGCTGAGGACCGCGCCGGCGGGCGTCGAGCAGCCGCCGGCGACGGCGCAGGCGCTGGCCCATGCCCGCGCCGCGCTCGACGCCTCGGCGGCGCGCTACGATGCCCATCTGCGGGCGACGCTGGCGGGCAAGGGCATCGACGCCGCCGCCGTCCACCCGCGCTTCGCCGAGGCGCTGGGCATCGCCACCGGCACGGCGCAGCCGTATCCACAGGCGCCGACCAACTTCTATTACCCGCGCCTGCCGGCGATCCCCTTCTTCGACCCCGCCGACTTCCCGTGGCTGCCGGCGATCGCGGCGCAGACCGACGCCATCCGCGCCGAGGTCGAGGGCGTCATCGCCGCCGAGACGGGCATCGCCCCCTATGTCGAGCGGCCCGAGAACCGCCCGTCGAAGGAGCACAGCCTGCTGAACGACGCGCGCTGGAGCGCCTATCACCTGTGGCGCGCCGGCGAGCCGGTGGCCGCGGCGCACGCCGCCTGCCCGGTGACGGTGGCGGCGGTCGAGAGCGCGCCGATCCCGCGCACCGCCGGGCGGTCGCCGATGGCGCTGTTCTCGATCCTGGCCGGCGGCACCCACATCCCGCCGCACAACGGGATGCTCAACACCCGGCTGATCGTCCACATCCCGCTGATCGTGCCGCCCGACTGCCGGCTGCGCGTCGGTGGCGAGACGCGGACAGTCGAGGCCGGCGTGCCGCTGATCTTCGACGATTCGATCGAGCACGAGGCGTGGAACGACTCGGACCAACCGCGCGCCATCCTGCTGTTCGAGGTCTGGCGGCCCGAACTGACCGCGGGCGAACGCGCCGCCCTGACGGCGACCTTCGACGCGGTCGACAGCTATGCGGCTGCGAACACCCGCCGGGCCGAATAGAGGCCCAGCGCGATGACCGTCGCCGCGGCGAGGCCGAGCAGCTCCTGGGGCTTGGCCTGGGCGGCGATCGCCACCATCGCGGCGATGCCGACCGCCGCCGCCACGGCGACCGGCCAGGCCCGCGCCCCGCTGGCCCGGGCCAGCCGCCACGCCGCCGCGCTGTTCATCGAGTAGAGCAGGGTGCTGGCCAGCCCCGACAGGATCGCCAGCGCCTCGAACGTGCCGCTGACGGCGAGGATGGCGACGAGAACGGTGTGGACGACGATCGCCGTCCGCGGCACCTTGTATCGCGCGTCGACCGTGCCGAGCCACGCCGGCAGCAGCCGGTCGCGGGCAAAGGCGAACAGGACGCGCGGCGCGCCGAACAGGTCGGAGCCGATCCAGATCAGCCGCGACAGCGTCGCGCCGGCGGCCAGCACCAGCGCCAGCGCCGGGCTGACGGTGCGGATCGCATCCGCCAGCGGCGCGTCCTTGGCCGCCGCGAGGCCCGCGCCGAGCAGGCCCTGCGCCACCAGCTGCACCGCGACGTACAGCGCCAGGACGAAGACCATCGCCAGCACGATCGCGCGGGGCACGGTGCGCCTGGGGTCGGCCGCCTCGCCGCTGGCCGACAGCGGCGTCTCCATGCCGGAAAAGGCGAACAGGGCGAAGATCACGGCGCGGCCGAACCCCTCGCCGCCGCTGGCGGTGCCGGCGTGGAGGTTGGCTCCGGTGACGAACCACGCGCCGACGCCGACGAACAGCGCCAGCGGCACCAGCTTGACCACCGTCGCCACCGTCAGGAAGCGGGCGGCGAAGCCGACGCCGCGCAGGTTGACCAGCATCAGCGCGGCCAGCACGCCGACGATCAGCGCCGCCCGCGGCAGTCCAGCGGCGACGGCGGGGACGGCGTGCCCAACCCCGTCGGCAAAGGCCGCGGCGATGCCGCCGCACGACAGCACGCTCGACAGCCAGATGCCGACGAAGCCGGTGACGAAGCCGGCGCGCGGACCCAGCCCGGCGGTGACGGTGCCGTAGATGCCGCCCGACGTCGGCACCCGCCGCCCGGCATCGGCGGCGCAGGCGACGACCGCGCCCATGGCGACGGCGCAGGCGGCGAAGGCCAGCGGCGCCTGCGGCCCGACGTTCAGCGCCATGACCGCGGGCAGGGTGAAGACGCCGGCGCCGACGACGCCGTTGACGATCGTCGCGGTGAACGCCGGCAGGCCGACGCCGCGGACGAGACCGGCGTCGCGCGAACTCGAGCCCTGCCACGCTGCCGTTCATCCGCCGCCCCTCGCTGCCCGGTGCGACGGTGCGGGGGAATCGCGCCCGGCGCAAGCGCCGCGGCAGCAAAGGTTAACGCCTGGTAATGCTAAGTTGACGAAAATCACGCTATCTCGTCGGGGACCTTCCCCCCGGCGGCGGCATCGGGCGGGCGAAGGGGGAAGGCGGCGGGGGCTCATCGACCGAGGCTAGCCGAGCGGGGCCGGTGTAGGACAGGGCCTTGCCGCCCAGGGCTTACAGCGACTTCAGTTCGTACAGCAGGTCGAGCGCCTCGCGCGGGCTGAGCGCGTCGACGTCGATCGCCGCCAGCCGGTCGCGCAGCGGGTCGGCCGGCTCCGGCGCGGGCGCGGCGGCGAACAGCGGCAGCTCGGCGAGGTCGGCGGCGAGGCCCCCGGTGCGCGCCTTGCCGGCCTCGAGCCGCGCCAGCACCGCCTTGGCCCGGGCGATGACCGCCGCCGGCAGTCCGGCGAGGCGGGCGACGGCGAGGCCATAGCTGCGGTCGGCGGCGCCGGCGACGACCTCGTGAAGGAAGACCAGCTCGCCGTTCCACTCGCGCACGCGCACCGTCGCCAGCGCCAGCGCCGTCAGCCGCGGCTTGAGCAGCGTCAGCTCGTGATAGTGCGTCGCGAACAGGCAGCGGGCGCGGAGCTGGTCGTGGACCGCCTCGAGCACCGCCCAGGCGATCGCCAGTCCGTCGTAGGTCGAGGTGCCGCGCCCGACCTCGTCGAGGATGACCAGCGACCGCGCGGTGGCCGTGCTCAGGATCGCCGCCGTCTCGACCATCTCGACCATGAACGTCGACCGGCCCTGGGCGAGGTTGTCCGACGCGCCGACGCGGCTGAACAGGCGGTCGACGACGCCGATATGGGCGCTCGCCGCCGGCACGAACGACCCCGCCTGGGCGAGGACGGCGAGCAGCGCGTTCTGGCGCAGGAAGGTCGACTTGCCGGCCATGTTGGGGCCGGTGACGAGCCACAGCCGCTGCTCCGCCGACAGGTCGCAGTCGTTGGCGACGAACGGCTGGCGGGCGGCGCGCACCGCCGCCTCGACCACCGGGTGGCGCCCGGCGGCGACGGCGAAGGCGCAGGTCTCGTCGACGTGCGGACGGGTCCAGTTGTCGCGCGCCGCGCGCTCGGCGAGCGCGGCGGCGACGTCCAGCCGGGCGAGCGCCTGCGCCGTCGCGGCGATGTCGCGCGCGGCGGTGAGCACGGCCTCGCGCAGTTCCTCGAAATGGGCCGCCTCGGCCGCGACCGCGGCGTCGCCCGCGGTGGCGATCCGCGTCGCCAGCGCCATCAGCTCGGCCGAGCCGAAGCGGACGACGCCGGCCAGCGTCTGGCGGTGGAGGAAGCCGGCGGCGAGCAGCGGGTCGGCGAAGCGCGCGGCGACCTCGATGTGGTAGCCCAGCACGTTGTTGTGGCGGATCTTCAGGCTGGCGACGCCGGTCTCGGCGCGCAGCCGCGTCTCCAGCGCGGCGATCAGCCGGCGGCCGTCGTGGGCGGCGGCGCGCAGCTCGTCGAGCGCGGCGTCGTGGCCGGGCGCGACGAAGCCGCCGTGCGCCGCGTCGACCGGCGGCTCGGCGACCAGCGCCGCGTCGAGCGCCGCGACCAGCGTGCCGTGCGGGCCGATCCGGGCCAGCGTCGCCGCGAGCAGCGGCGGCCGGTCGAGCCCCGGCGCCGCCGCCAGTGCCGCCTTCAGCGCCAGCGCTGCCGCCAGCCCGTCGCGGATCGCGGCGAGGTCGCGCGGGCCGCCGCGCCCGACCCCCAGGCGCGACAGCGCGCGTTCGAGGTCGGGGGCGGCGCGCAGGCGCTCGCGCGTCCGATCGCGCACCGCGCCCTGGGCGCAGAACCAGGCGACGAGGTCGAGGCGGTCGCGGATCGCCGCCGCGTCGGTCAGCGGCCCGGCGAGATCGTCGGCGAGGCAGCGCGCGCCCGATCCGGTGACGGTCAGGTCGACCGCGTCGAGCAGGCTGCCGGCGCGCCCGCCCTGCGCCGCGCGGGTGATCTCCAGGCTGGCCCGGGTCGCGGCGTCGATGGCCATGATGCCGGCCGGCGGCGTCGGCAGCGGCGGGCCGAGGACCGGCAGGGTGCCGGCGCCGGTGGTCTCGAGATAGGCGAGCAGCGCCGCCGCCGCGGCGATCTCGGCGGGGGTGAAGCTGCCGAAGCCGGCGAGCGTCGCCACGCCGAAGCGCGCGCACAGCCGTGCCTCGCCGGCGCGGACGGCGAAGTCGGCCGCGGGACGCGGCGTTGCCGGGCCGGGCCAGCCGTCGGGGGCGATGACCTCGGCCGGGGCGAGGCGGGCGAGTTCGGCCTCGATCCCCGCCGCCGTCGTCGCCAGCGTGCGGAAGCTGCCGGTCGAGACGTCGCACCAGGCGAGGCCGACCGCCTCGCCCTGCGGCGCCACCGCCGCCAGCCAGTTCGACGTCCGCGCGTCGAGCAGCGCGTCCTCGGTCAGCGTGCCCGGCGTCACGACGCGGACGATGCGCCGGGCGACGACCGACTTGCTGCCGCGCTTCTTCGCCTCCGCCGGGCTTTCGACCTGTTCGGCGATGGCGACGCGGTGGCCGGCGCGGATCAGCCGCTGGAGATAGACCTCGTGGCTATGGACCGGCACGCCGCACATCGGGATCGGCTGCCCGTCGTGCTCGCCGCGCTTGGTCAGCGCGATGTCGAGCGTCGCCGCCGCCTTGGCCGCGTCGTCGAAGAACAATTCGTAGAAGTCGCCCATGCGGTAGAACAACAGGCAGCCGGCGGCCTGCGCCTTGATGCTCAGATACTGCGCCATCATGGGAGAGGCTTCGGCCATGGACAGGGGTTAGCCGATGATCGCTTGCCCGTCACGGAGTGCCGCCTATACCCGGAAGCGTGCGAGGGAGCCGGACATGACCGAAGAAACCAGCGGCGAGGCGTTCGACCAGGAGGCGCTGCGCTTCCACGCGCTCGGCCGCCCGGGCAAGATCGAGATCATCGCCTCGAAACCGATGGCGACGCAGCGCGACCTCAGCCTCGCCTACTCGCCCGGGGTGGCCGTGCCGGTCGAGGCGATCGCCGCCGATCCCGACAAGGCCTATGACTATACGATCAAGGGCAACCTTGTCGCCGTCATCTCCAACGGCACCGCCATCCTCGGCCTCGGCAACCTCGGCGCCTTGGCGTCGAAGCCGGTGATGGAGGGCAAGGCGGTGCTGTTCAAGCGCTTCGCCGACATCGATTCGATCGACATCGAGCTGAAGACCGAGGACGTCGACCGGCTGATCGACGCCATCGAGCTGATGGAGCCGAGCTTCGGCGGCATCAACCTCGAAGACATCAAGGCGCCCGAATGCTTCATCGTCGAGACGACGCTGAAGGAGCGGATGAACATCCCGGTGTTCCACGACGACCAGCACGGCACGGCGATCATCGCTGCCGCCGGGCTGATCAACGCCCTGCACCTGACCGGGCGCCAGCCGGCCGACATCAAGATGGTGGTCAACGGCGCCGGCGCCAGCGCCATCGCCTGCACCGAGTTGATCAAGCTGCTTGGCGTGACCAACGTCATCATGTGCGACACCAAGGGCGTGATCTACCAGGGCCGCACCTCGGGCATGAACCAGTGGAAGAGCGCCCACGCCGCCGTCACCGACGCACGGACGCTGGAGGAGGCGATGGCCGGCGCCGACCTGTTCCTCGGCCTCAGCCAGAAGGGCGCGGTCAGCCGCAGGATGGTCGAAAGCATGGCGCCCAACCCGATCATCTTCGCCATGGCCAATCCCGACCCCGAGATCACGCCCGAGGAGGTCGCCGCCGTCCGCTCCGACGCGATCGTCGCCACCGGGCGCAGCGACTATCCCAACCAGGTCAACAACGTCCTGTGCTTCCCCTACCTCTTCCGCGGCGCGCTCGACGTGCGGGCGACGTCGATCAACGAGGCGATGAAGCTCGCCGCCGCGCACGCGCTCGCCGACCTCGCGCGGCAGCAGGTGCCCGACGAGGTCGCCGCGGCCTACGGCGGCAAGGCCAGGACCTTCGGCCGCGACTATATCATCCCGGCGCCGTTCGACCCGCGGCTGATCGAGAACATCCCGGTCGCCGTGGCCAAGGCGGCGATGGCCAGCGGCGTCGCCAAGAAGCCGTTCTTCGACGAGGCCGCCTACCGCCTGCAGCTGCGCAGCCGCCTCAACCCGACCAACGCCGTGCTCGCCGGCAGCTTCGAGGCGGCGCGGGCGCACCCCAAGCGCGTCGTCTTCGCCGAAGGCGAGCAGGAGGTGGTGCTGCGCGCCGCCGTCAGCTTCCACACCAACGGTTACGGCGAGCCGGTGCTGATCGGCCGCGACGAGCCGGTCCGCGCCGGACTCGCCCGCATCGGCGCCGACCCCGACGCCTTCCGCATCCACAACAGCGCCAACAGCGACCTTGTGCCGGCCATGGTCGAGATGCTCTACCGGCGGCTGCAGCGCCGCGGCCATCTGCTCCGCGACGTCGAGCGCATGGTCAACCACGAACGCAATATCTTCGGCGCGCTGATGCTCGAGATGGGCGAGGCGGACGCCATGGTCACCGGCATCACGCGCAACTTCGCCACCACCTTCCGCCAGGTCCGCAACGTCCTCGACCCCGAGCCCGGGCACACGCCGTTCGGCATCCACATGTACGTCGGGCGCAGCGAGACGATCTTCATCGCCGACACCACCGTCCACGAGCGGCCGAGCGCCGAGCAGGTCGCCGACATCGCCTGCCAGACCGCCGCCGTCGCCCGCCGGCTGGGGCAGGAGCCGCGCGTCGCCTTCCTGTCCTATTCCAACTTCGGCAACCCGCCCGGCGAGTTCCTGCAGCACACGCGCGACGCGATCCGGCTGCTCGACGAGCGCCAGGTCGGCTTCGAGTACGAGGGCGAGATGTCGCCCGACGTCGCGCTCAACCCGCGCATGGCGAGCCGCTATCCCTTCTCGCGGCTGTCGGCGCCGGCCAACGTCCTCATCATGCCCGGGCTGCAGTCGGCCAACATCTCGGCCAAGCTGCTCAAGGAGCTGGGCGACGGCCGCATGATCGGGCCGCTGCTGGTCGGCATGAGCCGCGCCGTGCAGATCGCGCCGATGACCAGCGGCGCGAGCGAGATCGTCACCATGGCCGTGCTCGCCGCCTCGGGCGTGGTGCGCTGACCCGGTGACGGCGCGATGACCCCGCCCATCGTCCTGATCCACGGCATGTGGTCGACGCCGACGGCCTTCGCCGGCTTGCGGCGGCGGCTGGAGGCGGCGGGGTACACGACGCACGCGCCGGCGCTGCCCTATCACGACCGCGCCCCCGATGCGCCGCCGCCGCCCGAGCTGGGGACGGTGACGCTGGAGGACTATATCGCCTTTCTCGCCGCCGAGATCGGCCGCCTGCCGGGGCCGGTGATCGTCGCCGGCCACTCGATGGGCGGGTTCCTGGCGCAGGCGGTGGCGGCGCGCGTCGGCGCGGCGGGGCTGATGCTGTTCGCCCCCGCGGCGACGGCGGCGACCGCGGTGCCGGGAATCGACCCCGTGCGGACGATGCTCGGCGTCGTCACCCGCAAACGCTGGTGGCGCTCGCCGACGAGGATCGACGCGGGCCGCGCGCGCTGGGGCATCTACAACGGCGTGCCGGCCGAGATCGCCGACGCCGAGATCGCGGCGCTGGTCTGGGACTCGGGCCGCGTCCTGTATGAGATGGCGCTGCCCTTCGCGGCCAAGGCGCCGGCGTTCAACGTCGACTATGCGCGGCTGACGATGCCGGCGCTGGTCGTCGTCGGGACGCGCGACCGCATCACCCCGGCGGCGATCGCCCGCGCCACCGCCCGGCGGCTGGCGCAGGTCGATTACGAGGAACTGCCCGGGGTCGGCCACTGGCTGTGGTGGGGCGACGTCGAGGCACGCGTCGCCGATCTCGCCACCGCCTGGCTTGCGGCGCACTTCCCGCCGACGAAGTGGGACGCCGCCGGCTAGCGCGGGCGATCAGAGCGGCGGCGCGAACTTCGCCAGCGTATTGGCGGCGATGGCGTGGCCCATCGCCTCGCTGACCTCGGCCGTCGAGCGGAAGTGGACCCCGCCAGCGATGCGGCTGTACGAATCCTGCCGGACATATTCGGCCGGCGTGGCGATGGTGACGACGACGCCGGGCATCTTGCTGTTGGTGAAGGGCAGGCCGGACTTCGGCGCGCCTTCCGCCGTGATGACGGTGGCGACGGTGGCGGCGAAGGCGCAGTGGCCGCACGGATATTCGGGGTGAAGCGGCGTCTTGAGCAGCGGCTCCCACGTCGGATCGGCGGTCACCGCCGGGTTGCCGCCGCCGGCGCGGATCGCCGCGATCGGCCGCCAGAAGCCGTAGTGGAGCTTGGCCGAGGTCAGCGCGACGCCCATGTCGTCGCCGGCAAGCGCCATCATCGCATAGAAGCGCGCGTTGCGGACGAGGCTGCGTCCCGGCTGGCTGGCGACGGCGCGGATCGCCGCGGTCGGTTCGGCCTGCGCCCAGAAGCGCGCGAGGACGGTGTCGGCCGCCGACCGCTCGCGGCTGTTCTTGGCCCCCATGCGCCGCGTCTCGTCGAGGTCTTTCAGCCAGCGCGGGCTGTCGAGGGCGACCGGCGGCCCCGGGCGGAACTCGGTCGCGGACGCCATCAGCCACGGCTTCATCGCCGTATAATGGATGTCGATGACCGTGCCGGCGGTCGGGAATCCACTGCCCGGGCTTGCCGGCGGGGAAGTAGGGGACGAGGCTGGCGGCCGGATCGAGCCCGCCCGCCTTCAGCGCCGCCGCCGCGGCCGCGTGGCCGGCGGCAATGCCCGCATCCTTCGCCGGGCCGTCGCGCTCCTCGGCCAGTGCCAGGCAGTAGCGATCCTCGATCATCGCCTTCTGCCCCGGAAAGGCGCTGAGCAGGACGTCGTGCGCCGCTGTCGCCACCGCCATCGGTCCGGAGGCTCCGCGCGCGGCGACAGGCACGTTCAGGAACGAGGCGTATTTGCGATCGACGCTGTCGGCGGCCTCGAACATGGCGAGGTCGACGCGCGTGCCGGCGAGATAGGTGTCGACGTCGAACGGCGCGTCCTTCTCGCTCGCCGCGTCGTCGACGGCGTTGGCGAAGTCGGCCCAGTCGGTGACCGCATCGGCGCGAGCCGCGCCGCTGCCGAGGAGGAGCAGCGCCGCTGCCGCCACGCCGAAACGCCGAATGCCGTCCATGACCGCTCCCCCAACTGCCCCACCGCTCCCTTAGCGCAAGCAGCGGCGAAGGTTAAGCCGCCGCCTCGAGCAGTTTCGCCCGTCGCCGGGCGACGCTCGAGCCGAGTCCCATCGCCTCGCGATATTTGGCGACGGTGCGCCGGGCGATGTCGAAGCCCTCGGCCTGGAGCAGGTCGACCAGCTTGTCGTCGCGACAGCGGCGCGGTCGGCGGTCTCGGCGGCGATCAGCCGGGCGATGCGGTCCTTGACCGCCTGCGCCGACACCGCGTCGCCGCCGTCGGTCGACTGCGATGCCGCTGGTGAAGAAATATTTGAGCTCGAACAGCCCGCGCTCGCACTGCAGATATTTGTTCGAGGTGACGCGGCTGACGGTCGATTCGTGCATGCCGATCGCCTCGGCGATGGCGCGCAGCGTCAGCGGCTTGAGGTGCTCGACGCCCGGCTGGAAGAACGCCTCCTGCTGCTTGACGAGCTCGGTCGCGACCTTGACGATCGTCCGCGCGCGCTGGTCGAGCGCGTTGACCAGCCAGTTGGCGCTGGCCAGCGCAGTCCGACAGGAACGACTTGGTCGCCCGCGCTTCGCCTTGCCGCCGTGCGGCGCGGCGGCCGCGAGGCTCGGCATGATAGCGGCGGTTGACGAGCACGCGCGGCAGCGTCGCGGCGTTGAGCTCGACCGCCCAGCCGCCGCCGCGGGTGCGCGTGGACGAAGACGTCGGCGATCACCGCCTGCGCGTCGCCCGCCGCCGAACTGCAGCCGGGCTTGGGATTGTAGCCGCGCAGCTCGCGGATCATGTCGGCCAGGTCCTCCTGGTCGACGCCGCAGATCCGCCGCAGCGCCGCCATGTCGCCGCGCGCGAGCAGGTCGAGGTTGTCGATCAGCGCCGCCATGCACGGGTCGTAGCGGTCGGCCTCGCGCGCCTGCGAGCGCCAGGCATTCGGCCAGCGTGCGCGCGCCGACGCCGACGGGGTCGAAGCGCTGGATGACGGCGAGCACCGCCTCGACCCGCGCCGCGGTCGCGTCGAGCCGGCTCGGCGACGTCGGCGACGGCGTCGGCGGCGAGATAGCCGGCGTCGTCGATCTGGTCGATCAGGTGGCGCGCGATCAGCAGGTCGACCGGATCGGCGAAGGCGGCGGCCGGCCTGCTCGGCGAGCAGGTCGGCCAGCGAGGCGCCGGCGGCGGCGAAGGCGTCGAAGTCGATGCCCTCGCCCGGTCGCCGCCGCTGCCGCCGCTGCTGCCGCCGCCGTCGAAGCCGGCCGGCGCATCGGCGCTCGAATCGGTCGGGCCGTCGTGGTGGAAGGTCTCGGCGGCATAGTCGACGTCGAGCGGCGCGTCGGCGGTGGCGTCGCCGCCCGCGATCAGCTCGTCGGCGCCGGCGTCTCTCGCGCGGCCGGGCGTCGGCCGCGGCTGTCGGCCGACCTCCTCGCCGCCGCCGTCGAGCAGCGGGTTCTTCTCGATCTCCTCGCCGATGAACGCCTCGAGCTCGAGGTTGGTCAGCGCCAGCAGCTTGATCGCCTGCTGCAGCTGCGGCGTCATCACCAGCGATTGCGACTGCCGGAGATCGAGGCGGGGACCGAGGCTCATGCGCGTCGCTCCGGACGCACGGCCTACAAGCTGAACCCTTCGCCGAGATAGACGCCGGCGCACCGTCTCGTCGGCGACCAGCGCCTCGGGCGTGCCCTCGAACAGCACCCGGCCGTCGTAGATGATGCAGGCGCGGTCGACGATCTCCAGCGTCTCGCGGACGTTGTGGTCGGTGATCAGCACGCCGATGTCGCGCGCGCGCAGATCGACGACCAGGTCGCGGATGTCGGCGATCGAGATCGGGTCGATGCCGGCGAACGGCTCGTCGAGCAGCATGATCGACGGCTTCGCGGCCAGCGCGCGGGCGATCTCGCAGCGCCGCCGCTCGCCGCCCGACAGCGCCATCGCCGGCGCGTCGCGCAGCCGCGCGATGTGGAACTCGTCGAGCAGCTGCTCGAGCCGCGCCGCCCGCGTCGCCTGGTCGGGCTCGACCACCTCGAGCACGCGCAATGATGTTCTGGGCGACCGTCAGGCCGCGGAAGATCGACGTCTCCTGCGGCAGATAGCCGAGGCCGAGCGCCGCGCGGCGGTACATCGGCAGCCCGGTGATATCGTTGCCGTCGAGCAGGATGCGGCCCTGGTCGGGCATCGCCAGCCCCATGATCGAATAGAAGCACGTCGTCTTGCCCGCGCCGTTCGGCCCGAGCAGCCCGACGACCTCGCCGCGGTTGACCGTCAGCGACACGTCGCGCAGCACGACGCGCTTGTCGTAGCGCTTGCCGATGGCGACGACGGCCAGGCCCTCGCCGTACCGCAGCAGCGGCGTCGGCCGCGTCCCGCTCCATCACCTCGACATCCGCCACTCGACGCAGCGTCCCTTCGGCCACTGTTGGCGCGGATCGTGCATAGCACTGCTCGCAGCATGCGACTGCGAGCGGCGATGCGCCGAGACGAGCGTCAGTTGCTGCCGTTGCGCTGCGGCACGACGAAGCGGCCGGTCACGCGGCCCGGGGCCGCCGGTCGTCGTGCCCGGGACGGCGGCGCCGGTGCTGGCGCCGTCGAGCCTCGCCCGGCCGCGTGTCGAGGTCGATCGCCAGCCGCTGCCCGTGCAGGACCGATCCGCCCTGCTGCGTCAGCGTCACGCCGCCGATCAGCGTGACCGTCTTGCGGTCGACGTCGTAGATGCCGTAGCGGCCGCTCGCCGTCTCGCTCGGCGTCACGCAGCTTGACGTTGTTCTGCGCGTCGAGCCGGTCGATGACTGCGGATCGCCGCCCTTCTTGGCCGGCTGTAGAAGACCGTCACCGTGTCGGCGTTGAGCTTCATGTCGGCCTGCGTGATCGCGGACGTTGCCGGTCAGACAGCGCGGCCGTTGGCCTTGTCGAGCACGTCGATACGCGTTGGCGTCGAAGTCGATCGGCGCGTCGGTGTTGTGGTGCTTGAGCGCCGGCTCTGCGCCGCCAGCGGCGCGGCGAGCGCGAGCAGGCAGCAGGAACGGCGGCGCGGCATCATGCGGGCTCGCCTGTCTGGCGAAGCGGGACGATGTGCAAGTGCGTGCCGCCG
Organism: uncultured Alphaproteobacteria bacterium; assembly: GCA_963847215.1. Taxonomy (GTDB): domain Bacteria; phylum Pseudomonadota; class Alphaproteobacteria; order Sphingomonadales; family Sphingomonadaceae; genus Polymorphobacter_B. The sequence continues at coordinate 200,781 of CAWJZA010000002.1, forward strand.
CTCCAGCATCACGTGCTTGCCGTCGATGTCGCCGCGCATCCGGTCGGCGCGGAAGGTGCCGATGCGGCAGCGTGCCCGCTGACCGGCCGGTCGGTCGCGACGCGTGCGGTCGATCAGGCTGACGTCGGACCTCGTCGCCGTCGAGCGTGTAGCCCGTTGGCGCTGTGCGATCCGCACCGGCCCGGCGACGATCGAGCAGGTCGTGGTCCATCTCGTAGCGGCCGCCGCGGCGCGGTGACATGGGCCGGGCCGTCTGGCAAGCTGCAGACGTCGCATCAGCGCCCTCAGCTCGATCGACCGGCACCGCCGACGACCGCTGCACCGCGCCGGCTGGCGCGGATCGATGAACGGCTGCCCGTCGGCGGTCTGGCCGCGGTAAGCGCGGTGTCGAGTCCGCAGCCGCTCGTTCGCCATCGCCACCTTGTCCTTGGCCAGCAGGAACGAGAACTTCCGCGCGCTGGTCAGCGGCCAGACGAGGATCAGCGCCAGCAGCGCGCAGCGCGGCCACCGGCAGCAGCACCTTGAGCAGCGCGACGAGCGGTCTCGCGGCGCCGCCGGGCAGCGCCGCGCGTCGAGCGCCGCGGCACGGTCGGCTGGCGAGCGCCTCGCTCATACGTGCGCGAAGATGTCGACTCTCGGCCCAGCCGGCGAGATCGAGCTCGGCGCGCCACGGCAGGAAGTCGAAGCAGGCCTGCGCCAGCGCGGTCCGCCCCTCGCGCGCCAGCCGCTCGTCGAGCACCTCCACGCGCGCGGTGGAGGAAGCGGACGTCGGAGGCGGCATAGTCCTTCTGCGCCTCGCTGAGCTCCGGCGCGCCCCAGTCGGACGACTGCTGCTGCCTTGGAAATGTCGACGCCGATCGTTTCCTTGAGCACGTCCTTCAGCCCGTGGCGGTCGGTATAGGTGCGGACCAGCTTCGACGCGATCTTGGTGCAGAACACCGGCGCCGGCGACGATGCCGAGATAGGCCTTGATCACGGCGAGGTCGAAGCGGGCGAAATGATAGAGCTTCAGCCGCGCCGGATCGGCGAGCACCGCCTTCAGCACCGGCGCGGCATAGTGCCGCCGGTCGAAGCGGACGAGATGCTCGTCGCCGCGGCCGTCGGCCAGCTGGACCAGGCACAGCCGGTCGCGCGCCGGGTTGAGCCCCATCGTCTCGGTGTCGACCGCGATCGGCCCGGGGGCGAAGACATCGGCGGGCAGGTCGTGTTCGTGCAGGTAAACGGTCATGCGGCCGGGGCGTAGCAGCGCCGGCCGCGCAAGTCACGGCATCAGCCGATCAGGCGGCCGCCGCGGCGGCGGCGCGTCGCCCGCTCGTGATAGCGGCCATAGGCCCAGGCGACGGCGCTGGCGGTGGTGACGACGGTCGACGACAGCAGCGCGGCGAAGACCGGCGCATGGTCGGCGCCGAAGTCGAGGATCCTGTCGATCATGCCCTGCCTGCCTCTGCCCTGCTCGTGCCGGGCGCTTATCGTCGCCAAAGATGAAAAAAACGCCAACGCCGTGTCGCGTTTGCAGAACCGCCGTGGCATAAAGCGCTCGCGGCAGGCGGGTTCTGGTATAAGGTGGCAATCGGAGCAGCTTGGCTTTCCTGCGCCCGGACAGCCCGGGGGTGGCCGGCGGGACGCCCACAACGACGACGGAACAGCGAAAGACTATTTTGACGATGAGCTTTGAAAAACGCGGGCGCGGGCCCGGCCGTGGCGGCTTCGACAAGCGTGAGCGCGGGTTCGACCAGTTCGAGGGCGGCGGTGACCGTTTCGGCGGCTTCGGTGGCGGTGATCGCTTCGGCGGCGGCGGCGGTGGCGACCGCTGCGGTTTCGGCGGCGGCGCGCCGCGCTTCGGCGGCGGCGGCGGTTTCGGCGGCCGGCCGGCCGGCGGCGGCTTCGGCGGACCGCGGCCCGCGCGCGACATCGGGCCCCGGCATCAACCTCGGCACGGCCAAGGGCGTCGTCAAGTTCTTCAACGGGCAGAAGGGCTTCGGCTTCGTCGTCCGCGATGACGGCGGCGAGGACGTGTTCGTCCACATCTCCGCGGTCGAGCAGGCCGGCCTGACCGGCCTGGCCGATGGCCAGCCGCTCGAGTTCACCCTGACCGAGCGCAACGGCCGCGTCTCGGCGACCGACCTCGTCATCGATGGCGAGCCGATGCCCGTGACCGACCGGGCGCCCCCGCGTGAGCCGCGTGCCGGGCGGCTTCGGCGGCCGCGACGACGGTCCCCGCGGCGGCGGCTACGGCGGTGCCAGCCGCGAGTTCGGCGGCGGCGGCGGCGGCGGCAACGTCGCGCCGGGCCAGCGGGTCGACGGCACGGTCAAGTTCTTCAACGGCACCAAGGGCTTCGGCTTCATCCAGCGCGAAGACGGCGGTCCCGACGCGTTCGTCCACATCTCGGCGGTCGAGCGCGCCGGCATGAGCGGCCTCGACGAGGGCCAGCGCGTGTCGTTCGAGCTCGAGCTCGACCGGCGCGGCAAGCAGGCGGCGGTCAACCTGACGCCGCTCTGACCTCAAGGTCAGCGACGATCGCGGGGCCGCAGCGATGCGGCCCCGTTTTCGTGTCCGCCGTCAGCGCCCGGCGACGATGCAGGCGGCGAAGATCAGCAGCCCGGCGGCACGGTTGCTGCGGAACAGCGCCAGGGCCATCGCCGGCGAGCGGTCGCGCAGGTGGACGACCTGCCAGGCCAGCTGCGCCGCCGCCGGGAGCAGGGCGGCGAGCGTCAGCGGCTCCGGCCGCACCAGCCACAGCCCGCCGCCGAGCAGCGCGACCGTGGCGGCATAGAAGCCGGCGACGCCCGCCCGCGCCCGCGGCCCCAGCGCCCGTGCGCTCGACTTGATCCCGGCGAGCGCGTCGTCCTCGAGATCCTGCAGCGCGTAGATCGTGTCGTAGCCGAGCGTCCAGGCGATCCCGGCGCCGTACAGCAGGACCATCGCCGCCGACGGCGTCGCGACCGCGCTCCACGCCACGGGAATGCCCCAGTTGAAGGTCAGCCCGAGCCACGCCTGCGGCCACCACGTCAGGCGCTTCATGAACGGATAGGCGGCGACGAGCAGCAGCGACGCCAGCGCGACCGCCGCCGCCAGCGGCCGCAGCGCCAGCAGCACCGGCAGCGCGCATAACGCCAGCACGACGAGCCACGCCGCCGCCGCCCGGACCGACACCGCGCCACTCGCCAGCGGCCGGTCGCGGGTGCGGGCGACGGCGCGATCGAGGTCGCGGTCGACGATGTCGTTGTAGACGCAGCCGGCGCCGCGCATCGCCATCGCGCCGAAGCCGAACAGCGGCAGCAGCCACCACTGGCCGCGCAGCCCGCCGGCCGCCGCGGGTATCTGCAAGCCGCCGCCGGCGGCGAGGCCCCAGGCGCACGGCCAGAACAGCAGCCACGTTCCCGCCGGCCGGTCGAGCCGGGCGAGCCGGGCATAGGGTCGCGCCGCCGCCGGCAGCCGCTCGATCCACGAGGACGGCGTCCGCTCGGCATCGGGAGTGGCAACGTCGGTTTGCATGGACGGCACGGCCTCGCTAGTCGCCGCCCATGAGCGAGGACGTGCCCGGCCTGTCAACCACGCCCCGGCTGTTCGTCGACGTCGATCTGGCGGCCGGCGGCGAGATCGCCCTGCCGCCGCCGGCGAGCCACTATCTGACGCAGGTCATGCGCCGCACCGCCGGCGACGTCGTCCGCCTGTTCGACGACCGTTCGGGCGAGTGGGCGGCGACGGTGGTCGCGCCGCACCGCAAGGCGACGGTGGTGCGCCTCGACCGCCGCCTCGCCCCGCGCGAGGACGTGCCCGACCTGTGGCTGTGCGCCGCACCGCTCAAGCGCGGGCGGATCGACTGGGTGGCGGAAAAGGCGTGCGAGCTGGGCGTGGCGCGGCTGGTGCCGGTGCTGACCGCGCGCACCGTCGTCGACCGGCTCAACCTCGACCGGCTGCGGGCGCACATGGTCGAGGCGGCCGAGCAGTGCGGGCGGACGGCGCTGCCGGTGCTCGCCGCGCCGGCGACTTTGGCCGCGCTGCTCGCCGCGTGGGCGCCGGACCGCGCCCTGATCTTCGCCGACGAGACCGGCGGCGCGCCGCTGGCGGCGACGCTGGCGACGATCCGCGCCCCGGCCGCGATCCTGATCGGGCCGGAGGGCGGCTTCACCCCCGACGAACGCGCCGCCATCCGCGCGCTGCCGGCGGCGGTCGCGGTCGGCCTCGGCCCCCGCATCCTCCGCGCCGACACGGCGGCGGTGGCCGCCATCGCCGTGTGGCAGGCGCTGACCGCCTAAGCCGCGATCGCGGCCGTCCGTCGCCGCGCGACCGCGCCGACCAGGGCGAAGCCGGCGACCATCATCGTCCAGGCGGCCGGCTCGGGCACACTGCCGATGGTCGGCTGCGGGTCGAGGTAGGCCGTCGCCGTGCCCGGTGCGCCGGTCCCGTAGGTGGCGTCCCGGTTCACACTGGCGAGGACGTTCAGATAGACATCGGCCGAGTCGCCGCCGTGCAGCCAGTAAATCAGTGAGCCCTTGAACGCGCGCGTCCGCGCTTTCGCGGTCGCGTCGGCCGGCGAATAGTCGGCGGACGTGTAGTTCGGATCGAAGAGGTAGTCGCCGATGCTGACGTTGGCGTCGGCGAAGCCGGCACCCCAGGTCGCCAGGCTGCCGGAGAAGCTGAGGCGGGCGCGGGCGGCGCGCGATACGCCTGGACGAACGCGGTCGAGTAGTCGTTGAGCGCCGCGGCGGGTGCGGCGGCAAGCAGCGCCCCGGGCAGCGCGGTGAGCAAGGTTCGCATGGGCGTCCTCCTGTCGACGGTCCCTCGGCCGGCATCCCCGGTGCGGCCGCATCTGCCACAGGCGCGGGCCGGCCGCTTGGCCGGGGCTGCAAACGACTGGGCCCAGGCTGCAGGATTGCGACCTTGCCAAGCGGGCGCGCGTCGGGTCGGATGGGCGCGGGGGGGCAGAGATGGCGACGGCGGCGGCAACGGCGGGGATCCCCAAGCGGCTGATCCTGGTCGTCATGTGCTTCGCCGCGACGGCGCTGTGCTACGTCGACCGGGTCAACATCTCGGTCGCGGTGATCCCGATGGCGGCGCGTTTCCACTGGTCGGCGACGACCAAGGGCGCCGTGCTGACCGCGTTCTTCGTCGGCTACATGGCGGCGATGCTGCCGTGCGGCTGGCTGGCGGGGCGCTTCGGCGGCCGGCTGGTGCTCGGGCTGGCGCTCGCCGGCTGGTCGCTGGCCACGCTGGCGACGCCGGCGGCGGCCTTCGGCGGGCTGCCGGCGCTGATCGCCGTGCGCGTCGCCATGGGCGCGGCCGAGGCGGCGACCTTTCCGGCGGCGATCGGCCTGTTCGCGCGCTGGCTGCCGGCGACCGAGCGGTCGCGCGCGGTGGCGCTCAACCTCGGCGGCATCCCGGTCGGGACGGTCGTCGGCCTGTCGGCGGCGGGCGGCCTGATCGCCGCCTATGGCTGGCCGGCGATGTTCGTCGTCTTCGGCGTCGCCGGGCTCGGCTTCGCCGCGCTGTGGTTCGCCGTCGTCCGCGATTCGCCCGGGCGCCACCCGCGCATCGGCGCGGCCGAGCGCGCGCTGCTGGCAGCGCGCGAGGCGGCGACCGTGCCCGGGCCGGTGCCGTGGCGCGCGCTGCTGCGCCAGCGGGCGTGCTGGGCGATCGTCGTCAATCACGTCGCCAGCAACTGGGTGCTGTACCTGATGCTGACGTGGCTGCCGTCCTACCTGCACGACGTCCAGCACCTCGACGTGGCCAAGGCCGGGCTGGCCGCCGTCCTGCCGTGGGCCAGCCTGTTCGTCACCGGCAACCTCGCCGGGCACCTTGGCGACCGGCTCGTCGCGCGCGGCGTGCCCCTGCTCGCCGTGCGCAAGGCGATGCAGGTGACGGCGCTGGTCGGCAGTGCCGCCGGGCTGCTGCTGGCGGCGCGGGCGACGAGCGCGCCCGAGGCGGTGGCGATGCTGTGCCTGGCGCTCGGCGCGCTCGGGCTGGTGTCGGCCGGCTATGCCAGCAACCACCTCGACATCGCCCCGCGCCACGCCGCGCCGCTCTATGCCCTGAGCAACACCGCCGGGACGCTGCCGGGGATCGTCGGCGTCTATGTCACCGGCGCCCTGGTCGACGCGACCGGCGGTTACGGCGCGACCTTCGTCCTCGCCGCCGCGGTCAACCTCGGCGGCGCGCTGGTCTGGCTGCTGTGGGCGCGCGCCGACTGCGTCGTCGACTGACCCTGCGCTACTCCGCCGCCTCGGCGAACGCCGCCGGGGCGCCACGCGGCCCGCGGATCAGCACGCCCGGACGCGCGCCGGTCGCGGCGCCGTCGCGGAAGGTGACCACCCCGGACTTGATCGTGGCGACATAGCCGCTCGCCTTCTGCAGCAGGCGCTTGCCGCCGGCGGGCAGGTCGAAGGCGATGTACGGCTTGGCCAGCTTCAGCCGGTCGAAGTCGATGAGGTTGACGTCGGCGATCAGCCCCGGTGCGAGGCGCCCGCGGTCGTGCAGGCCGTACATCGCCGCGGTGTCGGCGGTCTGCAGCTTGACCGCGGTCTCGATCGGCAGCCGCCCCGGCCGCTTGCGGTCGCGCGCCCAGTGGGTGAGCATGAAGGTCGGCGAGGCGGCGTCGCAGATCACCCCGCAATGCGCGCCGCCGTCCGACAGGCTGACCACCGTCGCCGGATGCTCGAGCAGCTCGAGGACGTGGTCGAGGTGGCCGTCGGCATAGTTCAGGATCGGCAGGTAGATGAACCCGCGCCCGTCGTCGGCGAGCATCGTGTCGTAGGCGACCTCCTCCGGCGACCGGCCCTCGCGCGCGGCGATGGCGGCGATGCTCATGTCCGGCGTCGGCTCGTAGTCGGGCTCCTCGCCGAGCGGGAACTGCAGCGTCCAGCCGTGCAGCAGGAGGTCGACCAGCGCCGAGTCGTTTTCCGGCCGCTCCGCCGGGTCGGCGAGGAGCTGCGCCTTGAAGGCCGGATCGCGCAGCTGCGCCAGCTGCTCGGCCCACGGCAGGCCGGCGATCCGCTGCCAGCTCGCCCGGGTGATGAACGGGTGCGCCGTGCCGCGCCAGTTGAGCAGGACGCCGGTGCCGCGCAGCGCGACCTGCGCCGTCACCCGCGCGCCTTCGGCGTTGGCGGCGTCGGTGCGGGCGAGCTGGTCGCGCCAGCCCTCGTCGTCGAGCGGCGACTGGAGCAGGGCGAAGCTGACCGGCATGCCGGTGGCGATCGACACGTCCTTCATCCAGGCGAACTCCTCGCCGCACGGGTTGAGGTCGCTCGCCATCTCGAACACGCCGTGGCCGGCGCGGGCGATGCCCTGGCCGATGCCGAGCAGTTCCTCGCGGTCGGCATAGGTGCCGGGGACGACGTTGCCGTCGACCGCGCGGTGGAGGACGGTGCGGCTGGTGGTGAAGCCGAGCGCGCCGGCGCGCAAGCCGTCCTCGACGATCCCGGCCATCGCCGCGATGTCGGCGGCCGTCGCCGGCTCGTTGGCCGCGCCGCGCTCGCCCATGACATAGGCGCGGACCGCGCCGTGCGGCACCTGCGTGGCGATGTCGACGGTGCGCGGCATCGCCTCGAGCGCGTCGAGATATTCGGGGAAGCTCTCCCAGCCCCAGGTCATGCCCTCGGCCAGCGCGGTGCCGGGGATGTCCTCGACGCCCTCCATCAGGCCGATCAGCCAGTCGTGCTTGTCGGGCCGGGCGGGGGCGAAGCCGACGCCGCAGTTGCCCATGACGATGGTGGTCACGCCGTGCCAGCTCGACGGCCCCAGCTCCGGGTCCCACGTCGCCTGGCCGTCGTAGTGGGTGTGGATGTCGACGAAGCCCGGCGTGACGAGCAGGCCGGCGGCGTCGATCGTTTCCCGGCTCGGTCCGGTGACGGCGCCGACGGCGGCGATGCGGTCGCCGACGATGGCGACGTCGCCGACGAAGGGCTTGCCGCCGCTGCCGTCGACGATCGTGCCGCCGCGGATGATGAGGTCGTACATGGCCGCGTCTCCTCGTCCCAAGCGCTGCCGGATCGTGCCGCCCGGTCGTGCCCGCCGATCATCGCGCCGGCCTGACGCGCGCGTCAACCACAAAGCGGCGGCTTGACAGAGTGTAAGCCGAGGCTTACGGTAAGTCATGACTAACGCAATGCCCGTGCTCGATGCCTTCGCCGCTCTCGGCGATCCGACGCGGCGCGCGATCTTCGAGCGGGTCGCGGCGCAGGCGTCGAGCGTCGGCGCGCTGGCGGCGGCGCTGCCCGTCAGCCGCCCGGCGGTGTCGCAGCATCTGAAGGTGCTGAAGGCGGCGGGGCTGGTGCAGGACGCGGCCGATGGCACCCGCCGCATCTACCGGCTCGACCCCCGGGGCATCGCGGCGATGCGCGACTGGCTCGACGACCATTGGGGGGCGGCGATGGCGGGCTTTGCCGCCCTCGCCGACGCGGAATACGACAGGGAGAACCGGGAATGAGCATCGCGCCGATCGTCCGCACGGTCACGGTCAAGGGACCGCCCGACCGTGCCTTCGACCTGTTCACGCAGCGCATCGGCGACTGGTGGCCGCGCCAGCAGTCGATCGGCCCGGGGGCGCTGGCGAGCGTCAGCCTCGAGCCGTTCGCCGGCGGCCGCTGGCGCGAGCACAAGGAAGATGGCAGCGAGGCGGCGTTCGGCGACGTGCTCGCCTGGGATCCGCCGCACCGGCTGCTCCTCGCCTGGCGGATCGACGCCGCCTTCGCCTATGATCCCGCGCTGACCACCGAGGTCGAGGTCCGCTTCGATCCTGTCACCGAGGGCACGCGGGTGACGCTCGAACATCGCAACCTCGAGCATTCGGCAGCGACGCCCCGCGGATCGCCACGCTGCTCGGCAACGGCTGGCCGACGACGCTCGCCCATTTCGCCGACTTCGCCGCAACCCTGGCCTGAAGGAGACCCGCGCCATGACCGACTTCGTCGTCCACACCATCCCGGGCAGCCCGTTCGCCCGCGCCGTGTTCGCCGTGCTCGAGGAAAAGGGGGTGTCGTACCGGCTCGCGGCGCTGAAGCCCGGCGAGCACAAGCAGGCGGCGCACCTCGCCCGCCACCCGTTCGGCCGCATGCCGGCGGTCGAGCACGACGGCTTCGGCCTGTACGAGACGCAGGCGATCCTGCGCTATATCGACCGGACCTGGCCCGAACCCGCGCTGACCCCGGCGAACGCGCGCGCGGCGGCGCGGATGGACCAGGCGCTGGCGATCGCCGACTGGTATCTGTTCCCCGGCGTTGCCAGCGTCATCGGCTTCCAGCGCGTCGTCGGCCCGGCGCTGATGGGGCTGACGCCCGACGAGGCGGCGTGCGCGGCGGCGATGCCGGCGGCGCACACTGTGTTCGCCGCACTTGCCGACCTGCTCGGCGACGGCCCGTTCTTCGCCGGCGCGGCGGTGTCGCTCGCCGACTTCCTGCTGGCGGCGCAGCTCGACTTCCTCGCGACCGCCCCCGAATGGGCCGAGCTGACCGCCGGGCGGGAGGGCATCGCCGCCTGGCTGTCGACGATGCAGGCCCGACCGTCCCTGCAGGCGACGACGTGGCCGCGGGTGGCGGCGCTGGCGGCCGCCGCCTGAGCGCGGGGAACGGCGACGCTTGACGGCGACGGGATCGCTCGCCAATGTGAACAAATGCGATACAGAGCGATCGTCGCGGCGGTTCTCGCCACCGCCGGCGGACCGGCGGAGGCGGCGATGCACCATGCGACGGGCAGCTTCGAAGTGACGATGACGCCCGCGCCGGCGGACCCGGCGTGGCTCAACCGCATGACGATGACCAAGACCTATGCGGGACCGCTGGCCGCCACCGCGACCGGGGAGTTCCTGTCGGCCGGCGATCCCAAGACGGGGTCGGCGGGCTATATCGCCGCCGAGCGCATCGACGGCACCCTCGACGGCCGGCAGGGCAGCTTCGTCGTCATGCAGAGCGCGACGATGGACCGCGGCACGCCCGAACTGCGCGTCTTCGTCGTGCCCGGCTCGGGCAGCGGCGCGCTGGCCGGGATCACCGGCACGATGACCATCCGCGTCGAAGGCGGGCAGCACTATTACGACCTCGACTACGACCTCGCGCCCTAGCATTGCCGGACCGGGGCGGCGCGGCTAGGGGCGAGCCATGAGCAATCACCTGACTGCACTGGGCGACGAGGCCCGCATCGAGACCCGCGACCAGCTCGTCGGCGTCTTCGACCGCGGCAGCAAGCCGGCGGCCGAGTGGCGCATCGGCACCGAGCACGAGAAGTTCGTCTACCGCCTCGCCGACCATTCGGCTCCGGCCTACGAGGCGCCCGACGGCATCCGCGACCTGTTGCAGGGCATGGAGGCGTATGGCTGGGAGCCGGTCGCGGAGGCCGGGCCCGACGGCACCAGCAACGTCATCGCGCTGAAGGGTGCCGACGGTGCGATCAGCCTGGAACCGGCCGGGCAGTTCGAGCTGTCGGGGGCGCCGCTGGAGTCGATCCACGAAACCTGCGCCGAATCGAACCGCCACCTCAAGCAGTGCCGCGAGATCGGCGACCGCCTCGGCCTCGGCTTCCTCGGCCTCGGCTTCTGGCCCGACAAGCGCCGCGACGAGCTGCCGGTGATGCCCAAGGGCCGCTATGCCATCATGCTCCGCCACATGCCGCGCGTCGGCGGGCTCGGCCTCGACATGATGAAGCGGACCTGCACCATCCAGACGAACCTCGACTATGCGTCCGAGGCCGACATGGTGAAGAAGTTCCGCGTGTCGCTGGCGCTGCAGCCGCTGGCCACCGCCCTGTTCGCCAACTCGCCCTTCACCGAGGGCAAGCCGAACGGCTTCAAGAGCTTCCGCAGCCATATCTGGACCGACACCGATCCCCACCGCACGGGGACGCTGCCGTTCGTCTTCGACGACGGCTTCGGCTTCGACCGCTACGTCGACTATGCCCTCGATGTGCCGATGTACTTCGTCTACCGCGACGGGGCGTATATCGACGCCGCGGGCCTCAGCTTCCGCGACTTCCTCGCCGGGCGGCTGGCGCCGCTGTACGGCGAGACGCCGACCGTCGCCGACTGGAAGGACCATCTGTCGACCGCCTTCCCGGAGGTGCGGCTGAAGGGCTATCTCGAGATGCGCGGCGCCGACGGCGGGCGCTGGGACCGCATCTGCGCGCTGCCGGCGCTGTGGGTCGGGCTGCTCTACGACGGCACCGCGCTCGACGCCGCCTGGGACCTGTGCAAGGGCTGGAGCCACGCCGACCATGCCCGCCTGCGCGACGAGGTGCCGACGCTGGCGCTGCAGGCGGCGAGCCCCAACGGCGGCACGCTGCAGGACCTGGCGAAGGAGGTGCTGAAGATCGCCGACGCCGGCCTCGCCGCCCGCGCGCGGCTCAACGGGGCAGGGGACAGCGAGCAGGGCTTCCTCGGGCCGCTCCACGAGATCGCCGCGAGCGGCAAGACCAACGCCGACCGGATGCTCGACGCCTACCACGGCCGCTGGAACGGCGACGTGGCGGCGGTGTATGCCGAGGAGAGCTACTGAGCTCGAGCGCCGGCGTGGTGCTGGGCCTCAGCCCCGCCGCGCCGCCGCGTAGAGCGCGATCGCGGCGGCGTTCGAGACGTTGAGGCTCTCCATCGCTCCCGTCATCGGCAGCCGGGCGCGCTCGTCGCAATGTTCGGCGGTATTGGCGCGCAGCCCCTCGCCCTCGGCGCCCAGCACCAGCGCCGGCCGTGTCTCGCCGAGCGCGGCCTCGAGCGTCGTCGTCGCCGTGCCGTCGAGGCCGATGCGCCAGAACCCCGCCTCGCCGATCTCGTCGAGGGCGCGGGCGAGGTTGACGACGCGCGTCCACGGCACGCTCTCCAGCGCCCCCGAAGCCGCCTTGGCCAGCGCCCCCGACTCCGGCGGCGCGTGGCGGTCCTGCGTGACGATCGCCAGCGCGCCGAAGGCGGCGGCCGAGCGCAGGATGGCGCCGACATTATGGGGATCGGTGACCTGGTCGAGAACGACGAGCGGGCGGCGGTTGCCCTCGCCCGCGGTCAGGATGTCGCCGAGATAGGGGTTCTCCAGCGGCTCGACCTCGAGGACGAAGCCCTGGTGCGGCGCGTCGGCGGGGATCAGCCGGCCGAGGTCGGCGGCGTCGCCGTACTGGACCGCCAGGCCCTTGGGGATGACGATCTCCTTCGCCGCCTCGTGCGTCACGTGCAGCTTGCGAAAGACGCGCTCGGGGTTGTCGAGCGCGGCGAACACGGCGTGGCGGCCGTACAGCCGCGGATAGCTGCTCTTCTGCCCGGCGGCGTTTCTCGGATGCGGTCTGCGGCCCATGCGGTCTCCGTTCGGGCGATGGGCTGGAGCGGGTAACGGGGATCGAACCCGTATCACAAGCTTGGAAGGCTAGTGCTCTACCATTGAGCTATACCCGCGCCGCGTCACGTCTAGCACGGCCCCGCGGGCTGGTGGAGAGGGTTGGATTTGAACCAACGTAGGGTTGCCCCGGCAGATTTACAGTCTGCTGCCATTGACCGCTCGGCCACCTCTCCACACGACGCGAGCCCGCGGGAAGCGCGGGTTAGTGGCGAAAGCGCGGGGTTGTGTCAACGCCGGGATATTGCCCCTTGCTCCACCGTCGTCCGGCCCGTATATGCGCCGCTCTCGGCACTCGCAGGAGTGTAGCTCAGTTGGTAGAGCATCGGTCTCCAAAACCGAGGGCCGGGGGTTCGAGCCCCTCCACTCCTGCCAGCCGGGGCCGGGATTTGCGACCAGCCGCGGGCCCGACATCACGGGTTTGGGCTGGTTGTTGTTGTTGGTGAAAAGGCGCTAGACGGTTCCATGGCCAAGACTACCCCTGCCGAGTTCGTGCGCCAGGTGCAGGTCGAGACGGGCAAGATCGCCTGGCCGACCCGCGCCGAGACGCTGCGCATGACGATCATGGTCCTGATCATGACGACCGTGCTGTCGCTGTTCTTCCTCGGCGTCGACCAGGTGCTCGGCCGGCTGGTCAAGGCGCTGCTCAGCCTGGCGGCCGGCTGATGTCGAACCGCTGGTACATCATCCACGCCTATTCGGGGTTCGAGAACAAGGTCCGCGACGCGATCGTTACGGAAGCCGCGCGCAAGGGGCTCGACGCCTTCATCGAATCGGTCGAGGTGCCGGTCGAGAAGGTGACCGAGGTCCGTCGCGGCAAGAAGGTGACGAGCGACCGCAAGTTCTTCCCCGGCTACGTGCTGGCGAAGATGGCGATGAACGACGACATCTATCACCTGGTCAAGAACACGCCGAAGGTCACCGGCTTCCTCGGCCAGCAGAACAAGCCGCAGCCGATCAGCGAGGCGGAAGCCGCGCGCATCCTCAACACCAAGGCCGAGGAAGCGGTGTCGACCGCCAAGGTCAAGCACAAGGTCAACTACGAGATCGGCGATCAGGTCAAGGTGCTCGACGGCCCGTTCGCCGTCGTTCAACGGCCTCGTCGAGGAGCTCGATTTCGACCACGGCCGGGTCAAGGTCTCGGTGTCGATCTTCGGCCGCGCGACGCCGGTCGAACTGGGCTTCGACCAGGTCGAGAAGCCGAAGTAGCCCAAGAGTTTTACGCAGACTGTGGGAGGCGGGGCTCCCCCGCCGCATGGACCACATTTAGGAGAGCGCCGTCATGGCCAAGAAGATTACCGGTTACATCAAGCTGCAGGTGAAAGCCGGCAGCGCCACGCCCAGCCCGCCGATCGGTCCGGCGCTCGGCCAGCGCGGCGTCAACATCATGGAGTTCTGCAAGGCGTTCAACGCCAAGACCAGCGAGCTCGAGAAGGGCACGCCGATCCCGACGGTGATCACCGTGTTCGCCGACCGCAGCTTCACCTTCACGACGAAGACGCCGCCGGCCTCGTTCCTGATCAAGCAGGCGGCGGGCCTGAAGTCGGGCGGGACGACCCCGGGCAAGGGCGCGAGCGCCGGCAAGATCACGAGCGCGCAGATCCGCGCGATCGCCGAGCAGAAGATGCCCGATCTCAACGCGAACACGATCGAAATGGCGATGAAGACGATCGAGGGCAGCGCGCGCTCGATGGGTCTCGACGTGGTGGAGGCGTAGGACCATGGCACAGACCAAGAAGCAGAAGGCCCAGGCCGCCAGCATCGACCGCGAGAAGCTGTATCCGCTCGATACCGCGCTCGGCATCGTCAAGGCCAACGCCACCGCCAAGTTCGACGAGACGATCGAGGTCGCCATCGGCCTGAACGTCGATCCGCGCCACGCCGACCAGATGGTCCGCGGCGTCGTCACCCTGCCCAAGGGCACCGGCAAGGCCGTCCGCGTCGGCGTCTTCGCCCGCGGCGCCAAGGCCGAGGAAGCGCTGAAGGCCGGGGCCGACGTCGTCGGCGCCGAGGACCTGCTCGAGATCGTCCAGGGCGGCACCATCGACTTCGATCGCTGCATCGCCACGCCCGACATGATGGGCCTGGTCGGCCGGCTCGGTAAGGTGCTGGGCCCCAAGGGCCTGATGCCCAATCCGAAGCTCGGCACGGTGACGATGAACGTCGCCGCCGCGGTCGAGGCGGCCAAGGGCGGCCAGGTCGAGTACCGCGTCGAGAAGGCCGGCATCATCCACGGCCGGCTGGGCAAGGCGAGCTTCCCGGCCGAGGACCTGCGCGCCAACTTCGACGCGCTGATGGACGCCGTCACCCGGGCCAAGCCGTCGGGCGCCAAGGGCAAGTACCTGCAGAAGGTCGCGCTCAGCTCGTCGATGGGCCCGGGCGTCAAGGTTGACACGGCGACCGTTCCGGGCCACGGGCCGGTCTGATTTTCGCTTCCCTCCCGCTCACGGGAGGGAAGGGGAGTGAATTACCGTCCGAGACTGCCGGTGTCCGCCAGGACTTAAGCCCGCAAGGGGCCGGCATGAGACGGGAGAGTTTTCCGGGACCGCCGTGCGGTGGCGACCCCGGGCCTGCGCTGTTGCGCCGGCGACGATCCCACGGGCGGGCCAGGATGGCTCGCAAGCGCCATCCTTGGCTCAACCCACGCCGGCAATGGTGCCGACGCGGAACTGACAAGGAGAGAGCATGGATCGCACGGAAAAATCCGAGCAGATTTCCGCCCTCGCCCGGACTTTGTCCGAGACCAGCGTTGTCGTCGTCGCGCGCAACCACGGTCTGACGGTGGCCCAGGTCACCGATCTGCGGACGAAGATGCGGGCGGCGGGGGCCACCTTCAAGGTGACCAAGAACCGCCTCGCGCGGATCGCGCTGGAGGGCACGCCCTACCAGCCGCTCGGCGAGATGCTGACCGGCCCGGTCGGCTTCGCCACCTCGACCGATCCGGTCGCGGCGGCGAAGGTCGCCGTCGACTTCGCCAAGACCACCGACAAGTTCGAGCTGGTCGGCGGGGCGATGGGCGCCCAGGTGCTCAGCGTCGACGGCGTCAAGGCGCTGGCCGAGCTGCCCTCGCTCGACGAACTGCGCGCTAAGATCGTCGGCCTCGTCCAGGCGCCGGCGACCAAGCTCGCGCAGCTGGTCAACGCGCCCGCGGGCAAGCTCGCGCGCGTGTTCGGTGCCTACGCGACCGCGCGACGCCGCATAACTCTCATCCACTCATTCAAGATATTAGGAGAATACCATGGCTGACCTGCAGAAGATCGTCGACGAGCTGTCGACCCTGACCGTCCTCGAGGCCGCTGACCTCGCCAAGATGCTCGAAGAGAAGTGGGGCGTCTCGGCCGCCGCTGCCGTCGCCGTCGCCGGCCCGGCCGCTGGTGGCGGTGCCGCTGCCGCTCCGGTCGAGGAGAAGACCGAGTTCGACGTCATCCTGACCGGCGACGGCGGCAAGAAGATCAACGTCATCAAGGAAGTCCGCGCCCTGACGGGTCTCGGCCTGACCGAAGCCAAGACGCTGGTCGAGAGCGCGCCCAAGGCGATCAAGGAAGGCGTCAACAAGGCCGAGGCCGACAAGATCAAGGCCCAGATCGAAGCCGCCGGCGGCACCGTCGAGCTCAAGTAAGCCCGGCTACTCCGACGACGGGAAGGGGCGGCTCCGGCGACGGGGCCGCCCTTTTCTTTAGCGTAGTTCGATGATCCGCTCTCCCGCTGCGAGAAGCACCTCGACCCGCGGCCATCGAAGGTCGAGCCAGTGGGCCAGCGCCGGGTTGGTTGTGTTGCCGCAGCGCAGCCAGAGGAGGACGAACCGGTCGGGGAGGCGGAGCCGCAGGAAATCGTCGTCCTTGCTCACGAGGATCAGGTCATTGGCGACTGCATAGTCGGCAATCCGGGTGTCGGCAGCGGAGCCGAGTTCAAGGTCATTGACATGATCTGCTTCGTGCCCTCGCGCAACCAGCCAACGACAGAGACCGGGCGGAAGCTGTGCGTCGACCAGGAACCTCATTCGGCCGCGAGAACGACAGGATGATCAATGTTCATGGCGGCATATGCCAGCGCTGCTCGCACATCGTCGGCAGCGATGTATGGATAATCGGCTAGGATTTCCGTTTCGCTCACACCTGCCGCCAGCATGTCCAGGAGATCGCTGACCCGCATCCTTGTCCCCGCAATGACCGGGCGGCCGCCGCAGATATCCGGATCGATGATGATGCGGGGAAGGCCAAAGAAAAAGAACATGGCAGGGCTCTGTTGCTGAGTGTTGGTGGGCGTATCGTATTCCGCCGTCGCGCGATCTGCTAGCAGCGTTAGGTCGGTTCTACCCCCCTTCCCAAACCCTACGCGCCTCGCTATATCGCGCTCTCCACGACATTCCGGCACACGCGTTTCGACAACGGGTGCGCCGCCTTCCCCGTCCCCGGGTGATCCGCCGCCTTGCTCACGGCCGGATCGAGAATGGGGGGCAGCGGCAGGTTTCAACGAGGCTGGCGGTGCGGTTCCGGTGACGGGATACGCACTTTTTGGCGTTGGGCCGGTCCCTTCGCCCGCGACAGATGAAGGACGGATATGGCGACCCAGGCAGTTCCCCCCGCGGCCACCGGCACCAGCTTCACGACGCGCAAGCGCATCCGCAAGATCTTCGGCAAGATCCACGAAGTCGTGCAGATGCCGAACCTGATCGAGGTCCAGCGCGAGAGCTACGAGCAGTTCCTGCGCTCGCGCCCCGCCGACAATTATGTCTCGGGGCTGGAGAAGACGCTGCGCTCGGTCTTCCCGATCCGCGACTTCGCCGGCACCGCCGAGCTCGACTTCGTCCATTACGAGCTCGAGGATCCCAAGTACGACACCGACGAGTGCCGCCAGCGCGGCATGACCTATGCCGCGCCGATGCGCGTGACGCTGCGCCTGATCGTGTTCGAGGTCGATGCCGATACCGAGGCGCGCAGCGTCCTCGATATCAAGGAGCAGGACGTCTACATGGGCGACATGCCGCTGATGACGGGGAACGGCACCTTCATCATCAACGGCACCGAGCGCGTCATCGGTCAGCCAGATGCACCGCTCGCCGGGCGTGTTCTTCGACCACGATCGCGGCAAGACGCACGCGTCGGGCAAGTTCCTGTTCGCCGCGCGGGTCATCCCCTATCGCGGCTGGTGGCTCGACTTCGAGTTCGACGCCAAGGACATCGTCAACGTCCGCATCGACCGCAAGCGCAAGCTGCCGGTGACGACGCTGCTGTACGCGCTCAACTATATCGAGCGAGGAGATCCTCAACGAATTCTACGGCCGCGTGACCTGGGTCCGCGGCCAGGGCGGCTGGGTCGTGCCGTTCGAGGCCGAGCAGTGGCGCGGCACCGAAGCCGAGCTTCGACGTCGTCAACGCCGAGACCGGCGAGGTCGTCTTCCCGCTCGGCACCAAGATCACGCCCGCGCGCTGGCGCGCAAGGCGCAGACCGACGGCCTGAAGTCGCTGCTGATCCCGACCGAGGAAATCTTCGGCCGCTACTCGCGCCTTCGACCTGATCAACGAGACGACCGGCGAGATCTACATCGAGGCCGGCGACGAGCTGACCGCCGAGAACCTCGCCAAGCTCGACCAGTCGGGCCAGGCGACCGATCGAGCTGCTCGACATCGACCACGTCAACGTCGGGCCGTGGATCCGCAACACGCTGATGGCCGACAAGGTCGAGGAGCGCGACCATGCGCTGTCCGAGATCTACCGCGTCATGCGCCCCGGCGAGCCGCCGACGCGCGAGACCGCCGAAGCGATGTTCTACGGCCTGTTCTTCGATCCCGACCGCTACGACCTGTCGGCCGTCGGCCGCGTCAAGATGAACATGCGCCTGGGCCTCGACGTCGCCGACGACATGACCGTGCTGCGCCGCGAGGACATCCTCGAGGTGGTCAAGACGCTGGTCGGCCTGAAGGACGGCAAGGGCGAGATCGACGACATCGACAACCTCGGCAACCGCCGCGTGCGCTCGGTCGGCGAGCTGCTCGAGAACCAGTATCGCGTCGGGCTGCTGCGCATGGAGCGCGCGGTCAAGGAGCGCATGTCGTCGGTCGACATCGACACCGTCATGCCGAACGACCTGATCAACGCCAAGCCGGCGGTGGCCGCGGTGCGCGAGTTCTTCGGCTCGCTCGCAGCTGTCGCAGTTCATGGACCAGACCAACCCGCTGTCGGAAGTCACCCACAAGCGCCGCGTCTCGGCGCTCGGGCCGGGCGGTCTGACCCGCGAGCGCGCGGGCTTCGAGGTCCGCGACGTCCACCCGACGCACTACGGCCGCATCTGCCCGATCGAGACGCCGGAAGGGCCGAACATCGGCCTGATCAACTCGCTCGCGACGTTCAGCCGGGTCAACAAGTACGGCTTCATCGAGACGCCGTACCGCAAGGTCGTCGACCACAAGGTGACCGACGACGTCGTCTATCTGTCGGCGATGGAGGAGGCCAAGCACACGATCGCCCAGGCCAATGCCGAGACCGAGAAGGACGGCAGCTTCGCCGAGGACCTGATCTCCGTCGCGCGAGGCGGGCGAGTTCCTGATGGCGCCGCAAGAACCAGATCACGCTGATGGACGTCAGTCCCAAGCAGCTGGTGTCGGTCGCCGCGTCGCTGATCCCGTTCCTCGAGAACGACGACGCCAACCGCGCGCTGATGGGCTCGAACATGCAGCGCCAGGCGGTGCCGCTGGTCAAGGCCGAGGCGCCGTTCGTCGGCACCGGCATGGAGGGCACCGTCGCCCGCGACAGCGGCGCCGCGATCGCCGCGCGGCGGACGGGCATCGTCGACCAGGTCGACGCGATGCGCATCGTCATCCGCGCGACCGAGGACGTCCAGGCGGGCAAGTCGGGCGTCGACATCTACACGCTGATGAAGTTCCAGCGCTCGAACCAGAACACCTGCATCAACCAGCGTCCGCTGGTGAAGGTCGGCGACATGGTCGACCAAGGGCGACATCATCGCCGACGGTCCGTCGACCGAGCTCGGCGAGCTGGCGCTCGGCCGCAACGCGCTCGTCGCGTTCATGCCGTGGAACGGCTACAACTACGAGGACTCGATCCTGATCAACGAGCAGATCGTCAAGGACGACGTCTTCACCTCGATCCACATCGAGGAATTCGAGGTCATGGCCCGCGACACCAAGCTCGGGCCGGAGGACATCACCCGCGACATCCCCAACGTCGGCGAGGAAGCGCTGCGCAACCTCGACGAGGCGGGCATCGTCTACATCGGCGCCGAGGTCGAGCCGGGCGACATCCTGTGCGGCAAGATCACGCCGAAGGGCGAAAGCCCGATGACGCCGGAGGAGAAGCTGCTCCGCGCCATCTTCGGCGAGAAGGCGTCCGACGTGCGCGACACCTCGCTCAAGCTGCCGCCGGGCGTCGCCGGGACGGTCGTCGAGGTCCGCGTGTTCAACCGCCACGGCATCGACAAGGACGAGCGCGCGCTGCAGATCGAGCGCGAGGAGATCGAGCGCCTCGACAAGGACGCCGACGACGAGCGCGCGCATCCTCGACCGCTCGACCTATGCCCGCCTGAAGGACGATGCTGATCGGCCAGACCGCGGCGGCGGCGCCGAAGGGCCTGAAGAAGGGCGCGCGTCATCGACGACGAGACGCTCGACCGGCCAGCCGCGCCGCGAATGGTGGAAGTTCGGCGGTCGCCGACGACGCCGTCCAGGCCGATCTCGAGGCGCTGCAAGGCGCAGTATGACGAGGCGTCGAAGTCGATCGACGCGCGTCTCGAGGACAAGAAGACGCAAGCTGCAGGCCGGCGACGAGCTGCCGCCGGGCGTGCTCAAGATGGTCAAGGTGTTCGTCGCGGTGAAGCGCAAGCTCCAGCCCGGCGACAAGATGGCCGGCCGCCACGGCAACAAGGGCGTCATCAGCCGCATCCTGCCGCAGGAGGACATGCCGTTCCTCGAGGACGGGACGCCGGTCGACATCGTGCTCAATCCGCTCGGCGTGCCGAGCCGGATGAACGTCGGGCAGATCTTCGAGACGCATCTCGGCTGGGCCGCGCGCGGCCTCGGCAAGCAGATCGGCGCGATGCTCGAGGACATCCACGCCAAGCGGCAAGGGCCTGGCGACTGGCGACACGACGGCGAGCTGCGGGCCAAGCTGAAGGACGATCTACGGCGAGCAGTACGACAGCGAGATCGCCGACATGAACGACGAGGAGCTGGTCGAGCTGGCGCAGAACCTGTCGCTCGGCGTGCCGATGGCGACGCCGGTGTTCGACGGCGCGCGCGAGGCCGACGTGTCGGGCGATGCTCGAGCTGGCCGGGCTCGACGCGTCGGGCCAGGTCGAGCTGTTCGACGGGCGCACCGGCGAGATGTTCGACCGCAAGGTGACGGTCGGCTACATCTACATGCTCAAGCTCCACCACCTGGTCGACGACAAGATCCACGCGCGCTCGATCGGGCCGTACAGCCTCGTCACCCAGCAGCCGCTGGGCGGCAAGGCGCAGTTCGGCGGCCAGCGGTTCGGCGAGATGGAGGTGTGGGCGCTCCAGGCCTACGGCGCCGCCTACACGCTTGCAGGAGATGCTGACGGTCAAGTCGGACGACGTCATCGGCCGGACCAAGGTCTACGAGGCGATCGTCAAGGGCGACGACACGTTCGAGGCCGGCATCCCCGAGAGCTTCAACGTGCTCGTCAAGGAAATGCGGTCGCTGGGCCTCAACGTCGAGCTGCAGAACCACGACGTCGGTCGAATAGCGGCCGCGGCCCGTCCTCCGCGGGGAGGGCGGGCGCGCGCTGCGCGAGCGGCCGCGGCCGCTCCCTCCCGCGGTTCCCGCCCGCTGCTCCGCGCAGCGCGGGCTAGAGGGATAGAAGGATCGGACTTATGAACGAACTGATGAACTTCTTCAACCCGGCGGCGAAGCCGGAGACGTTCGACCAGATCCAGATCGCCTGGCGTCGCCCGGAGCGGATCCGCTCGTGGTCGTTCGGCGAGATCAAGAAGCCCGAGACGATCAACTACCGCACGTTCAAGCCCGAGCGCGACGGCCTGTTCTGCGCGCGCATCTTCGGTCCGATCAAGGATTACGAGTGCCTGTGCGGCAAGTACAAGCGCATGAAGTACAAGGGCATCGTCTGCGAGAAGTGCGGCGTCGAGGTCACCGTCTCGAAGGTCCGCCGCGAGCGGATGGGCCATATCGAGCTCGCCGCGCCGGTCGCGCACATCTGGTTCCTGAAGTCGCTGCCGAGCCGCATCGGCCTGCTGCTCGACATGCAGCTCAAGAAGCTCGAGCGCGTGCTGTACTTCGAGCAGTATGTCGTCATCGAGCCCGGCCTGACGCCGCTGAAGAAGTTCGACCTGCTGACCGAGGACGAGCTGCGTCCAGCGCAGGACGAATATGGCGAGGACGCCTTCACCGCCGGCATCGGCGCCGAGGCGATCCGCAAGCTGCTCGAGGACATCGACCTCGAGGGCGAGATGCCGACGCTCTGAGGAGGAGCTGCGCACGACCAAGTCGGAGCTGAAGCCCAAGAAGATCATCAAGCGGATGAAGGTCGTCGAGAGCTTCATCGAGATTGCGGCAACAAGCCCGAGTGGATGATCCTGAACGTCGTGCCGGTCATCCCGCCCGAGCTGCGCCCGCTGGTGCCGCTCGACGGCGGCCGCTTCGCGACGTCGGACCTGAACGACCTGTATCGCCGCGTCATCAACCGCAACAACCGCCTGAAGCGGCTGATCGAGCTGCGCGCGCCGGACATCATCGTCCGCAACGAGAAGCGCATGCTGCAGGAGGCGGTCGACGCGCTGTTCGACAACGGCCGCCGCGGCCGGACGATCACCGGCGCCAACAAGCGTCCGCTGAAGTCGCTGTCCGACATGCTCAAGGGCAAGCAGGGCCGCTTCCGCCAGAACCTGCTCGGCAAGCGCGTCGACTATTCGGGCCGCTCGGTCATCGTCACCGGTCCGGAGCTCAAGCTGCACCAGTGCGGCCTGCCGAAGAAGATGGCGCTCGAGCTGTTCAAGCCGTTCATCTACTCGCGCCTCGACGCCAAGGGTCTGTCGATGACCCTCAAGCAGGCGAAGAAGTGGGTCGAGAAGGAGCGCAAGGAAGTCTGGGACATCCTCGACGAGGTGATCCGCGAGCATCCGGTGCTGCTGAACCGCGCGCCGACGCTCCACCGCCTCGGCATCCAGGCGTTCGAGCCGGTGCTGATCGAGGGCAAGGCGATCCAGCTCCACCCGCTGGTCTGCTCGGCGTTCAACGCCGACTTCGACGGCGACCAGATGGCCGTGCACGTTCCGCTGAGCCTCGAGGCCCAGCTGGAAGCGCGCGTCCTGATGATGTCGACCAACAACATCCTGTCGCCCGCCAACGGCAAGCCGATCATCGTGCCGTCGCAGGACATGGTGCTGGGGCTCTATTACCTGTCGATGGACCGCGAGGGCGAGCCCGGCGCCGGCATGGCCTTCGCCAACATGGCCGAGGTGCACCAGGCGCTCAACGCCAAGGCGGTGACGCTGCACTCGAAGATCATCGCGCGCGTCGAGACGACCGACGAGGCGGGCAAGATGGTCCTGCGCCGCGTCGAGACGACGCCGGGCCGGATGCTGCTCGGCGAGACGCTGCCGAAGAGCCACAAGGTGCCGTTCGAGGACGATCAACCGCCTGCTGACCAAGAAGGAGATCGCCGACGTCATCGACAACGTCTATCGCCACAGCGGCCAGAAGGAGACGGTGCTGTTCGCCGACGCGATCATGACGCTCGGCTTCCAGAACGCGTTCAAGGCCGGCATCAGCTTCGGCAAGGACGACATGGTCATCCCGCCCGAGAAGGCGAAGATGGTCGACGACACCCGCAGCATGGTCAAGGACTATCGAGCAGCAGTACCAGGACGGCCTGATCACCCAGGGCGAGAAGTACAACAAGGTGGTCGACGCCTGGGCGCGCTGCGGCGACCAGGTCGCCGACGCGATGATGCGCGAGATCTCGGCGCGCGCCGATCGACGAGAACGGCCGCGAGAAGCCGATCAACTCGATCTACATGATGGCGCACTCGGGCGCGCGTGGTTCGCAGGCGCAGATGAAGCAGCTTGCCGGCATGCGCGGCCTGATGGCCAAGCCGTCGGGCGAGATCATCGAGACGCCGATCATCTCGAACTTCAAGGAGGGCCTGACCGTCCTCGAATACTTCAACTCGACCCACGGCGCCCGCAAGGGCCTCGCGGACACGGCGTTGAAGACGGCGAACTCGGGCTATCTGACGCGGCGTCTGGTCGACGTGTCAGCCAGGACTGCGTCGTCATCGAGGACGACTGCGGGACCGAGCGCGGCATCGACGATGAAGGCGATCGTCGAGGGCGGCAACACGATCGTCTCGCTCGGCGAGCGCATCCTCGGCCGGACCGTCGCTCGACGACATCGTCGACGCCAAGACCGGCGAGGTGCTGGCGCCCGGCCGGCATGCTGCTCGAGCGAGGTCGACGTCGCCGCGATCGAGAAGGCGGCGGTGGCCGAGGTCAAGATCCGCTCGCCGCTGCTGTGCGAGACCAAGAGCGGCGTCTGCGGCAAGTGCTACGGGCGCGATCTCGCCCGCGGTACGCCGGTCAACATCGGCGAGGCGGTCGGCGTCATCGCCGCGCAGTCGATCGGCGAGCCGGGCACCCAGCTGACGATGCGGACCTTCCACATCGGCGGCGCGGCGCAGGTCAGCGAGCAGTCGACCCTCGACGCGCTCGGTCGACGGCACGGTCATGCTCCGCAACATGCAGCACCATCCGCGACAGCCGCGGGCGCAACATCTCGATGGCGCGCAACGGCGAACTCGTCCTGCTCGACATGGACGGCCGCGAGCGGTCGATCCACCGCATCGCCTACGGCACGTCGCTGATGCACCTCGACGGCGCGATCGTCAGCAAGGGCGACCGGCTGGCCGAGTGGGATCCGTACACCCTGCCGGTGATCACCGAGAAGTCGGGCAAGGTGAAGTACCAGGACCTGATCGAGGGCCTGTCGATGTCGGAGAACGTCGACGACGCCACCGGCATCGCCAACAAGGTCGTCACCGACTGGCGCGGCGCCAAGCAGAAGGAGGAGCTGCGTCCGCGCATCACCCTGCTCGACGAGGCGTCGGGCGAGGCGGCGCGCTACCTGCTCGCGGTCGGCGCGATCCTGTCGGTCGACGACGGCCAGGACGTCGAGGCCGGCGACGTGCTCGCCCGCATCCCGCAAGGAAGCCGCCAAGACGCGCGACATCACCGGCGGTCTGCCGCGGGTGGCCGAGCTGTTCGAGGCGCGCATGCCCAAGGACAATGCGATCATCGCCCGGATCAACGGCCGGGTCGAGTTCGGCAAGGACTACAAGACCAAGCGCCGGATCAACATCCGCGCCGAGGACGGCGAGCGTCGCCGAGTACTGATCCCGAAGGGGAAGCACGTCATCGGTGCAGGAAGGCGACTACGTCCGGCGCGGCGACTATCTGATCGACGGCAACCCGAACCCGCACGACATCCTCGACGTGCTCGGGATCGAGCCGCTGGCCGAATATCTCGTGCGCCGAAATCCAGGAGGTCTATCGGCTCCAGGGCGTGAAGATCAACGACAAGCACATCGAGACGATCGTTCGCCAGATGCTGCAGAAGGTCGAGATCACCAAGCTCGGGCGACACGACGATGCTCGTCGGCGAGCAGGTCGACCGGCTGGAGATGGACGAGCAGAACGCCAAGCTGGCCAAGGGGGCGACGCCCGCCGAGGGCAAGCCGGTCCTGCTCGGCATCACCAAGGCGTCGCTGCAGACCAAGAGCTTCATCGCGGCCGCGTCGTTCCAGGAGACGACGCGCGTGCTGACCGAGGCCGCGGTCCAGGGCAAGATCGACACGCTGACGGGGCTGAAGGAGAACGTCATCGTCGGCCGCCTGATCCCGGCCGGCACCGGCGCGGCGATGGCGCGGATGCGCGTCACGGCGACCAGCCGCGACGCCGCGCTGCGGGCGAGCCAGGCGGCGAAGGCCGGTGCCGCTGCCGGCGGAGGCCGACAGCCTCGCGTCGCCGCTCGGCGAGGTCGTCGGCGGCTGACCGCCCGATCGGTCCGAACGAAAGGCCCCGCCGGCACCCGCCGGCGGGGTTTTTCGTTCATCGCCGCCGAAACGATGCAGCCGAAGCGGAATCCGCGCGTTGCCCAACCAAGGTCATAATGGCCGCGTATCTATGCGCAGGCCAACGACAAGAGGATGCCGCCCAGTGCGCCAGGATCAGCTTCGCGTCGCGCTCTTCTCCGGCAACTACAACTATCAGCGCGACGGGGCGAACCAGGCGCTCAACCGGCTCGTCGGCTTCCTCGAGCGGCAGGGCGTCGCCGTCCGCGTCTATTCGCCGACCAGCGAGACGCCGGCGTTCGCGCCGACCGGCACGCTGATCTCGGTACCGTCGGTCAAGATCCCCGGCCGCGGCGACTATCGCCTCGCCCTCGGCCTCGGCCGCGAGACGCGTCGCGACCTCGAGGCGTTCGCGCCGAACCTGATCCACCTGTCGGCGCCCGACCGCCTCGCCTTCACCGTCAAGCGCTGGGGCAAGGTGCACGGCGTGCCGGTCGTCGCCTCGGTCCACACCCGCTTCGACACCTATCTGACCTATTACGGGCTGAAGTGGGTCAACCGCATCACCGCCGAGATCATGCGCCGCTTCTACCGCGACCTGGTCGAGGTCTATGCCCCGTCGGAATCGATGGCCGAGCAGCTGCGCGCCGACGGCATGGCGGAAAACGTCCGCATCTGGAGCCGCGGGGTCGATGCCCATGTCTTCACCCCGCGCGCCCGCTCGCTCGAGTGGCGGCGGTCGCGCGGCATCGGCGACGACGAGCGCGTCGTCGCCTTCGTCGGGCGGCTGGTCATGGAAAAGGGGCTCGACGTCTTCGCCGACACGATCGATGCGCTGACCGCGGCCGGCGTGGCCCACCGCGTGCTGATCGTCGGCGAGGGGCTGGCGCGGCCGTGGGCGGAGGCGCGGATGCCGCAGGCGATCTTCGCCGGCCACCTCGCCGACGAGGCGCTGGCGACCGCTTATGCCTCGGCCGACATGCTGTTCAACCCGTCGACTACCGAGACCTTCGGCAACGTCACGCTGGAGGCGATGGCCTGCGGCCTGCCGGTCGTCGGCGCACGCGCGACCGGCACGTCGAGCCTGGTCCATCACGGCATCTCGGGCCAGCTGGTGACGCCGGGCGACATCGCCGGCTATGCCGCCGCGCTGACCACCTATCTGACCGACGACCACGCCGCGGCCAGCGCCGGCGAGGCGGGGCTGGCGCTCAGCCGCCGCTACGCCTGGGACGAGATCAACCAGGCGCTGCTCGACCGCTATCTCGCCATCGCCGCCGTGCCGCAGGTGCTGCCGGCCTCGGTGTTCCAGCCGATCGTCGACAAGGTCGTGACGGCGCTGCGCGCCGCCTGACCGGCGGGGCTGGAACCAACCGGCCGTTCGCGCTATATCCCTCCCGTCACCCGGCAACGGGTAACTACGGCGATAAATCGCATCGTTGCATAGGCACAGCGGACCCGGGGGCGGTACCCGGCGGCTCCACCATCATCTCCCCGGTTGTCGCAGGGGGTGGCATGGGGCCGAAACAGGATCGACGTGTGTTGAAAGACGACTGCCTTCGCCCGGCCTGAATGCGCCGTAAAACCGTTCAAAACCAGAGAAATGCCAACGACAACGAGGCATTCGCGATCGCAGCGTAACCTAAAGTCCTAACGGACTTAGTTACACTGGCCGAAAGCGCGGGACGGGCCGCCCCGGGCAACAGAAGCGGACACCGGCGGTACGGGGAGCACCGAGCAACAGAAGCTCCCCACTTTCGACATGGAACGGAGCCACGAGCGTATCCGGACAAGGCTTCGCTCCCCTTGACCAACTCTCCGGCCCGCGCCACCTAGGCATTCGCGCCGCGGAGCACGCCAACGTGAACGACACCACCGTCGAAAGCCTGATTCCGTACGACGAGATCGTCCAGGCGGCACTCCGCTCGGTCGTCCAGCGCGTCCTCGAGCGGATCGATGCGGAGGGCGGGCTGCCCGGCGCGCATCATTTCTACATCGCCTTCCGCACGCGCTTTCCCGGCGTCGAGATGCCCAAGCACCTGCTCGAACGCTATCCCGAGGAAATGACGATCGTCATCCAGCACCGCTACTGGGACCTGACGATCACCGACGAGCGCTTCACCATCGGGCTGAGCTTCAACCAGGTGCCGGCCAAGCTGTCGATTCCGTTCGCCGCGGTCACCGGCTTCGTCGATCCGGCGGTCAACTTCGCGCTGCAGTTCCAGCCGAGCGAGGCGACCGCGCCCGAGCCGGAGCCCGAGCCCGCGGCCCCGCCGCCGGTCGAGGACGGGTCGAACGTCGTCACTCTCGACCGCTTCCGCAAGAAGTAGCTGTCCTACACGCCGCCGGGCGCGCTATCCTGCGCCCCTGGGCCGGCGTCGCTGCCCGGGCCGCGGGGGCGGTCGAAAACGACGACGCGGGCGTGACCTTCGTGTGACCTTCGCCGGATTGCACCGGGCCGGACCCTTGGATACACGGGCGGCCGACCCGGAGGCAGCATGACCACCCGTACCGAAACCGACAGCTTCGGACCGATCCAGGTCGATGCCGCCGTCTATTGGGGCGCGCAGACGCAGCGGTCGATCGGCAATTTCCCGATCGGCACCGATCCGGCTGCGCCGCGCCCCGAGACGGGTGAGCGGATGCCGCTGCCGCTGGTCCACGCCCTCGGGCTGGTCAAGCAGGCCGCCGCCCGGGTCAACGCGCGCCTCGGCGTGCTCG
Organism: uncultured Alphaproteobacteria bacterium; assembly: GCA_963847215.1. Taxonomy (GTDB): domain Bacteria; phylum Pseudomonadota; class Alphaproteobacteria; order Sphingomonadales; family Sphingomonadaceae; genus Polymorphobacter_B. The sequence goes on from CAWJZA010000002.1 coordinate 228,866, forward strand.
ACGACAACCTCGCGCCGTGCATCGAGCAGGCGGCGGGCGAGGTCGCGGCGGGCAGGTGGGACGACCAGTTCCCGCTGGTCGTCTGGCAGACCGGCAGCGGCACCCAGTCGAACATGAACGCCAACGAGGTCATCGCCGGGCGCGCCAACGAGCTGCTGGCGGGCACGCGCGGCGGCAAGTCGCCGGTCCACCCCAACGATCACGTCAACGCCGGCGCCTCGTCGAACGACACCTTCCCGACGGCGATGCACGTCGCCGCCGCCCGCGAGATCGACGCCCGCCTGCTCCCCGCGCTCCGCCACCTCCACGCTGCCCTCGCCGCCAAGGCCGAGGCGTGGGGATCGATCGTCAAGATCGGCCGCACCCATCTGCAGGACGCGACGCCGGTCAGCCTGGGGCAGGAGGTCGGCGGCTATGCGGCGCAGGTGGCGAACGGCATCGCCCGGGTCGAGGCGACGCTGCCCCACCTCCACCAGCTGGCGCAGGGCGGCACCGCCGTCGGCACCGGGCTGAACACCCGCGCCGGCTTCGCCGAGGCCATTGCCGCCGAGCTGGCGACGCTGACCGGCCTGCCCTTCGTCACCGCGCCGAACAAGTTCGAGGCGCTGGCGACGCACGACACCATGGTCGAGGTCTCGGGCGCCTTGAACGTACTCGCCGTCAGCCTGACCAAGATCGCCAACGACTTCCGCCTGCTGGGGTCCGGCCCGCGTTCCGGCCTGGGCGAGCTCAGCCTGCCCGAGAACGAGCCGGGCAGCTCGATCATGCCGGGCAAGGTCAACCCGACCCAGGCGGAAGCGCTGACGATGGTCGCCGCCCGCGTCATGGGCAACCATGTCACGGTGACGATCGGCGGCCTGCAAGGGCACATGGAGCTGAACGTCTTCAAGCCGGTGATCGCCGCCGCCGTCCTGCAGTCGATCCGCCTGCTGGCCGATGCCTGCACCAGCTTCGCCGACCGCTGCGTCGCCGGCACCGAGCCGAACCGCGAGCGCATCGCGTCCCTCGTCGAACAATCGCTGATGCTGGTGACCGCGCTCGCCCCCGAGATCGGCTACGACAACGCCGCCAAGATCGCCAAGCACGCCCACAAGACCGGCGGCACGCTGCTGGAGAGCGCGCTGGCCCTCGACCTGATCGACGAGGCCCGCTTCCGCCGGATCGTCCGGGCGGAAGCGATGCTGGGGCCCGATCCCGCTTGACCGGCACCCTCCACCGCCGCGGGCTGATGTTCGTCCTGTCGTCGCCGTCGGGCGCGGGCAAGACGACGATGTCGCGGCGGCTGCTGGTCGACGATCCCGAGATCGTCATGTCGGTCAGCGTCACGACGCGGCCGCCGCGGCCCGGCGAGATCGAGGGACGCGACTATTTCTTCGTCGACGATGCCGAGTTCGACCGGCTGCGCGACAGCGACGCGCTGCTCGAATGGGCGGTCGTCTTCGGCCACCGCTACGGCACGCCGCGCAGGGTCGTCGAGGAAACGCTCCACGCCGGCAAGGACGTCCTGTTCGACATCGACTGGCAGGGGACGCAGCAGCTCCAGCAGACCGACGCCGCGTCCGACCTCGTCCGCGTCTTCATCCTGCCGCCGACGATGGCCGAGCTCGAACGTCGCCTGCGCGGGCGCGGCACCGACAGCGAGGAGGTTATCGCCAAGCGCATGCAGCGCGCCGCGACCGAGATCAGCCATTGGGGCGAATACAACTATATCCTGATCAACGACGACCCCGACCGCTGCCTCGGCGAGATCCGCGCCATCCTCAAGGCCGAGCGGCTGCGGCGCAAGCGCCAGCTCGGCCTCGCCAACTTCGTCCGCGACATGCTGGCCTGATCGGTTTCCCTTCCCGTCAACCGGGGCGATGCGCTACGGTGACGTGAACCGGAAAACGGAGTCCTTGGGATGCGCGACTATACGAAGTTCTACATCGACGGCGCGTGGGTCGAGCCGGCGGGTTCGCAGCGCCTCGACGTCATCAACCCCGCGACCGAGGGTGTTGCCGGCGTCATCGCCATGGGCACGACGGCCGACGTCGACCGTGCCGTCGCCGCGGCGAAGAAGGCCTTTCCCGCCTTCGCCGCGACCACCCGCGAGCAGCGGATCGAACTCCTCCAGAACATCGTCGCCGAATATCAGAAGCGCTACGCCGACATCGCCGCGGCGATCACCGAGGAGATGGGCGCGCCGGGCTGGCTGGCGATGCAGGCGCAGGCGGCGATCGGCGTCGGCCATCTGATGACCGGCATCGAGGTGCTGAAGAACTACAGGTTCGAGGAACAGCGCGGCACGACGATGCTGGCCAAGGAGCCGATCGGCGTCTGCGCCTTCATCACGCCGTGGAACTGGCCGATCAACCAGATCGCCTGCAAGGTGGTGCCCGCGCTCGCCGTCGGCTGCACCATGGTCCTCAAGCCGTCCGAGATCGCGCCGTTCAGCGCCCAGCTGTGGACCGAAGTGCTCCACGCCGCCGGCGTTCCCGCGGGCGTGTTCAACCTGGTCAACGGCGACGGTCCGACGGTCGGCGCGGCGTTGAGCCGCCACCCCGACGTCGACATGGTCAGCTTCACCGGCTCGACGCGGGCGGGCATCGAGGTGGCGAAGAACGCCGCGCCGACGGTCAAGCGCGTGGCGCAGGAATTGGGCGGCAAGTCGCCCAACATCGTCCTCGACGACGCCGACCTCGAGAAGGCGGTGACCCACGGTGTCGTGTCGATGATGAACAACAGCGGCCAGTCGTGCAACGCGCCGTCGCGGATGCTGGTGCCGGCGCACAAGATGAGCCAGGCCAAGACCATCGCCGCCGCCGCGGCCGAGAGCGTGACGGTCGGCCCGCCCGACGGCAACGCCAAGATCGGTCCCGTCGTCAGCGAGGCGCAGTGGCACAAGATCCAGGGGCTGATCCAGAAGGGCATCGACGAGGGCGCGACGCTGGTTGCCGGCGGGACGGGCAAGCCCGAGGGGCTGGAGACCGGCTATTACGTCAAGCCGACGGTCTTCGCCGACGTGACCAACGACATGACCATCGCCCGCGAGGAGATCTTCGGTCCCGTGCTGACGATGCTGCCGTACGAGGGCGAGGAGGAGGCGATCCGCATCGGCAACGACACGGTCTACGGCCTCGCCGCCTACGTCCAGGGCGAGCTCGGCCACGCGCATGCGGTCGCCCGCAAGCTGCGCGCCGGCCAGGTGTTCATCAACGGCGCCGGCGGCGACCTGACCGCGCCGTTCGGCGGCTACAAGCAGTCGGGCAACGGTCGCGAATGGGGCGACCACGCCTTCGCCGAGTTCCTCGAGGTCAAGTCGATGCTCGGCTACGGCGTGGCGGAAGCGGCGGAGTGACGCTGCACACGCCCATCTGCGACCTCCTCGGCGTCGAGCACCCCGTTCTTCTCGCCGGCATGGGCGGAGTGTCCTATGCCGAGGTGTGCGCCGCCGTCTCCGCGGCCGGGGGCTTCGGTTCGCTCGGCATGGCCGGGCTGCCCCCGAGCATGATCCGCGACCAGATGCGGCGCGTCCGCGACCTGACCGACAAGCCGTTCGGCGTCGACCTGCTGACTGCCCAGCCGGAGACGCTGACGGCATCCGTCGACGTCATCATCGCCGAGGGGGCGAAGGCATTCATCGCAGGCTTGGGCGTGCCGGTGGCGATCATCACCGAGCTCAAGTCCGCCGGGGTCGTCGTCATGTGCATGGCGGGCAGCGTCCGCCACGCGGTCAAGGCGGCGGAGGCCGGCTGCGACGTCGTCATCGCCCAGGGGACCGAGGCCGGCGGCCACACTGGCAGCGTCGCGTCGATCGCGCTGTGGCCGCAGGTCGTCGACGCCGTCGACGTGCCGGTGGTCGCCGCCGGCGGCCTGTTCGACGGGCGCGGCCTCGCCGCGGCACTGGCCATGGGCTGCCAGGGCGTCTGGATGGGGACCCGCTTCATCGCCTCGACCGAGGCGCACGCGGGACAGGCGTACAAGGATGCGATCGTGCGCATGAGCGAGAGCGACACCGTCATCAGCCGCGCCTTCACCGGTAAGACGCTGCGCGCCATCGCCAATGACACGACGCGGGAGTTCGGCAACCGCGAACCGCTGCCGTTCATGGCGCAGGTGGCGCAGTCGGCGCAGGCTGGCCTGCTCGGTCCAATCGCCGGCGTCGTCGACCACGTCGATCCTGCGACCCAGTGCCTGGCGGCCGGGCAGGGCGGCGGCGCCATCACCGAGATCCTCAGCTGCGCCGAGATCGTCCGCCGGACCGTCGCCGGGGCCGAAGCCGCGATCGCCCGCCTCGCTGCGTGATGCACTACGAAGCGCAGTATCTCGACCTCGTCCGCCGCGTCTGGAGCCACGGCGACGAGCGCGTCGACCGCACCGGCGTCGGCACGCGCAGCCTGTTCGGCGAGCAGATGCGTTTCGACCTGGCGGACGACGCCATTCCGCTGCTGACGACCAAGCGGGTGTTCTGGAAGACGGCGGCGCGCGAGCTGCTGTGGTTCCTCAGCGGCGACACCAACATCCGCCCGCTGGTCGCGCAGGGTGTGCACATCTGGACCGACTGGCCGCTCGCCCGCTTCAACCGCGACAGCGGCGAGACGCTGGACCGCGACGCCTTCGAGGCGCGCATCCTGGCCGACGACGCCTTCGCCCGCGACTGGGGCGACCTCGGTCCGGTCTATGGCAAGCAATGGGTCGACTGGCCGACGTTCGTGCCCGAAGGGCAGGGGTTCCGCCGCGGCCCCGGCGTCAACCAGATCGCCGCGCTGGTCGATAGCCTGCGCCACAATCCCGGCTCGCGCCGCCACATCTTCACCGGCTGGAACGTCGCCGAGCTCGACCGCATGGCCCTGCCGCCGTGCCACATGACCTACCAGTACCACGTCGCCGACGGCCGCCTGTCGGGGATGCTGTGGCAGCGGTCGTGCGACCTTGGCCTCGGCTTCGCCTTCAACGTCTTTTCGGCCGCGCTGCTGATCCGGATGCTGGCGGCGCAGTGCGACCTCGAACCGGGCGAGCTGGTCTGGTCGGGTGGCGACTGCCACCTCTACCTCAACCACGCCGAGCTGGTGGCGGAGCAGCTGAGCCGGACGCCGGCGGGCGCGCCTAAGCTGCGCCTGACGCGACGCCCCGCGTCGATCTTCGACTATCGCATCGACGATTTCGAGGTGTACGACTATGCGCCGCAGCCGCACATCGCCGCGCCGGTCGCGGTCTAGGGGGTTCTTCATGTTTCGCATCGCCGTCGCCGCCGTCCTCCTCGCCTCCGCCGCGCACGGCACGCCCGCCGACCACCGGCTGGCGGCGCTGGAGGCGCGCTGGCTCGACGGCGAGATGCGCTTCGAGCCCGAGAACGCGACCGGCATCGGCGTCCATACCTATGACGCGCTGATCGGCGACCGCTCGGCGGCGGCGCGCGCGCGGATCGCGGCGGCCGAGCACGGCTGGCTGAAGGAGCTTGACGCGATCCCGGCGGTGCAGCTCAGCCGCGCCAGCCAGGTCGACGCGGCGATGCTGCGTAACGAACTGCGCTACAGCCTGTGGCGCAGCGAGGTGCTGCAGAGCTGGGCATGGGACCCCCAGATCTACAACGACGCCGCCGGCGGCGCGCTGTACAGCCTCGCCGCGCGCGACTTCGCGCCATGGAGCGTGCGGCTGAAGGCGGCGACGTCGCGGATGAACCTGCTGCCCGCCATGCTGGCGCAGGCGCGCACCAGCCTCGATCCCAAACGCGTGCCGCTGATCCACGCCCAGACCGTGGCCAAGCAGAACGGCGGCATCATCGACATCGTCGACGGCATGCTCGCGCCGCACGAGAGCGAACTGGGTCCGGCCGACCGCGCCGAGTTCGACGCCGCACGCGAGCGGCTGAAGCGGGCGGTGGCGCTGCACCAGCGCTGGCTCGACACGGTGCTGGTGCCGAATGCGAAGGGCGACTTCCGCCTGGGGCCGAAGCTGTATGACACGAAGCTTGCCTTCGCCCTCGATTCGCCGCTGACGCGCGCCGAGATCAAGGCGCGGGCGACCGCGGCGCTGGCGGCGACGACCGCGGAGATGGCGACGCTCGCCCGCGGCGTGATCCGCGACAATGCCGCGATGAGCGACCACGACGTCATCGCCGCCGCGCTGGCGCTGACCTATGCCAAGCGCCCGGCGCGCGACGGCGTCATCCCCGAGGCGACCAAGGCGCTGGCCGAGGCGACGGCCTTCGTTCGCGCCAAGGGCCTGATCACCCTGCCGACCGCGCCGGTGACGATCATCGAGATGCCGAAGTTCCAGCAAGGCAGCGCGGTCGCCTATTGCGATGCGCCGGGGCCGCTCGACAAGGGGCTCGGCACCTTCTTCGCCGTATCGCCGATCCCGGCCGACTGGACGGATGCCCAGGCGACGTCGTTCCTCAGCGAATACAACGACTACATGATCCGCGACCTTGCCGTGCACGAAGCGATGCCGGGGCATTTCGTTCAGCTGGCGCACCAGAACGCCTATCCCTCGACGCTGCGCGCCGTGCTCGGCAGCGGGCCGTTCGTCGAGGGCTGGGCGGTCTATGCCGAGGGGCAGATGGCCGACGCCGGCTTCATGGACGGCGATCCGCTGTACAAGCTGACCGTGCTCAAGATGCGGCTGCGGTCGATCAGCAACAGTCTGCTCGACATCGGCATCCAGACCGAAGGCATGACCGAGGCGCAGGCGATGCACCTGATGATGGACGGCGCCTTCCAGACCGAGCGTGAGGCGGCGGGCAAGTGGACGCGGGCGCGGCTGTCGTCGACGCAGCTGCTCAGCTATTTCGTCGGCTACAGCGAGCACAGCGACCTGCGTGCCGCGGCGGAGAAACGGCCCGGCTTCACGCCCAAGGCATATCACGACGCCGTCCTGTCCTATGGCTCGCCGCCGGTCCGCTACGTCCGCGCGCTGATGTTCGACGAGCCGATCGCCCAGTGACGCCCGCGTGATCCTGTCGCTGGTCGTCGCCCGCGCCGCCAACGGCGTGATCGGGCGCGACGGCGGCCTGCCGTGGCACCTGCCGGCCGACCTCAAGCACTTCAAGGCGCTGACGCTCGGCAAGCCGATCGTCATGGGCCGGCGGACGTTCGCATCGATCGGCCGGCCGCTGCCGGGGCGGCACAATATCGTCCTGACCCGGGGGGCGTGGAGCGCGGATGGTGTGACGGTGGTGCCCGATCTCGCCGCCGCCCTCGCTGCCGCCGGTACCGTGCCCGAGGTGGCGATCATCGGCGGCGCGGCGGTCTATGCCGCGGCGCTGCCGCTCGCCGACCGCGTGTACCTGACCGAAGTCCATGCCGCGCCGGCAGGGGACACCGTGCTGCCGCCGTTCGACGCGGCGGCGTGGACCGAAACCGCGCGCGAGGACCATGCGGCCGAGGGCGACGCGCCGGGGTTCAGCTTCGTCACGCTCGAGCGGGTCTGAGCGAAGGCTGGCCCGCAGACGCGGCGCCCGCCTGCTCAGGCCCGCCGTCAGGCTGGCATCCGCCAGCGTGACCCCTTGCGCCTGTTGGCGGCCGATCGACCCCCAGGGATGACGCGGCGCAGGTCGCCCGCTACACACCCGGCGATGGAGCGGATCACACACGGGGGAACGGTCCCGCCCGGCCTGCGCGGCGGAGTCGTCGCCCTCGGCAATTTCGATGGCTTCCACCGCGGCCATCAGGCGGTGGTCGGGGCGGCGCTCGCCGCCGCCCGCGCCGATGGGCGGCCGGCGCTGGTCGCGACCTTCGATCCCCATCCGGCGGCGCTGTTCCGCGCCGACGCGCCGCCGTTCGCCCTGACGACGACGGCGCAGAAGCTCGACCTGCTCGCCGCCTTCGGCATCGACGGCACGGTCGTCTTCCCGTTCGACGCCGCCTTCGCCGCGCTGTCGGGGGAGGCGTTCGTCGCCGACTGGCTGGCGGCGACCATCGGCGCGGCGGCGGTGGTCAGCGGCGCCGACTTCACCTTCGGCGCCCGGCGCGCGTGCGGCACCGCCGACCTCGCCCGGCTCGGTGCGGCCCACGGCATCGCTGCCGCCGTCGTGCCGGCGGTGGCGGACGCGGCGGGCGTCATCTCGTCGACCCGCATCCGGGCGCTGCTGCAGGCGGCCGACCCGCTCGGCGCGGCGGCGCTGCTGACCCGCCCGTTCACCATCCGCGGCCACGTCGCCCACGGTGCCAAGCTCGGCCGCACGCTCGGCTTCCCGACGGCCAACGTCGCGCTCGGCGCCTATCTGCGCCCGGCCTACGGCGTTTACGCCGTCCGCGCGCGCATCGACGGCGCGTGGCGCGACGGCGTCGCCAACCTCGGTATCCGGCCGATGATCGAGCCCGCGCAAGAGCTGCTCGAGGTCCACCTGTTCGACTTCGCCGGCGACCTCTACGGTCGCGAGATCGAGGTGGCGCTGGTCGACTTCCTCCGTCCCGAATGGAAGCTCGACGGGTTCGACGCGCTGATGCGCCAGATCGAGGCCGATTGCGCCGAGGCCAAGCGGCGGCTAGACGCGGCCGCTGATGTCCGACCAGCCGCCTAGAGATTACCGCAGTACCGTCTTCCTGCCGAAGACCGACTTCCCGATGAAGGCGGGGCTGGCCGAGGCCGAGCCGAAGTGGCTGGCGCGCTGGCGGGCCGAGGACGTGTACGGCACGCTGCGGCGGCAGCGCGCGGGGCGCGAACGCTTCATCCTCCACGACGGCCCGCCCTACGCCAACGGCGACCTCCACGTCGGCCATGCGATGAACAAGATCCTGAAGGACCTGATCGTCCGCAGCCATTCGGCGCTTGGGCTGGACGCGCCGTACATCCCCGGCTGGGACTGCCACGGCCTGCCGATCGAGTGGAAGGTCGAGGAGCAGTATCGGGCGAAGAAGCTGAACAAGGATGCCGTCCCGCCGGTCGAGTTCCGCGCCGAATGCCGCGCCTACGCCGCCCACTGGGTCGAGCGGCAGAGCGACGCAGTTCCAGCGGCTCGGCGTTATGGGCGACTGGGCCGACCCGTACCTGACGATGGATTTCGCGTCCGAAGCGACGATCGTCGCCGAACTGCTCAAGTTCGCGGCGAGCGGCCAGCTCTACCGCGGGGCCAAGCCGGTGATGTGGTCGCCGGTCGAGAAGACCGCGCTCGCCGAGGCCGAGGTCGAATACGCCGACATCGTCAGCACCCAGATCGACGTGGCGTTCGAGATCGTCGAGGCCCCGAACGCGCCCGAGCTGGTCGGGGCGCTATGCCGTCATCTGGACGACGACCCCGTGGACGATCCCGGTCAACCAGGCGATCGCGTATGGGGCCGGAGGTTGATTACGTCCATGCCTCATCCGTCGGCGACTATTGCTAGCTCGTCGCCAATGATCCGAGTTGCTCGCGCTTGTCGGCAGTTACGCCATAGTCAGATTGCCGATCAGGTCACGTCTTGGGGTGACCTTGAGCTGGCGTTCAGCTGGGCGCGGTCCGACATGCGATTGGCTCTCTGATCTCGGACGGCGGTTACAAAGGCTCCGACCTCGCCGGTGCCGTCGCCCGCCACCCGATGCACGCGCTCGGCGGGTTCTTCGCCCGGCGCCGCCCGTTTCTCGCCGGCGACTTCGTCACGACCGAGCAGGGGACGGGGCTCGTCCACATGGCCCCCGACCACGGCGAGGACGACTTCCTGCTGTGCCGGGCGAACGGCATCGACCCCGTCTTCGCCGTCGAGGGCGACGGGCGGTACCGCGCCGACTGGGGCTGGCTCGGGGGGCCAAGGCAGCGTCATCAACGCCAAGTTCAACGCCCCCGACGGGCCGATCTGCAGCGACCTCCGCGCGGCGCGGCGCGCTGCTCGCGGCGAGCGCCGACTATGCCCACAGCTACCCCCACAGCTGGCGCAGCCACGCCAAGCTGATCTTCCGCGCGACCCCGCAATGGTTCATCCCGATGGATGCGCCCTCCCCCTCCCCTTCAGGGGAGGGGCGAGAGACGGCGCAAAGCGCCGGCCCGGGGGTGGGGCCTGAGCGAGTGGCCGCCGCTACGCTCGACCTCCCCACCCCCGGCCCCTCCCCTGAAGGGGAGGGGGGGCAAACCCTCCGCCAACGCGCCCTCGCCGCCATCGCCGACACCCGCTGGGTGCCCGAGCGCAGCCGCAACCGCATCACCGCCATGGTCGCCGGGCGGCCCGACTGGGTCATCAGCCGCCAGCGCGCGTGGGGCGTGCCGATCACTTTGTTCGTCGACCGGCACACGGGCGAGTACCTCCGCGACGCGGCAGTCGACGCGCGCATCGTCGCCGCCGTCGGGGCGCGGCGGGGCGGATGCATGGTGGGCGACCGACCCGGCGGATTTCCTCGGGCCCGAGCGCGACCCGGCCAACTACGAGCGGATCGACGACATCCTCGACGTCTGGTTCGACAGCGGCTCGACCCACGCCTTCGTCGTCGAGGGGCGCTACGGGCCGGGCGTCCGCGCCGACATCTATGTCGAGGGGTCGGACCAGCACCGCGGCTGGTTCCAGTCGTCGCTGCTCGAAAGCGTCGGCACGCGCGGCGTCGCGCCGTACAGGAACGTCCTGACCTACGGCATGGCCTTGGACGCGCAGGGCCGCAAGATGTCGAAGTCGGTCGGCAACGTCGTCGACCCCATCGCCATCGCCGACACGCAAGGGGCCGATATCCTGCGCCTGTGGGTCGCCAGCATCGACTATTTCGACGACGTCAAGATCGGCAAGGAGGTCCTCGCCGGCCAGACCGACGCCTATCGCAAGCTGCGCAACACCTTCCGCTACCTGCTTGGGAGCCTCGACGGCTGGGACGAGGCCGAGCGGCTGCCCGTGGCCGACATGCCCGAGCTCGAACGCTGGGTTCTCCACCGCCTGGCCGAGCTCGACGCCGCGCTGCGCGGCCACGTGGCGAACTTCGACTTCGCGCCGATGATGAGCGCGATCAACGCCTTCGTGAACCAGGACCTGTCGGCCTTCTACTTCGACGTCCGCAAGGACAGCCTGTACTGCGACGCGCCGTCGTCGGCAAAGCGCCGCGCCTGCCGCACCGTGCTCGACGAGCTGTTCCACGCGCTGGTCCGCTGGCTGAGCCCGGTGCTGGTGTTCACCGCCGACGAGGTATGGCGGACGCGCTTCCCCGACGCGGCGAGCGTGCACCTGGAGGCGTGGCGGGACTACTCCGTCTGGCGCGACGAGGCGCTGGCGGCGCGGTGGGAGCGGTTGCGGGCCCTGCGCGGCCTCGTCACGCTGGCGATCGAGCCCGAGCGCAAGGCCAAGACGCTGGGGTCGAGCCTGGAGGCCGACCTGCTGCTGACGGCGCCGCCCGAGGACGCCGCGCTGATCGCGAGCAGCGACTTCGGCGAGGTGGCGATCAGCGCCGCGGTGACGCTGCTGACCGATCCCGCGGCGCCGGCGGGTGCAGGTGACGGTGACGCCGACGACGCTCGCCCGCTGCGACCGCTGCCGCCGCCATCTCCCCGACGTCGTGCCGGACACCGGGCTGTGCGGCCGCTGCGCCGGGGTGGTCGGATGAGGCGCGGCTATGTCATCGCGCTGGCGGTGTTCTCTCCTCGACCAGCTGAGCAAATACTGGGTGACGGCGGTGCTCGACCTGCGCACGCGCGGCGTCGTCGGGGTCATTCCCGGCTTCGACCTGACCTGGGTCGAGAACACCGGCGTGTCGATGAACCTGCTCCGCGCCGACAGCGCGGCGGGGCGTTGGCTGCTGGTCGCCGCGACGCTCGCCATCGCCGTCGGCGTCGCGGTGTGGATCGCGCGCGAGAGCAACCGCATCGACACGCTGGCGCTCGGGCTGGTGCTCGGCGGGGCGCTCGGCAACATCGTCGACCGGGTGCGCTACGGCTATGTCGTCGACTTCCTCCACGCCTGGTGGCACGACCATCATTTTTACGTCTTCAACGTCGCCGATGCCGCTATAACGGTCGGCGTTGCCCTGTTGCTGCTGCGGAGCCTGCTCGCGCCCGCGGCGAAGTCGGTCTAGGAGTCCGTGCAGTGAAGTCGTGGCCGATCGTCCTTGTTGCCGCCGCCGTCGCGCTTGCCGGCTGCGCCCATCACAAGAACCGCCTGTCGAACCGCAACGCGCCCGACGAGTTCGCCATCAGCCGCAATGCGCCGCTGATCGTGCCGCCCGACTTCGCCCTGACCCCGCCCAAGCCCGGCGCGCCCCGCGCGCTGGCCGACGACGCGCAGCAGAATGCGGCCGAGGCACTGTTCGGCCCCGGCGTCCGCATCACGCCGAAGTCGCCGGCGGAGTCGAATCTGCTCGACAAGGCCGGCGCGGCCAAGCCCGAACCGAACATCCGCAGCAGCGCCGCCGATCCCGACACGCCGACGGTCAACAAGGGCGCCTTCCTCCGCGAGCTGCTCGCCGCCCCGCCCAAGACGCTCGACGCCAAGAAGGCCGAGGTCACGCTGGGCGGCTGAGCCTATTTGAACAGGCTGCCGAGGACGCTCCGCAGCACGCTGCCGCCGACCGTGGCGGCGACCTGACCGACCGCGGCGCCGCCCAGCGACTTGCCCAGCGCGCCGCCGGCGCGGCGGCCAAGCTGGGTCGCCATCGAGCGGGCGGCGCTCAAGGCGATCTTCTCCGCCGCCGACATCGCGCCGGACGGTGCCGCCTTGGCCGCGGCATTGGCGCGGGCGAGGTCGGCGTCGGCCTTGGCCTGCGCCGCCGCCTTGACCGCCGCCGCCTTTTCCTCGGCCGTCCGCGCGGCGAGAGCGTCGGCCGCCGCCTGCGCCGCCGCCGACTTGGCGGTCAGGATCTCGTAGGCGCTCTCGCGGTCGACCGGCGTCTCGTACTTGCCGGCGACGGGGCTCGTGTCGATCATCACCTTGCGTTCCTGCGGCGTGATCGGTCCGACCCGCGAGCGCGGCGGCGCGATCAGCGTGCGCGCGACCGGCGACGGCGCGCCATCGTCCTGGAGCAGCGAGACCAGCGCCTCGCCGACCTTCAGCTCGGTAATGACGGTGGCGACGTCGACCTTGGGGTTGGCGCGGAAGGTCGTCGCCGCCGCGCGAACCGCCGCCTGGTCGCGCGGGGTATAGGCGCGCAGGCCATGCTGGACGCGGTTGCCGAGCTGCCCGGCGACGGTGTCGGGGACGTCGATCGGGTTCTGGGTGATGAAGTAGACGCCGCAGCCCTTGGAGCGGATCAGGCGGACGACCTGCTCGATCTTGTCGAGCAGCGCCTTGGGGGCGTCGTCGAACAGCAGGTGCGCCTCGTCGAAGAAGAAGACCAGCACCGGCTTCGCGGGATCGCCGACCTCGGGCAGGACGGTGAACAGCTCCGACAGCAGCCACAGCAGGAAGGTGGCGTAGAGCTGCGGGCTCTGCATCAACTTGTCGGCGGCGAGGATGTTGACCTGGCCGCGGCCGCCGTCGTCGATGCGGATCAGATCGTGGATGTCGAGCGCCGGCTCGCCGAAGAAATGGCTGCCGCCCTGTGCGTCGAGCTGCAGCAGCGCCCGCTGGATCGCGCCGACGCTCGCCCGGCTGACGTTGCCGTATTTGGCCGCGATCGCCGCGGCGTTGTCGGCGCAGTAGCCGAGCATCGCCGTCAGGTCCTTGAAGTCGAGCAGCGCCAGCGCATTGTCGTCGGCGACCTTGAAGGCGACGGCGAGGACGCCGGCCTGGACGTCGTTGAGCCCGAGCAGGCGCCCGAGGAGCAGCGGCCCCATCTCGGTGACGGTGGTCCGCACGGGGTGGCCCTGCGTGCCGAACAGGTCCCAGAACACGACCGGGCTCGCCTCGAAGCGGTAGCCGTCGAGCCCGACCTCCTTGGCCCGCGCTACCGTCCATGCGGCGTCGGCGGTGCCGGTCATCGCCATGCCGGCGAGGTCGCCCTTGACGTCGGCGAGGAACACCGGGACGCCGTCACGGCTGAAGCCCTCGGCCAATCCCTGCAGCGTCACCGTCTTGCCGGTGCCCGTCGCCCCGGCGATCAGGCCGTGGCGGTTGGCCCGGCGCAGCACCAGTTCCTGCGCCGTGCCGTCGTCGGCGCGGCCGATGAAGATGCTGTCGGCCATGGTTCCCCGCAATTGCTGCCGATCCGGTCTAAACACATTCGCCGGAGGCTTGAAGCGCCATCGGCGACGGATAAGCTGCGGCGGTCGTCCTGAGGGGAGCCTGCCATGAAGCCGATCCTGACCATGATCCTGTGCCTCGGTGGCGCGACCGTGGCGCACGCCGCGGGACCGTGCGGCGCCGACCGAATGGTCACCATGCGCGTGTCGAAGCTGACCGCCGCCGGCACCCCGGCCGGCTTCCTCGACGCGGTCAAGGACCACAAGGCGTGGTACGCCAGCCACGGATTCAAGGACGACCAGTTCGTCACGGCGCCCGCGCTGGTGCCGGAGAAGGGCGGGCTGAAGCCGTCGGCGAGCGAGTATGTCACCTTCCACGTCTACGGCGACGCCGAACCCAAGCACGACGCCGCCTGGGACGCCTTCGTCGCCAAGTACAAGGCCAACGCGACGATCGCCGGCGAGACGCGGATGTGCCTGCCGCGGGGGACGATCCTCGGGCGCTAGCGTCGGCGAAAAAAGCCTGTCCTACACCCGACTTGTCCGCCAGGCTGCGGGCATGGCCGCATCTTGCCCCCGCCCCGTCCGCCCTGTGCCCGCTCCGCCTCGTGCGGGGGCCGCGGCCCGGGGTGGCCTAGTGTGACTTTTGTCAACTTCGGAACTTTATTGCGCGGTTTTGCGCCGGCGACTCGCGCTGCTGTTGCCCATTGGCCGTGGGCCGAAGTCAGCGGACGAGGCGGAAATGATATAAAGATGTCTTTATGCCTTGCCCGCGCGGGTCGTGGCGGCTAGGGCAGGGGCAACCCATCCGGAGCATTGTTCATGGCCACCCAGCCGCTCGCCGCCGCCCCCGTCGACCATGTCGTCGCCGACCTCAGCCTCGCCGGCTTCGGCCGGCGCGAGATCGACATCGCCGAGACCGAGATGCCCGGCCTGATGGCGCTGCGCCACGAGTTCGGCGCCAGCCAAGCCGCTGACCGGCGCGCGGATCACCGGCAGCGCTGCACATGACGATCCAGACCGCGGTGCTGATCGAGACGCTGACCGCGCTCGGCGCCGAGGTCCGCTGGGCGACGTGCAACATCTATCTCGACGCAGGACCACGCCGCCGCCGCGATCGCCGCGACCGGCGTGCCGGTGTTCGCGATCAAGGGCGAGAGCCTCGCCGACTATTGGGACTATGTCGGCCGCATCTTCGACTGGGGCGACCGCACCGCCAACATGATCCTCGACGACGGCGGCGACGCGACGATGTTCGCGCTGTGGGGCGCGAAGCTCGAGGCGGGGCAGACGATGCCCGAGCCCGAGAACGAGGAGGAGGTCGAGATGCAGCGCGCGCTCAAGGCGTTCGTCGCCGCGCGCCCCGGCTACCTCACCGAGACGGTCAAGGCGATCAAGGGCGTCAGCGAGGAGACGACGACCGGCGTCCACCGCCTCTACGCCATCGCCAAGAAGGGCGAGCTGCCGTTCCCGGCGATCAACGTCAACGACAGCGTGACCAAGTCGAAGTTCGACAACCTCTACGGCTGCAAGGAAAGCCTGGTCGACGCGATCCGCCGCGGCACCGACGTCATGCTCGCCGGCAAGGTCGCGACCGTCGCCGGCTTCGGCGACGTCGGCAAGGGCAGCGCCCAGTAGCTCCGCAACGGCGGCGCCCGCGTGCTGGTCACCGAGATCGACCCGATCTGCGCGCTGCAGGCGGCGATGGAGGGCTTCGAGGTCGTGACGATGGAGGAGGCGGTCACCCGCGCCGACATCTTCGTCACCGCGACCGGCAACGCCGACGTCATCACCGCCGAGCACATGGCCGGCATGAAGAACATGGCGATCGTCTGCAACATCGGCCACTTCGACAGCGAGATCCAGATCAGCGCGCTGTCGAACTACAAGTGGACCGAGGTCAAGCCGCAGGTCGACCTGGTCGAGTTCCCCGACGGCAAGCAGATCATCATCCTGTCGAAGGGCCGGCTGGTCAATCTCGGCAACGCCACCGGCCACCCGAGCTTCGTGATGAGCGCGAGCTTCACCAACCAGACGCTGGCGCAGATCGAGCTGTGGACCCGCCCCGAGCAGTACGGAACGACGTCTACGTCCTGCCCAAGCACCTCGACGAGAAGGTCGCCGCGCTCCACCTCGACAAGCTCGGCGTCAAGCTGACCAAGCTGACGCCGAAGCAGGCGGCGTATATCGGCGTGCCCGAAGCGGGGCCGTTCAAGCCGGACCACTACCGCTACTAGGGTGATCGTCGACGAGGCCGGGCTGGAGCGGATCGCGGGGCGGCTCGCCGCCGCCCTCCGCCCCGGCGACACGGTCGCGCTGTCGGGCGACCTCGGCGCGGGCAAGACGACGTTCGCGCGCGGCCTGCTGCGCGGGCTCGGCTGGACCGGCGAGGTGCCGAGCCCGAGCTTCACCCTCGTCCAGACCTACCCGACCGCGCCGCCGCTGTGGCACGTCGACCTCTACCGGCTCGATTCGGCGGACGAGGCCGACGCGCTCGGCCTCGACGACGCGTGGGAGGCAGCGGTCGTCGTCATCGAGTGGCCCGAGCGGCTCGGCGACGCGGCTGCCGGCCGACGCGCTGCGGCTGCGGCTCGACGGCGCGGGCGAGGCGACGCGGACCTTGACTTGGGCCGCCCCGCCGTCATGGGAGGGGCGATGGCCGCCGCCCGACATGCTCCCCCTTCACCCGCGGCGATGACGCCCCCCGCCGGGGCCGCCGCGTTCCTCGCGCGGCACGGCTGGGCGGGCGCGCGGATCGAGCCGCTGGCCGGCGACGCCTCGTTCCGCCGCTACTTCCGGGTGCACGACGGCGGCCGCACCGCGGTGCTGATGGACGCGCCGCCCGAGCACGAGGACAGCCGGCCGTTCCTCGGCGTCGGCGACGACGCTCGACGGCGCTCGGCTTCTCGGTGCCGCGGCCGCTCGGCGTCGACCTCGACGCCGGGCTGATCCTGCTCGAGGACTTCGGCGACGCCCGGGTGACGCCGGTGCTGGCCGCCGAGCCGGACGCGCGAGCGCGGCGATCTACGCCGCCGCGATCGACCTGCTCGCCGAGCTGCACCGCCAGCCCGCCCCGCCGCTGCGGCCCTATGGCGAGGCCGAGCTGCTGCGCGAGGTGCGGCTGCTGCCCGAATGGTACCTGCCCGCGGTCGGGCTGCGCCGAGGCGGCCGGCTACGACGCGGCGTGGCGCGCGGTGTGGGGCGACGTGGTGGCGGCGACCGCGGCGGCGCCGGTGCTGACCCTGCGCGACTATCACGCCGACAATCTGATGCTGCTCGACCGGCCGGGGGTACGCGGGCTCGGGCTGCTCGACTTCCAGGACGCGCTCGCCGGCCATCCGGCCTACGATCTCGTCTCGCTGCTGCAGGACGCGCGCCGCGACGTGCCGCGCGACCTCGAGGAGGCGATGATCGACCGCTACGCCGCCGCCGCGCGGCATCGCCGATCCCGCCGGCTTCCGCGCCGCCTACGAGGTGCTCGGCGCGCAGCGCAACACCAAGATCATCGGCATCTTCACCCGGCTGCGCGACCGCGACGGGCGGCAGGGCTATGTCGAGCGCCTGCCGCGGCTGTGGCGGCTGCTCGAAGGCAATCTGCGGCATCCGGCGCTGGCCCCGGTGCGCGACTGGTTCGACGCGCACGTCCCGGCGGCAGCGCGGGCGGCGCGCTGGGCATGACCCGCTTCGCCGTCCCCGCTCGCGCTGCGGCCCGAACTCGACGGCGAACGTGCCGCAGGCGGCGATGGTGCTCGCCGCCGGGCTGGGCAAGCGGATGCGGCCGCTGACCGCGACGCGGCCCAAGCCGCTGGTCGAGGTCGCCGGCGTGACACTGCTCGACCGCGCGCTCGACCATCTCGCCGCCGCCGGCGTCGCCCGCGCGGTGGTCAACGTCCATTATTTCGCCGAGCAGGTCGAGGCGCACCTCGCCGGCCGCACCGCGCCCGGCGATCACCGTCTCCGACGAGCGCGCCGTCCTGCTCGAGACCGGCGGCGGCGTCGCCAAGGCGCTGCCGCTGCTCGACGCCGACCCGTTCTACGTCGTCAACAGCGACAATCTGTGGGTCGACGGGTCGATCGACACGCTGCACCTGCTCGCCCAGCGCTGGGACGCCGAGGCGATGGACGCGCTGCTGCTGCTCGTGCCGCTGGCGCGGGCGATCGGCTACGACGGGCGCGGCGACTTCACGATGAACCCGGTCGGCCGGCTGCGGCGGCGGCCCGAGCGCCGCGTCGCGCCTTACGTCTTCTCCGGCGTCCAGCTGCTCAGCCACCGCCTGTTCGACGGCGAGGCGGTCGCGCCGTTCTCGCTCAACCGCATCTACGACAAGGCGCTCGCCGCCGGCCGGCTGTTCGGGGTCGTGCACGGCGGGCTGTGGTTCCACGTCGGCACGCCGGCGGCGGTCGGCGAGACCGAGACGCTGCTGGCCGCGGGCTGAGTGGCCGGCCCGACCGTCTTCACCATTCCCGCGCACGTCGCCTTCGTCGACGCGCTCGCCGCCGGGCTGCTCGGCGCGGGCCGCGCGGCGACCCGCTGGCGCTGGCGCGGACGACCGTGCTGCTGCCCAACCGCCGCGCGGTGCGGGCGCTGACCGATGCCTTCGTCCGCGCTTCGGGCGACGGGCTGCTGCTGCCGCGCATGACGCCGGTCGGCGATGTCGACGATGCGCTCGGCGGCCTCGACGGGCTCGGCGACGACGGCGCCGGCGATCGACCCGACCAAGCGCCGGCTGCTCCTCGCCCAGCTCGTCCGGCGGTGGCGCGACCTGTCGGCGATCGAGGCGCTGCGGCTGGCCGACCAGCTCGCCGCCGCGTTCGACGCGCTGGCGTTCGAGGAGGTCGACGCGACCGCGCTGCTCGCGCTTCGAGCCGCACGACCTCGCGCACCACTGGGAGAAGACGCTCGCCTTCCTGGCATCGTCATCGACCTGTGGCCGCCGCTGCTCGCGGCGCACGGTGAGGTCGACCCGGCGGTCGCCGCACGTCGACCGGCTCGACGCGCTCGCCGCGCGCTGGCAGGCGGTCGCCGCCGCCGGGGCCGGTCGTCGCCGCCGGGTTCGCCGCCGCCGCGCCGCCGGTCGCGCGGCTGCTGCGCGACGGTCGCGCGGCTGGAGCGGGGCATGGTCGTGCTGCCCGGCCTCGACACGGCGATGAGCGAGGCGGCGTGGGCCGGCATCCGCTGCCGCCCGGACCGATCCCGACGGCGGCGGTCCGGACAGCGAGGAACATCCGCAGTTCACGCTGAAATGCCTGCTCGACGCGCTCGGCGTCGCGCGCGGCGAGGTGGCGACGTGGGACCATGCCGGCGGCCGCGACGGCCCGCCGGAGCGCGCGGTAGTCGTCGCCGAAGCGATGGCCCCGGCGGCGTTCACCGGCGGCTGGCGGGCGAGCGCCGTCGATCCCGCGCCGTTCGCCGGGGTCGCCACCGTCGTCGCCGCCAACCCGGCCGAGGAGGCGCAGGCCGTCGCCCTCGCGCTGCGCCGCGCGCTCGACACGCCGGAGGCGGACCGCGGCGCTCGTCACCCCCGATCGCGGCCTCGCGCGGCGGGTCGCGGCGCACTGCCGGCGCTGGGGCATCGCGGTCGACGATTCGGCGGGGACGCCGCTCGCCGTGACGCCGCCGGGGGCGCTGTTCGCCGCGCTGGTCGAGGCGGCGGCGCGGGGGTTCGGCGCCGTCGCGCTGCTCGGCCTGCTCAAGCATCCGCTGGTCCGCGCCGGGGAGGAGCGGGTCGCGTGGCTCGACGCGGTGCGGCGGCTCGACCGCGTGCTGCGCGGCGTCCGCCCGGCGCCGGGGCTCGACGGGATCGGCGCGCGGATCGCCGACGAGGCCCCCGGCCTCGGCGACTGGTGGGGCGAGGTGGCCGCGATCCTCGATCCCCTCGAACGCCGCTTCGCCCGGCCGCTGGTCGCCTTCGCCGACCTCGTCGCGGACCTGCGCGAGGCGACGCAGGCGCTGGCGGGGGAGGGGGCGTGGCGCGGGCCCGCCGGGCGGGCGCTGGCCGGGGTCGTCACCGCGCTCGAAACCCACGGCCACCACCTCGACCCGTTCGCGCCGGCCGACGCGCCGGCGCTGGTTGCGGCGTTCCTCGACGAGACGCCGGTGCGGACGCCCTACGGCGGCCATCCCCGGCTGGCGATCTACGGCCTGCTCGAAGCGCGGCTGCAGCGCGCCGACCTGACCATCCTCGGCGGGCTGAACGAGGGCGTCTGGCCGGGCCGCCCGGTGCCCGACCCGTGGCTCGCGCCGAAGCTGCGCCAGCACCTCGCGCTGCCGTCGCTCGATCGGCGGGTCGGGCTGGCGGCGCACGACTTCGTCTCGGCGCTTGGCGGGCCGCAGGTGCTGCTGACGCGTGCGCGCCGCGACGACAGCGCGCCCGCCGTGCCGTCGCGCTTCTGGCTGCGCCTCCAGGCGCGCGCCGGCGAGGCGATCGCCGACGACGCCGGCCTGC
Source organism: uncultured Alphaproteobacteria bacterium (assembly GCA_963847215.1). GTDB lineage: Bacteria > Pseudomonadota > Alphaproteobacteria > Sphingomonadales > Sphingomonadaceae > Polymorphobacter_B. The sequence continues at coordinate 249,293 of CAWJZA010000002.1, forward strand.
TCGCCGCCGCGCGCGGCTCGATGCGGCCGCGCCGTGGCGCCCGCGGCGCGCCCGGCTCCCGCCCCGCCCGCCGCCCTGCGACCCCGCGCGCTGTCGGTGACCGCCGCCGAGCGGCTGAAGACCGACCCTTACGCCTTCTACGCGCAGGCGATGCTGCGCCTGCGCCCGCTCGATCCGCTCGACGAGGACCCGAGCGCGGCCGACCGCGGCTCGGCGGTCCATGCGATCCTCGAGGCGTGGGTCAAGCAGGGCGACGCCGATCCGGCGACGTTGCCGCGCTTCACCGAGGCCGAGCTGCTGCGCTGGGCCGGCCATCCGCTGATGCGCGCGCTCTGGGCGCCGCGCGTGCGGCGCGCGATGGACTGGGTCGCCGAGCAGATGGCGCTGTGGGAGGCCGAGGGCTGGACCCCGCTCGCCGCCGAGGCGGGCGGGACGCTGACGCTGGCCAACGGCATCGCGCTGACCGGCAAGGCCGACCGCGTCGACCGCCGCGGCGACGGCGCGCTGGCGATCGTCGACTACAAGACCGGCGTCGTGCCGAGCCACGCGCAGGTCGCCGGCGGCTTCGCGCTCCAGCTCGGGCTGCTCGGCTGGCTGGCGGAGGCGGGAACGCTGGCCGGGGTGCCGGCCGGGACGGTCGACGCGCTGCGCTTCTGGAAGCTCGGCGGCGGCAAGACGCCGGGGCTCGTCAAGGACCCGTTGAAGCACGGCAAGCGAGGTCACGCCCGCCGCCGATCACCTCGCCGCGACGCAGGCGGCGTTCTTCGCGCTGTGCGACGCGATGCTGCTCGGGACGACGCCGTTCGTCGCCAAGCTCCACCCCGAACATGCGCGCGGCACCGACTACGACCAGCTCGCCCGCGTCCTCGAATGGCTCGGCCGGCCGCGGCGGGAGGGGGCATGAACGCGCTCAAGCCCCCATGGCCGTGAGGCCGCTACAACCATTGCTGCCCGAACAGGCCGAGGGCGCGGTGCCGACCGACAGCGCGTGGATGTCGGCGTCGGCCGGCACCGGCAAGACGCAGGTGCTGACCGCGCGCATCCTCCGCCTGCTGCTGTCGGGCGCGCCGCCCGAGCGCATCCTTGCGCTGACCTTCACCAAGGCGGGTGCCGCCGAGATGCAGGAGCGCATGTTCACCCGCCTCGCCGGCTGGGTCGCGGCCGGCGATAACGCGCTGAAGTCCGACCTCGCCGCGATCAACGCCGCGACCGACCCCGACACCGTCGCCCGCGCTCGCCAACTGTTCGCCCGGACGCTCGACGCGCGCGGCGGGCTGCAGGTCCAGACGATCCACGGCTTCGCCCAGTCGCTGCTGGCGAGCTTTCCGGTCGAGGCGGGGATCGCGCCGGGCTTCGCCGCGCTCGACGACCGGTCGGCGGTGGCGCTGCGCGGGCAGGTGCTCGCCGAGGTCATCGACGCCGCGGCCGACGATGCCGAGTTCATCGCCGACGTCGGCGCGATGAGCATCGCCAGCGGCGAGACGCGGCTGGCGGCGATCGCCGCGACGCTGATCGCGCACTATCCGGCGATCGCCGCGCTCGGCGACCCGGCGGGGTTCGAGCCCAAGCTGCGCCGCGCCTTCGGCCTGCCGACCGCGGGGACGGCGGACGCGGTGCTGGCCGACGCGGTGGCAGCGATCGACGAGGCCGGGCTGCGCGCCCTGGCGGCGGCGCATCAGCGGAGCGGCGTCGCCACTGCGCTGACCTTTGCCGACCATATCCTCGGCTGGCTGGGCTGCTCGCCGGCCAACCGCGTCGTGTATCTGTCGGACCTGTGCCGCGCGTTTCACACCAGCGACGGGCGAGCCGCTGCAAGACGCTCGTCTTCGGCGGCAAGAAGGCCGACCCCGCCGACGTCGCGCTGGCCGACGCGCTGTGCGAACAGGTCACGGCGGCGGTCGCCGTCCGCCGCGCGCTCGACGCGGTCGAGGTCGCCGCGCGCCACCTGCGCGTCGGGGCGCGGCTCGGCGCGGCCTATGCCGACCACAAGCGCCGCGCCGGGGTGATCGATTATGACGACATGATCGCCCGCGCCGCCGCGCTGCTGACCGGCGAGGCGGGGGCGGCGGCATGGGTCCGCTTCAAGCTCGACAGCCGGATCGACCACCTGCTCGTCGACGAGGCGCAGGACACCAACGAGGCGCAGTGGGAGATCGTCGGCGCGCTGACCGACGAGTTCTTCGCCGGCGCCGGTGCGCGCGACGTCCAGCGCACGCTGTTCGTCGTCGGCGACTTCAAGCAGGCGATCTTCAGCTTCCAGGGGTCCGACCCGACGATCTTCCGCGACAAGCAGGAGGTGTTCCGCGGCCTCGCCCGCGATGCCCAGCTCGGCTGGCGCGATCCCGAACTGACGCGCTCGTTCCGCTCGGTCCCGGCGATCCTCGAGGTCGTCGACGCCGTCGTCGACGACCTCGGCCATGCGGCGTTCGGCGCGCTGGAGCCGATCGCGGCGCACGTCGCCCACCGCGCCGACCTGATCGGCCGCGTCACGCTGTGGCCGCCGCTGGCCCCCGACGCGGGTGACGGCGACGACGAGACCGACGACGATGCCCCGTGGCTGCCGCCGGCGCAGGTGCAGATGGCGCACCGGCTCGCCCGCCAGATCGCCGCGTGGCTCGACCCGGGCACGGCGCTCGATCTGCCGGCGCGTGGCCGGCCGGTCCGCCCCGAGGACATCCTCGTCCTCGTCCGCAGCCGCGGCGAGTTCGTCGGCGCGCTGGTCGCCGCGCTCCACGACTTCGGCGTGCCGGTCGCCGGGGTCGACCGGCTGCGGCTGACCGCGCCGCTCGCCGTGCAGGACTGCCTCGCCCTCGTCCGCTTCGCGCTCCAGCCCGACGACGACCTGACGTGCGCCGCGCTGCTGACCTCGCCGTTCGTCGGGCTGAGCCAGGACGCGCTGTTCGCTCTGGCCCATGCCCGCCGCGGCACCCTGTGGTCGGCGGTCCGCGACGCCGGCGGGGCGGCGGCCGAGTTCCTCGCGCGGCGTCCTCGCGCTCGCCGACTATCGCCGCGCCGTACGAGTTCTTCGAGACGATCCTGTCGGGGCCGCTCGGCGGGCGGGCGCAAGCTGCTCGCGCGGCTCGGCGAGGAGGCGCGCGACCAGGTCGCCGCGCTGCTCGGCCAGGCGCTCGCGTTCGAGGCGGCGAACGCGCCGTCGCTGCAGGGCTTCCTCGACTGGATCGAGGCCGACGACATCGACCTCAAGCGCGACCCCGACGCGCCGGTCGATGCGGTGCGGATCATGACCGTCCACGGCGCGAAGGGGCTGCAGGCGCCGGTCGTCGTCCTCGCCGACGCGACGCCGCGCCGCCGGCGCGCCGACCGCGACGGTCATGTCATGCTCAGCGCTCGACCCCGGCGAGGTGCCGGTGCCGGTGTTCCACGGCGGCAAGGCGGGCCGGCTCGGCCGCATCGCGACCGAGGCGGACGCGCTGGCGCAGGCCGCGCGCGAGGAGCACTGGCGGCTGCTCTACGTCGCGCTGACCCGCGCCGAGGACCTGCTGTTCCTCGGCGGCGCGCTCGGCGTGCGCGACAAGGGCGTCGTCCCGCCCGACAGCTGGTACGCCGCGGTCGACCGCGCGATGGCGAACACGTGGGACCTCGCGACCGAGGACGACGCGGTCTGGGGCGCGGTCCGCGTCCACCGCGCCGGCACGAGCCGCCAGCCCGAGCCGCCGCGCGCCGCGCCGCCGGCCGCCGCCGCCGTGCCCGACTGGGCGCGCACCCCCGCACCGGTCGAGGCGCGCCCGCCGCGGCCGCTGAGCCCGTCGGCGATCGCCGCCGACGACGTCGCCCAGCCGCCGGCCGGCCCGGCAGCGGCCGCGGCGGCACGGCGCGGGCAACTGCTCCACGCGCTGTTCGAGCGCCTGCCCGGTGTCGCCCCCGCCGAGCGCGCGGCGGCGGCGACGGCGTGGCTGGCGCGAACGGCGGCCGATCTCGCCCCCGCGGTGCGTGCCGAGCTCGCCGCGACCGCGCTCGGCATCGTCGCCGATCCCCGCTTCGCCGACGTCTTCGGCCCCGATGCGCTCGCCGAAGCGCCGATCGCCGCGACCGTCGGCGGCATCGTCATCGCCGGCACCGTCGACCGGCTGCTGGTCACCGCCGACCGGGTGCGGATCGTCGACTTCAAGACCGGGCTGGCGGTGCCGGCGAGCGCGGCGGAGGTCCCGCCCTACCACCTGCGGCAGATGGCGGCCTATGCCGCGGCGCTCGGCGCGATCTTTCCCGGGCGCGACATCGCCGCCGCGCTGCTCTACACCCACCGCGCGACGCTGATCGACCTGCCGCCCGAGCTGCTCGCGGCGCACGCGCCCGGCTGAGGCGGGAACCGCGCGGCCGCGGCGCGCGCTTGGCCCTGCGCAACCGCAAAGGCAGTGCCATGTCCGACGAAGACCGCCACGCTCTACCGCATGATCCTGCCCGACCATATCTGCCCGTTCGGGGTTCGGGCCCGCGAGCTGCTCGACGCAGCCGGCTACGAGGTCGACGACCGCATCCTGTCGTCGCGCGAGGAGGTCGACGCCTTCGAGGCCGAGCACGGGGTCGAGACCACGCCGCAGGTGTTCATCGCCGGCAAGCGGATCGGCGGCAGCGACGACCTCGAGGCGTATCTCGCCCGCTGAAGGTTGCCGACGGTCAAGAAAGGCTTCGCGCCGCCGCGATTGTCGCCGGCCGGGCGCGCGCCTATCTTGGTCGCCACAGCGTCATCCGAGCGGTGACGCGCGCAGGAGGACCGACCATGGCCACCAAGCACATCACCGACGCCTCGATTCACCAGCGACGTCCTCGAATCGACGCGGCCGGTGCTGGTCGATTTCTGGGCCGAATGGTGCGGTCCGTGCCGGCAGATCGGGCCGGCGCTCGAGGAGATCAACGACGAGCTCGCCGGCGTCGACATCGTCAAGCTCAACATCGACGAGAACCCCGACGCGCCGACCAAGTACGGCGTCCGCGGCATCCCGACGATGATCCTGTTCAAGGACGGCAAGCCGGCGGCGACCAAGGTCGGCGCGGCCCCGAAGTCGCACCTCAAGAGCTGGCTCGAAGGCGAACTCGGCGGCGCGGCGACGAAGGTCGCCTGACCCGCGCCGGCGCGGTACCGGGTACCGCGGCAGGACCGCGGGCGGCCCGGCGGCGGACCAAGGCAGCGCGGGTTGAGGCCCGCGGGTGCGGTTCGGCGCGTGCCTCCTATGAGCGATAGTCGGCGTTGATGCTGATGTAGCCGTGGGTCAGGTCGCAGGTCCACACCCGCGCCCGGCCGGGGCCGAGGTGGAGGTCGACGCCGATCTCGATCTCCTGTCCGGTCAGATGCTTGGCCACCGGCGCTTCGTCATAGCCGGGGACGACCGCGCCGTCGCGGGCGACCGTCGTGCCGCCGAAGCGGATCTCCAGCCGGTCGCGGTCGGCCGCTTCGCCCGCCTTGCCGACCGCCATCACGACGCGGCCCCAGTTGGCGTCGCCGCCGGCGATCGCCGTCTTGACCAGCGGCGAGTTGGCGATGCTCAGCGCGATGACCTTGGCGGCGTCGTCGTCTTCGGCCCCGTCGACGTCGACGGTGATGAACTTGGTCGCGCCTTCGCCGTCGCGGACGACGAGCTGGGCGAGCGTCGTGCAGACTTCGCCGAGCGCGGCGGCGAAGGCATCGGCCCCCGGCGAGTCGACCCCCGTCAGTAGCGCATTGCCCGCCGCACCCGTCGCGAAGGCGAGCACCGTGTCCGACGTCGAGGTGTCGCTGTCGACGGTGATCGCGTTGAAACTATTGGCCGTCGCCGCGGTCAGCAGGTCCTGGAGGAACGGCGCGGCCACCGCCGCGTCGGTGAAGATGAAGCCGAGCATCGTCGCCAGGTCGGGCGCGATCATGCCCGAGCCCTTGACGATGCCGTGGACCGTTACCTCGACGCCGCCAACGATCGCGCGCGCCGTCGCGCCCTTGGGGAAGGTGTCGGTGGTGCCGATCGCGTGGGTTGCATCCTCGAGCGACGCCGTGCCGAGCGCGGCGCAAGCGGCTCCGGCCCCGGCGGTCGCCTTGTCGGCCGGCAGCGGCACGCCGATGACCCCGGTCGAGGCAGCGAACACCTCGTGCGCCGCACAGCCGATCGCCGCGGCGACCGCCTCGACCTGCGCGCGGCTGGCATCCCGCCCGGCCGCCCCGGTGAAGGCATTCGAGTTGCCGGCATTGACCACCAGTGCCCGCGCCGACCCGCCGGCGAGCGCCCCGCGGCACCACTCGACCTCGGGCGACGGGCACTTCGACCGCGTCAGCACGCCGGCGACCGTCGTACCGGGGGCGAGCTCGACCAGCGTCACGTCGGCGCGCGTCCACGCCTTGTAGCCGGCGGTCGCCGTACCGATGCGCATCCCGGCGAGCGGCGGCATCGCGGGAAATGGGCGGGCGAGGGGAGAGGTGCTTGACATATGGTGCCCCCTTTGGTGACCTGCCCGCGGGGAGGCAAGACCGATGTTGATGCTGGCACTGGCTCTCGCGACGATGCCGCAGCCCGTCGGGCCGACGTTGCCCGCCGACCTCGGGGCGCGCGGCGTCCTCTATGCCGAGACCCGGCCGGCGGCGACGCGGATCGACCTGACCGTCGATCCTGCCGGCGTTCCGATCCGGTGCGACGTCATTTTGTCCGACGGCATGCGGCTGCTCGACCGGACGGCGTGCGACCTGCTGATGCGCAAGGCGCGCTTCACGCCGGCCCGGGACGCAACGGGCACCCCTATGACCGCCATCGTCCGGGAGGATTTCACCGTCAACCGGGCGACCAGTACCGATGGCGGTCGGGCCGCGACCGCCGGAACGATCGACTTCGCCGTGCCGGTCGACCGCCTGCCACGGGGCGCGACAATGATGGTTGCCGACGCGGTCGTGATGACCGATCCCGCCGGCAAGATGGCGAGTTGCGACGTCGCCAGATCGACCGGCGACGCCGCGTTCGACCGGCTCGCCTGCCGCCAGCTGGCGACGGCGGCGTTCGCGCCGGCGCGCGACCGCGACGGCCGTCCGGTCGCCGCGCTGCGCCAGGTCAGCGTCGGTTTCACCGCCGGCTCCGTGCCACGGTGACCATCCCAGGCTGACCGTCGGCCGTACCGCCGCGCCGCGGTACGGAGTCCCGCGGCGGTACCGCTGCGGTCCCGCGCAGCGCGTCGCGCCGTACCACGGGCTTTGTGCCGGAACGGTGCGACCGAATTGACTAGCGCCGACCCGCTCCCTATGTCCCGCCGGTCGCGGCGAGCGCGTCTGCGCCCCGTATTTCGGTTAGGGTTTCCATGTTTGCTGGCATCGCGAAGCGCATCTTCGGCTCGTCGAACGAGCGCTACGTCCGGTCGCTCGCGCCGCTGATCGCCCGCATCAACGGGCACGAGGCCACGATTTCGGCCCTTTCGGATCAAGCACTTAGCGGCCAGACCGCGGCGTTCCGCGCGCGGCTCGCGGCCGGCGAGACGCTCGACGACCTGCTGCCCGAGGCGTTCGCCACGGTGCGCGAGGCGGCGAAGCGCGCGCTCGGCCAGCGCCACTACGACGTCCAGATGATCGGCGGCATCGTCCTCCACCGCGGCGAGATCGCCGAGATGCGGACCGGCGAGGGCAAGACGCTCGTCGCGACTTTAGCCGTCTATCTCAACGCGTTGGAGGGCAAGGGCGTCCACGTCGTCACCGTCAACGACTATCTCGCATCGCGCGATGCCGAGTGGATGGGGCAGGTCTACAAGTTCCTCGGCATGACGGTCGGGGTCATCGTTCCCAATCTCGACGACGAGACGCGCCGCGACGCCTATGCCGCCGACATCACCTACGGGACGAACAACGAGTTCGGCTTCGACTATCTGCGCGACAACATGAAATATGCGCGCGAACACATGGTCCAGCGGCCGTTCAACTTCGCCGTGACCGACGAAGTCGACTCGGTGCTGATCGACGAGGCGCGGACGCCGCTGATCATTTCCGGGCCGACCGACGACAAGAGCGAACTCTACATCGCCGTCGACAAGATGGTGAAGACGCTGTCGATCGAAGACGTCGAGATCGACGAGAAGCAGAAGCAGGTCATCCTGACCGAAAACGGCACCGAAAAGGCCGAGCGCGCGCTCGAAGCCGCCGGGCTGCTCGAAGGCGAGAACCTGTACGATTACGAGAATACGCAGGTGGTTCATCATCTCAACCAGGCGCTGCGCGCCAACATGATCTACCGGCGCGATACCGATTACATCGTCCGCGACGGCAAGGTCATCATCATCGACGAGTTCACCGGCCGGATGATGGACGGGCGGCGCTGGGCGGACGGGCTCCACCAGGCGGTCGAGGCCAAGGAAGGCGTCGACATCATGCCCGAGAACCAGACGCTGGCGTCGATCACCTTCCAGAATTATTTCCGGCTCTACCCCAAGCTCGGCGGCATGACCGGTACGGCGGCGACCGAGGCGGCCGAATTCTTCGACATCTACAAGTTGAACGTCGTCGAAATCCCGACCAACCTGCCGGTCCAGCGCAAGGACGTCGACGACGAATTCTACAAGAACGCCGATGAGAAGTTCAAGGCGATCGTCAAGACGATCCGCGAGTCGAAGGAGCGCGGCCAGCCGATCCTCGTCGGCACGGTGTCGATCGAGAAGAGCGAGCTGCTCAGCGAATTCCTCAAGAAGGAAAAGGTCGAGCACGTCGTCCTGAACGCGCGCTACCACGAGCAGGAAGCGCATATCGTCGAGCAGGCCGGGCGCATCGGCGCGGTGACGATCGCGACCAACATGGCCGGGCGCGGCACCGACATCCAGCTTGGCGGCAACTACGATGCGCGGGTGACGCGCGAACTCGCCGATATGCCGCCCGGGCCGGAACGCGATGCCGCCGCCGCAAGGATCAAGGAAGAGGTGCTCGCCGAGCGCGAGGCGGTGCGCCAGGTCGGCGGGCTGTTCGTCCTCGGCACCGAGCGTCACGAAAGCCGCCGGATCGACAACCAGCTGCGCGGGCGGTCGGGCCGCCAGGGCGATCCCGGGCTCAGCCGCTTCTATCTCAGCCTCGACGACGACCTGCTCCGCATCTTCGGCCAGCAGAACATGCTGACGCGGATGATGAACAACGGGCTCGAGGAGGGCGAGGCGATCGTCCACCCGTGGATCTCGAAGGCGATCGAGACGGCGCAGAAGAAGGTCGAGGCGCGCAACTACGACATGCGCAAGAACGTCGTCCAGTACGACGACGTGATGAACGACCAGCGCAAGGTGGTCTACGACCAGCGCGCCGACATCATGGATTCCGAAGCGGTCGGCGACGTCGTGATCGACATGCGCCACGAGACGGTCAACGCCCTCGTCGGCCTCCACTGCCCGCCGAACACCTATCCCGAACAGTGGGACGTCGACGCGCTCGACGCCGCGGTCCGCGAGACGCTCGGCCTCGACGTCGACGTGCGGGAATGGGTCAAGGAAGAGGCCGTCGACCAGGAGATGTTCGTCGACCGGCTGATCGCCGCGTCGGACGCGATGATGGCCGACAAGGCCGCCGCCGTGCCGCACGAACTCGTGGATCCAGATCGAGAAGAACTTCCTCCTTCAGGCGCTCGACCATCACTGGAAGGAGCATCTGGCGACGCTCGACGCGTTGCGCCAGGTCATCCACCTGCGCGCCTATGCCCAGAAGACGCCGCTCAACGAGTATAAGTCGGAGGCGTTCGCGCTGTTCGAGCGGATGCTGACGACGGTCCGCGAGGACGTCACGCGGATGCTCGCCAACGCCCGCTTCGAGACGCAGCCCGAGGCCTATGCCCCGCCGCTGCCGAGCTTCGTCACGACGCACATCGATCCGCTGACGGGGATGAGCGACGCCTTCGGCCCGGTCGGCAACATGCCGGTGTCGCAGCTCGATGTCGCCCGCAGCGCCGCCGCCGCTTTCGCCGACATCGACGACGAGACCCGCGCCGAATGGCTGGCGACGACGTCACGCAACGCACCGTGCCCATGCGGGTCGGGCAAGAAGTTCAAGCACTGCCACGGGGCGATGTAGTCACGAGGTGGTTGACCGCGCGGGCTTCCGCCCGTATAGGCGGCCTTCGCTTTCGGACCGGCGTCTTCGACGCGCGGCTGCGGGCATAGGAACGACAGGCTGAGCTGCGCGCGGAGGGTCCTGGCAACAGGGCCGTTCGCGCTTATGCCGTGAGGGCGGTTCAGGTCTGGAGTAGGCGGGTCGCAAGGCCTTTTGCCGAACAGCAGGATGACACGATTCGATGCCGACGATTAACCAGTTGATTCGCAAGGGACGCACCCCCCAGCGCGTGCGCGAGACCGCGCCGGCGATGGAGGAATGCCCGCAGAAGCGCGGCGTCTGCACCCGCGTCTACACGACGACCCCGAAGAAGCCGAACTCGGCGCTCCGCAAGGTCGCCAAGATCCGCCTGACCAACGGCTTCGAGGTCATCGGCTACATCCCCGGCGAGCGGCACAACCTGCAGGAGCACTCGGTGGTCCTGATCCGCGGCGGCCGCGTCAAGGATCTTCCCGGCGTGCGCTACCACGTCCTGCGCGGTGTCCTCGACACCCAGGGCGTCAAGGATCGCAAGCAGAGCCGGTCGAAGTACGGCGCGAAGCGCCCGAAGTAAGGATAGACAGATGGCCCGTCGTCGTCGCCCCGAGAAGCGCGAAATTCTCCCCGATCCCCGTTTCGGCGATCTGATCCTGTCGAAGTTCATGAACCTCGTGATGTACGAGGGCAAGAAGTCGACCGCCGAGTCGATCGTCTACAACGCCCTCGACACCGTCGAGGCGAAGACCCGCCGCGATCCGATCGGCGTGTTCCACGACGCGCTGGCGAACGTGAAGCCGGGCATCGAGGTCCGCAGCCGCCGCGTCGGCGGTGCGACCTATCAGGTTCCGGTCGAGGTCCGTCCCGAGCGCAGCCAGGCGCTCGCCATCCGCTGGCTGATCGGTGCCGCGCGCAACCGCAGCGAGCACACGATGGCCGCGCGGCTGTCGGGCGAGCTGGTCGACGCCGCCAACAACCGCGGCACCGCGGTCAAGAAGCGCGAAGATTCGCACCGCATGGCCGAAGCCAACCGCGCCTTCTCGCACTACCGCTGGTAGTCGCGGTCCCGAACTCCTGCTGACAGAGCTGACCGTCATGCCCCGCACGACCCCGCTCGATCGCTATCGCAACATCGGCATCATGGCGCACATCGACGCCGGCAAGACGACGACGACCGAGCGCATCCTCTATTACACCGGCAAGTCGTACAAGATCGGCGAGGTCCACGAGGGCACCGCGACGATGGACTGGATGGAGCAGGAGCAGGAGCGCGGCATCACGATCACGTCCGCCGCGACGACGTGCTTCTGGAAGGCTGAAGAGGGCAAGGGCCCCGAGCACCGCATCAACATCATCGACACGCCCGGCCACGTCGACTTCACCATCGAGGTCGAGCGGTCGCTGCGCGTCCTCGACGGTGCGGTCGCGTGCTTCGACGGCGTCGCCGGCGTCGAGCCGCAGTCGGAGACGGTCTGGCGGCAGGCGGACAAGTACAAAGTGCCGCGGATGTGCTTCGTCAACAAGCTCGACCGCACCGGCGCGAACTTCGACCGCTGCGTCCAGATGATCAAGGACCGCCTCGGCGCGCGTCCGGCGGTGCTGTACCTGCCGATCGGCCTCGAGGGCGATTTCGTCGGCCTCGTCGACCTCGTCGAGAACCGCGCGATCGTCTGGCTCGAGGAGAGCCTCGGCGCCAAGTTCGAGTACAAGGACATTCCCGACAACCTCAAGGACGCCGCCGCGCCAGGCGCGCTCCGAGCTGATCGAGATGGCGGTCGAGCAGGACGACGCGCTGATGGAGTCGTACCTCGAAGGCACCGAGCCGACGACGGCCGAGCTGAAGGCGCTGATCCGCAAGGGCACGCTGAGCGTTCGCGTTCGTGCCGGTGCTGTGCGGCTCGGCGTTCAAGAACAAGGGCGTCCAGCCGCTGCTCGACGCGGTCGTCGATTATCTGCCGAGCCCGCTCGACATTCCGCCGATGCACGGCATCAACATGAAGGACGAGGACGAGATCCGCGAGGCGTCGGACGACGCCCCGTTCAGCGCGCTCGCGTTCAAGATCATGACCGACACGTTCGTCGGCACGCTGACCTTCGCCCGCATCTATTCGGGCAAGCTCGAGGCGGCGTCGATGGTGCTGAACTCGGTCAAGGACAAGCGCGAGAAGATCGGCCGCATGCTCCTGATGCACGCGAACAACCGCGAGGACATCAAGGAGGCCTATGCCGGCGACATCGTCGCGCTGGTCGGGCTGAAGGACGTGACGACCGGCGACACGCTGTGCGCGCCGCTGAAGCCGATCATCCTCGAGCGGATGGAGTTCCCCGAGCCGGTCATCGAGGTCGCGGTCGAGCCGAAGACCAAGGCCGACCAGGAGAAGATGGGCATCGCCCTCAACCGCCTCGCGCAGGAGGACCCGTCGTTCCGCGTGTCGTCGCGACAACGAGAGCGGCCAGACGATCATCAAGGGGATGGGCGAGCTCCACCTCGAAATCCTCGTCGACCGCATGCGCCGCGAGTTCAAGGTCGAGGCCAACGTCGGCGCGCCGCAGGTGGCGTACCGCGAGAGCCTCGCGAAGAAGGTCGACGTCGACTATACCCACAAGAAGCAGTCGGGCGGCTCGGGTCAGTTCGGCCGCATCAAGTTCTCGGTCGAGCCGGGCGAGCGCGGCTCGGGCGTCGTCTTCGTCGACGAGGTCAAGGGCGGCAACATTCCGAAGGAATATATCCCGTCGGTCGAGAAGGGCATCCGCGAGGTCGCCGCGAGCGGGCTCGCTGATCGGCTTCCCGATCATCGACTTCACCGCGCGGCTGTATGACGGTGCCTACCACGACGTCGACTCGTCGGCGCTGGCGTTCGAGATCACCGGGCGCGGCGGCATGCGCGAGGCGGCGACCAAGGCGGGCATCAAGCTGCTCGAGCCGGTGATGAAGGTCGAGGTGGTGACGCCCGAGGACTTCATGGGCGACGTCATCGGCGACCTGAACAGCCGTCGCGGCCAGATCCAGGGCACCGACAGCCGCGGCAACGCGCAGGTCATCGAGGCGCAGGTGCCGCTGGCCAACATGTTCGGCTACGTCAACACGCTGCGCTCGATGAGCCAGGGCCGGGCGCAGTACACGATGCAGTTCAGCCATTACGACGAAGTGCCGTCGAACGTCGCCGAGGAAATCAAGGCGAAGATGGCCTAAGCGCCGATCCGCGCTTTACTTTTTCAGCAGCAGACACTAGACGCCGCGCCTTCCGCGCGCGGCAACACACTCGACGAAGGATGAGGGATCATGGGTAAGGCGAAATTCGAGCGGAACAAGCCGCACTGCAACATCGGCACCATCGGTCACGTCGACCATGGCAAGACGTCGCTGACCGCGGCGATCACCAAGATCCTCGCCGAGACCGGCGGCGCGACGTTCACCTCGTACGCCGACATCGACAAGGCGCCCGAGGAGCGCGAGCGCGGCATCACCATCTCGACCGCGCACGTCGAGTATGAGACCGCCAACCGCCACTATGCCCACGTCGATTGCCCCGGCCACGCCGACTATGTGAAGAACATGATCACCGGCGCGGCGCAGATGGACGGCGCGATCCTCGTCGTCTCGGCGACCGACGGCCCGATGCCGCAGACCCGCGAGCACATCCTGCTGGCGAAGCAGGTCGGCGTGCCGGCGATGGTCGTGTTCATGAACAAGGTCGACCTCGTCGACGACGCCGAAATCCTCGAGCTCGTCGAGATGGAAATCCGCGAGCTGCTGTCGAAGTACGACTTCCCGGGCGACGACATTCCGATCACCCAGGGTTCGGCGGTCTGCGCGCTCGACAACAAGCGTCCCGAGATCGGCCACGACGCCGTCGTCGCGCTGATGAAGACCGTCGACGAGTATATCCCGCAGCCCGAGCGTCCGCTCGACCGTCCGTTCCTGATGCCGATCGAGGACGTCTTCTCGATCTCGGGTCGCGGCACGGTCGTCACCGGCCGCGTCGAGAGCGGCATCGTCAAGGTCGGCGAGGAAGTCGAGATCGTCGGCATCAAGGACACCCGCAAGTCGGTCTGCACCGGCGTCGAGATGTTCCGCAAGCTGCTCGACCAGGGCCAGGCCGGCGACAACATCGGCGCGCTGCTCCGCGGCGTCGGCCGTGACGACGTCGAGCGCGGCCAGGTGCTCTGCAAGCCCGGCTCGATCAAGCCGCACAGCGAGTTCAAGGCGACCGTCTACGTGCTGTCGAAGGACGAGGGCGGCCGTCACACGCCGTTCTTCGCCAACTACCGCCCGCAGTTCTACTTCCGCACCACCGACGTCACCGGCACCGTCGAGCTGCCCGAGGGCACCGAGATGGTCATGCCGGGCGACAACGTCGAGCTGGGCGTCAAGCTGATCGCGCCGATCGCGATGGATCCGGGCCTGCGCTTCGCCATTCGCGAAGGTGGCCGGACCGTCGGGTCGGGCGTGGTTGCAACGATCAGCAAGTAAGCGTATAGGGCCGCTCTCCCGTTGATTCTCCGTGACTGACGGAAGCGGCCCGGTTCGCCCGGGCCTCTTTTTTTGTAAATTGACTGATCGGTTGACATGGACACGCAGAACATCCGCATTCGCCTGAAGGCCTTCGATCACCGCGTGCTCGATATGGCCACCAGCGAGATCGCCGATACGGCGAAGCGGACCGGTGCGGCGATTCGCGGTCCGATCCCGCTGCCGACGCGGTTCGAGCGCTTCACCGTCAACCGCTCGCCGCACGTCGACAAGAAGTCGCGCGAGCAGTTCGAAGTCCGGACCTACAAGCGCCTGCTCGACATCGTCGATCCGACGCCGCAGACGGTCGATGCGCTGATGAAGCTCGACCTCGCCGCGGGTGTCGACGTGGAGATCAAGCTGCAGAGCTAGATACGACTGAACATACGCGGAGCGAACTTTAATTAGTCATGCCCCCACGGGGGCCTCTGAGGGAAAGGAATTGATCATGCGCAGTGGCGTGATCGCGAAGAAAATGGGGATGACCCGCCTGTTCAAGGACGATGGTCGCCACGTCCCCGTGACGGTGCTGAGCCTCGAGGACTGCCAGGTCGTGTCGCAGCGCACGACCGAGCGCGACGGCTACGTCGCGGTGCAGCTTGGCGCCGGCGCCAAGAAGGCCAAGAACACGACGAAGCCCGAGCGCGGCCACTTCGCCGCCGCCGAGGTCGAGCCCAAGGCGCGCGTCGCCGAGTTCCGCGTGTCGGAAGACGCGCTGCTCGATGCCGGCGCGTCGCTGTCGGCCGACCATTTCGTCCCCGGCCAGCTCGTCGACATCACCGGCGACACCGTCGGCAAGGGTTTCCAGGGCGGCATGAAGCGCTGGAACTTCGGCGGTCTGCGCGCCACCCACGGTGTCTCGGTCTCGCACCGCTCGCTCGGTTCGACCGGCCAGCGGCAGGACCCCGGCAAGGTGTTCAAGAACAAGAAGATGGCGGGCCACATGGGCGACCGCCAGCGCACCCAGCAGAACCTCGAGATCGTCTCGACCGACGTCGAGCGCGGGCTGATCTTCGTCAAGGGCTCGGTTCCCGGCCACAAGGGCGGCTGGCTGCTGGTCAAGGACGCGGTCAAGGTCGCGCGCCACGCCGACGCGCCGTATCCGGCGTCGCTGAAGTCGGCGGCGAACGATGCCGCTCCCCAGGTCGACGCGTCCGGCGAGTCGACACCGAAACGCAGGAGGGCTGAGCCATGAAGCTCGATGTCACGCACCCTCGATGCCGCCGCCAGCGGCGATATCGAACTCGACGAGGCGGTCTTCGGCAAGGAGCCGCGCGTCGACATCCTCCACCGCGTCGTGACATGGCAGCTCGAGAAGCGCCGGGCCACCGCCCGCGGCGCGCGTGAGCGGTCGGACGTCGCCCGCACCGGCAAGAAGCTCGGCAACCAGAAGGGCGGCGGCGTCGCCCGTCACGGTAACCGCGGCGCGCCGCAGTTCACCGGCGGCGGCAAGGCGCACGGTCCGCGCGTCCGTGACTTCGATCCCGGTCTCAACAAGAAGATCCGCCGGCTCGGCCTCGGCATCGCGCTGTCGGTCAAGGCGGCCGAGGGCAAGCTGATGGTCGTCGAGGATTTCGCGCTCGGCGAGGCCAAGACCAAGACCCTGCTCGCGCGGCTTGCCGGGCTCGGCGTGACCAACGGGCTGTTCGTCGATGGCGCTGCGGTCGATCAGCACTTCGGCATGGCGTGCGCCAATCTCGAAAAGATCGACATCATGCCGGCCGTCGGCGCGAACGTGTACGACATCCTCAACCACGACATGCTGGTGCTGACCCGCGCCGCCGTCGCTGCCCTGGAGGCGCGCGTCAATGGCTAAGCCGCAACCCGCCACGATCGACCTCAAGCATTACGACATCGTCGTGAAGCCGGTCATCACCGAGAAGTCGACGCTGGTCAGCGAGTTCAACCAGGTCGTGTTCAAGGTCGCCAAGGATTCGCTCGAAGCCCGAGATCAAGGCCGCGGTCGAGGCGCTGTTCGGCGTCCGCGTCCTGTCGGTCAACACGCTGATCCAGAAGGGCAAGAACAAGCGCTTCAAGGGCAAGCCCTACACGCGCTCGGACGAGAAGAAAGCGATCGTGACGCTCGCCGAAGGCGACCGGATCGACGTGACGACGGGGATCTGAGATGGCGCTCAAGCAATATAATCCGACCAGCCCCGGTCGCCGCGGGCTGATCCTCGTCGACCGCTCGGGTCTGCACAAGGGTCGCCCGGTCAAGGCGCTGACCGAGGGCCTGCGCAAGTCGGGCGGCCGCAACAACATGGGCCACGCGACGGCGCGCGGCATCGCCGGCGGCCACAAGCAGCTGTACCGCATCGTCGACTTCAAGCGGCGCGAGTGGGACGTCGTCGCGACGGTCGAGCGGATCGAGTATGATCCCAACCGCTCGGCGTTCATCGCGCTGGTCAAGTATCCCGACGGGAAGCAGGCCTATATTCTCGCCCCGCAGCGCCTCGCCGTCGGCGACAGCGTCACCGCGGGCAAGAAGGTCGACGTCAAGCCGGGCAACGCGATGGAGATCGGCCAGATGCCGGTCGGCACCATCGTCCACAACGTCGAGCTCAAGCCCGGCAAGGGCGGCCAGCTGGCGCGCGCCGCGGGCACCTTCGTCCAGGTCGTCGGCCGCGACCGCGGCATGGTCATCATCCGGTTGAACTCGGGCGAGCAGCGCTACACCCACGCCAATTGCATGGCGACGGTCGGCGCGGTGTCGAACCCCGACAACTCGAACACCAACCACGCCAAGGCCGGTCGCACGCGCTGGCTCGGCCATCGTCCGCTGACGCGCGGCGTCGCCAAGAACCCGGTCGACCACCCGCACGGCGGTGGTGAAGGCCGGACCTCGGGCGGTCGTCACCCGGTCACGCCGTGGGGCAAGCCGACCAAGGGCGCGAAGACGCGGTCGAACAAGTCGACCGACAAGATGATCATCCGGTCGCGTCACGCCAAGAAGAAGAAGGGCTAACCGATGAGCCGCTCCGTCTGGAAGGGTCCGTTCGTCGACC
>CAWJZA010000003.1:0-140767 GCA_963847215.1 uncultured Alphaproteobacteria bacterium
ATAGGTGCCGTCGCCGAGGTTGGCGAAGACATGCTTCTCGCTGGTGAACGGCGCTTCGCCGACCCAGGTCACGCCCTCGCCGCCCATCTGGGTGAAGGTCTCGGCGCGGTCCATCCACAGCGCCATGATGTGGCAGCCGATGCCGGCCAGCGTCCGCGCGCCCTCGGGCGCCTTGGTCGAGGTGTTGTGCGGGCAGCCCGAGCAGAAATAGGGCGCTGCGCTTGATCGGCGTGTCGTAGGCCGCCGCCTTGCGCGTCCTGGTCGTTGAAGAACGCCAGCCGGTTGCGGATCGCGTCGGTGTCGTAATATTTCTGGATGCGCGCGGCGATGACGTGGGCGATCGTGCCGGGCGTCAGCTCGTTGTCGGGCGACAGCAGCCAGTCGCCGTCCTCGTCGTGCTTGCCGACGACGCGGGGGCGGACGGCCTCGCGCCAGTTGTACAGCTGCCAGCGCAGCTGGTGCTCGATGAACTCGCGCTTCTCCTCGATGACGAGGACTTCCTCGAGGCCCTCGGCGAAGGCGCGGATGCCGTCGGGCTCGAGCGGCCAGGGCATGCCGACCTTGTAGACGCGCAGGCCGATCTCGCGGCGCGACGCGCTCGTCGATGCCGAGCTCGGTCAGCGCCTCCATCGTGTCGGCGAACGCCTTGCCGGTGGTGACGATGCCGAAGCGCGGGTTCGGCGTGTCCCAGACGCGGCGGTCGATGCCGTTGGCCTTGGCGAAGGCCATGCGCGGCGAAGCCCTTGTAGCGCTGGAGGCGGGTGTCCTCCTCGCGCCAGACGTCGTTGCCGCGGATGCCGACGCCGCCTTCGGGGAAGTCGAACGGCGGCAGGATGATCGACCGCTGCTCGTTGGCGAGGTCGACCGTCGCCGACGTCTCGACCGTATCGGCGGTGGCCTTGAAGCCGACCCAGGTGCCGGCGAAGCGGCTCATGGCGATGCCGAGCAGGCCGTATTCGACGAACTCGTGGACGCTGGCGGGGGCGAGGAACGGGACGAACGCCGCCTGGAAATTGTGGTCGGTCTGGTGGGGCAGGGTGGACGACTTGGCGCCATGGTCGTCGCCGACGATGGCGAGCACCCCGCCGTGCGGCGTCGTACCGGCGGCGTTGGCGTGCTTGATCGACGTCCATCGCGCGGTCGAGGCCCGGGCCCTTGCCGTACCAGATGCCGAACACGCCATCGACCGTCGCGCCGGGGCGCAGGCCGACGTGCTGCGTGCCCCAGACCGCGGTCGCGCCGAGCTCCTCGTTGAGGCCGGGCTGGAAGACGATGTTCTCGGCGGCGAGCAGCTTCTTCGCCCGCCACAGCTCCTGGTCGTAGCCGCCGAGCGGCGAGCCGCGGTAGCCGCGAGATGAAGCCGCCGGTGTTCAGCCCCGCCGCCCGGTCGCGCGCCCGCTGCACCAGCGGCAGGCGGACGAGCGCCTGCGTGCCGGACAGGAACACCCGGCCGTCGGTGAAGCGGTACTTGTCGTCGAGCGAGACGGGCAGACCGGCGACCATGATCGTTCCCAAGGCTGTTTAGGTCAACATAGCTGACCTTCTGCACCGCGACAAGGTCAGAAGCGGTGCGACACTCCGACCTGAACCTCGATCGCCGGCGTGTCGCGGTTGACGCCGACATAGGCGGCGGCGTCGAACTGGAAGGTCGGATGCGCCTTGGGGATGTAGGCGGCGAACAGGTCGGCGGTGGCCTTGGTCGTCCGTCCGGCGGGATCGTCGTCGTGGGTGCCGGCAAGCTCGACCCCGGCGTTGACCGCGCCGAACTGGCGGCTGACTCCGCCGATCAGGGTGTAGCTGGCGTGGTGGCCGCGGTCGCCGGCATTGGCGATGCGGTCGATCTCGGGGGACAGGCCGAGCTGGAAGTCGGCGGGCAGGCTCAGCGTCACCGGTACGATCAGGCCTTCGACCGTGCTGCCGACGCCGACTGCCGCCTTCGCCGTCGGCAGGGTGACGAAGGGCTGCAGCGCGAGGGAAAAACCTTTGCCATCAGGATGAAGCAGTGACTGCTTCAGACCCAGCGTGACGTCGCCGACGCTGTCGATCGCCGCTGCGCCGGGCGAATGGGCGTGGACGAACGGCGTCCATCCGGCGAGCAGCTCGAGGTGCTGCGTCACGCCGTAGCGCAGCAGCGTGTTCGCCACCGCGGTCGTGTCGGTGACGCCGCCGCCGCTGGTGTCGTGGGTGAAGTCGCCGAGCGCCGTCTCGACCTGGAGGTGCCCCGCATCGACGATGCACGCCGGCGTCAGCTTGCCCGGTCGATCGGGGCACAGGTCGCGCAGGTTTCCGTCGGCAGCGGCGGCGAGCCCGAGCAGGACGGCAGCGATCATCGACAAGCCTTTCAGTTTGCGGGCGAAACAACCCGGGAACGGGCCGCCGCGTGGCCGGTTGTCGGGGAGCATATCCCCCGCAGGAGCCTCATCATGGCCAATAACCAGTTCGCCGTCATCACCGGTGCCTCGAGTGGCATCGGCCTCGAACTAGCCCGACTGTTCGCCCAGAACGGGTTCGACATCCTGATCACATCCGAAGACGCCGGCGGCATCGAGCAGGCGGCGGCGACGCTGCGCAGCGAGGGTGCCGAGGTCATGACCCACGTCGCCGACCTCGCGCACCGCGGCGGCACCGAAAGCCTGATCGCCGCGATCGACGGCGCCGGTCGCCCGCTCGATGCGCTGGCGGCCAACGCCGGTTTCGGGCTCGGCGGACGATTCACCGAGACCGACATCAACGTCGAGTACGACATGATCGCGGTCAACGTCATCTCGACGACGCAGCTGGTCAAGCATGTCGCGCAGGGCATGGCGGCGCACGGGAAGGGCCGGATCCTGATCACCGGTTCGATCGCCGGGATCATGCCGGGCTCGTTCCAGTCGGTTTATAACGGCACCAAGGCCTATCTCGACAACTGGGGCGAGGCGATCCGCAACGAGCTCAAGGACCAGGGCGTCGTCGTCACCGTGCTGATGCCCGGACCGACCGAGACCAATTTCTTCCACCGCGCCGAGATGGACGATACCGACGTCGGCCAGGACAAGAAGATGGATCCGGCACCCGTCGCGCGGGCTGGCTTCGACGCCCTGATGGCCGACGACGACCATGTCGTTGCCGGCCTGAAGAACAAGTTCCAGGCGCTGATGGCGCACCTGCTGCCGTGGCCGACGGTGGCCGAGCGGCACCGCCAGATGGCGCAGCCGCACGCGGAGAAGCAGGCCGCAGAATAGGCGGCGCGCCAGCCGTCCACCGGCCGACGAGCGCGCGCGATCCCGCCGGATCGCGCGCGTTCTTGCGTGGGCGGGTACCGCTGGTATAGACGCTCGCTTCCTTCGCGGGCGTGGCGGAATGGTAGACGCGCTGGTTTTAGGTACCAGTATCGTGAGATGTGGGGGTTCGAGTCCCTTCGCCCGCACCACGCCCGCAGCCATTCAGAAAGACCGACCATGCGTATCGCCGAGACGTTGAACGAAGGCCTGAAGCGCGAATACAGCGTTCACGTCCCCGCCGCCGACCTCGACGCCAAGGTCGACGCCCAGCTCGGCAAGGTCGCCGCCCAGGTCCGCATGCCGGGCTTCCGCCCGGGCAAGGTGCCGCTCAACCTCGTCCGCAAGATGCACGGCGCGCAGCTGATGAACGACGCGCTGCAGGAGGCGGTGCAGGAAGGGATGCAGCAGCTGATCGCCGAGCACGCGCTGCGCCCGGCGATGCAGCCGCAGATCGACCTCGCCGCGCCGCCGGCGCCCGGGCAGGACGTCGACTTCAAGGTCGCCGTCGAGGTGCTGCCGACGATCGACGCACCGCAGATCGACGGCATCGTGCTCGAGAAGCTGGTCGTCGAGGCCGACGATGCCGCCATCGACGCCGCGCTGGCCCGGCTGGCGACGCAGGCCGAAAGTTTCACTCCCGCGCCCGAAGGTCATGTCGCGGCGACCGGCGACAGCCTGACGATCGATTTCGTCGGCACGGTCGACGGCGAGGCCTTCGACGGCGGCAAGGGCGAGGGCATGCGCGTGCGGCTCGGGTCGGGGCAGCTGATCCCCGGCTTCGAGGACCAGCTGGTCGGCGCCACCGCCGGCGACCAGCGGACGGTCAAGGTCACCTTCCCGGCCGATTATAATGTCGCTTATCTTGCCGGGCGCGACGCCGAGTTCGCCGTTACCGTCACCGGCATCGACATCGTCGAGGCGACGGCGTTCGACGATGCCTTCGCCCAGAAGTTCGGTATCGACAGCATCGCCGCACTGCGCGAAATCCTGAAGGACCAGGTCGCCGGCGAACTCGCCGCGATGACCCGCACCCACATGAAGCGCAAGCTGCTCGACACGCTCGCCGCCGGCCACGACTTCGCCGTGCCGCCGTCGATGGTCGATGCCGAGTTCGACGCCATCTGGCGCCAGGTCGAGGCCGAGGAGGACGCCCCCTCCGACGACGACCGCGCCGAGTATCGCCGCATCGCCGAGCGCCGCGTCCGCCTCGGCCTGCTGCTGTCGGAGATCGGCCAGGCCAACGGCGTCCAGGTCAGCCAGGCCGAGATGAACCGCCTGATCGGCCAGGAGGCGGCCCGCTACGACCGCAAGGAGCAGCCGCAGGTCGTCAAGTACTTCCAGGAGAATGCGATGGCGGCGGCGCAGCTGCGCGCGCCGCTGTACGAGGACAAGGTCGTCGACTTCCTGCTCGGCCGCGCCGAGGTGACCGAGCGCATGGTGACGCGCGAGGAACTGCAGGCGGCGATCGAGAGCGACGACGAGACGCCCGGCGGCCACGTCCATGGCCCCGACTGCGACCATGACCACGGCCATGGTCATTCCCACGACCATTCGGCGACGCCGGCAGCGCACGAGGCGCCCGCCGCCGCGGCCCCGCCGGCGAAGAAGCCGCGCGCGAAGAAGGCCGCGGTCGTCGATCCCGCGATTGCCGCCGGTGCCGAGGAAGCGGCAGCCAGCGAGCCGCAGGCGGCGGTCGACGAGGTGGTGACGGCGCCCAAGCCGAAGCGCGCGAAGAAGGCCGCGGCGACGGAATAGTCACCGGCAAACGGCGGTGCGGGGGCGGGGCTTGAACCATTCCGCCTTCGCGCCGATGTTAGCTGCCTGCCACCGCCCACGGAGCGTTTATGCCCGACCATCACGACCTGACCGCCGGCCTCGTCCCGATCGTCATCGAGCAGTCGAACCGCGGCGAGCGCAGCTTCGACATCTATTCGCGCCTGCTGCGCGAGCGCATCATCTTCGTCACCGGCGAGGTCGAGGATCACATGGCCTCGCTGATCATCGCGCAGCTGCTGTTCCTGGAATCGGAGAACCCGAAGAAGGACATCTTCATGTACATCAACTCGCCGGGCGGCGTGGTCACGGCGGGCATGGCGATCCACGACACGATGCAATACATCCGGCCCAAGGTCGGCACGGTGTGCATCGGCCAGGCGGCGTCGATGGGCAGCTTCCTGCTCGCGGCCGGCGAGCCGGGGATGCGCGTCGCGCTGACCAACGCGCGGATCATGATCCACCAGCCGTCGGGCGGGGCGCAGGGCATGGCGACGGACATCGAGATCCAGGCCAAGGAAATCCTGCGCATCCGGCACGGGATGAACAAGCTGTACGCCAAGTACACCGGCCAGCCGATCGAGGAGATCGAGCGCGCGATGGAGCGCGACAAGTTCCTCGAGGCCGACGAGGCCAAGGAGTTCGGCCTGATCGACGAGGTGTTCGACAAGCGCCCGGCGCCGCTGGAGGGCGACGCGCTGAAGGCCGCCTGACCGGCCGATATTCATCTCCGGTTGGCGTCCGTGTCGTTAATGTGACAGCGGGTGCCGATTACCGGGTTGCCGCGCGGCGACAGCCCGCTAGGATGCGCCCGAGTGCGCGAAAGGGAACTCATGACGAAGCTGAGCGGCGGCGACTCCAAGAGCACGCTCTACTGCTCGTTCTGCGGCAAGTCGCAGCACGAGGTGCGCAAGCTGATCGCCGGCCCGACCGTGTTCATCTGCGACGAATGCGTCGAGCTGTGCAACGACATCATCCGCGAGGAAACCAAGTCCGCGCTGGTCAAGACCAAGGACGGCGTGCCGACCCCGCGCGAAATCTGCAAGGTGCTCGACGATTATGTGATCGGCCAGAGCCACGCCAAGCGCGTGCTGTCGGTCGCGGTGCACAACCATTACAAGCGGCTCAACCACGGCGCCAAGGGCGCCGAGGTCGAGCTCGCCAAGTCGAACATCCTGCTCGTCGGCCCGACCGGCTGCGGCAAGACGCTGCTCGCGCAGACGCTGGCGCGCATCCTCGACGTGCCCTTCACCATGGCCGATGCGACGACGCTGACCGAGGCCGGCTATGTCGGCGAGGATGTCGAGAACATCATCCTCAAGCTGCTCCAGGCGTCGGACTACAACGTCGAGCGGGCGCAGCGCGGCATCGTCTACATCGACGAGATCGACAAGATCAGCCGCAAGGCGGACAATCCCTCGATCACCCGCGACGTGTCGGGCGAGGGCGTCCAGCAGGCGCTGCTCAAGCTGATGGAAGGCACGACCGCGAGCGTGCCGCCGCAGGGCGGGCGCAAGCATCCGCAGCAGGAGTTCCTCCAGGTCGACACGACCAACATCCTGTTCATCTGCGGCGGCGCGTTCAACGGGCTCGAGAAGATCATCGGCGACCGCCTGCAGGGCAAGTCGATCGGCTTCGGCGCGCACGTCGCCGGGCCCGACGAGCGCCGCACCGGCGAGATGCTGCGCCAGTGCGAGCCCGAGGATCTGCTGAAGTTCGGCCTGATCCCCGAGTTCGTCGGCCGTCTGCCGGTGATCGCGACGCTCGAGGACCTCGACGAGGCCGCGCTGGTCAAGATCCTGACCGAGCCGAAGAACGCGCTGTCAAGCAGTATGCGAAGCTGTTCGACATGGAAGGCGTCAAGCTGGGCTTCACCGACGACGCGCTGGTCGCGGTCGCCAAGAGCGCGATCGAGCGCAAGACCGGCGCGCGCGGGCTGCGCTCGATCCTGGAAGGGATCCTGCTCGACACGATGTTCGACCTGCCCGGCATGGACGGCGTCGACGAGGTGATGATCGACAAGGACGTCGTCGAGGGCACCAAGGAACCGATCCGCGTCTTCGCCAAGGAAGCGGCGAGCGCGTAAGGCAACTCCCCTCCCGCTCGCGGGAGGGGATCAGGTCAGCCGCGGTAGACGCCCGGGAACAGCTGCTTCAGTGCTGCGACCTTGGGCAGGTCGTTGTACACGATGTACGGGTAGGTCGGGTTCCGCTCGAGGAACTTCTGGTGATAGCCCTCGGCCGGGAAGAAGGGCTTGCCCGTCTCGACCGTCGTCACGACCGGGCGCGGATAGGCCTTCGCCGCATTGAGCTGGGCGATATAGGCCTTCGCCTCCTCGGCCTGCGCCGCATTCTGGGCGAAGATCGTGCCGCGATACTGCGTGCCGTCGTCGGGATCCTGATGGTTGAGCTGGGTCGGATCGGTCGCCACCGAGAAGTAGATCCTCAGCAGCTGGCCGTAGGTCACCTGCTTCGGGTCGTAGACGACGCGAACCGATTCGGCATGGCCGGTCAGGCCGGTGCCGACGATCTCGTAGTGCGCCGTCGTCGCTGCGCCGCCGGCATAGCCGGAGGTCGCGCTCTTGACCCCCGCGACATGGTCGAACACGCCCTCGACGCCCCAGAAACAGCCGCCGGCAAAGACGGCGACGCCCGGCGCGTCGGCCGCTGGCATCACCCTGGCCGGGGCGGGGACGACGTGCATCGCCGCCGAGGCGGCAGGAACCTGAGCGGTGGCGATAGCGGCGAGGACGCCGGCAGCGACACCGGCGAGCAGGATTTTCTTCACGTCTCTCTCCTTCAAGCGGTGGCGGGCGCGAAGGTCAGCGCCACCCCGTTCATGCAGTAGCGCAGCCCGGTCGGCTTCGGCCCGTCGTCGAAGACATGGCCGAGGTGCCCGCCGCAGCGGCGGCAATGGACCTCGGTGCGGGCGAAGCCGAGCGTCGTGTCATTGCGGGTGCGAACGGCATCCTTCAGCGGCGCATAGAAACTTGGCCAGCCGGTGCCGCTGTCGAACTTGGTCGCGCTGCTGAACAGCGGCAGGGCGCAGCCGGCACAGGCGAAGGTGCCGCGGCGGTGCTCGCCGAGCAGCGGCGAGGTGAACGGACGCTCGGTATCCTCGTGGCGCAGCACCTCGAAGGCAGCCGGCGACAGCTTCGCCTGCCACTGCGCCTCGGTCAGCGAGACCTCGAAACGCTCGGCCGTCGCGGCGCGCGCTCCCGAAAAGGCGCGGGCGACGGGGAGAACGGCGACGGCGGCGACCGTCAGGCCGGCGAAGGAACGACGCGAGATCACGATGGCAAGCCTCGGCGGTTGTTGATGTCCGTGCCGAGGTAGGTACGCGGCCGCCGCCGTAAAGGTTACAACTGCCCGGTGAAGCCCTTGCCCTCTGCGGCAAGACGCGCCAGCAGCGGCGCCGGCTCCATGCCGTAGCGGGTCAGCGCCGCGGCGACGGTCGCGAGCCCGACCGAGTCAGCCCAGAACATCGGGCCGCCGCGATAGACCGGCCAGCCGTAGCCGTTGATCCAGACGATATCGATGTCGCTCGCCCGCTGCGCCATTTTTTCCTCGAGGATCTTCGCGCCCTCGTTGACCATCGGGTAGAGGCAGCGCTCGAGGATCTCGGCGTCGTCGATGTGGCGGCGGTTGACCCCACGCTCGGCGGCATAGTCGAGGATGATCTTCTCGGCGACGGGCGAGGGCGTCCGGTTGCGCTGCGCGTCATAGTCGTAGAAGCCGCGGCCGTTCTTCTGCCCGCGGAGGCCCGCTTCGCACAGCCGGTCGCGAATCGTCTCGCCCTTGGACGTTTCCGCCGACCAGCCGATGTCCAATCCGGCGAGATCCGACATCTGGAACGGCCCCATGGGGAAGCCGAAGTCGAACAGCACCCGGTCGACGTCGGACGGCAGCGCGCCCTCGACGATCAGCTGCATCGCCTGCGTCTGGCGGGCGCTCAACATGCGGTTGCCGATGAAGCCGTGGCAGACGCCGGCGACGACGGCGACCTTGCCGATGGTCTTCGCCGTCGCCATCGCGGTGGCCAGTACCTGGCCGTCGGTCTTGGCGCCACGCACGACCTCGAGCAGGCGCATGACGTTCGCCGGCGAGAAGAAGTGCAGGCCGAGCACATGGTCGGGCCGCGACGTCGCGGCGGCGATCTCGTCGACGTTCAGATAGCTGGTGTTCGACGCCAGGATCGCGCCGGGCTTGGCGATACCGTCGAGCCTGGCGAAAATCTGCTTCTTCAGGTCCATATTCTCGAACACCGCCTCGATGACGAGGTCGGCGGCGGACAGCGCGTCCATCTCCAGGGTCGGCGACAGCAGGCCCATGCGCCGCTCGACGTCGGCGGCGGTCATGCGCCCCTTGGCGGCGGTGTTCTCGTAGTTCTTGCGGATGGTGGCGACGCCGCGGTCGAGCGCCTCCTGCTTGGTCTCGACGATCGTCACCGGCACGCCGGCGTTGAGGAAGTTCATGGCGATGCCGCCGCCCATGGTGCCCGCGCCGATGACGCCGACCGACTGCACGGGCAGCAAGGGAACGCTGGCGTCGACGCCGTCGACCTTGTTCGCCTGGCGCTCGGCGAAGAAGACGTAGCGCTGGGCCTTGCGACTGGAGGCCGGTCATCAGCCCCATGAACAGCTTGCGCTCGACCGCCATGCCTTCGTCGAACGGCAGGGTGGCGGCGGCCTCGATGCACTGGATGTTGGCCTCGGGCGCCTCGAAGCCGCGGAAGGCCTTGGCGTTGGCCTTGCGGTAGGCGTCGAACATGCCGTCCTCGACGCCCAGCACCGGCTTGTCGCGGACGCGGCGCAGCGGCAGGTTCTCGGCGAGCACGCGCCGGGCGAAGTGGACCGCGCCCGTGCGCAGGTCGTCGACGATCGCGTCGATCAGGCCGAACTCCGCCGCGGCCTTGGCCCCGATCGGCGTGCCGGTGGTGACCATCTCGAGCGCCTGCTTGGCGCCGACGACGCGCGGCAGGCGCTGCGTGCCGCCGGCGCCGGGCAGCAGGCCGAGCTTGACCTCGGGCAGGCCGAACTTCGCGCTCGGCACGGCGACGCGGTAGTGGGCGACGAGCGCGACCTCGAGCCCGCCGCCCAGCGCGGTGCCGTGGATCGCGGCGACGACGGGCTTGGGGCTGTTCTCGATCGCCGCCTGGACGTCGTGGAGGGCGGCGCCGCGCGGCGGCTTGCCGAACTCGCTGATGTCGGCGCCGGCGATGAAGGTGCGGCCGGCGCAGATCAGGACGACCGCCTTGACCGCATCGTCGGCGACCGCCGCGGCCATGCCGCCGGCGATGCCGTCGCGGACGTCGGCGGAGAGCGCGTTGACCGGTGGCGAATTGATGGTCAGGACGCCGATGTCGCCTTCGATCGTCAGGTCGGTCACGGCATTGATCGCGGTCACAGGCGTCTCTCCCCAACATCGGCGCTATTGCAGCGCAGCAACTGCCGGTACACGGCGTCGCGATGACCTTCGCTAGCCCGCCCCCCGCACGCACGCAACCCGCGCAGCCGACGCTCGGGCTCGATCGTGCTCCTGGGCGCGCTGACGGCGATGGGGGCGGTGTCGATCGACCTCTATCTCCCCAGCCTGCCGGCAATCGGCCGCAGCTTCGACGTCGGGGCCGCGGCGGTCCAGCAGACGATGTCGGCCTTCTTCATCGGCATGGCGGTCGGCGGGCTAGTCTATGGCCCGGTGTCGGACCGCGTCGGCCGACGGCCGGCATTGTTGATCGGGCTCGCCGTCTATGCCGCCGCCTCGCTCGGCTGCGCGCTGGCGCCGGGGATCGGCTGGCTGATCGGTGGCCGACTGGTGCAGGCGCTGGGAGCCTGCGCCGGGCCGGTGGTCGCGCGCGCGGTGGTCCGCGACCGCTATCACCACCAGGATTCGGCGCGCATCTTCTCGCTGCTGACGCTGGTGCTGGGCGTCGCGCCGATGATCGCGCCGACGGTCGGGGCGTGGCTGGTCACCTTCGCCTCGTGGCGGATCATCTTTGCCGTGCTGGCGGCGTTCGGCGTCGCCATGGCGGTCGCTGTCGCCTGGCGCCTCGACGAGAGCCGGTCGGGAGCGACCACGGCGACGGCGGGACGACGAGAGCGTCGCCGCCTCGTACCTCGCGCTGTTCCGCCAGCGCCGGCTGCTCGGCTACCTGCTCGGCGGGGCGCTGAACGGCGCGGCGCTGTTCACCTATGTCGGCGGGGCGCCGGGGCTGCTGATCACCCAGTACCACTTCAGCCCGAACGCCTTTGCCGGCGCCTTCGCCGCGATCGCCGTCGGGGTGATCGGGTCGAGCCAGGTCAACCGCTCGCTGCTGCGCCGCTACGAGAGCGACCGTATCCTTGCGGTGGCGACGCTGGTCGGGGTCGCGGCCGGCGTGGCGCTGGTCGTCGCCGCCTTCACGCTGGGGCAGTGGCCGGTGCTCGCGCTGCCTGTTCGTCGCGCTGACGTCCTACGGCTTCGTCGCGGCGAACACGACCGCGGGCGCGCTGGCGGTCGACCCATCGCGAGCGGGCGCGACGTCGTCGCTGATCGGTTCGGCGTCGTTCGGCGCCGGGGCGCTCGCCGCCGCCATCGCCGGCGCGTTCGACGATGGGACACCGCACGCGCTGGCGCTGGTCATCGCCGTGGCCATGGCCGGGGCGGCGGCGGCGTTCCACCTGCTGGCGCTGCGGCGCGACGGGTGACGGCGCTCAGCCCGCGCCACGCGCTGCTCGCGCTCGCCGTCGTGGCGGTATGGGGGACCAATTTCGTCGTCATCCGCCTGACACTGGGTCACCTGCCGCCGCTGCTGTTCGCCACGTTGCGCTTCGCCCTTGCCGCGGTGCCCGGCGTGTTCCTGCTCAAGCGCCCGGCGGTCCCGCTGGCCAGCCTCGCCCTCTATGGCGTCCTGATCGGCGTCGGCCAGTTCGGGCTGCTGTTCATCGCCATCGGCGGCGGCGTCGCGGCCGGGCCTGGCCAGCCTGATCGTCCAGACCCAGGTCTTCTTCACCATCGGCCTGGCGCTGTGGCTCGGCGGCGAGCGGGTGCAGCCGGTGCAGGTCGCGGCGCTGGCGCTGGGTGCGGCGGGTCTCGTCGTCATTGCCGCGCATGGCGACGGCGGCACGACGATCGGCGGCATCGCCCTCGTTCTCGGCGCGGCGCTGGCGTGGGCGTGCGGCAACATCGTCCAGCGGCGCAGCGCGGGGGTCGACATGCTCGCCTATGTCGTCTGGGCGAGCCTGTTCGCGGTGCCGCCGCTGTTCGCCCTGTCCCTGCTGCGCGAGGGCTGGCCGGCGATGGTTGCCGGCGTGCGGGGCGCCGGCGCGGGGACGTGGGCGGCGGTCGTCTGGCAGGCGGTCGGCAATACCATGTTCGGCTACGGCGCCTGGGGTTTTCTGCTCGGGCGCTACCCGGCGGCGACCGTCGCGCCCTGGTCGCTGCTGGTGCCGGTGTTCGGCCTGGGGACGGCGGCGCTGGTGCTCGGCGAACCGTTGCCGGCGTGGAAGCTCGGCGCCGGCGTGCTGGTCATGGCGGGGCTCGCGCTCAACCTGCTGTGGCCGCGGCTGGCGCGACTGTGGCTGACGGCGCCGGAAGCGTGAACAGGTAGGGGCCGCCACGGGCGAGCGCCGCCTGCCATGCGGGCCGCGCCTGGATGCGGCGGACATAGTCGACGATGCGCGGGTAGGGGCCGGCGAGCCCCTGCGCGGCGGCGATCTCGGCGACGAACGACATCATCACGTCCGCGCCGGTCAGCCGGTCGCCGATCAGCCACTCCTTGTCGCCGAGACTGGCATCGAAAAAGTCGAGGTGGCTGGCGACCTGCTCGTCGATCCGCGGCGCGAGCGGGGCGGCGGCGTGACCGAGGCGCGAGGTATAGAGCTTGAGCATGAACGGCAGCATCGCCGAGCCCTCGGCGAAGTGGAGCCACTCGACATAGTCCTCGCGGCGCGGATCGTCGGCGGCCGGGGCGAGATGTTCGCCATAGGTGCGGATCAGATAGTCGACGATCGCCCCCGACTCGGCGATCTTGAGGTCGCCGTCCTCGATCACCGGCGACTTGCCCAGCGGGTGGACCGCCTTCAGCTCGGGCGGGGCGAGGTTGGTCGCGGCATCGCGCTGGTAGAACTTGATGTCGTAGCCGGTACCCAGCTCCTCGAGCAGCCAGAGGATGCGCTGCGACCGCGAGTTGTTGAGGTGGTGGACGGTGATCATCTGGCGGCTCCGGTGACGCGAACGAGCGGATAGGGTAGGCGGCGGGGATGATCGTCGTCACCCCCGAAATCGCCATCGCCGAGGACGAGCTGGTCGAAAGCTTCATCCGCGCCAGCGGCCCGGGCGGGCAGAACGTCAACAAGGTCAGCTCGGCGGTGCAGCTTCGTTTCGACGCGCGACGCTCGCCCAGCCTGCCCGACGCCGTCGCCGTGCGGCTGATGAAACTGGCCGGCAGCCGTCTGACTCAGGATGGCGTCATCGTCCTGACGGCGCAGCGCTTTCGCGAGCAGGAGCGGAACCGCGCCGACGCCCGCGCCCGGCTGGTGGCGCTGATCGCCGCGGCGGCGATCGCCCCGGTCAAGCGACGGCCGTCGCGACCGACGGCGGCGTCGAAGACCCGCCGGTTGACGGGCAAGACGGTGCGCGCGAAGGTGAAAGCGGCGCGCGGACGGGTAAATGCCGACGAATGACCGCGCGCGAGTGAACTAATTCGTTTCAGCCCCGTTGAGATCGGCGCGGGCCCGGTCGCAAGGTTGGGCCGGTCGAGACTTCATCCCGAGAGGAGAAACATCATGGCGATCAACAGCGATACGGTCGAAGGCGCCCTGAACGAGTTCGGTGGCAAGGCCAAGGGCGTGATCGGTGACGTCACGGGCGACACCAAGACCCAGGCGTCGGGCGCGTTCGACGAGACCAAGGGCCAGGCCCAGCAGGTCTTCGGCGACGCCAAGGCGAAGGTGCAGGACGCCTATGGCAAGGCCAAGGACGCGGTCAACGACTGGGCCGAGAACGCCCCGGACTACGTCCAGAAGGCGCGCGAGCAGGGTCGCCAGTATGCCGAAAAGATCGCCCCGGCGGTGCGCGATACGGTGCAGGAGCAGCCGATCGCGACGCTCGTCGGCGGGATCGCCGTCGGCGTCCTCATCGGCTGGCTGATCAGCGCCCGCCGCTAAGGCCTCTCGACCTTCTGAACGCGACGGGCCGGGTCGGCGACGACCCGGCCCGCTTCGTATCTAGCGCAGGCTGTCGGGGACCTTGCCGCCGTTCGCGGCGAGCTTGGCCATGACCGCCTTGTGCAAGGCGATGTTCTCCTCGGCCGATCCCGGCGCGCCGGCGTGGACGCCGAGTTCGTCGGCGAGCTGCTTGCGCGCGTCGAGGCTGGAGTCGAGGCCGAGCAGCTTGAGCAGGTCGACGATCGAGCTCTGCCAGTTACCGCCATTGCCGTTCTGCGCCATCGAGGTCAGCACTGCCTCGACGTCGACCGGCTGCGGCGGCACCTGCGCGGCCGGGGCTTTCGCCAACAGCTCCGATCCCGCAGGCGACGGCGCGACCGGCGGCGCGGTCGCCGCCTTGGCCAGCGGATGGTGGAAGATCTTGTCCATGATGGTTCCGAACAGGCTCATCGTCGTTACTCCACTAGCGGGCGCCGGGCGCGCGGCGAGGTAACTATCGCGCGTTCATCCCGGTTGCGCTAAGGCGGCGGCGAAACCCAACCGCGGCGACCGATGAACTCCCTGCTCCATGGCTGAACGCGCCGTCTTCCACGATCCCAGCGGGCGCCGCCGTCGCCGCTTCGGGGTGGCGGTGACCGCCTTCGTGCTGCTGATCTGCTCGGCCATCGGGCTGTTCGTCACCTCGATCGCCTCGACGTCGGCCGGCGCGCCGCTACCCTTCACCGTCGAGCGCCCGCCGGTCCGCGACCTCGGCCAGCTCGCGCACGACACCCGCCGCGAAGTCAGCCACGCGCTGCGCCGGGCCTGGTGGCTGGCGAAGCCGGCACCGCGGCCGGGCGCGCCGCTCGCGGTCGGCTTCCACGCGCCGTGGGACGACGCCAGCGCCGCCAGCCTCGAGCGCCACATCGGCGACCTCGACTGGTTGATCCCGGCCTGGGTGTCGGTCACCGGCCCCGACCATATCGTCACGCGCTTCCCCGACCTGCGCGGACGGCGGATCATCGCCGCGGCGGCGGCGCGGCCGCGCATCGTGCCGATGATCCAGAATGCCATCCAGGGCGAGTGGGACGGCGAGGGGGCGGCCCGGCTGCTCGCCGACCCGGCGCAGCGCAAGCGCCTGCTCGACAATCTCGAGAACGGCTTTGCCGCCGACCGGCTGGGGGTCGAGGGCATGTTCTTCGACTTCGAAAGCCTGCCCGCCTCGGCGCACGGCAACTATCTCGCCTTCCTGCGCGAGGCCCATGCCCGCTGCGCCAGGCGCGGCTGGAAACTGGCCGTCGCCGTGCCGGTCGGTGACAGCGACTGGAATCTGCGCGCCTATGCCGCCGCCGTCGACCGGCTGTTCCTGATGGTCTACGACGAGAGCGATCCCGACCACGATCCCGGGCCGATCGCGTCGCAGCCGTGGTTCATCCAGACGGTCACCCGCGACACGCGGGGCATCCCGCCGGAAAAGATCGTCGTCGCGCTCGGCAGCTACGCCTACGACTGGGCCAAGTCGGGGACCGATTCGACCTCGGTCGAGCAGGCGCTGCTGACCGCGCACGAATCGAGCGTGATGCCGCGCTTCGACACCGCGACCGGCAACTGGACCTTCCAGTACGACGGCGGCGGCAAGCCGCACACCGTGTGGCTGCTCGATGCGATCAGCGTCCATAACCAGATGCTCGCCACGCGCGCGCTGGGCATCAACGCCTTCGCCCTGTGGCGGCTGGGGACCGAGGACCCGACGGTGTGGAAGGTCTTCGGCCGCAGCCATCCCGGCCCGGTGCCGGCGGCGGCGGTGACGGCGATGCCGGCGGGCACCAAC
Source organism: uncultured Alphaproteobacteria bacterium (assembly GCA_963847215.1). Lineage (GTDB taxonomy): Bacteria > Pseudomonadota > Alphaproteobacteria > Sphingomonadales > Sphingomonadaceae > Polymorphobacter_B. The sequence continues at coordinate 15,992 of CAWJZA010000003.1, forward strand.
GTCGACATCGAGGGCGCTGGCGAGATCCTCCACGTCGGCGCGACCCCGGTGCCGGGGCGGCGGACGGTGACGGTCGATGCCCATGGGCTGATCGTCGATTCCAGGTTCGTCCAGCTGCCGCTGCCGTATGCCATCGAGCGCGCCGGCTACCGCCCCGGCCTCGTCGCGCTGACCTTCGACGACGGCCCCGACCCCAACTGGACGCCGCAGATCCTCGACATCCTGAAGGCCAAGCATGCGCCGGCGACCTTCTTCGTCATCGGCGAGAATGCCCTGCCCGAACGCGGCATCCTGCGCCGCGAGATCGCCGAGGGGCACGAGGTCGGCAACCACACCTACACCCATCCCAATCTGGGCGAGGCGACGGCGCGCGAGACGCGGCTCGAGCTGAACGCCACCCAGCGGCTGTTCGAGGCGTTCACCGGGCGGTCGATGCGGCTGTTCCGCGCGCCCTATTTCGGCGACGCCGAGCCGACCACGGCGGACGAGATCGACCCCGTCACCGTCGCCCAGGCAGCTCGGCTATCTGACCGTCGGCCTCCACGTCGACCCGGGCGACTGGAAGCGCCCGGGCGTTCCGGCGATCGTCCAGTCGACCATCGAGCGGCGTCGAGGGCGCGACGCTGGAGCGCAGCGGCAACGTCGTCCTGCTCCACGACGGCGGCGGCGACCGCAGCCAGACGATCGCCGCGCTGCCGCGATCCTGATCGACGAGCTGCGCGCGCGCGGCTACCGCTTCGTCCCGGCCAGCGCGCTGATCGGCCTGTCGCCGGCGCAGGTCATGCCGGCGCTGCCGCCCGACGAGCTCGCCGCGTCGAAGACCGACCTCGCCCTGTTCGACATGATCGACGTCGTCATCGATCGGGCTGAAGTGGCTGTTCGCCGTCGCCATCACGCTCGGCATCGGCCGGGCGCTGACGCTGTCGGCGCTGGCCCTGTGGCAGGCGCGGCGCGAGGCCGGCGTCGTCCGCCGTCGATCGACCCGAACCGCTTCGTCTCGGTGCTGATCCCGGCGTTCAACGAGGCGCGGGTGATCGAGGCCTCGGTCCGCCGCGTGCTGGCCAGCAGCGACGTGCGGATCGAGGTCATCGTCATCGACGACGGGTCGACCGACGCGACCAGCGAGATCGTCCGCAGCGCGCCTTCGCCGACGATCCGCGCGTCCGCCTGCTGACGCTGGCCAACGGCGGCAAGGCGCGCGCGCTCAACCAGGGGCTGGCGCTGGCCACGCGGCGAAGTCGTCGTCGCGCTCGACGCCGATACCCAGTTCGAACCGACGACGATCGCGCGGCTGGCGCGCTGGTTCGTCGATCCCGCGCGTCGGCGCGGTCGCCGGCAACGCCAAGGTCGGCAACCGCGTCAACCTCGTCACCCGCTGGCAGGCGCTCGAATATATCACCGCGCAGAACCTCGAGCGGCGGGCGCTGGCGCGGCTGGACGCGATGACCGTCGTGCCCGGCGCGGTCGGGGCGTGGCGGGCAGCGACGATCCGCGAGGTCGGCGGCTACCCGCCCGACACGCTCGCCGAGGACCAGGACCTGACCATCGCCATCCAGCGCGCCGGCTGGCAGGTGCGCTACGACCAGGACGCCGTCGCCTGGACCGAGGCGCCGGAAAGCTTCCGCGGCGCTCGCCCAGCAGCGCTTCCGCTGGGCGTTCGGCACGCTGCAATGCCTGTGGAAGCACCGCGCCGTGCTCGCCAGCGGCCGGCCGCGCGGGCTGGCGCGCATCGGCCTGCCGCAGGCGATCGCTGTTCCAGGTGATCTTCGCCGCCGTCTCGCCGGTGATCGACCTCGCGCTGATCGCCAGCGTCATCGCCACGGTGCTGGCGGTGCAGGCGCACGGCTGGGCGGCGACGCAGCACGACGTCGTCCGCATGGGCCTGTACTGGCTGGCGTTCGGCGCGATCGACCTGCTGTCGGGCGTGGTCGCCTTCGGTCTCGAGGCGCACGAGCGCTGGCGGCTGCTGTGGCTGATGCTGCCGCAGCGCTTCGGCTACCGCCAGGTGATGTATTATGTCGTCGTCCGCGCCATCACCTCGGCGCTGCGCGGTCCGCAGCGTCGGCTGGGGCAAGCTGGAACGCTCGGGCCGCGTCGGCGGGCAGGTCAAGCCGGCCGAATAGGCGCGCGGCGTTACGCGATCGTCATGCTTGCCGCTTATGGTCGGCACCGCCGTAACCATCGGCCAGCTTGAGGAGCGCGAGATGAGCACGATCGTGACCAGCGACGGGTGCGAGATCTTCTACAAGGATTGGGGGCCGAAGGACGCGCCGGTCGTCGCCTTCCATCACGGCTGGCCGCTCAGCGCCGACGACTGGGACAACCAGATGATGTTCTTCCTGGGCCACGGCTTCCGCGTCGTCGCCCACGACCGCCGCGGCCATGGCCGGTCGAGCCAGACCGACGGCGGCAACGAAATGGACACTTATGCCGCCGACGTCGCCGCGCTGACCGATGCCCTCGACCTGCACGACGCGGTCCATGTCGGTCATTCGACCGGCGGCGGCGAAGTCGTCCGTTATGTCGCCCGCGCCAAGCCCGGCCGGGTCGCCAAGGCGGCGATCATCAGCGCCGTGCCGCCCGTCATGGTCCAGTCGGCGACGAACCCCGGCGGCACCCCGATCGAGGTGTTCGACGGCTTCCGCGCCGGCGTCGCCGCCAACCGCGCGCAACTGTATCGCGACGTGCCGGCCGGTCCGTTCTTCGGCTTCAACCGCCCCGGCGCGGCGGTCAGCCAGGGCGTCATCGACAACTGGTGGCGGCAGGGGATGATGGGGTCGATCAAGGCGCACTACGAGTGCGTCAAGGCCTTCTCGGAGACCGACTTCACCGAGGACCTGAAGGCGATCGACGTGCCCGTTCTCGTCATGCACAGCGTCGACGACCAGATCGTACCCTATGCCGACGCCGGACCGCTGTCGGCAAAGCTGCTGCGGCACGGCACCTTCAAGAGCTATGAGGGGCTGCCGCACGGCATGCACACGACGCATGCCGACACGATCAACGCCGACCTGCTGGCCTTCATCCGGGCCTAGGCGCGGGACGCGGCCGGCCCCGGCTCAGGCCGGCGTCGGCCGCCGCTGCCGCAGCGCGCCGCCGGTCAGGGCCATGCCGGCGAGCATCAGCGCCCAGGTCGCGGGCTCGGGTACCGTCGTGTCGCCCCGGGCGGCGCCGCCGACGTGCTCCAGCGTTAAGTCGTCGATCGCCACCTGCGTGCCATAGCCGCTGTCATAGCCGTCGTGGTGGACGCCGCCCGACGAGACGATGGTGACGCGGTCGACCCGGGCATGATCGAAGATCGCCAGCAGCGGCGCGGCGGTGTCGAGGACGAACGACTGGGCGAAGGCGACGGCGCCGTTCAGCGTTCCCGTCACGCTGACGTTCAGGCCGTCGTTCCACGCCGCGGTCAGATAGGCGCTGGTCAGGCTGAACGGCGCCGCGCCGGTGATGGAGGCGGCATAGCCGGTGCCGTTATACGCGACATTCTCGCGGCTGATGACGCCATTGGCATAGCCCGACGGGACGAAGGTGCGCCCGTCGAGCGCATAGAAGTTGTCGAAGGTGAAGCCGCCGTACGACTGGAAGGCCGCCGACGACGGCAGGTCGTCGAAGTTGAGCGTGACGGCCTGTGCCGGCATGGCGGCGAACACGGCGAGGAGGGCGATGATCGGCTTCATGGCGGGGTCCCCAATGCTGCGGCCGCCCGGTGAGGCGGACCCGACAGGGGAAACGGCCGCGGCGCCGCCCGCTTTAGCCCGGTGTCGCAATCAGTCGAAGCGGAGGTCGCCGCTCGCCGGCTCGGCGAAATAGGAATCGAGGTCGCCGTCGGCGACGGCAGCCAGCGTCGCCGGCGACCAGCGCGGGGTCTTGTCCTTGTCGATCAGCACCGCGCGCACGCCTTCGTAGAAATCATGGCCGGTGCGGATGCGGCTGACGACGCGGAACTCGGTCCTGAGCGCGTCCTCGATCGACGCGCCGGCGCCGGCACGGAGCGCGCGCAGCGTCAGCTTGGAGGCGGTCGGCGACAGCGCGCGGATCGCCGCCGCCTGGGCCTGCGCCCAGTCGTCGCCGCGATCGAGGCTGGCGACGATCGCCTCGACCGAATCGTGGCCGAAATGGAAGTCGATCGCGTCGCGCACCGCGGCCAGCGGCGGCGTGCCGGGGTCGGTGTCGAGCGTCGCCAGCACCTGCTCGACCGGCTCGTCGCCGGCCGCGAGCAGCTCGCGCAGCAGCGGCAGCCGCTCGACGGGCACGAAATGGGTGGCGATGCCGGCGTAGCGGCAGTCCGCCGCCTGCAGCCGCGCGCCCGTCAGGCCGAGCCACGCGCCGATCGCGCCGGGCAGGCGGGCAAGGGCGTGCGTCGCCCCGACGTCGGGGATCATGCCGATCGCCGTCTCGGGCATGGCGAACAGCGTCCGTTCGGTCGCCACGCGGAAACGGCCGTGGATCGACAGGCCGACGCCGCCGCCCATGGTGATGCCGTCGAGGATGGCGACATAGGGATCGGGATAGCGGGCGATGGTCTGGTTCATCCGGTATTCGTCGCGGAAGAACCCCTCCCAGCCCTCGGCACCGGCGCGGCCGGCGGCGTGCATGGCGACGACGTCGCCGCCGGCGCAGAAGGCGCGCTCGCCCGCCCCCTCGATGACGACGCGGTCGACGGCGGTGTCGCCGATGCTGTCGTACAGTGCCCGCTGCACGGTGTTGGCCATGTCGCGCGTCAGCGCGTTGAGCGCGGCGGGCCGGTCGAGGGTCAGCCACAGGGCGCGGCCGCGGCGTTCGATCACTACGGTCATGCTTGCTCCACCAGGACGGCATCGTCGGGCATCGGCGTCGGGATGGCGCTGGTCGACAGCTTGGCCAGCAGCCGGCCGTCGGCGTCGGCCAGTTCGGCCTCCATGAAGGCGACGCGGCGGCCGAGCTTCAGGCAGCGCCCGGTACCGAACACCGGCCGGCCGAGCGGCACGACGCCGAAGAAGCTGGTCTTGAGCTCGATCGTCGGCACGACGATGCGCCTGCCCGCAGCGATGACCGCGGCGATCGCGGCGCAGTCGTCGAGCATCGCGGTGACGAAGCCGCCCTGGACATTGCCCATCGGGTTGCAGAATTCGGGCCGCGGCTCGAAGCTCATCCGCACCGTGCCGGCGTCGCGGTCGATCGCCAGGATGCGGGTGCCGAGCAGCCGGGCCGTCGCCGGGCCCCGGCGGTTCATCCGCTCGATCAGCTCGGCGTCGGTCACAGGATCTCCACGGTGGCGAGGCCGAAGCTGTGGAGGGCAGGGGCGAGGGCGTCAACCGCGGCGTCGGCACGGGTGAACACCGCCCGCCCGGGGCCGGCCGCTCCATCGCGCGTCGGCAGCAGGGTGGCGACGCGACGGGCGATGCCCTCGGCCCCGTCGACGAAGGCGAGCGGGCGCGGCGCGACGGCGGCGAGGTCGTCCTCGACCAGCGGGAAGTGGGTGCAGGCCAGCACGACAGTGTCGATCCGGTCGCCATCGGGTCGCGCCAGCAGGCCGTCAAGCTCGCGGCGGTAGTCGCCTGCGGCCGCCGTCACGCCGCGCAATTTGGCTTCGGCCAGTTCGACCAGCCGCGCCGAGCCGTGACGGACGACGGTGCAGTCGGCGGCGAACTCCGCCGCCAGACGGTCGACATAGGGCTGGCGCACCGTCGCCTCGGTGCCGAGGACGCCGATGACGCGCGTGCGGCTGAGCGCCGCCGCCGGCTTGATCGCCGGCACCGTGCCGACGACCGGCACGTCGAGCGCGGCGCGGACGCCGGCCAGCGCGATCGTCGAGGCGGTGTTGCAGGCGATGACCACCAGCGCCGGCCGGTAGCGCTCGACCAGACGCCCGAGCAGCGCCGGCACGCGCGCGCCGACCTCGGCCTCGCTCTTGGTGCCATAAGGAAAGCCGGCATTGTCGGCGACATAGACCAGCGGCAGGTCGGGGCGGCGCGCGCGCACCCGGGCCAGCACCGACAGGCCACCGACGCCGGAGTCGAACAGGAGAACGGGGGCGCTCACCGTGCGGCTTTAGCCGCCCCGGACCGTGCCACCAATACTCGCGCCGGTCCCGGCGACGTGTTAGCTTGTGACGGCAGCTGGAAGGTGCGTCATGGGCAGGTGGATCGGAATCTTCGCGGCCGGTGCCCTCGCTCAGGCGGGTGTCGCCGCGGCCGCGATCACCGACGTGACGTTCCACGGCCGCGGCGTCGTCACCTACTCGATGTCGGACCCGCCGTATGTCATCGGGCCGGCGGTCGGAACGCCGGTAATCGTGAACGGCAGCGTGCATCTCGGCAGTGTCGGTGGCGATCCCGTCGCCGGTTACCCTGCCGCTCCGCCGAACGGCTTCACCGGCCGTTTTGTGCTGACCAACGACATGATCTTCGACGGCTATGCGACGTTTCACTGGTCGGTGACGCCTGGCGACTCCGGCAATTCGTTCGAGGTGCCCGATGCGGCATCGGGCGGTGCGCTCGACTTCGTCCATGGTCGGCTGACGGCGGTGTCGCTCGGCTTCCTCAGCGACCCGGACTTCCACGACCTCGGCGTTACCAGCTGGGGATTCGACAACGGCACCGACCAACCCGCCGCCTGGGGTGGCACGTGGCAGCTCGCGTCGGGCACGCCCGAGCCTGCCGCCTGGACGCTGATGATCGCCGGCTTTGCCGCCACCGGGCTCGCCCGCCGCCGTCGCCACGCGGCCGCGTGACAGCCGGGTCGAGGGCGGCTAACCGGGGTCGATGAACCACGCTGCTTACCCCGCGCTCCGCCTCCGCCGCAGCCGCGCCCACGCCTGGTCGCGGGCGTTGGTCGCCGAGACGATCCTGACGCCTGCCGACCTGATCTGGCCGCTGTTCGTCACCGAGGGGCGGGACACGCGCGAGCCCATCGCGACCATGCCCGGCGTCGAGCGGCTGTCGGTCGACCTGCTGGGCGCGGCGGCGAAGGAGGCGGCGGCGCTCGGCATCCCCTGCCTCGCGCTGTTCCCCAACACCGCCGCCGGCGACCGCAGCGACGACGGGCGCGAGGCGCTCAACGCCGGCAACCTGATGTGCCGGGCGCTTGCCGCGATCCGCGACAGCGGCGCGGCGATCGGCGTGCTGACCGACGTCGCCCTCGACCCCTACACCAGCCACGGCCACGACGGGCTGCTCGACGCACAGGCCCGCATCGTCAACGACGCGTCGGTCGAGGTGCTGGTGCAGCAGGCGCTTAATCAAGCGCGCGCCGGCGCCGACATCATCGCGCCGTCGGACATGATGGACGGGCGCGTCGGCGCGATCCGCGCCGCGCTCGAGGCCGAGGGCTTCCACGACGTCCAGATCATGGCCTATGCCGCCAAGTACGCCAGCGCCTTCTACGGCCCGTTCCGCGACGCGGTGGGGTCGGGCGGCTATCTCAAGGGCGACAAGAAGACGTACCAGATGGATTATGCCAACGGCGACGAGGCGCTGCGCGAGGTCGCCCTCGACCTTGCCGAGGGGGCCGACAGCGTCATGGTCAAGCCCGGCCTGCCGTATCTCGACATCGTTCGCCGCGTGAAGGACCGCTTCGAAGTCCCTGTTTTCGCCTATCAGGTCAGCGGCGAGTATGCGATGATGCAGGCCGCCGTCGCGGCCGGCGTCCTCGACCGCGACAAGGCGATCATCGAGGTACTGACCGGCTTCAAGCGCGCCGGGTGTTCGGGGGTGCTGACGTATTTCGCTCGCGACGCGGCGCGGCTGCTGGCTTAGCCCGTCGCAACGCCGCTCCGCATTCGCCGGCGGGTGGCTGCCACGTCACGGCGCGTCCGAGAGCGTTGTCGACCGCCGTTCGCAGCATCGCGCGGTCGCGCGCCGTCACGCCGTTGACGCGAAGGGTCTGATAGCCCGCCTGTGCCGTCAGGCGATCGCGATCGGCGTCCCGATCGCGAAGGTGCGTCCGGTCATCCAGTTCGACGATCAACTCGACCCTGCCGTCGTCGTCGAGCAGTACGAAATCGACGATCTTGCGGTCGAAGCTGTTGCGGGTCGCGCGCCACGACGACCGGTCGCTGCTGCTGACCGAGAGCAGGGCTCCCATCGCGACCTGCGGCGCGACGTGGAGCGGGGCGGCGACATCGCGCAGCAAGCGGCAGAACTTGACCTCGCGGTCCGTCATCAGAGGTTTCGCATGGACCCGGCCACGTCGGCCCCCCGAGCTTTTGCGGCCGCCCTTTGCATCCAGGAGAGCATTGGCGACCGCCATGACGACGACGAAGACGATCACGACGGAAAATAAGCTGTGCACCCCGGCTTCCCCCTTTTTGCCGGCCGCGCCACTACCCTGACAGGCGCGGATGGAGCAAGCTGCGCCTTGTCGACCGCCGCGCCATCGCCTAACGCGCGCCTATGACGATCCGCATCGCCGTTCTCGGCGCGTCCGGCTACACCGGAGCCGATCTCGTCCGCCTCGCGCTCGGCCACCCGGGGGTCGAGATCGCTTTCCTGTCGGCCAACGCCAAGGCCGGGCAGGCGATGGCCGACGTCTGGCCGCACTTCGCCATGTTCCCGCAGCTGCCGCGGCTGGTGCGGGCCGAGGAGGTCGACTTCGCCGCCGTCGATGTCGTCTTCGGTTGCCTGCCGCACGCGGCGTCGGCCGAGCTTCTCAGCGGCGTGAGCGGGCCGCGTATCGTCGACCTGTCGGCCGATTTCCGGCTGCGGGATGCCACGACCTATGCCGAGTGGTACGGCGGCGCGCACCCGGCCCCGGCGCTGCTGACGGAAGCGGTGTATGGCCTGACCGAGTTCGCGCGGGCCGCGTTGCCGGACGCGCGGATCGTCGCCTGCCCGGGATGCTATCCGACGGCGGTGCTGCTCGGCGCTACTGCCGCTCGTCGCCGCGGGGCTGGTCGCGTCGGAACGGATCACCGTCAACGCGCTTTCAGGCGTGAGCGGCGCCGGCCGCAGCCTGAAGGAGGCGAATTTGTTCGTCGAGGTCGCCGAGGCGGTCGCGCCCTACGCGATCGGGCGCCACCGCCACATGCCCGAGATCGAGCAGGAACTCGCCCGCGCCGCGGGAGCGCCGGTGACGATCAGCTTCACGCCGCACCTCGTGCCGATCAACCGCGGCGAGCTGGTGACGATGATCGTCGAGACCGGGCATCAGGCCAAGGACCTGCGCGCCGCGCTTGTCGCGCGCTATGCCGACGAGCCGTTCGTCCACGTCCTGCCCGACGGCGTCGCCCCGGCGACGCGGATGGTCCGCGGCTCGAACCACGCCGTCGTCAACGTCTTCGCCGACCGCGTGCCCGGCCGCGCCATCGTCGTCGCGGCGATCGACAACCTGGTCAAGGGGTCGAGCGGGCAGGCGCTGCAGAACCTGAACGTCATGCTCGGCCTGCCCGAAACGAGCGGGTTGGCGCAGGCGCCGCTGTTCCCATGACGGTCGCCCGCGACACCGCCGGGCGGATCGTCACGGCGCGCCTGCGCCTGCGCCAGTGGCAGGACGCCGACCGCGCCCCCTTCGCGGCGATGGGCGCCGACCCGCGCGTCATGGCCTGGTTCCCGACGCTGCTCGGTCGGCGCGACACCGATGCCGCGATCGACCGGCAGCGCGCCGGCGATCGCCGGCACCGGCATGGGCTTCTGGGCGATCGAGCGGCTGGCCGACAACCGCTTCATCGGCTTCACCGGCATCCAGCCGGTGATGGTCGCGTCGCCGATCTTCGGCGAGGTCGAGATCGGCTGGCGGCTGGCCCGCGGCGACTGGGGCCAGGGCTATGCCGAGGAGGCGGCGCGCGCCGCGCTCGACGTCGCCTTCGTCGATTATGGTCTGGCGACGGTCGTGGCGATGACCGTGCCGGGCAACGAGCGGTCGTGGCGGCTGATGGAAAAGCTCGGCATGGCGCGCCGACCCGATCTCGACTTCGATCATCCCGACATCAACGCCGCGCATCCGCTCGCCCGCCACATCGTCTATTCGATCGACAACCCCGAGCCCGGCGACTGATGCCGCTTCACCCGTTCGCCGGGGTGATGCCGACCCTTGGCCGCGGTGCCTTCGTCGCGCCCGGCGCGCAGGTGATCGGCGCGGTGACGCTGGGGGAGGGGGCCAGCGTCTGGTACAATGCCGTGCTGCGCGGCGACGTCGCGCCGATCGTCGTCGGCGCCCGGTCGAACATCCAGGACGGGACGGTCGTGCACGTCACGCGGTCGACCGACGGCACCTTCATCGGCGACGACTGCCTGATCGGGCATCTCGCGGTCATCCACGGCTGCCGGCTGGAGAACCACAGCTTCGTCGGGCTCGGCGCGATCGTCATGGACGGGTGCATCGTCGAGACCGACGGGATGCTCGCCGCCGGGGCGCTGCTGACGCCGGGCAAATGGGTGCCGCGCCGCCAGCTATGGGCCGGACGCCCGGCAGCATATGTCCGCGACCTGACCGAGCGCGACATCGCGCGCAACCGCGCGGGGGCGGCGGGTTACGTCGAACTGGCGAAGCTCCACCCGCGGGGCTGAGCGACTGGTCGGAGCGACAGGATTCGAACCTGCGACCCCTTCACCCCCAGCGAAGTGCGCTACCAGGCTGCGCCACGCTCCGACCGGCGGCCGGTTTAGGAGGCGACGCGGCCAAGCGCAAGGCTCACCCCTCGATCTCATATTGTTTGAGCAGGTCGTACAATGTCGGCCGGCTGATGCCGAGCAGCTTGGCGGCGGTCGAGACATTGCCCTCGGTCCGGGCCAGCGCCAGGCGGATCGCCTTGCGATCGGCCTCCTCGCGGATCGCCTTCAGCGTCAGCGACACCGGCTCGTGCCCGCCGAGGTCGAGGTCGGCGGCGTCGAGGAAGGGGTTTTCCGCCATGATGACCGCCCGCTTCATCTTGTTTTCCAGCTCGCGGACATTGCCCGGCCAGTGCCAGTCGGTCAGCGCCGCCAGTGCGGCCGGGGTGAAGCCCTTGAAGCTGCGCCCGTGCTCGCGCGAGAATTTCGTGAGGAAGTGGTGGGCGAGCAGCGTCGCGTCGCCATGGCGCTCGGCGAGGCTGGGAATGCGGACGATGATCTCGGCCAGCCGGTAATACAGATCCTCGCGGAAGCGGCCCTCGGCGATCATCTTCTCGAGATCCTGGTGCGTCGCGCAGACGATGCGGACGTCGACCGGGATCGCCTTGCGACCGCCGATGCGCTCGATCACCCGCTCCTGCAGGAAGCGCAGCAGCTTGACCTGCAGCGGCAGCGGCACGTCGCCGATCTCGTCGAGGAACAGCGTGCCGCCCTCGGCCAGCTCGATCTTGCCTTCGGTGGTCTTGACCGCGCCGGTGAAGGCGCCCTTCTCATAGCCGAACAGCTCGGCCTCGAGCAGGTTCTCGGGGATGGCCGCGCAGTTGATCGCGACGAAGGGCTTGGCGGCGCGCAGCGAGGCCTGATGGACGCCGCGGGCGAGCAGTTCCTTGCCGGTGCCGCTGGCGCCGAGCAGCATGACCGAGACATCGGCGGTGGCGACGCGCTCGATCATCCGCGCGACCTTGAGCATCTCGGGCGCGCCGGTGACGATGCCGCCGAGGACGTCGGTGCCGCCGCCGGCGGCGCGCAGGCGGCGGTTCTCCGCCTCCAGGTCGTAGACGTGATAGGCGCGGCGGACGATCATGCCGAGCTCGTCGATGTCGATCGGCTTGGCGTAGAAGTCGAAGGCGCCGCCGGCGATCGCCTTCAGCCCGCTCTCCCGCGCGCCGTGGCCGGAGGCGACGATGACCTTGGTTTCCGGCTGCGCCGCCAGGATCGCCTCCAGCGTGGCAAACCCTTCGCTGGTGCCGTCGGGGTCGGGCGGCAGGCCGAGGTCGAGCGTCACCACCGGCGGGGCATGGGCCTCGACCGCGGCGATCGCCGCCCGGCGGTCGCCGGCGATGACGACCTCATAGTCATCGTAGCTCCACCGCAGCTGGCGCTGCAGCCCCTCGTCGTCCTCGACGACGAGCAGCTTGCGCGTCACGTCATTCACGCATTGATCCTTTGCTGGGCCGGCCCGGGCCGGGGAACGTTCGCCCCGCCGGGCGTGATCAGCATGGCGAGCGGCAGGCGGATGGTAAAGGTCGAGCCCTCGCCCTCGCGGCTTTCGACGCGCAGGCTGCCGCCGGCGGCGCGGGCGATCTCGCGCGCCTCATAGGCGCCGATGCCGAAGCCGCCGGGCTTGCTCGACCGGAACGGCTTGAACAGCTCGTTGCGGATGAACGCCGGCGACATGCCGCAGCCGACGTCGGATATGGTGACGACCGCCTCGCCGGCCGCCCGCCGCAGGGTGACGGCGATCGGTCCATCGGCGGCGCTGGCGTCGATCGCGTTCTGGATGAGATGGCCGAACAGCGCCTCCAGGCGGACGGGGTCGCCGGTGATGAACTGCTGCTCCTCGTCAAGGTCGAGCGCCAGCGCGGGGTGCTCGCGCGCCTTGGTCGCGACGAGGTCGGCCAGCAGCAGGCCGATGTCGACCGCCTCGCTGCCGTCGGACCGCCCGGCGGTGCGCTGCGCCAGCCGCGCCAGCAGGTCGTTCATCTTGCCGACCGAGCCCTGCAGCGTCGCCACCATGTCGGCGCGGAAAGCGGGGTTGTCGGCGTGGCGCTCGGCATTGCGCGCGACGAGGCTGAGCTGGCTGACCAGGTTCTTGATGTCGTGCATGATGAAGGCGAAGCGGCGATTGAACTCGTCGAACTTGCCCGCCTCGTCGAGCTCTGCCTGCATCGTCGCCTCGGCGAGGTAGCTCGCCGCCTGGCGTCCCAGCGTCCGCAGCAGCTCGAAATCCTCCCAGTTCAGCGTCCGCCGCGCCAGCGTCCGCTGGAGGACGATGAAGCCGCGCAGCGCCTCGCGGTGGAGCAGCGGCACGATCAGCCAGGCGCCGCGGTCGTCGGCCGCCCACGCCGGCACCGACAGCCCGTCATAGTCGCCGGTGCCACCGCGCAGCTCGTCGAGGTCGACGATCCGCTGCCGTTCGCCGAGGTAGCGGGCGAGGTCGCCGTGGACCGCGACCGGTCCGCCGCCGAAGCCGCGCCAGTCCCACTGGCCGGCGACCTGGAAGTCGCCGTCGTCGCCGGGCGCGAACAGGGCGCCGCCCGGGGATTCGACGACGCGGGCAACGGCCTCGACGACGCGCTCGGGCAGCCGCGCGCGGTCGGCGGCGTCGATGCCCGACACGGTGTTGATGAAGCGCAGCCATTCGACCCGGTAGTCGTAGCGATAGGCGAAGAAGTTCTTGGCGATCTGGACGCGCAGCATCGCCCGGAAGCGCGGCAGCAGGACGACGAAGCCGCCCAGCACGGTCGTGGCGAACAGGAAGCTGATCTGCAGCAGCCGGCCCCAGTCGCCGCCGACCAGGCGCAGGCCATAAGCGAGCAGCGCCATGACGATCAGATAGCCGCCGATGATGGACATCGACAGCGTGTGGAAGACCACCTGGCGCGAGACCTGGACGCGCGCGACCCATGCCTGCCGCGCCGACAGCAGCAGCAGCGGCACCGTCAGCATGTCGACCGCGCCGCGGATGTTGAACAGGTCGGCCGACTGTTCGCCGAGGAGGAACTCGATCGTATACAGGTTGAGATCGTAGCCGAAGAAGCCGGCCAGCCCGACGCACAGCAGGCGGATGCCGGTGCGGCTGCCGGGTTCGGCGTTGACGTAGAGGTTGTGGATCAGGACCAGGCCGCTGATCGCCACCGTCAGCCGGCTGATGACGAACAGCGCGGCGATCAGCGGCTGCGCGTGCAGCGAGATGCCGGGCCGCCCGGCGACGTCGACGAGGTCGAGCCCGAGCTGGATGGCGGTGACGAAACCGATGGCGCTGGCGATGACGAAGGACGAGCTGAGCCGGTCGTCGAGCTCCCACGACGTCCGCAGCAGGGCGACGAGGAAGGCGATCCACGCGGCGGTCCGCAGCGTCTCGGCCGGCGACAGCAGCACGACGTAAATGCCGCCGAAACGCGCGGCCATGACGAAGTCGGCCGCCCAGCCGGCGGTGGCGATGGCGGCGATGACCAGCCACAGGTTCGCCCGGTTCGGCGACCGCTGCGCCACGACGCTCAGGCCCAGCGTCGTGAAGCCGATCGCGGCGAGCAGGTGGCTCAGGAATCCGACGTCGGTCAGCGGCACCTCATTCCCCCGTCAGGACACGCATTTAGCCATTCGTGCCGCCGGCTGCCAGCGCTTACGGTGCCTTGGCCGGGCGCAGGTCGCTGTCGACGTTCGCCGCCCACCACAAGGTCGCGGCGTAAGCGGCGACGGCCTGGTTGAGCGCCGCCGGATCGATCTTGTCGAGCGTGTCGTCGGCGCTGTGGTGCAGGTCGAAATAATGCGTGCCGTCCTGGGCGAGGTCGATCACCCCCGCGCCGCCCTCGGCCGCCGCCTCGATGTCGGTGCCGCCGAACGCCGGCAGCGGCGAGGCCGCCACCCCCAGGGGGGCGAGGAGGCGGGCCAACTGCGCGACCTGCGCCTTGGCGGCGGGGTTGACGCTCGTCCGCAGCGACCAGACGCGGTCGCCGCCGAAGTCGGCCTCGAGCGCGAGGGCAACCGTCTCGGGATGGCCCTTGAGGTAAGTCGCGCCGCCCAGCGGCCCCTGCGCCTCCTCGTCGCCGAAGGCGACGACGCGGATCGTGCGCTTGGGCGGCGGCAGATAGCCGAGCGCGATCGAGCTGGCGATGTCCCACGCGGCGGTCATGGTGATGGCCACGCCGGCCGCGTCGTCGATCGCCCCGGTGCCGAGGTCCCAGCTGTCGAGATGGCCGCCGACGAGGACGACATCGGGCCCGGTGCCCTTGATCTCACCGACGACATTGCCCGACGTGCCCATGCCGAGGTCGCGCGGCGTCAGGACGAGGTGGAGGCGCACCGGACCGGCGGCGACCAGCCGCGCGAGCTGCATTGCGTCGGGGACGCTCAGCGCCGCCGCCGGGATGGGCTTCACCCCGTCGGGCCAGCGGGTGACGCCCGTGTGCGGTAGCCGCGCCGGGCCGGTGGCGAGCGAGCGGTGGAGATAGGCGGCCGCCCCCTTGCTCGCGGCGATCGCCGGGCCGGCGGTGCGAATCGCGTTGAACGCGCCGTAGCTCGATCCGTCCTGTGCGGCGTGCATGGCGTGGTCGATGAAGACGATCTTGCCGGTCAGATCGCCGGCCGCCTTCAGCGCGTCGAGATCGGCGAACTGGACGACCTCGGCGTCGATCCCCGCCGCCGGCGTCGCGCCGCTGAAGCCGAGCGCGGTCAGCGCCAGCCGTTGAGGGTTGGGGCCGATCGTCGTTGCCGTCTCGACCCCGCGTTCCCAGTGCGGCACGGCGAAGGTCTGGATATGGACGTTGGTGAAGCCGAACGACTTCATCTTCGCCGCGACCCAGTCGCGCGCCGCGGCCTCGGGCGCGGTCGCCGCGAGGCGCGGACCAATCGTCGTCGTCAGCTCGCGCACCAGGCGGTACGCGGCGGGTTCGGGCGTGTTGCCGGTCAGCGCATTGTCGCGGAGCAGCGCCGCCGCGGCGAGCGGATCGCGCTCCATGACGTTCGGCCCCCGCGCCGCGGTGGATGTCGCAGCCAGCATCGCCAGAACGGTCGCGAGTGTCCGCATCATTGTATCACCCCGGTTGCCGCTGCCCGACATACGGCATTGTCGCCGCCGAAAGGCAAGCTATCGTGCCGCCGTCCCCGCCGGAGCGCGCGCATGATCGGTCGCCTCAACCATGTCGGCATCGCCACGCCGTCGATCGACAAGGCGGTCGCCGTCTACCGCGACCTGCTCGGCGCGACGCGCATCGGCGAGCGCTTCGCCCTGCCCGAACAGGGCGTCTGGGTGTGCTTCGTCGACGTGGCCAACAGCCAGATCGAACTGATCGAGCCCTATGGCGACGCCTCGCCGATCCACGCCTTCCTCGCCAAGAACCCGAACGGCGGCCAGCACCACGTCTGCTTCGAGGTGCCCGACATCATCGCCGCGCGCGACGCGCTGCGGGCCAAGGGTGCGACGATCCTCGGCACCGGCGAGCCGCGGCTGGGCGCGCACGGCGTGCCGGTGATCTTCGTCCATCCCCGCGACATGGGCGGCGTCCTTGTCGAGCTGATGGCGGAGCCGGCGCATTGAAGGCGCTCGCCGTCATGCTCGCCCCGCTGCTCGTCGCCGCCGCGCCCGACCCGACGGTGCCGGCCAGCGGGCCGGTGCAGACGCTGCGCCTCCGCCAGTTCGACTTCGCCGGCGGCCGCACGGCGCCGGTCAAGCTTGCCTTCCGCACGCTGGGTACGCCGCACCGCGGCGCGGGCGGGGAAGTCGACAATGCCGTCGTCCTCCTCCACGGCACCGGCCGGTCGGGCGCCGACTTCGTCGGACCACAGGCCGAGCGGCTGTTCGGCGCCGGTGCCCCGCTCGATCTGCGGACGACCTATGTCGTCATTCCCGACGCCATCGGCATGGGGGCGTCGTCGAAGCCGAGCGACGGGCTCGGCGTCAGTTTTCCGCACTACGACTATGCCGACATCGTCCACGGCGTCCGCGCCGTCCTCGCCAGCCTGAAGGTCGGCCGCGTCCGCGCCGTGCTCGGCGTGTCGATGGGGGCGATGGTCGGCTGGACCTGGGCGACGACCTTCCCCAGCGAGATCGGCACGCTGGTCGCCATGGGCGCCTGGCCGACGGCGGTCACCGGGCGCAACCTGCTGTGGCGGCTGGCGGCACGCGACGCGCTGCTGGCGAGCCCCTTGCCCGGCGGCGGCGGCGCGCGGGTGGCGGCGGCGATCACCATGGTCGGCAACGTGCCGCCGGCGCTGCTGGCGAAAGCCGCGCCCGACGCGGCGACGGCGACGGCGCTGCTCGACGCCCGCGCCGCGGCGGCGGGCGATCCGGTCGACCTCGCCTTCGCCCTCGACGCGGTGCGGACCTATGCCCCGCAGGCGCGGCTCGAGGCGGTCACGGCGACCGTCGTCGAGCTCAACTTCGCCGACGACATCCTCTATCCGCCGGGCGAAGCGCCGCCGCTGCCGCCCCGCTTCACCCGGATCAGCGTGCCGGCGTCGCCCGCGACCAGCGGCCATGCGACGCTCGGCGCGCCGGCGGTGTGGCTGCCCTATGTCGCGCCGGCGCTGACGGCGGCGCTGTCGCGCTGATTGCCGCGGCGGAACGCTTGCGGCAAAGGCCGGTTGTCGGCGCGCCCGCCGAAGGACCTACCGTGCAGATTCGCCCCGCCACCCCGGCCGACGCCGCCGCCATCGAGACGCTGCTCGACGCCGCCTTCGGCGCCGGCCGTCACGCCCGCACCGCCGCGCTGCTGCGGTCCGGGGCGACGCCGTTCGTCGGGCCGAGCCTCGTCGCCTGCAGCGATTCCGCGCTGGTCGGCTCGATCCAGTTCTGGCCGATCGCCCTCGTCGCCCACCGCGAGGCCGTGCCGCTGACGCTGCTCGGACCGATGGCGGTCGCGCCGGCGATCCAGGGGCAGGGGGTCGGCCGCCGCCTGCTCGCCGCCGCGCTCGCCGCCGCCGACGGGGCAGGCCTCGACCCCGTTCTGCTCATCGGCGACCTCGACTATTACGGCCCGTTCGGTTTCGCCGCCGCGGCGACCGCGGAATGGACGCTGCCCGGTCCGGTCGAGCGCGAGCGCGTCCTCCTGCGCCAGCGGGTGCCGCGGCCGCTGCCCCGCGTCGCGGCGGTCGTCCCGGCCGCTGCCGTCGCGCCGGTCGCCGCCCATGCCTGATCTGAACGAAATCGCCGCGCTGGTCGCCGCGCAGAAGCTGCCACCGGTCGAGCTGTGGCACCCGGCGCACTGCGGCGACAGCGCCATGCGGATCGCCGCCGACGGCACCTGGTTCCACGAGGGCACGCCGATCGGCCGGCCCGAGCTGGTCCGCCTGTTCTCGACCATCCTGCGCCGCGAGGGCGACGGCGGCTTCGTCCTCGTCACGCCGGGCGAGAAGCTCGACATCGCCGTCGACGACGCGCCGTTCGTCGCCGTCGGCGTCGACAGCGAGGGAGAGGGGCGCGCCCGCCGGCTCGCCTTCCGGCTCAACACCGGCGACCATGTCCTTGCCGGGCCTGACAATCGCCTGCGCGTCGACACTGCCGCCGACGGCACGCCGCGCCCCTATCTCCACGTCCGCCGCGGGCTCGAGGCACTGGTCAACCGCGCGACCTTCTACAGCCTCGCCGACTGGGCGCTGGCCGAGGGCGCCGAGCCGCCGGGCCTGTGGAGCGGCGGCGTGTTCTTTCCGTTCGCCTGAGAAGGCGAGCCAGCGACTGTCCCGTCTGCGGCAAGTCGGGGCTGAGGATACGGCTCGGCTCGTCGGTCTTCGCGCCGTCGTCTGGCGGATCGAGAAAGCCGTCGCCGTCCCAATTCGGGGATCCGGTATCGGCGCGGCCGACGTGATGCGTTCCGGGCGGACCGACGACGACCGGCGTGAGAAGGTCGGGATTTTCCGTGATCGCCGCGACCGCCTTCTGTCGCGCCAGGTTCTTCATCGTCGCCTCGTCATAGCCCTGGTCGTTCAGGACGACGACGATCACGTTCCCCGTCGCCAGAAGTCGACCCGACGTCGATTCGCGCGACGCCCCGACCCGATAGATATCGCCGGTGTCACCGCCCTCGTCGGGCTGAAAGCCGAGATACTCCGGATCGCCGACCTTGATGACCATCGCTGCCTCCCGACCGTGACGGTTCCTGATAGCAGGCCAGGGTAAACGCGCGAAGAATTCGCGCGTCGATCCCTCCGCCATGCGCCTCCCCGTTCAGGCGGCGACGTTCGCGCGATTGACAGCGGCGTCGCCGCGTGCGCGACGACGCCGGCGATGCCGCACCGCCGCCTGCCACCTCCGCGCTCCACGCGCGCCTCGCCCGCGCCGTCGGTCCGGGGACGGCGGGCAAGCGCGGCGACTGGGACTTTGCCGGCAACGGCGATGCGCCGTATCCGCAGCCGCTGGTCCCCGCTGCGGTGCTGATCGCCGTGATCGCCCACGACCGGCCGACGGTGCTGTTCACCCGCCGCACCGCACACCTGCGCGCCCACGCCGGGCAGGTCGCCTTCCCCGGCGGCCGGATCGACGCCGGCGACGCCGACGCGACCGCCGCGGCGCTGCGCGAGGCGCACGAGGAGGTGGCGCTGCCGCCCGCCGCCGTCAGCCTGGTCGGCACGACCGACCGCTACACGACCGGCACCGGCTATGACATCACGCCGGTGATCGGCATCGTGCCGCCGGGCGTGCCGCTGGTGCCGCACGCCGACGAGGTCGCCTCGATCTTCGAGGTGCCGCTCGACCATCTGCTCGACCCCGCCAACCACCAGCTGCGCGCAAGCGACTGGCAGGGGCGGCGGCGGTCGTACTATGTGATCGCGTGGGAGACGCACGAGATCTGGGGGGCGACGGCGGCGATGATCGTCAACCTGGCGCGGCGGCTGGCCTGACGGCCGCGACCCTGCCGCCGCCGTCGTGGCCGACAACGCCGGGCGGGGCGAAGCTCGTCGCGGCGCTGGGCGTCGCCGAGGGGCGGACGAAGCTGGTCGGCGGCGCCGTCCGCGACGGGCTGCTCGGCCATGCGGCGAGCGACATCGATCTCGCCACCCAGTTCGCGCCTGCCGAGACCATCGCCCGGCTGCAGGCGGCAGGCATCAAGGCGGTGCCGACCGGCATCGCCCACGGAACCGTTACCGCCGTCGCCGACGGGCTGGTCGCCGAGGTGACGACGCTGCGCCGCGACCTCGCCACCGACGGCCGCCACGCGACGGTCGCCTTCACCGAAGACTGGCGGGCCGACGCGGCGCGGCGCGACTTCACCATCAACGCGCTGTACGCGAACCCGCTGACCGGCGTGGTCGACGACTTCTTCGGCGGCCTCGACGACCTCGCCGCCGGCCGGGTCCGCTTCATCGGCGCGGCGAGCGACCGCATTGCCGAGGATCACCTCCGCATCCTGCGTTTCTTCCGCTTCCACGCCCGCTTCGGCCGCGGCGCGCCCGACGCCGCCGGCCTGACGGCCTGCGCGACGCGGGCCAACGACCTGATGGCGCTGTCGCGCGAGCGGGTGCGCGACGAGGTGCTGAAGCTGCTCGCCGTCGCCGACCCGGTGCCGACGGTGGCGGTGATGGCGGCGCACGGCATCTTCGCCCCCGTCCTGCCCGAGATCGTGGCCGAGCGGGTGCCCCTGCTCGCCGCGGTCATCGCTGCGGAAGCCGCCGTCGGCGTCGACCCCCACCCGCTGCGCCGGCTGGCAGCGCTGCTGCCGGTCGATGCGGCGCTGCTCGACGGCATCGCGACGCGGCTGCGCCTGTCGAACGCCGAGCGCCGGCGCCTGGTCCTGACCGCCGCGCGCGGGGTGCCGCTGGCCGAAGCCGCCTATCGCGACGGCCTCGACAGCGCCGTCGATCGGGCGCTGCTGCGCGGCGACAGGGACTTGGCCGCGTTCGCTGCGGCCTGGCATAAGCCGGTGCTGCCCTTCTCCGGGCGCGACCTGATCGCCCGCGGCGTGGTGCCCGGCCCCGAGGTCAGCCGCCTGCTCGGGCGCGCCGAACGCGCCTGGATCGCCGCCGGCTTTCCCGCCGATGCCGGCGCGATCCTCGACGACATTCTCAGCTGAAGCGGTTATCCCGCGGAAATCCCTGCGGCGGCAGGCGCCCGGCGCCGCCGCGCGGGCCGACCCAGGGGCCGACATCGGCCTCGGTCCGCATCCGCCCGCTCTGGCCGCCCATCGGCCAGGACAGGCCGTCGGCGCGGCGGAAGCCGATCGCGTCGGATAGGCCGCCGTCGCGGTACTTCTGCAGCGCGACCCCCTGGCCGCGGCCCATCACCGGCACCTCGGCGAGCGGGAAGATCAGCAGCTTGCGGTTGTCGCCGATGACCGCGAGATGGTCGTCGTCGGCCCCGAGCGGCCGCACCAGCTTGAGCGCCGCGCCGGCGCGCGGCGTCATCACCTGCCGGCCCTTGCGCGTCTCGGCGAGCAGGTCGTCGCCCGCCACGACGAACCCGCGGCCGTCGCTCGCCGCCAGCAGCAGCCGCGCCTCGCTGCGGTGGGGGAAGGCGGCGACGATCGCGGCGCCGCCGTCGAGGTCGATCATCAGCCGCACCGGCTCGCCGAAGCCGCGCCCGCCCGGCAGGCGGTCGGCGGCGAGCGTGTAGCTGCGCCCCGTCGCCGCGACGACGACGATGCGGTCGGTCGTGTGGGCGTGGAAGGCGAAGGCCGGGCCGTCGCCCTCCTTGAAGCGCTGCGCCTCGCCGGCGGCGAGGTCGGCATGACCCTTCAGGGCGCGCACCCAGCCCTTGGCCGACAGGATGACGGTGAGCGGCTCGCGGTCGATCATCGCCTCGAGCGGGATCGCCGCCACCGTCGGCAGGGTGCCGATCTCCGTCCGCCGCGCGCCCAAAGGGGTGTCGTGGCCGTAGCGCGCGGCAAGGGCGGCAAGGTCGTCGCGCAGGCGGCGGCGCAGCGCCTCGGGACTGGCGAGAAGCTGATTCAGCTTCTTCGCTTCCGCCGACAGCGCCTTGTGTTCCTTGCCGATCTCGATTTCTTCGAGCCGTCGCAGGGCGCGCAGGCGCAGGTTGAGGATCGCCTCGGCCTGGCGCTCGCTGAGGTCGAAGCGGGCGATCAGCACCGCCTTCGGCTCGTCCTCCTCGCGGATGATGCGGATGACCTCGTCGATCGACAGATAGGCCTTGAGATAGCCGGCGAGCAGTTCGAGCCGGTCGTCGATCTTCGCCAGACGGAAGCGCGTCCGCCGCACCGTCACCTCGAGCTGGTGGTCGAGCCATGCCTGCAGCGCCTGCGCCAGCGACATGACGCGCGGGACGTGGTCGCGGTCGAGGACGTTGAGGTTCAGGGGAAAGCGCGTCTCGAGGTCGGTCAGGCGGAACAGGCTCTCCATCAGCACGGCGGCGTCGACGTTGCGCGACCGCGGCTCGAGGACGAGGCGGATGACGGCGTCGGATTCGTCGCGGACGTCGGCGAGGATCGGCAGCTTCTTGTCGTTGATCAGGGCGGCGATGTCCTCGATCAGCTTGCCCTTCTGCACCTGGTAGGGAATTTCGCTGACGACGACCTGCCACATGCCCTGGGGCAGGTCCTCGCGCGTCCAGCGCGCACGCAGGCGGAAACTGCCGCGCCCCGTGGCATAGGCGGCGGCGATGGCGGCAGTCGCTTCGGCGACGACACCGCCGGTCGGGAAGTCGGGCCCCTTGATGTGCTGCATCAGGGTTTCGACCGAAGCCGCTGGATCGTCGAGCAGCGCCATCGCCGCGCCCGCGATCTCGGCAAGGTTGTGCGGCGGGATCGAGGTCGCCATGCCCACGGCGATGCCGCTGGCGCCGTTGGCCAGCAGGTTGGGGAAGGCGGCGGGGAAGACCTCCGGCTCTTCTTCCTCGCCGTTGTACGTCTCGCGGTAGGCGACGCACTCCTCGTCGAGGCCGTCCATCAGGTCGGCCGCGGCCGCCGTCAGCCGCGCCTCGGTATAGCGCATGGCGGCGGCGTTATCGCCGTCGATGTTGCCGAAATTGCCCTGGCCGTCGACCAGCGGGTAGCGCAGCGCGAACGACTGGCTGAGCCGGACCAGCGCGTCGTAGATCGAGGCGTCGCCGTGCGGGTGGTACTTGCCCATGACGTCGCCGACGATCCGCGCGCATTTCTTGTAGCCGGTCGCCGGATCGAGCTTGAGCAGGCGCATGCCCCACAGGATGCGGCGATGGACCGGCTTCAGCCCGTCGCGGACGTCGGGCAGCGAGCGCGCGGTGATCGTCGACAGGGCGTAGACGAGGTAGCGGTCGCTGAGCGCGTCGGCGAACGGCGTGTCGAGGATGCGGGGATCGTCGGGGGCGTCGAGCATGGCGCGAGGAGGTAGCCGACCCCCCGCGCCATGCCTAGGCCCGGCTCAGAACCGGAACGTCACGCTCGACGCGATCTCGTTGGCGTGGCCGCTGTTGGTCGAGCGCGTGTCGACCGTGGTCACCGCCGGCGTGCCGGCGAACAGCGGGTCGGTGCGGTCGACCTGCGCCGTGTCGACGAAGATATGGGCGTAGGACAGGCTGACGTCGACGCGGCGGTTGAGCTTCGCCGTCGCCCCCGCCGTCGCCCAGATGCGGTTGCCGTCGGGCACGCGCGTGGTGCGGAAGCCGTCGCGCGTCGGCGTCTGGTCGTACATGCTGCCGGCGCGCAGCGTCAGGCGCGGCGACACGTCGTACTCGGCGCCGACGCTGCCGCTGAACGTGTCGCGGTAGTTCTGCGCGCTCGACAGGAAGGTGACGCCCGACGGCGTGTTGACGTTGATCGTGTTGAACCGGCTCCACTTGTACCAGCTGCCGCCGGCGAGCAGGCGGGCGTTGCCCAGCGCATAGACGGCGCCGACGCGTGGCGATGTCGGGCGTGCTCAGCGGCGCGAAGCCGCGCGTGGCGCCGTTGCTCGCCGCCAGCGGCCCGAGCAGGCCGCTGATCGTCGCCGACCCCGACAGGCTGTGGTCGACGTGGCTGCGCCAGTGCGCGCCGAGCCGCAGCGCGCCGAAGGTGGCATCGACGCCGGCGTTCCAGCCGAAGGCGAGGTCCTGGCCGCGGATGCTGAGCAGCCCGTCGGGCAGCAGCGGCGAGACGTTGGGCAGAGCGCTGGTCAGCGTCGCCACCAGCCGCTGCGCGTCGAAGCCGGCGCCGATCGAGACGTGGTCGTTCAGCTTGTAGGCGATGCTCGGCTGGATGTTGAGGCTGCGGACGTCGGACAGGATCGAATCGTAGCGGCCGAACCAGCCGTCGTCATAGACCACCTTGACCCCGAACGGCGCGCTGACGCCGAGGCCGAGCCACAGGCGCGAACCCTCGATCTGCGCCGACAGATAGCCCGAGGGGATCGGGATCGGCTGGTCGAACGGGTTGCCGCCGTTGCCGCCGCCGGTCGGGAAACTGCCCTGGTTGCCCGCGGCCGAGCGCGTGCTGCCGCGGTCCTGCTGGTGCGAATTCGACGCACAGGACGTGGGTGCCGAGGTCGAGGTTGACGCCGGGCAGGTTGGTCATGCCGGCGGGATTGTAGAACACCGTCGCGGCGGAGTCGGCGATCGCCGCCTCGCCGGCAAAGGCGCGGCCGACGGCGCGCGGCGACTGCTCCTGCAGGTAGAAGCCGCCGGCGGCGGCGGGAACGGCGGCGACGGCGGCGGCGGCAACGGCCGTCCCGGCAAGCACGCGAACGAGGGTCATTCGGGGTCCTTGTGCGACGTAACCCCCCGTGGGCGCGGCTGCTAGGCGCGTTGGCCGACGGCGTAAAGGCCGGGGGTGGAAAACCGAAAAAAGGTCAGGCGGACGGCACCCCGGCAGCGCCGGCGATCATCGCGCGCAGCCGCTCGCGCGCCGGCCGCAGCCCGGCGGCGGCGGCGGTCAGCACGTCGCGCTCGAGGAACCATCCCGTCGTCCGCAGCCCGGCGGCGATGTCCGCGGCGGTCGCCGCGCCGCCGGCGACGAGGAAGGCGGGGAGGGGGAGGAGCTTCGCCGCATAGGGTTCGCCGGCGGCGCGGCCGACCGCCTGCGACGACTTCGGCGAGACGAAGGCGAGGTCGGCGTCGGCCGCGGCCGCGCCGGTCGCGGCGCAGGCCGACAGGTCGAGCCCGAAGCCGAGCTCGGCGAGGAGGAGCAGCTCGAAGCGGACCAGCCCCGCCTGCCACACGCCAGGTTCGGCGGCGAAGGCCATCGCGTCGAGGACGCCGTCGAGCGCGGTGTACAGGCGGGGCAGGGCGACGCCTTCGTCGACGACGGTCGCGACCAGCGCGGTCAGATAGCCGACCGCCGCCGCCGTCGCCCGTTCGGTGGCGAGCGCCGTGCGGGCGCGGGTCAGCTCGACGCTCGCCCCGGCCAGCGTGCCGCCGCGCGGACGCAGCCGCACGGCGACGCCGTTGCCGGGCTGGAGCACCGGCCGCAGCGCCCGCGAGCGGCCGCCGGCGACATAGCCGGCGACGATGCCGTCGGCGGTCAGGAAGCGGACGACGGCGCCGTGCTCGCCGTGCGGCAGGACGGCGACGACGATCGCGGCGGCTTGCTGCTCCATTCAGCCGACATAAGCGGCGGCGGCGTACGCCGCCAGCGGCGGAACCCGGCACGGGGCGCGGCGCTTTCTTTCGGGTGACGGAGGTGGCGATGCGTGGCTTGGGTCTGGCGGTGGCGGTGGCGGTGCTGGGCGGGGCGGCGGCGGCCGCGCCGTGGCCGACCGACCCGCCCAACGTGCCCGCCTTCCGCCCGGCCTTCGCGGGCCAGCACCGGGCCGAGGCCGTGCACAGCCGGACGCGGGCAGTCGTCACGGAAATCGCCGCGACGCTGCACTATCCCTGGGCCATCGCCTTCCTCCCCGACGGCCGGCTGCTGGTCACCGAGAAGAACCCGCCGGCGCTGCGGATCGTGACGCCGAAAGGGGCGATCTCGCCCCCCGTCGCCGGCCTGCCGCCGGTCCTCGCCGAGGGGCAGAGCGGCCTGCTCGGCGTCGCGCTGTCGCCGGATTATGCGCGCAACCATCTGATCTACTGGACCTTTACCGAAGCGCGCGGCGGCGGCAGCGGGCTGGCGCTGGCCCGCGCCCGGCTCGTCGACGGGCCGGCGCCGCGGGTCGAGGGGGTGCAGGTCGTGTTCCGCGCCGACCCGCCGCTGAAGTCGACGCTGCAGAACGGCGGCCGCCTGGTCTTCGCCGCTGACGGGACGCTGTTCCTCGGCCTCGGCGACAAGTCGATCCTGCCCGGACGCGTGCAAGCCCAGAACCTTGGCTCCGATCTCGGCAAGATCGTCCACCTCAATGCCGACGGCAGCCCGGCCCGAAGGACAATCCCTTCGTCGGCCGGCCCGGCGCCCGACCGGAGATCTGGTCGAGCGGCCACCGCAACGTGCTCGGCCTCGCCTTCGACGCGAAGGGCACGCTGTGGGAGGTCGAGATGGGCCCGCGCGGCGGCGACGAGCTCAACCTGGTCGCCCGTGGCCGCGACTATGGCTGGCCGACGATCGGCTACGGCGAGGAATATTCCGGCAAGCCGGTCGGCCGCGGCATCACCGCCGCGCCGGGGCTGGAGCAGCCGGTCTATTACTGGGACCCGGTGATCGCGCCGGCCAGCCTGATGGTCTACCGCGGCGCCATGTTTCCGGAATGGCGCGGCGACTTCCTCATCGGCGGGCTGGCCAGCACCGCGCTGGTCCGTCTCGTCGTCCGCGGCGACCGCGTCGTCGGCGAGGAGCGCCTGCTGACCGATCGCGGCGAGCGCATCCGCGACGCCGTCGAGGGGCCGGACGGGGCGATCTGGCTGGTCACCGACGACGATCCCGGCAAGCTGCTGCGGCTGACCGCGGCGCGCTGAGGGCGCGCTGTCCTACACGGCGGCGATCCGCTAGATCGGGATCGCCGACCGCCATCGGGTGGCGGGTCCGTTCCTTCTCAGCACCGGTGGCCGGGTCAAATTTGCCGGGAGAGGTGCGCCTGGCGCGGAAGGCGCGGTGAAAACGCACGTCGCGGGCGTGACCTTTGCGTGACCTTCGCCCCCGCCGCCGCCCGCGGCACGCGATTCGCCCCGTTCCCGAATCGGCCCGGCCGCCCTAGCATCGGGCGATGGCCCACGCCGCCTTCGTCCACCTCCGCGTCCAGTCGGCCTATTCGATGCTCGAGGGCGCGATGTCGCCCGAGACGATCGCCAAGGCGTGTCGCGAGCTGAAGCTGCCGGCGGTCGCGCTTGCCGACCGCAACAACCTGTTCGGCGCGATGGAGTTCGGCGAGGAGGGGCGCAAGGCCGGCGTGCAGCCGATCGTCGGCGCGATGCTCGCGATCGAGCGGCCCGGCAGCCGGACGCCGGGCAATCGGCCGCTGCACGACTGGCTGGTCCTGCTCGCCCAGGACAAGACCGGCTACGACAATCTGATTGCGCTGGTCAGCGACGCGCATCTCGGCGGTCGATCCGGCCGACGAGCCGCACATGACGCTCGATGCCCTGGCCGGGCGCACCGAGGGGCTGATCGCGCTGACCGCCGGGGCCGAGGGGGCGCTCGCGCGGCTGCTGGCGGCGGGGCAGGAGGTCGACGCCTATGCCGATGCGCTGCAGGCGCTGTTCCCCGAGCGGCTCTACGTCGAGCTCAGCCGCAGCGGCGATGCCGTCGAGGCGCGGCCGAGGCCGGGCTGATCGAGCTGGCCTATGCCCGCGACCTGCCGCTGGTCGCGACCAACCCGGTGCGCTTCGCCGAGCCGCGCGTCCACGCGGCGCACGACGTGATGCTGTGCATCGCCGACGGCGCCTATATCGACACGAGCCGAGCGGCGCGCGGTCGACCCGGACGCGTGGCTGAAGCCGGCGGCGGCGATGGCCGCGCTGTTCGCCGACCTGCCCGAGGCGATCGCCAACACGCTGGTCGTCGCGCGGCGCTGCGCCGGTCGCCGCGCCGGCGCGCAAGCCGATCCTGCCGCAGCCTCGCCGGCGATCCGCGCGGCGCGAGGCGACAGACGCTGGGCGACCTGGCGCGCCGCGGGGCTGCGACGGCGCGGCTGGCGGCGCCTGCGGCGTCACGGGCGAGGCGGCGCAGCCCTATCGCGAGCGGCTGGACTTCGAGACTCGACGTCATCATCGCCATGGGCTTCCCCGGCTATTTCCTGATCGTCGCCGACTTCATCAAATGGGCGAAGGCGCACGACATTCCGGTCGGCCCGGGCCGCGGTTCGGGCGCGGGCTCGGTCGTCGCCTGGGCGCTGACCATCACCGATCTCGATCCGCTCGCGCTCGGCCTGCTGTTCGAGCGCTTCCTCAACCCCGAACGCGTGTCGATGCCCGACTTCGACATCGATTTCTGCGAAACCCGGCGCGACGAGGTGATCCGCTACGTCCAGGAGCGATACGGCCGCGACCAGGTCGCGCAGATCATCACCTTCGGGAAGCTGAAGGCGCGCGCGGTGCTGAAGGACACCGGCCGCGTGCTGCAGATGAGCTACGGCCAGGTCGACCGGCTCGCCAAGCTGATCCCCAACCACCCGACCGATCCGTGGACGCTGGCGCGCGCGCTCGAACGGCGTGTCGCGAGCTGCGTCGCCGAGCGCGACCGCGACCCCAAGGTCGCCCACCTGCTCGAGATCGGCGATGAAGCTCGAGGGCCTGCCGCGCCACAGCTCGACGCACGCCGCCGGCGTCGTCATCGGCGACCGGCCGCTGAGCGAGCTGGTGCCGCTGTACCGCGATCCGCGCTCCGACATGCCGGTCACCCAGTTCGACATGAAATAGGTCGAGGAGGCGGGGCTGGTGAAGTTCGACTTCCTCGGCCTGAAGACGCTGTCGGTGCTGCAGCGGGCGACGCGAGCTGCTCGCGGCGAAGGGCGTCGGCGGTCGATCTCGGCGCGCGCTGCCGCTGGACGATGCGGCAGATCTACGAGCTGCTCCCGCGCGGCGACACGGTCGGCGTGTTCCAGCTCGAATCCGAAGGGATGCGCCGCACGCTGGCGCAGGTGAAGCCCGACCGCTTCGACGACATCATCGCGCTCGGCGCGCTCTACCGGCCGGGGCCGATGGACAATATCCCGAGCTTCGGCCGCGCGCAAGAACGGCGCGAGGAGGCGATCGACTATCCGCACCCGCTGCTCGAGGAGGTCCTGAGCGAGACCTACGGCATCTTCGTCTACCAGGAACAGGTGATGCAGGCCGCGCAGGTGCTCGCCGGCTACAGCCTGGGCGAGGCCGACCTGCTGCGCCGCGCGATGGGCAAGAAGATCAAGGCGGAGATGGACGCGCAGCGCGCGCTTCGTCGCAGGGCTGCGGCGCGCGCAACGGCATCGACGCGCCAGAGGCCGGAGCGATGTTCGACCTGATCGACAAGTTCGCCGGCTATGGCTTCAACAAGAGCCACGCCGCCGCCTACGCGCTGCTCGCCTACCAGACGGCGTGGCTGAAGGCGCATCACCCGCCCGAATTCTTCGCCGCCTCGATGGCTTCGACATCGGCAGCTGACCGACAAGCTGGCGATCTTCGTCGACGACATGCGGCGGCTGGGCGTGCGCGTGCCTGCCGCCGTGCATCAACGCCAGCGCGGCGGAGTTCACGGTCGAGGGCGAGCGCGGTGCGCTACGCGCTCGGCCGGGCTCAAGGGCGTCGGCGAGAGGGCGATGGAGGCGATCGTCGACGCGCGCGCGGCGGCGGGCGCTTCCGACCGCTCTCGCGACTTCGCCGCGCCGCGTCGACCCGCGGCTGCTCAACAAGCGCCAGCTCGAGGCGCTGGCGGCGGCGGCGCGTTCGACGGGATCGAGCCCAACCGCGGCGGCGTCCATGCGCTGGCCGAGGCGATGCTCGGCACGGCGCAGAACGCCGCGGCGGCGCGCGAGAGCGCGCAGGTGGCGCTGTTCGGCGAGGGCGAGGACCGCTCGCTGGCCATGCTCGTGCCGCCGGGCAAGGCGTGGACGCTGGCCGAAACGATGGCGCACGAGAAGGAGGCGTTCGGCTTCTATTTCTCCGGCCACCCGGTCGAAAGCTTCGGCCATGTCCTGCGCGGCGCACAAGGTCCGCACCTTTGCCGAGGCCGCCAGCGTCGAGCCGCCGCCGGGGGGAGGGCGGCTGCCGGTGACGCTCGCCGGGCTGGTCGAGGACGCCAAGTGGCGGACGCCGCAGAACGGCAAGTCGAACAAGTACCTGCAGCTGATGCTGTCGGACGCCAGCGGGCAATATACCGCGAGCTGCTTCGACGAGGAGGCGCAGGGCGCGGTCCTCGCTGCCGCGGCGAGTGGCGACGCCGTGTTGATCTACGGCGAACTGCTGTGGCGGCCGGGCGAGGACACGCCGCGGGTTACCGTTCGCGGGGTCTGAGCCGCTGGCCGCGCTTGCCGCCGGCTGCGGTGCCGCCTGACGATCGAGTTTGCCGGTACCGATCCGCTCGCCGCAGCTGGCGGCGCTGGTCGGCGACCGGCGCGGCGGGCGCGGCGAAATCGTCGCGCAGGTCGCGCTCGGTGCCGGGCGGCGCGCGCAGCTGCTGCTCGGCAGCGACTTCGCGATCGACCAGGAGGTCGTCGCCAAAGTCGGGCGGCTGCGCGGCGTCGCGCTGCCAGCCTGGCGGCGATCGACTGGTCAGCGGCAGGTCGTCGCGGCGTCCGGTCGAGGTCGAGGCAGCGCCCGTCAACCTCCGGCGGCGTCGACGCCGACAAGCGCGGCGAGCGTCGGCGCGATGTCGACCGTCTCGACCGGCAGCGGCTGCTCATAGCCTTCCGCGCCCGGCCACCAGAACAGGATCGGCACGCGCCGGTCATAATTCCACAGCGTGCCGTGGCCGCCGATGGTGTCGCCGAGGGCGATCGGCAGGCCCCGAGCGTGGTGTACGGCTGCAGCACCGCCATGATGTCGCCGCTACGCTCGGCGTCGGTCGATTTCGGCGATCCGCTCGAGCAGCGTCAGCTCGTCGACCGGCTTGCCCTTCGGCGGCATGGCGGCGAGCGCCTCGGCACGGGTGAAGACGGTGAGACCTCCGGCCGCTCGCGCAGGCGGCGACGGTCGCCTCGCTGATCCGCGCGCGCTGCGCCGCGTCCGCCGCCGGGCGTGATGATGGTGATCTCGTACGGATCGCCGGCGAGCGGGTTGGCGGTCAGAGCCGAGGTCGGCGGCCACCGTTGCGCCGACCTCCTTGAGCAGGCCTTGCCGTCGACGCGGTGCGCCGGGAAGCCGCGCTCGGCCAGCCGCTCGGCGGCGTCGATCGAGCCGTGGTCGGCGGTCAGCACGACCACGCACCGGCACCTTGAGCGCGGTCGAGCTTGGTCAGGAAGGCGCCGAGCGCCGCGTCGAGATGGGCGAGGTTGTCGCACTGCTCGGGGCTGGCGCTGCCGTAGCGATGGCCGACGTAATCGGTCGCGCTGAGGCTGATCGCCAGCAGGTCGGGAGCGGGGCCGCGGCCGAGCTGCTGGCTGTCGATCAGCTGCGCCGCGAGGTCGAGCGCTGAGCTGGTCGTACATCGGCGAGGCGCGCAGCCACGACTGGAAGAAGGGGTCGACGGAGGAAGTCCTCCCCGCCGGCGGCGCGATCCAGCCCAGCGGCGGCACCTCGTGATCGACCGTCATCACGCGTACTTGTGCGGCCCTTCGCCGGCACGGCAGCGCGGATCGAGCGGCGTCCAGATCGGCGCCTTCTTCTTCCACGCGGCGAACAGCGGCGGCGTTATACGCGGTGACCGGCGCCAGCCGCGCCTCGGCGGTCGTGCCCGCGGGCACATAGGTGGTGAAGCCGCCCAGCGTGTCGTCCCACCAGAAGGTGCCGTCGGCGTCGTGGCCGGCCATGGTGATCGCGCCGCGGTCCTTGCCCGACACGGCGAAGGCGCGGCTGACGCCGGATTGGCCGCCTTCAGCCATTCGCCGAGCGTCGGCACCTTGAGGTTGGCCGGCCCGCGCGGCGCGTCGGGGCGGTTCGGCACCGGTCCGGCGGGATCGAGCATGCAGTAGACCGGCTGCCCGGCAGGCGCGGTCGATCCAGCCATTGGCGACGATGCCGGTCGCCGCCGGGTGCCGCCCGGTCAGGATCGTCGAGTGGCCGGGGCAGGTCTCGGTCGCAGCGTGGCTCTGGTAGCCGTTGGGAAAGACGACGCCGCGCCTGCAGCGTCTTCAACCCGCCGGTGAAATGGCCGCGATACTGGTCGAACAGCCCGGCCGAAAACTGGTCGACCGAGATCGGCGACGATCAGCCGGGGGGCAGGCGGCGCGGTCGTTGCAGCGAGGGGCGCGGCAAGCGCCACCGCGGCGAGGACGAGCAGCCGTGTCAGTGTCCGCGCCATGAATGCCTCCCGCATGCCGCCCGTGTGGCACGCGAATATGACGGTTTGGCGGCGTAGACGGCGGCAACTGCCCCCGGGCGAGGGTCTCGAAGACGATGCCCGCCGTCTCGCCCTATGAGGGCAGTCGATCGCCGCCACGTCGGAGAAGATTGATAGTAAAGCCTTTCCTGCTCCACATTTTCTTAACAACGCAGTCGTTACGCCTGTGACAAGTGGCGGCGTCGTGGTGCCGTCCCAGGTTGAAGTGGCGTCCGGCAGAAGTCCTAAAGCATCGCTGCCGTCTTCCGTTCTGACCTGCATCGGCAACCGAAGCGACGGAGCAGGCGATGGCACGGCGGATGACGGCACGGTGGATGGCGCGACGGTTCGCGGCGGGACCGGTTGCGGCGGCGATGGCGGCGGCGCTAGGCGGCGGTCCGGCGGCCGCGCTGACCATCGTGCCGGTCTACGAGAGCAGCGTGACGGCCCAGGCCGCCGCCGGCCAAATCGAGAGCGCGTTCGACACGGTCGCGCGCCTGTTCTCGAATGCCTTTGCCAATCCGGTCCAGGTTACCGTCAGCGTCGGCTGGAACGAGGTCGGCGGCACGGCGCTGCCGGCCAGCGCCGTGGGGTCTAGCCTGACCTATCTCGACGGCTTCTATTCCTACGGCACCCTTCGTCAGGCGCTCGGTCGCGCCGCCGCGAGCGCGCCCGGCGACACCATTCTGGCGGCGGCGACGCAGCTTCCGGCGACGCTGACGTCCGGGCCGGCCAATTTCGTCGTGACCAGCGCCGAGGCGAAGGCGCTCGGGCTTGCCGCCAATTCGACCGCCATTGACGGCTACGTCGGCTTCGCCGGCACGGCGGCGGGCTTCGGCTTCGATCCCGCCACCGTCACGACCCGGCAATATGATTTCCAGGCGGTCGCCGCCCATGAGCTGTCGGAGGTGCTCGGGCGGATCAGCGGCTTCGACGCGAGCGGCTATCGCACCGCCTTCGACCTGTACCGCTATCTCGCGCCGGGCCAGCTGGCATCGTCGGCAAAGGGGCGGGCCTATTTCTCGCTCGACGGCGGTCGCACCGTCCTGCAATCGTTCAACAGCGGCAGCGGCGACAAGGGCGACTGGTTGGCCAGCGCGACCACCACCGACGCCTTCGACGCCAGCATTGCCCGGGGCAGGCGCAAGAGCGTCTCGGTCGTCGACCTCGCCACCCTCGATGCGCTGGGCTGGAACGCGGCGGCGCCGCTCGGCAGCGGCGGCAATCTGGGCGGCACGGCGTTCGCCCTTGCCGGCTCGGTGCCGGAACCGTCGAGCTGGGCGCTGCTGGTCGCCGGGTTCGGTCTGCTCGGCACGGCGATGCGGCGACGGCCGCTCGCGGCCTGAGCGCGCCTGCGCCGCCGGGCCTTGCGTCGCGCCGCACCTTCGGCTAAGCGGCCCGCCTCACGTCAACCACTCACGCAGGGGCAACCCGTCCGGTGCCGGCCTTGGCCGTTACACCCCCTGCGGCGGAACAACCGGATAGAGGAGAGAGACTTATGGCGACTCCCGTCGTCTCGATGGCGCAGCTGCTTGAGGCCGGCGCCCACTTCGGCCACCAGACCCACCGCTGGAACCCGAAGATGAAGCCGTACATCTTCGGCGACCGCAACGGCGTCCACATCATCGACCTGTCGCAGACCGTTCCGCTGTTCGCGCGCGCGCTCGACTTCGTTCGTGCCACCGTCGCCAGCGGCGGCAAGGTGCTGTTCGTCGGCACCAAGCGCCAGGCGCAGGATCCCGTCGCCGAGGCCGCGCGCCGCTCGGGCCAGCATTATGTCAACCACCGCTGGCTGGGCGGCATGCTGACCAACTGGAAGACGATCTCCGGCTCGATCAAGCGCTTCAAGATGCTCGAGGAGCAGCTGTCGAGCGACACCGCCGGGCTGACCAAGAAGGAAGTCCTCAAGCTGACGCGAGAGCGCGACAAGTTCGAGCTGTCGCTGGGCGGCATCCGCGACATGGGCGGCCTCCCCGACGTCATCTTCGTCATCGACGTCAACAAGGAAGACCTGGCGATCAAGGAGGCGGCGACGCTCGGCATCCCGGTCATCGCCATCCTCGACACCAACACCGATCCGAGCGGCATCGCCTTCCCGGTGCCCGGCAACGACGATGCCAGCCGCGCCGTGCAGCTCTACTGCAACGCGATCGCCGACACGATCATCGAGGCCCGCCAGGGCCGCCAGGCGAGCCAGGGCATCGACCTTGGCGCCATGGACGAGCCGCCGATGGAGTTCGCGCACGAGCCCGAGCCGGTCAGCGCCGAGCACGTCGAGGAGCTTGCCGAGCTGGGCGTCCATGTCGCCGAGCCGGCCGCGGCCGAGGGCGCGGCGGCCTAACCCCTTTTTGCTGTCGTCCTGGCGTCTGCCAGGGTCCACCTTTCCACCTGTCGACCGGGTGAGGCGTGGATCCTGGCATCCGCCAGGACGGCGGCGTGACCACTCTGACAGGAGCATTCCATGGCCGACATCACCGCGAGCATGGTCAAGGACCTGCGCGACCGCACCGGCGCGGGCATGATGGACTGCAAGAAGGCGCTGAACGAGACGAACGGCGACATGGAAGCCGCGGTCGACTGGCTGCGGACCAAGGGCCTCGCGTCGGCCGCGAAGAAGGCCGGGCGCACCGCCGCCGAGGGCCTCGTCGGTGTTCACGTCGCCGGCACCAAGGGCACCGTCGTCGAGGTCAATAGCGAGACCGACTTCGTCGCCAAGAACGATCAGTTCCAGGCCTTCGTTCGCACCGTCACCGGCATGGCGCACAGCCACGGCGAGGACGTCGAGACGCTGCTCGCGGCGCTCTACCCCGAGCGCGACGGCATGAGCGTGCGTGACGTGCTGACCCACAACATCGCCACCATCGGCGAGAACCAGTCGCTGCGCCGCGCGAAGACGGTGGCGGTCAGCGAGGGCGTCGTCGTCAGCTATGTCCACAACGCCGTCACCGGCGGGCTGGGCAAGATCGGCGTGCTGGTCGGCCTCCAGTCGTCGGCGCCGGCCGAGGTGCTCGAGCCGCTGGGCCGGCAGATCGCCATGCACATCGCCGCGGCGAACCCGCAGGCGCTGGACGAGAACGGCCTCGATCCCGCCGTCGTCGAGCGCGAGCGCGCCATCGCTCGCGAGAAGGCGGCCGGATCGGGCAAGCCCGCGGAGATCGTCGAGAAGATGATCGAAGGCGGCGTCAAGAAGTACCGCCAGGAGAATGCGCTGCTGACGCAGGTCTTCGTCATCGACGGCAAGAGCAAGGTCGGCGACGTCGTCGCCGCCGCCGCCAAGGCCGCGGGCACGCCCATCGCCATCACCGAGTTCGTCCGCTTCCAGCTCGGCGAGGGCATCGAGAAGGCGGCGACCGACTTCGCCGCCGAGGTCGCCGCGGCGTCGGGGGTCAAGGCACCGGAGCCGGAGCCAACGGCATAATCGGCACGGGGTTGGCAGCGCCAACCCCGGTCCCTAATGTCGCACCGCTTTCCCGGAGTAGCCGCACCCTCATGCCCGCCCCCGCGTACAAGCGCATCCTGCTGAAGCTGTCGGGCGAGGCGCTGATGGGGTCGGGCCAGTACGGCATCGACCCGGCCGAAACCGCCCGCATCGCCGCCGAGGTCAAGCGGGCGCGCGACGCCGGGTTCGAGCTGTGCCTCGTCGTCGGCGGCGGCAACATCTTCCGCGGGCTGGCCGCGGCGGCCAAGGGCTTCGACCGGGCGAGCGCCGATTACATGGGGATGCTGGCGACGGTGATGAACGCGCTCGCGGTGCAGAACGCGCTCGAGCAGGCCGGCGTCGACACCCGCGTCCAGTCGGCGATCCCGATGGCCAGCGTCTGCGAGCCGTACATCCGCCGGCGCGCCGAACGGCACATGGAAAAGGGCCGGGTGGTGATCTTCGCCGCCGGCACCGGCAACCCGTTCTTCACCACCGACACCGCCGCTGCGCTGCGCGCAGCCGAGATGGGCTGCGACGCGCTGTTCAAGGGCACCAGCGTCGACGGGGTCTACGACGCCGACCCCAAGCGCGTACCCGGCGCGAAGCGTTACGACCGGCTGAGCTTCGGCAAGGTCCTGGCCGACGACCTCAAGGTGATGGACGCGAGCGCGGTGGCGCTGTGCCGCGACAACAATATTCCCGATCGTCGTCTTCAACATCCGCGCCGAGGGCAGCCTGACGGCGGTCCTGGCCGGCGCGGGCGTGTCGACCACGGTCGGTGGGGCAGGGGAGCAATAGCATGGCAGTCTTCGATCCGGCGGCGCACAAGGCCGATCTCGAGCGGCGGATGAACTCGGCGGTGGAGGCGCTGAAGAGCGATCTCGGCGGCCTGCGCACCGGGCGCGCCTCGACCTCGCTGCTCGACCGCGTGACGGTCGAGGTCTACGGCGCCAACATGGCGCTGAGCCAGGTCGCCACCGTCACCGCGCCGGAAGCCCGCATGCTTGCCGTGCAGGTGTGGGACAAGAGCGAACGTCCAGATGGTCGACAAGGCGATCCGCGCGGCCGGGCTGGGCCTCAACCCGATCGTCGACGGCCAGACGCTGCGCCTGCCGATCCCCGACCTGACCGAAGACCGGCGCAAGGAACTGGCCAAGCTCGCCAGCCAGTATTCGGAGAAGGCCAAGATCGCCGTCCGCAACGTCCGCCGCGACGGCATGGAGACGCTGAAGGCCGCCGAGAAGAAGGGCCAGATCAGCCAGGACGAGCAGAAGCGGCTGGAGACCGAGGTGCAGAAGATCACCGATCGCATCACCGCCGAGATGGATGCCGTGTCGGGGGCGAAGGAAAAGGAAATCCTCGGCAAGTGAAGTCCGCGTCCGGCCAGTCGCGTCCTGCCGCCCGACGCGAGCACGCCGGGCGCCGCCGCCGCGCCACGTCGCGATCATCATGGACGGCAACGGCCGCTGGGCACGCGCCCGCCACCTGCCGCGGGTCATGGGCCACCGCAAGGGCGTCGAGGCCGTGCGCCGGACGATCGAGGCCGCCCCCGACCTCGGCATCGAGGTGCTGACGCTCTATGCCTTCTCCAGCGAGAACTGGCGGCGGCCGGCCGACGAGGTCAGCGATCTGATGGGGCTCCTGCGCCACTATCTGCGGACCGAGATCGCCGAGCTGCACGCCAACGGGGTGCGGCTGCGCTTCATCGGCGACACGGCGGCGCTGTCCGACGACGTCGTCGCCATGCTGGAACAGGCCGCGGCATTGACCGCCGGCAACAGCCGGCTGACGCTGGTGCTGGCGCTCAACTACGGCAGCCACGACGAACTGGTCCGCGTTGCCCGCGCCCTGGCCGCTGCTGCCGCCGCCGGCACGATCGACGCGGCCGCCATCGACGCCGCGGCGGTCGAGGCGCGGCTCGACACCGCGGGCCTGCCGCCGCCCGACCTCGTCATCCGCACCAGCGGCGAGCAGCGCCTGTCGAACTTCCTGATGTGGCAGGCGGCCTATGCCGAGCTGGTCTTCACCGACGAACTATGGCCCGATTTCGACGCCGCCTCGCTGCAGCGCGCGGTCGCGGCCTTCGGTCAGCGCGACCGTCGTTATGGCGGGCGCTAGCGTGGCTGTGCCCGCGCCGCGCCGGGGGGCTGCTGACGCGCGTCGTCACCGGCGCCTTGCTCGCCGCCGTGGCGATCGCCGCGGTGTGGGCGGGCGGTCTCGCCTTCACCGCGCTGGTCATGGCCGCCGTCCTGCTGATGAGCGCCGAGTGGAGCGTGATGCACGGCGTGGCGCGGGGCTTCCGCCTGGCGAGCCTCGCCGGCCTCGCCTTCACCGCGGCGATCTTTCTGCAGTACGGCGCGGCCGACGCGCTGATCGTTCTCGCGGCGGCGGCGGGCCTGCTCGGCCTGTTCGTGCGCGGGTACGACCGGCAGCGCGCGTTCTGGATCGCGGCGGGATTGCTTTACTGCGGCCTGCCGATGATCGCTCTGCTGTGGCTGCGCCCGATCCTGCACGGCGTGGAACTGGTCGCGTTCATCCTGGCAATCGTGTGGACGACCGATATTGCCGCCTTTTTCGGGGGGCGGATGATCGGTGGTCCCAAGCTCGCACCGTCGATCAGCCCGAACAAGACGTGGGCCGGCGTCGCCAGTGGCGTGGTCGCCGCGACGTTGGTCGCGACGGCCGTGGCGGTACAGGTTCAGGTGCCGGGCGGCCCGACGATCACCGCCGTGGCGCTCGCCGGTTTCGCGCTGGCCATCGTCGCGATCGGCGGCGACCTGTTCGAAAGCTGGCTGAAGCGGCGGGCGGGGGTCAAGGACTCCGGCAACCTCCTGCCCGGGCACGGTGGCGTCATGGACCGGATCGACGGACTGGTCCCGGCGGCCGTCGCCGGGGCGTTGCTCGTCGCGGCGGCGGCGGCAAACGGAACCTATCTGTGACCCCGCGCGCCATCACCGTCCTCGGCGCGACCGGGTCGGTCGGCGCCTCGACGCTCGACCTGCTCGCGCGCAATCCCGGCGCGTGGCAGGTCGAGGCGCTGACCGCCAACTGCGACGTCGAGCGCCTCGCCGCCGCCGCGCGTGCGACGGGCGCCAAGCTCGCCGTCGTCGCCGACGAGGGCTGCTACGCCGCGCTGAAGGATGCGCTCGCCGGAACCGGCATCGAAGCGGCGGCGGGCAAGGCGGCGCTGTGCGACGCGGCCAAGCGCCCGGCCGAGATCGTGCTGTCGGCCATCGTCGGCGCCGCCGGCCTGCCGCCGACGCTGGCCGCGGTCGAACGCGGGGCGACGCTGGCCATCGCCAACAAGGAGACGCTGGTCTGTGCCGGTGACCTGGTCACGGCCGCCGCCGCCCGGTCGGGCGCGACGCTGCTGCCGGTCGATTGCGAACACAACGCGATCTTCCAGGTGTTCGACCACGACCACCCCGCGCGCGTAACGCGCATCATCGTCACCGCGAGCGGCGGCCCGTTCCGCCGCGCCAGCGTCGGCGAGATGCGCGTCGCAACCCCGGCGCAGGCATGCAACCACCCGGTCTGGTCGATGGGGGCGAAGATCTCGGTCGATTCGGCGACGCTGATGAACAAGGGGCTCGAGCTGATCGAGGCGCACCACCTGTTCCCGGTGACGCCCGAGCAGCTCGAGGTCATCGTCCATCCGCAGTCGGTGGTGCACAGCTTCGTCGAGTATATCGACGGGTCGATGCTGGCGCAGCTCGGCACGCCCGATATGCGGACCCCGATCGGCTATTGCCTCGCCTGGCCGGAGCGGATGGCGACGCCGTCGGCGCGGCTCGATCTCGCGAGCGTCGCCGCGCTGACCTTCGAAGCGCCCGACCATGACCGCTTTCCGGCGCTCGGCCTCGCCGTCGCCGCCATGCGCGCCGGCGGCTCGGCCCCGGCAATCCTCAACGCCGCCAACGAGATCGCCGTCGCCGCTTTTCTCGCCGGCGAGGTCGGCTTCCTCGATATCGCCGCAATCGTCGCCGATACGCTCGACGTCGTCGGCGCAGCGCCGGTGTCGTCGCTCGACGAGGTGATCGCGATCGACGGTGCGGCGCGACGGGCGGCGGGCGTGGCGGTGACAAGGAGGCGGACTTGACGACGCTGCCGCAACCCGGGCTCGGCCTGACAATCGCCAGCTTCGCCGTGGTCATCGGCATCCTGATCTTCATCCACGAGATGGGGCATTACCTCGCCGGCCGCCTGTTCGGCGTCCGCGCCGAGGCCTTCTCGATCGGCTTCGGTCGCGAGCTGGTCGGCTGGACCGACCGCCGCGGCACGCGCTGGAAGGTTGGCATGCTGCCGCTGGGTGGCTACGTCCGCTTCGCTGGCGACGCCGATGCCGCCAGCCGGCCGGCCGACGTGCCGGAGGCGACGCCGGCGGAGCGCGCCGGAATGCTCCAGTTCCGTCCGCTGTGGCAGCGCGCGTTGGTCATCGCCGCCGGGCCGCTGACCAATTTCGCCTTCGCCATCCTGATCTTCACCGGCTTCTTCATGGCCTATGGCCAGTCGGTGACGCCGGCGGTGGTCGAGCGCGTCGCCCCGGCCAGCGCCGCCGCCGGCGCGGGCCTGCGGGCCGGCGACCGCATCGTCGCTCTCGACAACCATGCGGTCGACACCTTCGAACAGGTCGTCGATGCCGTGCTGGCCAATGCCGGCACGCCAATCCGCACCGAGATTGCCCGCGGCGCCGCTCGATTCACCGTCGCGATCACGCCGCGCATGGTCTGGCGCGTCGACGAGTTCGGCGGCCGCTACCGCGTCGCTCAGCTCGGGGTTCTTGCCGGGCGGCGGGTGCTCGTCGCGCGCCCGCTGCCGCAGGCCGTGATCGCCGCTTGCCGCGAAGTCGGCGCGCTGATCGTCACGACCGGTCAGGGCCTCGCTCAGGTGGTCGGCGGTCACCGCGCCGCCAGCGAACTGGGCGGACCGATCAAGATCGCCCAGATTTCCGGGCAGGCGGCGGCGCTCGGGCTGCCGAACCTGATCCAGTTCGCGGCGTTCGTCTCGATAAATCTTGGGTTCATCAATCTCCTGCCAGTTCCGATGCTGGACGGCGGTCATCTGTTCCTCTACGCGGTCGAGGCGGTTCGTCGGCGGCCTCTGGCGCCGAAGGTCCAGGAATGGGCGTTCGTTTCCGGGTTCGCTGCCTTGATGTCGCTGATGGTCTTCCTGACGTGGAACGACCTCGCCGGCATCGGTGCGTGGCACCGGCTGTCGGGGCTGTTGGGATGAAGGCACGGCCGGGGCGGAGCCGTGAGACGCGGCAGGGCGGCAGAGTGAAGGGCGGGTTGACTGCGTGAGTGAGCCACTATCGCGTGTCGCGCAGCGACGGCGGACGCGCCATGCCCGCCGCCTGACGCTGGTGCTGCTGGCAAGCACGGCGATCGCCCCCGTCGCCGTCGCCCAGACCAACCCGCTGCTGACGGCGAGCCCGACCGGCACGTTTCCGACACCGGTCCCCAACACCAGCGGCACGGTGAAGGCGATCATCGTCCGCGGTACCGAACGGCTCGAGCCCGAAACGGTGCGGTCGTACATCGATCTCGACGTCGGTGACACCTACGACCGGGACCGGCTCGACAAGGCGCTGAAGGAAATCTACGCCAGCGAGCTGTTCGCCGACGCGACGATCCTCGACGACAACGGCACGCTGACGATCACGGTCAAGGAGAACCCGGTCATCAACCGGGTGCTGATCGAGGGCGCCAAGCGGGTCAAGGAGGAGAAGGTCCGCGAGGAGGTCAAGCTCGCGCCGCGCCAGATCTTCACCCGCTCGAAGGTTCGCGCCGACGTCGGCCGCATTCTCGAGGTCTACCGCCGCGGCGGCCGCTTCTCGGCCGCGGTCGAACCGAAGATCGTCCAGCTCGACCAGAACCGCGTCGACCTCGTCTACGAGATCAGCGAAGGATCGAAGTCGAAGGTCCGCCAGATCAACATCCTCGGCAACCACAAGTTCAAGGAAAGCCAGCTCCGCGCCGTGATGGCGACACGGCAGGCGCGGCCGTTCCGCATCTTCACCTCGAACGACACCTACGATCCCGACCGGCTGGCCTACGACCAGCAGAAGCTGCGCCAGTTCTACCTGACGCAGGGCTATGCCGATTTCCGCGTCGTCTCGGCGGTCGCCGAGCTGACGCCGGATCGCCGCGACTTCATCATCACCTATGTCGTCGAGGAGGGCGAACGCTACAAGTTCGGCGATCTCACGATCGAATCCGACATCCGCGACATCAAGGCGGACACGTTCAAGAAACTGCTGACCGAGAAGAAGGGCGACTGGTACAACGCCCAGAAGATCGAGACGACGGTCGATACGCTGCAGGAAACGGCCGGGCTCCTCGGCTACGCCTTCGCCGACATCCGGCCGCAGTTCAATCGCGACAAAGACAAGCGCGAGATGAACATCACGTTCCAGATCGCCGAGGCGCCGCGTGTCTATGTCGAGAAGATCAACATCAACGGCAACGTCCGGACCAAGGATCAGGTCATCCGCCGCGAGTTCCGCCTGGCCGAGGGCGACGCGTTCAATACGCTGAAGGTCAAGCGCTCGCGCGACCGTCTGCAGGGCCTCGGCTTCTTCCAGGACAAGCTCGAGGTCGAGCAGAAGCCGGGATCGGCGCCCGACAAGGTTATCCTGGAAGTCAACGTCCAGGAGAAGTCGACCGGCAGCCTCGAGGTTTCGGCGGGTTACTCGAGCCTGGAGAACTTCATCCTGTCGGCGTCGATCACGCAGCGCAACTTCCGCGGCCGGGCGCAGGAACTGCGGCTGTCGGGCAACATCTCCAGCTATTCGAAGTCGGTCGAGGCAGGCTTTACCGAACCCTATCTGTTCGGCCGCAACCTTGCGCTTGGCATCGACATCTTCCGCCGCGACTACAACGCCTTCAACACGCTGGCCGACAATACGCGCAACACCACCTATTCGGACACGACGACCGGCTTCCAGATTCGCACCGGCTTCGCGATCACCGAGTTCTGGGCGGCGTCGATCCGCTACGGCCTCAGTCGCGAGAACGTGACGCTCGACAAGGCGACCTATTACAACACCGACGGCAACGGCAATTTCACGACCTGCAACCCGCTGCTGGCCGGCCGTTACCTGTGCGATGCGGTCGGAGCCTATACCACCTCGTCGGTCGGCTACAGCCTGATCTACAACAGCGTCAACAACCCGGTCCGTCCCAGCCACGGCCAGCGCTTCGTCTTCAGCCAGGACCTCGCCGGCGTCGGCTTGGGCGTCAAGTATCTGCGGACCAAGGCCAACTATGACTGGTACCGGCCACTGTTCGGCGCCAACAGCGGCTTCGTCCTCAACATCGGCGGCGAGGCCGGCTATATCTTCGGCTATGGCGGGCAGGCGGTGCGCCTGACCGACCGCTTCTTCCTCGGCGAAGGCCAGATCAGGGGCTTCGGCATCCGCGGCGTCGGCCCGCGCGTGCTGCGCGAGCCGCTGCTCGCCGACGGCACGCTCGATCCCAACCGCAAGGATTATACCGACGACGCGCTGGGCGGCGAAACCTATTACCGCGCCCGCGTCGAGGTGCAGATCCCGCTCGGCGCGGCCGGGTCGGAACTCGGCCTGCGCCCGTCGATCTTCACCGACGTCGGCGCGGTGTTCAAGATCCCGACGCCGAGCACGAGCTGCCTCGCCGCGCCCCCGGGCACGGCCAACCCGCACCTGAC
Organism: uncultured Alphaproteobacteria bacterium; assembly: GCA_963847215.1. GTDB lineage: Bacteria > Pseudomonadota > Alphaproteobacteria > Sphingomonadales > Sphingomonadaceae > Polymorphobacter_B. The sequence goes on from CAWJZA010000003.1 coordinate 58,777, forward strand.
GTCGAGCTTCAACGCCGGCGTCTGCGCGCCCAACGACGGGACCAAGGGGACGGGCTTCGACGAGGCCTTCCTCGGCAACTCCGCCAGCCCGCGCGTCGCCGTCGGCGTCGGCGTGTCGTGGAACTCGCCGTTCGGCCCGTTCCGCTTCGATCTTGCCAAAGCGCTGGTCAAGCAGCCCGGCGACGACCCCAAGCTGTTTCAATTCAACGTAGGGACCCAGTTCTGATGAAGACCAAGCTTATCCTCGCGGCCGCCGCCGCGTTCGTCACCACCGCGCCCGCGCTCGCCCAGACCCTGCCGCCGCCGGTCGTCATCATCGTCGACATGGACCGCGTCATCGGCGATTCGGCCGCCGGCAAGCAGGCGCAGGCCGAGCTCAAGACGCGCAACGACGCCATCCAGGCGCGCGTCGCGTCGCTGCGCACCCAGTTCGGCACCGAGGAGGAGACGCTGGCCAAGACACAGCCGGCGCAGGGTGCCGCACCGGCCGCCGTGACCGCCTGGCAGAACAAGGCCAAGGACTATCAGCAGCGCCGCCAGACCGCCGAGCAGGATCTGCAGAAGCGCGGCAACGACTTCCAGCTGTCGCGCCAGTACGTGCTGAAGCAGATCGGCGACGCGACGACGCCGATCATCACCGCGGTGATGCGGGAGCGCGGCGCGACCATCGTCCTGCCGGAGAACGCGACGCTGCAGCACTCGGCCGCACTCGATGTGACCACCGACGTCATCGCCCGCCTCGACAAGGCCCTGCCGCGCGTGTCGACGACCGCGCCGGCGTCGGCGACCAAGTAAGCCAATGACGGACGGCACGCCGGCCACGCTCGCCGCGGTCGACGTGCGCGCGGTGATGGGGCTGATCCCGCATCGCTTCCCGATGCTGCTCGTCGACCGGGTCGAGGCGATCGTGCCCGACCGGTCGGCGCGCGGCATCAAGGCGGTCAGCATCAACGAGCCGTTCTTTGCCGGGCACTTCCCCGGCCGGCCGATCATGCCCGGCGTCCTGATCGTCGAGGCGCTGGCGCAGACAGCCGGCGTCCTCGCCATCCTGTCGATGGGACTGCAGGACAGCGGCAAGCTGGTCTATTTCATGGCCATCGAGGACGCGAAGTTCCGCGCCCCCGTCGAGCCCGGCTGCCTGCTGCATCTCGACGTCGAGTTCGTCCAGCGGCGGGCGACAGTATGCAAGTTCGCCGGCCGCGCCAGCGTCGACGGGCGGCTCGCCGCGGAGGCGCGCTTCACGGCGATGATTGCCGATCCGCCGGCGTGACTTGCATGGCGGCTGCGGACCCGCTTTGATGCACGGCGGGGAGACAGCGATGGCGAGCGGCGCGGCAGGGGTGGCGGAGGCGACGGTCGAACCGTGCTTCGAACCGCAGCGCGACTGGCTGATCATCCTCGCCTCGTCGCTTGGCACCATCTTCGAATGGTACGACTTCTTCGTCTACGGCACGCTCGCCGTGCTGCTCGGACGGCTGTTCTTCCCCAGCGACAACCCGACTGCGGGGCTGTTGCTCAGCCTGGCGACGTTCGGTGCCGGCTTCGGCGTGCGTCCGATCGGGGCGCTGATCTTCGGCATCCTCGGCGACCGTGTCGGGCGCAAGCACACCTTCCTTGCCACCATCACCCTGATGGGACTGGCGACGGCACTGGTCGGCGCGCTGCCGACCTTCGCCACCGCCGGCATCTGGGCGCCGGTGATGCTCGTCGCCCTGCGCCTGCTGCAGGGCCTCGCGCTGGGCGGAGAATATGGCGGCGCGGCGATCTACGTCGCCGAGAATGCGCCCAAGAACCGGCGCGGCTTCTTCACCAGCTTCATCCAGGCGTCGGTCGTCGGCGGCTTTCTGCTGTCGCTGATCGTCACGCTCGGCGTCACCGGCGTCGTCGGCCGCGCGGCGTTTGACGACTGGGGTTGGCGCCTGCCGTTTCTCGGCTCGCTGCTGCTGCTCGCCGTGTCGCTCTACATCCGCCTGAAGCTCGCCGAGAGCCCGGTTTTCCTGGCGATGAAGGCGCGCGGCGGCACCAGCGCGGCGCCGCTGCGCGAGACCTTCACGCGCGCCGGCAACGTCCGCCTGCTGCTCGTCGCCCTGTTCGGCATCGCCGCGGGGCTGACGGTCATCTGGTACACGGCGCAGTTCTCGACGCTTTATTTCCTGCAGCAGACGGCGCTGGTCGACGAGACGCACGCCAAGCTGCTGTGCGGCGTCACCGCGCTGCTGTCGGCGCCGTGCTTCGTGCTCGCCGGCCACCTGTCGGACCGCTGGGGGCGCCGGCCGATGATGGTCGCCGGCTATGGCCTGACGCTGCTGCTGCTGTTCCCCTTGTTCCACCTGCTGGCGCACGCGGCGAACCCGACATTGGCGCGGGCGACGGCGACCGCGCCGATCACGGTCAGCGGCGTCCAATGCCACTACAACCCCTTCGCCCACCGGCAGGACACCGCCTGTGGCAACGCCATGCAGTTCTTCTCCAGCCGCGGCATCGGCTTCCGCCGGCTCGAGTCCGCCGGCCTGCCGCTGCGCATCACGGTAGGCAGCGCGACGGCGGTCGACCTCGACGACGTCGCCGCGCCGTTCGATCGGGCGGCTGTCGAGAGGGCGCTGGCGCGGGCCGGCTATCCGACGGCGGCGGCGCCGGGACCGCGCAACGACCTGCTGATCGTTGTCGCCGGCCTGGCGATGGGGATCCTGTCGGCGATGACCTACGGCCCGGTGGCGGCGATCCTGGTCGAGCTGTTCCCGGCGCGCATCCGCTACACGTCGCTGTCGATCCCGTATCACATCGGCACGGGCTATTTCGGCGGTTTCCTGCCGCTGATCTCGCAATACATCATCGCCCGCAGCGGCGATCCGTTCGGCGGGCTATGGTACACCTTCGCCGTCGTCGCCGTGGCTTTCGCGGTCACGCTGCTGGCGCTGCCCGAGACCAAGGACCGCGACATCTGCTGAGCCGGGCTGTCCTACACGGCGGTCTTGCGATAGCATCGCGAAGTGAACGATCTTTGCTCCCTCGCCACCCGCGCCCGGGCTGCCACCGCAATGCCGCGCAAGCGCGCGCGGATCCGGTCGTTCTGTAAACATGTGTAACCTTTCGCCCGCGTTTGCCGCGAAATGCCGGTCGTTCCGTGACCCGGTGTAACCTTCGGCGCGAAGCCCTTCGCCGGGCGGGGCGATTGATGCGGCGCGGCAGGCTTCCCATATCGCAGCGTGCGGCCGGGAGCGGCCGGAGTGGAGAGTTAACGAATGACAACCCTGCCAGTCCTGCCGCTGCGCGACATCGTCGTGTTCCCGCAGATGATCGTGCCGCTGTTCGTCGGCCGCGACAAGTCGGTTAAGGCGCTGGAAGCGGCGATGGCCGCGCGACAAGGAGATCTTCCTCGTGGCGCAGAAGGACCCGGCGACGAGGACCCGGGCGCGGACGATCTGTACGACGTCGGCACACTGGCGACCGTGCTGCAGCTGCTCAAGCTGCCCGACGGCACGGTCAGGGTGCTGGTCGAGGGCCAGTCGCGCGCCGCGCTCGCCGATCTCGAGACCGGCGGGGCCTACCTCGTCGGCCGCGTCGAGGCGGTCGAGGAGACGGTCGGCGACGCGACGCTGATCGAGGGGCTGATGCGCTCGGTGGTCAAGCAGTTCGAGGCGTACGCCAAGCTCAACAAGAAGCCGCGCCCGAGATCGCCGTGCAGATCGGCGAGATCGAGGATGCCGGCCGCTTCGCCGACGCGATCGCCGCCAACCTGACACTCAAGGTCGCCGACAAGCAGGCGCTGCTCGAGCAGTCGACATCGCCAAGCGGCTCGAGATCGTGTTCGGCTTCATGGAGGGCGAGCTGGGCGTCCTGCAGGTCGAGAAGAAGATCCGCAGTCGCGTCAAGCGCCAGATGGAGAAGACGCAGCGCGAATATTATCTCAACGAGCAGATGAAGGCGATCCAGCGCGAGCTCGGCGAGGGCGACGAGGCCAAGGACGAGATCGCCGAGATCGAGGAGAAGATCGCCCGCACCAAGCTGAGCAAGGAAGCGCGCGACAAGGCCATCGGCGAGCTCAAGAAGCTGAAGGCGATGGCGCCGATGTCGGCCGAGGCGACCGTCGTGCGCAACTATCTCGACGTGCTGCTCGGCCTGCCGTGGGGCAAGAAGTCCAAGGTCAAGAGCGACATCGTCGCGGCGCAGGCGGTGCTCGACGAGGATCATTACGGGCTCGAGAAGGTCAAGGACCGGATCGTCGAATATCTCGCGGTGCAGGCGCGGACCAACAAGCTGAAGGGGCCGATCCTGTGCCTCGTCGGCCCGCCGGGCGTCGGCAAGACCTCGCTCGGCCACTCGATCGCCAAGGCGACGGGGCGCGAGTTCATCCGCCAGTCGCTGGGCGGCGTGCGCGACGAGGCCGAGATCCGCGGCCACCGCCGGACCTATATCGGCTCGCTGCCGGGCAAGATCATCCCGAACCTGAAGAAGGCCGGCACGTCCAACCCGCTGTTCCTGCTCGACGAGATCGACAAGCTCGGCCAGGATTTCCGCGGCGATCCGTCGTCGGCGCTGCTCGAGGTGCTCGATCCCGAGCAGAACAAGGCGTTCAACGACCATTATCTCGAGATCGACTACGACCTGTCGGACGTGATGTTCGTGACCACCGCGAACTCGCTCAACATGCCGCAGCCGCTGCTCGACCGCATGGAGATCATCCGGCTCGAGGGCTATACCGAGGACGAGAAGGTCGAGATCGCCAAGCGGCACCTGCTCGCCAAGCAATACGAGGCGCACGGCCTGAAGCCGGGCGAGTTCAGCGTCACCGACGAGGCGCTGCGCGACCTGATCCGCTATTACACCCGCGAGGCGGGCGTGCGCACGCTCGAGCGCGAGATCGCCAAGCTGGCGCGCAAGGCGCTGCGCCACATCCTCGAGGGCAAGGACGACGCCGTTACCGATCGACTCCCGACAACCTCCACGAGTTCGCCGGCGTGCGGAAGTTCAGGTTCGGCGTCGGCGAGACCGAGGACCAGATCGGCGCGGTCACCGGCCTCGCCTGGACCGAGGTCGGCGGCGAGTTGCTGACGATCGAGGCGGTGACCGTGCCCGGCAAGGGCGCGATCAAGACCACCGGCAAGCTCGGCGACGTGATGAAGGAATCGATCGAGGCGGCGCTGTCGTTCGTCAAGGCGCGCGCGGTCGACCTACGGGATCAAGCCGAGCCTGTTCGAGCGGAAGGACATCCACATCCACGTGCCCGAAGGCGCGATGCCCAAGGACGGCCCGAGCGCCGGCGTGGCATGGTCACCGCGATCGTCTCGACGCTGACCGGCATCGCCGGTCCGCAAGGACATCGCGATGACCGGCGAGGTGACGCTGCGCGGCCGCGTGCTGCCGATCGGCGGGCTGAAGGAGAAGCTGCTGGCGGCGCTGCGCGGCGGCATCACGACGGTGCTGATCCCGGCCGAGAACGAGAAGGATCTCGCCGAAATCCCGGCAAACGTCAACGACGGGCTGACGATCATTCCCGGTCGCGCACGTCGATGAGGTGCTCGAGCACGCGCTGGTCGGCGCCGCTCGTGCCGATCAACTGGACCGAGGCCGACGAACTGCGCCGCCCGACCGCCGGTCCGGTCGCCGCCGCCGACCTGCGGCACTGACCGCCGTGCATCTAGGATCGCGTCACCGCGGCGGGTCTTGCCGGCCCGCCGCGGTACGCTAGGGTGGGCCGGGTTGGCCGAGGGCAGGGCGGAGAGCGGGCATGAACAAGCAGGAGCTGGTCGCCGCGGTCGCCGATCCGCGGGCCTCGGCGCGTCCCGAGGCAGCCCGGGCGGTCGAGGCGGTGTTCGACGTCGATCTCGCTCGCTGAAGGAGGGCGACGAAGTCAAGCTGGTCGGCTTCGGCACCTTTCACGTCACGAAGCGCAAGGCGTCGACGGGCCGCAACCCGCGCACCGGCGAGCCGATGAAGATCGAGGCGCGCAACCAGCCCAAGTTCACCGCCGGCAAGGGGCTGCGCGACGCGGTCAACTGAGCCGCCGGCTTTACACCGCCGCGACCGGGCTCTTAGGACCGGCGCATCGGCATGGGCGCGTAGCTCAGCGGTAGAGCACACCCTTCACACGGGTGGGGTCACAGGTTCAAACCCTGTCGCGCCCACCATGCCCCTCTCTACTTCTGCAGCAGGTTGCCGATCAGGCTGACGCTCAGCGCGACGACGATGATGTTGAACAGGAACGCTGCCAGCGCGTGATACAGCGCGAAACGGCGCAATCCCCGGCTGGTGATAACGACGTCGGAGACCTGGAAGGTCATGCCCAGCACGAACGAGAAATAGGCGAAATCGCTGTACAGAGGCATCTCATCGCCGGGAAACTGCAGCCCGCCGGTGTCCTGTTTCTCGCCGTCGCCGCGACCGGCTTCGTCGTCGTCGTCGCCCGGAGCGTAAAAGCCGGTGCGCATAGTGCAGCGACAGCAGCAGATTGGTGAATATCCACGCCAGCAGGATCGTGGTGCCGCTGATGGCGAGGCCGGTGCCGTGCCCGCCGCCGGCCCCGGTCAGCTCGACGAACACGGCGACCAAGACGACCGCGACGATGAGCAGCGGCGACTGCCAACAGGATGTGATGGTCGGGATCGTTCGCCGCGGCACGCACCCGCATCTGGTCGGCGCGGCAGCCATGCATCAGCCGCAGCGTACCGCCGATGAAAACCAGCGCACCCGCATCGAAGCCGAGGAGAACGGCGCGCTCGGCCGTGATGTGGAACGCCGCGGCGGCGGCGGTCACAACGACCATGGTCATCAGGAACAGCCAGAAGTTCAGGTAGCGGATTGGCATGAACGACATTTCCCCGGCGGCCAGCGGCAGCTCCGCCCATGCGCAAAGCGCGGCGGCAAAGCAAGACGGCACCACTGGCGCGCGTCGGCGAAACGGCTATCGTTGCGCCCGCGCGGCAAGACCGCGTCCCCCGCGCCGGAGGGCCCGGGGGTAGAAGATGGGGAGACCACCGATGAAGCTGAAAATGCTCGCCCTCGTCACGCTAGGTGCTCCGGCTCTGGCCATGGCGCAGACCGCGACGACGACCACCACCACGACGAGCGATACTTCGAGCACGACGACACCGGTCGTTCACGTCCACCATCACTACCACCACCATCATCACCGGATGCACAAGAAGGTGATGAAGGATACGACGACGACCACGAACGCCGACGGCTCGCAGACCAGCGAGACCACCAAGACGACGACCAAGCCCTGACCGCGTTGATAGCCGCGCGGCACCCGGTCGCGCGGCTATCGACTGGCGTAGTTGGTCGCCACCCAGTCGCGGTAGCTGCCGTCGAGTACGCCACGCCACCAGCCTTCGTTCGCCAGATACCAGTCGAGCGTCGCGGCAAATCCCTGGGCGAAGCTGCGCGCCGGAACGTAGCCGAGCTCGTCGCGCGCGCGCCGCTCATCGATGGCGTAGCGGCGGTCGTGGCCCGGACGGTCGGCGACGGTGGTCTTGAGGCTGGAGGTCGCTTCGCCGCGCGCGGCGGGCGCCTCCGGGAAGCGCGCCGCCAGTGAACGGTCGGCGGCGAAGGCGGCATCGACGGCGGCACACAGCGTGTCGATGACGGTCAGGTTCGGCAGTTCGGCACCGCCACCGATGTTGTACGTCTCGCCGACTTTCCCGCGCTCCAGCACGGCAGCGATGCCGCGGCAGTGATCCTCGACGTGAAGCCAGTCGCGGATCTGCATGCCGTCGCCATAGATCGGCAGCGCACGGCCGTGGAGGGCGTTGATCAGGAACAGCGGGATCAGCTTCTCGGGAAACTGATACGGGCCGTAGTTGTTCGAGCAGTTCGACGTCGTCGTCTGCAGCCCATAGGTGTGATGATAGGCGCGGACGAGATGGTCCGAGGCCGCCTTCGAAGCGGAATAGGGCGAGTTCGGTGCGTACGGCGTCGTCTCGCTGAACGCCGGATCGTCGGCTCCGAGCGAACCGTAGACCTCGTCGGTCGAGACATGATGGAAACGGTGGGGAACGCCGCTCCCCGCCAGCCACACCGCCCGCGCCGCCTTCAGCAGGCTGTGGGTGCCGAGGATGTTGGTCGTCGATGAAGGCGTCGGGGCCGTGGATCGATCGATCGACGTGGCTCTCGGCGGCGAAGTGGACGATGGTGTCGATCGCACGCTCGCGCAGCAGCCGCTCGACGGCGTCCGTGTCGCCGATATCCCCGTGGACGAAATCGTGGGCGACGCCGTCGAGGCTGGCGCGGTTGCCGGCGTAGGTCAGCGCGTCGAGGACGACGATCGTCTCGTCCGGATGCGTCGCCCGCCGGAAGCGGACGAAGTTCGCGCCGATGAAGCCGGCACCACCGGTGACGAGAAGGGTCATGCGTCGTCCTTGATCGCGCGCAGACAGTCGCGCAGCTCGGCCCGCCAGTGGCGCGGTATGCCGGTGATCGCCCAGGTCGCGCTCTTGTCGAGCACGCCGAAAGCGGGGCGGCGGGCAGGGGTCGGGTAGTCGGCGGTGCGGATCGGCGTCACCGTCACCGCTCGCTCGAGTAGGCCGATAGCCAAGGCCTCGTCGTGGATCGCCATGCGCGAAGTCGTACCACGTCGCCGCGCCGGCGTCCGTCGCGTGGAAGATGCCGCTATGGCCGCCCGTCGCGAGGGCCCACAGCGTCCGGGCAAGGGTGACGGCATGGGTCGGGGTCCCGAACTGGTCGGCAACGACGCGCACCTCCTCGCGCTCGCGCATCAGGCGCAGCATGGTGGCGACGAAATTGCTGCCGCCCGCGGCATAGACCCAGGCCGTCCGCACGATCAGCGGCGCGGGGTGGAACTCGGCTGCGGCGACCTCGCCGTCGTGCTTGGTCCGGCCATAGGCGCTGAGCGGGTTCGGCGTCGCGCCCGGCGCATAGGGCTGGTGCGCGGTGCCATCGAAGACGAAGTCGGTCGAGACATGCGCAAAGGCCGCCCCGGCTGTGCGCGCTGCGCCGGCCAGGGTCGCCACGGCGTCGACGTTGATCCGGCGCGCCGCCGCCTCGTCGCCCTCGGCCCGGTCGACAGCAGTATAGGCAGCGGCGTTGAACACGACGGTCGGCCGCACGTCGGCGACGATGCGCGCAACGGCGTCGGCGTCGGTGATGTCGAAATCGCCCTCGGCGGGAGCGACGACGGTGACGCCCGAGGGCGCGGTAGCCTGCAGGGCGCGGCCGAGCTGGCCCGCACTGCCGGCGATCAGGACGGTCACGCGAACACCTCCGCCTCGGCGAGCGACGGCGCGACGGCGTCCTTGGCCGACAGGAGCGGTGCCGCGCCGTCCAGCGGCCAGTCGATGGCAAGCGTCGGATCGTCCCAGCGCACCGCCCTTTCGGCGGCGGGATCGTAGAGGGATGTGCACTTGTAGAGGAAATCGGCGCTGTCGCTGAGGACGACGAAGCCATGGGCGAAGCCCGGCGGCACCCACAGCATCCGCTTGTTCGCCGCCGACAGTTCATAGCCGACCCAGCGGCCGAAGTCCGGGCTCGCACGACGGACATCGACGGCAACGTCGAACACCGCTCCGCTGGCGACGCGGACCAGCTTCCCCTGCGGATTGACGATCTGATAATGCAGTCCGCGCAGCACGCCCTTGGCCGAGCGGCTGTGATTGTCCTGAACGAAGTCGTGGTCCAGCCCGGCGGCGGCGAAGGCGCGGGCGTTCCAAGTTTCCATGAAGAAGCCGCGGTCGTCGCCGAACACGCGCGGTTCGATCAGCTTGACGCCGGGCAGGGCGGTGTCGACGACCTTCACGCCCGCCTCACGCCGCCAGCCGCAGCTGCGCCAGCAGATATTCGCCGTAGCCGCTCTTGCGCAGCGGTTCGGCAATGCGCGCCAGCTGCTCGCCGTCGATGAAGCCCTGGCGCCAGGCGATCTCCTCGGGACAGCAGATCTTAAGGCCCTGGCGCTCCTCGACGATCCGGACGTAGAGCGCCGCGTCCAGCAGCGAGGCATGGGTGCCGGTGTCGAGCCAGGCGAAACCGCGTCCCATCAGCGCGACGTCGAGCTGGCCGTCGTCGAGATAGGCGCGGTTGAGGTCGGTGATCTCCAGCTCGCCACGCGGCGAGGGGCGGATCGTCCGCGCCCGCTCGACTGCTGTACCGTCGTAGAAATAAAGGCCGGTGACGGCATAGTTCGACTTCGGCGCCGCCGGCTTCTCCTCGATCGTCGCAGCCCGCCCGGCGGCGTCGAACGAGACGACGCCGTAGGCTTCGGGGTCCTTGACGTAATAGCCGAACACCGTCGCGCCTTGGTCGCGCGCATCGGCGGCGGCAAGCAGTTCTGGCAGGCCATGCCCGTAGAAGATATTGTCGCCGAGGATCAGCACCGACGGCTCGTCGCGAATGAACTCTGCACCGATGTGATAGGCCTGCGCCAACCCCTTCGGTTCCGGCTGGACGGCGTATTCGATGGTCATGCCCCACTGGCTGCCGTCGCCAAGCAGGCTGCGGAAGGCGGCAGCGTCGCCGGGCGTGGTGATGACCAGTACCTCGCGGATGCCGGCGAGCATCAGCACCGACAGCGGATAATAGATCATTGGCTTGTCGTAGACCGGCATCAGCTGCTTGCTGACCGGCTTGGTCAGCGGATAGAGCCGCGTTCCCGATCCGCCGGCGAGGATGATCCCGCGTCGCGCCATGGTCTTACGCCGTACCTTTCACGATCCGCCGAACAAGGCCGGCGAAGCTGCGGAGCTGTTGCCGCACCGGTGCCTGTCGGGCCGCCTCGCGCAGCCGCACGCCGCGATAGCGGGGCAAGGGGCGCCCGGCAACCGCCATTGCCGCCAGCCGGGCGATAATCTCGCGCTTGCGCCGTGCCTGTGACGGCTGCATCGCCGCGATCTCGGCCCGGTCAAGCGGGGTAGTGGCGACGCGGCCGGCGGCGAGCGCCCGGCGGTACAGCGCCTCGCCGGCCGACGTACGGACCATGACCAGACTGCGGCCGTCCTGCTCGGCAAAGCTCGGATAACCGCGTGCATCGCCGTACCAGGCGTCGGCGCACGCGATGTCGGCGGCGGCGCCGACGGCATCGGGGCAGATCTTGCAACGGAACTGGATCTCCTTCGACAGGATCATGCCCCAGCTGTCGTGATAGCTCATGCCTCGCGTGCTGCCGTCGGCCAGCGTCGCCTTGGCCTGGCCCGGCCAGCCGTCGCCGCGGTAACGGAAGGCGGTGACCTGGTCCCGGGGGGCGTCGATGGCGTCGAGGATGCGACCCGCGCCATCGCCGCTCGGCACGCCGGCACAGAAGAAAGCGAGCATGAGCGGCACTTTGGTCGCGACCCGCGCATCGATGCGGGCGAGGGCGCGCAGGGCATCGACATCGCACGGCTTGCCGACGAAGGCGAAGCGGCCGGGGGCGTCCAGCCGGGCACTGATGTCGGCGAGCGGCGAGGACGCGGCGTAGCGCGACCCCGCGGCGGCGAACACGTCGTCCGGGCCATGCGAGACGACCGTCACGTTGCCGAGCGGTCGCGCGGGATCCATCGCTGTCTGGACGACGTAGTCGACCGTGCCGTCGGCAAGGGCTTGGACCAGCAGCGCCGACAGGACGCCACCCGACGAGGCGTGGTGGCGCAGCGTCTCGTCGGTCGCGTGGCCGCTCGCCACTTCCCGCCACGGTCCCCATAGTGCGTCGACCTGCGGCGCGTCGGCGTCGACCTCGACGAGCAGCCCTGGGCACGTCTTCGCGATCGCCGCTTCGGCCTGGTCAGACAGCGTCGCCAGCTGCCGCGGACGGGTATAGCCCGGGGCCACGGTCGTCAGTTCGATCGCGCCTCCGCCCAGCGCAGCGCACAGGCCGCAGCCGGAACACGTCTGGCCCCGCTCGACGCGGCGCAAGGCAGGCGACGGCGTCATGCGGCGCGGAACAGGTCGATCCGGCAGACGAACTGGACGATGAGGGCGGCGATGATGTTGCGGGCGATGATCGCCGCCGCCGTCGCCGCGGCCGCGCCGGCAGCACCGTAGATCGGGATCAGCCAGGTGGCGAAGGCGACGCACAGCACTACGCCGACCGTCGCCTGCAGCAGGATCCAGCGCTGGTGCCCGGTCATGATCTGGATCGTGCCCAGCGGCCCGGCGGCCAGGCGGACGAGCTGCCCGAGCCCCAGAATCTGCAACGCCAACGCTCCCGGTACGAACCTCGGCCCGAAGATAGCGAGCAGGTGCTGCGGAAGGGTGAAGATCGCCACGAACAGGGGTGCCGCGAGCACCAGGACTAGCGCCACCGTGCGGCGCGCCACGCGGGCGATGGCGGCGTGGTCGCCGATGCGCGCGGCCGCCGCCATGCGCGGACCGATCATCATCTCCATCGTCAGCTGGACCATGCCCGCCAGCATGACGAACTGCCAGGCGGCGCGGTATTGCCCGACCACGGCCAGCGGCCAGTGGGCGCCGAGCGACACCGTCGTGTACCATTCGGTGAAGAGCTGGCTGATGTTGGACGCGAGCAGAGGCAAACCGGCGACGACCAGCGGCGCGATCCGGGCCGCGACCGGTGCCGGCCAGGCTCGGGCGACGCCGCGGAACGATGTCCAGCCGGCCAGCGCCCCCCAGCTCGCCCCGGCGACGTAGAGGCCGACGGGAACGACGATCGAGTCCGCAGCATGGGCGAGGATGGCGACACCGAAGGCCAGTGCCGCGAAGGTCGTGCCGACCGGCCCGTCGATCAGCTGCGACATCAGCACGCGACCCGATCCACGCAGCGCGCCGGACGCGATCCGCTGCATCGTCAAGGGGATGACCGCCCACAGCATGATGCCGAGAACCGGCGACAGCGTCGGCTCATGGACGACCCGCTCGGCGATCAGGTGGCGGAGGAGGAAGGCCGCCAGGGCGACGACCGGCGCGACGAACAGCAGCGTCCGTCGTACCGTGGTGATGACGCCGTGCGCCAGCGCCGTCTTGCCCTCGGCGAGATCGCCGGCGACGGCGCGGACGACGATCGTGTCGAGGCCGCCGACGACGCAGTAGGTGGTGATCGTCAGGGTCGACAGCGCGATGCCGAACTGGCCGCTGCCGGCCGGTCCGAAGCGGCGGGCGATCAGCCAGCTCAGCGCGAAGCTGGCCACCGCCCCCCACGACTTCAGCCCGAAAGCGAGGACTGACTGGCCGCCCAGGCGATTGGCGGCGAAATGCGGCAGCACGCCGCGAACCCGGCTGACGATGTCCATGTCGTGATCAGCCGGGTTGCCGGCGGCTACTGCGCCGCCGGCTTGGCCGGGGCTGCCGCCGGGGCAGCCGGAGCTGCCGACGGAGCCGCGGGTCCTGCCGGCGCGGCAGTCGCGGGCGGCGGGGCATAGCCTGCCGCGTACTTGATCTTGTCCTTCGCCGCCGCGCGGAACGCGGTCAGGTTGTCGACCAGCGCCTTCTGCACGGCATCGCGGTGGATCAGCTGCTGGGCGGCGTTGATCGCCTCCTCGCCGGTGAACGGCACGACCTTGGTGTCGGTGACGTGGTTGACATACATCACGGGCGCCGGCGCGCCCTGCGGCTGGTCGGCGAACATGAACACCTCCTGCGGATTGCGCGCAAGGATCTTGCCGATCTCGGCGACCAGCGCCGGATTGACAGTCAGGGCGTCGACCGTCGCGACGGCGCGGCGGAACTCGACCTTGTTGCTGCCGAGGATCTGCGCCACCTCGGCCATGGTGTTGGCCTTCTCCAGCCCGAGCGTGGCGATGTTGCCGGGCCGCAGGAACTGGATCTGGTCGATCGAATAGATTTTGCGCTGGGCGAACTGGTCGGGATGGGACTCGATGTACTTTTCCGCCGCCTCGCGCGTCGCCGGCGGCACCTTCTTGGCGACGTCGGCCTGCAGCGCCTGGACGAGAAGCCCGTCCTCGACGCGACGCTTGGCGAGCAGGAAGTCCGGGTTCTTGTCGAGCTTGCGCTCGCGCGCGACGTCGGCGAGCATCTTGCGCTCGACGACCCGGCCGAGGACGATCTGCTCGACCGTCTTGCGCGGGACGTCGGCTGGCGGCCGTGCCTGCGCCAGCTCCGAATTGAGCTCGTGGACGGTGATGTCGTCGCCGTCGACGGTGGCGACGACCTGACCCTTGGGTGTGTCGCCGCCCTTGTTGCAGCCGCCGAGCAGCGCCAGCGCCGTCAGCGCCGCTGCCATTCCTGTCCGCCCGATCGCCATGGTCATCCCCTCGTTACCGGTTTGTAGCGCAGTCCTAACAGCGCGCGCGTGAGGACCAAGGCCTTTTTCGGCTGCGCCCGGACCAGGCGCCGCGCGATCATCAGCAGCGTCAGCAGCCAATGCCATGGCAGCAGCAGCGGTGCACGCCGGCGGACGAAGACCTGGCGGGAGCGCGCCAGATAATATTCCGACAGTTCGCTGCGCTGGCCGCGGGTTCCGCTCGAGCCGATCGAGCCGCCCTCCTTGTGATAGACGACGGCACCATTGGCGAAGGCGGTCACGAAGCGACCGGCGTTGCGATAGGCCCAGTCGACTTCTTCGTAGTACAGGAAATAATCCTCGGTCATCGGCCCGACCGTGGCGACGAAGCGGCGCGACACGGCCAACGATGCGCCGAGGACGAAATCGGTCTCCCGCGCGACGCGAGCGGGGTCGAACGGCGTCCCCGCCGGCTGGTCGGCGGCGATGCCGCGCGAGGTCCCGCGCCACAGGCTGAAGCGGTGGCCGTTCAGCGCCTGCAGCGTGTCGGGGCGGTGATAAAAGCGCACGATGGTGCCGCACATGCCGACGTTGAACGTCGCGTCCATGCGCGCAACCAGCGCCGACGGCGCCAGCGGCTCGACCACCGTGTCGTTGTTGAGCAGCCAGACATAGTCGACCGCGGGATCCCGCAGCAGGAAGGCAAGGCCGACGTTGTTGCCGCCGGCGAAGCCAAGGTTGCCGCCGGACTCGATCACGGTCAGACGCGTCCCGTCGGGGCGCGCGCCGGCCGCTTCGCCGGCGCGAAGATGGCGGGCGGCGAGCGGCTTGGGCAGCGGCGGTGTCGACAGGTGCGCGAGCGCCGGCGCCGGCTCGGGCGGCGCCACCTCGCCGGCGGCCCAGCCAAGGATCGCCTCGACGGACCCGTCACCCGAAGCATTGTCGACGACAACAACGTGCATCGGGAAATCGCAGCGCAGCAGCGATTCGAGGCATTCCAGGGTGTCGGCGGCACGTCGCCAGTTGACCAGGATCACACCCAGTCGGGGTTCCACCGTCATTTATGCGTTCCCACCCGGCACACCGCACCTGGCACGTCGCAGCCCATTCCCCCGGCGGCTCCTTGGCAGCCCAGAGCGGCGACGCTGCCGGCGACGGCTTTAGGCGGCGTTACGCTGCACCGCAATATAATCAACGTGCGGTGCGGGCGAGGGCAGCCGACATCAGCAACAGGGAAGCGACCCCGGGAAAACGATAGCGGAAGCGCGGCTCGTCGGCGCGGCCGTCGGTTTCGAGCAGGTTGTGCGGAGCAGCCAGCCGGTTCAGCTCGCCCTCGACCGCCGCGGGCGCGGTGCCGGCGGGCAGCTCGGCGGCGACGTCGGCGGCGACGAACCAGCCGTCGCTGTACGTCCCGGCCTCGGCCGCAGCGACCAATAGCGGCCAGTTCTCGCGCGCCTCGTTGCCGGAGAGCAGCGCCTGGACGCGGCGGGGCAGGGTCGCGTTCCAATCGGTCAGGACGCGCTCGACCGCGGTCTTGACCAGGGGGACGTCGACCTGCGTCCGCCGCTGGTCGAGCGCGACCATCGCCGCGCGGTGGCCGATCAGGCGGACGAGATAGGGCGAACCCCCGGCGAGGCTACCGACCATGGCGATCGCCTCCTCGGCGAACGTCAGCCCGGCCGCATTCTCGCCGAGGTGCAGGATTTCCGCGACCTCGTCGACCTTGAGCGGACGCATCGGCAGCCCGACGATATTGCGTCGGATCGACGGCGCGAAGCCGATCAGCTCGTCGAGGTTGGAGGCGACCCCGGTCAGGATCAGTTGCACCCGCGCGGCCCGGTCGGACAGGTTCTTGATCAGCTCGGCGACGTCGCGGCGGAAGTTGCTGTCGGCGATGCGGTCATATTCGTCGAGGATGAGGATCACGCGCGTGCCGACGACGTCGGACAGCAGGTCGCTCGCCTCTCGCGGGCCGAAGTGGCCGGCGGGCAGCATGGAATCGAAGTGAAGCGCTTGCTCGACCGCCGCCGTGGTCGGCAGCACGCTGCGGTGATACAGCATCGGGATCTTGGCGGCGAAGGCGCGGAAGATTTCGTCGAAGCGGCCATCGGTGCCGCAGCTGCCGTACAGGACCAGGTAACGGGCTTCGCGCGCGGTGTCGGCGAAAACGTGGACGAGGCTGGTCTTGCCGATCCCGCGCTCGCCGTAGATGACGACGTGCAGGCGCTGCTGCTCGATCGCCGCGATCAGCTGGGCGAGCGCGTCGTGCCGCCCGGCGAAGCGGTCGCGGCTGATGACCGGCTGCGAGGCGCCCAGCGCGTCGCGCAGGGCCAGCCGCGCGCGAGCGAGGGCCGGCTCGTCGTTGGCGGTGTCGACATCGTCCGACGCCATGGCCGAAAAGCGCGGCAGATCGGATTCGCGCAGTGCCGCATC
Organism: uncultured Alphaproteobacteria bacterium; assembly: GCA_963847215.1. Classification (GTDB taxonomy): domain Bacteria; phylum Pseudomonadota; class Alphaproteobacteria; order Sphingomonadales; family Sphingomonadaceae; genus Polymorphobacter_B. The sequence goes on from CAWJZA010000003.1 coordinate 75,332, forward strand.
CTCGTCGAGCCACAGCGTGTCGAGAAAGGCCGGGCGCTGGTCGCCCGACCCCGGAACCGGGGTCGGCACGCCAGCCGGAGCCGAGCCCCGCCAGCGTTTGAACAGTGTCGCCATCGTTCCACTCCCCGTCACCACCCGCCCCTTTGCGCGAAATCGGGCCGTCGGCGCAAGGTCGCACGGCGGCGGTAGGAGAGCCGTAACTATCTCAACGCTAACCATTGGTCCGGTTGCCGCGGCGCAGCGCGCCTGCTAGCGCTGCGACAATGATGACCGGGCTTGACGGGTGTGCAGTGGGACGATGGCGGGGGAGTCTGCCGCTGCTCGCGGCCGGCCTGATCGCCGCCGCCGCACCTGCCGCGGCCGAGGGCACGGCGTCGGGGCTGCCGCCGCTGCCGGGCCTGCCCGGCGCCGTACCCAACGGCCTCGCCCTGACCGGCAGCATCGAGACGCTGTACGACAGCAATGTCCTCCGCTTCGCCAGAGCCGTTGGACCGCAGGCGCACCGTGACGATTTTCGCTATTCGCCCGCCGGCTCGTTCACCTACGGACGCAGTGGCGGTCTGCTGACGCTTTCGGTCAACGGCCTGATCGGCCACGATTTCTTCCAGTACAACCGCTACCTCGATCGCAACCGCTACGTCGGCGGCGGGGCGCTGACCTACCGCGGCGGCACCAGCTGCCAGGTCACCGTCACGGGCAATTATACGAGCCGCCAGAACGGCATTCGCGAGGCGGGAGCGGCGATCGACCCGACCAACCCGGTCGACGACGTCGGCGTCGTGATCGACAACGTCCAGACGAGCACGCTTTACGGTGCCAACGCCGGCTGCGGCTCGCCGACGGGGCGGCTGTCGTTCGGCGGCGGCTACACCCATTCCGAACTCAGCAACGGCGCGGTCACGCGTCGCTTCGCCGACAGCAACAGCGACAGCTTCAACGGCAACATCGGGCTCGGCATCCTGCGTCCCGGCCAGCTGTCGCTGGTCGGCAGCTATACGACGATCGGCTATCCCGGCCGCTTCGTCGGCGCGCCGGGCTTCGTCGTCCCGCCGCAACTGCTGAACCGCGGCGTCAAGACTTATCGTATCGGCGTGTCCTTCTCACGGCCGATCGGGACGCGGCTCAGCGGCAGTATCGGCGCCTCCTTTCTCCACGCCGACCCCGGCGGCGTGCAGCAGCCCTACAGCTCGCCCGCCTACAACATCGGCCTGAACTATGTCGCCGGGCCGCGGCTGACGTTCAGCCTGACGGGATCGCGCGATATCATCGCCAGCACGACGGCCGGCGCGCTGTTCCGCGTCGTCGACCAGATCCAGCTGGTCAGCCACTACAGTCTGGGCGAAGCGATTTCGATCGACGCCAATGCCGGGTTCATCAACAACAATTATAAGCAGTCCTTCGCAGTCCCCGGGGACGTGGCCCGGATCAGCGAAGCGACCAAGCAATTCGGCTTGTCGCTGACCTACGCGCCGCGCTCGCTCTACGACGTCACAGTCAACGTGAACCAGACCATCCGCAACGGAAACCCGAGCATCCTCAACTACAACAGCACCCGGGCGGGCGTCACGCTCGCCGTCCACATCTAGTTCCCTGGAGCCACATCCAATGCGCCGTTTCCTGACCCTGCTGATAGCCGCGGCCGGGCTTTTGGTCGCCAGCGTCCCGGCGGCTGCGGTCGAGCCGGGCTATGTGCTGGGCGCCGACGACACGATAACGGTCCAGGTCTACGGTCAGCCCGACGCCGGGGTGACGACGCGGATCAAATCCGACGGCACGATCGTCATGCCGCTGATCGGTACGGTCAAGGCGGAAGGGCAGACGCAACTCGAACTCGCCGACACGATCAAGCAGAAGCTGGTCAAGGGCGGCTTCTTCAAGGACCCGCTGGTCAACGTCGAGGTCGGCACGTACCTCAGCAAGACGGTCAACGTCGCCGGCAAGGTCGCCACGCCGGGCGTGTTCCCGCTCGACAAGCAGTACACCGTGCTCGAGGTGCTGCTGAAGTCCGGCTGGATCCGCGAGCAGGGCGCGGGCTACGTCTATCTTCGCCGCGCCCACGGCGGCGAGGAGATCAAGCTCGACGCGGAAGCGCTCGTTCGCGGCGCGCCCGACAAGAACCTCGTGCTGCAGCCCGGCGACACGCTGTTCGTGCCCGACGTCGAGACCTTCTACATCTCGGGTCAGGTCGGGCATCCCGGAACCTTCGCGATCGCTCGCGACATGACGGTTCGCCAGGCGCTGGCGATCGCCGGCGGCGTCACTGCGGCAGGGTCGGAGCGCAAAGTTGCATTGATCCGGGGCGGTGGTAAGGAAATCCCGGCCAAACTCGACGACCGCGTCCAGAAGGGTGACGTCTACATCGTCAAGGAGCGGTTGTTCTAGGACGTCCGTGTATCCCGCCGCCGGAGTGACCACCCCATGAGCCTAGCGCAGTTTTTCCGCATCCTGCTGGCGCGGCGGCTGATAATCCTGTCGACGCTGCTCTTCTCGCTGCTCGTGGCGGTGGCGCTGTGCGAGCTGCTGCCGTCCAAGTTCCCGGCGACGGCGCGGGTGCTGCTCGATGTCATCAAGCCCGATCCGGTTACCGGTCAGGTCCTCGCCTCCAGCTTCGCGCGCGGCTATACGAAGACGCAGGCCGAGCTGATCACCGACTATCGCGTTGCTGGCGATGTCGTCGACCGCCTCGGCTGGGCGCACAACCCGGTCCTGCTTGCCGATTATCAGCAGAACAGCGACGGCACCTCGGACTTCCGCCGCTTCATGGCGCAGCGGATCATCGACAACACCGATGCCCAGCTGGTCGAAGGCAGCAACATCCTCGAAATCACGTACAAGGGCGGAAATCCGATCCTCGCCAAGAACGTCGTGACGGCGCTGCGCGCGTCGTTCATCGACGCCAGCCTGCGCTTCCGCACCGATGCCGCGGGCCGTACCGCCGACTGGTATGTCGATCAGGCGAGCAAGGCGCAGGCCGCGCTCGCCCAGGCCGAAGCCCGCAAGTCGACGTTCGAGCGGGAGAACGGCATCGTCATGGCGCCCGGCGGCGCCGATTCGGAGACGATGAAGCTCGAGCAGATGCAGACTTCGCTGCTGTCGGCGCGCAGTTCGGCCGGCATGGTCGGCGCGCGGGCAACCTCGCCCGAGGTCGAGGCGCTGAAGACGCAGCTCAACAGCATCGACGACACCATCACCCAGGCCGCGCAGAAGCTGGGGACGCAGCATCCGGTCTATATCGGCCTGCCTCGAGCGCAAGAAGGTGATCGAGCAGCAGCTGGCCAAGGCTAACGCCGCGGCGCGTTCGTCCGATGGCGGCTCGCTCGGGGCCGCCGCGGCGGCCAGCGCGGCGCGGCTGGAGAGCGAGGTCGCGGCCCAGAAGACCAAGGTTCTGGCGCTCAAGTCGAAGCTCGACCAGCTGGCGCAGCTGCAGCGCGAGGTCGACCTCCGCAAGGCGCAGTATGAGAAGGCAGCGGCGCGTGCGGCCGATCTCAAGCTGGAGGCCGACGTGTCCGAAACGGGGCTGGTGCCGCTTGGCGAGGCATTCGTCACCGGCACGCCGACTTTCCCCAACAAGCCGCTGATCCTCGGGCTGGGGGCGGTTGCCGGCATCGGGCTCGGCGTCGTCCTGGCGATCGTTGTCGAGATGCTGTCACGGCGGATCCGGGGGCCGGAGGATCTTGCCCACGCCGCCGGTGCCGCGGTGCTCGCGGTGATCGCCGACGTCGCTCCGGTCAGCCTGTTGCAGCGGCTGCGCCGTCGCCGGCGCGGCGGCGAGACTCCGCTCGGCGCGCTGCAGGTGGCACAGTGAACGCGCCGGTCGCCACCAGCGCGGTCAGCGACGGCCGCGAAACACCGGATGCGCCGATCCGCGACGCGCTGCTCCGGCTCGGCCTGCTGACCGACGACGAATCGGCGCGCGTTGCCGAACACCAGGCGGCAACCGGGCTCGACTTCGACCAGGCCGCGCTCGAACTCGGCTTCATCGGCGTCGACGAGCTCGACCGCGCGCGCGAACAGCTGATCAACAGCCTGGCGCTGCAGCAGCAGCCGCGGCGGATCGTTTCGGAAGAGCTCGTCGTCCTCAGCGATCCCGTCAGCGCCAAGGCGGAATTGATCCGTCTGCTGCGGACCCAGATCATCGCCCAGCACATCAAGCCGGGTCGCCGGGCGGTGGCCTTCGTCGCGCCGATCGACGCGGTCGGCTGTACCTTCCTCGCGGCCAACGTTGCGGCGGCGCTGTCGCAGGTCGGGATCAAGACCCTTCTGGTCGACGGCAATCTGCGGTCGCCGCGCGTCGACCAGCTGTTCGGCCTTTCGGCGAGCAGCGCCGGGCTGTCGAGCTTCCTGACGCTCAAGGTGGCGCGGCCGGAACGCGTCGTTCACGCCAACGTCCTGCCCAACCTGTCGGTCATCACCGCCGGGCCGCCGGTCGCACGGCCGCAGGAGCTCCTGTCGAGCGCACGCTTCCGCGACGGCATGAACACGCTGCTGCGCGAATACGACATCACCATCTTCGACACGCCGGCGGCGAACAGCTGCGCCGACGCGCTGACGATCTCGGGCGTGATCGGCTATGCCGTGATCGTCGCGCGGCGCAATCGGACGTTCGTGGCCGACGTGGCGACGCTGGCCGGGCAGCTGAGTGCGGCGCGCAGCGCCGTCCTCGGCTCGGTGCTCAGCGAATTCTGATGGCCACCGTCGCGCCGCCGCGCGGGGACACGTCCCGCTGGAGCGACTTCGCGATCCGGCATGCGCTGCTCGTGGTCGGCATGCTGGCGCTGTTCCTGCCGACCGTCGCCAGCCTCGGCGCCGGGCCGTGGTCGACCGAGGCCGGGGTGCACGGCCCGCTGGTCCTTGCCACCGGCCTGTGGCTGATCTTTCGCCGCAGCGACGAGATCCGGGCGGCGGCAAAGCCCGGCGCGCTGGGGCCGGCCGTGGCGGCGATGATCGTCGCGGCGATCGCCTACGCCTTCGGCCGCGCCTTCGATTTCATCAGCATCGAGGTCGCGGGCATGCTGCTCGGCTTCGCCGCCGTCGCCTATAGCTTCGCCGGCGGCGCGGTGATGCGGCTGATGTGGTTCCCGATCGTGTATCTCGCCTTCATCATCCCGATCCCGGGCTACATCCTGGATTCCGCGACACAGCCGCTGAAGCAGCTCGTTTCCCAGGGCGTGACCGAGGCGCTCGGCGCCATCGGCTATCCGGTCGCGCGTGTCGGCGTGACGATCTACGTCGCGCAGTATCAGCTGCTCGTCGAAGACGCCTGCGCGGGGCTGAATTCGCTGATCAGCCTGACGGCGATCGGGCTGTTCTATGTCTACGTCATGCGCAACAGCAACTGGCGCTATTCGCTGCTGCTGCTGGCGCTGGTCATTCCGATCGCCATCCTGGCCAACTGCGTTCGTATCGCCGCGCTGGTGCTGCTGACCTATTACTGCGGCGATGCCGTCGCGCAGGGCTTTCTCCACAAGTTCGCCGGCATGGTCACCTTCACCTCGGCGCTGCTCCTGATCTTCCTCATCGACGGGCTGCTGACGCCGGTCCGCGGCGTGGCTGGAGGGTCGGCGGTGATCGACCGGCGCGACGTTCTGCTCGGGGGCGGCATGCTGCGCGGCGGCGGCCGGTGCGGCGGCGCTGACGCCGCGCCGCCATGTCGAATTTCTCCATGGCCGCAAGCTCGACGGCATCGTGCCGCAGACGATCGGCGCGATGGAAGACGACCCCCAGCGAAGCGTTCGTCCTGCCCAAGACGCCGGGCAGCCTGGCGGACCGGCTGTACTCGGACACCGTCAGCCGTCTCTACGTCGCACCCGGGGCGCTGCCGGTGATGATGGTGCTCGCCTACGGCAATCTGCAGAGCGACCTGCTGCAGCTGCACCGGCCGGAGGTTTGCTACGCCGCCGTCGGCTTCCAGATCTCAAACTCGACCCGGCTCGACCTTGCCGGTCGGGCCGCACCTTGTCGTGCCGGCACGCGAGCTGACCGCAACCAGCGACAACCGGGTCGAGCCGATCACCTACTGGACGCGGATCGGCGACTATCTGCCGACGACGCGACGCGAGCAGCGGACGATGCGGCTGCGCGAACAGCTGGCCGGCATCGTTCCGGACGGCATCCTCGTCCGGCTGTCGACCGTCGCCGAACCGACGCCGGCGACGTTTGCCGCCCTGGCGGCGTTCGCGCCGCGCGTTCGTGCTCGCGGCGGTCCGGCCGAGCCGATCCGCGGCATTCTGGTCGGCGCCGAACGATTGCCGCGCGCCTTGCCCGCCTGGCGTCGCCGGTCTAGCCGTGAAAGCCGTCGAGCGGGCGCAGCACGACGAAGATGAAGACCAGCGTCGCCGCGCCCAGCGCGACGGCGATCAGGTCATAGCCCTCGTTGCCAAGGTAGTTGGTGCCGGCGCAGCCGACCGCGGCGACGAGATACTGCCACAGCTGGTCGCGCGCCTCGCCCTGGGACCGCTGCAGAAACAGCACGACCAGCCCCGCGAAAACGATCATCGTCGTCCAGTCGTACACCGTCGTCACACATACCCCCGCGCGGCTTTTGTCCGTTAACCCGATCTATAGCAGAACATGGTGTTGAGGCTATCTTCTTCGGCTGAGGTGGACGACGTGGCGGGCGGCCGCCGCCGTCCGCATGGCCGCTTCGCCGCGACGGCCGGGAGTCGACGTTGAACAAGATCGACACGCCCGTCGTCCCGCTGACGGCCTCCGACCGCACCGGCGTGCCGCTCGATGTCGTCGTGCTGACCACCCGCATCGTCGAGTTCGCTGTCGTCGTGTTGTCCGGACTGGCGGCGATCGAGCTGCTGATGCCGCCGCAGACGCCCGTCGATGTCATCTACAGCCGCATCGTCTTCGTCGGCGCGGTCGCTTTCGCCGTGCTGGCCGAGACCGTCGGCAGCTATGACGTCGAGGCGCAGTTCTCGCTGCGTAAGGCGTGGCAGCGCGTCGCCACCGCCTGGGTGACGACCGCCCTGTTCCTCGTCACCCTGGGCTTTCTGCTGAAGACCTCGGACGAGGTCTCGCGTGGCTGGGCGGTCGGCTGGCTGGTGAGCGGTGGTGCGACCCTGCTCACCTCGCGGTTGGCGATGACGATCTGGGTCCGGCGGCTGAAACGTCGCGGGACCTTCGACCAGCGGGTCGCCATCTTCGGCGCCGGGCCGCAGGGGGCGCGGCTGGCCGACTATATCCTGACCACCGACAAGCTGACGATCACCATCGTCGGCTTCTTCGACGATCGTCAGGACGGGCGCGTGCCGACCTCCGCGCACGGCATTCCGGTTCTCGGCAATCTTGCCACGCTGGTTGAGACGATCCGCGAGAACCGCATCGATCAGGTCATCGTCGCCCTGCCGTGGTCGGCCGAGACCCGGCTGCAGCAGGTCGTCAGCCGCCTGGCCCTGACGCCGGTGCGTATCCGGCTGGCGCCCGACCTCGCCAGCTTCGTCTTCGCCCGGCGGCCGGTCGTCCTGCTCGGCGACGTGCCGGTAATGACCCTGTTCGAGCGGCCGATCTCCGGCCTCGACGCCTGGATCAAGGTCGCCGAGGACCGCGTCCTGGCGACGTTGGCGCTGATCGTCTTTGCCGTTCCGATGGCCCTTGTCGCGCTCGCCATCCGCCTCGACTCACCCGGGCCGATCTTCTTCCGCCAGCCGCGCGAGGGGTTCAACAATCGGCCGTTCCGCGTCTACAAGTTCAGGTCGATGTACCACAACCACGCGCAACACACTGAAATCACGCAGGCGAGCCGGCGCGATCCGCGCGTAACGCGGGTCGGGGCGATCCTTCGCCGGACAAGCCTCGACGAGCTGCCGCAGCTGTTCAACGTGCTTCAGGGCGACATGTCGCTGGTCGGGCCGCGGCCGCACGCGCCGTCGACGCGGGCGGGCGGGCGGCTGTTCTCCGACGTGCTGTCGAGCTATGCCGCGCGGCACAAGGTGAAGCCGGGCATCACCGGCTGGGCGCAGGTCTGCGGCTGGCGCGGCGAAACCGATACCGAAGACAAGCTGGTCAAGCGCTTCGAGCACGACCTTTATTATATCGAGAACTGGTCGATCTGGTTCGACTTCTATGTGCTCGCCCGCACCGTGATCGCCCTGGTCCTGCCGACCAACGCCTTCTAGGCGCGCGCGATATAGGCGTCGATCGCCTGTGGCAGGACGCTGAGCGGCACGCCGCCGGTGGTGACGACGGCGTCGTCGAACCCAGCCAGGGTGAAACGCGGCCCGAGCGCCGCCTGGGCCTTCGCCCGCAGCCGCAGGATCTCGTTATGGCCGATCTTGTAGCCGCACGCCTGGCCCGGTGCGACGCAGTAGCGGTCGACCTCGCTGGTCATCGCGCGCTCGCCCTTGCCGGTTTCGCCGGTGAGGAAGGCGACCGCCTGTTCGCGCGTCCAGCCCATGGCATGGATGCCGGTATCGACGACAAGGCGGCAGGCGCGGAACTGCTGCGCCTGGAGGTAGCCGATCTGGCTCCATGGATCGTCGGCATAGGCGCCGAGTTCGTCGACGAGCTGCTCGGCGTACAGCGCCCAGCCTTCGATGAAGGCGTTGAACGGCGTCAGCGAGGTGATCAGCGGCGGCTTCTCCTTCGCCTCGGTCAGATAGGCGAACTGGAAGCTGTGGCCCGGCACGCCCTCGTGCGCGGTCAGTGTCGCCAGCTGGTACTTCGGCCATAGCGCGGTCGACTTGAGGTTGATGTAGTAGATCGCCGGCCGCGACCCGTCGAGCGCGGCGGGGTTCATGTAGCCGAGCGCGGCGCCGTCCTGGATGTCGACCGGCACCTGCTTGACCTGGATCGTCGGCGCGCAGGCCGAGGTTCGACATCTTCGGCAGCAGCGGGCCGGACGGCGGCGAGGCGGGCATTGCAGAAGGCGATGATGGCGCGCGCGCCCCGCGGCCGTGTCGGGGAAGAGGAAGCGCGGATCGGTATTGAGCGCGGTCACGCGCGCGCCGACGCTGCCCTGCGTCAGGCCCTGGGCGCGCAGGATGGCGTCCATCCGCGCCTGCAGCGCCTTGTTCTGCTCGAGGCCGGTGGCGGTGGATCTCCGCCGGCGTCAGCTCGGTCGTCGTGCCGAGGCGCAGGGCATAGCGATAGAAGGCCTCGCCGTCGGGCAGGCGGGCGACGCCGGCGACCGCCGGGGCGCTGGCCGTGGCGGCGGCGAACGCGGCGATCTGGCGGTCGAGGGCCGGGTAGACCTCGCGCTCGACCAGCGGCCGCGCAGCGCGCCGCCCAGTCGCCGGCGATGCCGGCCTTGGCCGCGCGGGTGGCGAGCGAAGGCGACCAGGCGCTGCTGCGCCGCCGCGGCGCGCGCGGAAGTCGCGCAGCCTGCTTGAGCACGGTCGCGGCGATGAAGGCGGGCGGCACGACGCCGCGCGCCGCATCGGCGGTGATCTCCGCCGCTCTCGCCGTCGAGCTGGCGGGCGAACGCCGCGACGCGGGCGAGATAGGCCTCGGCGTCGGCCCTGGTCGCGACGATGTGCTGCGAATCGAGGAACTCGGGCACGGTGACCAGCGCCCCGTCCTGCTGCGAGATGGTGTAGGGCCGGGCACCGCCGAAGAAGCCGCTGGCGCGCTCCGCCGCCGTAGGCGAAGCGCGTCCCGTCGACGGCGCGCTGCGCCGAATAGAGCGTGCTGTCGAGGCGCAGGCGGTCCTGCGGCGCCAGCCCGCTGCGGTCGACGGCGGACAGGTCGCGGACCATCGCCTGCGCCAGCGCCGCCCAGCGCGCCTCGGCCGCGGGCGAGACGTCGGGCAGCTGCGCCTTCAGCGCGGCGCGCGCGCCGTTGTCGACGCCCAGCCCCGTTGCCTGGTCGGGGGCGAGGACGAGAATATCGTCGGCGATGCGGTCGAGCAGGACGCGCAGCGACTGCGACCGGGGCTGGGCCCAGGCCGGCACCGCCGCCGCCCCGAGCGCCGCGCCGCCGGCGAGCAGCACCGTCCGCCGATCGATCGTCATACCGGTTTCCTTATCGCTGGAGCAGCTGGGTCGCGCCGGCCAGCAGCTTCGCGCTGCGGGCGACCTCGGCGGGGCGGGGCGGGGTGAGTGGCGTGCAGCCGAGGCAGTACGCCTGGACGGTCGAGCCGCCGGCGACCGCCACCGCCTGGCCGATCGCGGCGAGGACCCGCTGCCGCCCCGCCGCGGCAATGCGGCCGAAGGGGTCGCGCGCGCTGCCGCTGGCATCGTCGCCGCCGCTGCCCAGGCCGAGCGAGTCGGCAACCAGCTGGACGAGCAGCGACGGCGTCTTCTCGATATCGATCGTGCGCGGGTTGTCGCCGAGCTTCGCCGCCTTCGCCGCCGCGGCAACGGCGGCGTCGAGGCCGCCGAGCTGGTCGACCAGGCCGAGGCGGACGCCGTCGCTCCCGGTCCAGACGCGGCCCTGGGCGATCTCGTCGACGCGCGCCACCGGCAGGTGCCGGGCCGTCGCCACCAGCCCGGTGAAGCGGCGGTAGACGTCGTCGATCCCGGCCTGCAGGACCAGCCGGCTGTCGGGGCTGAGCCCGCGCAGCACGTCGGGGTCGCCGGTGTACGGCGTCGACTTGGTGCTGTCGGTCGAGATGCCGAGCCGGTCGAGCGCCCGGTTGAAGGTCGGGATGACGGCGAAGACGCCGATCGAGCCGGTGATCGTCGACGGCGCGGCGAAGACCTGGCTGGCCGCGGTCGAGACCCAATAGCCGCCCGACGCCGCCACCGGTCCCATCGAGGCGATCACCGGCAGGCCACGGGTGCGCGCCTCGACCAGCGCCTCGCGGATGCGCTCGGAGGCCGTCACCGATCCCCCGGGCGAATCGATGCGGATCACCAGTGCCTTGATGTCGTCGTTGGTCAGCGCCTTGGCGACCAGCTTGGCGATGGTGTCGCCGCCCGCTGTGCCGGCGCCGGCCTCTCCGTCGACGATGTCGCCGGCGACATAGACGATGCCGACCGCCGGCCCGCTGCGCGTCTTCTTGGTCGCGGCGGCATATTTGGCGAAGGGGATGCCGTTGAAGGCGCCGGGCTGCTTGTCCTCGCCGGTGCCGACGATCTTCGCCATGGCGCGGCCGAAATCGACGCGTGTGCCGATCTGGTCGACGAGGTGGGCGTCGACCGCTTCCTGCGCGAAGTCGCCGTGCGCCGCGGCGATGCGGGCGGGCAGGGTGGCGAGGTCGGCGGTAATGTCGGCCGCGGGGCGGGCGGCACGGACGTCGTCGAGATAGCTGTGCCAGACGCCGTCGATCAGCGCCTGCTCGGCCGCCTTGGCTTCGGGCGAGGCCTCGGTGCGGGTGAATGGCTCGACGAACGACTTGTACTTGCCGACGCGGAAGACGTTGACGTCGACGTCGAGCTTGTCGAGCGCCTTCTTGAAATAGAGGCTGGTGCCTCCGGGCCCGGTCAGCAGCACGCCGCCCATCGGGTTGATCCAGGCGCGGGTCGACTGGGCAGCGAGATAGTAGCTCGCGTCGGTGTAGGCCGTGGCATAGGCATAGACCGGCTTGCCGGACTTCTCGAAGGTCCGCAGCGCGGCACCGATCGCCTGGAGATTGGCCTGGCCGGCGCCGATGAAGGTGTCGAGCTGGAGGACGATCAGCTTGATCCGCCGGTCGGTCCGTGCCGTGTCGATCGCTCGCAGCACGTCGCGGACCTCGATCTCGTCGCCGCCGCCACCCTGGCCGGGAACCGCCGCGAAGGGCGATCGCTCGCTGGCCTGATCGACCACCGGGCCATCGAGGTCGAGCACCAGCGCCGCGCCGTCGGGAACGTGCGCCGTGCGCGAATGCAGCGCCGCCCACAGCCCGATGAAGAACAGGGCGAGCAGCAGCAGGACCGCGAAGTCCTTGACGCCGACGAGGAAGCGCCAGGCGCCGCGCAGGAAGCTCATGTGCTCATCGACCCTCGGCTCACTGCTGCGAGCTATAGCGAGCATAGCGGCGGGGCACAACGGCTGCGACACGGAATGTTCATCGTTGCGGCCGTTGACGAAATGCCGCGTCCTCGCCATATGCGCTGCGCGTTAGCACTCTCGTTCGGTGAGTGCCAACGGACCCCTTTCATCGAGCAAGGTGAGCAGACCCATGAAATTCACTCCGCTGCACGATCGCGTGCTGGTCCGCCGCGTCGAGGCCGAAGAGAAGACCGCCGGCGGCATCATCATCCCCGACACCGCCAAGGAGAAGCCGCAGGAGGGCATCGTCGTCGCCGCCGGCAAGGGCGCGCGCAACGAGGCCGGCGAGCGCGTGAAGCTGGACGTCAGCGAGGGCGACAAGATCCTGTTCGGCAAGTGGTCGGGCACCGAGGTCAAGGTCGACGGCGAGGACCTGCTGATCATGAAGGAAAGCGACATCCTCGGCGTCATCGCCTGAAAGTCGGATTCCGCCGTGTGAAAACACACGTCGCGGGCGTGACCTTCGTGTGAACTTCGCAACATTATTTCAAGGAACTGAACCATGGCAGCCAAAGACGTTCGTTTCAGCCGCGACGCGCGCGAGCGCATCCTGCGCGGCGTCGACATCCTCGCCGACGCGGTCAAGGTGACGCTCGGTCCCAAGGGCCGCAACGTCGTCATCGAGAAGAGCTTCGGCGCCCCGCGCATCACCAAGGACGGCGTCACCGTCGCCAAGGAGATCGAGCTCAAGGACAAGTTCGAGAACCTCGGCGCGCAGATGGTCCGCGAGGTCGCGTCGAAGACCAACGACAAGGCCGGTGACGGCACCACCACCGCGACCGTGCTGGCCCAGGCGATCGTCCGCGAGGGCATGAAGTCGGTCGCCGCCGGCATGAACCCGATGGACCTCAAGCGCGGCATCGACCTGGCCGTCACCGCGGTCGTCGAGGACCTCAAGGCGCGCTCGAAGGACGTCGCCGGCATCGCCGAGATCGCCCAGGTCGGCACGATCTCGGCCAACGGCGAGACCGAGATCGGCCGCATGATCGCCGAGGCGATGGAGAAGGTCGGCAAGGAAGGCGTCATCACCGTCGAGGAGGCCAAGGGCTGCGACAGCGAGCTCGACGTCGTCGAGGGCATGCAGTTCGACCGCGGCTACCTGTCGCCCGTACTTCATCACCAACCCCGAGAAGATGACGGTCGAGCTCGACAACCCGTACATCCTCATCCACGAGAAGAAGCTGTCGAACCTGCAGGCGCTGCTGCCGGTGCTCGAGGCGGTCGTCCAGTCGGCGCGGCCGCTGCTGATCATCGCCGAGGACGTCGAGGGCGAGGCGCTCGCCACGCTCGTCGTCAACAAGCTGCGCGGCGGCCTCAAGGTCGCCGCCGTCAAGGCGCCGGGCTTCGGCGATCGCCGCAAGGCGATGCTCGAGGACATCGCGATCCTGACCGCCGGTCAGATGATCAGCGAGGACCTCGGCATCAAGCTCGAGAACGTCACGCTGGCGATGCTCGGCCAGGCCAAGCGCGTCACGATCGACAAGGACAACACGACGATCATCGACGGTGCCGGCGAGGCCGACGCGATCAAGGGCCGGGTCGAGCAGATCCGCGCGCAGATCGAGATCACCACCTCGGACTACGACAAGGAGAAGCTGCAGGAGCGTCTGGCCAAGCTCGCGGGCGGCGTCGCCGTCCTCAAGGTCGGCGGTTCCACCGAGGTCGAGGTCAAGGAGCGCAAGGACCGCGTCGACGACGCGCTGCACGCGACGCGCGCGGCGGTCGAGGAGGGCATCGTCCCCGGCGGCGGCACGGCGCTGCTCTACGCGACCAAGGCGCTCGAGGGGCTGAAGGGCGCCAACGACGACCAGACGCGCGGCGTCGACATCGTTCGCAAGGCGCTGTTCGCGCCCGTGCGCCAGATCGCCTCGAACGCCGGCCATGATGGTGCCGTGGTTTCGGGCAAGCTGCTCGACGGGGCCGACCAGAACATCGGCTTCAACGCGCAGACCGACGTCTACGAGAACCTCGTCACCGCCGGCGTCATCGACCCGACCAAGGTCGTGCGCACGGCGCTGCAGGATGCAGCCTCGGTCGCCTCGCTGCTCATCACCACCGAGGCGGCGATCACCGACCAGCCGGCCGACGACAAGGGCGGCGCCGGTGCCGGTGGCGGCATGGGCGGCGGCATGGGCGGCATGGGCGGGATGGACTTCTAAGTCCCGCTTCGCTGCTGATACGGAAAGGGCCGCGGTAGGAACCGCGGCCCTTCTCTTGTGCCCGCCATCGTGCAAGGCGATGCAGTCAACGAAAAAGGCCGCAGCAGACGCTGCGGCCTTCCTCATTGTTGTGCGAAGGTGGTTACGGCTTGGTGGTCGGGGTCGACCCGCTGGCCGAGCTGTTGTCCGACGCCGCGGTGCCGCTCGGCGCCGAGCTCGAGCCGCCGGCAGCCATGCTCGACCCGGACGAACCGGCGGTGCCGGTCGCGCCCGAGCCCGACGTCCATCGCGCCGCTGGCCGGAGCCGAACCCGCCGCGCCGCTGCTGCTGTCGCCGCCTGCAGCCATTGCTCCGCCGCCGGCTCCGGTCGTGGCCGTGCCCGCGCCGGTCGCCCCGGTGTCGGCCGGCGTCGTTGCCGTGGTAGTGGTCGAGGTCGAGGTGTCGTCGGCCTTCTTGCCGCAGGCACCGACACTAAGGGCGGCGGCGGCAGCGAGGACGGTGATGGCGATACGCATGGGAAACCCCTTGGCTGGCGTTAATCGCACGCTCAACCGGATACGTCGGGCTTTTGTTCCGTGCGTTGCATCACGGCGTCGCGCCGCGCCCCGTCGACGTCGCTGACCGCCTTGCGCTGCGCTGCCGCCGCCGCGGCGTCACCCGTGTCCGCTGTGGGGGCCGCATCACGGCCACACGCCGCGAGCAGGAGAGCCAGGGCGACGGCGCGCATCACTTCGGCGGGGCGGCCGGCGGCGTCGACGGCGTCGGCGCGTCGGTCGCGCTCGGTGCCGGCGTAACCGGTGCGCCGTTGCCCGATTTGCTTGTGGTCGCCCCGGGGGCGAGCGGTGCGTCGCCGAGATCCTCGTCATCGGGCGGATTACCGTCGTAGATCAGCGACTGGCGCCGCTGCAGATAGGCCGAACGCACCGTCGCATACTCGTCGAGGCTACCGGCCAGCACACTGTCCGCGCCAGCGTCGATCAGCGACGAGCGCAAGTTGAGCGCCTTCAATCCAAACTCCTCGACGGTGTTGATCGTGTGCCACCGCGTGATGCGGTTGCGCACATAGGGCACGGGGTCGAGGACCTGCTCGAGCCCCAGGCCAACGCCCTCGCGCAGGGTCGACGGACCGAAGAAGGGCAGCATCAGATATGGCCCGGACGGAATTCCCCAGACGGCAAAGGTTTGGCCAAAATCCTCTTTTTGCTCGGGCAGGCCCCAGTCGGTCGCCACGTCGACCAGCCCGGCGACGCCGAAGATGGTGTTGATCAGGAAGCGCGCGAAGGTATGGCTGGCCTCCTTGGGCTTACCCTGAAAGCCGGCATTGGCGAAAGACAACGGCTCGTCGAGATTGGCAAGGCCGCCGGCGACGCCCCGCCGCGCCGCTGCCGGCACAGCCGCGCGGTAGACTTTCGCGCCGGGTAGCAAAGCATAGCGATCAAGGCCCTTGTTCAGAGCATAGACCTTGCGGTTGAACTTCTCGTACGGGTCACGATACGCCTCGGCCATGCTGCCGGGCTTGGTGGCGCAACCGGCAACTGCCGCCAGGCTGGCGACGATGACGATGCGCTGGATGGCGGACAGGCGCATGGCGACCCCTTACTACTCGCTGCCGAGCGGGTGCCACATCGACGCTGGCGCGACAAGCGCGGGCGCAGCGTTGACCCGATATAAAGCTACGTTTATATGATCTGAGATGACCTCGCCGCTTCCTGTCCTGCGTGCTCTCGCCGATCCGACCCGGCTGCGGATCGTGACGCTGGTCCGGCGGATCGAGCTTGCAGTTGGCGAACTGGCATTGGTCCTCGGCCAAAGCCAGCCGCGCGTCTCGCGTCACCTCAAGATCCTTGCCGATGCCGGTCTGGTAGAACGGGTCAAGGAAGGCGCCTGGGTTTTCGTCCGCCTGGCCGACCAGCCCGCGGTTGCGCCGGTGCTTGCGCTGCTCGACACCTGGGGCGAAGCGGGCGCGGCCGACTTCGCCCGCCTGGCCGACGTGCGTGCGGAGCGAGAGGCGGCGGCGACCGCCTATTTCGCCGCTCATGCAGCGGCGTGGGACGATATTCGCGCGCTCCACGTTGCGGAAGCCGAAGTCGAGGCGGCGATCGTCGATTTTCTCGGCCAAGGGCCGCTCGGCCGGCTGCTCGACATCGGCACGGGCACGGGGCGAATGGTCGAGCTGCTTGGCGACCGCGCTGCGTCGGCGATCGGCATCGACCGCAGCCCGGAGATGTTGCGTCTTGCGCGCGGGCGCATCGAGGCGGCAGGACTGGCGCAGGCCGAAGTGCGGCAGGCTGACATGTACCACCTGCCGCGGCCGGACGCCTGCGCCGAGACGGTCATCCTGCACCAGGTCCTGCACTTCGCCGATGCGCCTGCCGCAGTTATCGCGGAGGCCGCGCGCGTCACCGCGCCCCGCGGTCGGCTGCTCGTCGTCGACTTTGCGCCGCACGATCGCGAAGAGTTCCGCACCCGCTTCGCCCATGTCCGCCTCGGCTTCGACGATGCGCAGGTCGCCGGCTGGATGGAGGCGGCGGGGCTCGAGGTGGTCCGCACCTGCCATCTTCGCGCCAACGAGGACCATCCGCTTACGGTCAGTCTCTGGCTCGGCGAGCGACCGTCCCTCGCGCAGCGGCGGGCGGCATGACGCTGACCGTGCCCGAGATGGCGGAGGCCGCGCGAGCGCTCGGCAGCCCGCTCTATGCCGACCTGCCCGGCGACATCGCCGTCTCGTTCGAGTTCTTCCCGCCGAAGACCGAGGCCATGGAACGGACGCTATGGGAATCGGTGACGACGCTGACGCCGCTCGCCCCGAGCTTTGTCTCGGTGACATACGGTGCTGGCGGTACGACGCGCGAGCGCACGCATGCGACGGTCGCCCGCATCGCCCGCGAAACGGCGCTCAAGCCTGCCGCGCACTTGACGTGCGTCGATGCCACCCGCACCGAGATCGACGCGGTGGCGCGTGCGTACTGGGATGCCGGCGTTCGCCACATCGTTGCCCTGCGCGGCGATCCGCCGCGTGCCGGCGAGCGGTTCGCGCCTCACGCCGAGGGGTATGCGAGCGCCGCCGACCTGGTCGCCGGATTGAAGCGTATCCACGACTTCGAGCTGACCGTCTCTGCCTATCCGGAGCGTCATCCCGAGGCGCGTACAGCGAGCGACGATCTTGACAACCTCCGGCGCAAGCTCGGTGCCGGGGCAAGCCGGGCGATTACCCAGTTCTTCTTCGAACCCGACACCTTCTTTCGCTTCCGCGACGCAGCGACGTCGGCCGGTGTCACGGCACCGATCGTGCCGGGCATCCTGCCGGTGACCAATTTTGCCCAGCTGCGACGGATGGCGGCAACGTGCAACACGGCGGTGCCGGCGTGGCTAGCGCGGCTGTTCGACGGGCTCGACGACAAGCCGGCGACGCGCCAGCTGGTCGCCGCGACGGTGGCGGCCGAGCTGTGCCGCCGGCTGTACGCCGGCGGCGTGCGCGACTTCCACTTCTACACGCTTAACCGTGCCGAGCTGAGCTACGCCATCTGCCACATGCTCGGCCTGCGCCCGGCGCCGGCGGTGCAGGAGTTGGCAGCATGACCCCCTCGACCGCCGCTGCCCGCCTGCGTGAGCAGGCCGCCCAGCGCATCCTGCTGACCGACGGCGCTTTCGGCACGATGATCCAGGGCTATGGCCTGAGCGAAGCGGATTATCGCGGCGACCTCGACCTCAACCGGGACCAGAAAGGCAACAATGACCTGCTCGTCCTGACCCAACCGGAGATCGTCGCGGCGATCACGCGCGCCTACCTCGCCGCCGGCAGCGACATCGTTTCGACCAACACCTTTAACGCCAACAGCATCAGCCAGGGCGACTACGACGCGGTCCACCTCGTCCGCGAGATAAACCTCATGGCGGCACGCATCGCCCGTGCCGCGGCTGACGACTATTCCAGCGACGGCCGCCCGCGCTTCGTCGCTGGGGCGCTGGGACCGACGAACAAGACGCTGTCGCTGTCACCCGACGTCAACGATCCTGGCTTCCGCGCCGTTTCGTTCGACGAGATGAAGGACGTCTATACCGAACAGGCGGCGGCGCTGCTCGACGGCGGCGCGGACTTTATCCTGATCGAGACGATCTTCGACACGCTGAACGCCAAGGCGGCGATCGCGGCGGTGCTTGAGCTCGAACAAGCGAGGGGTTGCGAGATCCCGCTGATGATCTCGATGACCGTCACCGACATGAGTGGGCGGAACCTGTCGGGCCATTCGGTGGAGGCCTTCTGGTACAGCGTCCGCCATGCCCGGCCGCTGACCATCGGCCTCAACTGCGCTTTCGGGGCCGACCTGCTTCGCCCGCACGTGCTGGCGCTGAGCCCGATCGCCGACGCCCTGGTCATGGTCTACCCCAATGCCGGCCTGCCCAACGACCTTGGCGAGTATGACGAGGCCCCCGCGACCACGGCTCGCTTTATCGGCGAGTGGGTCGACCAAGGGCTGGTCAATATCGTCGGAGGCTGCTGCGGTTCGACCCCGGCGCACATCGCTGCGCTGGGTGCGGCGATAGCCGGCCGCCCGCCGCGGGCCCTGCCGCATCCCGGCCCGGCGCTGCGCCTCGCGGGGCTCGACCCGATGGTCCTCGCGGACGCGGCATAATGGCGACAGCAATGCGTGACCATCCCGGCGACGCGCCGGCGCCCGCCCGTGCCAGCTTCGTCAACATCGGCGAACGGACCAACGTCACTGGTTCGGCGGCGTTCAAGAAGCTGATCATGGCTGGCGACTATCCGGCCGCTGTCGAGGTCGCGCGGCAGCAGGTCGAGAACGGCGCTCAGATCATCGACGTCAACATGGACGAGGGCCTGCTCGACGCTGAGTATGCCATGACGACCTTCCTCAAGCTGATCGCCGCCGAGCCCGACATCGCCCGTGTGCCGGTGATGATCGACAGCTCGAAGTGGAGCGTGATCGAGGCCGGGCTGAAGTGCGTCTCGGGCAAGCCGATCGTCAACTCTATCAGCATGAAGGAAGGGGAGGCGGCGTTCCTCGCTCAGGCCCGCCGCTGCCGCATGTACGGCGCGGCAGCCGTGGTCATGGCCTTCGACGAGGCAGGACAGGCCGATACCGCCGCGCGCAAGCTCGAAATCTGCGCCCGCGCCTACGACCTGCTGACCGGCGACGGCTTTCCGGCGGACGAGATCATCTTCGATCCCAACATCTTCGCCGTGGCGACGGGGATCGAGGAGCACGACAATTACGGCGTCGATTTCCTCCAGGCGACACGGGAGATAAAGGCGCGCTGCCCCCACGCGCGGATCAGCGGCGGTGTGTCCAACCTGTCGTTCAGCTTCCGGGGCAACGAGCCCGTCCGGCGGGCGATGCATTCGGTGTTTCTCTATCACGCCGTCCAGGCTGGCATGGATATGGGCATCGTCAACGCCGGGCAACTCGACGTCTACGACGCCATCGACGTCGAGCTGCGCGACGCTTGCGAGGACGTCATTCTCAACCGGCCGCCGCGGACCAATGTCACAAACACCGAGCGGCTTGTCGAGCTGGCCGACAAGTTCAAGGGCGGCGTCGCTGTCGAGAAGGCGACCGAGGAATGGCGCAGCTGGCCGGTCGACAAGCGGCTCGAATATGCGCTTGTCAAAGGCTTAGACGCTTTTGTTGTCGACGACACCGAGGAGGCACGTCAGGTCGCCGAGCGCCCGATCGACGTTATCGAGGGGCCGCTTATGGCCGGCATGAACGTCGTCGGCGACCTCTTCGGCGCGGGCAAGATGTTCCTGCCACAGGTGGTCAAGTCGGCGCGCGTGATGAAGAAGGCTGTCGCCCACCTGCTGCCGTACATCGAGGCAGAGAAGAGCGAGGGCGCGCAGACCAAGGGCCGGATTGTCATGGCCACGGTGAAAGGCGACGTGCACGACATCGGCAAGAACATTGTCGGCGTCGTCCTCGCCTGCAACAATTTCGAGGTCATCGACCTCGGCGTCATGGTGCCCTGGTCGACCATCTTGCAGGCCGCCAACGATCATCACGCCGATATGATTGGGCTTTCGGGTCTCATCACGCCGTCGCTCGACGAGATGGTTACCGTCGCCAGCGAGATGCAGCGCGCCGGCATGACCCTGCCGCTGCTGATCGGCGGCGCAACGACCAGCCGCGTTCATACCGCGCTCCGCATCGCGCCGGCGTATCGCGGGCCGACGATCCATGTGCTCGACGCGAGCCGCGCGGTCGGCGTGGCGGGGGCCATGGTTAGCGAGACGATCCGCGACGAACTCGTCCAGCGCACGTCGGATGAGTATGAGGCGATCCGCGTCGCCCGGGCGAACAAGCCCGACAGCACCCTGGTGCCGCTCGCCGCCGCCCGCGCCAACCCTTTTCGCGCCGACTTTGCGACCCATCCGCCGGTCCGTCCGCGCGAGCGTCGCGTGGTCCTTGCCGACTATCCGCTCGATCGGCTGGTGCCGTACATCGACTGGGTGCCTTTCTTCCGCGCATGGGAGCTGGCCGGGAACTATCCGGCAATCCTGACCGATCCCGTCGTCGGCGAGAGCGCGAGTGCGCTGTTCGCCGACGCACAGGCGATGCTCGAGAAAATCGTCAGCGAGAAATGGCTGACGGCTCACGGTGTCGCCGCCTTCTGGCCGGCACGGCGTGCCAGCGGGCACGCCCCCGGAGAAAGCCCCGACGACGTCCTGCTCTTCACCGACGAGACGCGGCGCGAGGTGCTGCGCCGCGTCCCCTTCCTCCGCCAGCAGGTCGGCAAGCGCGAGGGACGGCCAAACTCGTGCCTCGCCGACTTTGTGTCCGACGGCAACGACTGGCTCGGCGGCTTTGCAGTGACGGCAGGGCAGGGGATCGAGCCGCACCTCGCCCGGTTCAGGGCCGCGCACGACGATTACAGTGACATCATGCTGAAGTCGCTGGCCGACCGTTTGGCCGAGGCCTTCGCCGAACACCTCCACGAGCGCGTCCGCCGCGAGTTCTGGGGCTATGCGCCGCACGAGCAGCTGAGCCCCGATGACCTGATCCGCGAGCGCTACGCTGGTATCCGCCCGGCCCCGGGCTATCCGGCGTGCCCCGACCACAGCGTTAAGCCCGACTTGTTCGACCTGCTCGACGCGACCGCGGCGACCGGCCTGACGCTGACCGAGAGTTTCGCCATGCTGCCGACGGCGGCTGTCAGCGGCTATTACTTCGCCTCGCCCGAAGCGCATTATTTCGGCGTGGCCCGTGTCGGGGCGGATCAGGTCGCCGATTATGCCGCGCGGCGCGGCGTCAGCGTCGCCCAGGCCGAGGCGTGGCTGCGGCCCAACCTCGACGGTTGAGCGGCTTTTCAAGCCGAACCGCCCGGCGTATTGGCACCGGGCGGATGAGTGGCCGAGTGGTTTAAGGCAGCGGTCTTGAAAACCGCCGTGGGTTTGCGCTCACCGTGGGTTCGAATCCCACCTCATCCTCAGTCGCTGCACGGCGGTGTCGCCTGCCGCGGAACCATCGGCACGACGTTGCCGCACTGCTCGACGGAGCCGCCGAAAATCCCGAGCTGCGCCCGATTGAGATAGTTGGGCAGCGAGTTGACCGTGTTGTTGCGCACCGAGCAGCCGCGGCAGGAATAGACGCCGATGCCGTCGCCGTAGGTGACGAGGACGGTGTTGTTGCTGACAACGACCCGGTCGAAGCCGCCCTGGTCGACGCCGTCGACGACATGGTTGAACAGGTCGATGCCCTGCGTCGAGCCGACGACGCTGTTATAGGTGATGGCCAGATCGCTCGTCGGCGGATAGTCGGGGCGCGACCACGCCTGGATGCAGTCGGGGTGCGCGCCGTCGGCGGGGTGGAAGTCGGAACAGGCGTTGCGCGTGACGGTGATGTTGTGCGAGGCGGCGAGGTCGATGCCGTCGCTGGTCATCCGCGCCAGCCAGTTGCCAGTGACGGCACCCCCGGTGATGCGGTCGAAGACGATGCCGGTGCGGAAGCCGCTGATATGGACGCCGTCGATGGTGATCTGCGCCCCCGTGCTGGCGGTGAAGCCGAAATTGGCACCGCCGTCGTTCGGGCGCAGGCCTTCGATCGAGCCGCCGGTCCAGCGGACGCCGCTGGTGCCGATCAGCTGGACCCCGGCGAGCGTCGCGTCGCTGGCATCGACGGTGATCGGCGGATCGAAATTGCGGTTCCGCAGGATCACCTGCGGATAACTTCCGGGTACGAGGCGGATCGTCATGCCGGGCCTGGCGGCGGCGAGGACGGCGTTGATCGTCGCCGGATCGGCGGCTGCGGCCAACGGCGTCGGCGACGCAGACGGCGGTCCGCTGCTGTCGGCGAGCGAAACGGCCGCAGCGACGGCCAGGGCAAACAGGATCATGGGTCGGCTCCACTGAGATGACGATGACGATGCTTGCAAGCCGCGCTTGCCAAGCGTTTATCGACAGGTGCCGACCGGGCTTAAGTTCAGGTGACGGCAAAGGCGGTTATCGGAACGTTGACGCGACGTTCGCTTCGGAGAATTTCAGCCATGGATCACGCCGTCGCCGTGGCCGCCGCCGCCGCCCTGTTCCTGATGGTTGGGGGTGCCGTGCTGACGCCGATCGACCGCTGGTATGCCGACCTGCACAAGCCGAAGTGGAATCCGCCGAACTGGGCGTTTGGTCCGGCGTGGACGATCATCCTGTGCCTGTGGGCGTGGTCGGGGGTGCTTGCCTGGCGCGGCGCGGCGACGGCAGCCGAGCGTGACCTCGTGCTCGTCCTCTACGGCGTCAACGCGGTCTGCCATTTCCTGTGGAGCCCGCTGTTCTTCCGCCTCCGCCGGCCCGACTGGGCACTGGCCGAGGTCGTATTCCTGTGGCTGTCGCTGCTCGTGCTGCTGGTCGCGGTCCGGCCGCTGTCGGTGCTCGCATCGTGGCTGATCGTGCCGTATTTCATCTGGGTCAGCTTCGCCGCCTGCCTCAACGCCGCGATCGTTCGCCTGAACCGCCCGTTCGCCTAGAGGTCGATCACCGCCTTGCCGATCAGGCGGCCTTCGGCCATCGCGCGCGAAGGCGTCGGCACCTTGGGCGAGCGGCAGGCGCAGGCCGATGTGGGGCACCATCCGTGACGCGAGCCGATCGATGGCGGCAAGGTTGGCGATGCCGCCGGCGGGGTCCCGGCGGGCGAACTCGCCGGCACGGACGCCGATGACCTCGATCTCCATGCCGGTCAGCCGGTCGAACGGCGCGGCGGCGATCCCGCCGACGAAACCGATGATCAGGTAGCGCCCGCTCCGGGCCAGCGCGGCCAGCAACGGCGTCGTCAGGGCACCGCCGACCGGGTCGAAGACGACGTCGCAGGGCGGCAGTGACGGCAGCGGCTCGCCGTGCTGCACGACGATGACCTGCCCGGCCCCGGCCGCGATGGCCGCGTCGGCCTTCGCCGGGGTGGAGACGATCGCCGCGACGGTCGCGCCCAGCGCCACTGCGAGGGCCACTGCGGCGAGGCCGGTGCCGCCGCCGGCGCCGGCGACGAGCACCCGTTCGCCCGCGACCAGCCGGCCGCGCCGGACCAGCCCGACGTACGCAGTCAAAGCCGCGACGGTGAAGGCTGCGGCCTGCGGCGGCGCGAGGGCGGGCAGGGGGCGCACGGCCGACGCGGCGACCGTCACCCGCTCGGCGAACAGTCCCGAGCGAGCGCCGACGACGACCTGCCGTCCGACCAGCGCGGGATCGACGCCTGCGCCGACTGCGGCGATCGTGCCGCTGCCCTCGACGCCCGGGATGAACGGCAGCGGCGGCGCATATTGATAGCCACCGGAGAGCATCAGCACGTCGGGGTAGTTGAGCGCCGCGTGCGCGACCGCCACGGCGACCTCGCCCGGCCCCGGCGGCGGCGGCTCCGGCCAGTGCCGCTCCAGGCACAAGCCGGAACGGTCCGACGTCAGCCGGTGGCAGACCAGAGCGCGCATGATCCGGGCTTGGAAGGACGCCGCCCGCCGTGTCAAGCTGCGGCCAAAGCAG
Source organism: uncultured Alphaproteobacteria bacterium (assembly GCA_963847215.1). Lineage (GTDB taxonomy): Bacteria > Pseudomonadota > Alphaproteobacteria > Sphingomonadales > Sphingomonadaceae > Polymorphobacter_B. Next base: position 99,383 of record CAWJZA010000003.1, read on the forward strand.
AAGGGGAGCGAGCGATGCGGGTCAGCCTGGGCGAGGTCTTTGCCGCCGTGTGCCGGGCGGTTCCGCCGGGCGACGCGGCCCTGCTCCACGGCGACAAGGTCACCACCTGGGGCGACTTCGACCGCCGGACCGATGCCCTCGCCGCGACCTTCCTCGCCGCCGGCGCCACGCCCGGCGACCGGGTCGCGCACCTGCTGCGGAACGGCCCGGCCTATGCCGAGACCGCCATCGCCACGCTCAAGGCGCGGCTGGTCCACGTCAACGTCAACTATCGCTACACCGGGGAGGAGCTGTTCTACATCCTCGACAACAGCGACGCCGCAGTCGTCGTCTACGATCCCGAGTTCGCGCCGCTGATCGCCGCGCTCGCGCCGCGCCTGCCGCAGCTGAAGCTGGCGCTCGAGGTCGGACCGGCGTTCGAGACGGCGGCAGCATCGGGCCGGCCGCTGCCGCCGCAGGCGCACAGCCCCGACGACCGGCTGTTCATCTACACCGGCGGCACCACCGGCTATCCCAAGGGCGTGATGTGGGCACAGGGCGACCTGTGGCTGCTGATGGGCGGCGGCGCGCCGATCGGCGCCCCGCCGCTCGACGGGCTGGACACGCTGCTCGGGCTGATCGCGGCCGGCGAGGGGCGGACGCGCAGCCTGATCCTGCCGCCGCAGATGCATGGCACCGGGCTGCTGACGACGCTGAGCGCGCTCGCCCGCGGCGGCTCGGTGGTGACGCTGCCGTCGCCGGGGTTCGCGCCGCTGGAGGCGCTGGCCGCCTGTGCCGCCCACGCCCCCGACGGCATGGCGATCGTCGGCGACGCCTTCGCCCGGCCGCTGCTCGCCGCGCTCGATGCCGGGGCGGGCAGCATCGCCTCGCTGCGGACCATCGTCTCGTCGGGGACGATGTGGTCGCCGGAGGTCAAGGCGGGGCTGATCCGCCACAATCCCGATGTCGTCCTGCTCGACGCGCTGAGCTCGTCGGAGAGCCTGGGCATCGGCGTCGCCGTGACCAGCGCGACGAGCCCTGGCGGTGCGGCCCGCTTCACTGCCGGGCCGGAGACGATCGTCGTCGACGACGCCCTGCGCCCGGTCGCGCCCGGCGAGACGGGGCGCCTGGCCCGCGGCGGGATGAACCCGCTCGGCTACTGGAAAGACGAGGCGCGCTCGGCGGCGACCTTCCCGACGATCGCCGGCAAGCGCTACTCGGTGGCCGGCGACTTCGCCCGGCTCGAGGCCGACGGCAGCATCACGCTGCTCGGCCGCGGCAGCCACTGCATCAACACCGGCGGCGAGAAGGTCTTTCCCGAGGAAGTCGAGGAGGCGCTGAAGACGCACCCGGGCGTCGACGATGCCCTGGTCTTCGGCGTCGCCGACGATCGTTGGGGGCAGGCCGTCACCGCCGTGGTCTCCCCGCCCGGCAGCAGCGAGGCCGAACTGCTCGTCCACCTGCGGACGTGCCTGGCGCCCTACAAGGCCCCGAAGCGGATCGTCGCCGTCACCGAGGTGCCGCGCGCGCCCAACGGCAAGGCCGATTACGCCCGCGCCCGCGAGCTGGCCGCCGCCACGTCGTGAAATCCGACAAAGGTCACGCGAAGGTCACGCCCGCGACGGGCGTTTCGCGGGCTACTTCTTGCCGAGCCCGAAGCCCGAGAAGCGCTTGTTGAAGCGGGCGACCTGACCGCCGGCGTCGAGCATCTTGCCCTGGCCGCCGATCCACGCCGGGTGCGACGTCGGGTCGATGTCGAGCGCCATCGTGTCGCCCTCCTTGCCCCAGGTCGAGCGGGTGGTGAACACCGTGCCATCGGTCATCTGGACCTTGATGGTGTGGTAGTCGGGGTGGATGCCGGGCTTCATCGGGTCGGTCCTGTACGCTGTGGCCGGTTCCGACCGGCCGAAGGAGGGCTGCGCTTAGCCGAAGGGCGGCGCGAAGGCAAGGCGGCTCCGCTTCCTCGGCCGCGGACGAACCGGGGCGGTGAAATGGCTTGCGCAACAAAATTCCGAAGTTGACGAAGGTGACGCCATGTCGACCTCGGCTGCGGTTCCCGCCTAACCATTCCGGTACATCGCCCGGCGCAGGGCCGTGCCCGCCGTCGCCGCCCATGCCGTCCTGCGCATCGTCACCTCCTTGCCGGCGGCAAGCCTAGCCCGACCGGGGCGCTGTAGGACAGCGGCTTGTTCCGCCGCGCGGCGACACCGTCGCGGCGCTTTCGCCATGGCTCCGCGCGGCGGCCTATGGCACAGGCGCGGAGGTGTTGGGGCGACTCCTGTTCCTGGTGGCTTTCAGTGCCGTGGCGGCGGCGCAGCCGGTGGCGACGCCGCCGGTCGAGGCGCCGCCCGGGGCCGCGCCGGCCGACGCCGGCGGCGTCGAGGCCGATTTCCAGGCGTGGCTGGCGCAGTTCCGCGCCGAGCAGGCGGCGAGGGGCGTGGCGCCGGCGGCGCTCGACGCGGTGCTCGGCGGGCTGCACTATTCGCCGCGGGTGGTCGAGCTCGACCGGGCGCAGCCCGACGACAGCGGCCGCGTGGCGCTGTTCAGCGACTATCTGGCCAAGCGGGTCGAGCCGGTGCGGATCGGGCGCGGGCGGGTGGTGCGCGATGCGGTCGAGCCGCTGCTGGCGGCGAACGAGGCGGCGACCGGCGTGCCGGGGACGGTCGTCCTCGGCATCTGGGGGATGGAATCGAGCTACGGCGCGGTCACCGGCACGTTCGACGTGCCGCGGTCGCTGGCGACGCTGGCCTTCGACGGCCGGCGGCGGGCGCTGTTCAGCGGCGAACTGGCGGCGACGGTCGACATGGTCGCCCGCGGGCTGGTGCCGCGCGAGCGGCTGACGGGGTCGTGGGCCGGGGCCATGGGCCAGCCGCAGTTCCTGCCGTCGTCGTACCTGAAATATGCCCGCGACGGCGACGGCGACGGCCGCGCCGACATCTGGGACTTCGCGCCCCGACATCGCCCTGTCGATCGCCACCTTCCTCCACGACACCGGCTGGCAGCGCGGGCAGGGGTGGGGCATGGCCGTGGCGCTGCCGCCCGGATTCGACCGCGACCGCGTCCGCAACCTGGTCCTGCCGACGACCTGCGCGCGGGTGCTCGGCAAGCACAGCCGGTGGATCCCGGTGCGCGAGTGGAAGGCGCTGGGGCTGGCAACGGCCGGGGCATGGCCGGCCGACGACACGCTGGCGACGCTGGTCGAACCCGACGGGCCGGACGGCGCCGCCTATCTGACGTTCGGCAATTTCCGCGTGCTGCTCGGCGTACAACTGCTCCAATTTCTACGCGCTGTCGGTCGGGCTGCTCGGCGATGCGCTGCGCTAGCCCACGACCCGTCATCCCCGCGCACGCGGGGACCCATCTCCCGCGGCCTGCAGTCTGCGATGCACCGGTCTCGCGGAACCGGTCGGCTCGACCTTTGACCGTCGGGAGATGGGTCCCCGCTTTCGCGGGGATGACAATTGTATCGCTGCTCGCTGCCTGCGCCTCGCACGCGCCGTCACCGCCCGGCGCCGCCGCGCCGCCGCGCCGGGTTGCGGCACCCGCCGCCACGACCACCGGGCGCGTCAAGATCGGCCAGCCCTATTTCGTCATGGGCCGCTGGTACACGCCCGCCGACGACCCGCGCTACGACGAGACGGGGATCGCCAGCTGGTACGGCCCCGGCTTTCACGCGCTGGCGACGGCAAGCGGCGAGCGCTACGACCAGGACGGCATCTCGGCGGCGCACAAGACCCTGCCGCTGCCGTGCTTCGTCGAGGTGACCAACCTCGACAACGGCCGGGTGCTGACTGTCCGCGTCAACGACCGCGGCCCGTTCGTCGACGGGCGGATCATCGACCTGTCGCGCAGGTCGGCGCAGCTGCTCGGCGTCGACGGTCCGGGCACGGCGCGGGTGCGCGTGCGCCGCGTCTACCCCGACGCCGCCCAGATCGCCGCACTGACCCCGCCGCCGGCCCCGCCGCCACCGGCACCCGCGGCCGAGCCGCCGCCGGTGCCGGTGGCGGCGCCGGCGGTGCTGGCCGGCGACGTCTTCATCCAGGTCGCCGCGGTCAGCGATCAGGGCCGGGCCGAATGGCTGAAGGGCTATCTCGCCAGCTTCGCACCGACGGTTACCGAGAAATCGCCGGCAGGGCTGTGGCGCGTCCGTCTCGGCCCCTTCACCAGCGCCGAGGCGGCCAATCCCGTGCTGGCGCGGGTGCAGGCGGCGGGCTACACCGACGCGCGGACCGTGGTCGCCGTGCCCGGCCGCTAGCTGGAGTTCCCTGCCGTCATGCGTTTCCTGCCCGCGTTGCTCGTTCTCGCCGCCGCCGCCCCGCTCGCCGCCGCGCCCGCGGCGCTCCCCGTGTTCGACACGCCGGCGACCAGCGCGTTCATGAAGGACCTGTCGAACGGCATGGTCCTGTACGCCAAGGACGCCGACACGCCGATGCCGCCGGCATCGATGGGCAAGATGATGACGGTCTATGTCGCCTTCGACATGATCAGCCGCGGCGAGGCCAAGCTCGACCAGAAGATCACCGTGCGGCCCGAGACGTGGCAGAAGTGGCACAGCCAGGGCTCGACCATGTTCCTGTCGCCGAGTGAGCAGGTCAGCGTCGAGAACCTGCTCCACGGCATCATCACCCTGTCGGGCAACGACGCCTGCGTCACGCTCGGCGAGGGGCTGGCGGGGACCGAGGACCAGTACGTCGCGCTGATGAACCGCGCCGCGGCGAAGATGGGGCTGAAGGGCTCGCACTTCGCCAACACCAACGGCTGGCCCGACCCGGGCGAGAGCGTGACGCCGCGCGACCTCGCGACCATCGCCGAGCGGACGATCAAGGATTTCCCGGCGCTCTACGCGCGCTTCTACAAGGACGAGAAGTTCACCTGGGGCAAGACGCTGGGCAAGGGCGACGACATCACCCAGGCCAACCGCAACCCGCTGCTCGGCCGCGTCGCCGGCGCCGATGGCCTCAAGACCGGGCATACCGAGGAGGCCGGTTACGGCTTCACCGGCTCGGCGGTGCAGGACGGGCGGCGGCTGGTCATGGTCGTCGCCGGGCTGAAGTCGTTCAACGAGCGCATCGCCCAGTCGGTCGCCTTCATGGAATGGGGCTTCCGCGCCTGGACGCAGGTGCCGCTCGTCCGCGCCGGCACCGTCGTCGCCCGTGCGCCGGTGTGGCTGGGCAGCGCCGCCGACGTCGGGCTGACCGGGGCCGGCGACCTCAAGGTCACGGTACCGCGCGGCTATGCCAGCGAGCGCAAGGTGACGCTCGTCTACGACGGCCCGGTCCAGGCGCCGATCGCCAAGGGCCAGCACATCGCCGACCTCGTCGTCACGACGCCCGGCCTGCCGACCGCGCGCCTGCCGCTCGTCGCCAGCGAGGCGGTCGACAAGGCCGGCGCGTTCGGGCGGCTGGGCAGCGCCTTCCGGACGCTGATCCTGCGGCGATGACCGGCCGCTTCATCACCTTCGAGGGCGGGGAGGGGGCCGGCAAGTCGACGCAGGCGGCGCGGCTCGGCGACCGGCTGAGCGCGACCGGCATCGAGGTCGTCGCCACGCGCGAACCCGGCGGCACGCCGGGGGCCGAGGCCGTGCGGACGCTGCTGATCGAGGGCGACCCCGAGCGCTGGAGCGCCGTGGCCGAGGCGCTGCTGGTCAATGCCGCGCGCGCCGACCATGTCGACCGCCTGATCCGCCCGGCGCTGGCGCGCGGGGCGTGGGTGGTCTGCGACCGCTACGTCGAATTCGACGCTGGCCTATCAGGGAGCCGGCAAGGGGCTGGAGGCGGCCGACCTGCTCGAGCTGCACCGCTTCGCCACCGCTAACCTGTGGCCCGACCTGACGCTGGTTCTCGACCTGCCGCTGGAGATCGGCGCGGCGCGCGCGGCCGCCCGGGGCCGCCCCGACCGCTTCGACCGGCTCGGCGTCGAGTTCCACGACCGCGTCGCCGCGTCGTTCGTCCACGTCGCCCACCAGGAGCCCGACCGCGTCCGCCTGATCGATGCGCGCGGCACCGCCGATGAGGTCGCCGAGGCCGTCTGGCGCGCGGTCGCGCCGCTGCTGCCGGCATGACCGTCGTCGGCCACGCCGCCCAGGGCGAGCTGTTCCGCGCGGCGGCGGTCTCCGGCCGGCTGCACCACGCCTGGCTGCTCGCCGGGCCGAAGGGCGTCGGCAAGGCGCGCTTCGCCCATACCGCGGCGGCGTGGCTGCTCGCCCGCGCGGCGCACGGCGGCGTCGCCGACGACGACTTCGCCGTCGATCCCGGCCACCCGACCGCGCGCCTGCTCGCCGCCGGCAGCCACATCGATTTCCGCGTCGTCGCCGTCCAGGAAAACCCGAAGACCGGGCAAGCTGCGCCCGGGCATCAGTGTCGACCAGTTCGTCAAGGCCGACACGACCATCGGCGAGCCGCTGAGCAGCATCTTCCGCACGCGCCCGGCGCTGTCGGACTGGCGCGTGATCGTCGTCGACGCCGCCGACGACCTCAACCGCAACGCCGCCAACGCCTTCCTCAAGCACCTCGAGGAGCCGCCGCCGAACACGCTGTTCCTCGCCGTCAGCCACGCGCCGAGCCGGCTGCTGCCGACGATCCGCTCGCGCTGCCGGACGCTGCGCTTCCACGCCCTCGACGACGACGCGGTCGATGCCGTGCTGGCGCGCGAGCTCGCCGACACCCCCGCAGCCGAGCGCGCCGCGTTGCGCGCCGTCGCCGGCGGCAGCCCGGGGCGGGCGGTGCAGCTCGCCCAGGCCGACGTCGCCGGGCTGCAGGCGGCGCTCGACGCGCTGGCCCGGGCAACGCCGGCCGAGGCGGCGGTTCAGGCGCTGGTCCTGGCGCGCAGCCTCGCCGCCAAGGCCGCGGTGCCGCGCTACGAGGCTTTCCTCGACCTCGTCCCCGCCTTCATCGCCGCCCGGGCGCGCAGCCTGAGCGGGCCGCGGCTGGCGCAGGCCCTGCGCCTGTGGGAGCAGGCGAGCGCGCTCGCGGCGTCGGCGCTGCCGCTCAGCCTCGACCCGCAGGCGACGGCCTTCCAGCTGGCCGAGTTCGTCGCCGCGCTCAGCCGATCCGGGCAACTCCATGAAATCGCCTGACAGTTACTACATCACCACCGCGATCACCTACCCCAACGGGCGGCCGCACATGGGCCATGCCTATGAGGTGGTGGCGACCGACGCCATCGCCCGCTACCACCGCCTGGCGGGGCGCGACGTCCTGTTCCTGACCGGCACCGACGAGCACGGGCTGAAGATCGCCCAGGCCGCGCGCGCCGCCGGGGTCGCGCCCAAGGCCTATGTCGACGCGCAGGTGGCGGCGTTCCAGCAGGTGGCGGCGGCGTTCGACATCAGCCACGACCGCTTCATCCGCACCACCGACGCCGATCATGTCGCCGCCAGCCAGGCGCTGTGGCAGGCGATGGCGGCGAACGGCGACATCTATCTCGACCGCTACGAAGGCTGGTACTCGGTCCGCGACGAGGCCTATTACGACGAGAGCGAACTGGTCGACGCCGAGGATGCCGAAGGGCGGGCGGTGCGCCTGTCGCCGCAGGGCACGCCGGTCGAATGGACGGTCGAGGAGAGCTGGTTCTTCCGCCTGTCGCGCTACGCCGACCGCCTGCTCGCCTGGTACGATCAGCAGCCGACGCCCGTCGCTCCCGCCAGTCGGATCAACGAGATGCGCGCCTTCGTTGAGCGCGGACTGAGGGACCTGTCGATCAGCCGGACCAGCTTCGACTGGGGCGTGCCGGTGCCCGACAGCCCGGGCCACGTCATGTACGTCTGGGTCGACGCGCTGACCAACTACCTGACCGGCGCCGGCTATCCGGGCGCGGGCTACGACCAGCGCTGGCCGGCCGACCTGCACGTCATCGGCAAGGACGTCGTCCGCTTCCACGCGGTCTACTGGCCGGCGTTCCTGATGTCGGCCGGGCTGGCGCTGCCGGGACAGGTCTTCGGCCACGGTTTCATCCTCGACCGCGGCGGCGACAAGATGTCGAAGTCGGCCGGCAACGTCGTCGATCCGCTGGTGCTGGCGACGACGTTGGGCGTCGACCGGCTGCGCTGGTTCCTGCTCGCCGGCGTCGTCTTCGGCGAGGACGGCGCCTACAGCCAGGCGGCGATCGTCGAGCGGACCAACGCCGACCTGGCCAACGGCATCGGCAATCTGGCGCAACGCTCGCTCAGCATGATCGCCAAGAATTGCAATGGCGTGATGCCTGAAGTTGACAGCACGGGTGAGGCCGAAGCGGCGCTGGCGGCGGCGCTGGCCGCGCAGGCCGCGGTCTATCACGAGGAGATGGCGGCGCTGCGCCTCAACCGGGCGCTGGAGGCGGTGATGGCGATGGTCACCGACGCCAACGCCTATTTCGCCGACGCCGCGCCGTGGGCGCTGAAGAACGATCCCGCCCGTCGCGCGGCGGTGCTGGCGACGACGGCCGATGCCGTCCGCCGCATCGCGCTTCTTGTCCAGCCGGCGATGCCCGGCGCCTGCGCGCGGCTGCTCGACCAGCTCGGCGTCGCGCCCGACGCGCGGAGCTTCGCGGCGCTCGATCGACCGGTTCCGGCCGGCACGCCGCTGCCGCCCCCGGTCGGCGTCTTCCCGCGTTGGGTCGAATGATGCTGGTCGATTCCCACTGCCACCTGAATTATAAAGGCCTGGGCGAGGATCAGGCGGGCGTGATCGACCGCGCCCGCGCCGCCGGTGTCGGTACCATGCTCGGCATCTCGACCCGCGCGAGCGAGTGGGACGAGGTCGTGGCGCTGGCCGAAAGCCACCCCGACATCTGGGCGACGGTCGGCATCCACCCGCACGAAGCCGACGCCCATCCCGAGGTCGACGCCGAACGCCTGATCGCCGCCGCTGCACGGCCGAAGGTCGTCGGCATCGGCGAGACCGGGCTCGATTATTACTACGACCACAGCGACCGCGACCGGCAGCAGGCGAGTTTCCGCAGCCACATCGCCGCCGCCCGCGCCACCGGCCTGCCGCTGATCGTCCACACCCGCGATGCCGAGGCCGATACCGCGGCGATCCTGGCCGACGAGATGGGGAAGGGGGCCTTCACCGGCGTCATCCATTGCTTCACCGCCAGCGCAGCCTTTGCCGAACAGGCACTTGCGCTCGGTTTCTATATCTCGCTGTCAGGTATCCTGACCTTCCGGAATGCCCGCGACCTGCAGGCGATCGCCGCGACGCTGCCGGCGGAGCGCCTGCTGGTCGAAACCGATTCCCCATTCCTCGCGCCGGTGCCGGTGCGCGGCAAGGTCTGCGAGCCCGCCTATGTCGCGCACACCGCGCGCTTCCTCGCCGACCTGCGCGGCGTGTCGCCGGAGGCGCTCGCCGAGCAGACCACGGCCAATTTCTTCCGCCTGTTCACCCGGGCGGAACCGGGCGCCGCGGCGTGAAGCTGACCATCCTCGGCTGCGGCACGTCGAGCGGCGTGCCCCGGATCGGACCGGACTGGGGCGCCTGCGATCCCGGCGATCCGCGCAACCGCCGCCGGCGCGCGTCGATCCTGGTCGAGCATGACGGCGTCGTCGTCGTCGTCGATACCGGGCCCGACTTCCGCCTCCAGATGCTCGACGCCGGCGTGTCGCGGCTCGACGCCGTGCTGCTGACCCACGACCATGCCGATCACGCCCACGGCATCGACGACCTGCGCCAGTTCTTCCACCTCAGCGGCGCACCGGTGCCGTGCTACGCCAGCGAGGCGACCTGGGCAGTGCTCGAGGCGCGCTTCGGCTATATCTTCGCCGGCACCGAGTTCTACCCGCCGACGGCCGTCGCGCACCGGCTGCCGGCGAAGCTCAGCTTCGGCGGGCTGACGGTGACGCCGTTCGCGCAGGATCACGGCTCGGTGACCAGCACCGGCTTCCGCTTCGACGCCGGCGGCCGCAGCGCGGCTTATTCGACCGATGTCAAGGCCTTGCCGCTGGCGGCGCATCCGGCGTTGAAGGATCTCGACCTGTGGGTGGTCGACGCGCTGCGGGCGAAGCCGCACCCGACGCACAGCCATCTGTCGCAGACGCTGTCGTGGCTCGATCTGTTCAAGCCGGCGCGGGCGGTGCTGACGCACATGGACCAGTCGCTCGATTACGCCAGCCTTGCGGCGACGCTGCCGGCGGGCGCCGAGCCGGGATATGACGGGCTGACGATCACCCTCTGATCCGACCGACCTTTACATAATACAGATTATCGGACTTTCAGAAGGCTTGTCTCAGCCGAGCCTGGCGTGGAGGAAGCGCGTCATCGTCGCCAGCACGTCGGCCTTCCCGCGGAACGGCTTCGACAACGCCAGCAGGATGCCGATGTGGCCGAGGCCCTCGTAGCTCGCCACTTCGACCGGTGCGCCGCGGGCGCGCAGTGCCGCGGCCAGCGCGGCGGTATTGCGCGGCTTGACGACATCGTCGGCATCGCCGGTGAGCAGCAGCACCGGCGGCGCGTCGCCGCGGACGAAGTGGATCGGCTGCGTCGCCGCGGGATCGGGCGCCTGGCCGAAGGCGTCGATCGCCGACTGGGCATCGAACGGCAGGAAGTCGTAGGGTCCCGGCCAGTCCGACTGCGGCCTTGATCGCGCCCGCCGCCCCGGCCCGCGCCAGATAGCCGCGATCGAGCGTCAGCAGCAGGGCGATGTGCGCTCCCGCCGAATGGCCGGCGACGGCGATGCGCGCAGGGTCGCCGCCATAATCGCCGACATGGGCGACGGTCCAGCGAACGGCGGCGGCGGCATCCTCGACGAAGGCCGGGAAGCGGACCTGCGGCACCAGCCGGTAATCGGGCACGACGACGACGAAGCCGCGCGCCGCCAGCGCCCGCGCGACGAAGGCGTAGCCGCCGCGATAGCCCGAGTTCCAGCCGCCGCCGTAGAAGAAGACGATCACCGGCCGCGGCGTCGCCGCGCCGTCGGGCGCATAGACGTCGAGCTTCTGCCGCGGGTCGCTGCCATAGGCCGCCCCGTCGACGCGGCGGACGACGCCGCCGTCGCCCGGCGTCACGGCGTTAAGGCCATTGAGCGTGTCGAGCCGGCTGCAGCCGGCGGCAAGAGCCAGGGCGGACAGGCTGGCGAGCAGGGTGCGACGGGTCATGCCACCGCTGTTGCCCGGCGCCCGCCGCTTGTCTAGGCCCGGCGGGTGAACGACGCCCCGCCTCATCCCCTCCCCGACGCCCTGCCCGACCCCCTGCCCGCGCTGGCGCGCCTCGTCGCGGTCATGCGCACCTTGCGCGATCCGCAGCGCGGCTGCGACTGGGATCTGGCCCAGGATTTCGCCGGCATCGCGCCCTACACGATCGAAGAGGCGTATGAGGTCGCCGACGCCATCCACCGCGGCGACCATGCCGACCTGCGCGAGGAGCTCGGCGACCTGCTGCTCCAGGTCGTCTTCCATGCTCAGATCGCCGCCGACCGCGGCCTGTTCTCACTGGCCGACGTCGCCGGGGCCATTGCCGACAAGATGGAGCGCCGCCATCCCCACATCTTCGGTGACGCGACCGAAGCCACCGACTGGGAGAGCGTCAAGGCGGCCGAGAAGCCGCGCGCCGGCGCGCTGAGCGGGGTGGCGCTCGCCCTGCCGGCGCTGATGCGCGCCGACAAGCTCCAGCGCCGCGCCGCCCGGACCGGCTTCGACTGGCCCGACGCCGAGGGTCCGCGGGCCAAGATCGCCGAGGAACTGGCGGAGTTCGCCGCAGCGACGACCGACGCCGAGCGCCTCGACGAGGGCGGCGACCTGCTGTTCGCCGTCGTCAACCTGCTCCGCCACCACGGCGTCGACCCCGAGGTCGCGCTGCGCGGCGCCAACGCCAAGTTCGAACGGCGCTTCGCGGCGATGGAGGCGGCGGCGGGTACGGCGTTCCCCGGCCTCGATCTCACCGCCAAGGAGGCGCTGTGGTCGGCGGCGAAAGCAGCGGAGCGCGGCGGCTAACGCGGCGGCACCGGCGGCGGCGCATCGCCCGGCACGGTCAGCAGCCGCGTCAGCATTGCCGGCAGCGTCGCGCGCATGGCCTCCTGCTTCGGCCGCCACTCGGCCTCGGCGGTGAATTTCGTGTGGTAATCCGGCGGCGTCGGCACGGCATAGGTCTTGCCGATCGTGCCGCGGCGCCGGCACCTCGACCATCGGCTTGTCGCCCTGTGCCGCCAGCCCGGCGCTGATCTGGTCGAGGCCGCCGCTACAGAGGACCTCGTCATTGCCGCGCCGGTCGGCGGTACCGCGCTCGAAGGCCAGCGCCAGCGTCCCGATGGTCATCCGCATCGCCCGCGGCTGGGTCGTCAGGAAGCGCGCCAGGTCGCGGTTCTGCGCCCGCAACTGGTCGAAGCGATGGCCCGGCGCCGAGACGTCGGCGCAGCGCAGCCCGTCGATCGAGGTGAGGACGTTGGCATAGACGAACATCGTCGCCGCCATCTGCCTGATCCCGTCGGCGGCCGGCCCCGGCACCGCCGCGCCGACCCGCCACAGGTCGTACATATAGGCGTAGACGATGAGGAATCCGGCGCCGGCCGTGACCTTGGCGCGTTCCCAGTTGAGATCGAGCGCCACCTGCTGGCCGTCGTTGACGTTCCGCAGACGCGCGGTCAGCGCCGTCAGGTCGTTCGTCGCCAGCAGCCGATCGAGGTCGGCGGCGTCAGCGGGCAGCGGTGCCCCCTGCGTCGGGCGCTCGAGGGCGGCACGGACCGCGGCGACATCGGTCGACGGGGCCCGGACCGTCTGCGCCGCCACGGGCGCCCCCGCGGTGAGCAGGGCGACGAGCGCCACGCGGTTCCTTCGCGCCATGCCGATCCCCTTCTCGCCCGTCGGAAAGGGCGACCCTAGCTCACATCGCCGCAAAGCGCGCGGCCATTTCCGGGGTCAGGCGCGCGCGCAGGGTGACGCTGCCGTCGTCGGCGTCGGCGCGATCTACGACCTCGCCGTGGGCGTAGAGCCAGGCGGCGCGGCGGCCGTCGCCGGGAGCGAGGTGGAAATCGGCAAGGCGGCTCGACCGCTGGAGCATGGCGACAACCAGCGCCTTCAGCGCGTCGACCCCCTCCCCGTCCGCCGCCGAGATCGCGACGGCGTCGTCGGGCAGCGCCGCCAGCAGCCCGGCCCTCGCCTCGGCGTCGAGCAGGTCGATCTTGTTGAGCGCCGTGACCATCGGCACCGCCGCCTCGCCGTCGAGCACGCCGAGGTCGCGCAGGACATGGGCGACGTCGGCCGCCTGCGCCGCGCTGTCGGGATGCGCCACGTCGCGGACGTGGACGATCAGGTCGGCGGTTGTCACCTCCTCCAGCGTCGCGCGGAAGGCGGCGATCAGCTGCGTCGGCAGGTCGGAGATGAAGCCGACGGTATCGGACAGGATGACCTTGTCGACGCCGGGCAGGTCGATCGCCCGCATCGTCGGGTCGAGCGTCGCGAACAGCAGGTTCTCGGCCATCACCGTCGCACCCGTCAGGCGGTTGAACAGCGTCGACTTGCCGGCATTGGTGTAGCCGACCAGCGCCACGACCGGGTACGGCGCCTTCTGCCGCCGATCGCGGTGGAGCGCGCGGGTGCGCTTGACCTCGTCCAGCTCGCGGCGGAGCTTGGCCATGCGGTCGCGAATCTGGCGGCGGTCGGCCTCGATCTGCGTCTCGCCGGGACCGCCGAGGAAGCCGACGCCGCCGCGCTGCCGCTCGAGGTGGGTCCACGACCGTACCAGTCGGCTCGCCTGGTAATCGAGGTGGGCGAGTTCGACCTGGAGCGTGCCCTCGCGCGTCGTCGCCCGCTCGCCGAAGATCTCGAGGATCAGGCCGGTGCGGTCGATGACCTTGGCCTTCAACGCCTTTTCGAGGTTGCGCTGCTGGATCGGCGACAGCGCGCCGTCGACGATGACGACCTCGACCTCGCGCGCCGCGACGGTCGCTGCCATGCGCTCGATCTGGCCCTTGCCGAACAGCGTCGCGGCGCTGGCCTTGCGGATGCGGACGATGTCGCGCTCGACGACGTCGAGGCTGATCGCCGCGGCGAGGCCGACGGCCTCCTCCAGCCGCGCCGCCGCATCGCGCACCGCTGCACTGGCGACGGCGCGCGCGGTGTCGCGGTCGGGCAGCACGACCAGCGCCCGGGCGCCGAAGCGGATGCCGCGGTCGGCGTCGAAGCCGGGCTGGACGGCCTCAGTCAACGGCGTCGTCGTCGAGCTTCTCGGCGTCGAACAGCTGGATCGGCGACGGCCGGCATCACCGTCGAGATCGCGTGCTTGTAGACCAGCTGCGAGCTGCCGTCGCGGCGCAGCAGGACGCTGAAATTGTCGAACCAGGTGATCACGCCCTGCAGCTTGACGCCGTTGACGAGGAACATGGTCACGGGCGTCCGGGTCTTGCGGACGGTGTTGAGGAAGACGTCCTGAAGGGAGGCGGGCTTCTCGGCCATGGCTGGCACCTTTCTTGTTCTTGGCAACAATGTTGCACGGACCCGGTTGATCCGGGGACCGCCGTCCGGCCGCTGCCGGAGCTTTGAATGTAGGGAGAGTGTCAATCCGGCTCAATGGGTTTGATCACGGCGCAGCGGCACCGGTCGGTTGCCCGGCCCCTGTCCAGCTCGCTAGGCGGCGGCGGGCAGGTGCAGGCGCGCCTCCAGCGCCCGGAATCGCGGGTCGGCCCGAAGCGGTCGCAAAGCCGGATCCTGGGCGATGCCCATGACCGCGGATTCGCCGCGCGTAAGGGATGTTTCAAGGAGGGCGATCGCGGTGCCGGGGTCGACCATAGCCTCGCTCTGCGCGAGGGCGTACGGCGACCCCTGCCCGGCGTCGAACTGCGTCCGCCGGATGGCCAGGACCGCGCGTGCCGCTCCCGCCGCGCCGCCCTCGGCCAGCCCGCGTTGCGCCGCGGCGCGGTTTACGTCCGCTTCGCCACTCGCCGGCGAGAGTCGAGGACGTAGCGCGGAGGATTATTCGATGATTCGTTCATTCTGGCTCGGGGCGGTGACGGCAGCGGCCATCGGCGGCGCGGCACACGCGACCGTCGCGACCTCGGCATGGGTCGGCGACACCGCATCGGACGGTTTTTACGCGCAGGGCTATAACCTCAAATACGATACCGGCACCGGCTACCGCGTCCCAGGCCTGTTCGGCGCGACGACGCAGCAGGCACCGTGCGGCGGCTGCGTCATTTCCCGGATGGGCACGATGACCCAGGGGGCGGGCGCGACTTCGAGTTTCGACCAGGCCACGCTGACCGTCGCGGCTGGTGCGCCGTCGAACGCCTACGGCCGGGCGAACCTCCATACCGGGAAGCTTGGCGTACGGGCGGCCGGAACGACCTATAATATCGGCGGCTATAACTATTCCGCACGCGCCGAGGCGCTGGCGGCCTTGGGCGACGGCCTCAACTTTACCGTGGCCGGCGCAAGCGCGGGGACGATCACGAACATCGGCGTCACGCTTGCTCTTCACGGGAGCCTGACCCTCGACGCGTTCCTGCAGGAGCAGCTGTCGTTCCGCTCGGCCGGCTTCGCCGACGCGCAGTTCATCAACCAGATCGCCAGCACACCGTATGCCGCGCCGCATTTCCAATACACGAATGCCAGCGGCTGGGTGAGCTTCGACTTCACGCCGTACACGCCGGGCAATGTCGTGTTCCACGGCGTTTACGCCCTGACCGGCGCGAGCCAGCACGTCGATATCGGCGAAGTCCTCCTCGCCAACTCGAGCGGCGGCGTCAGCGATTATGCCCACACTTCTGACCTGACGCTATCGCTGCCGCACGGGGTCAGCTTCACCTCGGACTCGGGCGCGTTCCTTACCGGGAGCGTTCCCGAGCCCGCGACATGGGCGCTGCTCGTGGCCGGCTTTGCGGTCACCGGCATGGCAGCCCGGCGGCGGGATCGCGTCGCGGCGTAACCGGGAGGGGAGCGGCGCTCAGCCCTCCCCTTCCTCGTCCTCCCTGCCCTCGCCCAGCCCGAGCGCCTTCAGCTTGCGGTGCAGCGCGCTGCGCTCCATGCCGATGAAGGTCGCCGTCTTGCTGATGTTGCCGCTGAAGCGGCGGATCTGGGCGCGCAGGTATTCGCGCTCGAATGCCTCGCGCGCCTCGCGCAGCGGCGTGCCCATGATCGACTTGACCGCCTGGCCGGGGAGCAGCTTGGCCGGCTCGGTCGTCACCTCGGGGGGCAGCATGTCGACGTCGATGCGGCCAATGCGCTCGGCGGGGGCCAGGATCAGCGTCCGCTCGACGACGTTGCGCAGCTGGCGGACGTTGCCCGGCCAGTCGTAGCTCTGCAGCGCCGCGACAGCGTCGTCGCTGAGCACCGGCGTCGAGACGCGGCGCTCGGCCGAATAGCGCGCCATGAAATACTGGACCAGCTCGGCGACGTCCTCGCGGCGCTCGCTGAGCGCCGGCACGCGGACCGGGACGACGTTCAGGCGGTAGAACAGGTCCTCGCGGAACCGGCCGGCGGCGATCTCGCCGGGCAGGTCGCGCGAGGTGGCGCTGATGACGCGGACATCGACCTTGACCCAGCGCGAGCCGCCGATGCGCTGGAAGGTCTGCTCGGTCAGCACGCGCAGGATCTTGCCCTGCGTCGTCAACGGCATGTCGGCGACCTCGTCGAGGAACAGGGTGCCGCCGTGCGCCTGCTCGAACAGGCCGGTGCGGGCCAGGTGGCCGCCCTCCTCGCGGCCGAACAGCTCCTCCTCGACGCGCTCGGGGTCCATCCGCGCGGCGCTGACGACGACGAACGGCGACTGCGCCCGCGGGACTCCACTGATGGAGCAGGCGCGCAGCGATCTCCTTGCCCGATCCGGCGGCGCCGGTGATGAGGACGCGGCTGCCGGTGGCGGCGACGCGCTTGATCGTCGCCCGCACGCCGTTGATCAGCGGTGACGAGCCGGTCAGCTCGGTGTCGAACCCGGCGCGCTCGCGCAGTTCCTCGTTCTCGCGCTTGAGCCGTTCGGTCTCGGTCGCGCGCTGGACGACGAGCAGCAGCTGCTCGGCCTGGAACGGCTTTTCGATGAAGTCGTAGGCGCCGCGCTTGATCGCCCCGACCGCGGTCTCGATGTTGCCGTGGCCCGAGATGATGATCACCGGCAGCGTCGGATCGCGGCGCTTGACCTCCTCGAGCAGCTCGATGCCGTCGAGGCGCGACCCCTGCAGCCAGATGTCGAGGACCAGCAGCGACGGTCGCCGCTCGGCCAGCGCCGCCAGCGTCGTGTCGCTGTCGCGCGCGGTGCGCGTCGCATAGCCTTCGTCGCCGAGGGTGGCGGCGATCAGCTCGCGGATATCGGCTTCGTCGTCGACGACGAGGATCTCAAGTGCCATGCTTCATCCCGTCTGGCGGCGCCGGGCCGCGTCCGTGTCGAAGGCACCGTCGCCGGCGAGATCGTCGGCCAGCAGCACCGCACCGCGGTCGAAGCACAGCCGCGCCACTGTGCCGCCGCCGGGGGCGTCCGCCAGGTCGAGCGTGCCCTCGTGCTCCTCGACGATCTTCTTGACGATGGCGAGGCCGAGGCCGGTGCCGCGCGCGCGCGTCGTGACATAGGGTTCGGTCAGCCGGTCGCGATGCTCGGTCGGCAGGCCGATGCCGTTGTCGCTGACGCGGACGACGAGCCGGTCGGGCGTGACCTCGATCGCCAGGGCGACCCGGCCGTCGCTGCTGTGGTCGCGGTCGGTCCGTGCCTGCACCGCCTCGGCCGCGTTCTTCAGCAGGTTGGTCAGCGCCTGGGCGATCTGCCGGCGGTCGCAGACCAGCAGCGGCACGGCGTCGGGGACGGCGACGGTGAAGTGGATCGCCGGGTTCGCCACCTCCTGCATGAACACCGCCTCGCGGGCCAGGTCGACCAGCGGTTCGGGCCGGAACACCGGCTTGGGCATGCGCGCGAACGAGCTGAACTCGTCGACCATCCGCCGCAGGTCGCCGACCTGGCGGATGATGGTGCCGGTCAGCGAGGCGAAGGTGTCGGGATCGTCGGCGATCTGCCGCGCGTACTTCCTCTGCAGCCGCTCGGCCGACAGCTGGATCGGCGTCAGCGGGTTCTTGATCTCGTGGGCGATGCGCCGGGCGACGTCGGCCCACGCCGCCTGGCGCTGGTCGGCCAGCTGCGCGGTGATGTCGTCGAAGGTCAGGACATAGGTCCGCGCGCCGCTGCGCTCGGCGGCGATCTGCACCGCCAGCGTCTGCGTGTCGGGGCCGCGGACGATCGCCACCTGCCCGCGCGCCTGTCCACGCGCCGCCGCCTCGTCGAGCAGCGCGGCGAACTGCGGCAGCGCGTCGGCCAGGCTGCGCCCGGCCAGCTCGCGCTCGGTCGTCTGGAGGAGGACGGCGGCGGAATGATTGGCCAGCCGGATGATGCCGTCGGCATCGATCGAGACGACGCCCGCCGTCACTCCGGCGAGCACCGCCTCGGTAAACTGCCGCCGGGCGTCCAGCTGGGTATTGGCGGTGACCAGCGCCGTCTGCTGCGCCTTCAGCTGCCCCGTCATGCGGTTGAAGGCGCGCGCCAGCGTGCCGATCTCGTCGGGCGAGCCCTTGACCGGCACGCGTGCATCGAGGTCGCCCGCGCCGACGCGCGCCGCGGCGTCGGCCAGCCGCGCCACCGGCGTCACCAGCGCGTTCGCCAGCCACAGCGCGAACCACACCGCCGCTGCCAGGATCAGCAGGGCGACGACGAACAGAAGGGCGTTGAAGCGCAGCTGGACGCCGCGGCTGCGGACCAGCAGCGCGCGATAGTCGGCCAGCGCCTTCTGCGTCCCCGTCACCTGCGCCAGCACCTGCGGGTCGGCGGGGGCGCTGACGTACAGATAGTGCTGGGCGTTGTCGATGCGGATCACCGCCTCGATGCGATCGGGTGCGGAGGCGATGACGCGGACCTCGCCGGCGCGGGCGTGGGCGAGGTCCTGCGGCTGCAACCGGATCGGGAACGGCTTGCCGATGAAGCCGATGGCCAGCGTCTTGTAGCCCTTGCCCTCGGGCGTGAACACCGACGCCGCGGTCAGGTGGCGGCGCGGCAGCTGGTAGATCAGCCCCTCGCCGAAGGTGCGCGAGCCATAGCCGAACTCGCGGCCGTAGTTGGCGATGTCGACCGCCATCGGCTCGACGTCGGAGACCAGGCGCAGGTTGCGCTCGCGGACATAGGCCTGGGCGACCTTGTCGGCATTCTCGAACACCGCCTTGGCCCGGTCGGAGAACCAGAACTGGACGCCGAACTGGAACAGCAGCGAGGCGAAGACGACGACCAGCACCGTCGGCACCGCGGCGATGATGGCGAACAGGGCGACCAGCCGGACGTGGAGCCGCGACCCCGCCGTCCCCCGCCGCCGCGCGCTGAGCAGCAGCGTCACCCGCCGCGCCAGCAGCACGATCAGCGCCATCAGCGGCAACAGGTTGGCGACCAGCACCAGCGTCACCACCGGCGGCGAGAAACCCGCCGCCGGTGCCTGCCGGCCGGTCAGGACGGCATAGCTCGACAGGCCGAGGACGGCGACCAGCGCGGCGACAGCCAGCTCGAGCCGCGGGTACAGGTCGATCCGCGACACCCAGCGATTGAAGCGGCGGCGGAGCGGTCGCCAGCGGCGCGGCGCATGACGGACGGATTGCATCACGGCGACGTTACCGCGTCTGCGTGGCAAAAGGAACACACTCGTTGCGCGATCGCGACGAGACGCCTTCCCTGCGCGGTGTCAGCCGCGCCCCGCGCCGGCGTCGACCCCGCGTTCGAGCAGCTTCTTGCGCAGCGTGTTGCGGTTGATGCCGAGCAATTTGGCGGCGCGGATCTGGTTGCCGCCGGTCGCCGCGAGGCTGAGGCGGAGCAGCGGCACCTCGATCTCGGCGAGCACCCGGTCGTACCAGCCGTCGGGCGGCAGGTCGGCGCCGAAGCCGGCGAGCTGGCGCCCGAGCAGCCGCTCGACCGCTTCGCCGAGCGTCGCCGCGCCGTCGCCGCCCGCCACTGCCGCCGGGGCGGCGTCGAGGCCGTCGACGATCGCCGCCTCGCCGATCGTCTCGCCGCGGGTCAGCGCCGCCAGCCGCCGCATCAGGTTTTCCAGCTCGCGGACGTTGCCCGGCCAGCCGTGGCGCTGGATCGCCGCGATGGCACCGGCGTCGAGCACCTTGCGCGGCAGGCCTTCGGCCGCGGCGCGATCGAGGAAGTGCCGGGCGAGCGCCGGGATGTCGTCGGTCCGCGCCCGTAGCGGCGGCAGGCGCAGCGGCACGACGTTGAGCCGGTAGTAGAGGTCCTCGCGGAAGCGCCCGGCGTCGATCAGGCGGCGCAGGTCCTGGTTGGTCGCGGCGACGATGCGGACGTCGGCGCGCTGCACCCGGGCGCTGCCGACGGCGGTATAGTCGCCCGACTGCAGCACGCGCAGCAGCCGCGTCTGCGCGTCCAGGGGCATGTCGCCGATCTCGTCGAGGAACAGCGTGCCGCCTTCGGCCTGCTCGAAGCGGCCCGAGGCGCGCGACGCCGCGCCGGTGAAGGCACCGCGTTCGTGGCCGAACAGCTCGCTTTCGATCAGCTCGCGCGGGATCGCCGCCATGTTGACGGCGACGAACGGCGCCCGGCGGCGCGGGCCGAGGTCGTGGATGGCGCGGGCAACGAGTTCCTTGCCGGTCCCCGACTCGCCCAGGATCATCACCGTCAGCGTCGTCGGCACGACGCGGGCGATGATCCGATAGACCTCCTGCATCGCCGGCGAGCGGCCGATCAGCGGCATGCCGTCGCCCAGCTCGCCGCCGTCGTTCGGCGAGCTGGCCTCGAGCGCGCTGGCGACGGCGCGGGCCAGCTCGTCGAGGTCGAACGGCTTGGGCAGATAGTCGAACGCCCCCGCCTCGGTCGCGCGGACGGCGGTCGACAGCGTGTTCTGGGCGCTGACGACGATGACCTTCAGCCCGGGCCGGCGCGGCGAGCAGCGCCGGCAGGCCGTCGAGGCCGTTGCCGTCGGGGAAGATGACGTCGCTGACGACGACGTCGCCGACGCCGTCGTCGACCAATCGGGCGAGGCCGGCGGCGGTCTCGGTCGTCCGCACGAGATAGCCGGCGCGCGTCAGCGCCCGGCGGACGACGGTGCGGATCGCCGCGTCGTCGTCGGCGACGATGACCGTCGGCTGGACCACGGCGGTCATGCCGTCGGCAACAGGACGCGGAAGATCGTCCGCGGTGGATCGCTCGCCCGCTCGTGCTCGACGATGCCGCCATGATCGCCGATGATTTTGGCGACGAGAGCAAGGCCGAGCCCGCCGCCGGCGCGCTTCGACGAGACGAAGGGCTCGAACATATGGCCGGCGACCTCCGGGCTCGGCCCGAAGCCGGTGTCGACGACGCAGACCTCGAGCGGCAGCGCGACCCGCCGGCCGTCGGCCGCGGACACGCTGAAGCCGTGGCGATAGGCCGTGGTCAGCGTGATCTCGCCGCCGGCGCCCCCAGCCGCGACAACAGCTTCGGCGGCGTTCTTGATCAGGTTCAGGAACACCTGGACCAGCGCGTCGTGGTTGCCGGCGACCGGCGGCAGCGACGGATCGTAGCGTTCGCGGATCGGCACGTCCTGGGCGAAGCCGCTCGCCGCCAGCGCGCGGACGCGGCCGAGGACGGCGTGGATATTCTCCGCCCGCTTCGGGCTCGGCCGGGTATCGGTGAAGCCCTCCATGCGGTCGATCAGCGCCGCGACGCGGTCGACCTCGTCGCAGATCAGCGTCGTCAGCTCGCGGGCGTCGTCGTCGACCGTCGCGCCGAGCAGCTGCGCCGCGCCGCGGATACCCGACAGCGGATTCTTGATCTCGTGCGCCAGCATCGCCGCGACGCCGGTCGCCGAGCGCGCCGCCCCCTGCCCCGCCGCGCGCCGCTCGGCCAGTGCCGCCGCCGGGCGCGGCTGCAGGCTGACCATCGTCCAGCCCGGCGCGTCGGTCAGGTGGGTGACGAAGACGTCGGCGCGGACCGTCCGCCCGCCGGCAAGGGCGATGGCGCTGTCATAGACGGTGATGTCGTTGGCCCCGGCGCGGGCGCCGTCGATCAGCCCGGCGAGCGAGGCGTCGGCGGCGAGCCCGGCGGCAAGCCCGCGCTCCTGCAGGCTCGCCTGGCTGACATTCAGGAAGGCCTCGGCGGCGGTATTGGCCAGCGCGACCCGGCCGTCGGCGTCGAGCACGACGACCGGCAACGGCAGCGCGGCGACGAGATCGACCGGCGGCAGGTCGGGCGGCGGCGTCTCGGCCTTCGCCCGCCAGCGCCGCAGCGGGAAGACGCTCATGCCGCGAGCGCCGGGCGATCGACCAACGGACCGTAGAACGACGCCAGCAGGTCGAGCACCCGCGCCGGCGCCTCCGTCTGGTTGACCGTGTTGCGCAGCTCGGCCGAGCCCGGCAGCCCGCGCGTGTACCAGCCGATGTGCTTGCGCATCAGGTTGACCCCGATGGTGTTGCCATAATGGTCGAGCATCGCGGCATAATGCTCTGTAATCAGCTGATATTGCGCCGCCAGCGACGGCTCCGGCAGGGGCACGCCGCCATGCAGGTGACGCTGCACCTGCGCCAGCAGCCACGGGCGGCCGTAGGCGCCGCGGCCGATCATCACGCCGTCGGCACCCGACTGCGCTAGCGCCGCGTCGGCATCGGCGGGCGTGCAGATATCGCCGTTGACGATCACCGGCACCCGCACCGCCTCCTTGACCCGGCGGACGAAGGCCCAGTCGGCGCTGCCCTTGTACAGCTGGCACCGCGTCCGGCCGTGGACGGTGATCATCGCCACGCCGAGGTCCTCGGCGATGCGGGCGAGCTCGGGCGCGTTGAGGCTGGCGTGGTCCCAGCCCATGCGCATCTTCAGCGTCACCGGCACGGCGACCGCCTTGACCGTCGCCGCGATCAGCGCGGTGGCCAGCGGCAGGTCGCGCATCAGCGCCGAGCCGGCGTGGCCGTTGACCACCTTCTTGACCGGGCAGCCCATGTTGATGTCGATGATCGCCGCGCCGCGGTCGGCGTTCAGCTTCGCCGCCTCGGCCATGACCCGCGGCTCGCAGCCGGCGAGCTGCAGCGACACCGGCTGTTCGGCCTCGTCCCACGCGCATTTCTGCAGCGACTGGCGGGTTTCGCGGACCATCGCCTCCGACGCGATCATCTCGCTGACCGTCAGCCCGGCGCCGAAGCGCTTGACGAGGCGACGGAACGGCAGGTCGGTGACGCCGGTCATCGGCGCCAGGACGACGGGATCGAGCCGGTGCGGACCGACGGTGATGGGCGGGAGCGAGCGCAAAGCGGATGCCTAAAGTTTAGGCATCGGCGATAGCTGCTCCGGTGCGGCGCGGCAAGGCTGCTTGCCCCGTGGCGGCGCACCGCTATAGCGGCGGGCGTGATCGTCCATGCCCTCATCGTCGCCGGCGGCCGCGGTGTCCGCGCCGGCGAGGGCGTGCCGAAACAGTATCGGCGGGTCGGCGGTGCGCCGGTACTGCGGCACGCCGTCAAGGCCTTTCTGTCTCACCCGCGGGTCGCTGGGGTGCAGGTCGTCATCCATCCCGACGACGATATCCTCTATGCCGAGGCGGTCGTCGGCCTCGATCTGCCGCCGCCGGTCGCGGGTGGCGCGACGCGGCAGGTGTCGGTCCTCAACGGCCTGGCGACGCTGCCCGCCACGGCGACCCATGTCCTGATCCACGACGCCGCCCGGCCGTTCGTCGCGCCGGGCATGATCGACCGCGTCGTCGCCGCGCTGGAGACCCACGACGGCGCCACCCCTGCCCTGCCCGTCGTCGACTCGCTGCGCAGCGGCGACGCGACCGTCGACGGCGAGGTCGACCGCGCCCGCCTCCACCGGGTACAGACGCCGCAGGGTTTTGCCCTCGCCGCGATCCGCGCCGCGCACGGCGTCGCGCCGCCCGACGCCAGCGACGACGTCGCCGTCGCCCGCGCCGCCGGGCTGACCGTGGCTCTGGTCGCCGGCGACGAGGCGTCCTTCAAACTGACCACGCCCGACGATTTCGCCCGCGCCGAGGCCATGCTAGCAGGGACCATGATCCCCCGCGCGGCCACCGGCTTCGATGTCCACCGCTTCGGCCCCGGCGACCATCTGTGGCTGTGCGGGGTGCGGGTGCCGCACAGCCACGGCCTGGTCGGCCACAGCGACGCCGACGTCGGTCTCCACGCCCTGACCGATGCCCTGCTCGGCTGCATCGGCGACGGCGACATCGGCACCCATTTCCCGCCGACCGATCCGCAGTGGGCCGGGGCCAGTTCCGATCGCTTCCTCGCCCACGCCTGCACCCTCGTCCGCGCGCGTGGCGGGGTCATCGATCACCTCGACCTGACGATCGTCGCCGAAGCGCCCAAGGTCGGGCCGCATCGCGCCGCCTTCGCCGCGCGCGTCGCCGAAATCACCGGCTGCGCCTCGGTGAGCATCAAGGCGACGACGACCGAGGGTCTCGGCTTCACCGGCCGCCGCGAGGGCATTGCCGCGCAGGCGACGGCCTCGGTCAGGGTGCCGGCATGAGCTTCGACGCCGAGGTCCTGGCGCTCGCCGGGCGGGTCGTCGCCGCCAACCGTGCTGCCGGGCGGACGGTCGTCACCGCCGAATCGTGCACCGGCGGCCTTGTCGCCGGCGCGCTGACCGAGATCGCCGGCGCCTCCGAAGTCGTCGACCGCGGCTTCGTCACTTATTCGAACGAGGCGAAGATGGAGGCGCTCGGCGTCCATAGCGACCTCATCGACACCTTCGGCGCGGTGTCGGTCGCGGTTGCCTGGGCCATGGCGCAGGGCGCGCTGAAGCATAGCGCGGCCGACGTCGCAGTTGCCATTACCGGCATTGCCGGGCCGGGCGGCGGCAGCGAGAAGAAGCCGGTCGGCACCGTCGTCTTCGCCGTGGCCGAGCGCGGCGATCCCGACAGCAAGCACGCCGATACCCGCCACTTCGGCGACCTCGGCCGCAGCGAGATCCGGCGGCAGGCGGTGCTCTGTGCGCTGGAGTTGTTGCTGCCGCGCACGCCCTAGGTGCTGGCTGCGACCTTCGCCGTACCGGCCGCCCCGTACAGCTCGCCCGCGCGCTTCTCGAAGCTGGCGACCATGCGGCGGAACGCCTCGCCGAAGAAGACGCCGGCCAGACGCTCGAACAGCTTGGCCTTGAACTCGAAGTCGACCGCGAAGTGGACGGTGCAGCCGCCCGGCGCCGGCTCGAACCGCCAGTCGTTCTTCAGGTAGCGCAGCGGCCCCGAGACATATTCGACGTGCAGCGTCCGCGGCCGGTCGAGCGTGACGCGGCTGGTGAAGCGTTCGCGGACCATCTTGAAGCCGACGATCATGTCGGCCGTGACACTGCTCGCGTCACGCGCGGTGACGCGCATTGCCTGGACCCACGGCAGGAATTCGGGATAGCGGCCGATGTCGGCGACGAGATCGAACATCTGCTCCGCCGTATAGGGCAGGAAACGGTCCTCGACGTGGCGTGGCATCAGGCGGCGGCGCCCTCGATCGCGGCGGCGCGCTTCGCCCGCATCACCGCGAAGTCGGCCCCGGCGTGATAGCTCGACCGCGTCAGCGGCGTCGCTGCGACCTGGAGGAAGCCCTTGGCCCGGGCGATCGCGGCATAGCTGCGGAAGGTGTCGGGCGGCACGAACTCGATCACCTTGGCATGGCGCGGGGTCGGCTGGAGATACTGGCCGACGGTCAGGAAATCGACGTCGGCCGAACGCATGTCGTCGAACACCTGGTGCATCTCGTGCCGCTCCTCGCCCAGCCCGACCATCAGTCCGGACTTGGTGAAGATCGACGGATCGAGCGCCTTGACCCGGTCGAGCAGGCGCAGCGAATGGAAGTAGCGCGCGCCGGGGCGGATCGTCGGATAGAGGCGCGGCACCGTCTCCAGATTATGGTTGTAGACGTCGGGCCGCGCCGCGACGATCGCCTCGACCGCCCGCGCCGCCTTGTTGCGGAAGTCGGGCGTCAGGATCTCGATGGTCGTGCCGGGTGCGTGGCGACGCAGGTTCTCGATCACCTTGACGAACTGCCCCGCGCCGCCGTCGGGCAGGTCGTCGCGGTCGACGCTGGTGATGACGATATGTTCGAGGCCCAGTGCCCCCGCGGCCTCGGCGACGTGCAGCGGCTCCAGCGCGTCGACCGGACCGGGCATCCCGGTCTTGACGTTGCAGAAGGCGCAGGCCCGGGTGCAGGTGTCGCCCAAGATCATCACCGTCGCGTGCTTCTGCGTCCAGCACTCGCCGATGTTGGGGCAGGCCGCCTCCTCGCAGACGGTATTGAGCTTCAGCGCCCGCATCAGCGCGCGCGTCTCGGCGAAGGCGGTCGAGGTCGGTGCGCGGACGCGGAGCCAGTCGGGCTTGCGGACGCGCGGCGTGAGTCGGGAAGGCAAGCGGCTCGGTCATGGCGTGCAGATAGGCCGCCGGGCCCGGCAAAGCCAACGGTCGGCGGCCGCGATTCCGCCTGTCTTACGCGCGACAAATGCGGCAGGAAGAAGCGATGTTCGCGTCCCGTCCGCCCCGATTCGCCCGCTCCATTTCGCAAACCGCGCCACTCGGTGCGCCGGGTGCCACCGTCACCGCTCATCGGTATGGCCGCTACGCCGCTCCGGTGCCGCACGGCACAGAATGCCATGTTGGCGCTACCGGGATCGCCGCGTAATGCCCGCCTTCGCCGCCCTGCTCGATGGCTATCGCCGCTTCCGCGCCGGGCCCTATGTCGAGCAGCGCGAGCGCTTCGACGCCCTCGCCTTCGGCGGACAGTCGCCGCGCGTCATGGTCGTCGCCTGCGTCGACAGCCGGGTCGATCCGACGCGCATCTTCGATTCGGCGCCGGGCGAGATGTTCGTCATGCGCAACGTCGCCAACCTCGTGCCGCCGTACGAGGCCGATGGCGGCACGCACGGGTCATCGGCGGCGATCGAATTCGCCGTCACCCAGCTCCAGGTCGATCACATCGTCGTCATGGGTCATGCCCGCTGCGGCGGCATCGCCGCGTCGCTCAGCGGCAAGTTCGACGGCGCAGCGGAAGGCCAGGGCGCGTTCATCGGTCGATGGATGCACCACATCGACCCCGCGCGTGACCAGATCCGCGCCGCGGCGGCGATCAGTCCCGATAT
The DNA here is from genome assembly GCA_963847215.1 of uncultured Alphaproteobacteria bacterium. Classification (GTDB taxonomy): domain Bacteria; phylum Pseudomonadota; class Alphaproteobacteria; order Sphingomonadales; family Sphingomonadaceae; genus Polymorphobacter_B. The sequence continues at coordinate 126,337 of CAWJZA010000003.1, forward strand.
CGACGCACAGGAGGCGCTCGAGCTTGCGGCCGTGCGCCTCAGCCTCGCCAACCTGCGGACCTTCCCGTTCATCGCCGAGCGCGTCGCCGGCGGAAAGCTCGGGCTGCAGGGCGCCCATTTCGGCATCACCGACGGCGTCCTGCGTGTCCTCGACCATGCCACCGGCCATTTCGAGCCGGTGGCATTCGACTGGGCCTAGCGCGCCGTCCGCTCCGAGCGGCGAACTTCGTCGGCGCTCAGCGGTACGCCGCGCGGCTTGTCGGGCGCACCGGGCTCGCCGCGTTCGGGCATCCGCTCGCCGGCGTTCCGGTTCGATGGCTTGCGCATGAAATAGACGAAGGCGCCAACCGCGAGGAGCAGGACGATCGTCAGCAGCGTCAGGTTGAGATGGCCCATGATAGGACTCCTGAAGGACCCCGAGGCCCATCAACCGCTCGCGCCCAAGCCGGTTCCTGCGACATATCAGGGGGTTGGGAACGGCAGCGGTCCAATCGGCCGGCGACGCTCTCGCCGTGCTACTTGCTGAACAGCGGCCCCCGGCCGTCCGGCGCCCCGGCTTTCTGCAGCACCCACAGCTTGTGCCGTCGGAAGCCGCACCCGCTCGCGCCGGTCAGGCCGACCGCCGAACAGGTGCCGCTGCCTCCCGACGTCATAGTCGAACAGCGCGTTGCGTTCGGCCGAGACGCTCCGGGCCCGAGGGTCGCCCGGTTCATACTCGGGCGGCAGCGGCGACAGGTACCTGCTCCGCTCGTCCTCGCCGCGCCGGCCGCAGACGGCGATCTCGCCCGCGGCGGGTGCCGGGCACGATGTGGCCGCCTTGACCATTGCGTCGAGCGTCGCCGTCCCGGTCGCCGCCGCCAGCAGGAGGGCGACGGCGATCATCGCCTAGAAGTGGATCGCCCGGCCGTAGGCGCTGAGCACGCCCTCGTGCATCATCTCGCTCAGCGTCGGGTGGGCGAAGACGGTCTCGATCAGCTCGGCCTCGGTCGTCTCGAGCTGGCGGGCGATGACATAGCCCTGAATGAGTTCGGTGACTTCCGCCCCGATCATGTGCGCGCCGAGCAGCGCGCCGGTTTTGGCGTCGAACACCGTCTTGACGAAGCCGTCGGCCTCGCCGAGCGCGATCGCCTTGCCGTTGCCGATGAAGGGAAACTTGCCGACCTTGACGTCGTAGCCATTGTCGCGCGCCATCGCCTCGGTCCAGCCGACGCTCGCCACCTGCGGGCGGGAATAGGTGCAGCCCGGGATGTTCCAGATTTCAAAGGGATGCGGGTCGAGCCCGGCGATCTTCTCGACCGCGACGATGCCCTCGTGGCTCGCCTTGTGCGCCAGCCAGGGGGCGCCAGTGACGTCGCCGATCGCCCACAGGCCCGGAACGTTGGTCGCGCCATATTTGTCGACGAGAATGCGCCCCCGCTCGACCTTCACCCCGAGCGCCTCGAGCCCGATGTTCTCGAGGTTGGCGATGGTGCCGATGGCGACGATGACATGGCTGTAGGTGTCTGTCTTCGCTTGCCCGTCGGCCCCGGTGATCGTCGCGGCGACGCCGTCCGGCCCCGGCGTGACGTCGCTGACCTTGGCGCTGGTGTGGAGCGTCAGCCCCTGCTTGGTCAGTGCCTTGTGCATGTGGGCCGAGACCTCGGCGTCCTCGACGGGGAGGATGCGGTCCATCATCTCGACGACGGTGACGTTCGCGCCCATGTCGCTGTAGAAGCTGGCGAATTCGATGCCGATCGCGCCCGAGCCGATGACCAGCAGCTTCGTCGGCATCTCCGGGGGAACCATGGCGTGGCGATAGGTCCAGACCCGCTTGCCGTCGGCCGGCAGGTTCGGCAGGTCGCGGGCGCGCGCGCCGGTGGCGACGATGACGTTGGTCGCGTCGAGCACCCGTTCCTGGTCCCCGGTGCGGACGGTCAGTTGCGTCGCCCCGGTCAGCCGCCCCTCGCCCTCGACGACGGTGACCTTGTTCTTCTTCATCAGCGTCTTGACGCCGGCGTTGAGCTGCCCGGCGACCTTGCGCGACCGCTCAACGACCTTGCCCAAGTCGAAGGAAACATTGGCCGCGCTCAGCCCGTAGTCGCCGGCGTGCTGCATATAGTGGTAGATCTCGCTCGTCCGCAGCAGCGCCTTGGTCGGGATGCACCCCCAGTTGAGGCAGATGCCGCCGAGCCGCTCGCGCTCGACGATGACGGTCTTCAGCCCCAGCTGCGCGGCGCGGATGGCCGCGACATAGCCGCCGGGGCCGCTGCCGAGGATGGCGAGGTCGAACCGCTCGCTCACGCCAGCATCCCCATCGGGTTCTCGACCAAGGCCTTGAACGCGCTCATGAACTGCGCCCCGACCGCGCCGTCGATGGCGCGGTGGTCGAAGCTGCCGGTCGCGCTCATCACGGTGGCGATTTGCAGAGCGTCGTCAACGACATAGGGCCGCTTCTCGCCCGCGCCGACGGCGAGGATCAGACCCTGGGGCGGGTTGATGACGGCGTCGAACTGCTTGATGCCGAACATGCCGAGGTTCGACAGCGAGGCGGTGCCGCCCTGATATTCCTCGGGCTTCAGCTTCCCGTCCTTAGCTCTCGCCGCCAAGTCCTTCATTTCGCTCGCGATCGACGCTCGGGCGCTTGTTGGCGGCGTCGACGATGACGGGGGTGATCAGGCCGCCGGGGATGGCGACGGCGACCGAAATGTCGGCGCGGGCGAACTTGTAGAGCTCGGCGCCGGCGAACTGGACGTTGGCGTCGGGCACCTGCGACCAGCGCGAGGCCGAGCGCCTTGATCAGCAGGTCGTTGACCGACAGTTTGATTCCAGTGGCTTCGAGCGATTTGTTGAGGTCGCCGCGCAGCTTCAGCAGCGCGTCGAGCCGCACGTCGACGGTCAGGTAGAAGTGCGGCACTGTCGCCTTCGACTCGGCCAGCCGCCGGGCGATCGTCTTGCGCATGTTGGACAGCTTGACCGCCGCCATCGGCACGCCGGCGGGCGGCGGCAGCGCGGCGGCGCGTGAGGTGTCGTGCGCAGCGGCCTGCGCAGTCTGCGATGGAGTGGTGTCGCGCGGCGCGGTCGGCGCCTGCGCTGCGTCGTCACGCGGCGGCGGCGCGGCCGCGACAGGTGTCGGCACAGCAGGGCGCGGCGCCGCGACGGCGGCGTCGACGTCGGCCTTGACGATGCGGCCGTGCGGGCCGCTGCCGCTGACCGTCGACAGGTCGAGGTCGGCGGCGGCGGCGAGGCGGCGGGCAAGCGGGCTCGCGTTGACGCGGGGGGCGTCGGCCGGCGCGCCCGATGCGGCAGCGGGCGGCGACGATGCGGCGGGAGCAGTCTCGGCTGGAGCACCTGCCCCTTCTCCCCGCTCGGGCGAGGGCGGCGCCGGGGCCGCTGTCCCCTCTCCGCCCCGGGGAGCGGCGGCCGCGGCCGCCGGCGGCGCGGGGGGCGGGGCAGCCTCGGCCTTGGGTGCCGCAGCTTCGCCCTCGCCGGTCAGCCGGGCGATGACCGCGCCGACCTTGATGTCCTCGGTGCCGTCGGCGACGAGGAGTTCGGCGACCGTGCCCTCGTCGATGCTCTCGACCTCCATCGTCGCCTTGTCGGTCTCGATCTCGCACAGGATGTCGCCCGACTTGACCGGGATCGCCGACCTTGACCAGCCACTTGGCGAGCGTGCCCGTCTCCATCGTCGGCGACAGCGCGGGCATGGTGATGTCGATGGGCATACGTTACATCCGAGCAAGGCCGGTACGATCTGTGCGCAGAATGAGAAAGCGAGTACATGCTACAACGACTGCGACACAGCCGATGTACCGTGCAGCAGACTGCAGTAGCAGCCTATTCGCATCACCATGTGCCATCAGGAGAGCGTACTGATGCTGCATGCGACAAGCGCATCGCGAAGCACGCTTAGGTCGATCAAGATCGACGCGTCTCTGTCAACGCCGCATACGTGCTCCGACGCAATCCCAGATGGTCAGCCCGAACACCAGCAACTGCACACCGCTAACTAAAGTAGATTGCAGTTACCTCGTATCTACGATAGTAGAAGAATGCTGACCCTCGAGCGAGCTCATGCCGAGCAACTGACTGGCAGGCCGCATAGTGCCGAATAGACCGCCGATACGTCGCCAACGAGCATGCCGATGGCTTTCTCACGCTCACCGGTAGCCACCTTCTTCACCGCCGCGACCACATCCTCCACCTTGACGAACGCCAGCTTCTCGAGGTTCGCCGCATAGGGCAGCGGCACGTCGGCGCTCGTCACGCGCAGGACCGGCGCGTCGAGGTCGTCGAAGCCGTCCTCCATGCAGATCGCCATGATCTCGGAGGCGATCGAGCAGACCGGCCAGCTTTCGTCGGCGATGACGAGGCGGTTGGTTTTCTTCAGGCTGGCGAGCACCGTCGCGCGGTCGAGCGGGCGCAGCGTGCGGAGGTCGATGACCTCGGCGTCGATGCCTTCGTCGGCGAGCTTCGCCGCCGCGTCGAGGGCGACGCCGACGCCGATCGAGTAGCTGACGATCGTCACGTCCTTGCCCGCGCGCACCACCGCCGCCTTGCCGATTTCGAGCGCGACGTCGCCGTCGGGGACGTCGAAGCTGTGGCCGTAGAGCAGCTCGTTCTCGAGGAAGACGACCGGGTCGGGCGAGCGGATCGCGCTCTTGAGCAGCCCCTTGGCGCTTGCCGCGTCGTAGGGGCTGATGACGATCAGGCCGGGGACGCTGGCGTACCACGGGCCGTAGTTCTGGCTGTGCTGCGCCGCGACGCGGCTGGCGGCACCATTGGGCCCGCGGAAGACGATCGGGCAGCGCATCTGGCCGCCGCTCATGTAGTTGGTCTTGGCGGCCGAGTTGATGATGTGGTCGATCGCCTGCATCGCGAAGTTGAACGTCATGAACTCGACGATCGGCTTGAGCCCGCCCATCGCCGCGCCGGTGCCGAGCCCGGCGAAGCCGTATTCGGTGATCGGCGTGTCGACGACGCGCGTCGGGCCGAACTCGTCGAGCAGGCCCTGCGTGACCTTGTACGCGCCCTGATACTCGGCGACCTCCTCGCCCATGACGAAGACGCGTCGGGTCGGCGCGCATCTCCTCGGCCATGGCGTCGCGCAGCGCCTCGCGGACGGTCTGGCGGTGGGTGGGTCCGGGGGTTTCGGGGGCGACCTGCGAGGCTGGCGGGGGCGTCGCCGGCCTTCGGCTTGGCTCCCGTGGCGGTGGCGGTGGTCGGCGCGGTGTCGGCGTTGGCTTCGGCCCCAACGGGAGCGCTGGACGTGGCGGCCCCACCCCCGGGCCGCGCTTCGCGCGCTCTCGCCCCTCCCCTGAAGGGGATGGGTTGCGGCGGTCACTACTGTCGGACGTCGTTCCGATTCGCCTCCCCTCCCCTTCAGGGGAGGGGCCGGGGGTGGGGAGCGACGGCGTAGCCGAGCCCTCGCCCTCGCCTGCGATCGTCGCGATCAGCGTGCCGACCTTGACCCCGTCGCTGCCCTCGGCGACGTGGAGCTTGCTGACCACCCCGCCCTCGTCGGCCTCGAGCTCCATCGTCGCCTTGTCGGTCTCGATCTCGGCCAGGACGTCGCCGGGCTTGACGGTATCGCCTTCCTTGACCAGCCACTTGGCCAGCGTGCCTTCCTCCATGGTCGGCGACATGGCGGGGAGCTTGATCTCGGTCACGCGTAGGTCCCCACCAGCACGTCGGTGTAGAGTTCGCGCGCATCCGGTTCGGGCGCGCTCTCGGCGAAGTCGGCGGCGTCGGCGACCACGGCGCGGACCTCGGCCTCGATCGCCTTGAGCCGCGCCTCGTCGGCGGCGCCGGCGGCGAGGATGTCCTTCTTGCAATGCTCGATCGGGTCGCTCTTCTCGCGCATCGCGGCGACTTCCTCGCGGCTGCGGTATTTGGCGGGGTCGCTCATGCTGTGGCCGCGGTAGCGGTAGGTCTTCATCTCGAGCAGGATCGGCCCCTTGCCGGCGCGGACCCATTCGACGGCGGTGTCGGCGGCGCCGCGGACGGCGAGCACGTCCATGCCGTCGACCTGCAGGCCGGGAACGCGGAAGCTCTCGCCGCGGCGGAACAGCTGGTCCTCGCTACTGCTGCGGTTGACGCTGGTGCCCATGGCGTACTGGTTGTTCTCGATGACGTAGATCACCGGCAGCTTCCACAGCTCGGCCATGTTGAAGCTTTCGTAGACCTGGCCCTGGTTGGCCGCGCCGTCGCCGAAATAGGTCACCGCCAGGCCGCCGTCGTTCTTGTACTTGTGGGCGAAGCCGAGACCGGTGCCGAGCGGGACCTGCGCCGCGACGATGCCGTGGCCGCCGTAGAAGCCATGTTCGACCGAGAACATGTGCATCGACCCGCCCTTGCCCTTGCTGATCCCGGCGTGGCGGCCGGTCAGCTCGGCCATGACCACGCGCGGCTCGATGCCGGCGGCGATCATGTGGCCGTGGTCGCGGTAGCCGGTGATGACCGAATTGGTCCGGGCCAGTGCCGACTGGACGCCGGTGACGACCGCCTCCTGGCCGATGTAGAGGTGGCAGAAGCCGCCGATCAGGCCCATGCCGTACATCTGCCCGGCGCGTTCCTCGAAGCGGCGAATGAGCAGCATCTCGCGGTAGAAGGCGAGGAGTTCGTCGTTGGTCGCCGTGTACCGCTTCGGTTCGTTCGGCCGCTCACGAACAGGTGAAGCCGGTGAGACGGCGGCGGTTGACTTGGCCATTACGCGGCTCCCGGTTCGACGCGGCCCCGGCTATACGCCCTTCGCCGCGACGATCAACCCGCCTACTTCGCGTCGGGCAGCGGCAGGATAACCTCATCGGGACGAACGACGCCGAGATCGCGCCGGACGAGTTCGTCGGCCATGTCGCGATCGACGTGGTGCGGGTCGAGCAGCGCGACCTGTCGCGCCAGCGCCGCCTTCTGCGCGGCGACCTGCGCCGCCTGGGCGGCGACGGCGGCATGCTCGGCCTTGTACCCCTGCCAGGCGATGACGCCGGTGTTGCCGGCGACGGCGTGGAAGGCGAAATAGCCGATCACCGCGAGGCACGCCGCCGGCAGTGCCGCCTTGCGGGCGAGGACGAGCGGGCTGACGCGCGGAGTCATGCCGCTTGATACCCCCGCGAGTTGGCGCGGTTCAAGCGATTATCGCAGGACGGCGCGGCCGGCGTAGACCGCCGTGTCGCCCAGTTCCTCCTCGATGCGGATCAGCTGGTTGTACTTGGCCAGCCGGTCGGAACGGGCGAGGCTGCCGGTCTTGATCTGGCCGCAGTTGGTGGCGACGGCGAGGTCGGCGATGGTCGCGTCCTCGGTCTCGCCGCTGCGGTGGCTCATGACGCAGGTATAGCGTGCCCGGTGCGCCATCTCGACCGCGGCGAGCGTCTCGGTCAGCGTGCCGATCTGGTTGACCTTGACCAGCAGGCTGTTGGCCAGGCCGCGGCCGATGCCGTCGCGCAGCCGCGCGGGATTGGTCACGAACAGGTCGTCGCCGACCAGCTGGTGCGTCGCGCCCAGGCGCTCGGTCAGCAGCTTCCAGCCCGCGAAGTCGTCCTCGGCCATGCCGTCCTCGATCGACGCGATCGGGTACTTGCCGGCGAGCTCGGCGTAATAGTCGACCATCGCCCCCGCCTCGAGCGTCCGCCCCTCCCCGGCCAGGACGTAGCGGCCGTCGCGGAAGAACTCGGTCGCGGCGACGTCGAGGGCGAGCATGACGTCGTCGCCGGGGCGGTAGCCCGCCGCCTCGATCGCCGCCATGATGAAGTCGAGCGCGGCCGCCGGGCTCGACAGGTTGGGGGCGAAGCCGCCCTCGTCGCCGACCGAGGTGGCGAGGCCCGCGTCGGACAGGCGCTTCTTCAGCGTGTGGAAGATCTCCGCACCCCAGCGCACGCCTTCCGCCAGCGTCGCCGCGCCGACCGGCATGACCATGAACTCCTGGAAGTCGATCGGGTTGTCGGCGTGGGCACCGCCGTTGATGATGTTCATCATCGGCACCGGCAGGATGTGCGCGGCGACGCCGCCGACGTACTTGTGGAGCGCGATGCCGCGCGCGTCGGCCGCCGCCTTGGCCACCGCCAGGCTGACGCCGAGGATCGCGTTCGCCCCCAGCCGCGCCTTGTTCGGCGTGCCGTCGAGCTCGATCAGCGCCGCGTCGATGTCGCCCTGGTCCTCGGCGTCCATGCCGGAGAGCGCGTCGAAGATCTCGCCGTCGACGGCAGCACAGGCCTGGCGCACGCCCTTGCCGCCATAGCGAGCCGGATCGCCGTCGCGGCGCTCGACCGCCTCGTGCGCCCCGGTCGAGGCGCCCGACGGCACCGCCGCGCGGCCGGTGCTGCCATCTTCGAGCACGACCTCGACCTCGACGGTGGGATTACCCCGGCTGTCGAGGATCTCGCGGGCGTGGATGTCGACGATGGCGGTCATGGGCAGGCTCCGAAGGGTCGCGCGTCTCCTAGCGCCGGCCCCGCGACGGAGCAACGGAGCGCCCGTTGCGGTGTCGTAACGGGCTTGCGCGCGCGCGGAACCGGGGTAAGCCTGTGACGTTGGGAAGCGACCTTGACGGGGGCGTCCGCCTCCGCGACCGAAAGGCTAGCGTGATGACGACCGACACGACCTCTGCCGGCATGCCGCCGATCGCAGCGGCGCACGATGCGCTCGACATGCCGCCGGTACAGCCGACGGCGGGGCCGGCGCAGGCAGTCCAGTCGCTCGTCGGCGAAGGCAAGGCGCAGGTTTCCTCGACCCTGAACGGCGTTGCCGACGCGGTTCGCGACATTGCCGCCAAGCTCGAGACCGGCGGTGCCGGGCCGCTGGCGCGCTACGTCCACGATGCCGCCGACCGCGTCGCCAGCTGGGGCGACATCGTCGATCGCAAGTCGGTCGACGAGTTGCTCGACGATACGCGGACGCTGGTCCGGACCAGCCCGGCGCTCGCCGTCGGACTGGCCGTGGCCGGCGGGTTCGTCGTGTCGCGGATTGTGCGGGCGCGCTGATGGCAACGCAGGACCAATCGATCGCCGACCTGCTGCGGCAGCTGGTCGAGGACGGTAATCATCTCGTCCGCACCGAAATCCGGCTGGCCAAGGCCGAGGTGCGCGACAACATCACCGCCGCGGTGCGGGGCGGCATCGGCATCGGCATCGGCGCCGTGCTCATGCTCGGCGCGGTGTTCACCCTGCTCGGCGCGGCGGTCGCCTTCCTGACGCCCGTGGTCGGCGCAGGCTGGGCGGCGGTCATCGTCGGCGGCGTGACGCTGCTCGTCGGCGGCGTGCTGATCGCCTCGGGCGCCAAGAAGCTGTCGGCCACGAGCATGATGCCCGACAAGGCGGTGCGGTCGGTCAAGCAGGACGCCGACACCATCCGGGGGAGCGTGGGATGACCGACGAGACACGGACGATCGAGGCCGAGGCGGCGGAAACGCGCGACCGCATCGCCGACACCATCGATGAACTCCAGGCCCGGCTGTCGCCGAAGGCGCTGGTCGACAACGCGGTCGCTTCGCTGAGCAGTGCCGGGACGAACGCCGTCTCCTCGCTGCGCGGTGCGGCGTCGGCGCATCCGCTGGTCCTCGGCATCGCCGGACTGGCGGTCGGCATCGGCCTGCTCGCCGGCAGCCGCGTCCGCCGCGCCAAGATCGAATACGGCGACAGCTACGCCGCTTATGCCGACTTCGACGACGGTTATGCCGCCAATCTCGCCGAGACCGAGCCGGCGAGCGCGACGCGCGCCCATCTCGACCGCTTTCAGCATCAGGCGAGCGCGACGGTCGACGACAATCCCCTCGTCGTCCTCGCCATCGGCGCGGCGACGGGTGCCCTGCTCGGTGCGGTCATCCCGGTGAGCGAGGTCGAGAACGACCTGTTCGGCGAGGTCCGCGGCCGGATCGAGGCTGCCGCCGATTTCGGCGATCGCCGCTGCGCGGGCGGAGTTCGACCCCTCGCGCCTGTCGCTCAAGGGCGGCGTCGACGGGCTGACGGCACGGTTGACGGACTCGCTGACCAACGTCCTCGACGCCGCATCCGACGCCCTCGCTCGCCCGGTCAGGACGGGTTCAGGCGCCTGACGCCATTACGCGACGGCGGCGGCGGTTTTCGCAACAAGGAGCAGGTGATGCGGCGAACGGTACTCGGGCTGACGGTGGCGGCATTGGCGCTGGCGCCGATGATGGCTGTCCCGGCGGCGGCACAGGTCGCCGCGACCCCGGCCGAGGCGGCGTCGGCCGGCGAGTTCATCTCCCAGCTCGCCGACCGCGTCTTCGCGGTGCTCAAGGAGAACCAGTCGAAGGCGGCGATCAAGACCAAGTTCCGCGCGATGCTCAAGGACAACTTCGCCGTCGACGACGCCGGGCTGCACCTCATCCGGCGCTACCGCAACCAGATCACGCCGGCTCAGCTTGCCGCCTACCAGGCGGTGCTGCCCGACTATATCGTCAACGTCTACGCCGACCGGCTGATCAACTATGCCGACGCGAGCGTGAAGATCGTCCGCACCCAGGCCCATGGCAGCAATGGCAGCGTCGACGTCTTCTCGCGCGTGCAGGCACCGGGCAAGGACGCCTTCGACATCATCTGGCAGGTGCAGAAGGCGCCGTCGGGCAAGTGGCTGATCGCCAACGTCACCGTCTCTGGTATCAACATGAGCCTGACCCAGGAGGCCGATTTCTCGGCCTTCATCCAGAAGAACGGCTTCGACGCGCTGGTGGCGATGATGAAGTCGGCGAACACGCGCTCGGCATGAGGTGACATCGCTCCTCGACACGGCGGCGGCGAGCTACATCGATCCCAGCGCGCAGCTGTACGGCCGCGTCACGCTCGGCGAGGGCAGCTCGGTGTGGTGCAACGCCGTGATGCGGAGCGAAGCGGCGCACATCGCCATCGGCGCCTACAGCAACATTCAGGACTTCGTCATGGTCCACACCGACCCCGGCCGCCCGGTCGTCGTCGGCGACCATTGTTCGATCACCCATCACGCGACGCTGCACGGCTGCACCATCGGCAGCCACGTCCTGGTCGGCATCAACGCCACGGTCTATGGCGGCGCCGTCATCGGTGACAATTCGATCGTCGGGCAGCACGCCTATGTCCGCGACGGCACGATCGTGCCGCCGAACTCGGTCGTCGTCGGCTCGCCGGCCAAGGTCATCCGGACCGCGAACAGCTGGATCGCCAACCGCCTCAACGCCCTGTTCTATCACCGCAATGCCGTCGCCTACGCCCGCGGCGAGCACCGGGCGTGGGACGGGACCGAGTTCGAGGACTGGGCGGCGGCGACGATGGCGGCTGTTCAGGCCGAGTTATGCCGCGCTAAACGCGGCGGCATGAGCAAGCTCCACCTCGTCTTCGGCGGTCGCGTCAGCGATCCTCAAGGCCTCGACTTCGAAGACGCGAGTACGCTGGACGTCGTCGGCATCTTCCCCGATTATGCCAGCGCCGAAAAAGCGTGGCGGGCGAACGCGCAGCGCACCGTCGACGACGCGGCGATGAAATACGTCGTCGTCCACCTCCACCGGATGCTCGAACCCGACGTCCCGGCCTAGGCTCGGCGCCGCGCCAGCGGCCGGGCGAGGACGAGGCCGACGAGGAAGCCGCCGATGTGCGTCAGGACGGCGATCCCGCCCTGCCCCGTGTTGAACGCCGCCGCGGTCAGCAGCTGCAGGCCGATCCACGTCGCCGCATACCACAGCGCCGTCACCGTCTCGCCGCCGACCGTGACGCCGAACAGCCGGCGCGGCCCGGCGCGGCTGCGCGCGAACAGCATGGCGTAGGCGCCGAAGACGCCGGCGATTGCGCCGCTGGCGCCGACCACCTGCTCGGCCGAGCCCGGCGCGCCGGCGACCTCGAGCAGTGCGCCGGCGATACCGGCGACGAGGTAAAGCAGGGCGAATCGCCGGCCACCGACAACCATTTCCACGTTGCGCCCGACCCACAGCAGGAAGATCAGGTTGAGCGCGAGGTGGATCCAGCCGGCATGGAGGAACATCGAGGTGACCGGCGTCAGCGCCGCCGGCACGTCGCCCGGGAAACTCGGCAGCCGGCCGGTGACACGCCCCGGGATCAGCGCCGCGTGGCGCGCCACCGCCGCGGCCAGTCCGCGCGCCGCCGATCGTCTCGACGAGCTGGACCAGCACGCACAGGATGACGACGAGCCGGGTGACGCGCGCCGGCGGCGGTGTGAACGAGGCGCCGCCGAACCCGCCTTCGGGCTTCACCCGCCCTCCGGCTTCAAATGAACTCGACCTTGGCGATGGTGTAATATTTGTCGCCCGACGGCGTCGTGACCTCGACCTCCTCGTCGATGCGGCGGCCGATCAGCGCCCGGCCGAGCGGCGACGAATAGCTGATCCGCCCGCGCTTGGCGTCCGCCTCGGTCTGGCCGACGATCTGGTAGGTCACCGCCTTGTCGTCCTCGTCGATCAGGCCGACGGTCGCGCCGAACACGACCTTGTCGCCCGACAGCGTCGTCGGATCGATGACCACGGCGCGGGCGAGCTTGTCCTCCAGCTCCATGATCTGCGCCTCGATCTGCCCCTGGCGCTCCTTGGCGGCATGATATTCGGCGTTCTCCGACAGGTCGCCGTGGGCGCGCGCGTCCTCGATGTCCTCGACGTTCTTCGGCCGCTCGATTTCCTTCAGCTCGCGCAGCTGTCGCCATCAGCTGGGCATGGCCCTCCGCCAGCATCGGAAACTTGTCGACCGTCGCCATTTCGCTGACTTCCCTGTGTTACGCCTTGCGCCCGCGGCGGAAAGGCCACCGCGGACGGCAAACTCTCAGGTCCGGGGACTAATCCAGCGCAGAATAGTATGACTGCAACGAGCGTACTTCAAGCGGTCGGGAGTCCAGCGCGGCGATCGCCTGCGCCGCCGCGTTGAAGGCGGAGCCGGTCGTGTAGTAGGGCACCTTGCCGTACAGCGCCGACGCGCGGATCGACGCCGTGTCCTGCATCGACTGCACGCCCTCGGTGGTGTTGACGATCAGCGCGATGTCGCCATCCTTGATCCGGTCGACGATGTGCGGCCGCCCCTGCTGGACCTTGTTGACCCGCGTCACGGCAATGCCGTGCCCTTCGAGGTAGCGGGCGGTGCCGTCGGTGGCGACAGGTCGAAGCCCATCGTCGGCCAGATCGCGCGCGGCGTCGAGGATGACCGCCCTTGTCGCTGTCCTTGACCGAGATGAAGACGCGTGCCCGCCATCGGCAGCACGGTGCCGGCGCCGAGCTGCGCCTTGGCGAAGGCCATGGCGAAATCGCCGTCGATGCCCATGACTTCGCCGGTCGACTTCATCTCGGGGCCGAGCACGGGATCGGTGCCGGGGAAGCGGGCGAAGGGGAACACCGCCTCCTTGACCGCGATGTGCTTCCACGTCGGGGCGCTTGAGGTCGAAGCTGGCCAGGCTCTCGCCCGCCATCACCCGCGCGGCGATCTTGGCGAGCGGGATGCCGGTCGCCTTGGCGGTGAACGGCACGGTGCGCGACGCGCGCGGGTTGACCTCGATCAGGTAGACCTGCGCCGTCCTTGACCGCGAACTGGATGTTCATCAGGCCGCGGACATCGAGCGCGCGGGCGAGCAGCGCCGTCTGCCGCTCGATCTCGGCGATGATTTCCGGGCTGAGCGAGTGCGGCGGGATCGAGCAGGCGCTGTCGCCGAATGGCACCCCGGCCTCCTCGATATGCTGGAGGACGCCGGCGACGAACACGCGTGTCGGCGTCGGCGAGCGCGTCGACGTCGACCTCGACCGCGTCGCGCAGATACTGGTCGATCAGCACCGGCCCGCCGGAGAGCGCCGCGGCGTTGTCGCGAAGGTAGGCGTCGAGCTGCGCCGGCGTCTCGACCACCTCCATCGCCCGGCCGCCCAGCACGAACGATGGCCGCATCAGCACGGGATAGCCGACGCGCGCGGCGATATCGGCGGCCTGCTCGCGGCTGGTGGCGATGCCGTTGTTCGGCTGGCGCAGCCCGAGGTCGCGGACCAGCGCGGCGAAACGCTCACGGTCCTCGGCGAGGTCGATGTTGTCGGGCGAGGTGCCGAGGATCGGGATGCCGGCGGCCTTGAGCGCGCTCGCCAGGTTGAGCGGCGTCTGCCCGCCGAACTGGACGATGACGCCGACCAGCTCGCCGTTCGACGCTTCGCGGTGGAGCACCTCGAGCACGTCCTCGGCGGTCAGCGGCTCGAAATAGAGGCGGTCGGAGGTATCGTAGTCGGTGCTGACCGTCTCCGGGTTGCAGTTGATCATGATCGTCTCGAACCCGGCCGCCTTCAGCGCGTAGCAGGCATGGACGCAGCAATAGTCGAACTCGATCCCCTGCCCGATCCGGTTCGGGCCGCCGCCGAGGATGACGACCTTGCGCGCGGCCGGTCGGCTCGGCCTCGCACTCGGCGTCGCCGAAGGTCGGGCTTTCGTAGCTCGAATACATATACGGCGTCTTGGCGGCGAATTCGCCGGCGCAGGTGTCGATGCGCTTGAACACCGGGCGG
>CAWJZA010000004.1:0-208190 GCA_963847215.1 uncultured Alphaproteobacteria bacterium
CGCGTCATCGCCGCGCGGACGCCGGCCAGCGTGGCCGAGCGGACCATCGCCTTGACCGGGCCGACCGCGGCGGGCGTGATCGACAGCCGCTCGACGCCGATCGCCAGCAGCGCGAGCGCCTCCAGCGGCCGGCCGCCCATCTCGCCGCAGACCGTCACCGGCACGCCGCGCCTCGCGCGCAGCGCGACGACGCGGCGCAGGAAGCGCAGGATCGCCGGCGACAGCCAGTCGTAGCGGTCGGCGAGCGCCGGGTTGGCGCGGTCGGCGGCGAACAGGAACTGCGTCAGGTCGTTGGTCCCGATCGACAGGAAATCGACCTCGCGGCAGCAGCACGTCGAGCGTCTCGGCCAGCGCCGGCACCTCGAGCATCGCGCCGTAGCGGATGCGCGACGGCAGCGGCGCGCCCGCGCGCGCCGAGCCAGTCGCGCTGCTCCTCGACGATGGCCTTGGCCGCGTCGAACTCCCACGGCTCGCTGACCATCGGGAACATGACGTTGAGCGTCGCGGCCGGCGCCGGCCTCGAGCAGCGCGCGCGCCTGGACCTTCATCAGCCCGGCGCGGCCGAGCGCGAGGCGCAGCGCGCGCCAGCCCATCGCCGGGTTCTCGTCGCGTGATCGCCGTCGCGCATATAAGGCACGGCCTTGTCGCCGCCGATGTCGACGGTGCGGAACACCACCGGGCGGTCGCCCGCGGCGTCGAGCACGGTCTTGTACAGCGCGGTCTGCCGCTCGCGCCGCGGCAGGGTGGCGGAGACGAGGAACTGGAACTCGGTGCGGAACAGGCCGATGCCGTCGGCGTTGGTCGCGTCGAGCGCCGCGGCGTCGCCGCGCAGCCCGGCGTTCATCATCAGCGTGATCGCGCGCCGTCGCGCGTCACCGCCGGCAGGTCGCGCAACTTGGCGATACTCGGCCTGGCGCTTGCGCCTTGAGCGCGCTCGTCGCGGCGAACGACTTGAGCATCGCCGCCGTCGGCCGGACGAGCACCGGCTGCCGTCGCCGCCGTCGAGAAGCAGCTCGTCGCCGTCGGCGATCGTCGTCCGCAGGTCGCGGACGCGGCCGAGCACGGGCACGCCCATCGCCCGCGCGACGATGGTGACGTGCGCGGTCAGCGAGCCTTCCTCCAGCACGACGCCCTTCAGGAAGCGGCGGTCGTATTCGAGCAGCTCGGCCGGGCCGAGGTTGCGCGCGAGCACGATGGTGTCGCCGGCGCAGCCCCGACCGCGCGGCGGTGCCGAGCTGGCCCGAGACGATGCGGATCAGCCGGTTCGACAGGTCGTCGAGATCGGTCAGCCGCTCGCGCAGATAGGGGTCGGCGATCGACCGCATGCGCGCCCGCGTCCGCTGCTGCACGCGCTCGATCGCGGCCTCGGCGGTCAGCCCGGTGTCGATCGCCTCGTTGATCCGCCGCGCTCCAGCCCTCGTCATAGGCGAACATCTTGTAGGTCTCGAGCACGTCGGCCGATGATCGCCGCCGGCGAACTCGGCCTGGCCCATCATCCCGTCGATCTGCTCGCGCATGCGGGCGAACGCGGCGTAGACGCGCGCGCGCTCGGCCTCGATGTCGTCGGCGACGGTATGCTCGATGACGACGCGCGGCTGGTGGAACACGGCGGTGCCGCGGGCGAGCCCGTCGACCAGCTTCAGCCCGGCCAGCCGCACCGGCCCGCTCGCCGCGCTGCGCGCCCGCGCCGCGGCGACGTCGTCGATCAGCCCGGCGCCGGCGATCAGCTCGGCGAGCACCATCGCGACCGTCTGCAGCGCCTCGATCTCGACGTCGTCGTAGCTCGCGCGGGTCGACGTGCTGGACGCAGAGCACGCCGATCGACGCCTCGCGGCGGATGATCGGCACGCCGGCAAAGCTGTGGAAGATCTCCTCGCCGGTCTCGGGCTTGTAGGCGAAGTCGGGGTGGGCGCGCGCCTCGGCGAGGTTGAGCGGCTCGCGCGTCGCGGCGATGACGCCGGTCAGCCCCTCGCCCATGGCCAGCCGCGTGACGTGGACCGCCGCCTGCGCCAGGCCCTTGGTGGCGAACAGCTCGAGCACGCCGTCGCGCAGCAGATAGATCGACACGACCTCGCTATGCAGCTGCTCGGCGACGATGGCGACGACGGCGTTGAGCTTGGCCTGGGCGCTCGCCTTCGACGCCATGACGTCGTGCAGGCGGCGGAGGATCTCGCGGGCGGGGGAAATCGCGGGCACTCAGCCACCGCGCCCGGCCAGCGCGGCCTCGGCCTCGGCGACCAGGCCGGCGATGATCGTCGCCACCGGCTCGATCCGGTCGACCATGCCGACCGACTGCCCGGCCATCAGCGAGCCGGCCTCGACGTCGCCGTCGACCACCGCGCGGCGCAGCGCGCCGGCCCAGTAATGCTCGATCTGCAGCTGCCCCTCGGCGAGCGTCACGCGCCCCGGCGTCGACCTGCGCGGCGACCTCGCGCTGCTTGGCGGCGAAGGCCTCGCTGCCGGCGTTCTTCAGCGCGCGGACCGGGATCACCGGCAGGCGCGGGTCGAGCTGGACGCTGGCGACCGCGTCGCGCGCCGAGGCGCGGACGAAGGCGCGCTTGAAATTGGCATGGGCGACCGACTCGGTCGCGGCGGCGAAGCGCGTGCCGAGCTGGACGCCGCTCGCGCCCATCTCGAGATAGGCGGCGATCGCCGCCGCCCCGGCCGATGCCGCCGGCGACGAAGACCGGCACCTCGGTGATCGCCGGCAGGATCTCCTGCGCCAGCACGCTGGTGCTGACCGGGCCGATGTGGCCGCCGGCCTCGCTGCCTTCGATGACGATGGCGTCGACGCCGCTGCGGACCAGCTTCTTGGCCAGCGCCGCGGTCGGCGCGAAGCACATCAGCTTTGCCCCGGTCCCCTTGATCCGGGCGATCGCCGCGCCCGACGGCAGGCCGCCGGCAAGCACGACGTGGCCGACGCCGTGGCGCCCGCAGATGTCGATCAGATCGTCCATCGCCGGGTGCAGGGTGATCAGGTTGACGCCGAACGGCCGGTCGGTCAGCGCGCGGGTGGCGGCGATCTCGGCGTCGAGCACGGCGGGCGGCATCGACCCGCAGGCGATGACGCCGAAGCCGCCGGCGTTGCTGATGGCGCTGACCAGGTGCCGCTCCGACACCCAGGTCATGGCACCGGCCATGATCGCGTGCGTGCTGCCGAGGAAGTCGCGGCCGCGCGCCGACAGCTGGTCGAGCCGGGTCACGCCGCCGCGTCCAGCCCATAGGCGGTGTGCAGGACGCGCACCGCCAGCTCGGTATATTCCTCGGCGATCAGGACGCTGACCTTGATCTCGCTGGTGGTGATCGCCTGAATGTTGATGCCGCGGTCGGCCAGCGCCTTGAACATGGTCACCGCGACGCCGGCGTGGCTGCGCATGCCGACGCCGACGACGCTGATCTTGGCCACCGCCGCGTCGCTGCTGACGCTGGCATAGCCGATCGCGTCGCGGGCGCGGGCGAGCACGTCCTGGCTCAGCGCCAGTTCGGTCCGCGGCACGGTGAAGGTGACGTCGGTGGTGCCGGCGACATAGGCGATGTTCTGGACGATCATGTCGACATTGACCTGCGCGTCGGCCAGCGCGCCGAAGATCGCGGCGACGACGCCGGGGCGGTCGGGGACGCCGGCCACCGTGATCTTCGCCTCGTTGCGGTTGTAGGCGACGCCGGCGATCAGTTCCTGTTCCACGATCTCATCCTCACCCACGACCAGCGTGCCCGGTGCGTCGTCGTTGCCCGCGGCGGTGAACGACGACAGCACCTGGACGCGGACCTTCTCCTTCATCGCCAGCTCGACCGACCGGGTCTGCAGCACCTTGGCGCCGACGCTCGCCAGTTCCAGCATCTCCTCATAGGTGATGCGCGCGAGCTTGCGGGCCCGCGGCACGATCCGCGGATCGGTCGTATAGACGCCGTCGACGTCGGTATAGATGTCGCAGCGGTCGGCCTTCAGCGCCGCCGCCAGCGCCACCGCCGACGTGTCCGAGCCGCCGCGGCCCAGCGTCGTCACCCGCCCGTCGGGGCCGACGCCCTGGAAGCCGGGGACGACGGCGACGGTGCCCGCGGCCATGCTGGCGAGCGCTGCGGACATGTCGATGTCCTCGATCCGCGCCGTGGCATGGGCGTCGGTCGTCGCCACCGGCAGCTGCCAGCCGAGCCACGACCGCGCCGGCACGCCCGCGGCCTGCAGGGCGATGGCCAGCAGCCCGGCGGTGACCTGCTCGCCGCTGGCGACGACGACGTCGTATTCGGCGCGGTCGGCAAGCGGCGACGCCTCGCGGCAGAAGCCGACCAGCCGGTCGGTCTCGCCGGCCATGGCGCTGACGACGACGGCGACCTCGTGGCCGGCGACGACCTCGCGGCGGACACGCTCGGCGACCGCGCGGATGCGCTCGATCCCGGCCATCGACGTGCCGCCGAATTTCATGACGATGCGCGCCACGCCTGTCTGACCCGATCCCGTTGCGACGACGGCGGCGCTTGGCCCCCACGGCGCGCGTGATAGAGAAAGGCGGGATTTAGGCAAGGTTGGGCCGATGGCGACGATCGACCCGGCGGAAGCGGACTTCTTCGGCGCGCTGGCCGGCGACTGGTGGGATCCGCGCGGCAGCTCGGCGATGCTCCACCGCATCAATCCGCTGCGCCTGCGCTACATCCGCGCGGCCCTGCCCGGGCTCGATCCCGCCGCGCGGCGGCCGCTGGTCGGGCGCCGCGCGCTCGACGTCGGCTGCGGCGCCGGCTTGCTGGCCGAGCCGCTGGCGCGGATGGGGGCGGCGGTGACCGGCATCGACGCGGCGGCGGAGAACATCGCCGTGGCGCAGGCGCACGCCGCGGCCGGCGGTCTGGGCATCGATTACCGCTGCGCCGGGGTCGAGGACCTGACGGCAGGCGCGCCGCCGTTCGACCTCGTCACCTGCATGGAGGTGGTCGAGCATGTCGCCGACCGGCCGGCCTTCCTCGCCGCGCTGCGGGCGCTGACCGCGCCGGGCGGCACGCTGGTGATGTCGACGCCGAACCGCACGGCGCTCAGCTATGCGACGCTGATCGTCGGGGCCGAGCGCATCGCCCGGACGATCCCGCGCGGGGCCCACGACTGGCACCGCTTCGCCACGCCCGCGGAACTGACGGCGGAACTGGCGACGGCGGGCTTCCGCGTCACCGACACCACCGGAATGACATGGCGGCCGGGGACGGGGTTCGTCCTCGGCCGCGACACGTCGGTCAACTATTACCTGACGGCGGTTCCCGCCTAGCGGTAATAGCCGTGGCGGTGGTGCCAGTGGCGGTGATGATGGTGGTAGCGCATCATCTCGCCGCGATGGCGCCCATAGTCGTGGCGCATATCGCGGTCGCCGCGATCGCCGGGGCCGCGATCGTCGTGCATCGCGCCGCGATCGCGGTCGTCGGGCCGGTCCTGGGCGACGGCCGCGGCGGCCCCGCCGAAGGTCGCCAGCGCCGCGGCGGCCAGCATCATCTGTCGGATCATCGTCTCTCTCCTCGAAGCTCCGGGGAGCGGCTGCTCCCCGGGAGTGCCGGCGTCAGTAGAACAGGCCGCGGATCACGCGGACGATGCGCCCGTCCCAGTTCCGCACGAGCAGCGCGTCGGGACCGTAGCGGGTCCAGTGCGTGCCGCGGAACGCCGGCGGCAGGCGGTAATAGTCGGGCTGGGCGATGTAATAACGCTGATCCCAGAACACCCGCGGCAGGATCGCGCCGATGCCGAACTCGCGGTAGCCGTAGCCGCGCGGGTAATAGAAAGCGTCGCCGTGGAAGCGGGCGAAGCGATCGCTGTCGCCGTAGCCGCGCCGGTCGTCGCGGAAGTCGTGACGATAGCCCCGGTCGCCGTAGCCGCCACGGTCGTCGCGGTAACCGCCACGGTCGCCGCCGCGGTCGTCACGGAACCCGCCATGATCGTCGCGGAAGCCGCCACGATCCTCCGGCCGATAGCCGCCGCGCTCGTCGCCGCGCTGGTCCGGCCGGTAGCCGCCGCGATCATCCGGGCGCTGGCCATGGTCGCCGCGATAGCCGCGGTCGTCGGGCCGCTGGCCCTGCTGGTACTGGCCCGGCTGCGGCTGGCCCTGCGGCGCCTGGCCCTGCGGCTGGCCGGGTTGGCCATGGCGGTCGCCACGGTCGCCGCGGTGATCGTCGCGCGCATCGGGCGTGGGCGGCGGCGGAACCTGGGCCAGGGCTGGCGTCGCCGCGGCGAGCAGCAGGGCGGACAGGATGAAGGGGCGCATGGCGGTCCTCGTGTTCGTCGCGGCCGGACGATGGCCGCTGTCCCGGTCAATCGCACCAGCCGGGTGAACGATCCATGAGGGTAAAACTTAGGTTCGGTTCATCAACGACCGCCGCCGCCGCCGGACGCCGCTACAGGAAGCGGGCGACGACGTCGCGGTAGCTGCGGCTGACCTTGATCTGGGTGCCGCTGCCCAGAACGAGGAAGCATTCGCCGTTGGTGTGCGGCTTGACCGACTTGACGTTGTCGAGGTTGACGATCGTCGAGCGGTGGACGCGCTGGAAGCGGCGCGGGTCGAGGCGTTTTTCAAGGTCCTTCATCGTCTCGCGCAGGATCAGCGTCTGCGCCGCGGTGTAGATGCACATGTAATCGCCGGCGGCGTCGATGCGCTCGATGTCGTCGACCTCGACGCGGAAGATCTGGCCGCGGTCCTTGATGTTGATGATCTTCTCGAAGCGGCTGGCGGCGGGGTCGGCGTCGGCGGCGAGGTCGTCGGGCATCGCGTCGGGAGCGACGTCGGCGAGGATTTCCTTCAGCCGCCCGCGCTCCTCGCAGCTGCGCTTCTCGTCGAGCCGCGTGCGGACGCGCTCGATCGTCGCTGCCAGGCGGTCCTCCTCGACCGGCTTCATCAGATAGTCGACGGCATGCGCCTCGAACGCCTTCAGCGCGTGTTCCATGTACGCGGTGACGAAAACGACCAGCGGCGGCTCGACCTCGGCCAGGCCGTTGATGACGGAGAAGCCGTCGAAGCCCGGCATCTGGATGTCGAGGAAGACGAGGTCGGGCTTCAGCGTCTTGATCGCGCGGATCGCCTCGCGGCCGTTGCTGCAGCGCTCGACGATCTCGATGTCGTCGAATGCCGCCAGCCGTACCTCGAGCCCCTGGATGGCGAGGCGTTCGTCATCGACGAGGATGGTCCGGATCATGCTGCGCTTTCCCTGGCCGGAAGTTGCGCCCCCGCTCTCATGTCGATGCGTTCGGCCGCGGCCGGCGCATCGTCGCCCTCGCCCCTGCCGTCGTTGGTCTGAAACGGAATGTCAATCAGGACGATCAGCCCGCGCGGGTCGTTCGGTTCGAGCTGGAAGCGGTGGTCGTCGCCATACGCCTGGGCCAGCCGGTCGCGGATGTTGGGCAGGCCGACGCCGGTGCCCGACGTCGTCACCGGCGCCTCGCCGGCCAGCGCGGCGAAGTCGATTCCCGGCCCGGTATCGGCGACGGTGATGACCAGGCGCGGGACCTCGCCGCGGTCGGCCGGCATGACGCGGATGTCGACCTCGATGTCGGCGCCGTCCTCGGCCGGGGTGACGGCGTATTTGACCGCATTCTCGATGATCGGCTGCAGGATCAGCGACGGCAGCCGCGCCGCCATCGCCTCCGGCGCGATCTCGAAGCTGGCGCGCAGCCGCTCCTCGAAGCGTGTCCGCTCGATGTCGAGGTACAGCTTCAGCGCCTCGGTCTCCTGCGCCACCGTCGCCAGCCCCTCGCGCTCGCCGACCAGGCTGTAGCGCAGGAACGACGACAGGCGGCTGAGCATGGCATTGGCCCGCTCGGTCTGCTTCAGCAGCACCAGCGTCGAGATCGAGTTGAGCGTGTTGAACAGGAAATGCGGGTTGAGCTGGTAGCGCAGCATCTCGAGCTGGGCGCTGTTCGCCTGGGCGGCGATCTGCTCCATCCGCCGCGTCTGCTCGGACAGCAGCAGGTAATAGTTGATGCCGAAATACAGCCCGCTCCACGCCCCGAGCACGGCGCCGTCGAGCAGGATCGCGCCGAGGAACTCGATGCCGACCGGCTTCCAGCCGGGCTCGTAGAAGGTCGCGTGCGCCCACACCTCGAGCAGCGAGAACAGCGCCGCCGCCGCCGTGACGATGACCAGCGTCGAGATCCAGACGAAGGCCGGGCGCATGCGGATGACGCGGCGGTAGGCGACCGCCATCAGCAGCGTCAGCGAAAAGCCCGTGGCGGTGACGATGATCGTCGGCAGGATGAAGGTCAGGCCCATGCGGTTGGCCAGCCCGCCGAGCGTGCGCAGCAGCAGATACGCCCCCCAGCCGCCGCCCTGGAGCAGCCAGAAGGCGCGGTTCTTGTCGGCGAAGAAGCCCTGGCTGCGGAGTTCGCGGAACGGCATTGCGCGCGAATGTAGTGCGTCGGGGGGCGATGGGGAACCGCGTCGTCGGACGGCCGACGTCAGTCCTCGGGCGCGATCCGCACCGCCAGCCCGTCGAGCGCCGGCGTGAAGTCGATCTGGCACGACAGGCGCGAGGTCGCGGTGCGGTGGTCGGAACTGTCGAGCAGGTCGGCCTCGTCGCGGTTGGGCGGGCCGACGCGGTCGGCCCACTCGGGCGCGACGATGACGTGGCAGGTGGCGCAGCTGCAGCAGCCGCCGCACAGCGCCAGCAGCTCGTCGAAGCCGTTGTCGCGGATGATCTCCATCACCGAATGGCCGGCCTTGGCGGGAACGCGGGTGGTCGTCCCGGCACGGTCGGTGACGCTGATCTCGGGCATCTGCGGGTCCTGTCGACGGATGGCTTCGCGTGCGCCTATTAACGGACGACACCCGCGAGGCAAGGGAGCCGGCGCCGCATGACCGTTTCGCCATGGGCCTGACCGCGGCCCGCCTGCAGGCCGGGCTCGACCGCATCGCCGCCGCCTCGCCGCCGATCGCCGCGGCGCTGGCGCGCGCCGGCTATCCGCCCGAACGCATCCGCGAGCGCGGGCCGCTGACGCTGATGCGCGCGATCGTCGGGCAGCAGGTCTCGGTCAAGGCGGCCGACAGCATCTGGGCACGGCTGGAGGCGACCTGCGGCGGCTTCGCCGACCTGGCCGCCGTGCTCGACGTGCCGGTCGAGGCACTGCGCGCCGCCGGCCTGTCGGGGCAGAAGGCGTCGTATGTCCATGCCCTCGCCCGCGCCTGCGTCGACGACGGGCTCGACTTCGGCGCCCTGCCCGACGACGACGAGGAAGCGATCGCCCGGCTGGTCGCGGTCAAGGGCATCGGCCGCTGGTCGGCGGAAATCTACCTGCTGTTCGCCGACGGCCGCGGCGACGTCTTCCCCGCCGGCGACCTCGCCGTGCAGATCGAGCTCGGCCGCATCCTCGGCCTCGACGCCCGGCCGAGCGAGAAGCGCACGCGCGAACTCGCCGCCCCCTTCGCTCCCGACCGCGGCGCCCTGGCCGTCTTCCTCTGGCACCACTACAACACGGTCAGCACGGCGAAGGCGATGGTCGACGGCCCGCTTTGACCGTGGCTCAGATCGGCCTAAGACGGGGCGATCCGCGGGAGCCTGTACCATGATCGACTTCTACTTCTGGCCGACGCCCAACGGGCACAAGGTCACGCTGATGCTCGAGGAGATGGGGGCGGACTATACCATCCACCCGGTCAACATCACCGCGGGCGAGCAGATGGCGCCGGCCTTCATCGCCATCAGCCCGAATAACCGGATGCCGGCGATCGTCGATCACGATCCCGGCGACGCCGACCAGCCGGGTGGCGGCGGCCCGCTGTCGATCTTCGAATCGGGGGCGATCCTGCTCTACCTCGCCAAGAAGGCGAAGGCGTTCGCCGGCGAGCACCTGCGCGAGCGGGTCGCGGTCAAGGAATGGCTGTTCTGGCAGGTCGGCGGGCTGGGGCCGATGGCCGGGCAGATGGCGCATTTCACCCGCTTCGCGCCGGAGCAGATCCCCTACGGCATCAAGCGCTATACCGACGAGACGGTGCGGCTGCTCGGCGTCCTCGACCGGCGGCTGGCCGACCACGAATTCCTCGCCGGCGCGAACTATTCGGTCGCCGACATGGCGAGCTATCCCTGGGTGCGGGCGATCGGCGGCATGACGCCGATGCTCGACGGGTTTGCCCATGTCCGCCGCTGGAAGGAGGCGATCGACGCCCGGCCGGCCACCGAGCGCGCCTATGCGAAAGGCAACGCGGTCAACCCGCCCGCCGCATGACCGCCGATCCTTTGCGGCGGGACCTCGCCGCCTATCCCTGGTCGACCGAGGTGGCGACGCGCTTCGCCGACCTCGACCTGAACGCGCACCTCAACAACGTCGCCATCGCCAACCTGTACGAGGAGGGGCGCGTCCGCTTCAACTATCACCTCCGCCGCGCGCCATGCGGTCGGCCGGCCGCGCTTCCTCGTCGCGAGGGTCGAGATCGACTATCTCGCCGAGGCCCACTACCCGGCGGTGGCGACGCTCGCCGCCGCCGTCGTCGCCACCGGCCGGACCAGCTGGCGCATCGGGCTTGGCCTGTTCCAGGACGGTGCGTGCAGCGGCCTGTGCGACACCGTCATGGTCCACCGCGGCGACGCCGGGCCGGCGCCGCTGCCCGAGCCGCTGCGCGCCGCGCTTGGCGAATACGGCTTGCGCGCCTAAGTACGCCGGCCTTTCACGGAGTAGCCTTATGCCCGCCGACACCCTGACGCTGACCCTCGACGGCGGCGACGTCACCATCCGCCTGCGGAACGACCTCGCCCCCGGCCACGCCGCGCGCATCGCCGAGCTGGCCAACGAGGGCTTCTACGACGGCACGGTGTTCCACCGCGTCATCCCCGGCTTCATGGCCCAGGGCGGTGATCCGACCGGCACCGGCAGCGGCGGCTCGAAGAAGCCCGATCTCAAGGCCGAGTTCAGCCGCGAGCCGCACGTCCGCGGCACGGCGTCGATGGCGCGCACGTCGAACCCCGATTCGGCCAACAGCCAGTTCTTCATCTGCTTCGGCGACACCGGCTTCCTCGACGGCCAGTACACCGTCTGGGGCGAGGTCACGAGCGGCATGGAGCTGATCGACGCCCTGCCCAAGGGCGAGCCGCCGCGCGCGCCGGGCAAGATCCTGAAGGCGCGGGCGGCTTAAGCGGACGATGTCATCCCCGCATTCGCGGGGATGACGCGTCGATCCTACCAGTCGAACGCCTCGACCTGCGCGCGCTTGCCGAGCATGAAGGCGTCGGCGAGCAGCTCGATCGGGCGCAGATCGAAGTCGACCTCGCGCTTGCCGACCAGCTCGGCGAAGCGGCGATAGAGGCCGCGATATTCGGCATGGCCATCGTCGGGCAGGGTGACGGACTGGCCGGCGAGGTCGAGCGCCGCGCCGCCGCCGGTCAGCTTCAGCGTGCCGGCGTCGGTATCGATGTCGATCTCCCACGTCTGCTCGCCCGTCTGACGCCAGTCGAAGCGGACGTCGATCGCCACCCCGGCGGCGTCGGTCATGGCGAGCGTCGCGGCGATCGGCGTGTCACGATTGGCCGGAAACATGAGCTCCGCGGACGTGATGAACGGGCTGGCCGGCAGGATCGCGGTCAGCGACGACAAAGCGTTGATGCCGGGGTCGAACACGCCGAGGCCGCCGGGCTGGAACACCCAGTCCTGCCCCGGGTGCCAGCGGCGCACGTCCTCCAGCCAGCGGACCCGCACCGCCTTGACGGTCTTGCCCCGCAGCCAGTCGCGCGCCGGGGCGACGGCGGGGGCCGCGCGCGAGTGATAGCTGCCGAACAGGGCGACGTTCTTCGCCCGGGCGAGCCCCGGCAGGTCGGCGATCTCGCTCAGCGTCGCGCCGGGCGGCTTCTCGAGCATGACGTGCAGGCCGCGGTTGAGCGCGTCGCGGATCAGGACATGGCGGTCGACCGGCGGCGTGCAGATCGTCACCGCCTCGACCTCGGGATGGTTGGCGCACATCGTGTCGATGTCGGGCACGGTCGGC
Source organism: uncultured Alphaproteobacteria bacterium (assembly GCA_963847215.1). Classification (GTDB taxonomy): domain Bacteria; phylum Pseudomonadota; class Alphaproteobacteria; order Sphingomonadales; family Sphingomonadaceae; genus Polymorphobacter_B. Next base: position 11,931 of record CAWJZA010000004.1, read on the forward strand.
ACGCCCTCGACCGGCTGGCCCGACTTGCTGGCGGCGGCGACGAGGTCGAACGCCGGGTCGGCGGCGATGACGGGGAGATGCTGGTCGCGCGCGATCTTGCCGACGCCGACGATGCCGAGCTTGATGGTCATGCCTCGTCCAACGCCGGGCCGGCGGCATCGGTGCCACCGAGGTCGCGGGCGATTTCCGGCCGGCGCAGGACGGCGTCGATGCGCGCGCCGGCGTCGAAGCTCTCGTCGAGGCGGAAGCTGAGGTCGGGGGTGTACTTGGTCGCCAGCCCCTTGGCGACCTCGCCGCGCAGGAAGCGGGCATTGGCCTTCAGCGCCGCCAGCACCGCCTCGGCATTGGCGCCGCCGAGCGGGTGGACGAAGACCGTGGCCTGGCGCAGGTCGGGAGTGACGCGGACCTCGCTGACGGTGACGATCGCCGCCTCCAGCACGGGGTCGCGGACCTCGCGCCGGCCCAGCACGCCGGCGAGCGCGTGGCGCACCTGCTCGCCGATCCTGAGCAGGCGCACCGACTTGCCCGCGTCCTTGCCGTCCTTCTGCACCTTCATCGCGCGAGTTTAGCAGCGCGCGGGCGCGGCGGCACTCACTCTTTCGCGCCCAGCCGGGCGAACACCGCCTCGACCAGCTGCGGCCCGGTGCGCCGCGGCTCGCGCGCCGGATGCTCGGCGACCCAGTCGAGCGCATCGATCATCAGCACGCGGCGCAGGCCCTCGTCCTCGGCATCGACCGTCGCCAGCGCGGTCGAGATCGAGCCGGCGATCTCGACCCGGGCGATCGTCTCGGGCTGCGGCGAGGCGCAGTTCGCCGCCGGGCTGGTGACCAGATATTCGCGGCAGATCGTCGGCCGGTCGGGGTAGATCGAGCACGACCCCGCCTCCAGGAACGGGCACGACACGTTGGCGCCCATATAGGCGGCGACGCGCTCCTGCATGATCTCGGGCGTCGGGCCGAAGATGACGTCGCCGCGCACCCGGACGCCGGCGGCGGCGAAGGCGGCCTTGCCGGCGGCGAAGCGGGCGCGGACGGCGGACTGGCGCGGCTCGGGCATCGCCGCGACCAGCGCCGCCATCGCCCGCGCCTCCGACGGCGCCAGCGGCACCGGCTGGCGGCAGCAGGCGCCGCAGCCGGCGCGGCACGAGATGCTGCGCCCCTGGGCGGCGGCGCGGGCGGTGCCGTGCTCGGCCAGCACCCCGGCGAACTCGTTGAACAGCGGCAGCAGGCCCGACAGCGGCGCCGGCCCGGCGGACACGGTGACGCTGACCGTCACCGGCGTCTCGCCGACGACGACGGTGACGTTGCCGGTGACCATCTCTTCCATGGCCGCGCAGACTAGCGCCGGCGGCTCGGCGCGCAACGCCTTCGTGAAAACGGATGACCGCCCGGCGGCGAGCCGCTACCCCGCGGGCGATGCCTGCCGCGCGCGCTCCCGCCCGACCCGATCCCGCCGGCACCCCCGCCCGGCGCGCGGCGCTGCGCCTGCTGACCAGCGTGCTTGGCCAGGGGCGGCCGCTGGAGGCCGCGCTCGACGCGGCGCTGGCCGGCGTCGACCACCCGGCCGACCGGGCGCTGGCGCGCAGCCTCGCCGCCGCCGTGCTGCGCTGGCTGATCGATCTCGACGCGCTGATCAACTCGGCGACGCCGAAGCCGCTGCCGGCGGACGCCCGCGCACGGATGGCGCTCAGGATCGGGCTCGCCGGGCGGCTGCTGCTCGGCACGCCGCCGCACGCGGTGGTGGCGACGACGCTGGCGCTGACCGAGGGCGGGCCGCGGCGGCTGGTCCACGCCGTGCTGTCGCGGCTGCTGCGCGAAGGCGCGACCCTGCCGTCCGCGCCGACGCTGCCCGAGCCGTACCGCAGCCGCTGGACGCAGGCGTGGGGAAGCGACGCGGTGCGCGCGGCGGCGGCGGCGTTCGGCCACGAACCGCCGCTCGACCTGACGCTGCGCGACGCGGCGACGACCGACGCATGGGCGACGGCGCTCGGCGGCACCGCGCTCGCGCCCGGCCACGTCCGGCTCCAGCCCCGCGCCGGCCTGACCGAGCTGCCCGGCTTCGCCGAGGGGGCGTGGTGGGTGCAGGACCTCGCCGCCAGCCTGCCGGCGCGGCTGCTGGGCGCGGGGCCGGGCGCGCGGGTGCTCGACCTCTGCGCCGCGCCGGGGGGCAAGACGCTGCAGCTCGCCGCCGCCGGGGCCGAGGTCACCGCCGTCGACCTGTCCGACGCGCGCCTCGACCGCCTGCGCGACAACCTGCGTCGCACCGGGCTGGCGGCGACGGTCCTCGCCGCCGACGCGCTGGCCTGGGCGCCGGCGCAGCGCTTCGACGCGATCCTGCTCGACGCGCCGTGCTCGGCCAGCGGCATCTTCCGCCGCCACCCCGACGTCCTCCACCTCAAGGGCGGGCGCGACCTCGCGCCGCTGCTCGACCTCCAGGCGGCGCTGCTCGACCGCGCCGTCGCCTGGCTCGCGCCCGGCGGCACCTTGGTCTTCTCGACGTGCAGCCTCGAACGCGCCGAGGGCGAGGACCAGCTCGCCGCCGCGCTCGGCCGCCATCCCGGGCTGCGGCGCGCGGCCGTCGCCGCGGCCGAGCTGCCCGCCGGTATCGCGCCCGCCGACGGCGTCGTCCGCGTCCTGCCGGGGATGCTTGCCGCCGACGGCGGCGTCGACGGTTTCTTCATCGCCCGGCTCAAGCACGGGTGACGCCGCGCGGCGGCTGCGGTACGGTGCCGGCGATGACCGCGACCTATCACGTCAAGACCTTCGGCTGCCAGATGAACGTCTATGACAGCGAGCGCATCGGCGAGCTGCTCGAGGCGCGAGGGCTATGCGGCCGCGCCGATCGGCACCGCCGACGTCGTCGTGCTCAACACCTGCCACATCCGCGAGAAGGCGGCGGAGAAGGTCTATTCCGACGTCGGCCGGCTGCGCGCCCGCGCCGCCGCGGCAAAGGATCGTCGTCGCCGGCTGCGTCGCGCAGGCCGAGGGGGCGGAGATCGTCCGGCGGGCGCCGGCGGTCGACGTCGTCGTCGGCCCGAACGCCTATCACCGCCTGCCCGCGATGCTCGCCGGCGGCGGGACCGCGATCGATACCGACATGCCGGCGGCCTCGAAGTTCGACGCGCTGCCCGACCGGCGCGGCGCCGTCGGCCCGTCCGCCTTCCTGACCGTGCAGGAGGGCTGCGACAAGTTCTGCACCTTCTGCGTCGTGCCCTATACGCGCGGCGCCGAGGTGTCGCGCCCGGCCGCGGCGCTGCTCGCCGAGGCGCGCGCGCTGATCGCCGGCGGCGCGAGCGAGCTGACGCTGCTCGGGCAGAACGTCAACGCCTATCGCGACGGCGAGGTGACGCTCGCCGGGCTGATCCGGCGCGATCGCCGCGCTGCCCGGCCTGCGCGCGGCTGCGCTACACGACCTCGCACCCGCGCGACATGGACGACGACCTGATCGCCGCCCACGCCGAAGTCCCGCAGCTGATGCCGTTCCTGCACCTGCCGGTGCAGTCGGGATCGGACCGGCTGCTAAGGCGATGAACCGGGCGCACACGCGCGATAGCTATCTGCGCACGCTCGACCGGCTGCGCGCCGCGCGGCCCGACATCGCGCTGTCGGGCGACTTCATCGTCGGCTTCCCCGGCGAGACCGACGCCGATTTCGCCGCCACGCTCGCGCTCGTCCGCGAGGTCGGCTACGCCCAGGCCTACAGCTTCAAATACTCGCCGCGCCCCGGCACCCCCGCGGCAGCGCATGGCGGACCAGGTGCCCGAGACGGTCAAGGACGCGCGCCTCGCCGAGCTGCAGGCGGCGATCGGCGCGTCGGCGCTGGCGTTCAACCGCGCCAGCGTCGGCACGCCGCTGCGAGGTGCTGTTCGACCGCGCCGGGCGCCGCCCCGGGCCAGCTGATCGGCAAGTCGCCGTGGCTGCAATCGGTGTTCGTCGTCTCGCCGCGGCCGCAAGTCGGCGATATGGCCACCGTCGACCTGATCGACGCCCAGCCCAACAGCCTCGAAGGAGCGCCTGTGCCCTGACGAGGCCGCCTAGTGGCGAAGAAGACAGCGCCGCGCGGCCCGCGCCGGCTCCCGCGTCCGGCCGGCAACGGCACGCGCGGCATGCCCGCCACCGGCGCCAGCGACCGCGTCCGGCTCGAGCTCGAGTTCGACCGGCCGCAGCTGCTCGGGCCGCTGTTCGGCCAGTACGACCAGAACCTGATCGTGCTCGAGAACCGGCTCGGCGTCTATATCGCGGCGCGCGGCAACAAGGTGTCGATCGAGGGCGAGGCCGACAGCGCCGCCCGCGCCCGCGACGTGCTCAGCAGCCTCTACAACCGGCTGACCCAGGGGCACGGCGTCGACACCGGCGATGTCGAGGGCGCGGTGGCGATCACCGCCGACCCCGGCCTCGACGGGCTGATCCGCGACGACGGCACGCCCAACCCGGCGGTGGTCATCCGCACCCGGCGCAAGACGATCGTCCCGCGCTCGCCGACGCAGGTCCGCTATATCGAGGCGCTGGGCCGCGACGACATCATCTTCGCGCTCGGGCCGGCGGGGACGGGCAAGACCTATCTCGCCGTCGCGCAGGCGGTCAGCCAGCTCGTCGCCGGCTCGGTCGACCGGCTGATCCTGTCGCGCCCGGCGGTCGAGGCGGGCGAGAGGCTCGGCTTCCTGCCCGGCGACATGAAGGACAAGGTCGATCCCTACCTGCGCCCGCTGTACGACGCGCTGTACGACATGCTGCCGACCGAGCAGGTCGAGCGGCGGCTGAGCAGCGGCGAGATCGAGATCGCGCCGCTCGCCTTCATGCGCGGGCGGACGCTGGCGAACGCCTTCATCATCCTCGACGAGGCGCAGAACACGACGCCGCTGCAGATGAAGATGTTCCTGACGCGCTTCGGCCAGGGCAGCCGCATGGTCGTCTGCGGCGACCCGAACCAGGTCGACCTGCCCAACCCGTCGCCGTCGGGGCTCGCCGACGCGGTGCGCAAGCTCGACGGCATCCCGGGCATCGCGACGCTGCGCTTCTCCAGCCGCGAGGTCGTCCGCCACCCGATCGTCGGCGCCATCGTCGAGGCGTACGAGGGCCCGCCGCAGGATGGCTGATGCTGACCGTCGAGACCGACATCGCCGCCGGCGGCTGGGACGCGGCGACCGACTGGCCGGCGCTGGCCGCCGCCGCCGCGGCCGCGGCGCTGGCGCAGTCGCCGCACGCGCACCTCGCCCAAGCCGGGCTTCGCCGTCGAGGTCGCCGTGCGGCTGACCGACGACGCCGAGGTGCGGGCGCTCAACGCGCAGTACCGCCACAAGGACAAGCCGACCAACGTCCTGTCGTTCCCGATGGTCCAGCCCGACCTGCTCGACGCGCTGGCCAACACCGACGACGGCGAAATCCTGCTCGGCGACATCGTCCTCGCCTGGGAGACGGTGCGCGGCGCGAGGCGGCGGACAAGGGCATCGACGCCGCCGACCATGCCCGCCACCTGATCGTCCACGGCATGCTCCACCTGCTCGGCTTCGACCATGGCGACGAGGCGGCGGCGACGCACATGGAGGCGCTGGAAACCGCGGCGCTGGCGACGCTCGGGCTTGCCGATCCCTACGCGGACCCCGATTAAGGGGAATGAGCGACCCTCACCCTAGTAGCGGCTTCGTCACCCGGCTGTGGCGAAGTCTGCGCGACCTTCGGCCTGCGGTGCCGAGCCGACGCTGCGCGAAAGCCTCGAGGAAGCGATCGACGAGGTCGTCGGCGAACCCGGCGACCGCGACGACCTGTCGGTCGTCGAGCGGACGATGCTGAAGAACCTGCTGCATTTCGGCGAGCGGCGGGTCGACGACGTCGCCGTGCCGCGCGCCGACATCGTCGCGTTCGACGTCGCCGACAGCTTCGCCGACCTCGTCGCGCTGTTCCGCGAGGCCGGGCACAGCCGCCTGCCGGTGTTCGAGGGCAGCCTCGACCGCGTCATCGGCATGGTCCACGTCAAGGACGTCTATTCGCGCATCGCGACGACGTTCGACGACGCGGTGTCGTCGAAGCCGTTCGCGGGGATCGACGTCCGCTCGCTGCTCCGCACCGTGCTGTTCGTGCCGTCGTCGATGCGCGTCCTCGACCTGCTGGCGCGGATGCGCTCGGGGCGGACGCACATGGCGATCGTCGTCGACGAATTCGGCGGCACCGACGGGCTGGTGACGATCGAGGACCTCGTCGAAGAGATCGTCGGCGACATCGAGGACGAGCACGACGAGGACGAGGCCAAGCTGCTGCAGGCGATCGGCGACGACCTGTACGAGGCCGACGCCCGGCTGGAACTGGCCGAACTCGAGGCGACGACCGGGCAGGTCTTCGCCAGCGACGCGATCGGCGTCGACGTCGATACGCTGGGCGGCATGGTCTTCATGCTCGCCGGGCGGGTGCCGGCGGTCGGCGAGATGATCGCCCACCCGTCGGGCTGGCGCTTCGAGGTGATCGACGGCGACCCGCGCATGGTCCGCCGCCTGCGCCTCTATCCGCCGCCGGTGGCCGACGCCGCCTGAAGGGCAAGAAAAGACTGTCCTACTGCCGCTTGGCTGTCTTAGCATGGCGGCCATGACCCTGCTTGTCCTGTTGCCGCGCTCCTCCGTTGCCGGGCGCCGTCCGCCGTCGCTGTCCCCCTCCGCGCTCCTGCGCGAGCCGACGAAGCAGGCGAAGGTGCGCCTGGCCGTCGCGGCGCTGCTTCTCGCCCAGCCGCTGGCGGCGCAGGAGCGTCCGGTCGCCGCCGCCGCGCCGCAGGCCGAGCGCGGCCGGCACAGCGGCCCTGCGCCCGACCGCGACGAGCCGGGCCACGGCGACACGACCAACACCCAGCCGGCCGGCGATGCCCGCGCCGAGCGGGCGCGCGAGAACAAGCTCGGCGACAGCGACGTCGCCACCGCGCCGATCCGCGAGCTGCGCGTGCCGTCGCGGCACAGCGCGACCATCGGCGGGCGGACGATCGCCTATACCGCCACCGCCGGCACGGTGACGATCCGCGACGACGACGGCAAGCCGACCGCCAGCCTGTTCTACGTCGCCTATACCACCGGCGACCCCGGCCGGCCGGTGACCTTCCTCTACAACGGCGGTCCCGGCAGCTCGTCGCTGTGGCTGCACATGGGCTCGGTCGGGCCGGTACGGGTGCGGACCGACAGCCCGGCGGCGACGGCCGGACCGCCGTTCCAGCTGCAGAACAACCCCGACAGCCTGCTCGACAAGTCCGACCTGGTGTTCGTCGACGCCGTCGGCGCCGGTTTCTCGCGGCCGCTCGGCGATACCAAGCTCGAGAAACTGTGGGGCACCGACGCCGACATCGACACCTTCGCCCGCGGCATCGAACGCTGGCTGACGATCAACGACCGCTGGAACGCGCCGAAGTTCATCTTCGGCGAATCCTACGGCACGACGCGCTCGGGCGGCCTGTCGTACCGGCTGGCGCAGGACGGGGTGCAGCTCAACGGCGTCGTCCTGCTGTCGTCGATCATGAACTATGGCCGCCGCGCGCCCGGGCTCGACCAGGACCTGATCAACTATCTGCCGAGCTATGCCGCGACCGCCGCCTACCACCACCGCGTGCCCGCGCCGGCCGACCTGCCGGCCTTCCTCGCCCAGGCGCGCGCCTTCGCCCGCGGGCCGTACGCGCAGGCGCTGGCGCAGGGCCAGGACCTGCCCGACGCGGAGCGGCAGCAGATCGCGCAGCAGCTCGCCGGCTTCACCGGCCTGTCGCTGCGGTTCATCCTCGACAGCGACCTGCGCGTCGACCTCAGCCGCTTCCGCAAGGAGCTGCTGCGCGACCAGCGGCGGACGCTCGGGCGCTACGACAGCCGCTTCACCGGCATCGACGCCGACATCGCCGCCGACTCGCCCGAGAGCGACCCCAGCGACACCGGCATCACCGGCGCCTTCGTCGGCAGCTTCCACCATTATCTCGCCCACGATCTCGGCTTCACGTCCCCGCTGACCTATCGCCCGACCTATTACTCGCCGGCGCTGAAGTGGGACTTCTCGCACCGCCCGCCCGGCGCGCGCGGCGGCGGCGCGAGCCAGGCGCTGGCCGACACCGCGCTCGACCTGTCGGCGGCGATGCGCGAGAACCCGCACCTGCTGGTCTATTCGCTCAACGGCCTCTACGACATGGCGACACCGTTCTTCGGCACCGAGTACGACCTCGCCCACCTGCAGATCGACAAGTCGCTGCGGCCGAACCTGCGCTTCGCTTATTACCCGTCGGGGCACATGGTGTACCTGAACACCGAGGCGCTGCACGCGATGAAGGCCGATCTCGCCCGCTTCTATGACGAGGCCGCGCGCTGAAAACACCGTCGCGGGCGTGACCTTCGTGTGACCTTCGCCCGGAAAGGGCGGGCAAGTCGCTGAAAAGACTAAGGCGTGCCGTGGTCGTCGGCGGGGTCGCTGAGGCGGGTGCTGGCGACCTCGATGTCGCCGGGGACGTGCGGCATCGTCTCCCACGGCAGCTCGCGGTGCAGGGTCAGCGACCAGCGTTCGAGCCACTCGTTGCCGTCGGGTCCGGCATAGTCCTCGGGCGTGGCATAGGCCGGATCGGCCATCGCCGCGTCGAGCGTCGCCGGCGTCAGCCGCTCGTGGCGGATGATCCGCGCCAGGGCGCCGATGCTGTCGGCGTTGAGCTTGCTGGCGTGGAGCAGCCAGACCAGCGCCGGGCGGCGACCGAACAGGGCGAGCGCAGCCGAGCGGTACCAGGCGACGGCGGCGGCGGAAAAGGCGATGTACTCGCGCCGGATCGCCCGCGCCCGCCGCCGGTCGCCGGCCTGCAGCGCCGCGTCATAGGGGTCGGCGAACTCATAGTCGGCGTTCTCGCAGGTCACCGGTGCGACGCGGTAATGGGCGCCCGCCAGCCAGTCCTCGAAAGTGCGGCGGACGGCGGGCGTCGGCCCGGTCTCGAGGAACGGGTAGCGGAACCAGCGCTCGCGCCGGCCGCGCGCGGCGAGCAGCGTCTTGGTCACCGCGTCGCCCCTGGCCGTGTCCTCGATATAGTCGGCGACCGGCGTCACGGTCAGCGACAGGTGGCTGTAGCCGTGGTTGCCGAGGTCCATGCCGGCGTCGAGCCACGCCGACAGCAGGGCGACGCGCGCCGGGCGGTCGGTGCCCTCGAGGTTGACCTCGTTGACGAAGCCGATCGCCGGCAGGTGGTGGCGGACGAGGCCGCGCAGCAGCTTCTTGGTGATCGCCGCCTGCTCGGCGACGGGCCGCAGCGTGCCGAACACCGGCAGGTCGTCGAAGGTCAGCGCCACCGGCTCGGCCGCCGCCGGCGCCGGCACGATGAGCGCCGCCGGTGCGGCGAGGAGGAGCGCGAGCAGCGCGGCGCGGATCACGCCAGCTCGGTGTCGAGGAAGGCGGCGACCTCGCCCAGCTTCACATCGCGGGCGACGAAGGCGTCGCCGATGCCGCGGGCGAGGATGAACGGCACGGTGCCGGCGCTGACCTTCTTGTCCTGGCGCATGTGGTCGATCAGCGGCGCGGACGAGGCGGCGAGGCCGCGCGGGGAGGTCGGCAGGCCGGCGGCGGCGAGGTGCGCCGCCACCCGCGCCGCGTCGCTTTCGGAGCACAGCCCGCGCGCGGCGGAGAAGCGGAAGGCCAGTGCGCAGCCGATCGCCACCGCCTCGCCGTGGAGCAGGCGGTCGGAGAAGCCGGCTTCCGCCTCCAGCGCGTGGCCGAAGGTGTGACCGAGGTTGAGCAGCGCGCGCACGTCGCCGGTCTCGCGCTCGTCGGCGGCGACGATCCGCGCCTTGGCGGCGACGCTGGTGGCGATGGCGTGGACGCGGGCGTCCCGCCCGCTGGGGGCGTGGGCGCGGGCGGCGGCGTCGCCGGCGAGCAGGGCGGAGCCATTGGCCTCGAGCCAGGCGAAGAAGCCGGCGTCGCCGAGCAGCGCCGTCTTGACCACCTCGGCATAGCCGGCGCGGAGCTCGCGCGCGGGCAGCGTCGCCAGCAGGTCGGGGTCGATGACGACGGCGGCCGGCTGGTGGAAGGCGCCGACGAGGTTCTTGCCGGCGGCCGCGTTGATCGCCGTCTTGCCGCCGACCGAGCTGTCGACCTGGGCGAGCAGCGTCGTCGGCACCTGGACGAAGCGGCAGCCGCGGCGCAGGACGGCGCAGGCGAAGCCGGTCAGGTCGCCGATGACGCCGCCGCCCAGCGCGACGACCGCGTCGCCGCGTTCGACGCCGCGGGCGAGCAGCGTTTCGACGACACTCTCCAGCGTCCGCCAGTTCTTCTGTCCCTCGCCCGGAGTCAGGATCAGCGGCTGCACCGACAGCCCGGCCGCCGCCAGCGCCGCGGTGGCCGCCGGCAGGTGCAGCCGCGCGACCGTGCTGTCGGTGACGACCGATACCGTCCGCGACCGGGTAAGCGGCGCGACGACCGCCCCGAGCCGGGCGAGCGCGCCGGGCGCGATGTCGACGTCGTAGGCGCGCTCTCCCAGCGCGACCGGAACGATCATTCGCGACGCTCCGCCAGCGCCGCCAGGATCGCCCGCACCGTCGCCTCGTGCGGCGTCGGCTTGCTGCTGATGTGGATGTGGGCCTGGGCGTACAGCGGGTTGCGGATACGGGCGAGTTCGGTCAGCACCTCGGCCGGATCGCGGTCGCGCAGCAGCGGCCGGGTATCGCGCCGCCGCACCCGCTCGGCCAGCGTCGGGATGTCGGCGTCGAGCCAGATCGCCGTCGCGCGGTCGAGGATCAGGGCGCGCGTGTCGGCCGCGACGAAGGCGCCGCCGCCGGTGGCGATGACCTTCGGCTCGCCGCCGATCAGCCGGGCGATGACGCGGCGTTCGCCGTCGCGGAAGTGCGCCTCGCCGAACCGCTCGAAGATCTCGGCGATCGACAGCCCGCTGGCCCGCTCGATCTCGGCGTCGGCGTCGACGAAGGGCAGGCGCAGGCGCACCGCCAGCCGGCGGCCGACGGTCGACTTGCCCGCCCCCATCAGCCCGACGAGCACCAGCGGCCGGGTCACGGCCGCCGGTCGGCGCGGCGCGGGGACGCCCAGGTTTTTTGCGTCGCACTCCACGATAGGCTTACGCTATACACCGCGCCGTCGCGTGGCCAAGCCCGGCCACCAAGGAATGCCCGTCCATGCGTCTGCTGTTCTGGATCGTGCTTGCGCTGATCGTCATCCTCGTCGCCGGTGCGGTCTATCTGATGACGGCGGACGTGCCCGCGCCGACGCACCACGTCGAGCAGGTCATCCCGAACGATCGCCTTGGCCGCTAGGGCGCGTCTCGCCGTTCTCGTCGCGGCGGCGGCGCTCGCCGGCGCCGCGTCGGGCGGGCAGGTCGCCGATGCCCCGGCCGAGGCACCGGCCCCGCCGCCGAAGTCGCTGCTGCCCGACAGTTTCGGGCACCGCCGCCGCCGCCGGTGGTGGCGCCCGCGCCGCTGCCGCTCGCCCCGCCGCCCGAGGACGTGCCGCCCCCCGACCAGGCGGCCGACGCCGACAAGCCGCTGCCCGCAGCCACCGGCCCGGCGATCGGCGCGGTCGGGCCGCTGACGCCCGAGCTCGGCGGCTACGGCCCGGACCTGTTCGCCGGCAGCGACGGCCGCTTCGTCGACGGGCTGCTGCGGCGGCTGAGCGTGCCGGTCGCCTCGCGCTGGGCGCACATCGCGCTGCAGGCGGGCGCTGGCGACGCGCGCCGAGGCGCCGGCGGGGGCCAACGCCGCCGACTGGGTCGCCGACCGCGCCCGCGTCCTGCTGGCGATGGGCGAGGTCGACGCGGCCAAGGCGCTGGTCGACAACCTCGCCGTCGACCGCATGACGCCGCGGCTGATCCGCGTTGCCGGGCAGGCGGCGCTCGCCGCCGGCGACATTCCCGGCCTGTGCCCGCTGGCCGACGCCGGCGGCGCGGTGTCGCCCGACCCGCTGTGGAAGCTCGCCGAGGCGATGTGCGCGGCGATCGCCGGCGACGACATCAGCGGCGCCAGCGCCTTCGACGCCATCCGCGACGGCGGCACCGTCGATCCGTTCGACATCCAGCTCGGCGAGCGCATCGCCACCGTCAGCCTGGGCAACGGCCGCGCCGCCAACCTCGACTGGTCGAGCGTCGCCGCCATGACGCCCTACCGCTTCGGCGTCGCCAGCGCGGCCGGCGTCGCCGTGCCGCTCGACCGCCTGCAGGCGCTGGCCGGCGCGACCGGCGGGGCGAGCTGGGGCTGGGTGCTGCACGCCGCCAGCCAGCCGCCGGCGACGCGGGCGGCGGCGCTGGCGCCGGCCGCCGTGCTCGGCATCGCCTCGGCCGAGGACCTCGTCGGCGGGATCGCCGCGGGCAGCGCCGACCTCGACCGCAGCGCCCTCGACGCTACGCCGGCGGGAGCCTTGCGCGACGCCTTTGCCGCGGCGACGACGGCCGAACGGGTCGCGGCGATGCGCAAGCTGTGGACGGGCAGCGACGACCGCTATGCCGCCCTGATCGAAACCGGCGTCGCTGCCGCCCGCCTGCCGGTCGACCGTGCCGTCGCCGGCGATGGTGGCGACCTGATCGCCGCCATGCTCGCCGTCGGGCTCGAAGACCGGGCCAAGGCGTGGTGGCCCGCCGTGGCGAACGCCGACTCGACGGCGGCGCGTGCCGCCTGGGCGCTGCTGGCGGTCGGGGCCAACGGCGGCATCGAGGTGTCGCCGGGCCGGTTCCGCGCCTGGGCCAAGGAGGTGTCGCCGCACCGCGCCGCGCTGCTGCTGGCGGCGCTGCAGGGCTTCGGCCAGGCGCGCGGCGGCGACTGGGACGCGGCCGCGCGCGACTTCCATGTCGCCCCCGTGGCGAACAGCTGGACCCGGGCGATCGACGCCGCCGGCGCCGTGCGGCGGCCGGGCGAGGTCGCCGTGCTCGCCGCGACGGGGCTGCAGACCGGGTGGGGCGGCGTGCCGCCGGCCCATCTGGCGCACATCGTCGCCGCCTGGGTCGCGGCCGGGCGCGGCCACGAGGCGCGGATGCTCGCCGCCGAAGCCGTCACCCGTGGCTGAGGCGCCCCCGATCGCCGGCAGCCCGCTGGCGGACGGACGCGCCATCAGCCTGTTCCTCGACATGTGCGCGGCCGAGCGCGGGTCGGCGAAGAACACCATCCTCGCCTATCGCCGCGACCTCGACGGGGCCAGCGCGGCGCTCGCCGGCGGCCTCGCGGCGGCGACGCCCGACGACCTCGCCCGGCTGATCGCATGGCTGGCGCGATCTCGCCCGCGCCTCGCTGCAGCGCAAGGGCTCGGCGCTGCGCGGCTTCTTCGCCTTTCTCCGCCGCGAGAGGCTGCGCGGCGACGATCCCACCGCCGACCTGCCATCGCCGGTCCGCGCCCGGCCGCTGCCCAAGACGCTGGCGGCGGGCGACGTCGATCGGCTGTTCGCCGCGCTCGCGGCCCGCGCGCCGACGCCGGCCACCCTGCGCCTCACCGCGCTCGTCGAACTGCTCTACGGCTCCGGCCTGCGCGCGACGGAGCTGGTCAGCCTGCCGCGCCACGCGATCCAGCCGGGCCGCGGCCATGCCATCCTGACCGGCAAGGGCGGCAAGGAGCGGCTGGTGCCCGTCGGCGCCGCCGCGCTGCGCGCCGTCGCCGCGCACGCGGCGAACGTCCCCGCCGACGCGCGCTACCTGTTCCCCAGCGGCAGCAAGCATCTGTCGCGCGTCCGCCTGTTCCAGCTGGTCAAGGCGCTCGCCGCCGACGCCGGCATCCCGCCCGACCGGATCAGCCCGCACGTCCTGCGCCACGCCTTCGCCACCCATCTGCTCGAAGGCGGTGCCGACCTGCGGACGCTGCAGACGCTGCTCGGCCACGCCGACATCGCGACGACGCAGATCTATACCCACGTCGCCAGCGCGGCTCTGGTCGAGCTGGTCAACGCCAGGCATCCGCTCGCCGCGCCGGCGCTTGCCGAGCCGGCGTGAGCGGCGCACACTCGGGGCAATAATCGTGGGAAAATCGTTGTGGCCACCGTGCTCAAGCCCGTCGACGGCGTCCAGGACCAGGTCAGTGCCGAGGAATGGGCGATCCGCGTCGACCTCGCCGCCGCCTATCGCCTCGTCGCGCATTACGGCTGGGACGACCTGATCTTCACCCATCTATCGGCGCGGGTGCCGGGACCCGAGCACCACTTCCTGATCAACCCGTACAATTTGATGTTCGACGAGATCACCGCCTCCAGCCTGGTCAAGATCGACGTCGAGGGGCGGCCGGTCATGCCGACCCCGTACCTGACCAACCCGGCCGGCTTCACCATCCATTCGGCGCTGCACATGGCGCGCGAGGACGCCAACGCGGTGATGCACCTGCACACGCCCGCCGGCCAGGCGGTCGCGGCACAGGCCGACGGGCTGATGCCGCTGACGCAGACGGCGATGCTGGTCCGCGATTCGGTCGCCTATCACGAGTATGAGGGCGTCGCCACCGACCTCGAGGAGCGCGAGCGGCTGGTCGCCGACATCGGCAGCAAGGACGCGATGATCCTCAGGAACCACGGCACGCTGACGGTCGGCGTCAACGTCGCCCAGTGCTTCATCAAGATGTATTTCCTGGAACGCGCCTGCGAGGCGCAGATCATGGCGCTGTCGGGCGGCGTCGCCAACCTCTACCACCCGCCGCAGGGGACGCCGGAGAAGACCGCGGGCCAGGGCAAGGGCGGCCTCGGCATCGTCGCCGACAAGCTGGCGTGGCCGGCACTGCTGCGGAAGATGGACCGGCTCGACCCGAGCTTCCGGAATTAAGGTCGCCCCGCCGGCACGAACGGTGCCAGCGCCAGCCACAGCCAGCCGAGCAGCATCGCCGAGCCGCCGACCGGGGTGATCGCGCCGACCCAGCGCGGACTGCCGAGCGCGAGGGCGTCGAGCGTGACGGCGAAGATCAGGCTGCCGATCAAAAGCGCCCACGCCCCGCCGCGCACCGCCGGCGTCTCGCGCCAGCCGAGCAGGGCAAACACGGCGATGGCGTGCGGCAGCTCGAACTGCACCCCGGTCTGCAGCAGCATCTTCGCTTGCGGATCGGTCACGCCGTGGACCGCCGCCGCGCCGACGGCGATGCTGACGACGGCGCTGAGGGCCGCCAGGCTCGGCAGGTAGCGCGCGGGTGGCAGCGTGCTCAGTTGCTCGCCCGCATCAGCTCGCGGGCGACGACGACGCGCATGATCTCGTTGGTGCCCTCGAGGATCTGGTGGACGCGCAGGTCGCGGAACAGCCGCTCGACCGGATAGTCCATCAGATAGCCGTAGCCGCCGTGGAGCTGCAGCGCGCGGTCGACGACGGCCATGCCGGTATCGGTCGACAGGCGCTTGGCCATCGCGGCGAAGCGCGTCTTGTCGGGCGCACCCGCCTCGACCTTGGCCGCGGCCTGGTAGAGCAGCGCGCGGGCGGCGGCGAGCTCGGTCTCCATGTCGGCGAGCTTGAACTGCGTCGCCTGGAAGTCGGCGATGGCCTTGCCGAACTGCGATCCGGCCGCGGGTATAGGTCAGCGCCTCATCGAGCGCCCGCTGCGCGCCGCCGAGCGAGCACGCGCCGATGTTGAGCCGCCCGCCGTCGAGCCCCTGCATGGCGATGGCGAAACCCTGCCCTTCCTCGCCGACGCGATTGGCCACGGGAACGCGGACGCCGTCGAAGTTGACCTGCGCCGTCGGCTGGCTGTGCCAGCCCAGCTTGCGCTCGGGCGCGCCGAAGCTGACGCCGGGCATGTCCTTGTCGATGACGAGGCAGCTGATGCCCTTCGGCCCGTCGACGCCGGTGCGGACCATGGTGACATAGACGTCGTTCGCCCCGCCGCCCGAGATGAACGCCTTGCTGCCGGTGACGACATAATCGTCGCCGTCGCGCACCGCCCGCGTCCTGAGCGCCGCCGCGTCCGACCCTGAGCCGGGCTCGGTCAGGCAATAGCTGGCGATCTTGGCCATCGGCACCAGCGCCGGGCAGGTAGCGCGCCTTCAGCTCGGCCGAGCCGAAGGCATCGATCATCCACGACGCCATGTTGTGGATGCTGATGAAGGCGCTGGTCGACGGGCAGCCATAGGCCATCGCCTCCATGATCAGCGCCGCCTCGATCCGCCCCAGCCCGATGCCGCCCGACGCCTCCGAGACGTAGATCGCGCCGAAGCCGAACGCGGCCGCCGCCCGGATCGTGTCGACCGGGAAGATGTGTTCCTCGTCCCACTTCGCGGCGTGCGGGGTGATCTCGCTGGCGGTAAAGCGGCGCGCGACTTCCTGGATCTCGCGCTGGTCGTCGGTCAGGTCGAACTGCATGGCCGCGCCGTAGCAGGTGGCGCGGCCGAGGTCACGCCCGCACGGCACGTGCGGCGAAGCATCCCGGCCGGGCATTGTGCAGGTCGACGTGGACGACGGCGGGGTCGGCGAAGGCGGTCGCCAGCGCACCGCCCACCTCGCCGCCGTCGACGACGTCGCAGGCCGTCATCATCCCGGCGCCGTCGAACGCCCGCCACGAGATCAGGCGACGGGCGATGACCTCGGGCACGGCGTCGGGCGGCAGGTCGGCGGCGACAGCACCCTCGCGGACGTAGATCGCGTGGCGGCTGCGATAGGGCGAGTCGACCGGCAGATGCTCATAGCCGGTCAGGATCAGCGTCTCGCCGATCTCGGCGTCGGCCAGGCTGACGCGGCACGGGAAGCCGGGCTTCGTCGTCGCCGTGCGGCGGACGGCACCGCGAGCGGCGAGCGCGGCGTCGTCGAGGGCGAACAGCGGCGCAAAGGGCGTGGGGTCGAGGGCGAGGATGCGAAAGGTCACGGGCGGTCTCCCAGGGTTGCTGCCCGGGATTTAGGCGGCTGCCGCGCTTCGGTCTGGCGACTTCCGGACGTCGCACCCGCGCCGCGCGACGCGTCGCCGGCGCGGCTTGGCCGATCGGGCCGGCCGCGGCTATAGGCGCGCATGACCTCCGCGGGAATTGTCGACGCGCTTGCCGCGACCTATGCCGCTTCGGTCGCGGCGCTGCGGGCGGCGCTCGCCGCGTACCTGCGGAACGGCACCCCGCCCGATCCGGCGGCGCGGGCGGCGGGCGCCTTCGCCTATCCCGAGGTGCGGCTGACCTACCGCGGTGGCGGCGCCGCCGCGGCTGATCCGCGCCTTCGCCCGCGTGACGGTGCCCGGCGACTACGCCGCGACGGTGACGCATCCCGAACTGTTCCGCGACTATCTGATCGAGCAGCTCGACCTGCTCGTCGCCGACTTCGGCGTCGAGGTGACCGCCGGACGGTCGGCGGTCGAGATCCCCTATCCCTACGTCCTCGACGGGGCCGAGGACCTGCGCCTCGATGCCGCCGCCGCCGCCGAGCTCGCCCGCCACTTCCCGACGACCGAGCTTGCCCATATCGGCGACGAGCTGGCCGACGGACTGTGGCTGCTTGCGCCCGAGCAGCCGCGGCCGCTGGCGCTGTTCGACGCGCCGCGCACCGACTTCAGCCTCGCCCGCCTGCGCCACTACACCGGCACGCCGGCGGCGCACGTCCAGCGCTATGTGCTGCTCACCAACTATCACCGCTACGTCGACGAGTTCGTCGCCTGGGCCTGCCGCCAGCTCGCCGCCGACACGCCGTACACGGCCCTGTCGTGCAGCGGCGGCGCGGTCATCGGCCGCGACGTCGACCCGATCCCGGCCCGCGCCATCGCCGACGGCGCCTGGCGGCGGCACCAGATGCCGGCCTATCACCTGATGGCGCCCGGCGGCGCGGGCATCAGCCTGGTCAACATCGGCGTCGGCCCGTCCAACGCCAAGACGATCACCGACCATCTCGCCGTGCTGCGCCCCGAGGCGTGGCTGATGATCGGCCATTGCGGCGGCCTGCGCCCCAGCCAGACGATCGGCGACTATGTGCTGGCCCACGCCTATCTGCGCGACGACCATGTGCTGGACGACGTGCTGCCGCCGGAGATTCCGATCCCGCCGATCGCCGAGGTGCAGCTGGCGCTGGCCCAGGCGGCCGAGGCGATCACCGGCCTGGCCGGCGAGGCGCTGAAGCGCCGGCTGCGCACCGGCACGGTCGTCACCACCGACGACCGCAACTGGGAACTGCGCTTCAGCCGCTCGGCGCTGCGCTTCAACCAGTCGCGCGCGGTGGCGATCGACATGGAGTCGGCGACCATCGCGGCGCAGGGCTACCGCTTCCGCGTGCCCTACGGCACGCTGCTGTGCGTCTCGGACAAGCCGCTGCACGGCGAGATCAAGCTGCCGGGCCAGGCCAACCGCTTCTACGAGCGCGCGATCAGCGAGCATCTCCAGATCGGCATCGCCGCCATCGACCGCCTGCGCGCTGCCGGCGACCGGCTGCACAGCCGCAAGCTGCGCGCCTTCGACGAACCCCCCTTCAGATAGGAGCACATCATGGTCAAAGCCGTCTGGAACGACACCGTCATCGCCGAATCGGACGATACCGTCGTCGTCGAGAACAACCATTATTTCCCGCTCGACGCCGTCACCCCGGGCGTCCTGACGCCCAGTGCGACGACGAGCGTGTGCCCGTGGAAGGGGACCGCGAGCTACTACACCGTGACGGCGAACGGGCGCGAGAACCCCGACGCCGCCTGGTATTACCCCACGCCGAAGGACGCCGCGGCCCAGATCAAGGGCCGCGTCGCCTTCTGGAAGGGCGTGCGGGTCGCCTGACCGCCCTGCCGGCGGCGTCAGGCCGCGCTGAGCGCCTTGCCCAGGTCGGCGAGCTTGTCCTTCGACTTGGCGTCGGCGCGCTCGGCGATCTTGGTCGTCGCCTCGCCGAGCTTGTGGACCAGCGACTTGACCTTCTCGGCGTCGGGCTCGTCGGCGGAAAGCGCCTTCTTCAACCGCTCGAGATCGCCGGCGATGCCCTTGGCGCCGGGAACGTCGATATCCTTGAGCTCGGCTTCCCAATCGTCGATCAGCTTGACGGCGGCAGCGGGCTTGACCGTCTCGACGCCCTTGTCGAGGGCGTTGGCGGTGGCGGCGAAACGAATGGACATAGGCGCTACTCCAAACAGTAGATGGTTCGCGCCAAACTCGCCGGCGCGGTCTTCGGCCGTGCGACGATTGCGCGCGTGCCGGGCGGCAACCGCCGTGGGCCGCCGCGGCCCGGTCGCGACAATCCGGTTGACGCCGGCCATGGACGTGCCAAGGCGGCGACTTCGCTTCTGCCCAAGCCTATGTGGTTAATGAACCGTTTAACTCTTCTGACGGCGCTGCTTGTTACCGGTTGCGGCGGGGGTGCGCCGCCGCCGCATCCGCGACCGCCGCTGACCGTCGTGGCCGAGCCGGCGGCGCTGGCCGACTATGCGCCGCGACTGACGGTGCTCGGCACGGTGACCCCGCTGCAGTCGGTCGCCGTGCGCCCGCGCGTCGACGGGCAGATCGTCGCCATCCTGTTCCATGAAGGCGACATGGTCCGCGCCGGCCAGCCGCTGTTCCGCCTCGACGACCGCGCCGTGCGCGCCGCAATGGCGCAGAACCGGGCGGCGCTGGCGAGCGCGACGGCGACACAGGCGCAGGCGGCGGCCGATCTCCGGCGCAGCCAGGCGCTGGTCGCCAACGGCTTCGTCTCCAAGGCGACGATCGAGGTCAAGCAGGCCGCCGCCGATACGGCGCGGGCCAGCATCGACGGTGCCCGCGCGGCGATCAGCGCGGCCGAGACGCAGATGTCCTATCTGACCGTGCGCGCCCCGGTCGCCGGGCGGACCGGCGAGATCAACTTCAAGATCGGGGCGACGGTGCGGACGGCAGACGCCCTGCCGCTGGTCACGGTCAACCAGCTGAGCCCGATCCTGGTCCGCTTCGCCGTGCCGCCCGACCGCATCCAGGCGCTGCGCCTGGCGATGGCGCGCGGGCCGGTCGCGGTGACCAGCCGGGTTCACGGCAGCACCGCGGCAATCGCCACGGGGCGGCTCGCCTTCCTCGACAACAGCGTCGACGCCGCCACCGGCAATCTCGCCGCCAAGGCCGAATTCGCCAACGTCGGCGACGTGCTGTGGCCGGGCGCGCTGGTCGACCTCGACGTGCCGCTCGGACCGCCGCAGGCGCACGTCGCCGTGCCGGAGGCGGCGGTGCAGACCGGCCCCGACTTCACCTTCGTCTGGACGGTCGACGGGGCCCACAAGGCGGTGCTGACGCGCGTCGTCGTCGCCGGGCGCGACGATGGCCGGGCCTATCTCGCGCAAGGGGTCGCGCCGGGAATGGTCGTCGTCACCGACGCCCTCGCCAAACTGCGCCCGGGCGATACGGTCAGGATCAAGGGCAGCGTGTGAGCTGGGTCCGGGCCTTTGTCGATCGGCCGATCGCGACGATCCTGATGACCGTCGCCATCGTCGCTGCCGGCATCTTCGGCTATGCCCAGCTGCCGGTCGCGGCCCTGCCGCAGGTCGATTTCCCGACGATCCAGATCTCGGCGAGCCTGCCCGGCGCCAATCCCGCGACGATGGCGAGCGCCGTGGCGACGCCGATCGAGCGCCAGCTGTCGACCATCGCCGGCATCGACCAGATCACCAGCTCGTCGAGCACGGGGTCGACCACCGTCACCGTCCAGTTCGCACTCAGCCGCAACATCGACGCCGCCGCGCTCGACGTGCAGTCGGCGCTGTCGGCGGTCGCGCGCAAGCTGCCGATCGAGATGACGACGCCGCCGTCGTTCCAGAAGGTCAACCCGTCCGACCAGTCGATCCTGGTCATGGCCTTGCGCGACCCGACGATGCCGCTGTCCGACCTGCAGACCATCGCCGACACGCAGATCATCCCGCGCCTCTCGACGCTGGAGGGGGTGGCGCAGGTCGACGTCTTCGGGGCGCGCAAGTTCGCCGTGCGCATCCAGTTCGACCCGACCAAACTCAGCGCGCGCGGGCTGACGCCCGAGGACGTGCGCGCCGCGGTCGCGGCGGCGAACAGCAACACCGCCGTCGGCCTGATCGGCAACGGGCCGCGCAACTACATCCTCGACGCGACGGGAACGCTGAAGCACGCCGCCGACTTCCTCGGCATCATCGTCGCCTACAAGGACGGCCTGCCGGTGCGGCTCGGCGACATCGCCACCGCGGTCGATTCGGTCGACAACCTGCGCGGCGCGGCCAAGTTCAACGGCGCGCAGGGGCTGGCCATGGGCATCAAGCGCCAGCCCGGCGCCAACGTCGTCGCCATGGCCGACCGCGTCGAGGCGCTGCTGCCCGCGATCCGCGAAAGCCTGCCGGCGAACACCCATTTCGACATCATCGTCGACCGCTCGCAGTCGATCCGCCACTCGGTCAAGGACGCACAGACGACGCTGATCGGCACCGCCGCGCTCGTCGTGCTCGTCATCTTTCTCGTCCTCGGCGACGCGCGGGCGACGCTGATCCCGGCGATCGTCCTGCCGGTCGCCGCCGTCGGCACCTTCGCCGGCATGTTCCTCGCCGGCTTCAGCCTCGACAACCTCAGCCTGCTGGCGCTGACGTTGGCGACGGGCTTCGTCGTCGACGACGCCATCGTCGTCCTCGAGAACATCGTCCGTCACGTCGAGGAGGGCGAACCCCCGCGCGAGGCAGCGGTGTCGGGAACGAAGGAGATCGCCTTCACCGTCGTCTCGATCTCGGTCAGCCTCGTCGCCGTGTTCATCCCGCTGCTGTTCATGGGTGGCGTCATCGGCCGCCTGTTCCGCGAGTTCGCCGTGACGATGACCATCGCCATCGGCGTGTCGGCCGTGGTCGCCCTCAGCCTCGCGCCGATGATCGCCTCGCGCGTGCTGAAGGGCGAGCACAGCCGCCCGGGCGCGGTCGCGC
This sequence comes from uncultured Alphaproteobacteria bacterium, assembly GCA_963847215.1. GTDB lineage: Bacteria > Pseudomonadota > Alphaproteobacteria > Sphingomonadales > Sphingomonadaceae > Polymorphobacter_B. The sequence continues at coordinate 33,635 of CAWJZA010000004.1, forward strand.
GCTGGTCGACGCGCAACTTCGAGCGCGCCCAGGCCGGCTACGCCCGCGCGCTCGACTGGGTGCTCGCGCGGTCGCGCGCGGTGCTGCTGCTGACGTTGGTGTCGATCGGCGTCGCCGTCTGGGGCTTCGGCGCCATCCCCAAGGGCTTCTTCCCGACCGAGGACACCGGCAACATGTTCGTCGGCGTCGAGGTCGCGCCCGACGCCGCCTATCCGACGCTGCAGGCCAAGCAGGACGTCATCGCCAAGATCATGCTCGACGATCCGGCGATCGCGCTGGTCAACTCGTTCACCGGGACCGGCGGCGGCGCGGGCCGCATCTTCGCGCCGATGAAGCCGCGCAGCGAACGCGATCCGGCCGAGGTCGTCCAGGCGCGTCTCAGGAAGAAGCTGTCGGGCATCCCGGGCGTCCTCGCCTCGCCCAACATCCCGCAGAACCTGACGCTCGGCGCACGGCCGTCGTCGACCAATTTCCAGTACACTCTGCAGTCGGTCGACCAGGCCGAGCTGTTCGACTTCGGCCAGCGTTTCGAGGCGCGGCTGCGCGGCACGAGCGGGTTCGAGGACGTCAATTCCGACCTGCAGCGCGGCGCCCGCCAGGCACGGGTGGTGATCGACCGCGACGCCGCCTCGCGGCTGGGGGTTCCCGTCCAGGCGATCCGCGACACGCTGTACAGCAGCTTCGGCACGCGCCAGATCTCGACGATCTATACCGACGTCGACAGCTACCAGGTCATCCTCGAGATCGACCCCGGTCAGCAGCTGACGCCCGACAGCATCAACCTGCTCTACGTCCACGGGGCGAACGGGGCGACGGTGCCGCTGTCGGCCGTCAGCCACGTCGTCATCGAGGGCGCGCCGCTGTCGATCAACCACCAGAGCCAGCTGCCGGCGGTGACGATCAGCTTCAACCTGACGCCGGGCACCGCCCTCAGCCAGGCCAAGGACAAGATCGAGGCGATCGAGGCCGACCTCAAGATGCCGACGACGATCCAGGGCTCGTTCCAGGGCAATGCCCAGGCGTTCGAGGCGTCGACCAACGGCATGGGCTGGCTGTTCCTCGCCGCCGTTCTCGTCATCTACATCGTGCTCGGCATCCTCTACGAAAGCTTCGTCCATCCGATCACCATCCTGTCGGGCCTGCCGGCCGCCGGCATCGGCGCGGTGGCGGCGCTGGCGATCTTCCACATGCCGCTGGACGTCATCGGCATCATCGGCGTCGTCATGCTGATCGGCATCGTCAAGAAGAACGCGATCATGATGATCGACTTCGCGCTGGCCGGGCAGCGCGACAACGGCTGGAGCCCGGCGCAGGCGATCCGCGCCGCGGCGACGACGCGCTTCCGCCCGATCATGATGACGACCTTCGCCGCCATCGCCGGCGCGCTGCCGCTCGCCCTCGGCCTCGGCGCGGGGGCGGAGTTGCGCCAGCCGCTTGGCGTCGCCGTGCTCGGCGGCCTGCTCGTCAGCCAGGTGCTGACCCTGTTCATCACGCCGGTCGTCTATCTCGCCATCGAGGGCGTCGGCGCGCGGCGGCGGGCCCGGCGGACGCGCCGCGCGGCGCCGCGCCCCGTGCCGGAAGCCGAGCGGCTGGCAGCGGAATGACGTTCACCGTAGCGTCAATCGGCGCGGCGTAGAGAAGGCCATGCCTTACGGAACAGGTCCGATGATCCTTCGCGCCGCGCTGCTCCCGCTCGCCCTGCTCGCGGCCGTCCCGGCCGCCGCACAGCAGGGCTATCCGCCGTATGGCAATGTCGCGGCCTATGCCGCGGACGGCCAGTCGGTCGAGTTCGATCGAGACCTTCTTCGAGCCGCTGTCGCATTACGGCCGCTGGCTCGACACGCGCTATGGCCGGGTGTGGTCGCCCAACGTCCCGCGCGACTGGCGCCCCTATACCATCGGCCATTGGGAGGACGGACCCTACGGCCTGACCTGGCGCAGCGACGAACCGTTCGGCTGGGCGGTGTTCCACTTCGGCCGCTGGGCCTTCGATCCCCAGATCGGCTGGGTCTGGTCGCCCGACACCGTGTGGGGGCCGGGCTGGGTCGCCTGGCGCGACGGCGACGACGTCACCGGCTGGGCGCCGCTGCCGCCGCAGGTCAGCGTCGACTTCGCCTTCGGCTCGAGCTTCGCGTTCAACGACTGGGGCTATGACCAGTGGTACCAGCCGGGTTGGGTCTATGTGCCCCGCGGGCAGGTCTACAGCCGCTCGCTGCGCGGCATCTATTTCCCCTTCGCGCGCAACCGCGACTATTGGGAACGGACGCGCGGCGTCACCCGCTACGACCGCGTCGACGGGCAGATTGTCAATCACAGCTTCGGCGGCCGCTGGCGGGGCGACGGCGGCGGCCGCGACCGGCTGGATGCCGGCCGCAATGCGGGCGACCGCGGGCGCGACCCGCGCGACGTCCGCAACCGGGACCAGGGGCGCGACCCGCGCGACTTCCGCGGCCGTGACGGCGAGCTGCGCGGGCAGAGCGGGGTCGCGGCACCGTACGACGGGACGCCGCGCGGTATCGTCCCGCCAGGGGCGACTGCACCGCAGGGCTACGTCCCGCAGCGGGCGTACGAGCGCCGCGACGGCTTCGCGCCCGGCTCGCCGCCGCCGCGCGGCTTCGACCGGCGTGCCGCGCCGCCGGTCGTGCCGCCCGCGGGTACGGCCGCCGCCGCCGCCGCCCCGTGCCGCGCCGCCGCCGGGCAACCTCATGCTCTCGCCCCGCGCCAACATCCCGCCGATGGCGCGGCCGGCGCCGGCCCCCGCGCCGCGCCCCGCGCCGCCGCCGCCGCCGCGACAGGGACGCGAGCCGGCCAACTCGAACGAGCGTCCGCGCTAGTCGCCAGCACGACGCCCGCCTGACGCCGGGCTTGCGCCCGCGCGCTGCGCTGCACACTATGGCCGCCGGTGGCACCCCGCTGCCCGCGGAGACGCCGTGCCCCAGACCCGTGCCTTCGACGAGATGTTCGGCCCGGCCGGCGACGCGGGCGTCCGCGCGCAATATGCCGCCGTCGCCGCCTGGCTCGCCGAGTTCCCGCACGAGGTGATGACGACGCGGCGGCGCCAGGCCGAACTGTTCTTCCGCCGCATCGGCATCACCTTCGCCGTCTACGGCGACCCCGACGCGGCCGAGCGCCTGATCCCGTTCGACATCGTGCCGCGCATCCTCGGCCAGGCCGAATGGAGCGCGATGGAGGCCGGGCTCGTCCAGCGCGTCGCCGCGCTCAACGCCTTCCTCGCCGACGTCTACGGCAAGCAGGAGATCCTGCGCGCCGGGATCATCCCCGAGGAACTCGTCCTCAGGAACCCGGGCTACAACCTGGCCATGGTCGGCAAGCGGCCGGTCGGCGACATCTGGGTGCACATCGCCGGCATCGACCTGGTCCGCACCGACGCCGACGACTTCTACGTGCTGGAGGACAATGCCCGCACGCCGTCGGGCGTGTCGTACATGCTCGAAAACCGCGAGGTCATGCTCAAGCTGGTGCCCGAGCTGTTCGGCAAGCTGCGGATCCGGCCGGTCGAGACCTATCCCGACCTGCTCCTCGACATGCTCCATTCGGTGGCGCCGGCGGGAGCGGGCGCGACGCCGACGGCGGTGCTGCTGACTCCGGGGCAGCACAACAGCGCCTTCTACGAACACAGCTTCCTCGCCGACAAGCTGGGCATCGAGCTGGTCGAGGGCAGCGACCTGTTCGTCCGCGACGAGCGCGTGTTCATGCGCACGACCGAGGGGCCGCGTCGCGTCGACGTCATCTACCGCCGGCTCGACGACGCCTTCCTCGACCCGCTCGTCTTCCGCCCCGATTCGATGCTCGGCGTCGCCGGGCTGATGAGCGCCTATGATGCGGGCAACGTCTCGATCTGTAACGCGGTCGGCACCGGCGTCGCCGACGACAAGGCGATCTACAGCTACATGCCCGAGATCGTCCGCTTCTATACCGGCGCCGAGCCGATCCTGAAGAACGTGCCGACGTGGCGCTGCCGCGAGCCCGAGGCACTCGCCTATGTCCTCGACCACCTGAGCGAGCTGGTGGTCAAGGAGGTCGACGGCTCGGGCGGCTATGGCATGCTCGTCGGTCCGCACGCGCCGGCGGCGACGATCGCCGCCTTCGCCGCCAAGCTGCGCGCCACCCCCGACAAGTTCATCGCCCAGCCGACGCTCGCCCTGTCGACCTGCCCGACGCTGTGCGACACCGGCATCGAGGCGCGCCACGTCGACCTGCGCCCCTTCGTCCTGACCGGCACCGGCGGCAGTCGCATCGTGCCCGGCGGCCTGACGCGGGTGGCGCTGACGCAGGGGTCGCTGGTGGTGAACTCGAGCCAGGGGGGAGGCACGAAGGACACGTGGGTGGTCGATGAATAGGAAGCGCGGCGAGGTGCCGCGAGCACGCCGCAGGCGCGCGGAGCAGCGCCCCGACTCGTGCGACGCCTCCGTCGGCGCGCGGCACGCGCGCTCGCGAGGCTAGCGCCATGCTCTCCCGCACCGCCGGCAACCTCTACTGGGTCGGGCGCTACATCGAGCGCGCCGACTTCCTGTCGCGGCTGATCGATGCGACGCTGCGCCTGGCGTCGTTGCCGTCGTCGTACGGCGGCATGACCAACGCCTGGGAATTGGCGCTCGAGGCGGCGTGGCAGCACACCGCGCACGCCGAGCGCGGGCTGCCGGTCGACGAGTTCGGCGTCGGCGAGTTCCTGACGGTCGATCCGGTCAACCCCAGCTCGATCCGCCGCTGCCTCGAGGCGGCGCGGGCCAATGCGCGCGCGGTCCGCACGGCGCTGACACTCGAGGGCTGGGAGGCGATCAACGGCGCCTGGCTCGACGTGCAGAAATACGGCACCCGGCTGGAGAGCCGCGAGGGACTGGTCCGCCTGCTCGAAACCGTCAAGGCGTCGATGCTCGCCTTCGACGGCGCGGCGCACCGCACCATGCTGCGCGGCGACGCCTACTGGTTCATCGCGCTGGGCAGCGCCGTCGAGCGCGCCGACAACACCGCGCGGCTGCTCGACGTCAAATACCACCTGCTGCTGCCGCGCGGCGAGAAGGTCGGCGGCTCGCCTCGATTACTTCCAGTGGACGACGATCCTGCGGACGGTGTCGGCGCTGACCGCCTATCGCTGGGTCTACCGCGATTCGGTCAAGCCGTGGCTGGTCGCCGACCTGCTGATCCTCAACCGCCAGATTCCGCGGAGCCTGGCGTCAGCTGCTATGAGGAGATCCTGCGTCGTCTCGACCAGCTGTCGACGGCGAGTGCGCGGCGCGGACCGGCGCACCGGCTGGCCGCGGCCGGCTATGCCGCGCTCGACCAGGGGCGGATCGATGCCATCTACTCGCGCGGCCTGCACGAGTTCCTGCGCGACTTCATCGCCGACAACAACCGGCTGGGAGCGGCGATCGCCGAGCAGTATCTGTTCTGAAGGGCCGGGGGGCGAATGCGGATCAGGATCGACTATACGACCGTCTACGACTACGCCGCCGACGCGCGCGACGTGGTCCAGCTGCTCCGGGTCCAGCCGCGTTCGGGGGCCGACCAGATCGTCGGCCGCTGGCGCATCGACGTCGATGCCGACGGCGCGCTGCGCCCGGGGACCGACCCGTTCGGCAACTGCACCCATATGTTCACCGCCGACGGGCCGCTGCGCCGCCTGACCCTGCGCGTCACCGGCGAGGTCGACACGCAGGAAGCCCACGGCGCCGTCCGCGGCTTTCCCGAACCGCTGCCGGCGACCGCCTTCCTCCGCACGACGGCGCTGACCGAGCCCGATCCCGCCATCCTCGCCTTCGCCGCCGCGCTGCCCGACGCGCCGGTGCTCGACCGCCTGCACGACCTCAACGCGGCGCTGTTCGCGGCGATGACCTTCGATGCCGCGGCGACCGGCACCGGCACCGACGCCGCCACCGCCTTCGCGCAGAAGTCCGGGGTGTGCCAGGACTATAGCCACATCTTCTGCGTCGCCGCCCGCAGCCTGGGCGTGCCGGCGCGCTACGTTTCGGGCCATTATGTCCGCGCCGAGGCGCAGCCGGCGGGCCACGCCTGGGCCGAGGCGCTGGTCCCCGACCTCGGCTGGGTCGGGTTCGATCCGACCAACGGCATCTCGACGACCCCGGCCCATGTCCGCGTCGCCGTCGGCCTCGACTATCTCGACGCCGCCCCCGTGCGCGGCGCGCGGCGCGGCGGCGGTACCGAAACGCTCGCCGTCCGCGTCCACGCCGTCGACACCGCCCAGAGCCAGAGCCAGAGCCAGGCAAAGTCAGAACCAGGGCCAGAGCCAGTTGCAGACGCAGGCGTGATTGAATACGGCCAGTTCGCGCCCACGGAGGAACCGATGACCTATTGCGTCGGGGTACTGGTCAGGGACGGGTTGGCGATGCTCGCCGACACGCGAACCAATGCCGGGCTCGACAACATCTCGAGCTATCGCAAGCTCCGGATCATGGATGCCGGCCCGGGACGGACGCTGGTCGTCGCCAGTGCCGGGTCGCTGTCGGTGACGCAGGCGGCGCTGACCCGCCTGACCGACGCCATGCTGCTGGCCGAGGGCGAGGGCGACGCCGCGCCGGAGACGCTGAAGACCGCGCCGACGATGTTCCGCGCGGCGACGCTGGTCGGCCAGGCGCTGCACGCCGCACGGACGGCGATCGACGAGACGACCGGCGGCGACCGGGTATCGACCGGCGCCACCTTGCTGTTCGGCGGCTGCATCGCCGGACGGCGCCCGCGGCTGTTCCTGATCTACGGCAGCGGCAACTTCATCGAATGCCAGGCCGACACGCCGTATCTGCAGGTCGGGGAGCACAAGTACGGCAAGCCGATCCTCGACCGCGTCGTCACCTATGACACGCCGCTCGACGAGGCGGTCAAGGTGGCGCTGATCTCGTTCAGCTCGACGATGCGCTCGAACCTGGCGGTCGGGTTGCCGATCGACCTGATGACGCTGCGCAGCGGCGACGTCGAACCCGGGCTCGTCCACCGCATCACCGACGACGACGATTATTACCGCGAGCTGACCGAGCGCTGGTCGGCGGCGATGCGCACGGCGACGATGGCGATCGCGCCGCCCCCCTACGGCCAACCGGCGGCGCAGGGCGTGCTGGTCTAGGCCGGCACCGCCGCGCGCGTGCCGGCGCGCGCCCGCAGCAGGATCGCCAGGACCAGCCCGACCGCGGCCACCGCCGTCATCGCCAGATAGCCGCCGACGCCGACGCGGTCGTACAGCGGCCCCGACACCAGCACGGCCGCGGCATAGGTCGGGGCGTTGGCCAGCCCCATGTAGATCATCTGCGCGGTCGGCGTCCGCGCGTCGCCGTACATCGCCTGGATGAAGCGCATGCCGCCGAGGAAGGTCGCGGCGAAGCTGAGCGCATGGAGCAGCTGGACGACGATGAGCACCGGCAGCGGCGGCAGGGCGGCGAGTGCGGTCCAGCGGATCACGGCGCCGATGCCGCCGGCGACGATCAGCGTCTCCGGGCGGAAGCGGCTCGACCAGCCGCCCAGCGCCATCAGGAAGACGACCTCCGCGCCGGTGCCGATGTTCCACAGCAGCGACACGGTGTTGCCCGAGAAGTGCTGGACATTGGTCCACACCAGGGTGCCGGCGGTATAGAGGAAGGCGGCCGACGCCTGGATCAGGCCGGCGGCGAAGATGAACAGGGCGAAGGCGGGGTCGCGCAGCATGCCCAGCCCGTGCGCGAGACGCTCCGCGAACGGTTCACGGGATTCGGCACGAGCGGTCACGGGCTCGGGCGGCATCAGCGCCGACCAGCCGATCATCACCGCCGAACAGGCGAGCAGGAAAGCCCAGATCGGCCAGTAGGCATGGGTCGCATCGACCAGGAAGCCGACCAGCGTCGTGCCGGCGACAAAGGCCGCCGAGGCGAGCCCGCGGGCGACGCCGTACGGCGGCGTCCCGGTCCGCGTCAGCCGCAGCAGCGTCGTCTCGACCACCGGCAGCAGGCCCCAGAAGGCGATGTCGAGGACCAGGATCAGGGCGAAGACGGCGACGAAGCCGTCGAGAAACCTCAACACCACGAAGCCTGCCGTCAGCAGGATGGTGAACAGGAACAGCGGCGCGCGGCGGTCGCTGCGGCCGTCGGCCCAGGCGGCGGTCAGCGGTCCGGCGACGGCGCGGCTGAAGCCGGCGATGGCCAGCACGACGCCGATCTCGGCACCGGTGAAGCCGTGCACCTTCTCCAGCCACAGCGGCAGGAACGGGATCAGGCAGCCGAAGCCGGCAAAGTAGAGGCAGGCGAGAACGGTGGCACGAGACGCGGGGGTCATGGGCGGGCACCATGGCCGGCGGGCCGGCGGCCGGCAAGGGGCGCTAGGCACGCTCCGCGGTCGCGGCTAGTGTCGCGCGCCGGGGGCAAGCGATGACCGACACCAGCCACGACCGGCACCAGCTCGACCGGCTGATCTTCTTCAGCGACGCGGTGTTCGCCATCGCCATGACGCTGCTCGTCGTCGATGTCCGCCTGCCGCCGCTGCGCCATGTCAGCGAGGCGGCGCTGGCGCAGGCGCTCGTCGACCTCGTGCCGCAGTATATCGGCTTCTTCATCAGCTTCCTCGTCGTCGGCCGCTTCTGGATCGGCCATCACCGCGCCTTCGGCTGGCTGCAGCGCAGCGACGACCGGTTCGTCTGGCTCAACCTGCTGTTCCTGCTGACGATCGCCTTCATGCCGTTCCCGACCACGCTGATCAGCGGCTATGCTTCGACACGGATCGGCGTCGGCGTCTACGCCGGCTGGCTGATCGTCGCGGGCCTGGCCAACGTCGCCGTCGAGCGCCATGCGGCCAAGGCCGGGCTGGCGCGGCCGGGCGGCGAGGCGCAGGTGCCTGCGGCTGGCGCGGACCGCCTGGTCGCCGGTGGCGATCGGCGTCGCCGCGCTCGCCTGCGCCATGGTCACGCCGCTGCTGGCGCTGCTGCCGCTGTGCCTCAGCCCGGTCGTCGTCCGCCTGTTCCGCAGCCGGGGCCTGCCCGCCGCCTAGAAGGTCTTGTCGGCGGCCTGCGCCGCCGCTACGTTCGCGCTTCGTTCACGGGAGGAGCCATGGCCCGCGCCGCGTTGCGCTATGTCTGCCAGGCGTGCGGCGCGGTGTCGTCGCGCTGGCAGGGGCAGTGCGCCGAGTGCGCCGAGTGGAACACCATTCAGCAGGAGGCGGCCGCCGTCGTCACCGCGTTCAGCGCCAAGCACAGCTTGAGCAGCGGCGGCCGCGGCATCGGCCTCGCCGGGCTCGACGACGACGTCGCGATCCCCGCGCGGGCGACGAGCGGCATCGCCGAACTCGACCGCGCCCTCGGCGGCGGGCTGGTGGCGGGCAGCGCGGTGCTGATCGGCGGCGACCCCGGCATCGGCAAGTCGACGCTGCTCCTCCAGGCGGCCGGGCGGATGGCGCTCGGCGGTATCCGCGTCGCCTATATCTCGGGCGAGGAGGCGGCCGACCAGGTCCGGTTGCGCGCCCGCCGCCTGGGGCTGGCCAAGGCTCCCGTGGCGCTCGCTTCGGCGACTTCCGTGCGCGACATATTGACGACGCTCAACGCCGGGCCGCCGCCCGGGCTGGTGGTGATCGATTCGATCCAGACGATGCACAGCGATACGCTGGAGGGCGCGCCCGGCACCGTCAGCCAGGTCCGCGCCGCGGCGCAGGAGCTGATCCGCTATGCCAAGACCAGCGGGGCGGCGCTGGTCCTCGTCGGCCACGTCACCAAGGACGGGCAGATCGCCGGCCCCCGCGTGCTCGAACACATGGTCGACACCGTGCTCTATTTCGAGGGCGAGCGCAGCCACCAGTACCGCATCCTGCGCGCGGTCAAGAACCGCTTCGGCGGCACCGACGAGATCGGCGTCTTCGCCATGGGCGCGGACGGGCTCGAGGAGGTTGCCAACCCGTCGAGCCTGTTCCTCACCGACCGCGACCAGGCGGTCTCGGGCGCGGTCGTCTTCCCCGCGCTCGAGGGCACGCGCCCGGTGCTGGTCGAGATCCAGGCGCTCGTCGTCCGCCTGCCGTCGGGCGCCACCCCGCGCCGCGCCGTGGTCGGCTGGGACAGCGCCCGGCTGGCCATGATCCTGGCGGTGCTGGAGAGCCGCTGCGGCCTCAGCTTCTCCAGCTGCGAGGTGTACCTCAACGTCGCCGGGGGCCTGCGGATCAACGATCCCGCCGCCGATCTTGCCGTCGCCGCCGCGCTGGTCTCGGCGCTGAGCGAAACGCCCGTCGGCGCCGACACGGTCGTCTTCGGCGAGATCGCGCTGTCGGGCGAGGTCCGTGGCGTCGGCCACGCCCTGCTCCGGCTGAAGGAAGCGGCGAAGCTCGGCTTCACCGGCGCCCTGGTCCCCGCCGTGACCGAGGCGAGCGGCGGCCTGCGCACCGCCAAGGTGCGGACGGTGGCGGCGCTGGTCGACCGGCTGGCCCGCCCCTGACGCCCGTCTCCGGGCATGCCGGCGAGGACGCCGCGCGTGATCTCTCCCCGGCGTTGAACCGTTTCCTACCCTGCCCCACCGGCGACTTCGGCCTCGGGGAGCCATGGGCCGGGAGCGGATGGTGCCGCAGGGGTTTTGCCCCGCTGCCAACCTGCTAGACACGTCCCATGTCCGCCAACGCTCTCACCGCGCTCGACATCGTCGTCCTGCTGCTGATCGTCCTCGGCGCGGTCGCCGGCTTCGCCCGCGGCTTCGTCACCGAGGTGCTGTCGCTGCTCGCCTGGGTCGCCGCCTTCTTCGCCGTGCGGCTCCTGTATCCGGCGGGGCAGCGCCTTGCCTTCCACGTCACGCACACCGAATCCGGCGCGGCGATCCTGGCCTTCGCCGTCATCTTCCTCGTCACCTTCATCGCCTTCCGCATGGTCGCGGCCGAGCTCGGCGACCGGACGCGGTCGTCGATCGTCGGCCCGGTCGACCGGGTCCTCGGCCTCGGCTTCGGCGCGTTCAAGGGCGTGCTGTTCGGGGCGGTCATCTGGCTGGTGCTCGGGCTCGGCTTCGACACCATCGAGAGCGGGCCGCGCCCGGCGTGGCTGACGGCATCGCGGACCGCGCCGCTGCTCGAGGTGACGAGCAAGGCGATGGTCGACTTCGTCGAGAAGCGCCGCCACCCCGCGCCCGGCGAGGCCGCCACGCCCGACACCGCCGATCCTGCCTTGCCGCCCGGTCACCCGCCGATCCCGAAGGGCCACGGCTATAGCGCGCACGACCGCAGCGCGCTCGACAATCTGCTCGATTCGGGCGGCAAGACGCCGCTGTAGATGCCGATCCGCCTGTACGATACGCTGCGGCGGGAGAAGGTGCTCCTCCAGCCCGCCGACCCCAGGCGCGTGACGATGTACGTCTGCGGGCCGACGGTCTATGGCCGCGCCCACATCGGCAACGCCCGGCCGGCGGTGGTGTTCGACGTGCTGCAGCGGCTGCTCCGCCACGAATACGGTGCCGAGCACGTCGTCTACGCCCGCAACATCACCGACATCGACGACAAGATCATGGCCGCGGCGGCGGCCGAGGGCGTCGAGCCGAAGGTCATCACAGAGCGGTACGAGGCGCATTACCTCGCCGACATGGGCGCGCTCGGCGTGCAGCCGCCCGACCTCGCGCCGCACGCGACCGACAACATCCCGGCGATGGTGGCGATGATCGGCACCCTCGTGGCGAAGGGCGTCGCCTATGCCGCCGAGGGGCATGTCCTGTTCGACGTCACCGCGCCCGGCGACTACGGCCGGCTGTCGCGGCGGCCGCTCGACGAGATGATCGCCGGCGCCCGGGTCGAGGTCGCGCCGTACAAGAAGAACCCGGCCGATTTCGTGCTGTGGAAGCCGTCGACGCCGGACCAGCCGGGGTGGGACTCGCCCTGGGGTCGCGGCCGGCCGGGGTGGCACATCGAGTGCTCGGCGATGATCGCCGCGCATCTCGGCGAGACGATCGACATCCACGGCGGCGGCCTCGACCTGATCTTCCCCCACCACGAGAACGAACTCGCCCAGTCGAGCTGCGCCCACGGCGCGCCGCTGGCGCAGGTGTGGATGCACAACGGCTTCCTCAGCATGGGCGACACGAAGATGTCGAAGTCGCTGGGGAATGTGCGTCGGTCGGTGACGCTGCTGGCGCAGGGGTGGAGCGGCGAGGTGCTCCGGCTGGCGCTGCTTAGCGCGCATTACCGGCAGCCGCTGGTGTGGAGCGAGGAGCTGCTGCGAGCAGAGCCAGGCGCGGCTCGATCGCTTCTACTATATGCAAGCGCAAGGTCGACTGAGCGGCGACTCGGATGTAGCGTGCCGTGCCGATCGTCGATCGGGCGTTCGCGACGCTATCTCGGACGATCTCAATGCGCCGATGGCTTGGCGCGTCACAGCGATGTTCAACTGGATGCTCGACGCGATGGGATCTCGACGTATGCTGACTGAAAGTGCCGGCCAGCCTCGGCTTGCGCACAGATGGAACTCGACCTCGGGCTGCTTGTAGCGATCCGCGAACATCTGAGAGCGGGACATGAGCGCCTTGGACGCCTGAGCGAAGATCGACAACCTGGTCACCGCCCGCACCGCCGCCCGCGCCGCCCGCGACTTCGCCGAGGCCGACCGCATCCGCGACGACCTCGCCGCGCAGGGGATCGTGCTGGAGGACGGGCCCGGCGGCACCACGATGGCGGCGGGCGTGAAGTCGAAGCGCCGGCAAGACGGTCGCCAAGGCCGACCTGCCGACCAAGGTCTGCGCCGCCTGCGCCAAGCCCTTCGCCTGGCGCAAGAAGTGGGCGCGGGACTGGGAGAACGTCCGCTACTGCTCCGACCGCTGCCGCGCCGCCGGCTGATCGGGCAGGCCGATGGCGCCGCCGATCCGCGCGGCGAGCAGGTCGACGAAGCGCCGCGTCTTGGCCGGCAGCAGCTTCGCCGGTGTCAGGATCGACAGCGGCATCGGCGGCATGGTCCACGCCGGCAGCACCGGCACCAGCCGCCCGGCGGCGACGTCCTCGGTCGCCATCAGCCGGTCGAGGACGGCGATGCCCAGCCCCTCGCGGGCGAGGTAGCGGATCATCGTCATGTTGTTCGCCGACACCCGCCCCGGGCCGGCGACTTCGACGTCGACGCCGCCGCGGCTCAGGTGCCAGTGCCCGCGGTCGCCCTTGTGGAGCAGGTGGACGCGGTCGTGCCCGGGCAGGTCGTCGGGGTGCGCCGGCGTGCCCGCCCGCGCGAGATAGGCGGGCGTGGCGTAGAGCGCGCCCGCCAGCCCGCCGACGCGCCGCACGGTCAGCGCCGAATCGGGCAGCAGGCCGATGCGCACGGCGACGTCGAAGCCCTCCGCCAGCAGGTCGACGCGGCGCGGCGACAGGTCGAGGTCGATCCGCACCTCCGGATATTGCGCCAGGAACTCGGCGATGACCGGCGCGACGAGGCGCGGCCCGACCTCGGCCTCGATCGACAGGCGCAGCAGGCCGCGCGGCTGCTCGGCCAGCCCGCGGACCTCGTGCGTCGCGTCGTGCGCGGCGTCGAGGATGGCCCGCGCGCGCGCAAGGTACAGTTCGCCCGCCTCGGTCAGCTCGACGCGGCGGGTGTTGCGTTCGAGCAGGCGGACGCCGAGCGCCGTCTCCAGCGCCGCCAGCCGCCGCGACAGGGTCGACGTCGGCATCGCCAGCACGGCGGCGGCGCGGGTGAAGCTGCGCGCCTCGGCGACGGCGGCGAACAGCGGCAGGTCGCGCAACGGGTCCATGCGATCATCCCGAAAACGGGACGATGTTTCCCGCCGCCCCGCGCTATCCCGCCCGGCGCCCCGCGTCTAGGTCAGGCGCGCCAACGACAGCGGAGACGGACCATGGCCTTCCAGCGCTTCACCACCGCCGACAGCATCGTCATGCTGGTCGATCACCAGACGATGACGATCGGCTGGGTCAAGAGCCTGCCCCAGGCGACGACCATCGCCAGCTGCCGCGTGCTGGCGCGCATGGCGCTGACCTACGGCATGCCGCTGGTCCTGACGACGACGATGGAGGAGAACGTCGGCCCGACCATCCCGGAGATCGCCGAACTCGCCCCGGACGCCTTCGCCGCCCGCTACAAGCGCGGCGGGGAACTCAGCTGCTGGGACGCGGGCGACCTCGCCGCCGGGGTCAAGGCGCTGGGTCGGCCGAACCTCATCCTCGCCGGGCTGACGACCGACATCTGCCTGTTCTGGGCGGCGGTCGACGCGCAGAAGCTGGGCTACAAGGTCATGGTCGTCGCCGATGCCTGCGGGACGATGACGACGCTCGGCGACACGCTGACCTACGACCGGCTGCGCGACCTCGGCATCGTCGTCACCGTCGTCAACCAGGTCGTGACCGAGCTCGAGAGCAACTTCGGCACGCCCGAAGGCCAGAAGGCGCAGGGCATCATGTTCGACGAGATCATCTCGAAGTTGTGACGCCCGCGGGCGGCGCCTCAGTGCGCCGCCCCCGCCACCGGCACCCAGGTGAAGGCGTCGCCCTTGGCCGCGATCCGGCCGACGCCCGGGTACGGGAAGTGGGGCGCGAAGATCAGCTCGTGGCTGGCGGCGAGGCGCGCCAGCTCGCTGCGCCGGCTGGCCTTGCCGACCGCCTTGTCGCTGTCGAAACCCATCGCCCAGTCGGGCTTGGCCAGCGAGACGATGCTGCTGTGCGCGGTATCGCCGATGTCGAGCAGGCGCGCCTTGCCCGAGACGATCTCGTAGCCGACGTGCCCCGGCGTATGGCCGGGGATCGAGACGGCGGTGATACCGGGGACGACCTCGGTGCCTGGCGCGAAGGTCGCGACCTGCGGCGTGATCGCCGCGACCAGCTTGGCCGCGCCGGCGTTGCCCTGGAGGAAGGTCCACTCGGCCGCCGCCATGCGCACCTTGGCGTTGGGGAAGGCGGGCGTGCCGGCGGCGGTCACGAGGCCGCCGACATGGTCGCCGTGGCTGTGGGTCAGGAGCACGTCGGTGACGTCGCCGGGCTGGAACCCGGCCGCGGCCAGGCTCGGGATCAGCTGCCCGCCGGTGCCGGTGCCGTAGCCGGTGTCGATGACGACGACATGTCCCGGCAGCTTGACCAGCAACGCGTCGACGCTGACCTTGATCGTGTCGGCCGGCGCCCCGGCCGCGGTGAGCGCGGCCGCGACCGCGGGCACGCCGGCGTCGGTGCCGAAGGTCTGGCCATCGTTGGGGATGAGGAAATCGGCGTCGTGCAGCGCGGCGACGCGGACGTTGCCGACCGTGTACCACGTCGCCGCCGGCGCGACCGGCTGCGGCGTCGGGGCGGCAAGCAGGGGCGCGGCGAGAACGGGGGCGGCGAGGAGGGTGGCAAGCGCGAGGCGGCGGATCATGGCTGTTGCTCCCGGATCGTGACGCCCGCGGTCATAGCCGCGCCGCGCCCGTGGCGCAAAGCGGCGGCTTGCGGCAGGGCGGCGCGGGCGTTATATGGCCGTCATCTTCACATCGTCATGATTGCGAAGGTCGGCTCCGGAACGCTCCGGGCCGCCGGCGAAGTCGCACAACCCCAGTCGCTCGACCAACTAGCCGTTAAGGACACCGTGGCCGCACCCGACCTCACCGCGCTGATCGCGCCCATCGCCGCCGCCCAGGGGCTGGCGCTGGTGCGCGTGCAGCTGACGGGCGCGGCGGCGAAGACGCTCCAGGTCATGGCCGAGGATCCGGCCACGGGGCAGCTGACGCTCGAGCAGTGCGAGACGCTCAGCCGGGCACTGTCGGCGATGCTGGACGAGGTCGACCCGATCGAGCACGAATACGCCCTGGAAGTGTCGTCGCCCGGCATCGACCGGCCGCTGACGCGCCTTGGCGACTATGCCCGCTGGACCGGACACGAGGCGCGGCTGAAGCTGAAGGAGCCGGTCGACGGCCGCGTCCGTCTGCACGGCACGCTGGCCGGCGTGACCGGCGAGAAGGTGAAGGTCGACCTGCCCAGCGGCGGCGATGCGACGGTGGCCTTCGCCGAGATCGACAGCGCCAAGCTGGTGCTGACCAACAAGCTGATCGCGGCGACGCGCCCGCTGGCGTTCGCCGACGCCGAAACCATCGAACTGCCGTCCGACGGCGAAGAGGATGAGGACTGACATGGCCCAGGCTGCCACCCAGACGCGCGGCGTCGCCGCCGTCACCGCCAACCGCGCCGAACTGATCGCCATCGCCGATGCGGTCGCGCGCGAGAAGTCGATCGACCGGATGATCGTCATCGAGGCGATGGAGGAATCGATCCAGAAGGCGGCGCGCGCCCGCTACGGCGCCGAGAACGACATTCGCGCCAAGATCGATCCCAAGAGCGGCGACCTGCGGCTGTGGCGCGTGCTCGAGGTGGTCGAGGCGCCGGAGGACTTCTTCAAGCAGGTCAACCTGGCCGACGCGCAGAAGCTGCAGGCCGGCGCGGTGATCGGCGACTTCATCGTCGATCCGCTGCCGCCGATCGAGTTCGGCCGCATCGCGGCGCAGGCGGCCAAGCAGGTCATCGTCCAGAAGGTCCGCGACGCCGAGCGCGACCGCCAGTACGAAGAGTATAAGGACCGGGTCAACGAGATCATCACCGGCGTCGTCAAGCGCGCCGAATTCGGCCACGTCGTCGTCGATCTCGGCAAGGCCGAGGGCGTCATCCGCCGCGACCAGCAGATCCCGCGCGAGGTGCTGCGCGTCGGCGACCGCGTCCGCACGCTGATCCTGTCGGTCCGCCGCGAGATCCGCGGGCCGCAGATCTTCCTCAGCCGCGCCGCGGGCGAGTTCATGAAGAAGCTGTTCGCGCAGGAAGTGCCGGAAATCTACGACGGCATCATCGAGATCAAGGCCGTCGCCCGCGATCCCGGCAGCCGCGCCAAGATCGGCGTCATCAGCCGCGATTCGTCGATCGACCCGGTCGGCGCCTGCGTCGGCATGAAGGGCAGCCGCGTCCAGGCCGTCGTCCAGGAGCTGCAGGGCGAGAAGATCGACATCATCCCCTGGTCGCCCGACGTCGCCACCTTCGTCGTCAACGCGCTCCAGCCGGCCGAGGTCGCCAAGGTCGTCATGGACGAGGAGGACAACCGCATCGACGTCGTCGTCCCCGACGACCAGCTGAGCCTCGCCATCGGCCGCCGCGGGCAGAACGTCCGCCTCGCCAGCCAGCTGACCGGCCGGCAGATCGACATCATGACCGAGGCGGACGAGAGCGAACGCCGCCAGAAGGAGTTCGTCGAGAAGAGCGAGATGTTCCAGACCGAGCTCGACGTCGACGAGACGCTGGCGCAGCTGCTCGTCGCCGAGGGCTTCTCCGAGCTCGAGGAGGTCGCCTATGTCGACGTCGCCGAACTGGCGGCGATCGAGGGGTTCGACGACGACCTCGCCGGCGAGCTGCAGCAGCGGGCGCAGGACGCGCTCGACCGCAAGGAGGCCGCTGCCCGCGAGGAGCGCCGGGCGCTGGGGGTCGACGACGCGCTGGCCGCGATCGACGGGCTGAGCGAGGCGATGCTCGTCGTGCTCGGCAAGGCGGGGATCAAGACCATCGACGACCTCGGCGACCTCGCCAGCGACGAGCTGGTCGACAAGCGCAGCGGCATCCTCAAGGCTTTCGGGCTGGGCGAGGACGACGGCAACCGGATCATCATGGCCGCGCGCGCGCACTGGTTCGCCGACGAACCGGCCGGGGAGGACGCGCTTGCGGCTGCCCCGGAATGACGATCTAGCGGTCGATCACGGCGAAGCGGCGGGCTCGCGTTCCCCCGAGCGGACGTGTGTGCTGACGCGCACCGCCGGCGCGCGTGATGCCCTGATCCGATTGGCAGTCGACGACGAGGGCCAGGTCTTTCCCGACCTTGCCGCGCGGGCGCCCGGGCGCGGCGCGTGGCTGTCGCCCGACCGCGGCCTGATCGCCACCGCAGCGGCGCGGGGCAAGTTGCGGGGCGCGCTGCTGCGCGCGTTCAAGACGACGCGCATCGCCGTGCCCGACGACCTCGCCGACCAGATCGCCGCCGGCCTCGAACGCCGCGCACTCGACCGGCTGGGGTTGGAAAACAAGGCTGGGCACCTCATCTGGGGCTCGGACCGGATCGGCGAGGCGATCGCCGGCGGCCGGGCGCGGCTGCTGCTCCACGCCGCCGACGCCGCTCCCGACGGCATGGCCAAGCTCGACGGCCGCGCGCGCGGGGCCGGTATCCGCTCGATCGTCCTCCCGGCCGACCGGGCGCGATTGTCCTTGGCGCTGGGGCGCGAGAATGTGGTACACGCCGCGGTGTGTGACAGCGGGGCGGCCGCGCGGGCGATCGCGGCGGTCGACCGCTGGCGTGCCTTCAACGGGTTGATTTCAGGTGATGCGACGGCAACAAGCGCCGTCGAGATGAAGGTATCAGGCTAGTTCATGAGCGACGACAACAAACCCAAGCTCGGCATGCGCGCGCCGCTCGGCCTCAACAAGACGGTCGAGATCGGCAAGGTCAAGCAGAGCTTCAGCCACGGCCGCTCGAAGTCGGTCGTGGTCGAAGTCAAGCGTGCGCGCGTCCTTCACCGTCCGGGCGAGGCACCGCGCGAGGAGCCGGTCGTCGAGACGCCGCCGCCGCCGCCGCCCGCGCCCGTCGCCAAGGCCGCCGCGCCGGCGCCGGCTCCCGCGCCCCGCGCCCCGGAGACGCCGCCCGTCGCCGAGCGTCCGCTGCCGCCCGCCGAGCCGGCCCGGCCGGTGCCGCCGCCGGTCATGTTCACGCCCGTCGAGCGCCCGGTGGCGCCGCCGCGCGCCGAGCCGAAGCCCGAGCCCGTTGCCGAAGCACCGGCTGCCGCGGCGCCGGCTGCCGCCGCGCCGGAGCCGGCGCCCGCTGCTCCTGCCGCCCCCGCGCCGACCCCGCCGGTCCGTTCGGCGCAGGCGACCCCGCGCGGTGGCCGGCCGTCGGCACCGCCGGCCCGCGGCCGCGCGGCGGCTCCCGCCCAGCCCGACCGGCTGACGGCGCAGGAGCGCCTCGCCGCCATGCTGCGCGAGGCCGAGGAACAGCGGATGCAGGCGCTGGAGGAAGCGCGCCGCCGCGAGGAGATCGAAAAGGCCGAAGCGGCCGAGATGGAGAAGCTGCGCGCCGAAGAGAAGCGCAAGGCGGAGGAAGAGGCCGCCCTGCGTCCGGTCGAGGCCCGGCCCGCGCCCGGCCTGCGCCCGCTGGGCGTCATCACGCCGATCGTCGACGACGAGGAAGACCGCAAGCGCGGCCTGCCGGCGCGCCCGTCGCGTGGCCGTCTCGACGACCGCCGCCAGGGCAAGCTGACCGTCACCCGCGCGCTCGACAGCGACGATTCGGTTCGCACCCGCAGCCTTGCCGCGCTGCGTCGCGCCCGCGAGAAGCAGCACCGCGGCCACGGCGGCGGGGCCGGCCAGGCGCGCCAGGTCCGCGACATCACCGTGCCGGAATCGATCACCGTGCAGGAACTCGCCAACCGCCTCGCCGAGCGTGGCAGCGACGTGCTCAAGGTCCTGAACCGCCTCGGCACGCCGATGGCGATGACCGACGCCATGGACCAGGACCTCGCCGAGCTGATCGTCGCCGAGTTCGGCCACAACATCGTCCGCGTCGCGGCGTCGGACGTCGAGATCGGCGTCATCGGCGCGGTCGACGAGGACGTCGACCTGCTGCCGCGGCCGCCGGTGGTGACCATCATGGGCCATGTCGATCACGGCAAGACCAGCCTGCTCGACGCGCTGCGCGGCACCGACGTCGTTTCGGGCGAGGCCGGCGGCATCACCCAGCACATCGGTGCCTATCAGGTGACGCTGAAGGACAAGAGCCAGGTCACCTTCCTCGACACGCCCGGCCACGAGGCGTTCACCGACATGCGCAAGCGCGGGGCGAACGTCACCGACATCGTCATGCTGGTCGTGGCGTGGGACGACGGGATCATGCCGCAGACGGTCGAGGCGATCGCCCACACCAAGGCGGCGGGCGTGCCGATGATCGTCGCCATCAACAAGATGGACAAGCCCGGCGCCGATGCCCAGCGCATCCGCACCGCGCTGCTGCAGTACGACGTCCAGGTCGAGGCGCTCGGCGGCGAGGTCCAGGACGTCGAAGTCTCGGCGACCAAGCGGACCGGGCTCGACGAGCTGCTCGACAAGATCCAGCTGCAGGCCGAGATCCTCGAGCTGCGCGCCAACCCCAACCGCGCGGCCGAAGCGACGGTGATCGAGGCCAAGCTCGACAAGGGCCGCGGCCCGCTGGCGACGGTGCTGGTCAACCGCGGCACGCTGAAGGTCGGCGACGTCTTCGTCGTCGGCGCGGAGTGGGGCAAGGTCCGCGCGCTGCTCAACGACAAGGGCGTGCAGGTGAAGACGGCGCTGCCGTCGACGCCGGTCGAGGTGCTCGGCCTGTCGGGCGTGCCGCGCGCCGGCGACCCGTTCAGCGTCATGGAGACCGAGGCGCGGGCCAAGGAGGTCGCCGCCTACCGCGCCGGGCTCATCGTCGCGGCGCGCACGACGCAGCCGCAGGCCGACCTCGCGACGATGTTCAACGCGCTCCGCGAAGCCAAGGCGCAGGAATATCCGCTGGTCGTCAAGGGCGACGTCCAGGGCAGCGTCGAGGCGATCGTCAGCGCGCTCAACAAGGTGTCGACCGACCTGATCAAGGTCCGCGTCCTGCACTCGGGCGTCGGCGGCATCACCGAATCCGACGTCACGCTGGCGGCGGCGTCGAAGGCACCGATCATCGGCTTCAACGTCCGGGCCAATGCCAAGGCGCGCGAGTTCGCCCAGCGGGACGGCGTCGCGCTGAAGTACTACGACGTCATCTACAACCTGATCGACGACGTGAAGGCGGCGATGGCCGGGCAGCTCGGGCCCGAGTTCCTCGAGAACGTCGTCGGCCGGGCCCAGGTGCTCGAGGTGTTCCAGGCGGGCAAGACCGGCAAGGCCGCCGGCGCGCGCGTCATCGAAGGCACGATCCGCAAGAACCTGCGCGCGCGTGTCATGCGCGACGACGTCGTCATCTACGTCGCGAACGTCAGCTCGCTGCGCCGCTTCAAGGACGACGTCGCCGAGGTCCGCACCGGCCTCGAATGCGGCATCGGGCTGGAGAACAACACCGACATCAAGCCCGGCGACATCATCGAGACGTTCGAGATCGAGGAGCGCGAGCGGACGCTGTAGCGCGGCGGCGCAGAGCGAGGCGAACGCACCTTGGCGTTCGCCGAACACTGCGCCGACTCGCGCAAGGCCGGCCGGCGGGGCGGCGGGGACATCCCGCCGAACCCGTCCGACGACGCGGGCTTCGCCGGCGGCGACCCGCGCCGTTCTGCTCATGTCATCCCCGCGAAAGCGGGGACCCATCTCCCGAGGCTTGAGGAGATGGGTCCCCGCTTCCGCGGGGATGACATCGTGGAAAAGGGCGAACGGATCGGCAGGCCCCGGCTCCGACTAGCCTTCCGGCTGTCCTACAGACCCGCGACTAGGCTATGCCTCAACCCCTGCCGCGACGCGTCCCGGCGGCAGGGTAACCCAAGGAAATCACCTGCGCGGGCGTGACCTTCGTGTGACCTTCGCCGGGGGCGGGGCCGGCAAGTGCCTCAGATCACGTGGAACAGATACAGCAGGATGATCACCGGCAGCGGCACGCCGACGGCCCAGAGGATGCAGCCCTTACCCATCGCGTACGCCTTTCGAATTTGCTTTCACGTCTGAAACGACAGGCGCGGCAGCAGGGTTCCGTTACGCGGCGGCGGCGGTCTCGGTGCCGGCGAACAGCTTCTTCAGCTCGGTCTTCAGGATCTTGCCGTTGGCGTTGCGCGGCAGCGGGCCGTCCCAGAAGCGGACCTCGACCGGCACCTTGAACGCCGCCAGCCGCGCGGCGACGTGGGCGCGGAGCTCGTCGGGGCTGGCGGTCGCGCCGGGCTTGAGCGTGACGACGGCGGCGGGCTCCTCGCCCAGGCTGTGGTGCGGGCGGGCGACGATCGCCGCGTCCATCACCGCCGGGTGGTCGTAGAGCGCGTTCTCGACCTCGACGCAGTAGATGTTCTCGCCGCCGCGGATCAGCATGTCCTTGGCCCGGTCGATGATGAAGACGAAGCCCTCCTCGTCGACCCGCGCCAGGTCGCCGGTGCGGACCCAGCCGTCGACGAAGGTCTCCGCCGTCGCCTGCGGCTTGTTCCAGTAACCGCGGACGATGTTCGGCCCGCGACCCCACAGTTCGCCGACCTCGCCCGCGGCCAGGATGCGCGACGGGTCGGCGGGGTCGGTGACCTTGACGTCGCAGACCGGCACCGGCGGTCCGGCGCTGTCGGGGCGGTTGGCATAGTCCTCGCCCATGTGGTGGGTGAAGGTGGCGCTGGTCTCGGTCATGCCCCAGCCGTTGCCGGCGGCCGCGCCCTTGAACTGGGTGCGGATCTGGCGGACCAACTCGGGCGCGGACGGGGCGCCGCCATAGGCGACGCTCTCCAGGCTCGACAGGTCGTACTTCGCCCGGTTGGGGTGCTCGATGATCTGCCAGGCGATGGTCGGCACGCCGCCGCAGCTGGTCAGCCGCTCGCGCTCGATCAGCGCCATCGCCTGCTCGACGTCCCATTTGCGCATGAGGACCAGCTTGGCCCCGGCGAACAGCGACGGCGACAGGATGGCGTGACAGCCGGTGGCGTGGAAGAAGGGCACCGACAGCAGCGTTCCCTTCTGCGGCGCCTGCGGATCGGGCGCGGGCGGCGTCTCGCCGCGGCGAAGGTAGGTCCGCGCCGCGGAGAGCGCGCTCGCCATGATGTTCGAGACGATGTTGCGGTGGGTGCCGAGCGCACCCTTGGGCTTGCCGGTGGTGCCGCTGGTGTAGAAGATCGTCGCGTCGTCCTCGGGCGCGAGATCGACCTCGGGCAGCGGCGTTTCGGGCAGGGTCGCCCAGTCGTGCGGCGTGCCGATCACGTCCTCGAGACGATGGACCAGCGGCCCGAGCGGCTCCTCGGTCGAGCGGGCGACGTAGATCCGCTCGAGCGTCGGGCAGTTGGGCAGGTGCTCGGTCAGCCGCGCCAGTCGCTCGGCGTCGACCAGCAGCACCTTGGTGCCCGAATCGCTGAGACCGTATTCCAGCTCGGCTCCCGTCCACCAGGCATTCAGCGGGGTAACGATGGCCCCGGTCAGCGTCGCGGCGAAGAAGGCGACCGGCCATTCGGGCAGGTTGCGCATGACGACGGCAACGCGGTCGCCCTTTTTCACGCCGTCGGCCACCAGCTGCGCCGCCAGCCTGGCGGCCGCGCGGGCGAAGGCGGCGAAGGTCACGCGCTCGTCGTCGTGGACCAGGAACACCTTGTCGCCGTGCGCGCGGCCGGCGAGGAAGACGTCCTTCAGCGTTGGCGGCGCGTTCTTCCACGTCCGGGTGGGAATCCCGCGGATGTCGAGCGTCGCCATCTCGAACGGCTGTCCGGGCGCGGTCAGCAGGGCGTGCGCCTGGGCGATCGTCATCGCCGGCCAGCCGGCGGGCAGGGTCGTCTCGCTCATCTTCGTCCCCAGGAAATAGGTTCTTTTGCCTGCGATCTAGGCCCAAGCCGCGCCTTGACGCCAGTGCTAATCGGCCGGAGCGGCGCCAAGCTCACGGCGCAGGACAGGGTTGAACAGGGTATAAGCGAGCAGCCCGAGCTGAACGGCCGCGCCCAGGACATACGGATAGCTGCCGCCGATCTCGTACAGCCCGATGCCGATCGTCGGGGCGAGGATGAAGCAGCTGCCATTGATCGCGGTGACCGCACCTGCCACCGCGCCCTGTTCGTCGGCCCCGACCATCAGCGAGGCACCGGCGACGAAACCCGGCCGGGCGAAGCCGTAGCCGAGGCTGGTCAGGGCGAAAGCCGCCAGCAGGCCGGAAAAGTCGTGCGCCAACGCCACCCCCGCCAGCCCCGCGGCCGCCAGCGCCGCGCCCCACCGCGTCAGCGCTGCAGCCGTTAGACCGAGGACGCGGATCAGCCCCCACTGTGCCAGCAGCGTCGCGCCGGCACCGACCATCAGGACGATGCCGACCGCCCGGGCCGCGGCGGCGGGGCTGCCGCCGACCTGGTCGATGACGAGGAAGCCGAGCGCCTGGCCCGTCGCTGCCTGGACGCTGCCGCTGGCGAAGCCGTAGACCATGAAGGGCCAGACGCGCGGGTCGCGGAAGCGCAGGCGCGGTCCGCGTCCGACCGCTGCCGCCCGCGCGCTGCCACCCGTGGCGCTCGCGCCGATCGATGGCATCGACGCCGGCGCGCCGTGCGCCACCGTCTGCGCTTCTCGCGCCGGGTCGTCGTCGGGCAGCCAGACCCACACGGCCAATCCCACGCCGACGGCGACGGCGGCGAAGGCGAACATCGGCGCCGACAGCCCGAGTGCCGGCACTTCGACGAACGGCGCGACGCCGGGGCCCAAGATGGTCCCGAGGCCGAAGGCGCTGGTCAGCGTCGCCAGCGCCCCGGTGCGGGCATGGGCGTCGGTCCGCGCCGCGACATAGGCCTGCGCCGCCGGGTTCGACGCCGACCCGAACAGGCCGAACAGGCTGCGCAGGGCCGTGAAGGTGACGAAGACCGCCGTCGCCCCGAGTACGCCCTTGAGCCCGAGCAGGATCGACACCGCGCACCCGGCCATCGACACGGCGAAGCCGGCAATACCGGTCAGCATCAGCCGCTTGCGACCATGCGTGTCCGACCGCCGGGCCCAGTAGGGCGCCGAGATCGTCCACAGCAGCGCCGACAGGGAGAAGACTACAGCGACCAGCGTCGGCCGGATGCCGATGGTCCGCGCGATCGATGGCAGCACCGATTGCAGCGCGGTGTTGCCCGCCGCGACCACCAGCAGGACGGCGAACAGCAGTGCGAAATCACGGCGCGGGAGGGCGGGCATGGCCTGGCTTGGCCCAGCGCCCGGGCTTTGCCAACCCTGCACCGCAGCTGCCGCCATGGTGCCGGCTTGTTTCCGCCGTGTCCTCTTGCGCCCCGCGCGCCGTCATGCTGCAATCGCGTGACAGCGTTTGGACCGGGGGGTTTCGCGCATGATCCAGGTGGATGTGTATCAACTCGACAAGCGGCTCGACCGCAGCTTCGCGGTCGACGGCGGCGAGCTCTATCAGTCGATGTGCCGGCTGGCGGGAAAGCAGGTCGACTGCCTGACCAATTTCGTCCTTGGCCAGGTGTCGGTGATGCGCGTCGATCTTGGCCGCCGCGGCTTTGCCGTCCTCGAGCACCTCGGCTGAAGCGCGGCGCCGCGCCGCCGGATCAGATCTCGATCAGCCGGTTGGGCAGTTCATCGGGGTTGTCGGCGATCGCGGGGAAATGCTCGGCCAGCACCGCTCCGGCCAGCTCAATGGCGCGGACGAACCCCGCCCCCGGCGTGCCGGCGCGGATACCCTCGGTCAACGCGGTGACAGTCGTCGCCCAGTGGTCGGGCGATACCTTGGCGAAGATGCCGGTATCGGCGACGACCTCGGCGATGCGGTCGGGCAGCGAGACGTAGATCAGCACGCCGGTATGCGCCCGCGTCGCGCCGATGCCGCGCGCCCGGAACTGGGTCAGCGCCGCGGCGTGGACGTGCTCGCGCTTGATCGCCCGCGGCGTCAGCGCAGCGCCGGCGGGTGTGCGGACGAATAGCGCCGCGAGCAGCGCGAAGACGACGATCTGCACCGCGGCATAGGCCTCGACCGCGCGGCGCAGGTCGTCGGCCGCGTCGCCGCCCGACCAGCCGCCGAGCAGCGGCAGGGTGTCGGGGCGGAGGCCGAGCAGGACCGCAGCCAGCGGCAGGGCGAAGGCGAGCAGCGCCGCCCAGGTCAGGCCGGTCGCGGCGTAGCGGTCGCGCTGGTCGGAAACGATAGCCACGATCTCGCCGCTGGTCTTCGCCTCGGCCGCCGTGATGGCGTCGGCGATGGCGCTGCGGTCGGCGTCGGAGAACATCTACCAGCTGCCCGACGAGCCGCCGCCGCCGAACGAGCCGCCGCCGCCGCTGAAGCCGCCGCCGCCCGAATCGCCGCCGAAGCCGCTGCCACCGTCGGAGCCGCCCCAGCTGCTGCCGCCGCCGCGGCTCATCATGCTCGACGCCATGCCCCACAGGATCGCCGAGCCGATGCCCGACGGCCGGCCACCATAGCTCGATCCGCCCCGGCGAAAGGCCGAGGTGATCAGCCAGACCGCAATGATTGCCAGCCAGACAAAGGTGCCCGGGCCGGGACCGCTGTGATAGTGGCGCTGGCTGTGCTGCACCGTCGCCTGCGCCGCGGTCGCCTGCGCCGCGTCGGGCGAGGCGCCGAGCTGGGCGATGAGCGCGTCGGTGCCGGCGGTGATGCCGCCGGGCAGGTCGCCGGCCTTGAAGGCAGGCAGTATCTTTTCCTGGATGATGACCTCGGTCAGCGCGTCGGTCAGGACGGGCTCGAGGCCGTAGCCGACCTCGATCCGCACCTTGCGGTCGCTCGGCGCGACGATGAGGATCGCGCCGCTGTTCTTGCCCTTCTGGCCGATGCCCCAGGCTCGCCCCAACCGGTAGCCATAGTCCTCGATCGGCTCGTCGCCGAGGCTCGGGATCGTCGCCACCACCAGCTGGGTCCCGGTCGACGACTCCAATGCGGCAAGCTTCGCCGTCAGGTCGGCGACCGTGGCCGGCGGCAGGACGTGGGCGGCGTCGACCACCCGCCCGGTCAGCGGCGGGAAGGCGACCGTGTTCGCCCGCGCACCTCCCATGCCCGCGAATGCTGCCAGGAACGCCAGCAGCAGCAGGACGGGAAGAGCGCGGGTCGGACGGAAGCTCAGAACTTCACCGTCGGCGCGACCTCGGCATTGGCCGTCGTCGCCTTGAACGGCACCAGCGGCTTGGCGCCATAGATGACCTTGGCGCCGATCAGCGCCGGGAAGGTGCGGATGGTCGTGTTATAGTCCTGCACGGCGGTATTATAGTCCTGCCGGGCGATGGTGATGCGGTTCTCCGTCCCCTCGAGCTGGCTCTGCAGCGCCATGAAATTGGCGTTCGACTTGAGGTCGGGATAGGCCTCCTGCAGCGGCCGCAGCGCGGTCAGCGCGGCGGAGACGTGGTTCTGCGCCTGTTCGTAGGCGGCGACCTTGGCCGGGTCCTTCAGGTCGTCGTCGGACAGGTGGATGGCGTTGGCGGAGGCGCGCGCCTGGGTCACGCCGACGAGCACGTCCTTCTCCTGCTTGGCATAGCCCTGGACGGTGGCGACGAGGTTGGGGATCAGGTCGGCGCGGCGCTGGTACTGGTTCTCGACCTGCGCCCAGGCGGCCTTGGCCGCCTCCTCCTTGGTCGGGATGGTGTTGACCCCGCAGCCGCCGAGGCCGATCGTCAGGGCCAGCGGCAGGACGAACAGGGCGGGACGAAAGGTGCGCGACATTCAGGTCTCCCGTCATCAATCGTTCGCCAGTACCCAAAAGCCCGGCGAACCGCTATAGAATAGGGTGTGTTGTGGCGGCATAACAGGGGGTAAGCCATGCTGAAAGAATTCCGGGCATTCATCGCGCGCGGGAACGTCCTCGACCTGGCGGTCGCCGTCATCATCGGCGCGGCGTTCGGCAAGATCGTCACCTCGCTGACCGAGGACCTGCTGATGCCGCTGATCGGCTACGTCACCGGCGGCGCCGACTTCTCCAGCCACTTCGTCCTGCTCGGGCCGGTGCCGGCCAAGTACACCGGCAGCATGGAAGATTACGCCGCGCTGAAGAAGGCGGGCGCGGCGCTGTTCGGCTGGGGCGAATTCATCACCGTGGTGATCAACTTCCTGATCGTCGCCTTCGTCATCTTCCTGATCGTGCGCGCGGCGAACAAGTATCTTGCCAAGGCGCTTGGTGCCCTGACCGCGGCCGCGCCGCCGCCGCCCGACGTGGTGGTGCTCGAGCAGATCCTGGCCGAACTGAAGGCGCGGCCGCTCAACCCGCAGCCGCTGCCGCCGGTCGCCTAGGCCGGATAGGCCCGGGCTGTCGTCGGCAACAGGGTTACGGCGTCGCCGGCGCGGGCGGCGACGTCGAGCGGAGCGCTGACGTCGACGACGCGGCCGTCGGACAGCACGGTCTCGACGCTGGCTCGCGCCGCGGTGTGGGCGACGCGACGGACGGTAGCTGCCAACCCCGGCTGTCCGGCGGCGACAATGGCGAACTCGTGGGGCCGGACGAAGGCGACGCCCGGCCCGTCTGGTGCGGGCGGCGCGGTGTTGGGCAGGCGGACGCCGGCGAGCTCGACGCCGCCGTCTAATAACCGGCAATCGAAGCGCGTCGCATTGCCGATGAAGTCGGCGACGAAGGCGGTCGCCGGGCGGTTGTAGACCGCGTCGGGGGTGTCGACCTGCTCGATGCGACCGTTGCTCATCACCGCGACGCGGTCGGCGAGGTCGAGCGCTTCGTCCTGGTCGTGGGTGACGAAAATCGACGTCAGGCCGACACTGTCATGCACTCCGCGCAGCCAGCGGCGAAGGTCGTTCCTGACCTTGGCGTCGAGCGCGCCGAAAGGTTCGTCGAGGAGGAGCACGGCCGGATCGACGGCCAGCGCGCGGGCGAGCGCGACGCGCTGCCGCTGGCCGCCCGAAAGCTGCGCCGGATATCGATCGCCGAGCCCGGGCAGCTGCACCAGCGCGAGCAGTTCGTCGACGCGGGCACGGATCGCCGTCGCGCTCGGCCGATCGCGGCGCGGGCGCACCGTCAGGCCGAAAGCGATGTTGTCGCGGACGCGCATATGGCGGAACAGGGCATAGTTCTGAAAGACGAAGCCGACCCGACGATCGCGCGCCGGCAGCCCTGCGACGTCCTCACCGGCGAAGGTCACCGTACCGCTGTCGGCGAAATCCAGACCGCCGACGATCCGCAGCAGCGTCGTCTTGCCCGATCCCGACGGACCGAGCAGGGCGAGAAATTCGCGCGGCCGCACATCGAGGCTGACACCGTCGAGCGCGGTGTGGTCGCGAAACCGCTTGGTCAGGCCGGTGACGGAAACGGTCAATGGCCGCCCCCGGCGATCTGCTCGCCAAAACGCCATTCGAGCAGCGACTTGGCCACCAGCGTCACCAGCGCGAGACCAGCAAGCAATGAAGCGACGGCAAAGGCGGCGACATAGTTATACTCGTTGTACAGGATCTCGATGTGCAGCGGCAGGGTGTTGGTCAGGCCGCGGATGTGCCCCGACACGACCGACACGGCGCCGAACTCGCCCATGGCGCGGGCATTGCACAGCAGCACGCCGTACAGCAGGCCCCAGCGGATGTTGGGCAGCGTCACCCGGCGGAAGGTCTGCCAGCCGCTCGCGCCCAGCGACCGCGCCGCCTCCTCGTCGCCGCGGCCTTGCTCGGTCATCAGCGGGATCAGCTCGCGCGCGACGAACGGGAAGGTGACGAAGACCGTGGCCAGCACGATTCCCGGCACCGCGAAGATGATCCGGATGTCGTGCGCCCGCAGCCATGGACCCATCCACCCCTGCAGGCCGAACATCAGGACGTAGATCAGTCCCGACACGACCGGCGACACCGACAGCGGCAGGTCGATCAGCGAGATGAGGACGCTCTTGCCGGGAAAGTCGAACTTGGTCACCGCCCACGACGCGGACAGGCCAAAGACGACGTTGAGCGGCACCGCAATCGCCGCGACGGTCAACGTCAGTCGCATGGCGGCACGGGCATCGGGTTCGGCCACGGCGCTGCGGTAGACGGCGAGGCCCTTCGCCAGCGCCCCGGCGAAGACCGCTGCCAGCGGCAGCGCGAGCGTGAGCACGAGGAAGGCGAGGGCGGCCGCGATCAGCAGTCGGCGCAGCCAGCGCGGCTCGGCGGTAGACGGCGGGGCAATCACAGCGGCGCCATCCGCCGACGGTCCCACGCCTGCAGCACGTTGATCGCCAGCAGCACGGCGAACGAGGCGGCCAGCATCGTCGCGGCGATGGCGGTGGCGCCGCTATAGTTGAACTGCTCCAGTTGCTGGACAATCAGCAGCGGCGCGATTTCGGAGCGGAACGGCAAGTTGCCGGCGATGAAGATGACGCTGCCGTATTCGCCGACGCCACGGGCGAAGGCCAGGGCAAAGCCGGTGGCGAGCGCCGGGGCGATCGCCGGCAGGATGATGCGCCGGAAGGTTTGCAGCCGCCCTGCCCCCAGGCTCGCCGCCGCCTCCTCGACGTCTGCACCCAGGTCGGCGAGTACCGGCTCGACGGTGCGGACGACGAAGGGCATGCCGATGAAGGTCAGCGCGACGACGACCCCCAGCGGCGTGAAGGCGACCTTGACCGGCAGCCACTGCCCGACCCAACCGCCCGGCGCATAGAGCGCCGTCAGCGCGATGCCGGCGACCGCGGTGGGCAGGGCGAAGGGCAGGTCGACCAGCGCCGAGACGACGCGCTTGCCCGGAAAGGCGTAGCGCACCAGCACCCAGGCGACGAGCAGCCCGAAGACGCTGTTGATCGCGGCCGCCGCCGCCGCCGCGCCGAAGCTCAAGCGGTAGGCCGCGACCGCGCGACGCGAAAAGGCAACCGCGGCGAACTCGTGCGGCCCCAGCCCCGCGGTCTTGATGAAGATCGCCGATAGCGGGATCAGCACGATTGCCGAGAGATAGAACAGCGTGAAGCCGAGCGTCAGGCCGAAGCCGGGGATCGTCGATCGCGGCCGCCAGCCGACAGACGCGGCGCGCGCCGGCAAGGCGATGACCGTACTCAGCGCTTCGCCGCCTCGAAGATCTGGTCGAAGATGCCGCCGTCGTCGAAGTGCGCCTTCTGCGTCCGCGTCCAGCCGCCGAAATTGCGGTCGATGGTGAACAGCTGCAGCGGCCTGAAGGCCTGCGCATATTTGGCCGCGACCGCGGGATCGCGCGGACGGTAGAAGTCGTGGGCGATGATCTCCTGCGCCTGCGGCGTGTAGAGGAAGCGCAGGTACGCCTCGGCGACCTTGGTCGTGCCGTGCTTCTCGGCGTTCTTGTCGACCACGGCGACCGGCGGCTCGGCGAGCACGCTGACCGACGGCGTGACGATCTCGAACTGGTCGCCGCCCGCCTCGTGCGTGGCGAGATACGCCTCATTCTCCCAGGCGAGCAGGACGTCGCCCTGCCCGCGCTGGACGAAGGTGGTCGTCGAGCCGCGCGCGCCCGAATCGAGCACGGGCACATTGTGGTAGAGCTTGGTCACAAAGTCCTTGGCCTTGCCCGCGCCGTACGTCTTCGTCGCATAGCCCCAGGCGGCAAGATAGTTCCAGCGCGCGCCGCCGCTCGACTTGGGATTGGGTGTGATGACGCTGACCCCCGGCTTCACCAGGTCGTCCCAGTCGTGGATGCCTTTGGGATTGCCCTTGCGGACGAGGAAGACGATCGTCGAGTAATAGGGCGTCGAATTGTACGGCAGGCGCTTCTGCCACGTCGCGGGGAGCAGTTGCCCCTTGGCGGCGATTTCGTCGATGTCATAGGCCAGCGCGAGGGTCACGACATCGGCCTCCAGCCCGTCGATGACGCTGCGCGCCTGCTTGCCCGAACCGCCGTGCGACTGGTTGATGACGACGGTGTCGCCGGTCTTCGCCTTCCACGCGGCGGCGAAGGCAGCGTCTATGTCCTTGTACAGTTCGCGTGTCGGATCGTAGCTGACGTTGAGCAGCGTGATCTCGGCGGCGTGGACCGGCGCCGTGGCCGCCATGATGCCCAGCAGCATAGCCAGGCCGATAATCATCCGCATGGGCGCCCTCCTGTCGTTCGGAGATGAACGTATCCCGAGCGGGTAAGTAGGCAATCGCGTAAAAATATCGGCGCGGGAAAGTTGCGCTTCGCCGCGGTATACGCTGACCGGCCGGCGGCGGGGCCTAGGCCGCTTCCCGCCGCTCGACCATGTCGGCGAGCGTCGTCGAATCGAGGATGGCCGCGGTGCCCTCGCGGACCTCGAGCATGACCTTGCGGATGACACACACCGCCTCGTCGTAGCAGTCGGCGCAGCGATGATAGCGCGTGACGCTGACGCACGGCACCAGCGCCAGCGGCCCCTCGATCAGGCGGATGATCTCGCCGAAGCTGATCGCGTGCGGCGATCGGGCAAGACGGTAGCCGCCCATCTTGCCGCGGTAGCTCGCCACCAGCCCGCCGTTCTTGAGGTCGAGGAGGATGATCTCGAGGAACTTGCGTGGCAGCTTCTGGTCGGCGGCGATGACGCTGATCGGCACGGGCGCGACGCTGCCGGTGCGGGCCAGGAAGATCAGGGCGCGCAGCGCGTATCTGGACCGTTGGGTGAGCATGACCTGCCCCCGTCATGCACCCGCCGGGCGCGGCAAACAAGATATCAAGCGATTGTGCGCGGCCGTCCGGGTCGCCCGAGCGCACAGTCGAGGCTCGCCCGGTCCCAGTGGCCGAGGTCGGCCGCGGCGGCGTAGCTCGCCTGGAGGAAGGCCAGGACGAGCGCCTCCGGATCGGCTGCCGCCCGCACCGCGTCATACGGCAGGACGAACTCGCCCAGCTCGGATGCGAAACGCGCCGGTGCGGGTACGGCGGCCTCGGCGTACCCCGCCGGCACGGGGTAGGCATAGCTGTAGAAGGCGGCGTGAGGCCAGGCGTCGCTGCCCGGCCAGAAGCCGGCGGACGACACCTCGTGGCTGTATGCCTCCTGCGCTACCGCCAGCGGCAGGCCCGGGCCGCCCGGATGACGCGGCGCCCGACGGCCGGAAAAGCGGGTGACGGCGAGGTCGAAGCTGCCCCAGAAGAAGTGCACCGGGCTCGCCTTGCCGATGAAGCCGGTGCGGAAGCTTTTCAGCAGTGCGTCGGCCCGGAGAAGTGCGAGGTGGAAGTCCCGCGCCGCGGCGGCGTCGAACGGGCGCGGGCGGCGGTCGTCGCGGAAGCGCACGGGGTCGGCAACCTCATTGGGCCGGTCGTCGATCACGACCGCGACGCTTAGGTCTGCCAGCGCCGCCATCACACCCGCGTAGAAGTCGGCGATCGTGCCCGCCGCCAGCGGCAGCCGCCGCGCGTCGCCGCGGCTGCAGGCGATGACCAGTTCGGCGGCGACAAGGTCGAAGTCGATGCTGAACTCGAACCCCGCCGACGGGATCGGTGAGGTCGTCAGCCCACGCGGCGTCACGTACAGCGCGACGTGCCAGCTGTGATTGAGCCACGGGCTCAATTTCAGCCGCACCTTGCCCGCGACCTGCGTCATCAGCTGCAGGTGGAGCGCGGTCTCGCGCCACGCCGCCCAGTCAAGGGTGGGCCAGGGCACGGGCATCAGCGGCCTCCTCGGGGACGGCGGCGCAACGTTTCCGCCGCCACGGAACTATGCCATAGTCGCGGCCAGCGGGGGAGAGCGGGATGGACGACGACACCAACAGCGCGATCCAGTCGATCCTGGAGTCGATCGACGACCTGAAGTCTCGGATCGCCGCGCTCGAGGACGAGGCCCGGACGGCCGCCGACGGCGCCGCCGACAAGGCGAGCGCCGCGGCCGAGGCGGCCGAAACCGCGATCGCGGCCAAGACCGACCCGCTCGGCACGCGGCTCGACAAGATCGAAATGTACCTGGCAAACATCCTGCCGACGCAGGTCCTGACCCAGTCGGTCGCCTTCGACCGCTGAGCCGCGCTTGACTTGTTGCGCTGCGGCGACGATATGCGAGGCCGCGTCGACGGCTTGGTCCGTCCGGCGGGGTGCGTGATCAGCCGGCTTCCGGCGCAGGCCCCGACCTCAGGCGCGAGCCAACCAGGCCACCCCCATCACGCGGGTCGTCGAACGAGCCGCGCTCGTTCGCCGATTTTCCGGTGAACGCTGTCGTGCGGCGTCGAACCCACGAAAGAACTTTCCATGACCCACTTTTCCGATTTCGGCCTCGCCGAACCGATCCAGCGGGCGCTGACCGCCAAGGGCTACACCACGCCGACGCCGATCCAGGCGCAGGCGATCCCGCCGGTGCTCGCCGGCCGTGACCTCTGCGGCATCGCCCAGACCGGCACCGGCAAGACTGCCGCCTTCGCGCTGCCGACCATCCACCGCCTGGCGGAAAAGCCGCGCGCGGCGACCCGCGGCGGCGTCCGTACCCTCGTCCTCGCGCCGACGCGTGAGCTCGCCAGCCAGATCGCCGAGAGCTTCACCCAGTACGGCAAGTTCATGCGCCTGTCGGTGACGACCGTGTTCGGCGGCGTGCCGATCGCGCGCCAGGAGCGGGTCATGGCGCACGGCGTCGATGTCCTCGTCGCCACGCCCGGCCGGCTGATCGACCTCGTCGACCGCGGCGCCATCGACCTGCGCAAGGTCGAGGTGCTGATCCTCGACGAGGCCGACCAGATGCTCGACCTCGGCTTCATCCATGCCCTGAAGCGGATCGTCACGCTGCTGCCGCGGCAGCGCCAGACGTTGTTCTTCTCGGCGACCATGCCGCGGGCGATCGAGGAGCTTGCCGCGCGGTACCTGACCGATCCGGTCAAGGTCGCGGTGCAGCCGGCGGCGACCACCGCCGAGCGCGTCGCCCAGGGCGTGACCTTCGTTAACCAGAGCGAGAAGCCGGCGCTGCTCCAGCTCGTCCTGCGCGGGCCGGGCGTCGACCGGGCGCTGGTCTTCACCCGCACCAAGCACGGCGCCGATCGTGTCGTCCGTCAGCTCGGCAACGGCGGCGTCCAGGCCGTCGCGATCCACGGCAACAAGAGCCAGGCCCAGCGCGAGCGCGCGCTCGACAGCTTCAAGAAGGGTCAGGTGCGCGTCCTGGTGGCGACCGACATCGCCGCGCGCGGCATCGACATCGACGCCGTCAGCCACGTCATCAACTACGAGTTGCCCAACGTTCCCGAGCAGTACGTCCACCGCATCGGCCGCACCGCGCGCGCCGGTGCCGGCGGCAGCGCGATCGCCTTCTGCGCCGACGACGAGCGGCCGTACCTGAAGGACATCGAGAAGCTGACGCGGATGAAGATCGACGTCGTCCCGCTGCCGGCCGACTTCCGTGCCGCCGTCGCCCAGACCGCCGCGGTCGAGAAGGCGGCGCCCCCGGCCGAGCGTCACGTCGACCCGCGCAGCATGGCGGCGCGTCCGCATGGCAACAGCGGCCGGCGCGGCGGCGGCGGGCGCGGCGGTGCCGGTGGTGGCGCCGGCGGCGGCAAGGGCAGCGGCGGCTACACCGGTCGCGGCCCGGCACGCGACCCGCGCGTCGTCGTCAACCCCGTCCGCTCGCGCGGACGCTGACGCTTACAGCAGCTCGATATACTCCACGGTAAGCCCGCGGGTGTAGATCGGCGACAGGAAGTTGCAGCGGAACGGACCGGCGCCCTTGACGTGCCGGTCCTCGAGGAAGCGCATACCCTGCGCCGCCAGCTCGGCTGCCTTGGCGTCGAGGCTGGCGGTCAGATAGGCGAGGTGGTGCAGGCCACCCAGCCCCTTGTTGAACTTCAGCAGCGGCCCGCCGTCGGGGATGACGAACTCGACCGGCGAGGCGCCGTTGCCGCGGGTGAACACGCACAGCGCGCTGAACTCCGGGACATAGCCGCGATAGTCCTCGGCCAGCCCCAGCGTCGCCATCATCGCGGCCATCTCGTCGGCGTCGGGGACGACGATGCCGACGTGATGGAGGACGGGGGCTTCGCTCATTTGGCATCTCCGGCCAGCGCGGGCAGCTGCGGCGCCAGCCAGTCGGTGACGACCAGCGCGCCGGCGTGATTGAGGTGGGCGACGTCGGAATACCACGCCGCATGGCTCCGGACGAACCCGGCGTCGAGGACGGGCCCGAACCGTTCGTAGAGCGCGCGCTCCTGCAGGTCGGTCGGGCCGTCATAATAAGGCAGGAACAGGAAGGCGAGCCGCACGCCGTGGCCGCGCGCCAAGGCGGCCATGCGCCGGATGTACGTCCGTTCGTCGCCGAACTCGACGTCGGCAAGCGCCGGCCCGAGCAGCGGCGGCCGGACGCCGCGTTCGTAGCGCGCCTTGCCGGCAAGCAGCGCCGCCCGCGACACGACCGCCTCGCGCTCGACCAGCGTCCCGTCGCCGGCGCGGAAGGTCACGGTGGTGTCGTCGTTGCTGCCGAGATAGCGCGCCGGGTCGAAGCCGCGCGGCAGATCGAACGCCTGCGGCACGAGCCGGGCCAGGGCCAGCCGCATCGCGCGGTACGGCAGATAGATCAGGTTGGTCAGATAGTTGAGGTTACCCAGATAGGCCGGGTCGGCGAGGTCGCCCGCCGGCGCGACATATTTGTAGGCGGGATGGCCGAAACGGCTCGGCTTCTCCAGCACGCCGATGACGACCAGCCGCGGGTGCTTGGTCGCCAGCAGTTCCTGCAGGATCACCCAGTTGAGGTCGCGCCCGTTCTCGGGGAGCGAGAAGTTGACCGTGTGCCAAGGCGTGGCCGCTGCGCGGCGAGGTCGGCCTCGAGCCGCGGCGAGCTGACGCCGGCGCCGCTGCGCGACGGGCCGATGACGGCGACATCGACCGGCGTCGGGTCGAAATGGAGGCGCTCATAGATCCAGCGGACGCGGTTCTGGATGGTGTGGTCGAGCGTCGCGTAGCGCTGGTAGGGATTGTCGGGGAGAAGGGCGGCAGCGACCGCGGCGACCAGGCCCACCGCCAGGATCGTCAGCAGGATGCGAGGCCAGCCGGCGCGGCGCATCGCCCTAGAAGTTGAAGTAGAGGAACACGGCCTGGCCGCGCTGGATGAACATCACCGCGGCGAACAGCAGGACGCCGGCGAAGACGATGCCGCGCGCGTCCGGCCGCCAGCGCCACATCAGCGGCGGGTGGTTGACGTCGGCCCACTCGCCGTAATTCACCGCCGGCCGATAGGCGGCCATGATCTGCTGCGTATTGGGCAGCAGCGCGACGATCGCCACCGTTGCCGCAACCAGCAGGACCAGCGGTGCGGGGGGCAGGTAGCGGGTGGTGCCGGCACCGGCGAGGCCGGCCATGGCGCCGGTGATTGCCCCGGCGTCGGCCAGGCCGGTGGCACGGAAGACGACGTTGGCGAAGGCGACGCAGATCAGCGTCAGGACGTGGTAGCCGACCACCTCGCCGCGGCCGATGACCAGCGGCGGCAGCTTGGCTTTGCGTCGCCGGCGGTTGGCCTGCTTGCGCCGCTCGCGCCAGGCCTCGTTCACCAGGACATAGACGGCGTGCATCACGCCGAAGACAACGAACGTCCACCCCGCGCCGTGCCACACGCCGATGAGGACGAAGGTGATGAAGGTCGGCAGCCCGACCCCGGCGGCGAAGGCGCCCCAGCCGGTGAAGCCGCGCTCGGCCGACCAGCGATTGAGCGGCAGGGCGATCGGCTGGTAGACATAGGCGAGCAGGAACCGCTGCAGCGTCATGTGCCAGCGCCGCCAATAGTCGATGATCGACGCCGCGCGCAGCGGCGAATGGAAATTGAGCGGCAGCTTGACCCCGAACATCCGCCCCAGCCCGATCGCCATGTCGGAATAGCCCGAGAAGTCCATGTACAGCTGCAGCGTGTAGGTCACCGCCGCCGTCCAGGCGCGGACGACGTCCCACTGCTGGCCGCTCGCGTGCAGGAACAGCGGATTGGCGTAGCTGGCCAGCGTGTCGGCGACGATCGTCTTCTTGGCGAGGCCGATGGTGAAGATGACGAGGCCGATAACCAGGTTGCGGCTCATCAGCCGGGCGAAGGTCGGCGCCCGCAGCTGCGGGATGATCTCCGAATAATGGACGATTGGCCCGGCGAGAAGCTGCGGGAAGAAGGCGGCGAACAGGCCGAACTCGATCGGCCCAGTGCCCTTGACGATGCCGCGCGAGGTATCGACGAGATAGGCGATCTTCTGGAAGGTGAAGAAGGAGATCGCCAGCGGCAGGACGATATGGGGCAGGGTGAAGCTGCTCCCGGTCGCCGCGGCAACGTTGTCGACGACGAAATTAGCGTATTTGTAGTAGCCGAGAAGGCCGAGGTCGATGACCAGGCCGAACACCAGCCACGCCTTGGCGACGCCCGGTCGCTCGTGCGCCCGCGCCCGTTGGATCAGCTCGCCCAACACAAAGTTGAAGACGATGGCGAACAGCAGGATCGGCAGGTCGCGCGGCCGCCACCAGGCGTAGAATACCAGGCTGGCGAGGCTGAGGACGACCGCCGCCGTCTTTTGCCCGAACAGGCGGCCGCTGAGATAGAAGGAGACCAGCGCGACCGGCAGGAAGCCGAAGATGAAGACGAAGCTGTTGAACAGCATCAGCCGGCCACCGCGCGGGGAAGGCCAGCGATGGCCGCCGGCGTCGGAGTTGCGGCGATGGCTGCCGCCAGGCGGTCGCTGGCGACGAGCGCGCCGCGCCGGTTGAGGTGGGCGAAGCCCTGGAACAGCGCCGCGTCGTGCGCCAGGTCGCCGGCGTCGACGATGGTGCCGTAGCGCGCGTAGAAGTCGCGGTCGGCGATCGTCGTCGCGCCGCCGAACTCGGGCAGGAAGACGAACATCACCTGCGCGCCGCGGGCACGGGCGGCGGCGGCAATCGCGGCGACATAGACATGATCGTCGCGGTCGGTCAGCCGCGCCAGCGCCGCCGGCAGGTGCGACGGGTGCCGTCGCCCGGCGAAGGCGGCGCGCTCGGCCTCCAGCTCGGCCGCGCTGCGCGTCGCATCCATGTCGATGTGGCGGCCGTCGGTCAGCGTGTGCGAGCGCGAATAGTCCTGCGGCTTGGCGGCGTAGCGCGCGGGATCGAAGCGGTCGCGCAGGCCGGCCCAGTCCGGCGCGCGGGCGGCGGCGAACAGCAGCATCTGGC
This sequence comes from uncultured Alphaproteobacteria bacterium, assembly GCA_963847215.1. Taxonomy (GTDB): domain Bacteria; phylum Pseudomonadota; class Alphaproteobacteria; order Sphingomonadales; family Sphingomonadaceae; genus Polymorphobacter_B. The sequence goes on from CAWJZA010000004.1 coordinate 72,142, forward strand.
GGTACGGCAGATAGGCGACGTCGGCGGGCCAGTTGTGGAGGAACGCGGCCGGCGGCGCGGCGACGGCGGCCGCGGGCGCGACATATTTAAACCCGGGATGGCCCCAGCGGTGAACCGTCTCGCCGATCATCAGCACGAGTAGGCGGGGACGGCGCGCACGCAGCAGCTCGTCGGCGATCGCCCACTGCAGGTTGCGGCCGTCCTCGACGACCGACAGGTTGGCGACGTGGAGCGGCAGGCCGCGCGCGGCGAGGCCGCCCTCGACCGCCGGCGCGCTGAGCCCCATCTCGGTGCGCGACGCGCCCAGGATGGCCACGTCGATCGGCCGGGGATCGAAATGGATCCGCTCATAGCTCCACGTCGCATTGGCGTAGAGCGTGTTCTCGATCAGCTGCCAGCGCTGGTACGGATTGTCGGGCAAGGCCGCCGCCGCCGCCGCGGCCGACAGCGCGACGCCAAGGATCGCCAGCAGCCGGCGCGTCCAGTCGGGCGTGACCATTCAGGCGACCGTCGATTCGACGCGCATCGGCAGGTCGGGCGCGGTGTAGCTGGCCAGATCGAGCCGCCACAGCGTCGCCTCGCCGTCGCCGCCGGCGGCGGCAAAGCCCAGCTTGGCATAATGGTCGGCGACCATCCGGTTCTTGGCCGAGGGGATGTAGCGGCCGGTCAGCTCCGTCGCGCCGCGGGTGCGGGCGGCGGCGACGACCTGCGCCAGCACTGCCTCCTCCATCCGCCGGCCGAGCACGCGGCAGCTCATCAGCCAGGTGTCGATCTCCCAGCTGGCGGTGTCGACGATGACGACCGAAATCATGCCGTTGTCGCCGAAGCGGTCGACGAGGCGGATCTGCATGGTGATCTTCGCCGGATCCGTCTCCAGCGCCGCGACCTGCGCCTCGGTGTAGCGGCGGGTGGTCAGGTTGAACTGGTTCGACTTGTTGATCAGCTGGGCAATGCGGACGCGGCCGACGGCGTCGAACGGGCGGAAGTCGGCGACCATGTCGAGGCTGGCGAGATAGCCGGCCATGTCGCTGGTGCCGGCGAAGGCCGCGCGCTCGGCGTTGGCGCGGTACTGGTCGGCGCGGGCCCGGTCCTCGTCGGCGAAGGCGACCGCCTCGAACCAGCCGCCGGCGAGCAGCGCGCGCGGGTATAGCGCCGGGTCTACGGGCAGCTCGGGTACGGCGACCATCGGCAGCTCGCGGCGGACCTGCGCCCGCTCGACCGGGTTGTCGTCGAGGAAGACCAGGCTGTCCAAGCCGATGTTGAGCGCCGCGGCGATGGCCCGCAGGTTGGTCGCCTTGTCGCCCCAGTTGGCGACGAAGGCGGCGATGTGCGCCTCCTTCAGCGGCATGTCCGGGTGATCGCGGAACGGCGTGCGCGCGACGTCGTCGTCGTTCTTCGAGCACACCGCGAGGATGATGCCGCGTTCGCGCAGGGCCAGCGCAGTCTGCTGGATGGCGAGGAACGCCTCGCCCGCCGCCGAGCCCTGGCCGAGCTTGATGCCGTCGACGCCGTCGTCGCCGATGACCCCGCCCCACAACGTGTTGTCGAGGTCGAGGACGAGGCACTTGCGCGTCGTGCCGCGGATCGCCGCCACCGTCCGGGCGACGACGTCGGCGTAAAAAGGCACGAGCTCGGGGTCGAACGGCAGCTTGGCCGCGTGCCACTGGCCGGCGTCGTGCCAGCGGTCGAGCCCGACCAGCGCGGCGGCGCGGGCGATGTCGACCAGGACGATGCGCTTGTCGCGGGCCCAGGCGACGATCTGGGCGTTCACCGCCGCGACCTGGGCGGCGACCGAACCCGGCTCGACCGCGTCGAGGCTGCCGAACAGCGGCTCCGCCGGCGGCGGGATCGTCGCCACCAGCACGCCACCGGCTGTCGCCGACGCCAGCCCGTCGATCATCGCCGACAGCGTTGCCGTCGCCGCCGCCACCACTTCTGCCGCTGCTCCCGGCGCAACCTGAACGCGGTCGAGGCCGAGGGTGCGGTGATCGAGCGCGACCATCGCCAGGTCGAGGTTCGCCGTCCGGATCGTGCTCGCCGGGTCCAGTGCGTCGCGCACGGCGCTGCCGTAGTCGCCGCCGACGACACTCACCAGCACGCGGTGGCGAAGTGCCGACGCGACGATCGCCGGCTCGACGAGTGCCAGCGTGCCCGAGCCGATCAGGCCGAGACGGACTCGGCCAGGGGACCGGGCGCCGGATCGCCGGCGAGATAGGCCGCCGCCGCGCCGCCAAGCAGGCCGAGCTGGTTGAGGTCGAGACGGAAGCGGGCGAGGCCGTGCAGCCGTTCCTCGACCGCGCCGCCGGCGGCGATCTCCGCGCGGAGTGCCTTGAGCTGCGGCCGGAAATCGTACTCGGCCTCCAGCCAGTCAAGATCGGCATACATGGGAACGCGCCTCCCGGCCGTCAGGCGGGGAGCTTGGCCCGGATGACCCGCGCCAGGTCACCCACGTTCTTCAGGTCGGCGATCTCTTCATTAAGAAATTTAATCTTGAATAGCCGCTCGAGCGTAATGATGAACCGGATATGACTGAGACTGTCCCACTCCTCGATGTCATCTGCCGAGGTTGTCGGCGTGATATCGGCCTCATCGACGTCGAACACGTCGACCATGACATCGGCGATCTTGCGGGTGATCTCGTCAATTGTCATCAACATCACTCTTGTCGGCGGCGCACGAGATGCTACCCGAAGGCCATGATCTACGTTGCAGCGCAATATCAACCCGCTTTTGCCGGCGCAACCGGGTTCGCCGCATGAGCCGGCTCGACATCGGCCTGCTGTGGCACTCCGACCGCTCGGGCAACCTCGGCGTCGGCGCCCTGACGGTCGGCAACATCGCGCTGGTCCGGGGCGTCGCCGCCGAGCTGGGGATCGATCCGCGCTTCGTCATCCTTGGCTTCAACGACGTCGGCACGCCCTACGTCAACGACCCCGACGTCGAATTCGCGCCGATTGGGACCAAATCGCTGCCGGCTGTCGTCGGCCGGCTGGGGCGGCTCGATTGTATTCTCGACATTGGCGGCGGCGACAGCTTCACCGACATCTACCCGCTCAAGCGCTATGCCTGGATTGTCGCGTCGAAGGCGGCGGCGGTGGCGCAGCGCGTGCCGCTGGTGTTCTCGCCGCAGACGATCGGCCCGTTCCAGGGCGACACGCCGGCCAAGCGCGCGCTGAATGCCGTCGCGCGCTGGTCGCTGCGCCGCGCGCGGGCAGTCGTCGTCCGCGACGCGCGGTCGGCCGAGGCGGTGCGCGCGCTCGTTCCCGGCGTGGAGCCGGTCTATGCCGTCGACGTCGCCTTCGCCCTGACCTACACGCCGCCGCCGCCGCGCGAAGGGCCGCCGCGGATCGGCGTCAACGTCTCCGGCCTGCTGTGGAACGGCGGCCACACCGGCAAGGGCGAGTTCGCCCTTGGCTACGACTACCGGGCGCTGATGACAGGCGTCATCGAGGCGCTGCTCGCCCGCGGCGACGTGCAGGTGGAGCTGATCGCCCATGTCAACGACAAGCTGCAGCGCCACGAGGACGACGGCGCCGTCGCCGACGGGCTCGCCGCGCGCTGGCCGGCGCTGGTCCGCGTCCCCGACTTTGCCTCGCCGTCGGCGGCCAAAAGCCACATCGCCGGGCTCGACGCGCTGGTGGCGGCGCGGATGCACGCCTGCATCGCCGCCTTCTCGAGCGGGGTGCCCGTCGTGCCCATATCGTATAGCCGCAAGTTCGAAGGCCTGTTCGGGTCGCTCAACTATACGCGCCTGGTGCCGTACACCGGCATGGGCACGGTGGCGGCGCTGGCCTTCGTCCTTGCCGCGCTCGACGACCGCGCGATATTGAAGACCGAGGTTGCCGCCGGGCTGACCCGCGTCGAGGCCCGGCTCGACGCCTATCGCGACGTCCTCCGGAAGCTGTTCCGGTCGCTGGCAGGGAGTTGAGTCGAATGCCGGTCCTTGAGACCCAACGCCTGTCCGGCGACGTCGTCGCCCTCGACCGGGCACAGTGCATCGCCGCCGGCGAGGCCCTGCACGATCGCTATGTGTCGGCGGAACCCTTCCCGCATATCGTCCTCGACGACTTCATCGATGCCGACGTCCTGCGCCGGCTGGTCGCCGAATGGCCCGACACCAGCGCTGACAAGAAGTACTACGATCGCGCGCAGGAGCGGCTAAAGTACGAATGGCAGCCACACGAGGTGACGACGCCGGCGCTGCGCGCCTTCCTCGCCGAGATGAACGCCGAGCCGATGCTGCGCTTCATCGAGGCCCTGACCGGCATCAAGAAGCTGATCGCCGACCCTTATTACGCCGGGGCCGGGCTGCACGAGACCAAGGCCGGCGGCCATCTCGGTGTCCACGCCGACTTCAACGTCCACAAGGGCATGAACCTGCTGCGGCGGATCAACCTGCTGATCTACCTCAACGACGACTGGCAGCCGGAGTGGAACGGCAACCTCGAGCTGTGGTCGACCGACATGAAAGTCCGGCGGCAGTCGGTCGCGCCGGCGCTCGGCCGGGCGGTGATCTTCAACACCGAGCTCGACAGCTTCCACGGCGTGCCCGACCCCGTCGCCTGCCCGCCCGAGCGGTCGCGCCGCTCGATCGCGCTCTATTATTACACGGCGCCCGAGGCCGGGTTGGCCGACGTGCCGGTACGGACGACGGTGTTCAAGCCGCGCCCGGGGACCGGCGATGTCCCCGACCGCGAGGTCGCCCGCCGCCATCTGATCCACGACTGGGTCCCGCCCGCCTTGCTGCGCGCGCTGAAGCGCCGGAGCGCCTAGTCGCTCCACGCACGGGCGTGCAGCCGGGCGAAGCGGAAGGCGCGGACGCGGGCGAGCGTGACCGCCGCACCGAACCGCTCGCCCGCGCCGGCGAGCTGCGGCGACGCGACCGCTCTGGCCATGGCCAGCGGCGTCGCCAGCAGCATCGCCCAGGCGCGCGCCGCAATCCATGCGCTCGAGCGACCCTGCTCGCGGTCAAGGGCAACGGTCTCGTCGACCAGCCGCCGCCACTTGCCGGCCAGTTCGCCCCAGTTGCGCCGCGCCGGATGGCCGACGACGGCCTCGGGGACATAGACCAGCCGCAGCCCGGCATCGCGGGCGCGCCAGCACCACTCGACGTCCTCCGAGACGCCGGTGCGGAATGGGCCGACGCGGTCGAAGACGGCGCGCAGCGTGAACAGGTTGGCGGTGACGGTGAAGCCCTTGGTCCGGACATAGGCCGCGTTGTCGAAGGCGAAGACCGTTTCAAAGGCCTCGGCCGCCGTGCGCGGCGTGCCGGTCAGCACCGTCATCCGGCCGCCGGCGATCGTTGTCGCGTCGACCGCGGCGACGCCGGCCGCCAGCCACCCGGGATCGGGGACGCAGTCCGAATCGGTGAAGGCAAGGACCCGTCCGCGGGCGGCGGCGACGCCGGCGTTGCGCGCCGGGCCGGCACCCTTCTCCGGCTGGACGACGACCCGCGCCCGGCCGGCGACGACCCGCTCGACTTCGTCCAGACCCTCGGGCGAGGCGTTGTCGGCGACGACGATCTCGCTGGTGCCGGCGAAGTCCTGCGCCGCCAGCGCCGCGAGGCAGCGGTCGAGGCGAACGAAGTCGCGGAAGTGGGGCACGACCACCGTTACGTCAGGGGGAGGATCGCCGCTGGCCATGGCCGCTCCCTATCGCGCGCGCGCGCAGATCGCCAGCGCGGTGGACGCGCCCGCGCGCCCGCCCTACCACTCGACCCATGACCCGCGCCGGCCCGCTCGACGACCTGCTGATCGTCGACCTGTCGCGCGTGCTCGCCGGCCCCTATGCCACGATGGTGCTGGCGGACCTCGGCGCGCGCGTGGTCAAGGTCGAGCGGCCGGAAATCGGCGATGACAGCCGGCACATCGGCCCGTTCAAGGCCGGCAACTCGGGCCAGTCGGCCTATTTCGCCAGCATCAACCGCGGCAAGGAATCGATCGCCCTCGACCTTGCCGACCCCGGCGACCGTGTCGTGTTCGACGCGCTTCTCGCCCGCGCCGACGTGCTGGTGGAAAACTTCCGCCCCGGCGTCATGGACCGCCTCGGCCTCGGCTGGACGGCGCTGCACGCGCGCCATCCGCGGCTGGTCTACGCCGCGACCAGCGGCTTCGGCCACACCGGCCCCGACCGCGCCCGCCCGGCCTATGACATGATCGTCCAGGCGATGGGCGGCATCATGTCGGTGACCGGCTGGCCCGGCGGCAAGCCGGCGCGCGTCGGCACCTCGATCGGCGACATCGCCGCCGGGCTGTTCACCGCCGTCGGCATCCTCGCCGCGCTCCACGACCGCGCGACGAGCGGCGAGGGGCGCTTCGTCGACGTCGCCATGCTCGACGGCCAAATCGCCATCCTGGAAAACGCAGTCGCGCGCTATGCGGTGACCGGCGTCGCGCCGGGGCCGCTGGGCGCGCGCCATCCGTCGATCACGCCCTTCGCCGCCTTCGCCTGCGCCGACGGGCAGATCGTCGTCGCCGCCGGCAACAACGCCCTGTTCAAGGCACTCGACGCGGCGCTGGAGCTCGACCTGGCCGGTGACGCGCGCTTCGCCACCAATGCGGCGCGGACCGAGCATGCGGATGCCCTGGCCGCCGTGATCGAGGCGCGGCTGGCGAGCGGGACGACGGCCCACTGGCTGGCGGTGCTGGAGACCGCGGGCGTGCCGTGCGGGCCGCTGCACGACGTCGCGCAGGCGCTCGACCACCGTCAGGTGCGGGCGCGCAACATGGCGATCACCACTGCCTTTCCCGATGGCTCGCCGCTGCTCGCCGCCGGCAATCCGGTCAAGCTCAGCGGCTTTGCCGACCCGCCGGTGCGACCCAAGGCGCCGGCGCTCGACGAGCATCGGGCGATGATCCTGGCGGATCTCGGCCTGTGACCGACGCCGACCTCGCGCTCGCCCACGCCCTGGCCGATGCCGCCGGCGCGGCGATCCGCCCGCATTTCCGCGCGCTAGCCGCCGTCGAGGCCAAGGCCGACGCCTCGCCCGTCACCGTGGCGGACCGCGCCGCCGAAGCGGCGATGCGCGCGATCCTCGCCGCCGAACGCCCCGGCGACGGCGTCATCGGCGAAGAATATGGCGAGGATCGGCCCGACGCCGCGCGCGTCTGGGTGCTCGACCCGATCGACGGCACGCGCAGCTTCGTCGCCGGGCGGCCGATCTTCGGCACGCTGATCGCCCTGCTCGAGGACGGGGTGCCGGTGCTCGGCGTGATCGACCAGTGCATCACCGGCGACCGCTGGACCGGCGCGGCGGGGCGGCCGACATCCCTGTCGGGGCGGGCGGCCGCAACGCGACGGGCGGCCTGGCCCGGTGCTCACCTCGCGACCTCCTCGCCGCACTATTTCAGCACCGCCGACTTCGCCGCCTTCGAGCGCGTCCGCGCAGCGGCCGGCGAGACGATTTATGGCGGCGACTGCTACAACTACGGCCTGCTCGCCAGCGGCCACGTCGACCTCGTCGTCGAGGCCAACCTGAAGCTCTACGACTGGGCCGCGCTGGTGCCGGTGGTCGCCGGGGCGGGCGGGGCGATGACAGACTGGGCCGGGGCGCCGCTGCGCCGCGACGGCGACGGCCGCGTCGTCGCCGCCGGCGATCCGGCACTGCTGCCGGCGGTGGTGGCCGCGCTCGCCGGGGCAGGCTGACGCACCCGCGCCAAAATGCCCGTTGCAGAAGCGTCGCGGGCGCGGCTACAGACGGACACAATCGGCGCGGGGCCCGTTCCCGGCGCCCCTTCGTGTTGAGGCAGAAACCCTGATGGCGACGCAGCCGAGCGACGACCTGACCGAGAGCGGCGAGCGCCGCCGCGACTTCATCAACATCGCCAGCGGTGGCGTTCGCCGGCGTCGGCGCCGTCGCGGTGCTTGCCGCTGATCAACCAGATGAACCCGTCGGCCGACGTGCTGGCGCTGGCGCACGACCGAGGTCGACCTGTCGGAGATCGAGCCGGGCCAGGCGATCAAGCTCAGTTCCGCGAGCAGCCGCTGTTCGTCCGCAACCTGACGCCGAAGGAGATCGCCGAGGCGAAGGCGGTGCCGATGTCAGCGACGCTGCGCGATCCCCAGACGCTCGCCCAGCGGACCAAGCGCGGGCACGAGAACTGGCTGATCACGCTGGGCGTCTGCACCCATCTCGGCTGCGTCCCGCTCGGCGCCGGCGAGGGCGAGAACCGCGGCGCGTTCGGCGGCTATTTCTGCCCGTGCCACGGCTCGCAGTACGATACCGCGGCGCGCATCCGCAAGGGCCCGGCGCCGAAGAACCTCGAGGTGCCCGAATACACATTCAAGTCGCCCACCCACGTCACGATCGGTTGAGGACAGCAGACATGAGCTTTCCCTGGGCCAAGCATTACGAGCCGACCAACCCGCTCATGCAGTGGCTGGACGAGCGGCTGCCGATCCCGCGCCTCGTCTACAACGCGGTCGGCGCCGGCTATCCGGTGCCGCGCAACCTCAATTATTTCTGGAACTTCGGCGTGCTCGCCGGCGTCGCGCTCGGTCATCCAGATCATCACCGGCATCGTCCTGGCGATGCACTATGCCGCCAACACCGCGATCGCGTTCGATTCGGTCGAGCACATCATGCGCGACGTCAACGGCGGCTGGTTGCTGCGCTACATGCACGCCAACGGCGCCTCGTTCTTCTTCATCGTCGTCTACATCCACATCTTCCGCGGCCTCTATTACGGCTCGTACAAGCCGCCGCGCGAGATGGTGTGGATGCTCGGGCGTCGTCATCTTCCTGCTGATGATGGCGACCGCGTTCATGGGCTATGTCCTGCCCTGGGGGCAGATGAGCTTCTGGGGCGCGACCGGTCATCACCGGCCTGTTCTCGGCGATTCCGCTGGTCGGCGAGACGATCCACACCTGGCTGCTCGGCGGCTTCGCGCCCGACAACGCCACGCTCAACCGCTTCTTCTCGCTCCATTATCTGCTGCCGTTCGTCATCGTCGGCGTCATCATCCTGCACATCTGGGCGCTGCACATCCCGGGGTCGAACAACCCGACCGGCATCGACGTGAAGGGCGCCGCAGGACACGGTGCCGTTCCATCCCTATTACACCGCGAAGGACTGGCTTCGGGCTCGGCGTGTACCTGATGCTGCTTCGCGATCGTCGTGTTCTTCCTGCCCGAACATGCTCGGCCAGCCGGACAATTATATCCCGGCCAACCCGCTCTCGACGCCGGCGCACATCGTGCCCGAATGGTATTTCTGGCCGTTCTACGCGATCCTGCGCGCCTTCACCGCGGACTTCCTGTTCATCCCGGCCAAGCTGTGGGGCGTGCTGGCGATGTTCTCGGTCGATCCTGCTGCTGTTCTTCCTGCCGTGGCTCGACACGTCGCCGGTGCGCTCGAACAACTATCGCCCGATCATGCGCCAGCTGTTCTGGGTCCTGCTCGCTCGACGTCCTCGTCCTCGGTGTCTGCGGCGGCAAGCCGGCGGGCGAGCCGTGGGTGCGGATCAGCCAGCTGGCGTCCGCCTATTATTTCGTCCACTTCCTGATCCTGGTGCCGCTGGTCAGCCGGATCGAGAAGCCGCTGCCGCTGCCCAATTCGATCTCGGAGGCGGTGCTGAAGAAGCACGGCGACACCGGCGCGCCGGTGGCGCTGCAACCCAAGGGTGCCGGCATCGCCGAACTGCCCGCGTCCGGCCAGCCGGCGGAGTAAGGCCATGGTCAAGCTGATTGCCGGCGTCGTCGGCCTCGTCTTCGCAGTGGCGCTGTTGTGGGGTGCGGTGGTGCCGCGCGAGGCGCCCGCTCCCGAACTCGTCGCCAAATATCATCTCGCCCCGCGTGAGGTGGAGTGGCAGAACGACAACCCCGGTGGGCTGGCGATCTTCGGCACCTTCGACCGGGCGCAGCTGCAGCGCGGCTATCAGGTCTACAAGGAGGTCTGCTCGGCCTGCCACTCGCTGCACCGCGTCGCGTTCCGCAACCTGCAGGACATCGGCTTCACCGCGGCCGAGGTCAAGGCGATCGCCAAGCAGTCGGACGTCGCCTCGATCGACGACAAGACCGGCGATCCGACGACGCGCAAGGGCATGCCGGCCGACAAGATCCCGGGGCCGTATCCCAACGAGCAGGCGGCGCGCGCGGCGAACAACAACGCCCTGCCGCCCGACCTGTCGCTGATCACCAAGGCGCGCGAGGATGGCCCGCACTACGTCTATTCGCTGATCACCGGCTATCGGCCATCCGGTGCCGGCCGACTGGAAGGTGCCCGACGGGCTCTATTACAATCCCTATTTCCGCACCTCAACATCGCGATGCCGCCGCCGCTGTCGGCGGACGGGCAGGTGACCTATGCCGACGGCACCAAGGCGACGATCGACCAGATGGCGAAGGACGTCGCGGCGTTCCTGACCTGGACGGCGGAGCCGAAGCTCGAGGCACGGCGGCGGACCGGGGTCGGCGTCGTCGCCTTCCTCCTCATCCTGACGATCCTCGCCTATCTCAGCTACAGCCGCGTCTGGGCCGACCTCAAGCGGGCCAAGCCGGAGATGATGCCGGCGGAGTGACGACCTCGCGCGCCTGATCCGTACGGTCCCGGACTATCCGCACGCGGGGATCCAGTTCCGCGACATCACCACGCTGCTGCTCGACGGCCCCGGCTTCGCCGCCACCGTCGAGCAGCTGGCGAACGCGGCCGGGAGCGGCTTCGACCTCGTCGCCGGCATCGAGGCGCGCGGCTTCGTCTTCGGTGCCGCACTTGCCGCCCGGTTGGGCAAGGGCCTGATCCTCGTCCGCAAGAAGAACAAGCTTCCCGGGGCGGTGATCGGGGTCAACTATGCGCTGGAATATGGCGAGGACCGCGTCGAGATCCACGCCGACGCCGTGCCGCCCGGCGCCCGCGTCCTCGTCGTCGACGACCTGATCGCCACTGGCGGCACCGCCTTGGCGGCGGTCCAGCTGCTGCGCACGGCGCGGCGCGGAGGTCGCCGGCGCGGCCTTCGTCATCGACCTGCCCGACCTCGGCGGCGCGGCGAAGCTTCGCGCCGCAGGAGTGACGGTGGCGACGCTGGTGGCGTTCGCCGGCGAGTGATCGCCTCTCCCGGCGGGCAGGAGCGAGTCACGAACAGCAGAGAAGCGGCACGCCGTCAGGCGCGTCGAGCGCGAAGGTCGCGCTGCCCGCCAGCCTGTTAGCGCGAGCGGCGCGCTGCGGTGTGCTCGCGGCGTTCGGCTGCGCTAGACGTTGAATCTGAAGTTCATCACGTCGCCGTCCTGGACGACATAGTCCTTGCCCTCGCTCCGCAGCTTGCCGGCGTCGCGGGCGCCGGCCTCGCCGCCCAGCCGGACATAGTCGTCGTAGGCGATCGTCTCGGCGCGGATGAAGCCGCGTTCGAAGTCGCCGTGGATGACGCCGGCCGCCTGCGGCGCCTTGGTCCCGCGCGTGATCGTCCAGGCGCGGGTCTCCTTCGGCCCGGCGGTGAAGTAGGTCAGCAGGCCGAGCAGGTCGTAGCCGGCGCGGACGACGCGGGCGAGGCCGGTCTCGGTCAGCCCCAACCCGTCGAGGAACTCGGGCCGGTCGGCGGGGTCCATCTGCGCGATCTCGCTTTCGATCGCCGCCGAGATGACGACCGACCCGGCGCCCGCCGCCGCCGCCATCGCCGCCACCGCCGCCGAGCGGGCGTTGCCGCTGGCCGCCGATGCCTCCTCGACGTTGCAGACGTAGAGCACCGGCTTGGCGGTCAGCAGCTGCGCCTGGCCCAGCACGCGCGCCTCGTCCTCGTCGCGCGGCACGGTCAGCCGCGCCGGCTTGCCTTCGCGCAGCAGGTCGAGCGCCTGGCCGAGGACGCTGGCGGCGACCTTCGCCTCCTTGTCGCCCTGGCTCGCCTTCTTGGCGAAGGCCGGGACGCGCTTCTCCAGGCTTTCGAGGTCGCTCAGCATCAGCTCGGTCTCGACCGTCTCGGCATCGGCGACGGGATCGATGCGGCCCTCGACATGGGTGACGTCGTCGTCGTCGAAGCAGCGCAGGACGTGGACGATGGCGTCGGTCTCGCGGATGTTGCCGAGGAACTGGTTGCCCAGCCCCTCGCCCTTCGACGCGCCGCGGACCAGCCCGGCGATGTCGGTGAAGCCGAGCTGCGTCTCGATGATCTTCGCGCTGCCGGCGATGCGGGCGAGCTCGGTCAGGCGAGGGTCGGGGACCGGCACGTTGCCGACGTTCGGCTCGATCGTGCAGAACGGGTAATTGGCCGCCGCCGCCGCCGCGGTCTGCGTCAGCGCGTTGAACAGGGTCGACTTGCCGACGTTCGGCAGCCCGACGATTCCGCAGCGAAAGCCCATGATCGGTCCTGGTCGTGAGGGATGCCGCAGCCCCGGCGGCGATGTCGCGGGTTAGCGTGGCCGCGCGGCGAACGCCAGCGTTGCCGCCGCCCGGCACCCGTGCGACCCTGCGGTGACGGTGAGGGAGGGACGGCCGTGGGGGCGAAGCTGCTGGCGGCGATCGAGGCGCTGAAGAAGACGCCCGTGGGTCGTCCTTGCTCTGCTGTTCGCCTCGCTGGTCGGCGGCCTGGCGCAGTTCACCAACGCCTTCAAGGGCCTGGCCGACCTCGTCCACCCGGCGAAGGCCGACCCGCGCGCGGAATTGGCCAAGCTGGGCGTGCCGTTTACTCCCGAGGCGCTGGCGGCGGCGGCGAAGAACGGTGACGCGCGTGTCGTCGGCCTGTTGCTCGCTGCCGGCATGGCCGCCGATCCCTTGCCGCCGCTGCCGGTCTCGCCGCTGATCCTCGCCGCCCGCGGCGGACACGTCGAGGCGGCGCGACGCCTGCGCGACGCCGGGGCCGATCCGGCGGCACAGGGCGCGGCAGAAAGCCTTCTGCAGGCGGCGACGGGCGGGGGCGACTCCGCGCTCGAGGCGGCGGCCAAGGCGCATCACCCCGAGGTCGTCAGCCTGTTCCTCGAACGTCGCTTACCCGCCTGGGCGATTCATGACGCCTACCTCGACGCTGCCGTCGCCAGCGACGTCAAGACGCTGACGCTGCTCACCCCGCATTTGGCGCAGTCGCGGGCGACGGCGCGCGATGCCATCGCGGCGGTGCTCGAACGGACGCCGACACGCCTGCAAGACATGACGCTGGGCGAGGCGGAGCTTCTCAATGCCCATCCCGACCGGCCCGAACTCGCCATTCTCGGCCGGACCGACGGCGACCCGCGCGACTTGGCCGCGGTGCGTGCCGTGCTCGCGCTCAAGCCGCCGCTCGATGGCATCGACGCCAACGGCCAGACGCTGCTGCACAAGGCGGTCGACAGCGACGCCCCGGGCATGGTCGCCGTGCTGCTGGCCGCCGGGGCCGAACCCGCGCATTTCCGCGCTGTGCCAGACGCACGATGAGGCCAAGGTGCCGCCGCTCGCCTGCGCCGTCGTCCGCGGCACTTCGACCGGGCTGGCCAGCGCGCGAGCGCTGATCGCCGCGCACGCCGATCTCGAGTCGCGCATGCCGACGGGGCGACGCCGCTGATGCTCGCCGCCGGCAACGGCGATCGCCGACATGACCGCGCGCTGCTCAAGGCCGGCGCCGACCCGCACGCGCGCGATGCCAAGGGCCGGACGCGCGCTCGACTATGCCCGGTCGGCGCGCTTCGCCCAACAGCGGTCGACCTGCTCGACGGTCGCTAGCGCGTTTTCGTCGAGGATAACGGCGGAGGCGCGGACCGGTACCGACTGTGCGAAGGAGGCGCTAGGCGGTGATCAGCCGCAGCGCGACGTCGTTCATGAAGCGGACGTCGTCGCCCTTGACCAGCCATTCGGCCTCGGCCGCGACCGCGCCGAGCAGTCGGCCAGCGGCTCGAGTCTCGGCCTTGGCGAAGTTGCCGAGCACATGGCCGAGGACGCGGTCCTTGTGGCCCGGGTGGCCGATGCCGAGCCGGACGCGGCGATAGTCGCGTGCCGATCGTGGCGAGATGCGCGTCGAGCGAGCGGATGCCGTTATGCCCCGCCGCCCCGCCGCCGCGCTTCACCTTGACCTTGAACGGGGCGAGGTCGAGCTCGTCGTAGAACACGGTCAGCGCGTCGGGGCCGAGCTTGTAGAAGCGCATCGCCTCGCCGACCGACGCGCCCGCTGTCGTTCATGAAGGTCGCGGGCTTGAGCAGCAGCACCTTCGCGCCGCCGATGCGCCCCTCGGCGGCCAGCCCTGGAAGCGCGTCCGCCACGGGTCGAACCGTCCACGCGCGCGTGGATCGCGTCGGCCGCCATGAAGCCGACATTGTGCCGCTGCAGCGCATGGGCCGCGCCGGGGTTGCCGAGGCCGGCGAAGATCTGCACTTCGCCGGCCCCTGCGGTTCGATTACGCCTTGGCGGCGGCCGACTCGGCGGCGGCAGCGGCCGCGACCGCCTCGTCGGCGGCGGCATCGGCCGACTGCAGCGCCGACGGCGCGACCACGCGAGACGATGGTGAAGTCGCGGTCGGTGATCGTCGGCGTCACGCCGTCGGGCAGCTTGACCGCCGAGATGTGGACCGAATCGCCGATGTCGAGGCCGGCGAGGCTGATGTCGATCTGGTCGGGGATGCCGTCCGACGGGCAGGTCAGCTCGATCTCGTGGCGGACGACGTTGAGCGTGCCGCCGCGCTTCATGCCCGGCGACTGGTCCTCGTCGACGAAGTGGACCGGCACGGCGACGTCGATCGTCGCGCCGGCGGCCAGGCGCAGGAAGTCGACGTGGATCGGCCGGTCGCTGACCGGATGGAACTGGACGTCGCGCGGCAGGGTGCGCTCGACCTGCGCCATCGACCTCGAGCTCGACGACCGAATTCATGAAATGGCCGGTATGGAGGAGCTTCGTCAGCTCCTTCAGCGGCACGTGGATCATCGTGGCGCTGGTCTTGTTGCCGTAGATCACGGCGGGGACACGTCCGGTCAGGCGCACGGCTCGCGAGGCTCCCTTGCCTCCGCGATCGCGCACCGCGGCCGCGAGTTTCATCGCTTCGCTCATGGTGCTGACTTTCTCCACTGCCCGTGCGCCTCCAGGGATGCGGGCACGGGAGCGGGGCCTGTAGGCGGGATCGGCGCGAAAGGCAATGCCGGCCATCGGCCGCGCCGGGTTCCGCCAACTTCGCCTCGCCGGGCCTCAAGCAAATCTTGGGAAATCCCACTGCCGGAATGGAGTATATGACGGGGGTCGCCGGGCACCCCTCGACTCCCTAGAGCCGCGCGACCGACTGGGCGGGGGCACCACGCTCCCGGGCGTCGCCCCCGCCCGCCTTTCGCAGACGAGGAGACGTCGATGCCCCGTCCGCAGGTTGTCCTCGTCCCCGGCCTCGGCGGCTCCGGCCACGATCACTGGCAGGCGGTCTGGGCGGCGACGCGCCGCGACGCCGTCATGCTGCGCCAGGCCGAGTGGCACGATCCCCTGCCCGGCGACTGGACCGCGGCGCTCGACCGGGCGGTCGCCGCCTCGCCGGTCCCGGTCGTGCTCGTTGCCCACAGCCTGGGCTGCGCCACGGTCGCGCGCTGGGCAGCCGCGCACGACACGTCGGGCGTCGCTGCGGCGCTGCTCGTCGCGCCGTGCGACGTCGAGCGCGCCGACGCCTGCGCCGCGATCCGCCGCTTCGCGCCGCTGCCCGTGGCGGCGCTGCCGTTCCGCACGACGCTGGTGGCAAGTCGCGACGACCCGTACGCGACGTTCGAGCGCAGCCGCTGCTTCGCCCATCGCTGGGGCAGCGCCTTCGTCGACGCCGGCGCGCTGGGGCACATCAATGCAGCGAGCGGACTGGGCGGCTGGGGTTTCGGCCAGGTCCTGCTCGACGATCTCGCCGCCGTCGGCGACAACCGCCACGCCCGCGCCGCCCGCCTGCGCGACGGCGGCCCCGCCGGGCCGTGCGCGGGGGTCTAGATCTACGGGCAGCCGCTCGACCGTCAGCCCCTTCGCCCGCAGCAGGGCGACGACGCTGTTCGCGCCGCCGAGATGACCGGCACCGACGGCGAGAAAGACGGTGCCGGGCACCGTCAGCCGCGCCGCGATCCAGTCGGCCCAGGCGCGGTTGCGGGCAGTGAGCAGCGCCCGCTCGAGCGTCGGCGTCGCCTTGAAGCCCTTGTCGAACTCGGCCGCCAGCGCCTCGGTCTCGCCGGCCTGCCAGTAGGCGAGGAGGGCATTGGTGTCCTCGCGCGCGGTGGCGACGTCGTCGACCGTCGCGTCGAGCAGGGCGCGGGCGTCGGTCTCGGGCAGCGAATCGAAGATGCGCAGCTGCGACTCGGGCGTCTCCAGCCCGACGACGGGCTTGTGCGCGGCGCGGAAGCGCGCGGTCAGCGTCGCCTCGACACCGTCGGCCTGGGTGTAGCCGAGCTGCCCGATGGCGCCGTCGCCCAGCGCGATCGCCGCCAGCCAGGTCTTCATCGTGTCGAGCTGGCCGGCGGTCAGGCCGAGCGCCGACACGCTGGCGAGCAGCTTCGCCCGCTTCGACGGCGCGACGCGCGCGGCGACCGGCGGCAGGCCGGGCTTGAAGCCGAGCGCGGTGACCAGCGGCGCGAGGCCGGCGGGATCGTCGGGCAGCACCGTCTCCAGCACCAGCGTGTCGGCGGCATCGAGCGCGGGCGGCGATACGCGGGGTCAGCCAGCCGGTGCCGGGCGGCAGGGCATGCATCGTGCCGAACAGGGTGATGTCGGTCGTGGCGCTGTGGACGTGCCACATCGCCGGCCCGGCGGCGGCGGCGGCCGGAGACGGGGCGGCGGCCTGGGCCGCCGGCGCGGCTGGGGCGGGGGTCCGGGCGACGGCCGGGGCGGCGAGCGTGGCGAGGACGGCACACAGGGCAAGGATACGCATCGGCCGCGCTATAGTCGCGGCGGCCGGCGGTTGCGAGTCGGCGGCCGACGCCCTAAATGGCGGCATCCCGACGCCCCCGACCAAGCGAGACTGAATGGCCTTCAAGCTGCCCGACTTCAACGACCGCAAGTCCGCGGCCGCCGCCTCGCGCGCCGCCGTCCTCGAAAAGTTCAAGGCCAAGGCCGAGATCACGCCCGAGGAACTGGCCGAACGCGCCGCCGTCGCCGCCCGCGCCGAGGCCCGCCAGCGCGAGAAGGCGCAGGCGCTGAAGGACCGCATCGCCGCCGAGAAGGCCGCAGTCGTCGCCGCGCGCCTCGCCAAGGAGGAGGCCGCGCGCAAGGCCGCCGAAGACGCGCTGATCACCGAGGAGATGCGCGCCGCCGCCAAGAAGGCCGAGCGCGATGCCAAGTACGCCGCACGCAAGGCGGCGAAGAAGGCGCGCAAGGGCTAGGTTCGTCCTCCCCGGCGGGGGAGGATCGAGGTTGACCCCTGTCGCGGGCGGCCGCTACACCCGCGCCCGATGCTGCAGCCGCGAAAACCTCTGACCTTCCAGGACATGATCCTGACGCTCCAGCATTACTGGAGCGAGCGCGGCTGCGTCATCCTGCAACCCT
This sequence comes from uncultured Alphaproteobacteria bacterium, assembly GCA_963847215.1. Taxonomy (GTDB): domain Bacteria; phylum Pseudomonadota; class Alphaproteobacteria; order Sphingomonadales; family Sphingomonadaceae; genus Polymorphobacter_B. The sequence continues at coordinate 89,518 of CAWJZA010000004.1, forward strand.
ATGACGTCGAGGTCGGCGCCGGCACCTTCCACCCGGCGACGGTGCTGCGCGCGCTGGGGCCCGAACCGTGGCGCGCGGCCTACGTCCAGCCGAGCCGGCGGCCGTCCGACGGACGCTACGGCGACAACCCCAACCGGCTTGGCGCCTATTACCAGTTCCAGGTCATCCTCAAGCCGTCGCCGCCCGACATCGTCGACCAGTATCTCGGGAGCCTCGCGGCCATCGGCATCGACGGCACCGCCCACGACATCCGCTTCGTCGAGGACGACTGGGAAAGCCCGACGCTCGGCGCCTGGGGCCTGGGCTGGGAGGTCTGGTGCGACGGCATGGAGGTCAGCCAGTTCACCTATTTCCAGCAGGTCGGCGGCATCGACTGCGCGCCGGTCAGCGGCGAGATCACCTATGGACTCGAGCGCCTCGCGACCTACATCCAGGGCCGGGATTCGGTCTATGACCTCGCCTATAACGAGCAGCTGACCTACGGCGACGTCTTCCGCGAGAACGAGCGCGAGTTTTCCGCCTACAGCTTCGAGGCGGCGAACACCGACCTGCTGTTCAAGCAGTTCGCCGATGCGCGCGCGGAATGCGAAGCATTGGTCGGCCGCGGCCTGCCGCTGCCGGCCTACGACCAGGCGATCAAGGCCAGCCACATCTTCAACCTGCTGAACGCGCGCGGCGTCATCAGCGTCGCCGAGCGCGCGGCCTATATCGGCCGCGTCCGCGACCTGACCAAGGCGGTGTGCGAGGGGTACGTCGCCAAGAATGCCGGGCGCTGGGCAGCGTGACCGACTTCCTCCTCGAACTGCTGACCGAGGAAATCCCGGCGCGGATGCAGGCGGCGGCGGTGGCGCAGCTGGTCGAGCGCTTCACCGCCGGAACGGCCGCCGCGGCACTGCCGGTCGGCGCGGTCACGGGGCTGGTCACCCCGCGCCGGCTGGTGGTGATCGCCCGCGACGTCGCCGCCGCCAGCGCCGGCACCAGCGACGAGCGTCGCGGCCCGCGCGCCGACGCACCCGAGGGGGCGGTTCTCGGCTTCCTCAAGTCGACCGGCCTCGCACGCGCGCAACTGGAGGAACGCGATACGCCGAAGGGGCGGTTCCTCTACGCCACCGTCGTCACCGCCGGCCGGGCGGCGAACGACATCCTTGCCGACCTGATCCCGCGCATCGTCGCCGAGTTCGACTGGCCGAAGTCGATGCGCTGGGGCGCGGCGTCGGTGTCGACCGCCAGTCCCCGCTGGGTCCGCCCGCTGTCGGGCATCGTCGCGCTGCTGGGGGACGAGGTCGTCGCCTTCGCGGCGGCGGGCATCGCCAGCGGCCGGACGACGGTCGGCCACCGCTTCCTGTCCACCGGCCCGATCGCGATCACCAGCGCCGCGACCTATGTCGAGCAGTTGCGCGCGGCGAACGTCGTCCTCGACCCTGCCGAACGGGGGGCGATCATCGTTGCCGGCGCCGAGGCCGCCGCGGCCGCCGCCGGGCTGACGCTGATCCCCGACGCCGGGCTGGTCGCCGAGAACGCCGGGCTGACCGAATGGCCGGTGCCACTGCTCGGCCGCTTCGACCCCGCCTTCCTCGACGTGCCGCGCGAGGTCATCCAGCTGACCATGCGGACCAACCAGAAGTATTTTGCCTGTACCGACGCCAGCGGCGCGCTCGCGCCGGCGTTCGTGGCGTCGCCAACCTGCCCGACACCACGGGCGCGATCGTCGCGGGCAATGCGAAGGTGCTCGCCGCGCGCCTGTCCGACGCCAAGTTCTTCTGGGACGCCGACCGCGCGGTGACGCTCGAAAGCCGGCTGCCGAAGCTGAAGGACATCGTCTTCCACGAGAAACTCGGCACCGTCGCCGACAAGGTCGAGCGGGTGGCGAAGCTCGCGCGCTGGCTGGTCGAGAGCGGGGCGGTGCCCGGAGCCGATCCGGACATGGCCGAAACCGCCGCGCGGCTGTGCAAGGCCGACCTCGTCAGCGCCACCGTCGGCGAGTTCCCCGAGGTCCAGGGCATCGCCGGCGGCCACTTGGCGCTCGCCGAGGGCCTCGACCCGCAGGTCGCCGCCGCGATCCGCGACCACTACAAGCCGGTCGGCCCGAGCGACGAGGTGCCGACCGCGCCGGTGACGGTGGCGGTGGCGCTGGCGGACAAGCTGGATACGTTGGTCGCATTTTTTGCCATTGACGAGCTGCCGACAGGATCGCGGGATCCCTTCGCACTTCGCCGAGCGCGCTCGGAGTGATCGCCATAATTCAGATTAATAATCTAAGCCTTGGCTCAAGATGCTGCTACAAGAAACATTGTTAACCTCATAACGCAAGTTAGCGATGATATGTCTAGTCAGTGATGAAGTACGATAGTGCCTACCTCGCGAGGTAATTGAGTACTAGATATATCGAAGAAAATAGATCGTTCAAGGTTTATGACGATGTCAGAGGCTTGAAGACCGCGAGTTAAGAACCCGATGAGTTTCTGGCGCGTCTGATCTCGAACCTCCGGAAGATCAGCTGTGACTGAACAATTTAATCTGGATAAGATGAGTACGTTCATTGCCGACCGCCTCAAGGTCCAGCAACGCGAGCCCGGCATCCGCCCGGACGTCATCGACGCCGTCTTCTCCCTCGGCGGCGAGGACGACCTCGTCCGGCTTGTTGCGCGGGCGAAAGCACTTCAGGCTGTCCTACAGACCCCCGATGGCGCTAGTCTGCTCGCCGGGTATCGCCGGGGGGCAAATATCGTGCGGATCGAACGGGGTAAGACACCTGACTTGAACCTGGACTTCGTCGACGAGACGCGGCTGACCGAGCCGGCCGAGCAGGCGCTTGCCGCCGCGCTCGACGCCGCCGTGCCGGCAGCCGCCGCCGCCGTCGCCGCCGAGGACTTCGCCGGCGCGATGACCGCGCTCGCCCGCCTGCGGCCGATGGTCGACGCCTTCTTCGAGCACGTCACCGTCAATGCCCACGAGCAGGAGGTCCGCCGCAACCGCCTGGCGCTGCTGGCGCGGCTGCGGACGGCGGTGCATACGGTGGCCGACTTCTCGAAGCTCCAGGACTGAGAATCGCCCTCCTCGCCGTGAACTTCGCGTGAACTTCGTTGGAAAGATGCCGATGGCCACTGCCCCCGTCCCCGCCGACCGTTTCGTCTTCCGCTTCGGCGGCGGCACGGCGGACGGCGACGCGGGGATGAAGAACCTGCTCGGCGGCAAGGGCGCGAACCTCGCCGAGATGGCGTCGATCGGTCTGCCGGTGCCGCCGGGCTTCACCATCGCGACCAGCATGTGCCAGGTCTATTACGACAGCGGCGAGACCTTTCCCGAGACGCTGAAGGCCGAGGTCGCCGCCGGCATCGCCCATATCGAGAAGACGGTCGGCGGCGTCGGCTTCGGCAGCGCCGACAATCCGCTGCTGGTCTCGGTCCGCTCCGGCGCGCGGGTGTCGATGCCGGGCATGATGGACACGGTGCTCAACCTCGGCCTCAACGACGCGACCGTCGAGGGGCTGGCCACGGTCAGCGGCGACGCCCGCTTCGCCTGGGACAGCTACCGCCGCTTCATCCAGATGTACGCCGACGTCGTCCTCGGGCTCGACCACTATCTGTTCGAGGAGGCGCTCGAGATCCTGAAGGAGGACCGCGGCGTCACGCTCGACACCGAGCTGACCGCCGACGATCTCAAGGGGCTGGTCGCCGACTATCTCGCCAAGGTCGCGGCGGAATGGGGCAAGCCCTTCCCGCAGGACGTCCACGCCCAGCTGTGGGGCGCGATCGGCGCGGTGTTCGGCTCGTGGCGGTCGGAGCGCGCGCGCGTCTATCGCCGGATCAACGACATCCCGGAAAGCTGGGGCACGGCGGTCACCGTCCAGGCGATGGTCTTCGGCAACATGGGCGCGACCAGCGCGACCGGCGTCGCCTTCACCCGCGACCCCGGCACCGGCGAGCGCGCGCACTACGGCGAGTTCCTGATCAACGCGCAGGGCGAGGACGTCGTCGCCGGCATCCGCACGCCGCAGTATCTGACGAAGGCCGCCCGCGAAGCCGCCGGGGCCAAGGCGGCGTCGATGGAGGAGGCGATGCCGGCGGTGTTCGCCGAGCTGGCCGGCGTCTTCGACCTGCTCGAAGGCCATTACCGCGACATGCAGGACATCGAATTCACCGTCCAGCAGGGCAAATTGTGGATGCTGCAGACGCGGTCGGGCAAACGCACGGCACGGGCGGCGCTCAAGACCGCGGTCGACATGGCCGACGAGGGGCTGATCACCAGCGAGCAGGCGGTGCTGCGCGTCGACGCCGCCGCGCTCGACCAGCTGCTCCACCCGACGCTCGATCCGGCCGCGCCGCGCGACGTCCTGACCAAGGGACTGCCGGCGTCGCCGGGGGCGGCGTCGGGCGTGGCGGTGTTCGATTCGGAGACCGCCGAGCGCCGCGCGGGCCTCGGCGACGACGTCATCCTGGTGCGCACCGAGACGAGCCCCGAGGACATCCACGGCATGGTCGCGGCCAAGGGCATCCTGACCGCGCGCGGCGGCATGACCAGCCACGCCGCCGTCGTCGCCCGCGGCATGGGCCGGCCGTGCGTCTCGGGTGCCGGCGCGCTGTCGGTCGATCTCAAGAGCCGCACCGCGCGCGTCGCCGGGCGGACGATCGCCGAGGGCGACATGCTGACCATCGACGGCTCGACCGGCGAGGTCATGGCTGGCCAGGTGCCGACAGTCGAGCCCGAGCTGCACGGCGATTTCGGCCGACTGATGGAATGGGCCGACGCCCACCGCCGGATGAAGGTGCGGACCAACGCCGAGACGCCGCTCGACTGCCGCACCGCGCGCCAGTTCGGGGCCGAGGGCATCGGCCTGTGTCGGACCGAGCACATGTTCTTCGAGGCGTCGCGGATCACCGCGGTCCGCCAGATGATCCTGGCCGAGGACGAGGCCGGGCGGCGCAAGGCGCTCGCCGTGCTGCTGCCGGAACAGCGCGCCGACTTCGCCGCGATCTTCGCGATCATGGCCGGGCTGCCGGTGACGATCCGCCTGCTCGACCCGCCGCTGCACGAATTCCTGCCGCACGCCGAGAGCGAGTTCGGCGATGTCGCCGCCGCCGTCGGCCTGTCGGTCGACGCGCTCAAGCGGCGGGTGGCCGAGCTGCACGAGTTCAACCCGATGCTCGGTCACCGCGGCTGCCGGCTCGGCATCACCTATCCCGAGATCTATGCCATGCAGGCGCGCGCCATCTTCGAGGCGGCGGTCGACGTGGCGGTGGCCAGCGGCGCGGCGGTGGTGCCCGAGGTCATGGTGCCGCTGGTCGCGACACCGCGCGAGCTGGAGATCACCCGCGCCGCGATCGACGCCGAGGCCAGGGCGGTGTTCGCCGAGAAGGGGCACACCCTCGATTATCTCGTCGGTACGATGATCGAGCTGCCGCGCGCGGCGCTGCGGGCGAAGGAGATCGCCGCCTTCGCCGACTTCTTCTCGTTCGGCACCAACGACCTGACGCAGACGGCGTTGGGCATCAGCCGCGACGATGCCGCCAAGTTCCTCACCGTGTATGTCGAGCAGGGCATCTACGCCCGCGACCCCTTCGTCTCGATCGACGTCGACGGCGTCGGTGAGCTGATCGCGCTGGCGGCCGAGCGCGGCCGGTCGGCCAAGGCCGCGCTTAAGCTGGGCATCTGCGGCGAACATGGCGGCGACCCGGCGAGCATCGCCTTCTGCGAGACGCTGGGGCTCGATTATGTCAGCTGCTCGCCGTACCGCGTGCCGATCGCGCGGCTGGCGGCGGCGCAGGCGGCGCTGAAGGCGCGCCGGAGCGCCGGCTAGATCAGCACCGGGCCGCCGATCTTGCCGAAGCGCGCCTCGTATTCGGTGGTCCGGCCCTCGTCGAGCAGGATCGCACTGGTCGACCAGCTGGTCGCGGGCGATGCGGCCGTTGAACGCCCCCAGCCGGGTGTCGGCCTCGGCCGCCTCGTCGGGGTTGAGGCGGGCGATGCGGTCGACCGTGCCCAGCCCGACACCCTCGAGCGCGGCGGCGAACTTGTCGCCGACGCCCTTCAGCTGGCGGATGTCGGTGACCGCGGCGTCGCCGACGACGACCGGCCCGGCCCCGGCGACCGCCGGCGTCGGCGCGACGTGCGGTGCGGCCGCCGGGTCCGGGGCGACGGCGTCGAGCGGCAGCGCGGCCTGCACCGGCCGCTTCGCCTTGGCCAATTCGCGCTTCAGCCGGTCGACCTCGTCGGCCAGCGGCCGCATCGCCGCCTGCGCCGCGCTCAGCTCGCGCTGGGCCTGCTCGGCCTGGGTCCGCGCGGCGGCGGCGCTGGCGGCGTTCGACACCAATTCGGCGGCGCGGCGGTGGCGGCGGGCGGCGCGGCCCCAGGTCAGGCGGCCGATCAGCAGGCCGACGACAAGGCCCAGGATAGCCCAGGCGGCGGCGACGGGATCGAAGGCGAGGGTCATGCGGCACGTCCTTCTGCGCTGCTCCGTCGCGCCGAAGGCGTCGACGCGGCGGGTGGTTCGCCGCCGTATCTACTGCTAATCGGCGCCGATGCCAGCCGTCCACGCCCCCGGTTCGTCCCGCCGCCTGACGCTCGCCGCGGTGCTCATCGTCCTCCTCCTCTCGGCGCTCGACCAGACGATCGTGTCGACGGCGATGCCGCGGATCATCGCCGAGCTGAAGGGGCTCGAGCGCATCGCCTGGCTGGGCACCGCCTATCTGCTCGCTTCCACCGTGGTCGTGCCGATCTACGGCAAGCTTGGCGATCTGTACGGCCGCCGGCCGCTGCTGATCTTCGGCGTCGTCGTCTTCCTCGCCGGCTCGATGCTGTGCGGGCTGGCCGGCGAATTTGGCGCGCTGCCGCTGGTCGGCGACGGCATGAACCAGCTGATCGTCTGCCGGGCGCTGCAGGGGATCGGCGCCGGGGCGCTGACGACGGGCGCTTTCGCCGCCGTCGCCGATATCGTGCCGCCGGCCGAGCGCGGCCGCTATGTCGGGCTGTTCGGGGCGATGTTCGGCCTCGCCAGCGTCGCTGGTCCGGTAATCGGCGGGGCGCTCACGCAGCATGGCACGGTGGCGCTGGCCGGACATATCGTCAGCGGCTGGCGCTTCGTCTTCTACGTCAACCTGCCGCTGGGGGCGGTGGCGCTGTGGATCATCACCGCGCGGATGCCGAATACCGGCGCGCAAGCCGCGGGCGAGCGGCGCATCGACTGGAGCGGCGCGGCGCTGATCCTCGCCGCCTTCGTGCCGCTGCTGCTGGCTCTGTCGTGGGGCGGGCACCAGTTCGCCTGGGGGTCGCCGACGATCGCCGCGATGCTCGCCGGTTCGGCGGCGGCGCTGGCGCTGCTGATCGTCACCTCGCGCGGCAAAGCCTATGCCGTCGTGCCGCTCGGCCTGTTCGCCGAGCCGGTCTTCTCCCGCGGCAACCTGGCGCTATTCATCGTCAACGTCGCCTTCACCGGACTCGTCATGTTCCTGCCACTCTACCTGCAGGTGGCGCGCGGGGTCGGCGCGACCGACAGCGGCTTCGCCCTGCTGCCGCTGATGGGCGGCATTCTCGTCGCCTCGATGCTGGCCGGCCAGGTGACCAGCCGGACCAAGCAGTACAAGCCGGTGATGCTGGCCGGCGCGGCGGTGACGCTGGTCGCGGTGGGGTTGATGCTCGGCATCGACGCGCAGACGTCCCGGACGGGGCTGCTGCTGCGCCTGGCGCTGCTCGGCTTCGGCCTCGGCCCGGCGCAGGGCATGTTCACGCTGGCGATCCAGAGCGCGGTGCCGCCGGCGCGGATCGGCGTCGCCACGTCGTCGGCGCAGTTCTTCCGCCAGATCGGGTCGACCATCGGCGTTGCCCTGTTCGGGGCAATCCTGACCAACACGCTGGCGGCCGACCTGCCGCGCCGCGCGCCCGTCCTTGCCGCCGCCGGTGCGGTCGACATCAGCCGGGCGCAGGTGCTGGCGATGGACCGCCCGGCGCTGGCGCAGGCGCTCGCTGCCCGCGGCGCGGCCGATCCGGCGGACGTCGACGCCACCGGCGCGGCGATCCGGGCGAGCTTCACCCACGCCATCCTCGGCCTGTTCCCGATCAGCGCGGTGCTGTTCGTCCTGTCCGGTTTGGTGACGCTGGCGGTGCCGGGACGGCGGCTGCGCGGTCGCGACGAGGTTGCCCGCGTCGCCGCCACCGGCACCCCGGCACCGGCGGCGATGCGGTGAGCCACGCCGTCGCCATCGTCGGCGCGGGCATCGCCGGCGCCAGCCTCGCCTGGTTCCTGGCCGCGCACGGGCAGAGCGACGTCGTCCTGCTCGAGGGCGAGGACGCTCCCGGCTATCACACCACCGGCCGCTCGGCGGCATTCTGGGAGCCGACCTATGGCGGCGCCGCGGTGGTGCCGCTGTCGGCGGCGAGCCGGCAGTTCTTCGACGCCGCGCCCGCGGGTTTCGCCGAGCGGCCGCTGCTCAGCCCGCGCGGCGCGCTCCATGTCGCCGCCCCGGGGCGGGCGGGGGTGCTGGAAGTGCTCGCCGCCGAGTTCGCCGGCTTCGGCGTCGCCACCGAGGCGCTCGACGCGGCGGCGATGGCCGCGCGCTTTCCCATCGTCGGCGGTGGCTGGGAGGCGGCTGGGCTGCTCGAGCCCGACTGCCACGACATCGACGTCGCCGCGCTGCACGCCGGCTTCCTCGCCGGCGCGCGGCGGCGCGGCGTCACCCTGACCTGCGGCGCGCGCGTCGAGGCGCTCGCGCGCGACGGCGATGGCTGGCGGCTGGCGACAACCGCCGGCGAGGTCGCGGCGCATATCGTCGTCGACGCCGCCGGGGCCTGGGCCGACGTGCTCGCCGAACGGGCCGGGGCGCGGCCGCTGGGCCTGCTGCCGCTGCGGCGGACGATGGTCGTGCTCGATGTCGCGCCGCCGCCGCCCGCCGACCTGCCGGTGGTGTTCGACGCCGCCGGCAGCTTCTACTTCAAGCCTGACGCCGGCCGGCTATGGCTGTCGCCGCACGACGAGATCGCCGACGTTCCGCGCGACGCCGCGCCGGAGGAACTCGACATCGCCATCGCCGTCGACCGTTTCGAGCAGGCGACGACCGCGACCGTCCGCCGGGTCGAACGCAGCTGGGCGGGCCTACGGACCTTCAGCCCCGACCGCGCCCCGGTCTATGGCTATGATCCGGTCGTTCCCGGCTTCTTCTGGTGCGCCGGTCAGGGCGGCTTCGGCATCCAGACGGCGCCGGCGGGCGGCGACCTCGCCGCGCGGCTGCTCCTTGGCTTGGCCGCAGGCGCCGTCGATCCCGCCCCTTACGCCCCGGGGCGCTTCGGCTGATCGAGCCGCCCCGCGAGCCACAAGGCGACGTTCCGCACATACGTCCGCGTTGCCTCGATCCCGCGAGGATCGTCGAGTATCGTCCGGCCGGCCGGCTCGTCGACGAAGGCCGGGGCACCGTCGCGCGGGTCCCAGTTATAGTCGGCGAAATGGTGGAAGGTACTCTGGGCAATGGCCGGGCCGCCGTCCTCGCTCGGATCGAAGGCGACCGCCAGGTTGAACGGCGTGCCCGAAACCTTGCTGGTGCCGGTGGCGATGACCCGCGCCGCCGCCTCGTCATCCGGCGCGCCGACGGCGCCCTCGTGCGGGTGGGCAGGCAGGAAGTCGACGCCGGCGAGAACCGGGTGGCGCTCGCCGACGACGGTTATCGGCTGGAAGTCGCCATTGGCGCCCGAATGGTAGTTCGGCCAGAGGATGTGGCTCGACGCCGTGTCGTCGATCCGCCGGCGCGCCGCGTCAGGCTCGGGGTTCTTCGAATGGAAGAAATGCGCCTTGCCGACGCCGCCGAGTGTGCAGACCGAGCTGCCGAGGTCCATGTGGTCGCGCGTGACGAGCAGCCCGCGCCCGGCCCGGCGAAAGCGGCTGACGGCGGCGCAGTCATCCTCGGTCAAACCGTCGCCGGTGTCGACCGCGAACAGCCAGGCTTCGTCGAAGTCGCTGGTATCGAGCGTCGACAGGACGCGGTCGGGCGCCGGTAGAGGGTCGCGGTCGCGGGCGGTCACCTCGAACAGCGGCCGGCCGTCGGCATCGACCTCGCCGCGCAGGAAGTCGGCGAGGCGGCCGAAGCGGGCAATGCCCCAGTCCTCGCCGTCGAAGGGTGTCGGAATCGTCGTTTGCAGCAGGACCCTGATCGGCACGGCGCGCGCTCCTGTTGGTTGCCGGGCGCGACATAAGGCGGCAGCGGCCGGAGCGCTAGGCGGCGAGCTGCGCGATCGCGGTATTGGCCAGCGCGTCGGCGCGCTCGTTGCCGGGATCGCCCGAATGGCCCTTGACCCAGCGCCATTCGACCTTGTGCGGCGCGCCGGCCGCAAGCAGCGCCTGCCACAGGTCGACGTTCTTGACCGGGCTGCCGTCGGCGGTGCGCCAGCCGCGCTTCTGCCAGCCGGTGACCCACTTGGTGATACCGTCGCGGACGTAGTTGCTGTCGGTGGTCAGCGTCACCCGGCAGGGGCGGGTCAAGGCGCGCAGCGCCTCGATCGCCGCGGTCAGCTCCATGCGGTTGTTGGTCGTCAGCCGCTCGGCCCCCAGCAGTTCGCGCTCGCGGTCGCCCATCCGCAGGATTGCGCCCCAGCCGCCGCGGCCGGGGTTGCCCTTGCAGGCCCCGTCGGTGAAGATCGTGACCTCGGGCAGCGCCGCGGTCATGCCGCGCCCAGCACCTCGGCCAGTGTCGCGCTGCGGTACCAGGCCAGCCGGCGCGCGAAGGCCATCGGATCCTTCTTCGTCACCAGCGCATCCGCCGGCGTCGTGATCCAGTCATGGCTGCGCGACAGGATGAAGCGCAGCGCACGCTCCGCGGCAGAGGATCGGCAGGGCGGCGCGCTCGGCTTCGCTCAGCGGATGCGTGCTGGTGTAGCCGGCGACCAGCGCCGCGGCGAGCTCAGGCGCGAATCGCCGGCCATCGGCCGAAAAGCACCAGGCGCTGTGCATGACGGCAAGGTCGTAGGCGCGGATGTCGGTGCAGGCGAAATAGAAGTCGATCAGCCCGGTCACGCGGCCGCTCATCAGCAGGACGTTGTCGGGGAACAGGTCGGCATGGATCGTCGCCCGCGGCAGGTCGGGCCAGCGTGCCGCGAGCGCGCCGAGCTCATCGTCGACCACCGCCGACAGGCCGGGGGCGACCGCGCCGAAGCCTTCGCCGATCAGCCCGGCCAGACGCCGCCACCCGTCGGGCCCGTGCTCGTTGGCGCGGACGGGAGCAAAATCGGCCAGCGCCAGGTGCATCGCGCCCATCGCGGCGCCGGCGGCGAAGGTGTCGACCGGCGTCGGCGACGACACCGAGACGCCGGGGATAAACTCGATCAGGCAGGCGGGGCGGCCGCACAGCATCTGCAGGGCGCGGCCGCCGCGGTCGGGGATCGGCCGCGGCACGGGCAGGCCGCGGTCGGCGAGATGAGTCGTCAGCGCCAGGAAATAGGGCAGGTCGTCGGCGTCGACGCGGTCTTCGTACAGCGTCAGGAACAGGCGCTGGCCGCGGTCGGTATCGACCAAAAAGTTCGAGTTCTGGACGCCCTCGGCGATCCCCTTGAAGGTCTCCGCCTGGCCCAGGTCGTAGCGCGTCAGGAAATCGGCCAGCGCCTCGGCACTGACCGGCGTGAAGACCGCCATCAGGTGGGCGCGCGGACCGGCACGGCCGCGGGGTCAGCCATCGAGTCCCCGCGGCAGCTTGAATACTACTTCCTCGACCGCGCTGGTCACCTCTTCGGTGCTCGTGGCAAAGCGGGTGCCGAGCAGCGCCATCAGCTCGCCGACCAAGACCTCGGGGGCCGAGGCGCCGGCGGTGACGCCCACCGTCTCGACGCCGTCGAACCAACGCCAGTCGAGGTCGGCGGCGCGCTGGATCAGATAGGCGCGGCGTCCCCGACCGCTCGGCGACCTCGCGCAGGCGCTGCGAGTTGGACGAATTGACCGCGCCGATGACGAGGACGAGATCGCACAAGCGGAGCGATGGCCTTCACCGCCGCCTGACGGTTCGACGTCGCATAGCAGATATCCTCGCCCTTCGGTCCGCAGATCGCGGGGAAGCGGCGCCTGAAGGCAGGCAACGATGGCGGCGGTATCGTCGACCGATAGCGTCGTCTGGGTCAGGAAGCCGACATTGTCGGGATCGGCGAGCGTCACAGCCTGGGCGTCGGCGAGCGTCTCGACCAGCGTCATCGTCCCCGGCGGCACCTGGCCGAAGGTGCCGATGACCTCGGGGTGGCCGGCGTGGCCGATGAACAGGATGTGCCGACCCTGGGCGACGAGCCGCTCGGCCTGGCGATGGACCTTCGACACCAGCGGGCACGTCGCATCGAGATAGTTGAGGCCGCGCGCCGCCGCGGCGACGGGAACCGACTTCGGCACGCCGTGGGCGCTGAACACGACCGGGACGCCGTCGGGCACCTCGTCGAGCTCCTCGACGAACACCGCGCCCTTCAGCTTCAGCGCATCGACGACATGGGCGTTGTGGACGATCTCGTGGCGGACATAGACCGGCGCGCCGAACCGCTCGATCGCCCGCTCGACGATGGTCACGGCGCGATCGACCCCGGCGCAGAAGCCGCGTGGAGCGGCGACCATGACGCGCAGGGCCGGCAGGCGAAGGGGCAGCGGCGCGGTATTCATCGGGTCGAGCCTTTACGCCATCGCGTCACGCGGCACCATAACTTGTGCGTCGCACCGGCGCTTTCTATAGCTACGGCCGATCGTCCGCGAAGGGTATCGTCTTGGTTCACCGATTTCGTGCTGCCGCGGCCGTCGCGGGCCTCGCCCTGCTTGCCGGCTGCCAGCACAGCCCGCTCGAGGTGACGCGCTCGGTCTGCCCGGCGGTGGCGGTGCCCAACTACACCGGCGACACGACGCTGTTCACCGGCAACGACACGGCGGCGACCGACATCGATGTCGTCGCGGCCATCACCAACGTCCGCGGCATCTGCGCCGATTCGGGCCCGCGGTTGGCGACGAACGTCAGCTTCGATGTCGTCGCGCGGCGGAGCACGGCTGCCGGCGCGCGCAGCGTCACCTTCCCGATCTTCGCCAGCGTCGTTCAGGGCGGCAACCTGCTAGTCTCCAAGCAGGTGGGCGCGGTCACCGTCGCCTTCCCCGCCGGCCAGGCCCGCGCGACGGCGAGCGGCCACGCCCATGCCGAGGTCGACCGCGCCGCGACCGTGCTCGCGCCCGCCATCGCCCGCAAGGTCAACCGCCAGCGTAAGCCCGGCGACCTCGACGCCGCGACCGATCCGCTGGCCGATCCCGAGGTCAAGGCCGCCGTCCGTGCCGCGACGTTCGAGGTGCTCGTCGGCTTTCAGCTGTCCGACGAGGCGCTCGCCTACAACGCCGCCAAGTAGTGCCGCCGGCCATCACCGGCCGCTGATACCGGCCTACAAGATTCCGGTTGTGCGGCGCAGCACGTTGCGGCACATCTGACGCTGCCGTCGGGCCTCGGTCCGGCGCTCGCGCGGGAGAGTGCGGGGGCAACCCCGCCGCCGAAGGAGCAAGCCGTCCCCGGCAAACTCTCAGGCACCAGGGACCGCGCGGGCGTCCTCGGCGATCTGGAAAGCGGGCGCGGCTTCGGTCGTGTCCCACCGAAGGGGTAAGCCGGCCCGCCCGGTCAAAGCTCTCAGGTGCAAGCGACAGACGGGGGCGACGGCCGGTGGGAGCATCGGCTGGACTCTGTCGCCCGAGGCCCGCTTGTCCGATCCCGCCGACCGCCTGCTCCCGCTCGACGCCCTCCACCGGCGCCTCGGCGCACGCATGGTGTCGTTCGCCGGCCATGCCATGCCGATCCAGTACGCCGACGGCATCATCGCCGAGCACCAGTGGACGCGGGCCAAGGCCGGCCTGTTCGACGTCAGCCACATGGGTCAGTTGACGCTGCCGCTGGCCGTCGACGTCGCGCTGGAGGGCTTGCTGCCCGGCGACATCACCGGCCTTGGCGAGGGGTGCCTGCGCTATTCGCTGCTGCTCAACCCGGCCGGCGGCATCCGCGACGACCTGATGGTGACGCGGCGGGCGGACGATCTCTACCTGGTGGTCAACGGCGCCTGCGTTGCCGCCGATCTCGCCCACCTGTGTGGATCGGGGCTGGCGGTCGTGCATCGCGACGACTTGGCGCTGCTGGCGCTGCAGGGGCCGGCCGCGGTCGCCGTCCTCGACCGCCTGGTCCCCGGTGTTGCCGCCCTGCGCTTCATGCGCGCCGCCGCCTTCGCGTGGGGCGACGTCGACCTGTGGGTCAGCCGCTCGGGCTATACCGGTGAGGACGGCTTCGAGGTGTCGCTGGCCGCCGCGCGGGCGGAGGCCTTCGCCGAGGCGCTGCTGGCCGAGCCCGAGGTCCGGCCTGTCGGGCTGGGCGCGCGCGACTCGCTGCGGCTCGAGGCCGGGCTGCCGCTCTACGGCCACGACCTCACGCCCGAGACGACCCCGGTCGAGGCGGGCCTCGCCTTCGCCATCTCCAAGCGGCGCAGGGCGGAGGGCGGCTTTCCCGGCGCCGCCGTGATCCTCGCCCAGCTGCGCGAGGGGCCGGGCCGAAGGCGCGTCGGCCTGCGGATCGACGGCCGCCAGCCGGTTCGCGAGGGCGCGGCGGTGATCGTCGACGACGCCGTCGCCGGGCTGGTGACGAGCGGCGGCTTCGGCCCGGCGCTCGGCGGCCCGATCGCCATGGCCTATGTCCCCGCCGCGGCCGCCGCCGACGGCACCCGGCTGCAGGTCGAGGTGCGCGGCCGGCGCCTCGACGCGACCGTCGTGCCGATGCCTTTCTTCCCCAAATCCTATGTCCGAGGAGACCGCCCGTGACCCGCTACTTCACCCAGGACCATGAATGGGTCGCCGTCGACGGCAGCACCGGCACGGTCGGCGTCACCGACTATGCCCAGGGCCAGCTCGGCGATGTCGTCTTCGTCGAGGTGCCGGCCGCTGGCACCGTGGTCAGCAAGGGCGGCGCCGCGGCCGTGGTCGAATCGGTCAAGGCCGCGTCGGACGTCTATTCGCCGGTGACGGGTACGGTCACAGAGGCCAATGCCGCGCTGGAGGGCGAGCCGGCGCTGGTCAACACCGATCCCGAAGGCGCCGGCTGGTTCTTCCGCCTGACCCTGTCGCAGCCCGACGAGCTCGCCGGGTTGATGGACGAGGCGGCGTACAAGACCTTCGTCGCCGGGCTGTAGCCGTGGCGTGGGACCCGCAGGCGTACGCGACGCATGCCGCCTTCGTGCCGGCGCTGGGCGGCGCCGTGCTCGAACTGCTGGCGCCGCAGGCCGGCGAGCGCATCCTCGATCTCGGCTGCGGTGACGGCGTCCTGACCGAGAAGCTGGTGGCGGCCGGGGCCGAGGTCGTCGGCATCGACGCCGACCCGGCGATGGTCGCCGCGGCGCAGGCCAAGGGCCTCGACGCGCGCCTCGGCGACGGCCGGCGGCTGGGGTTCGATGACGGGTTCGACGCGGTGTTCTCCAACGCCGCCCTCCACTGGATGGGCGAGCCGGCGCCGGTCGTCGCCGGGGTCTTCCGCGCGCTTAAGCCAGGCGGGCGCTTCGTCGGCGAGTTCGGCGGCCACGGCAACATCGCCGCCATCCGGGTCGCAGTGCGCGCCGTCTTGATGCAGCGCGGCTACCGCGTGCCATCGGTCGAGGAGAACTACTACCCGACCGCGGCCGAGTACCGCGCCGCGCTCGAGGCGGGCGGCTTTATCGTCGCCGGCTGCTGGATCGTCCCCCGGCCGACGCCGATCGCGAGCGGCATGTCGGCGTGGCTGCAGACCTTCCGCGGCGGCTTCATCGATGCCGCCGGCGTGCCTCCCGAAAAGCGCCAGCAGGTCATCGAGGACACTCGCGCGATGCTCCGCCCGATCCTCGCCGACGCCGCCGGCAACTGGATCGCCGATTACGTCCGCCTGCGGTTCGCCGCGCACAAGCCGGAGTAGGCCCATGCGTTACCTCCCCCTGACCGACGCCGACCGGGCGACCATGCTGCGCACCGTCGGCGCGCCCGACATCGACGCGCTGTTCGCCGACGTCCCCGCCGCGGCGCGGCTCGACGGGCCGATCGCCGGCCTGTCGCGCCACATGCCCGAAATGCTCGTCGAGCGGCACCTCGGCGCGCTGGCGGCGAAGAACATGACGGCGGGCGCCGGGCCGTTCTTCCTCGGCTGCGGCGCCTACAAGCACCATGTCCCCGCCAGCGTTGACCATATCATCCAGCGCGGCGAGTTCCTGACCAGCTACACGCCGTACCAGCCCGAGATCGCGCAAGGCACGCTGCAGGTGCTGTTCGAGTTCCAGACGCAGGTCGCGCGGCTGACCGGTATGGAGGTGGCCAATGCCTCGATGTACGACGGCTCGACGGCGATGACCGAGGCGGTGTTCATGGCCCGCCGGGTCACCCGGCGGAAGGTCGCCCGCGTCTCCAGCGGCGTCCATCCGCATTATGTCAACGTCCTGAAGACGCTGACCCGCTTCACCGACGATGCGGTCGTGACGCGGCTGCCCGACTTCACCCCCGACGACGACTTGGCCGAACTGGCCGGCGCGGTCGACGGCGAGACCAGCTGCGTCGTCGTCCAGAACCCCAATGTCTTCGGCCATGTCGCCGACCTGGCGCCGCTCGCCGCCGCCTGCCACGCCGCCGGCGCGCTGCTGATCGTCGTCGTCACCGAGGTCGTCAGCCTCGGGCTGCTCCGCTCGCCCGGCGAAATGGGCGCCGACATCGTCGTCGGCGAGGGACAGAGCATCGGCAACGGCCTCAACTTCGGCGGCCCGTACCTCGGCCTGTTTGCGTGCCGCGAGAAGCACGTCCGGGCGATGCCCGGCCGGCTGTGCGGCGAGACGGTCGACGCCGACGGCCGCCGCGGCTTCGTCCTGACGCTGAGCACCCGCGAGCAGCATATCCGCCGCGAGAAGGCGACTTCCAACATCTGCACCAACTCCGGCCTGTGCGCGCTCGCCTTCAGCGTCCACCTCAGCCTGCTCGGCGAGGCGGGGCTACGCAAGCTGGCGGCGCTCAACCACGCCCGCGCGGTGCAACTCGCCGAGCGGCTGGCGCGCATCCCTGGCGTCGAGGTGGTGACCCAGGCCTTCTTCAACGAGTTCACGCTCAGGCTTCCGGTCGAGGCGCGCCCCGTGGTCCGCAAACTGGCCGACAAGGGCATCCTCGGTGGCGTTTCGCTCGGCCGGCTGTACCCGGGCATCGCCGCGCTCGACCGCGGCATGGTCGTCGCGGTGACCGAGACGGCGACCGACGCCGACTTCGACGCGCTTGAAGACGCCCTCGACGAGGTGCTGGCATGACGACCCATACCGGAAACCGCGGCCTGATGCTCGAGGAGCCGCTGCTGTTCGAGAAGGGCAGCCCCGATCGCTGCGGCGTCGACCTGCCCGACGTGCCGGTCGTCGCGAGCCGGCTGGGGGGGCTCGAACGCCACCGGCCGATTGGGCTGCCGGGGATGAGCGAGCCCGATACGGTGCGCCACTACACGCGACTGTCGCGGCAGAACTATGCGATCGACATGGGCATCTTCCCGCTGGGTTCGTGCACGATGAAGCACAATCCGCGGCTGAACGAGAAGATGGCGCGGCTGCCCGGCTTTGCCGACATCCACCCGCTGCAGCCGGTCAATTCGGTGCAGGGGGCGCTGGCGCTGATCGACGAGCTGGCGACCTGGCTCAAGCGCCTGACCAACATGCCCGAGGTGGCGATGAGCCCCAAGGCCGGAGCCCACGGCGAGCTGTGCGGCATGCTCGCGATCCGCGCCGCGCACGATGCCCGGGGGGACAGCCGCCGCGTTGTCCTCGTCCCCGAGAGCGCCCACGGCACCAACCCGGCGACCGCTGCCTTCTGCGGCTATGCGGTCGAGAACATCCCCGCCGACCACCGCGGCCGCGTCGACCTCAAGGCGCTCGAAGCCCGGCTCGGCCCCGACGTGGCGGCGGTGATGATCACCAACCCCAACACCTGCGGCCTGTTCGAACCCGACATGATCGCCATCTGCGACGCCGTCCATGCCGCCGGCGCCTTCGTCTATTGCGACGGGGCCAACTTCAACGCCATCGTCGGGCGGGTGCGGCCCGGCGACCTCGGCATCGACGCCATGCACATCAACCTGCACAAGACCTTCTCGACGCCCCACGGCGGCGGCGGACCGGGCAGCGGGCCGGTGGTGTTCTCCGCGGCTCTCGCCCCCTTCGCGCCGCTGCCGTTCGTCCGCCGCGTCGGCGAGCGCTACGAGCTGGTCGAGGAGGCGCAGGCGCTCGCCAGCAGCGACCACGACCTCAGCTTCGGCCGCATGGTCGCCTTCCACGGCCAGATGGGGATGTTCGTCCGCGCCCTGTCGTACATCCTCAGCCACGGCGCCGACGGGCTACGGCAGGTGGCGGAAGACGCGGTACTCAACGCCAACTATGTCCTGCGCAGCCTGGAGGACGTGTTCACCGCACCCTTCGCCGCGAGCGGGCCGTGCATGCACGAGGCACTGTTCAGCGACGACTTCCTCGAGGGCACCGGCCTTACCACGCTCGATTTCGCCAAGGCGCTGATCGACGAAGGCTTCCACCCGATGACCATGTACTTTCCGCTGGTCGTTCACGGCGCGATGCTGGTCGAACCGACCGAAACCGAGAGCAAGGCCAGCCTCGACCA
Organism: uncultured Alphaproteobacteria bacterium; assembly: GCA_963847215.1. Taxonomy (GTDB): domain Bacteria; phylum Pseudomonadota; class Alphaproteobacteria; order Sphingomonadales; family Sphingomonadaceae; genus Polymorphobacter_B. Next base: position 108,122 of record CAWJZA010000004.1, read on the forward strand.
GCTAATCGGCGCGATGCGGTCGGTGGCGGCGCGGATGCTGGCCGAGCCGGCGGCGAGCGTTCCGGGGCGCTCCCCACCTGACCCCCCGCCGCCGCCTCGACGAGACCGCGGCGGCGCGGAAGCCGGTGCTGACGTGGCGCGAGCCGGAGGGGATGGTGGCTGCGGAGTGAGGGCCGCGACGCGGGTGCCTCTTGTCCGAATTGGCGAACGATATCATCATCTCTACCCCACCAAGGAGAGATGCCATGACCACTGCTCCGCTCCGCCTCGCCCTTCTTGCCCTTGCCGCCGCGGCAACGCCGGTGCTGGCGCAGGCTAATCAGATGGCTCAGGCCCCCTGGCCCCGCCGCTGGTGTGGCAGGGCCAGAGCTTCGTCAGCGGCGACACCCCGTCGACCCAGCGGCACAAGCTGGCGCAGGCGATCGCGCTGCGCACCGAAGCCCTGCAGCTGCAGGCGGCGGACGGCGGCACGCTCTCGCCCGGACACATCGCCTATGTGCGCGGCCGGGCAGCAGTAATCCGCAACGGCGATCGCGCCCCGCCGACTGGTTCGCTCGTCGCCGTTCGCTGAGGCGCAGCGACGCCGGCTCCGGGCGCTGCCGTCGGTGCCGCGCGCCCGTCGCTCAGGCGGCGGCGGCGCGCAGTGCCGGACGGAGGCGCGGCTGGCCGGCGTTCTGCAGGCTGTGGTCCTCGCGCCAGCGCTCGATCGTCGATCGACAGACTCGGGTTGGGCGGGGTCGGGAAGCCGGTCTGGCGGTCCATCCGCTCGAGGTCGTATCCCGGGTAGAAGGGTGTCAGATTGAAGTTGACGAAGGCCTTGACCCGATTGCCGAACGTCTGGCGGGCGAACGGCATGGCGGCATAGCGGCGGGCCGTCGTCTCGAAGCTCTCGGCGGGCGGCCGGTCAATTCCTCGACGACGTGGTTGACGCCGCCCTCGAATTCGAAAGCGCCGCGCTTCATTGTCCTCGACATAGTGGCGAAACCCGCTGATCTGAATGGGATCGACGTGCTGTTGCCGCGCCACCTTGGTGAACATCCAGAAGGGCAGGTCGATCGGCAACACGCGGTGGCCGACCACCGTGGCGATGATCGCCGCCATGTCCCGCCCCGACAGCAGCTCCGGACCGGTCGGGCGATAGCTCATCCCGGCGTGGCGCTCCGGCGCCGCGAGCACGGCGGCGGCGGCGCGCGCCATGTCCTCGTTAGATACCGGCGCCGCCTTGCCCGTCGCCGGTCAGCACCGGGAAGAGGCCGAGCAGGGCGGCGAAATCGATCACTCGCAGGAAATTGTCGGCGAACATGCCGGGATTGAGGATGGTGTGGGCGATGCCCGGGCAGCGCCGCGAACATCCGGTCGATCAGCCAGGTCTGCCGCGTCAGGATGCGCCGGGTGCGCGCGGTGCGACAGCCACTGGCCCATCTGCACGATCGCCTCGAGCCTGGCTTCCCGCGCGGCGATCGCGAAGGCGACCGCGCTCTGGATGACGTAGGGGTGCGATGAACGGCAGATAGTAGGCGCGCTGCGTGCCCCGCATCGCCGTCCAGCAATTGGTCGGGGTCGAACATGTCGGCGACCACGGTCTCGGCGCCGCTTGCGCGCAAGCGCGTCGCTCCGTGCGTCCTGCGCGCGGACGAGCGCGCGGACCGGAAAGCCGCTGGCGAGGAGTGCGTCGGCGACGGCGCCGCCGGTGTTGCCGGTCGCGCCGGTAACGAGGATCTTGGGCTGGTGCATCACGGCTGATCTCCTCGGAACGGACGTCAGAGCCAGCGGCGGCGCGGCTGGCGATAGGCGGCATAGTCGGGGCCGAACTTGGCGAGCATCGCGCGCTCTTCGGGCATGATCTGGAAGCGCGTGGTGAAGGCGACGAAGAACAGCGGTCCGAGCAGCAGCCAAGGTTGCCCACGGCGAGCGCCAGCGCCACGAGCAGCGACGTCAGCCCGACGTACATCGGGTTGCGGCTGACGCGGTAGATCCCCGTCGTGACCAGCGCCGACGCGGCTGTCGATGTCGACGGGGTTGATCGTCGTTCTGCGCTTTGGCGAAGGCGGCGATGGCGCGCGCTGCCGAATATGCCCCCGACGACGAGCCGCCACACCCATCGCGCCCCAGCGGACGAACGGCGGCAGCGGCGCTGGCGGCACGACAAGCGACGCGTGCCGCCATCGCGAGGCCGGTGACGAACGTGACGACCGGCGGCGGGATGCGGTTGTCGAGCGGCGACCGCGCGGGGGCGTCGGCGAGGGGCAGGGCGCTCATGCGGCGAACTCCGGCGTCCGGGCGGCAGCGGCGCGCTCGAGTTGGCCGAGACGGCGCTCGAGCTGCGCGATCCGGGCGTCGTGAACCGTGAAGGCGTCGGTTTCGGCGGCGTCTACGACGGCGACGACCGCCGCCCACAGACGCTGCCATATCGTCGTTCGGGTCGGCGCGAGGATGGCCATGGGATCCTCCGAAATTTAGATGATGCCTATCATCGCTTGTTTAGATGATACAAATCATCTAAGTATGCAAGCGTAATTTCGAGGATTTTCGATGCGCCAGTCCCGGGAGGCGAAAGCCGAGACCCGTCAGGCGGTTGTCGCTCAGGCGGCGCGGCTGTTCCGCGACCGCGGCATCGCCGGGACGAGCGTTGGCGACGTGATGGCGGCGGCGGCGAAGACCCACGGCGGCTTCTACCGCCACTTCGAGATCGAAGGAGGCGCTGCTCCTCGCGGCGCTCGACACGGCGTTCGACGAGCAGCTCGCGCTTCTCGCCGACGGCTTCGCCCACGGCGGCGGGGCCAATTCGCTCGCGCGCTTCCTCGCTTATTATTTGTCGCCGCCGCGGGTCGCCAATGCCGGCGGCGGCTGCCCGGTCGCCGCGCTCGCGGGCGAGGCGCGGCGCGGCGGCGACGACGTGCGGCAGGCGTTCGGGACCGGCGCGCGGCGGCTGATCGCGACGATCGCCGCGACCCTCGACGGGCCCGAGCCCGATCGCATGGCGCGCGCGGCGCGGACCTTCGCGCTCGCGGTCGGGGCGCTGACGATCGCGCGGGCGAGCGATCCGGCCACCGCGGCGCTCGTCCTCGACGCCGCGCGTTATCCCCCGGTCGACTGAACCCTGCCGCAGCTTCACCGCAGCGCCGTGGACTTCGCTTGAGCGCCCTCCCGCGCCTGCTATACCACCCGCGTGACCCGCACCGCCCGCCGCCTCCGCCTCGCTGTCATCGTCGTCGCAGTCCTCGTCGTGTTCGGCGGCGGTGCCGGGGCGGCGCTCTACGCCTTTGCCACGCAGGACCTGCCGGATGCGTCCAAGCTCGCCGACTATGCCGCGCCGCTGCCGTCGACGGTTCGGGACAATTCCGGCGCGGTGCTGACCAGCTTCAGCCGCGAGCGGCGGCTGTACCTCTGCTACGACGAGATGCCGCCGCGCCTGGTCCAGGCGTATATCTCGGCCGAGGACAAGGATTTCTTCCGCACGGCGGCATCGATTTCATGGGCATCGTCCGCGCCGCCTGGACCAACTTGTGATCGAGCGGCCGGCCCAAGGGCGCCTCGACGATAACCCAGCAGGTGGCGAAGAACCTGATGCTGAACGGCGAGGTCAGCTACGTCCGCAAGCTGAAGGAGGCGATCCTCGCCCGGCGGATCGAGGCGACGTTCACCAAGCAGCAAATCCTGGAACTCTACCTCAACCAGATCTTCCTCGGGCGGAACAGCTACGGCGTCGAGGCGGCGGCGCAGTCGTATTTCGGCAAGTCGGTCGCCAACCTCGACCTGCGCGAGACGCGTATCTCGCCATCCTGCCCAAAGCGCCGTCGAACTATTCGCCGGTCGCCACCTCGACCGAGCGTTGGCTCGGCGCGATTACGTGCTGAGGCAGATGGCGGCGAATGGCTATATCAGCCCGACGAGGCGGCCGCCGCCTCGGCCGAGCCGCTGGTCGCGGTGGCAACCGCGGACCGCCGCCGCGCATCGGCGACTATTTCCTCGAGGACGTGCGCCGCGGGCTGATCGCGGCACTTCGGCGAGAAACCGGAGGCGGCCCGCAACAGCGTCTATGGCGGCGGGCTGTGGGTCCGGACCTCGATCGATCCCGTGGTTCAGGCGGCGGCCGAGCGGGCCCTGCGCGACGGACTGGTGCGCTTCGATCGCCCGCAGGGCTGGCGCGGTGCGACCGGCCGGATCGACGGTCGGGGACGGGTGGGAGGACCGGCTGCGCCGTGTGAACCTGCCCGTCGGCTACGACGATTGGCGCGCCGCGGTGGTGCTCGCGCGCGAGGGCGGCGAGCTCAAGCTCGGCTTTGAGGACGGGTCGGACGGGCGGATGTCGGCTTCGGCGCGGACATGCACGATCAACGGCGGATCGCCCGCCGCCCGCTGCGCGAGGGCGATGTGATCCCGGTCAAGAAGGGCGCGGCGACGACTGGACGCTGAGGCAGATCCCGCCGTCTGGGGCGGCATCGTGGTCGAGGACCCGCACACAGGGCGCATCCTGGCGATGGTGGGCGGGTTCGACGCGCGCGCGACAAGTTCAACCGCGCCACCCAGGCGGAACGCCAGCCGGGTTCGGCCTTCAAGCCGATCGTTTATTCAGCCGCGCTCGAGAACGGCTTGACGCCGGCTTCGATCGTCGACGACGCGCCGTATCTGCGTGTTCCAGACGCGCGCGCTCGGACAGAAATGCTTCCGCAATTTCGGCGGCGGCTATGCCGGCGCGCAGACGATGCGCTGGGGGCTGGAGCAGTCGCGCAACCTGATGACGGTCCGCATCGCCGCCCACATCGGGATGGGCAAGATGGTCGCGAACGCGAAGGCGCTCGGCGTGGCGACGACCTATCCGGCCGTGCTGGCGGTGGCGCTCGGCGCCGGGGAAACGACGGTCGAGCAGCTGGTCAACGCCTATGCGAAGCTGTTCGACCAGGGGCGAAAAAGGCGCCGACGTGATCGATGAAGTCGAGGACCGGAACGGCAAGGTCATCTGGCGCGCCGACCCGCGCGAGTGCAATGGCTGCAACAGCCCCGACTATGCCGGCGAACCGATGCCGCGCCCCGGCGGCGTGCCGAAACAGGCGATCGACGCGCGGACCGCGACCAGATCGTCCACATGATGGAGGGCGTCGTGACCCGCGGCACGGCGGTGCGTCTCGCGACCTCGACCGGCCGCTGTTCGGCAAGACCGGCACGACCAGCGGGCCGACCAACGTCTGGTTCGTCGGCGGCACGCCCGATCTCGTCGCCGGGGTGTATCTCGGCTACGACAGGCCGCGGCCGTTGGGCGGCTATGCGCAGGGGGCGACCATCGCGGTGCCGGTGTTCAACGAATTCGGCAAGGCGGTGCTGGAGGACCTGCCCAAGCTGCCGTTCCGCATCGCGCCCGGGGTCCGCATGGTCAAGATCGACCGCCGCTGCGGCCGCCGCGTTTCGGGGCCAGGCGCAGGACAACGAGATCAAGGCGTCCGTCATCTGGGAAGCGTTCAAGCCCGAAAGCGAGCCGCGCCGCGCGGGTCGCGTCGCCCGCGATCCGGTCGCCGAGCGCGGCCGCGCGATCGTCCGCTCCGACAGCGATTTCCTGACGCGGTCGGGTGGGATATACTGACGCGGCGACAACGCCGGGAGGAACCGATGAGGCTGGTCACCTTGGCACTACTCCTTGCGCTTGGCGGTCCGGCCATGCCTGCATCGGCCCAGACGATCGTCACCTTTGCGTCCGACGCGGTCCGCGCCGCCGCGGCGCAGCCCGAGATCGCCGCGGCGATCGCCGCCGGGGTGGTCGCCGGCAACGCGACGCTGAACCACGACGTCGCCGCCTTTGCCGTGGGACAGGCCCCGGAACTGGTGGTCAATTCACCGGCCAACCGGGTGCTCACCGGCCCCCAGACGATCGGCGCGTTCAAGGCCGGGCTGATCGACTATTCGTCGTCCGAGCGCGTGATCGAGTACGCTGCCCTCCGCCCGAACGGCGAGGTCCTGCTGATGGGGGCCGAGCATATCACGCCGCGCGGCAGCACGCGCAACGCCGGCCACGCCGAGACCTACCGCGTCACCGAGATCTGGCGGCGCGAAGGCGACCGCTGGCTGTGTTCGGTCCGCCAGGCGACGATCACCGAGGTCCGCTAGGCTTGCGCTGCAGGCGCGTCCGCCCCTAAGTGCGCGCCTAATCCGGAACCGATGCCCATGCGCGCCGAAGCCCAGACCTATGCCGATCAGATCAAGGAGGCGCTCGCCCTCCTGAGGAGGTTCCTTTGACTGGGACCGTGCCCTCCGCCGCCTCGATGAGCTGAACGCCCGGGTCGAGGACCCGAGCCTGTGGAACGACCCCAAGGCAGCGCAGGCGGTCATGCAGGAACGCCGCCGGCTCGATGAGGCGATCGGGGCCACGCGGTCGATCGAGAGCGAACTCGCCGACACCAGCGAGCTGATCGAGATGGCCGAGGCCGAGGGCGACGAGGCCATGGCCCAGGACGGCGTCGCGGCATTGAAGGCGCTGGCGGCCAAGGCCGAGACCGACAAGGTCGCCGCCCTGCTGGCGGGCGAGGCCGACAACAACGACACCTATGTCGAGGTCAACAGCGGCGCCGGCGGCACCGAATCGCAGGACTGGGCCGGGATGCTGCAGCGGATGTACAGCCGCTGGGGCGAGAAGCGCGGCTTCAAGGTCGAGCTGATCGACTATCACGCCGGCGAGCAGGCGGGGATCAAGTCGGCGACGCTGCTGCTGAAAGGCGCCGGCGCCTACGGCTGGGCCAAGACCGAGAGCGGCGTCCACCGCCTCGTCCGCATCAGCCCCTACGACAGCGCGGCGCGGCGGCACACGTCGTTCGCCAGCGTCTGGGTCTATCCCGTCGTCGACGACGACATCGACATCGTGGTCGAGGACAAGGACCTGAAGATCGACACCTACCGCGCGAGCGGCTCGGGCGGGCAGCACGTCAACACGACCGATTCGGCGGTCCGGATCACCCACATGCCGACCGGCGTCGTCGTCGCCTGCCAGAACGAGCGCAGCCAGCACAAGAACCGCGCGACGGCGATGAAGATGCTGAAGGCCCGCCTGTACGAGCGCGAACTCCAGCGCCGCGAGGCGGTCGCCGCCGACGTCGAGGCGGGCAAGACCGACATCGGCTGGGGCCACCAGATCCGCAGTTACGTCCTCCAGCCCTATCAGCTGGTCAAGGACCTGCGCACCGGCGTCACCTCGACCGCGCCGGGCGACGTGCTCGACGGCGCCCTCGACCCGTTCATGGCCGCGGCGCTGAGCCAGCGGGTGACGGGGGAGACGGTGGCGGTGGAGGACGTGGAGTAGCGTCCGCGGGGTCGGCTACCGTGACCGTGATCGGGGATCGTCGGCGGAAGTACGCGGCGCCGGCTCGGCGAACGCGATCGCGACAACCAGAAGAGCGACACGGCGCATCGGCTTCCCTCGCCGGCAGCTTAACTTGGTGGCGGATGCGGTGCCAGCCTGGAGGCGCGCGTAACCGACGCGCCTAAGCTGAGCGGCAGAAAGGGAACTTCATGATCCGCACCGCACTGCCTGCCGCCGCCACCTTCCTCGCCACTTCCGCCGCCGCCGACACCGTCGCCGTCACCGCCGCGCACCTGCTCGACCCCGCCAGCGGCCGCACGGTCGACAACCCGGTCGTCGTCGTCACCGACGGGCACGTCATCGCGGCCGGCGCGCGGGCGTCGCGATCCCCGCCGGCGCGCGGCGCATCGACCTGCCCGGCATGACGCTGCTCCCCGGGCTGATCGACGTCCATGTCCACCTGACCGGCGACGCCGAGATCAGGGGCTACCGCCGCTACGCAGTACACCGACAACTTCTGGACCGTCGTCGGCGTGGCGAACGCGAAGACGACGCTGGAGGCCGGCTTCACCACGGTCCGGAACGTCGGCTCGCAACCACTTCGACGACGTCGCGCTGCGGCAGGCGATCGACGCCGGCGAGATCCCCGGGCCGCGCATCGTCACCGCCGCCTATGCCATCGGCGCGACCGGCGGGCACTGCGACAACGCCGACGCTGCCGCCGAGCTACGACCGCAAGGACGCGTCGATCGTCAATTCGCCCGAGGAGGCGCGGGCCAAGGTCCGCTGGCTGCACAAATACGGCGCGCAGGTGATCAAGATCTGCGCCACCGGCGGCGTGCTTTTCGACCGGCGACGCGGTCGGCGGCGCAGCAGCTGACCGTTCGACGAGATGAACGCCATCGTGGACGAGGCGCACATGCTCGGCCTGAAGGTTGCTGCCCATGCCCACGGCGACGAGGGTATCGCGACGGCGATCCGGGCCGGCATCGACACCATCGAGCACGCCAGCCTGGCCGACGGACGCGACGATCGCGCTGGCCAAGGCGCACGGCACCTTCTTCGACATGGATATCTACAACGACGACTACATCCTCGCCAGGGCGCGGAGAACGGCGTCTAGCCAGGAGAGCCTCGACAAGGAAAAGACCATCGGCCTCAAGCAGCGCCAGACGTTCCAGCGCGGCGGTGCGCGCGGGCGTGAAGATGGCGTTCGCGCACCGACGCCGGCGTCTATCCGCACGGCGACCAACGCGCGGCAGTTCGCGACGATGGTCAAATGGGGGATGACGCCGCTGCAGGCGATCCGCGCCGCGACGTCGAGCGCGAGCGAGGCGCTCGGCCGGGGCGGATGTCGGCGGCCATCGCGGCCGGGCGGTACGGCGACATGATCGCGGTGGCCGGCGATCCGCTGGGCGACGTGACCCTGCTGCAGAACGTGGCCGTCGTCATCAAGGGCGGGGTCGTGGTCAAGGACAGCCGCTCCCGCTGAGACCGGCGTCCGGGCGGCAAACGCAAAGGGCCCCGCCGTTGCCGGCGGGGCCCCGTTGACGCGACGTGGTTTAGGCGGCGACGGTCGTCGAACGGCGGCGCAGCGAGGCGCCGACCAGGCCGAAGCCACCGATCATCAGCGCCCAGGTCGCCGGCTCGGGCGTGTTGCTGACGCTGAAAGCGTAGTTCACGTTCGAGTTGCCGAAATCGCTGACATAGGTCGACACCGTGTCGATCGACTCGTCGAAGACGTAGACGTCCTGATAGTGGGTGACGCCCTCGACGCCGCGGAAGTAGTTATCGGCGAACACCCGCGAGCCGATACCGATGACCTCGTAGTTGGCCAGGAAGTTGATGTGCGCGGGATCGCTGTCGACGGTCGAAATCGCATAGTCCGACGCGCTGCCGCCGAACAGGAGCGCGGCCGCGCCGACGCCCGAGTAAGCGAGCGGGTTGGAGCCCCAATACGGACCATTGTCCGGCGCCCACGAGCCGACATAGGTGTAGTGCACGGCGGCGGCCGGCGTGGCGGCGAAGCCGAGCGCGGCAGTGCCGACGATCAGAAGCTGCTTCAGGTTCATCTGCGTTTCCCTCTGTTCCAGCCGGCGACGATCCGCCGGCGGCGCGATCCGAATATTCGGTCGACGCAGGCGATGCACCAACCGTGCCAACTGGGATTATCAGGGAAAACAGAGGTTTATATTTGTTTACGCGTCGCAAATGTAAGCTATTCCGACAGATAAGGATCGGAAGATAAGACCTCGTCGGTGTGCACCGTCGAAGCCCGACAGGGCGGCCGGGCCGAAGGTGGTGGTCAGCGCCGTGTCGGTCGCGTCGCGGCCGCGCGCCATCAGGATGCGCCCGATCCGCGGGCGGTTGTGGCGCGCGTCGAAGGTGTGCCAGTCGCCGCCGAGATAGACGTCGAACCACGCCGAAAAGTCCATCGCCGCATCGATCGGCGCGACGCCGATGTCGCCGAGATAGCCGGTGCAGTAGCGCGCCGGGATGTTCATGCAGCGGCACAGGGTGACCGCGAGATGGGCGAAGTCGCGGCAGACGCCGACCTGCTCCTGATGCGCGTCCCACGCCGTGCGCGTGCTGCGCGCGTGCGGATAGCCGAAGGTGATGCGGTCGTGGGCATAGTCGACGATCGCCTGCACCCGGCTCCAGCCCGGGGCGATGTGGCCGAACAGGCTCCAGGCGGTGTCCGACAGCCGGTCGGTCTCGCAGTAGCGGCTGCCGAGCAGGTAGACGAGGACGTCGTCGGGCAGGTCCTCGACCGGGTGCTGGACGGCGTCGGGCGACAGCGGATCGGGCAGGCCGCTGTCGGCGACCGTGAAGTCGCACGACAGGGCGATCCCGCCCTCCGGCACGATCAGGCGCGTGCAGACGTTCCCGAACGCGTCGAGATAGTCATAGATCGGCACGTCGGGCGTCGTCACGAGCCGGTGCGGCGTCTGCAGATCGTGGTGGCGCGACGGGTGGAGGCTGAGCATCGCCATCATCGGCGTCGGCGCGGTGGCGGTGAAGGCGATGTCATAGCCGCAGCGGATCAGCATGCGGTTGTTCCTCCGCGGTCGACGGCGATCGGTGACGGCCGACACGTCCATGCCGACGTCGCTGCCGGGGAATCCGCTCCAGGTGCCCGACAGCGGCACCGCCTGGTAGGGGTCGCGGGCGACGGCGACGCGGATCAGGCCGCGGCTGCCGACGATGCCGTTGGTCGGGTCGAACTCGACCCAGCCCGAGCCGGGCAGGTAGATGCGGACCCAGGCATGGGTGTTGCCGCCGCCGATGCGGACGTCGTCGCGCGTCGGGATCGTAGACATAGCCCGAGACGAAGCGCGCCGCGAAGCCGAGCGCGCGCGCGCGCCTCGATCATCAGCACGGCGAAGTCGCGGCACGTGCCCTGGCGGCGGGCGAGCGTCTCGAGCGGCGACTGCGTGCCCGGCGCGGTGCGGCCGACATAGGTGAAGTCGCGCTGGATCGCGCGCGTCATCGCCTCGAGCAGCGCCGTCGTCTCGGTCCGCCCTTCGTCGCCGATGAAGGCGCGCGCCCAGCGGTCGACGACGCGTTCGGGATCGTGATGCTGCCGCTCGATCGAACGGAGCAGGTCGGGCATGTCCTCCGACGAATAGGTGAACGGATAGCGCCGCGCATAGGCCTCGAGCTCGAAGGCCTCGATCGCCGCCGGGCGGTGGTCGAGCGTCGCATGGCGCGGCGATGTAGAGGTGGGTGGCGGCGCGGTCGAAGCTGGCGATCGCGACGGAATTGCCGAAGACGTCGTGCAGCCAGCGCAGCTCGGCCGGGGCGGGGTCGATGTCGATGCGGGCGGCGAGCAGCTGCTGGTCGTAGCTTTCGCGCGGCCGGACCATCAGCCGGTGCTCGCCAAACGAGACCGGCTGGCGGTAGGCGTAGGTCGTGACATGCGCGATGGACAGGACCGGCATCGGGATTCCGCAAGTGCTCACAGCAGACGAACCCGAACCGGTGGCGATCGTCAACCCGCACGGCCGCGTCGCCGTTCCTGCTGATCGGCGATCACGGCGGCAGGCGGGTGCCGCGGGCGCTGGCCGACCTCGGGCTGCCGGCGGCGGAACTGGCGCGCCACATCGGCTGGGACATCGGTGCGACGGCGCTGGGGGAGGCGCTCAGCCGCAGCCTCGACGCGGTGTTCGTCCACCAGCGTTATTCGCGGCTGGTGATCGACTGCAACCGCGATCCCGCCGCCGCCGACGCGATGCCGGCGATCAGCGACGGGACGGCGGTGCCGGGCAATGCCGCGCTCGACGCCGCCGCGCGCGCGGCGCGCGTCGCGGCCGATGCACACGCCGTATCACGAACGCGATCGCGGCGGTGCTCGCGGCGCGTCACGCGGCGGGGCGGCCGACGGCGCTGGTCGCGCTGCACAGCTTCACGCCGGTCATGAAGGGCTTCGCCCGGCCGTGGCACTGCGGCATCCTGCACGACGGCGCGAACGACGCGCTGGCCCGCGCCATGCTCGCCGTCCTGCGCGCCGAGGGCGATCTCGTCGTCGGCGACAACGAGCCTTATGCCATGGACGGCATCGACTATACGGTGCCGCGCCACGCCTTCGCCGCGCGGCTGCCCTATGTCGAGATCGAGGTGCGGCAGGACCTGATCGGCGACGCCGCCGGGCTCGCGGCATGGGCGGCGCGGCTGGAACGCCTGCTGCCGCAAGCGCTTGACTTGGCGACGCGCGCGCCCACATAAGCCGGACCGATTCGCTCCGCTTTAGGAACCGGCCCGCGCGATGCTCCGCCTGACCAACCTCGCCGACTATGCGGTGGTCGTGATGACGGCGGCGGCGCGCTGCGGCGAGGCCTCGCTGTCGGCCGGCGCCGTCGCGGCGCGCACCGGCATCCCGGCGCCGACGGTGGCCAAGGTCATGGGGCTGCTCAAGCGCGGCGGGCTGCTCGCCAGCTCGCGCGGCGTCGCCGGCGGCTTCCGCCTCGCCCGCACGCCGTGCGCGATCAGCGTCGCCGATATCGTCGAGGCGGTCGAGGGGCCGATCGCGCTGACCAACTGCCAGCACGGCGAGGTTTCGGCCTGCGCGCTCGAAGGCAGCTGTGCGGTTCGCCCGCATTGGAAGCCGATCAACGTCGCGGTACGCGCCGCCCTCGCCGCCGTGACGCTGGCCGATCTCGCCGGGCCGGTGCGCGTCCACAACCGATCGCTCGAGGTGACCGCGTGACCGACCAGCTCGACACCGCCTTCAGGAACGAGGACGCCCACGCCGCGGTCGACGACCTGGCGACCTACAAGTGGGGCTTCGTCTCCGATATCGAGTCGGACATGGCTCCCAAGGGGCTGAGCGAGGACACCGTCCGCTACATCTCGGCCAAGAAGGGCGAGCCCGAGTGGCTGCTCGACTGGCGGCTGAAGGCCTATCGCCACTGGCTGACGATGACCGCGCCCGACTGGGCCAAGCTGAACGTCGCGCCGATCGATTACCAGGACGCCTATTACTACGCCGCGCCCAAGCCCAAGGCGACGATCGGCAGCCTGGACGAGCTCGACCCCGAGATCCGCCGCACCTACGAGAAGCTCGGCATCCCGATCGCCGAGCAGGAGATGCTGGCCGGCGTCGAGGGTAGCCGGCGGATCGCCGTCGACGCCGTGTTCGACTCGGTCAGCGTCGCGACGACCTTCCGCGCCGAGCTCGAGCGCGCCGGCGTCATCTTCCGCTCGATCAGCGAGGCGGTGAAGGAATTTCCCGACCTCGTCCGCAAGCACCTCGGCTCGGTCGTGCCGCCGCGCGACAACTTCTTTGCCTGCCTCAACAGCGCGGTCTTCTCCGACGGCACCTTCGTCTACATTCCCGAAGGCGTCCGCTGCCCGATGGAGCTGTCGACCTATTTCCGCATCAATGCTGCCAACACCGGCCAGTTCGAGCGGACGCTGATCGTCGCCGATAAGGGTAGCCACGTCAGCTATCTCGAGGGCTGCACCGCGCCGATGCGCGACGAGAACCAGCTTCACGCCGCCGTCGTCGAGCTGATCGCGATGGACGACGCCGAGATCAAATATTCGACCGTGCAGAACTGGTACCCGGGCGATGCCAACGGGGTCGGGGGCATCTACAACTTCGTCACCAAGCGCGCGCTGTGCCGCGGCGCCCGGTCGAAGGTCAGCTGGACCCAGGTCGAGACCGGCAGCGCCATCACCTGGAAATATCCGTCGTGCGTGCTCAGCGGGCGAAGGCAGCGTCGGCGAGTTCTACTCGGTCGCGGTGACCAACAACCGCCAGCAGGCCGACACCGGCACCAAGATGATCCACCTCGGCAAGAACACCCGCTCGACGATCGTGTCGAAGGGGATCAGCGCCGGCCGCTCGGACAACACCTACCGCGGCCTGGTCCGCGTCGCCGCCTCGGCGGAGAACGTTCGCAACTTCACCCAGTGCGACTTGCTGCTGCTCGGCCCTGACGCCGGGGCGCACACCGTGCCGTACATCGAGGTCCGCAACCCGAGCGCGCAGATCGAGCACGAGGCGACGACGTCGAAGATCAGCGACGACCAGCTGTTCTACGCCACCTCGCGCGGGCTCGACCCCGAGGCGGCGGTGGCGCTGATCGTCAACGGCTTCTGCAAGGAGGTGCTCCAGCAGCTGCCGATGGAGTTCGCCGTCGAAGCGCAAAAGCTGCTCGGGATCAGCCTCGAGGGGAGTGTGGGGTGAACCGCACCCTGCCCCTCCTCGCCCTCCTCGCGCTCGCCGCGTGCGACGCTGCACCGCCACGGCCGTCGGTCGCCGGCATCGAGGGGCGCAAGAAGGTCGATGCCGCGACCAAGGCCTGGTCGGACTGCCTCGACACCACGGTCAAGAAGCTGGCGACGCCGACGACGCAAGCCGCCGAAGCCGCCGACGGCGCGTTCAAGGCGTGTGCGCCGGCGCGTGCCGCGCTGGTCGCCGAGGTCAGCCGCTTCCGGCGCCTGGGCGAACCGAACGAAAGCGCGACGAACAACGCCGCCGTCGCCGAGGCTTCGGTCGAGGCGATCGAGACCGATCTCCGCTCCCAGACCGAAGTCACCGCGGTCAGCTGGAAGCTGGACCACGACAAGGACCTGTAAGTGCTCGACATCACCGACCTCCACGCCACTATCGACGGCAAGGCGATCCTGAACGGGCTGACGCTCCACGTCGGTGCCGGCGAGGTCCATGCCATCATGGGCCCCAACGGCGCCGGCAAGTCGACGCTCGGCTACGTCTTGGCCGGGCGCGCCGGCTACGAGGTCGCCGGCGGCAGCGTGACGCTCGACGGCACCGACCTCCTCGCTCTGGCGGCGAACGAGCGCGCGGCGGCCGGGCTGTTCCTCGGCCTGCAGTATCCGGTCGAGATTCCCGGCGTGTCGAACCTGACCTTCCTGCGCACCGCGCTCAACGCGCAGCGCCGGGCGCGAGGGCAGGCGGAGGCGTCGGGGGCCGAGTTCATGAAGCTGGTCAAGGCCGAGGCCGAGGGCTTCGGCCTGTCGCTCGACATGCTCAAGCGGCCGGTCAACGTCGGCTTCTCGGGCGGCGAGAAGAAGCGCAACGAGATGGTGCAGATGGCGGTGCTGGCGCCGAAGCTGGCGGTGCTCGACGAAACCGACTCGGGCCTCGACATCGACGCGTTGCGCGTGGTCGCCGACGGCATCAACCGCCTGCGCTCGCCAAAGCGCGCGACGCTGCTCATCACCCATTACCAGCGGCTGCTCGACTATGTCGTTCCCGACCGCGTCCACGTCCTCGTCGCCGGGCGCATCGTCCGCAGCGGCGGGCCGGAGCTGGCGCGCGAGCTCGAGGCGAGCGGCTATGCGCTGGACCAGGCGGCATGAGGAGGCTGCCGATCCTTGTGGCCGCGGACGGTCGCCGCCTGTCGGTCACGGAGAACGGACTGCACCCCGTCGTGGCGCGGGTCGAACATTATGTCCGCTGTGAGCAGTAACATGGACAGCCGGGCCCTGCCGACGCGTCGTGACGAGGCGTGGCGCTACAGCGACCTGGCCGCCGTCGCCGCCCTGTGGCCGGTCGCAGATGCCGAGCGGCTGACGGTTCCGGCGGGAACCCATGCGACCCGCACGATCGTTCAGGACGGCGACACCGCTGTGATCGACGCGCTCGACGTGACGGTCGCGGCGGGAGCGACGCTGACCATGGCGGTACTCGCCATGGGCGGCAGCTTCGGCCGAGTCGCGGTCGACGTCACGCTGGGCGAAGGAGCGCATTTCGAGCTGAACGGCGTCGTCCTCGCCCGTGACGAGGCGGTCCGCGAGATCGTCACGGTGGTTCGTCACGACGGCGCCCGGGCGACAAGCCGGCAGACGATCCGCAGCGTCGTCGACGACCGGGCCACGGCCAGCTTCCTCGGCAAGGTTGCCGTTGCCCGGGGCGCGCAGAAGACCGACGCGGTGCAGTCGGTCAAGGCGCTGCTGCTGTCGCGCGGGGCGACCGCCAACGCCAAGCCCGAGCTCGAGATCTTCGCCGACGACGTCAAGTGCGCCCACGGCGCGACGGTGGGGGAACTCGACCGCAACGCCTTGTTCTACATGGCCAGCCGCGGCATCGCCGAGGCCGAGGCGCGGGCGCTGTTGACGGAGGCGTTCATCGCCGACGCGCTCGCCGGCGCCCCCGACCTCGCCGAGCGCGCGGTCGCCTGGCTCCGCGCATGAACGCGCCCGCCTTCGACCTGCGGCACGACCGCCGCGCCGACTTCCCCGGCCTCGCCGACGGCTGGGCCTATCTCGATTCGGCCGCAACGGCGCAGAAGCCGGCGAGCGTGATCGATGCCATCGCCCGCGCCTATGGGCCGGAATATGCCACCGTCCATCGCGGCGTCTACGCCCGCTCGGCGACGATGACCGAGCGCTACGAGGCGGCGCGGGCGACGGTCGCGCGTTTCATCGGCGCTGCGGCCGACGAGATCGTCTTCACCCGCGGCGCGACCGAGGCGATCAATCTCGTCGCCCACAGCTGGGGCAACCGCCTGCAGGCGGGCGACCGGATCGTGCTGTCGGCACTCGAGCATCACAGCAACATCGTGCCGTGGCAGCTGTTGCGCGACCGCACGGGCATCGCGATCGACGTCGCCCCGCTCACCGCCGACGGGCAAATCGACACCGCCGCACTGATCGCCCTGATCGGCCCGCGGACGAAGCTGGTGGCGGTGACGCACATCTCGAACGTCCTCGGCGGCGTCACCGACGTGGCCCGCATCGCTGGCGCCGCCCATGCGGCGGGCGCGCTGCTGCTCGTCGACGGCTGCCAGGCGGCTCCGCGGCTGCGGATCGACGTCGCGGCACTCGGTGCCGACTTCTACACCTTCTCCGGGCACAAGCTGTACGGCCCCACCGGCATCGGCGTGCTGTGGGCGCGCGGCGATCTCCTCGCCGACATGCCGCCGTGGCACGGCGGCGGGGCGATGATCGAGACGGTGACGTTCGAACGCAGCACCTACGCTCCGCCGCCGGGCCGCTTCGAGGCGGGGACACCGCACATCGTCGGCGCGGTCGGCCTGGCGGCGGCGATCGATTATGTCGAGGCGATCGGTATCGACGCGATCGACGCCCACGAGCGCGACCTTGCCCGGGCGGCGCGCGAGGGCCTGCGCGGGATCAACTCGCTGACCCTGTTCGGACCCGACGATTCGGCCGGGATCGTCAGCTTCGCGCTGGCGGGGGTGCATCCGCACGACATCGCCACCATCCTGGACGAAGGCGGCGTGGCGATCCGTGCCGGGCACCACTGCTGCCAGCCGCTGATGGCGCGGCTCGGCGTGTCGGCAACGGCGCGGGCCAGCTTCGCGGTTTACAACGATATGTCGGACGTCGAGCGGCTGGTTGCCGGCGTCCGTCGGGTGACGAGGATTTTCGGATGAGCGAACGGTCGTTCAGCGTCGAGGAAGTGGCTGCGGCGCCGGCGGTGGCCAAGGCGCCGCCGGTCGGTGCGGCCGGGCAGCGCGATTATCTCGACGGCTTCCTGACGCAGCCCGCCGCCGCCATCCCGGCCGATGCCCCGGGCGGCGAGGTGTACGAGGCGGTGGTCGCGGCGCTGCGCGACATCTTCGACCCCGAGATTCCGGTCAATATCTACGACCTCGGCCTGATCTACGGCGTCGAGGTCGATGGCGGCCACGTCGTCGTCACCATGACGCTGACGACGCCGCACTGCCCGGTTGCCGAGACCATGCCCGGCGAGGTCGAGATGCGCGTGACCAGCGTGCCCGGCGTCGCCACCGCGGAGGTCAACCTCGTCTGGGACCCGGCGTGGGACCCGGGCAAGATGAGCGACGAGGCCAAGCTCGAACTGGGGATGCTGTGATGGACACGCTGACCGCCCCGCGCCCCGCCCGCGTCCGCCCGCCGCCGATCCAGGTCACCGAGGCGGCGTCGGCCCGCATCGCCGACCTGATCGCCCGCGCCCCCGAGGCTGCCGCCGGGGTCCGCCTGACGACGCCCAAGCGCGGCTGTTCGGGGCTGGCCTATTCGCTGACCTATGTCACCGCACCCGCGCCGGGCGACGAGGCGGTGGCGACGCCGGGCGGCACGCTGTTCATCGACGGTGGCTCGCTGATGTATTTGATCGGCAGCACGATGGACTGGGCCGAGGACGACTTCGCCGCCGGCTTCACCTTCAACAATCCCAATGCCAAGGGCCAGTGCGGCTGCGGCGAGAGCTTCACGGTGTGATACGGGCCGCGGTCGCCGCGGCGCTGCTGCTGGCGCTCGGCGGCTGCGTCTCGACCGTCGTCGGGGCCGCCGTCGACGTCGCGACCGCCCCGGTCCGTGTCGTCGGCGCCGGGATCGACGCGGTTGCGCCTGGCCAGAACGAACGCGACCGCCGCCGCGGCAAGCGCGAGCGCAAGGCCGAGGAGGCGCAGCGCAAGGCCGATCGCAAGGCCGCGCGCGCGGCAGCGCATGCCGCGGCCTAATCCGGTGAACCCGTACCCAGCGGCAGCGTTGTCGCGGCGATGACGAAGAAGCTGCCCATCGTACCCGCGCCACCCGCACCTTCCGCCGAAGCCGCACCGCCGCGGGACGCGGGGCGCGCCGACCCTGTCCGCCAGCGCTCCGAGATCGTGCTCGAGGCCGGCAAGCATGTCCGACTGCGCGTCTCGGCCGATCTGACACCGGGCGGCCTGCTGAGCATCGGGGCACTGGTTTCCGGCATCCTGCTGTCGACTGCGGTGCTCGTCGCCACGGCGGGCAAGGCGGCGGCCCGCCAGCCGCGGCGCGGCGGATGATGCGCTGCGACGCGCTGGTTGTCGGCGGCGGTCCGGCTGGCTTGACGGCGGCGATCTACCTCGCCCGCTTCCGCCTGGCGACGGTGGTCGTCGATGCCGGGCGCAGCCGGGCGGCGACGATCCCGCGGACGCGAAACCATGCCGGCTATCCCGGCGGCGTCGTCGGCGCCGATCTGGTCGCGGCGATGCGGGCGCAGGCGGTCGAGAACGGGGTGCAACTGGTCACCGGCCATGTCGACGAGCTCGTCCGCGACGGCGGCGACTTCGTCGCCCGCGGCGAATTCGGCGAAGTCCGCGCCGAGGCGGCGGTCCTGGCGACCGGGGTCGTCAACCGTCGCCCGCCGCTGCCCGATGCTCTCCACGACGCCGCCCTCGCTGCCGGCGCGCTGCGCTATTGCCCGGTGTGCGACGGCTTCGAGGTCACCGACGCCCGCGTCGGCGTGATCGGCAGCGGCGACCACGGCGTGCGCGAGGCGCTGTTCCTGCGCAGCTTCACCGCCGACCTGACTCTGGTCGCGCCCGATGGCCCGCACGACCTGACGACCGCGGCGCGCCGGCGGCTGGCCGACGCGGACATTGCGGCGGTCGACGGCCCGGCGCGCGACTTTGCGCTCGACGGCGCGACGATGACGCTGGCGACCCCGGCCGGGCGCCTGTCGTTTGCCAGCATCTATCCCGCGCTCGGCTCGCACATCCGCTCGGGGCTGGCAGCCGCCCTCGGCGCGGCGACGGCGGACGCCGGCTGCATCACGGTCGACGACCACCAGCGGACGAGCGTCGCCGGTCTCTACGCTGCCGGCGACGTCGTCCTCGGGCTAGACCAGATCAGCCACGCCATGGGCGAGGGCGGCGTCGCGGCGACGACGCTGCGCAACGACCTCGCCGAGCGCCGGCCGCTGTACCGCTAGTCGTCCGGCCCCAGGCTGGCGTCGAGGTCGCGCGGGCGCACGAAGGCGCGCAGCGTGGCCAGCCCCGGCTGGACGTCGCGCCAGGCGTCGACGGCAAGGTCGAGCACCGCGATCGTCGCCGTCGGATATTTGATCTCCGCCTCCTCGCGCAGCGGGTCGGCGTCGGGGGTCAGGAGCAGGAGCAGGTCCTCGAGCCCCGGATTATGGCCGACCAGCAGCGCCGTCGCCGCCTCGCCGAATCCCTGGACGATGTCGAGCAGGGTCACCGCGCTGGCGAGATAGATGCGGGTGTCGAACACCGGCGCCAGCGGCCGGCGCAGCCCGTCCTCGATGCCCTGGATCGTCTGCCGGACGCGCACCGCCGGGCTGGCGCGGACATGGTCGAACGCCGCCTCCTCGTCGCGCAGCCATTGCCCCATCCGCGCCGCGGCGCGCCGGCCGCGGCCGTTCAGCGGCCGGTCGAAGTCGCGCTCGACGGGATCGTCCCACGTCGACTTGGCGTGGCGGAGCAGGGTGAGTGTCTTCACGCGCGCATCCCCCGTGAGCGTGGCGCCCGCCTAGCCGCAGCGGACCCGCCTGACAATGCGGCTCAGGCCGGCGCGGGTGCGAAGTGGCCGGCGCGGACCTGCGCCACCGCGGTGTCGAGGTCGACGCGGTCGATCCGGCGTGCCCGGCGGAAACGCCGTCAGCAGCCGCGACGGCACGGCCGGGCCGATCAGGACGAAGGTGCCGCGGTCGTCGGCGCGGCGGATCAGCCGGCCGAAGGCCTGCGCCAGCCGCCCGGCGGTGACCAGGTCGTCATAGGCCGCGCCGCCGAACGCCGCCCGGCGCGCGGCATGGACGACCGTCGGCCGCGGCCACGGCACGCCCTCCATGACGACGAGACGGAGCGATTCGCCGGGAACGTCGACCCCGTCGCGCAGGGCATCGGTGCCGAGCAGCGATGCCTTCGGCTCGGCGCGGAAGATGTCGACGAGCGTGCCGGTGTCGATCGGATCGACGTGCTGCGCCAGCAGCGGCAGCCCGGCGCGGGCGAGCGGATCGGCGATGCGGGCGTGGACCGCCTTCAGCCGGGCGATGGCGGTGAACAGGCCAAGCGTGCCGCCGCCCGCCGCCTCGATCAGGCGGCGATAGGCGGCGGCGAGGGCGGCGAGATCGCCGCGGCGGATGTCGGTGACGATCAGGACGCGGGCGTTGGCGGCATAGTCGAACGGGCTGTCGACGGCGAAACGCTGCGGCGGCAGGGCAAGGTGGGTCGCGCCGGTGCGGACATTGGCCTGTTCCCAGCCGGCGTGCGGGTCGGCGGCGACGCGGCCGCGCAGCGTCGCCGAGGTGATGACGACACCGTGCGCCGGCTCGAGCACGGCGCGGGCGAAGGGGCGGGTCGGGTCGAGCCAGCGGCGGTGGACGCCGACATCATATTCGCGTCCCTCGACGCGGTCGACGGCGAACCAGTCGATGAAGTCGGGGTCGGCAGGTCCGCCGAGGCGCGCGAGCAGCCCGCTCCAGGCGGCGAGCGTCGCGCCGCGCAGGCGGAGCCCCGCGGCCGCGCCCTCGACGCGCGCCCGGCCGGGGCCGTCGAGCCAGTCGGGCGGATCGTCGAGCACGGCAGCAAGGCGCGCCTCCAGCGCGGCGAGCGGCCGGGCGAGGGCGTCGAGGGCCTGGGCGGCGGTGCCGGCGGCCTCGACGACGGCGGGCAGCACCTCGGCAACCTCGGTCTCCAGGCCGTAGCCCGCGTCCTCGCCGCTGGCCCGGGCATGGACCTGGGCGCGGACGGCGGCGAGCAGGGCCTCGACCGGCCCCTCGGCAAGGCCGGCGACGAGGCGCTGGCCCCAGCCGTCGGCGGGCAGCACCCGCGCCGCTGCCGTCGCCGCCGCCAGCGCCGCGCCGCCATCGTCGTCGTAGCCGGCGAGGTCGGACAATCGCGCGGCCAGCCCCCGCCGCCGCCCGCGCGTGTTCTTTTCCGGCCCCAGGATCCAGCGGCGGAGCTCGATCGCCTCCGCACCCGTCAGGGCGACGGCAAAGGTCGAGTCGGCCGCGTCGAACAGGTGATGGCCTTCGTCGAAGACGATCCGCGTCAGTCCCTGGCCCTCGGCACGGCCGCGGACGGCATTGATCATGACGAGCGCGTGGTTGGCGATGACGAGATCGGCGGCAGCGCTGGCCCGGGCGGCGCGCTCGATGAAGCAGGTGCGGTAGTGCGGGCAGCCGGCATAGACGCACTCGCCGCGGCGGTCGCTCAACCCCGCCAGCGCGGCGCGGCCGAACAGCGTCGCCAGCCAGCCGGGCAGATCGCCGCCGACGAGGTCGCCGTCGCGGCTGTATTCGGCCCAGCGGGCGGCAAGCTGGGCGAAGATCGCCGGCCGGCCGCTGAAGCCGCCCTGGACGGCATCCTCGAGGTTGAGCAGGCAGAGATAATTCTCGCGCCCCTTGCGGACGACGACCTTGGCCGCCTTGGCCGCCGGGTCGGGATAGGCGCGCGCGCTTTCCTGGTCGAGCTGGCGCTGCAGCGCCTTGGTATAGGTCGACAGCCAGACGGTGCCGCCCGCCGCCTGCGCCCAGTGCGCCGCCGGGGCGAGGTAGCCGAGCGTCTTGCCGATGCCGGTGCCAGCCTCGAGCAGGGCGACATTGGGCGCGGTCGCCATGCTCCGCGGGCGGAAGGCGTGGGCGGCGGCGCGGGCATAGGCGCGCTGGCCGTCGCGGCGTTCGGCGCCGACGCCGAGCATCGCGTCGAGCCGGGCGTCGACCTCGCCGTCGGCGACGGCGATGTCGCGCGGGCGGGGGCGGGGCGGCGCCTCCTCCCACTTGGGCAGCGTGGTGAACACGCTGCGTTCCGGCCGCTCGGGCTGCGCGATCCGGCGTGCGACCTCGGCCCCCCAGCTCCAGCGCAGGCGGGCGAGCGTCTGGGCAATGGCCCACGCGCCGTGCCGCTCGCGCCAGTCGGGGCGCTCCAGCGTCGCCAGCAGATGCGCCGCCGCCGTCGCGAGAAAGGTCGGCTCGTCGGCGCCGCCTGCCGGCGGGTCGAGCCCGAGCGCCCGCGCCAGTCCGCGCGCCGTCGGCACGGCGAACCGCGCCGGATGGACGAAGGCGAACAGCTCGAGCAGGTCGAGCCCCGACAGCTCGGGGATGCCGAGGCGGCTGGCGGTGACCGGCGCGCCGAGCAGCAGGTGCGGCGTGTCGGCGGCGCGGCGGATCGCCTGTGACCGCGACACGGTCTCGCCGTCGATCCAGATGCCAGCGTGGGTGGCGACGAGGGCAGGGTAGGTCACGCGGTCACGCTACCGCTGGAACGGAGCGCGAACAAGCGGACGCCGGCACCGGCGGTCAGGTCCGCACCAGCCCGCCGCGGCTCTGCTTGCCCCAGGTTTGGCGGCCGGACAGGAACGTCACCCAGCCGAGCGCCGCGCCGGTGTGGCGGAGGAGCTGGAAGCTGAACGGCTCGACCAGCGAAGCGGCGACGGCGGCGACGCTGCCCATCGGCGGCCCCCCGGCCCAGCTGCGGTAGAGCCGGATCGACCAGAGGTGGAAGGCGAGGTCGATGACGATCTTGGTCGCGATCACTGCCGCTACCGGCAACAGGACGTGGACCCGCCCGGTCGCGAGGTAGAAGACCAGCAGCGCGAATGCCGTCAGGCCGAACACCGGCTGCAGCGTGTCGAACGCCTTGACCGGCAGCATCCACGTGCCGAGATGGCCGTAGCGCGGGTCGCCGACCATGTCGCGATACCAGTATTGCGTCTGCAGGAAGCCGCCGAACCAGCGGCGCCGCTGCGCGAGGAATGCCGGCAGGGTCGCCGGCGCCGCCGTTCGCGCGCGTGCACCGCCGACGACGCGCGACGTCCAGCCGAGCCCGGCGCGGGCGCCGTGGCGGCGCAGGCGGTGGATCAGCTCGTAATCCTCGACCAGGCAGTCGCGGTCGAAGCCGCCGACCGCCAGCACCGCTGCGCGGCGAAAGCCGGCGAAGGCGCCCGAGATCAGCAGCAGCCCGCCGACGCGCTCCCAGGCGGCGCGCGACAGGAAGTTGCGGATGTATTCGTAGCGCTGGAACCACTCGAACAGCCGTCCGCTGCCCGACCGGTCGCACACCGGCGTCAGCACGCCCGGTCGCCGCGACGAGGTACGGGTCGGCCGTGAAGGCGACGCGGATGGCGGTAAGGGCGCCGGGCTCGAGCAGCGTGTCGGCGTCGACCGTCAGCACCACCTCGCTATCGATGGCGCCGAGCGCCGCGTTCAGCGCCGCCGCCTTGCCGCCGTGGGACAGGCGCAGCCAGACCAGCGGGTGCGTCGCGCTTCGCTCGCTGAGGCTGCCGAGCGGCGGCGGGGCGAGGCCGAACTCCCGCGCCAGCAGCTCGGCGGTGCCGTCGCTCGAGCCGTCGTCGGCGATGACGACGAGGTCCGCCGGTGCCTCCTGCGCGAACAGCGCCGCCAGCGTCACCGGCAGGACGCCCGCCTCGTTATGTGCGGCGACGATCACCGCGAGCGAGGCCGGCACTGCGGCCGGGCCGGCCACGACCGGCCGGCGCAGCGTCCAAGTCTGGACGAAGGTGAACAGCAGCAGGACGGTGTCGTAGGCGACGTAGACCAGGCCGACGCTCCAGGCGAAGACGCCGGTGAAGGCGAAGGCGCCGGCGAACAGCAGCAGCCACAGCAGCGCCACGCCGCCGTGGATCAGTCCGCTGGCGAGCGGTGTCGGCGTCGGCGTGTAGCGCGGCGAATTGGCGCGCAGGACGGGATCGACGGTCAAGCGAGCGGGTCCTCACGCGGCGGATGGCAAAACGCTATAGCGGCGGGCGGCCGGGCCGTGCCATGACCATGTTGCCTCACCCGCATGAACGGAGCCTGCATGGCCCTGCCCGACCGCTATACCCGTCCCGCAATGGTCTTCCACTGGACGATCGCGGCGCTGATCGTCGCCAACGTCATCGGCATCTGGACGATCGATTATTTCCCCGAAAGCGCGCAGCGGCCGCTGATCGACATCCACAAGTCGATCGGTCTGACCGTCCTCGGCCTGGCCCTCATGCGCATCCTGTGGCGCGTGACGCACGCGCCGCCGCCCGACCTCGCCGCGCCGAAGTGGCAGCACGCGCTCGCCCATCTCGCCCATTTCGCCCTGTACGTCGTGATGATCGGCCTGCCGCTGACCGGCTATATGCACGACAGCGCCTTCAAGGGCGCGGCCGAGCATCCGCTGACCTGGTTCGGCCTGTTCGAGGTGCCGCGCATCGGCTGGATCCAGGCGCTTCAGCAGCCCGACAAGGAGGGGCTGCACAAATTGTTCTTCAGCTGGCACTCGGCCTTCGCCACGGTGCTCTACGGCCTGTTCGCGCTGCACGTCTTCGGCGCGCTCAAGCACCAGTGGCTCGACCGCCAGCGCGAGCTGCAGCGGATGTGGTCCTGAGCGAGCCCGGGCTCACCTCCGCCCGGCCGAAGGACGCAGCGACGCTGCTGATCGTCCGCCGCGATGGGCCGCTCCCGCGTGTGCTGATGGGGCGGCGGCACGGCGGGCACGCCTTTATGCCCGACAAGTGGGTCTTCCCCGGCGGGCGGATCGACCGCGCCGACTTCGCCGTCCCGTGCGCGAGCGAACTTCGCCCCGACGTCGCCGGCGCGCTGGAGCGCACCGGCCCGGCACGGCGGGCGCGGGCGCTGGCGTGTGCTGCGATCCGCGAGACCTTCGAGGAAACGGGGCTGCTGCTGGCGCAACCCGCGCCGCCGCTACGCCGCGCGGGGGCGTGGGGGCCGTTCCTGGCGCGGGGGCGCCCGGATCTTGCCGCACTCGACTTCGTCGCCCGGGCGATCACCCCGCCGGCGCGAACGCGACGCTTCGATGCGCGCTTCTTCCTGGCCGACGCGGCGGCGCTGCTGTCGCTCGACCCCGCCAGCGGCTCGGGCGAGCTCGACGAACTCGCCTGGTTCGACTGGACGGCGGCGGCGAAGCTCGACCTGCCGCAAATCACCCGCGCGATCCTCGCCGAGGCGGCGCTGCGCCTCGACGATCCGGCGCGGCCGATCCCGTTCCACCGCTTCGTCCGCGGCGAGCACCGGCTGGCGATGGTCTAGGGCTGCGGCTCCGGCGGCGGCGGTTCGTCGGCGCCGGAGCTGTCGGGCGGCCCCTCGCCGTCGGGGCCGCCGCGCGGCCCGTCGATCAGCGCACCGATGGCGTCGCCGATCGCGCCGACGGGATCGCGCTCCGGCGCGGGGCGCAGCTGGCCCTCGTGCGTCAGGGCCGCGACCATGAAGCGGTGCCACAGCTTCGCCGGCACGGTGCCGCCGACGACGGCGCCGGTCATCGGGCTGTTGTCGTCGTTGCCGACCCAGACGCCGACGACGAGGTCGCCGGCGAAGCCGACGAACAGCGCGTCGCGGTGGTTCTGCGTCGTCCCCGTCTTGCCGTAGGTCGGGATCGGCAGGGCGGCGGCGACGCCGGTGCCGTGGCGGACGGCGGACTGCAGCAGCTCGAGCATCGCCTTGCGTTCGGGCCAGGGACGCAGACCGGCGACGGTCGCGCGGATGCGCTCGCTCAACCCGGGGGGCCGCGGGCTGGCCAGCCCGACCGGCTTGACCGGATAGGCGCCCGCGGCGACCGCGGCATAGGCGCTGGTCAGCTCGATCAGCGGCACCGCCGACGTGCCGAGCGCCAGGCCCTGATAGTTCGACAACGGCACGGTGATCCCCAGCTGGCGGGCCTGGTGCCGCACCGCCTCGACGCCGACCTGTTGCATGATCTTGGCCGCGGCGACGTTCGACGAGGCGGCGAAGGCGGTCGCCAGGCTGATCGTGCCGCGGTACTTGCCCTCGTCGTTCTTCGGCGACCAGCCGTCGATCGTCACCGGCTCGTCGACGATGGTGTCCGACGTCCGCATACCGGCGTGGAGCGCGGCGAGGTAGACGAACAGCTTGAAGCTCGACCCCGGCTGGCGCAGCGCCTGCGTCGCGCGGTTGAACGGCGTGGCGTGATAGTCGGCGCCGCCGACCATGGCGACGACCCGCCCGTCGGGGCGCATGGCGACGAGCGCCGCCTGGTGGACGTTGGCCCCGCGCATCGACGCCAGCGTCTCGGCCACCGCCCGCTCCGCCGCCGCCTGCAACGCCGGGTCGAGCGTCGTCTGTACGGCGACATCGCCATATTGCGCGGTGTCGATGCTGGCCCGCGCCTGCGGCAGCACCCAGTCGGCGAAATAGGAACCCGACGGCAAGGCGTCGCGGCCGCGGACGACCTCGGCGAGGTCGGCATGCGCGGCGCGGCGTGGACTGATGGCGCCGTTCTCCACCATGGCGGCAAGCACCACGCGCTCCCGCGCCTGCGCCGCCGCCAGGTGCCGGCTGGGGGCGAGGCGCGACGGCGCCTGGACAAGGCCGGCAAGCATCGCTGCCTGGCCCAATGTCAGCTGGCTGGGGTCGCGGTCGAAATAGACCCGCGCGGCGGCGCGCAGGCCATAGGCACCCTCGCCGAAATAGACGCTCGACAGATAGCGGCTGAGGATCTGATCCTTGGTCAGCCGGCTCTCGAGATAGAAGGCGATGATGATTTCCTGCAGCTTGCGCTTGATCGTGCGCTCGCCGCTGAGGAAGCTGGTCTTGGCCAGCTGCTGCGTCAGCGTCGAGCCGCCCTCGGTGACCCCGCCGGCCTCGGCGTTGCGGAACAGCGCCCGGGCGATGCCCTGCGGATCGACGCCCCAATGATGGTAGAACCGGCGGTCCTCGATGGCGACGATGGCGGCGGGGACATATTTCGGCAGCTCGCCGATCGTCACCGGCTGCTCCTTGTAATCGCCGCGTCGGGCGATCGGGTCGCCGGCGGCATCGAGCAGCACCAGGCTGGGGTTCTTCAGCGGCTCGAGGGCACGGCCGAGCGGCGCCGTCACCACCAGCCAGGCGGCGAGCGCGACAAGCGTCAGGACGACCGCGGCCAGGATCAGCTTCCACCAGCGCCGCACGAATCCGCGGCGGCGCGGCGGCGGCGCGTCATAGGCGGCGATCAGCGCGTCGATCCGCGCCCGCCGGGCGGCGTCCTCCTCGGCGTAGAGCGAGGTCACGCCCGCTCCCGCGTCGCGGTGAAACGCACCGCCGTCTCGCGCTGGGCAGTGTAGTTCAGCTCCCACTGGTCGCGGGCCATGAACACCGGCGCGCCGTCGCGGTCCTCGGCCATCGCCCCGCGGTGGGTGTCGACGAAGGTCTGCAGCGCGGCCGGCTCGTCGGCGGCGACCCAGCGCGCGGTGTCGAACGGCGACGGCTCGAAGCCGGCCGCGACATTATACTCCGCGCCCAGCCGGCTGATCAGGACCTCGAGCTGCAGCTGGCCGACGACGCCGACGATCCACTGGCTGCCGATCAGCGGGCGGAACAGCTGCGTCACGCCTTCCTCGGCCATGTCGTTGAGCGCCGATCGCAGCTGCTTCGACTTGGTCGGATCGCCCAGCCGGACGCGGCGCAGGATTTCGGGCGCGAAGTTGGGGATGCCGGTGAAGGTCAGCGTCTCGCCCTCGGTCAGCGTGTCGCCGACGCGCAGGACGCCGTGGTTGGGGATGCCGATGATGTCGCCGGGATAGGCTTCGTCGGCGATCTCGCGGTCGGCGGCGAAGAAGAAGATCGGCGAGTTGACGGCGATGACCTTGCCGGTCGCCACCTGCTTCAGCTTCATGCCGCGCCGGAAGCGCCCCGAACAGACGCGGAAGAAGGCGATACGGTCGCGGTGCTGCGGGTTCATGTTCGCCTGCACCTTGAAGACGAAGCCGGTCACCGCCGGCTCGTCGGGAGTGATGTCGCGTGGCGTGGCGTGCTGGACCCGGGGCGGCGGGGCGTACTCGGCCAGCGCTGCGATCAGATCGCCGACGCCGAAGTCCTTGAGCGCCGAGCCGAACAGCACCGGCGTCAGCGCGCCCTTGCGGTACAGGTCGGGATCGAGGTCGGCATAGCCGCCCAGCGCCAGCTCCGCCTGCTCGCGGAAGGTGACGAGCTCGGCTTCGGGGACGTGGTCGGCCAGTGCCGGGTCGTCGATGCCGCTGAACTGCACGACGCGGCCGCTGGTCCGGCTGTCGCCCTCGGGCAGGGTCAGGGTGTTGGCGCGCAGGTCCCACAAGCCGCGGAACTGCCCGCCCATGCCGACCGGCCAGGTCAGCGGCGCGACGTCGAGCGCGAGCTGGTCGGCGATCTCGTCGAGCAGGTCGAAGGGGTCGCGCCCCTCGCGGTCGACCTTGTTGACGAAGGTGATGATCGGCACGTCGCGCAGGCGGCAGACCTCGAACAATTTGCGCGTCTGCGCCTCGATGCCGCGCGCGGCGTCGATCACCATGACCGCGGAATCGACCGCCGTCAGCGTCCGATAGGTATCCTCGCTGAAGTCCTCGTGGCCCGGCGTGTCGAGCAGGTTGAAGGTGATGCCGCCGCGCTCGAAGGTCATCACCGAGCTGGTCACGGAGATGCCGCGCTGCTGCTCGATCTTCATCCAGTCCGACCGCGCCCGCCGGTTGTTGCCGCGCGCGCGGACCTCGCCCGCCAGATGGATCGCGCCGCCGAACAGCAGCAGCTTCTCGGTCAGCGTCGTCTTGCCGGCGTCGGGGTGCGAGATGATCGCGAAGGTGCGGCGCCCGTTGGGCACGCTGGCGCTCGGCGCGGAGGCGGACATGGCGCGCTCTGTGCCGATTTTCGCGCAAGGCGGCAAGCAAGCGCCGCGCCAGCCCGCCGTAAATGCGCGCCGATCGCCCCTTGGCGCGCGACTCCGACTTTGTTACAAGCATGGGGCAGCGGAAGCGGGGAGATTCCTTTGCGGAGTCAGGGCCTTCTTGTCGGACTCTTAGGTGCGCTGGCAACGGCGGCGCCGGCGGCGGGGTCAAGCCTCTACACGGTGCCGAAATATGCCGCCGTCCTGCTCAACGCGCAGACCGGCGAAATTCTTTACGCGCGTCAGGCCGACGCCCCGCGCTATCCGGCGTCGATCACCAAGGTGCTGACGCTCTATCTCGCCTTCGAGCAGCTGGCGAAGGGGCAGATGCACCCCGACGATCCGGTGACGATCTCGCGCCACGCCGCCAGCCAGGCGCCGTCGAAGCTCGGCCTGCGCCCCGGCCAGACCATTCCGCTGCGCACCGCGATCGACGTCATCGCCACCAAGAGCGCCAACGACATCGCCGTCGCGCTGGCCGAGCATATCGCCGGCAGCGAGCAGGCCTTTGCCGCGCAGATGACGGCGACGGCGAAGCGGCTGGGCATGATGAGCAGCCAGTTCGTCAACGCCACCGGCCTGCCCGACGCCCGCCAGCTGACCACCGCGCGCGACATCGCGACGCTCAGCCGGGCGATCGTCCGCGACTTCCCGCAATTTTACCGCGTCTTCAGCCAGGTTTCGGTCGACTACGAAGGCCGGGTCATCGAGAACCACAACCACCTGCTGACCACGCTGCCCGGGGTCGACGGCATCAAGACGGGCTTCACGTCCGCGGCGGGGTTCACGCTGGCGGCGAGCAAGGCGGAAGGCGGCACCCGCCTGATCGCCGTCGTCCTCGGCGGGCCGAGCCGGCTGGCGCGCGACGGCAACGTCACCAACCTGCTCGACACCGGCTTCTACGTGCTCGGCCAGCGGGCGCGCGGCGAGTACACCACCGTCGCCGCCAACCTCGCCGAGCCCGAGGATCTGAACGACGGCACGCTCGAAGGGCTGGCCGAGACCGCCACCGCCGACGCGCCGCAGCTGGCGATGCTGCCGCGGACGCCGGCGCTGCTCGCCCGCGGCCCGACGAGCGCGCGGGTGCGTTGACCCGGCGCATCGCGTCCGGCTCGGCCTATGAGGCGCTGATCGGCTACTCGCGCGCGGTCGTCGATGACGACGGCTGGATCTTCGTCTCGGGCTGCACCGGCGTCGATCCGGCGACGATGACGCTGGGCGGCGGGGTCGAGGCGCAGTGCGCTGCGGCGCTGGCGACGATCGCGCGGGCGCTGGCGGCGGCCGGGGCGAGCTTCGCCGACGTCCGCCGTGTCCGCTACATCCTGCCCGATCCGGCGGAGTTCGAGCCGTGCTGGCCGCAGCTCCGCGCCGCCTTCGGCGACGCAATGCCGGCGGCGACGATGATCGTCGCCGGACTGATCGATCCGAAGATGCGGATCGAGATCGAGGTGACGGCGCGGAAAGGTGCGTGACCCGCCACGCCGCCTTCGCCCCGGTGGTCGACGCGGCGACGCGCGTGCTCGTCCTCGGCAGCCTGCCCGGCGCCGCCAGCCTCGCGGCGGGGCGCTACTACGCCCATCCGCAGAACCAGTTCTGGCGGCTCGTCGGCGGCGCGCTCGGCGTCGACCTCGTGGCGCTCGACTATGAGGAACGCCTCGCCGCGCTGCTCGCGCACCGGATCGGCCTGTGGGACGCCGTCGCCTCGGCTCGCCGCCACGGCAGCCTCGATGCCGCGCTGCGCGAGGTCGCGCCGCGTGACCTTGCCGCCTTCGCCGCGACGCTGCCCGACCTGCGCCTGGTCGCCTTCAACGGGCAGGCGGCGGCAGCGGTCGGCCGGCGGTCGCTGCCCCCGGGCCTGCCGTCGCTGACCCTGCCGTCGAGCAGCCCCGCGCATACCTTGCCGTTCGCGGCAAAGGCGGCGGCGTGGACGGCGCTGCGCGCCGCCCATTAGGCGATCAGGTCGCGGTCGAGCTCGAGCAGCTTGACCACCAGCCCGTCGGGGGTGCGCAGCTGGGCCATGCGGCCGAACATCTCGTCGCCGATGCCGCGCTCGATCGCGGCGGGCAGCACGGTTTCGAGATGGGCGACGACACCCTCGAGCGGCGCCTCGCTGACGAACTGCAGCTCGACCGGCTCGGGGTTGAGCTCGCTCGGCGGGTGGGCGAGCAGGCTGAGGCACGTGCCGCCGAAGCGGACCAGCGCCCAGTCGCCGTCGCGGCTGCCGAACACCAGCGCCCCGCCCAGCGCGGCGTAGAAGTCCTGGGCGGCCGCCATGTCGGCGACGTGGACCATCGGCTGCAGGCGCAGGCCGAAGTCAGTGAGATCGGTCATCGGCGGTCTCCGGTTCCAGATAGCGGCGCAGGGCGCGCTCGACGAGGTCCGACAGCGATCGCTGCTCGTCGAGCGCGCGGTACTTGGCCGCGCGGACGAGGTCGGGCGGCAGATAGACGTTGAACTGCTGCTTGGCGGACATCATGCTAGATTGCTAGCATTATAGCAGCGCTCCGGCAAGTGGCAATTGCCACGCTGCGCGCTTATTTCAGCAGCTGGAGATCCGCCATGCGCCTCAGTATCCTCGACCAGTCACCGATCGCCGACGGCATGACCCCGGCGCAGGCGCTGGCCAACAGCATCGATCTCGCCCGCGCCGGCGACCGGCTCGGCTATCACCGCTACTGGGCGGCCGAGCACCACGGCTCGCCGGCGCTGGCCGGTTGCGCGCCCGAGGTGCTGCTCGCCGCCGCCGGCGCGGCGACGCGGCGCATCCGCCTCGGCAGCGGCGGCATCATGCTGCCGCACTATTCGCCGCTGAAGGTCGCCGAGACGTTTTCGCTCCTTGCCGGCCTGTATCCGGGGCGTGTCGATCTCGGCCTCGGCCGGGCGCCGGGCAGCGACCAGCGCACCGCCTACGCGCTGCAGCGCGACCGGCGGCACGCGGCCCCCAACGATTTTCCCAATCAGCTCGCCGAGCTGCTCGGCTATCTCGAGGACGACTTGCCCGCGGGGCACGCCTTCGCGCCCCTCGCGGGGACACTCCCCGGCCGGCCCGAGGCGCCCGACGTGTGGCTGCTCGGCTCGTCGCCCGACAGTGCGGCGTGGGCGGCGGAAACCGGGCTGCCCTATTGCTTCGCCGACTTCATCAATTCCGACGGCGCGGCGACGGCCGACCAGTACCGCCGCGCCTTCCGACCCGGCGTGCGCGGCGACCGGCCGTATACCATGGTCGCGCTGTGGACCGTATGCGCCGACACCGATGCCGAGGCCGAGCGGCTGGCGCTGTCGTCGCGGATGATGCTCGCCCATCTGCTGCAGGGCGTCCTGATCCCCGTGCCGTCGCCGGAGACGGCGGCCGCCTGGCTCGCCGCCAACCCCGGCGCCATGACGCGCGCTTCGCGCCGGATGATCACGGGATCGCGCACGACCGTGCACGCCGGCGTAACCGCAGCGGTTGCCGAGTACGGCGCCGACGAGGCGATGCTGGTCAACATCGTCCACGACCACGCGGCGCGGGTACGCAGCTACGAACTCGTCGCCGACGCCTTTGGCGAGGCCCGCCTGGCGGCTTAAGCCGCGAGCCTGCGCTTCGCGTCGGCGGCCCTGACCAGCTCGACGGTGCTGCGGATATTGCCCCGGCTCGACGCGCCGAAGACCATCAATTCGATCTGCGGCTGCTCGGCAACCCATTGAATCGCCTCGGCCGGCGGGATGGCGCCGCTGGCATAGATCGACATGGCGATGGCCCGGCAGGGGGTTTCGTCCATGGCCCGGGCATAGGCGTCCCAGCCGCCCGACATGCGGAAGCCGATCTTGTTCATGTTGGCGCAGACGATCGGGTTCTCGACCCCCTGCTCGGCCAGCTGGCGCAGCAGCAGCGGCAGGTTCATGGTGATGAAGCCCGGCTCGGCCCCGTAGCGCTTCTTCACATGGTCGGCGAAAATCCTGAACGCATCCTTGAACTTGAGGCCGAGCAGCAGGTCGACGACGACGTTCTGCAGAAAGATCACCGGTGCGTTCACACCCTCGAACATCTTCATTTCGGCATCGACCAGCAGGGTGATCAGCCCCTCGACGTCCTTGCCCGCGATCGCCCTGCCGCCGCGCAGTGCCGCGTCGAGCAGGCCTTCGCTCGGCAGGAAGCGCTTGAGCGTGCCGAGATAGCCGTCCTCGGTAACTGCATTGGCGTATTTGTGCGCGTAGGGCATGCCGGGATAGAAGATGAAGTCGCGGTACTTCGCCGGATCGGCCTTCATCACCGCGACGATCTCGGCGATGCGGTCGTGCGTCGTGCACATGAAGGTGCGGACCCCTTCGGCGAGCGCCGCATCGAGAACGTCGACGATCGCCTGCGTCCGCTGGAAGCGCATCGCGCCGGCCCGCGCCTTTTCCTCGCTCATGTGGTTGATGCCGAAGAACTGGTTGTCGCCGAACAGCAGGCGATCCATCGTGTGGCCGGTCATCAGCGGCGCCCCATCAGCTTGCCGACCAGTCCCGGCTTTGGCGTGGCAACGGCCGGTGCGCGGAAGCTCGCCTCCACCGCGCCGTCGTTGGCGATGAACATGGCCAGCGTGCGGTCGGTCTCGACGGCACTGGCGAAGTCATTCTCGCGCGCACCGCCGCCGATCGCCGCGATCCAGCCGTCGATCTGTGCCGAATATTCCTCGCCGCGCAGATAGAAGTCGACCGGGTCCGACAGCTCGGTCGTGTAGCGGACGTTCCAGCCGGCGGTGTAGCCGTCGGGGATCGGGAACGTCGTCGCGGACGAACAGCTGGATTTCCTGCCGGTCGGCGTAGAGCCGGCCGCCGGTCCCCCATAAGGTCAGCCGCGTGGTCATCTTGCGCACCGAGGTGTCGGTCCAGTCGACCGAGACCTGCGCCGTCAGCCCGCCGTCCCAGCGCATCGTGCCGTAGACCTGGTCGTCGGTCTCGGCCGAGAACACCGGCACCAGCGCCGAACCCGCCACCGTCGCCGGCGCGCCGAACAGCCAGGTGACGAGATTGATCGGATGGGCGGCATAATCGTACAGGCAGCCGCCGCCCTGCGCTCGCTGCGTCCGCCACGAGGCGCCTTTGGGCCGGGTGACGACGGCGCCATAGGCTTCGGCCAGGACATGCGTCACTCGGCCGATCGCGCCGGCGTCGACCAGTCGCTTGACCTCCTTGAAGGCGCCGATGAAGCGGTTGTGGTAGCCGACCTGACAGACCAGCCCCCTGGCCGCCGCCAGCGCCGCGAGGCTCGCCCCCTCCTCGGGATCGAGGCAGAACGGCTTCTCGCAGAACACGTGCAGGCCGCGCTCGAGCGCCGCGCGGACCATCGGCCCATGCAATGCGGACGGCGTCGCGATCAGCACCGCGTCGAGCGGCGCGTCGCCCAGCATCTTCTCATAGTCGGTGAAGGTCGCCAGCCCGGTGTATTTGCCGAGCACGTCGAGCACGTACCGGGCATTGTCGCAGATGCCGGTGACCTCGACGCCCGGATGGGCGTTGATGACCGACAGGTGCGACAGACCCATCTTGCCCATTCCGACGACGCCAACGCGAATCAATCACCGGACTCCTCAAGTGCGCGCCGCTCGCTAGCCGACGTGTGCAGTCGCAACAAGCGTGTTGACACATCGTGCCGCGCCGCCTTGAAGCACGGCAGTAAGCGGGCGGGGTTGAGGAAAAGCTTATGGCCGAGCGGCGCGTCCGCGTCCTGGCGATCGCTTCGGGCGGCGGCCATTGGGTTCAATTGCTGCGCCTGCGGCCCGCCTGGGAGGGCTGCGACGTGGCCTATGCCACGGTTCACCCCGACTTTGCCGCCGAGGTGCCGGGCGCGCGCTTCTTCAGCTTCCGCGACGCTTCGCGCAAGAACAAGGCGGCATTCGCCTTCGTCGCCTGGCAACTGCTGCGCGCCGTCGTCGCGGTGCGCCCCGACGTCGTCGTCACCACCGGGTCGGCGCCGGCGCTGCTGGCGATCGTCTACGGCCGCCTGGTCGGCGCGCGGACGCTGTGGATCGACAGCATCGCCAACTCCGAGGTCATGTCGTCGTCGGGCCTGCGTGCGCGCCGGCTGGCGCACCAGACCTTGACGCAATGGCCTGACCTCGCCGGCGAGCCGGTGCCGCGCTACTGGGGAGCGGTGCTGTGAGTCCGACGCCGCAGCTGTTCGCCAGCGTCGGCTCGATGTTCGCCTTCGACCGGCTGGTTCGCGCCGTCGACGATTGGGCAGCGGCCCACCCCGAGGTGCCGGTGCTGATCCAGATCGGCAGCGGCGACTTCGAACCGCGCCACGCCGCCTTCGTCCGGATGATGCCGCCCGGTCTGTACCAGCAGCGCATTGCCCAGGCGAAGCTGTTCGTGGCGCACGCCGGCATGGGCTCGATCATCGCCGCCATACAGGCCGGCAAGCCGCTCCTGATGCTGCCGCGCCGCCGCGACCTCGGCGAACATACCACCGATCACCAGATGGCAACGCTGGCCAAGTTCGCCGGGCGCACCGGCCTGCACAGTGCCGCCGACGAGATCGCTCTGCCGACCGCGATCGACGCGCTGCTCGCCGACACGGGTGCCCCGCCCGAGCCGATCGCGCCGTTCGCCAGCGCCGAGCTGATCGGTCGTGTCCGTGCCTTCATCCACGGCTCCGACGGGGGATGATCGGGCTGGTCGCGCAGGGGCCGGAGGGAGCTCCCGGCCGAGGGCGGCTTGCTGTAAGCGACACATTGACAGCCGATGATCTTCCGCCCGCCCGCACCCTGAGTTAGGCTGGCGATCGCACGCTGGAGTGTCGTCGATGCGAATCCTTCTTACTGCATTGCTGCTGCCGTTCCCCGCGTTCGCCGATGCTGTGCGGCCGCCGCGCGGCTGCCACAGCGAGGCGCGCGTCGAAACGGTGGCGGGGGCGGGGCAGGGTGGCTTCCAGCGCCTCGACCGGCTGCCGCCGGCGAACGTCTACCTGACGCTCTATCGCGAGCTGGGCCATTGCCCATCGCCGGTGGTGGTCCGTGCCCGCGTCGGCAATCGAACTGCGCCCGACGCCATAACCGGCGGCGCCGCGCCGCACTGACGCGGTTCCCGCGACGGCCGGCATCGGCTACACGCACGCTGATAAGAGTCCGAGGAGCGGCGCCATGAACATCCAGACCCGCATCGAGGTCGCGACCGCGACGCCGCAGGCGCCGCGCTGGCCGCGCTTCGACTGGGCCGACCCGCTGGCCCTCGACGCGGCGCTGACCGACGAGGAGCGGATGATCCGCGACTCCGCCCGCGCCTTCTGCGATGCGGAGCTCGCCCCGGTGGTCCGCGCCGCCAACCGGCACGAGCGCTACGATCCCGACCTGATGCGGAAGTTCGGCGCGGCCGGGCTGCTCGGCGTGACGATCGACGGCTGGGGCTGCGCCGGCGCCAGCTACGTCGCTTATGGCCTGGTCGCGCGGGAGGTCGAGCGCGTCGATTCGGCCTACCGCTCGGCGATGAGCGTGCAGTCGAGCCTGGTGATGTACCCGATTCACGCGTACGGCACCGACGCTCAGCGCGACGCCTATCTGCCGGGCCTCGCCGCCGGCGAGCTGATCGGTGCCTTCGGCCTGACCGAGCCCGATGCCGGCTCGGACCCCGGCAGCATGAAGACCCGGGCGGTGCCGGTCGACGGCGGTTACCGGCTGAACGGCGCCAAGATGTGGATCACGAGCAGCCCCGTCGCCGACGTCTTCGTCGTCTGGGCCAAGCTGAAGGGCGACGACGGCGACGACCGCATCCGCGGCTTCATCGTCGAGCGCGGCGATGCCGGCCTCAGCACCCCCAAGATCGAGGGCAAGTTCGCCCTGCGCGCCTGGGTTACCGGCGAGATCGTCCTGCAGGACGTGTTCGTCCCCGCCGACCGACTGCTGCCGGGCGTCAGCGGGCTGGCCGGGCCGTTCGGGTGCCTCAACAACGCGCGATACGGCATCGCCTGGGGGGCGATGGGGGCGGCCGAGTTCTGCTGGCACGCGGCGCGTCAATACACGCTCGACCGCAAGCAGTTCGGCCGGCCGCTGGCGCAGACCCAGCTGGTCCAGAAGAAGCTCGCCGACATGCAGACCGAGATCACGCTGGGCCTGCACGCGGCGCTAGCCGCCGGACGCTTGCTCGACGGCCATGCCTTGGCGCCCGAGGCGATCAGCCTGATCAAGCGCAACAACTGCGGCAAGGCATTGGACATCGCCCGCACCGCTCGCGACATGCATGGCGGCAACGGCATCAGCGACGAATACGGCGTCATCCGCCACGTTATGAACCTCGAGGCGGTCAACACCTATGAGGGGACGCACGACGTCCACGCGCTGATCCTCGGCCGTGCGCAGACGGGGCTGCAGGCGTTCTTCTAGGCCGCCATGCGGCGGCGTGTCCCGGCACGCCGCCGCGGTGGGACATCTCGCCCGCGACCGCTTAGTTTCAGGTGACCCTGAAGCAGATCGACGACAGC
The DNA here is from genome assembly GCA_963847215.1 of uncultured Alphaproteobacteria bacterium. Classification (GTDB taxonomy): domain Bacteria; phylum Pseudomonadota; class Alphaproteobacteria; order Sphingomonadales; family Sphingomonadaceae; genus Polymorphobacter_B. Next base: position 145,650 of record CAWJZA010000004.1, read on the forward strand.
GCACACTTCATCATGGGGGATCGGCCGCAGCGCTTCGCGGCAGAAGTCACCCGCTTCCTGGAGCAGGCACGGCGGCCGCACGGCTGGCCGAAAGTCGCAGCGCACTGCGCCACTTCGACAACGGCCGTGCCCGCCGGCACGACATACACCTGCCCGACGTCGCCGCTCGTCGCTACGGCGACGGCACCCTTCGGGCACAGCTTCATGCAGCCGGTTTCGACGATCCGCACCGGCGAACGCTTCCATTTCGGCAGCTTCAGGTACTTGCGCAGGGCCTTGGCCAGCGGCGTCCGGCCCTTGTCGCAGAAGCCGCCGCCGAGCTTCTTGCCGCATTTGCGGCAGACGGCGACGAGGGTCGTGCTTGCCACGGGCACGGTACAAATCATGGTCATGTCCGGGTAACGACGCGCATGGCCGAAACGTTGCCCTGCAGCGACAGCGGCGCAAGGGCTTGACGCCGCCGTCGCTGCACCGCACCCGCAGGCGATGCTTCTCGTCCTCCTTTTCGCCGCTGGCATCTGGGCGGGGGCGCAGAACGCGCTCGCCGGCGGCGGGTCATTCGTCACCCTGCCGGCGCTGATCCTGACCGGGCTCGACGCCAAGCTCGCCAACATCACCTCGACGGTCGCGCTGTTCCCGGGGCAGGTGACGACCGGCTGGGCCGGGCGCAGCCTGGTCGCGGGGGCCGAGCGCCTGTCGTTCCGGGTGCTGGCGGCGATCAGCGTCGTCGGCGGCATCGGCGGCGCCTTCCTGCTGCGCGTCACTCCGTCGGCTGTCTTTGCGGCGATGGTGCCGTGGCTGGTGCTGGCCGCGACGGCACTGTTCGCCTGGTCGAGCTTCGGGCCAAAGCCCCAAGGGGGCGGGAGGACGCCGCCGGCGTGGGTTTCGGCGCTGATCCAGGGCGGCATCGCGCTCTACAGCGGCTTCTTCGGCGGCGGTGCCGGCATCGTCACGCTGGCGGCGCTGACGCTGGCCAAGATGCCGATCCGCAACGCCGGCGGGACCAAGAACGTGCTCGTCGCCCTGTCGAACATCGCCGCCGCAATCGTCTTTGCCGCGACGACGGCGATCCCGTGGGAGCGCGCGCTGGTGCTGGGCGCCGGGTCGATGGTCGGGGGCTATGCCGGCGCGGCGCTGCTGAAGCGGGTGCCGGCGATGGTATTGCGGGTGGCGGTGGTCGTCATCGGGTTGGCCCTGACGATCGGCCTGTTCATCCGCGGGTAGGCAGCTATAGGCGCAGCATGACCGACAACGCTCCCTCGCCCGCGGCGCTGGCCAAGACGGAGACGCTGATCGAGGCGCTGCCCTATCTGCAGCGCTATGCCGGCGAGACCTTCGTCGTGAAATACGGCGGCCATGCGATGGGCGACGCCGAGCTGGCGCGCGACTTCGCCGAGGACATCGTGCTGCTCAAGGCGTGCGGCATCAACCCGGTCGTGGTTCACGGCGGCGGCCCGCAGATCGGCGCGATGCTCAAGCGGCTGGGGGTCAAGATCGAGCTTCGTCGACGGCTTGCGCGTGACCGATGCCGCCACCGCGGAGGTCGCCGAGATGGTCCTGGCGGGATCGATCAACAAGGAAATCGTCGGCTGGATCAACGGCGCCGGCGGCTGCGCGGCGGGCATCTCGGGCAAGGATGCCGGGCTGGTTCTCGCGGCGAAGGCGACGCGGACCCGGCGCGACGCCGACAGCAATATCGAGCGCGAGGTCGATCTCGGCTTCGTCGGCGATCCCGTCGCGGTCAACCGCCGCCTGATCGACGTGCTGATCGCAGCCGGCATCGTGCCGGTCATCGCGCCGGTCGCCGCCGGTACCGACGGCACGACCTACAACATCAACGCCGACACCATGGCCGGCGCGATTGCCGCGGCGATCGGCGCGGCGCGGCTGTTCCTGCTGACCGATGTCGCTGGCGTCCTCGACAAGGACGGCGCGCTGCTGACCGACCTCGATCCCAGCGCATCGCCGCGCTGATCGACGACGGCACGATCTCAGGCGGCATGATCCCCAAGATCGAAACCTGCGTCGCCGCGGTGGGTGCCGGCGTCGGCGCGGCGGTCATCCTCGATGGGCGCGTCGGCCACGCCATGCTGCTGGAGATATTCACCCGCGAGGGCGCCGGCACGCTGGTCCGCGCCTGAGCGGCGATTGCGCCGCCGCGCCCGAACCCCTAGATGCTCGGCTACCCTCCACATCGGGTCAGCACATGAACACCCTCGCGGCAATCGTCGGCATCGTCATCATGGTGCTGCAGTGGTTGATCTGGCTGCTCATCCTGCAGGCGATCCTGTCGTGGCTGATCGCCTTCAACGTCATCAACACCTATAATAACTTCGTCCGCAGCGTACTCCGCGCGCTCGATGCCATTACAGAGCCGCTGCTGCGGCCGATCCGGCGCATTCTGCCCGATCTCGGCGGGATCGACCTGTCGCCGATGGTGCTGATCCTGATCATCATCCTGATCCAGCGTCTGCTGCCGGCGATCCTGCTCGATACCGGGGCGTACGTCTGAAGGCGTGGGCGCCTGTCGCCGGCGGCATCACGCTGTCGGTGCGCGTGTCACCCCGGGGCGGGCGCAACGCCGTCGAGGGACTGGCCAGCGATGCCGACGGTCGACCGCAGCTCGGCGTCCGCGTCGCCGCCGCGCCGGTCGACGGTGAGGCGAACGACGCGGTCGAGGCGACCATCGCCCGCTGGCTCGGCGTGCCGCCGCGCGATGTCGAGGTCACCGGCGGGGTGACGACGCGGTCGAAGCTCGTCACCGTCGACGGCGATCCCGTCCAACTGATGCGCCGGCTGCAGGCGCTGACCACGGTGCGGGAGACGACGTGACCGCGACGATCATCGACGGCAAGGCGCACGCCGACCGCCTCGTCGCGCGCGTCGCCGCGGCCGTGCCGGCGTTCGCGGCGGCTCGTGGCCGGGCGCCGGGGCTGGCGGTGGTGCTGGTCGGCGAGAACCCGGCGAGCCAGGTCTATGTCCGCAACAAGATCGCGCGGACGACGGCGGCGGGCATGCGCTCGATCGAGCATCGCCTGCCGGCGACGATCGCCGAGGGCGAGCTGCTGGCGCTGGTCGCGGCGCTCAACGCCGACGACGCGGTCGACGGCATCCTCGTCCAGCTGCCGCTGCCGGCGCACATCGACGCGGCCGCGGTGCTGGTCGCGGTCGATCCGGACAAGGACGTCGACGGCTTCCACCCGGTCAACGCCGGGCGGCTGGCGACCGGGTTGCCGGCGCTGGTGCCGTGCACGCCGGCGGGCTGCCTGATCCTGCTCAGGGACACGGTCGGCGACCTGACCGGCGCCGAAGCGATCGTCATCGGCCGGTCGAACATCGTCGGCAAGCCGATGGCGGCGCTGCTCACCGCGGCGTCGGCGACGGTGACGCTGGCCCACAGCCGGACCCGCGACCTCGCCGCCCATGTCGCCCGCGCCGACATCGTCGTCGCCGCCGTCGGGGTGCCCGAGCTGGTTCGCGGGGCGTGGCTGAAGCCGGGCGCGACGGTCATCGATGTCGGCATGAACCGGCTGACCGCGGCCGACGGCAAGAGCCGGCTGGTCGGCGACGTCGCCTTCGCCGAGGCGCTCGCCGTCGCCGGCTGCGGTCACGCCGGTTCCCGGCGGCGTCGGGCCGATGACCATCGCCTGCCTGCTGCGCAATACGCTGCTCGCCGCCCACGCCCGGGCCGGCCTGCCCGCGCCGGTGGGCGTATGAGCGACCCGCTCGCGCTGTTCGTCTCGGCCTTCGTCACGCTGTTCGTCGTGCTCGATCCGCCCGGGTGCATCCCGATCTTCGCGTCGCTGGTGCCGGGCGCCAGCGCGGCGCACCGGCGGAACATGGCGATCCGCTCGACGGCGATCGCCAGCGGCGTCCTGTTCGGCTTCGGCATCTTCGGCGAACGCTTCCTGTCGGCGCTCGGCATCAGCCTCGCCGCCTTCAAGATCGCCGGCGGCATCATGGTGTTCCTGATCGCCATCGACATGGTCTTCGAGAAGCGCACCGAGCGCCGCGAGGACCGCGCCGAGGAAGTCGTCCGCGGCCGCGAGGTGGTCGAGGAGGACATCAGCGTCTTCCCCATGGCCATCCCGATGATCGCCGGGCCGGGGTCGATCGCCGCGGTCATGCTGCTCAGCGCCCAGGCGCATGGCATCGAGGCGCATCTCGTCGTCTACGGTGCGCTGGCGGCGGTGCTGCTGACGATGCTGGCGGCGCTGCTTGCGGCCGGGCCGCTGATGCGGCTGATGGGCGACAAGATCGAGGCGATGATCACCCGCCTGCTCGGCGTCGTGCTCGCCGCGCTCGCCGCGCAGTTCGTCGTCGACGGGCTGAAGCAGGCCTTCGACCTCGCCTCCGCCTGACGGGTCGCGACGATTTCCATGCGCCGTTCCCAACTCCTGCAGGTCACGACCTTCCTGTTCGTCGGCGGATCGGCGGCGGCGATCGACTATGCGTTGCTCAGCGGCATCGTCGCGCTGGGCGGCTCGCGCTACGCCGCGCGGATCGCCAGCGTTGCCGTTGCGACGGTCTATACCTGGGCGCTCAACCGCCGCCTGACCTTCGCCACGCCGGTACCGCCGAGCTGGCGCGAGTTCGGCCGCTACGTCGCCGTCGCCATGGCCGGGATCGCCCTCAACCTGACATTGTACTGGGGCGCGCTCTACGCCGGGGCGCCGACCTGGGCGGCTTTCCTGCTCGGGACGGGGGTTACTGCAGTATTCAGCTACTTCCGCTATAAGGCCGTCTTGAGCTGATATCGAACAGGGTGCGAAGGACGGTGATGGACGTACTGGAACGTGAGCCCGAGACCGGCGTCGCGGCGGAGGCGATCGAGCTGTCGATCGTCATGCCCTGCCTCAACGAGGCCGAGACGCTCGGCGTCTGCATCGAGAAGGCGAACCGCTTTCTTGCCGAAAGCGGCGTCGCCGGCGAGGTCGTCATCGCCGACAACGGCTCGACCGACGGCAGCCAGGCGATCGCGCAGAGCCTCGGCGCGCGCGTCGTGCCGGTGCCCGTGCGCGGCTACGGCGCGGCGCTGCAGGCCGGCATCGCCGCCAGCCGCGGGCGCTTCGTCGCCATGGCCGACAGCGACGACAGCTATGATTTCCTCGGCCTGATGCCGTTCGTGCTGAAGCTGCGCGAGGGCTTCGACCTGGTCATGGGCAACCGCTTCAAGGGCGGGATCGCGCCGGGTGCCATGCCGCCGCTCCACCGCTATCTCGGCAATCCGGTGCTCAGCTTCGTCGGCCGGCTGTTCTATCCGTCGAAGATCGGCGACTTCCACTGCGGCCTGCGCGCCTTTCGCCGCGACGCGATCCTGGCGCTCGGCCTCAAGACGACGGGCATGGAGTTCGCCTCCGAAATGGTCGTCAAGGCGACGCTCGCCCACCTGCGCGTCGCCGAGGTGCCGACCACGCTCAGCCCCGACGGCCGCTCGCGCCCGCCGCACCTGCGCTCGTGGCGCGACGGCTGGCGGCACCTGAAATTCCTGCTGACCTTCGCGCCGAAGTGGCTGTTCTTCTATCCCGGCGCGGCGCTGGCCGGCATCGGCCTGGTCGTCCTCGCGCTGCTGCTGCCGGGCAGCGTCTATGTCGGCAGCGTCCGCTTCGGCGTCCATACCCTGCTGTTCGCGGCCGCCGGGGTCATCATCGGCGCGCAGCTGATGAGCTTCGCCGTCGTCGCGCGGCTGTTCGGCGTGCGCGAGCGGCTGTGGCCGACGTCGCCGCGGATCGAGCTCGCCCGCCGCCTGTTCACCATCGACCGGACCTGCATGGTCGGTGCGGCGCTGTTCGTGGCGGGGCTGGCCATCGCCGCGGTCGCGCTCGGCGGCTGGGCGCAGACCGGCTTCGGCGACATGGATGTCCACGCGACGATGCGGCTGGCGATCCCGTCGGTGCTGCTCTGCGCGCTCGGCGTGCAGGCGCTGGTCACGGGCTTCTTCACCGCGCTGCTGACGGCGGACTAGCTCCGTCCGGCGACCGCGGCGTCCTCGCCGGCGAGGTCGGTGACGACGTAATACCACTCGCCCTCGTCGCAGGCGAGCGTATCGACGGCGACGAAGGTCAGGCGTTCCGCTCCGTCGGCGCCGGCCAGCCGCCAGCGCGAGGTGACGCGCGCGGCATCATCAGGCAGCGGTTCCACGGTCTCGACGGTCGCGTCGACCGTCGTGACGCCGAGCGCGTGCCAGTCCGCCAGCCGCGCCTCGATCCAGGCGTCGAGCTCGGCGTCGTCCTCAACGAAGGTGGTGCCCCCGGCGCGGGCGAGCATTTGCGGCAGGCCGAGCGTGTCGCCGATCGTCTCGACGTCGCCGCTCTGCCAGGCAGCGGCCTGCGCGGCGATCAGTTCGGTGATGGCGGCGGTGGTCATCGCCGCCATCTAGCAGACGTCAGCCAGCGACGAAACGCTGCTGCCGCCGGGCCACGCCGATCAGGCCGAAACCGCCGATCATCAGCACCCACGTCGCCGGCTCCGGCACGGTGGCGAGCGTCAGGCTCGACAGCAGCGGACCGACGTTGCTGGTATCGTTGGTGCCGACGACGGCGGTGAAGCTGCCGGCCGTGGTGCTGACGAAGCCGAGGGTGTAGGTGGTGAACCCCGCGCTGCCGGCGATGCTCGACGACGTCGTGATCCCGCTGACGTTGCTGAAGAGGTTCTGCAGGTTGGCCGGGCCCCAGGTGCCGCCGATATAATAATCGGGCAGGTTCTGCGGCGAAGCAAAGGTGAAGCCGGCATAGTAATTGTTGCTCGTCTGGCCGCGCTGGGCGCCGCCGAGGACGAAGCTCAACTGGACGTGCTGGCCGGCGGCGAAGCTGAAGCTGTTCGTGGTCAGGCTGCCCGGCCCCGGCGTGCCGGCGAGATCGACCACGTTCTTCGACGCGGCGATGCCGTAGGGGTTGCTCGCGCCGACGACATCGACCGTGCCGCCGACGGTGAAATTCGGCAACGAGGTGACCGCCAGGGCGGGCGCGTCGCCGGTGAAATCATCGCTGAACAAGACGGCGGCGGACGCCGGACCGGCGATCAGGGCCGCGGCCGCGAAGACAGGCAGTAGACGAGACATACTATTCTCCCGGCGAGTTCTGTCGGGTTCCAAGCATGAATTGTGCCGGATTAATAATCCTCCAGCTTCGTTAATCTTAACAGACGTTTAGGAACGGAGTCGGACTCAGGCCCGACTCCGAATGTAAGATATTCCGACACTTTTAGCGGTCGCGACGTCCGAGCAGGCGCAGCCTGAGCGCGTTCAACTTGATGAAACCGGCGGCGTCGCGCTGATCGTAGGCACCCGCGTCGTCCTCGAAGGTGACGACCTTGGCTGAATAGAGCGAGTTCGGCGACTTGCGCCCGACGACGTCGGCGCGGCCCTTGTACAGCTTCAGCCGCACCGTGCCGCTGACCTTTGCCTGGCTGTGGTCGATCGCCGCCTGCAGCATCTCGCGCTCGGGGGCGAACCAGAAGCCGTTGTAGATCAGCTCGGCGTACTGCGGCATCAGCGCGTCCTTGAGGTGCGCCGCGCCGCGGTCGAGGGTGATCTGCTCGATGCCGCGGTGCGCGGCGTGCAGGATGGTTCCGCCGGGTGTCTCGTACATCCCGCGGCTCTTCATGCCGACGAAGCGGTTCTCGACGAGGTCGAGGCGACCGATGCCGTGGGTCCGGCCGAGGTCGTTGAGCCGCGCCAGCAGCGCCGCCGGGCCGAACCCCTCGCCGTCGACCGCGACCGGATCGCCGCGCTCGAAATCGATCGTGACATATTGCGGCGCGTCGGGCGCGTCCTCGGGGTTCGCGGTGCGCGAATAGACGTAGTCGGGCACTTCCTCCCACGGGTCCTCGAGCACCTTCCCCTCCGACGAGGTGTGGAGCAGGTTGGCGTCGGTCGAGAACGGGCTCTCGCCCCGCTTGTCCTTGGCCACCGGGATCTGGTGCGCCTCGGCAAAGGCGATCAGCGCCTCGCGGCTGGTCAGGTCCCACTCGCGCCACGGGGCGATGATGCGGATGTCGGGGGCGAGCGCATAATAGCCGAGTTCGAAGCGAACCTGATCGTTGCCCTTGCCGGTGGCGCCGTGGCTGACGGCGTCGGCGCCGACCGCCCGCGCGATCTCGATCTGCTTCTTGGCGATCAGCGGCCGCGCGATCGACGTGCCGAGCAGATACTGGCCCTCGTACAGCGCATTGGCGCGCATCATCGGGAAGACATAGTCGCGGACGAACTCGTCGCGCAGATCCTCGATGAAGATCTCGCGGACGCCGAGCAGCTGCGCCTTGGCCCGCGCCGGCTCGACTTCCTCGCCCTGGCCGAGGTCGGCGGTAAAGGTGACCACCTCGCAGCCGTAGGTCTGCTGCAGCCATTTCAGGATGACGCTGGTGTCGAGACCGCCGGAGAATGCGAGCACAACCTTGGTCGGCGGCAGGTCGTTCGTCGGCATCGGCTTCCCCATCGGCGCGGCGCACCATAGCGGCCGGGAGGAGCGATGCAACGCACCGGGAACGGAAAGCACGGCAGGCGCGTTCGCACCTGCACAAATGTCCCCGGAGTACCCCATGGAGCCCGATCTCGCCGCCTGCATCGAGGCGTGCAACCGCGCCCATGGCATCGCTCTCGGCATGGCGATGAACCATTGCCTCGAAACCGGCGGCGATCACGTCGCGCCCAAGCACTTCCGCCTGATGGCCGACTGTGCCGCGATCTGTGCGACCACCGCCGACTTCATGCTGCGCAATTCGGAGTTCCATGTCGCCAGCTGCCGTCTGTGCGCCGAGGTGTGCGACGCCTGTGCCGCCAGCTGCGAGCCGCTCGACGGCATGGATGCCTGCGTCGCCGCCTGCCGTGACTGTGCGGCCCACTGTCGCAGAATGGCGCACTGAGCCGTCGCGCGAAGGCGGCGTCCTGTCGCCGCTTCATTGTTCTGTCACGCGGCCGTAACCGACCCGTCGCACGTCGCGCCTAGGCCCCTTGCCACAATCAAGGGGACGACGATGCGACCGATCCTGCTGACCGCACTGCTGGCGACCACAACCCCCGCCTTCGCCGACGCCACCGCTTCCGATCCGGTCGCCGACACGATCATCGTCACCGGCCGTCGCGCGACGACGACGGCGCGCGACGAGCAGCGCATCGCGCCCAACCTGGTCAACATCCAGGCGGCCGAGGACATCGTTAAATATCCCGACTTCAACGCCGCCGAATCGCTCGGCCGCGTTCCCGGCGTCAGCCTGGCGATCGACACCGGCGAGGGACGCTTCGTCGCCATCCGCGGCCTCGACGCCAACTTCAACGGTACGACCTTCGGCGGCGTGACGCTGCTCAACACCCAGCCGGGCGGCACCTATTTCGGTGGCGGCGGCCGCGCGGTCGAGCTCGACACCATCCCGATCGGCTCGGTCGACCGCATCATCGTCCGCAAGACCGGTCTGCCGACCGAGGAGGCCGAAGGGCTCGGCGGTTCGGTCGAGCTCAGTCCGCGCTCGGCCGCCGGCATCAAGAAGCCCTTCCTCGAGGCGACGCTCGGCGGCGGCTACGAGGAGTTCCGCAAGAACGGCGACGTGTTCAACGGCGAGGGCGCGGTCGGCACCACCTTCGGGCCCGACCACAGCCTGGCGATCGTCCTCACCGGTTCGTTCCATACCGACAAGCGCGGCTTCGACGACATCGAGCCGGGGCCGAACGACGCCGGCGTTCTTGCCGACGGCGTCACGCCCGACCCGAAGTTCACCAACCCGCAGCTCGGCTCGGCCGACTTGCGCCGCTACAACTACAACCGGCGGCGCTTCGGCTTCGGCGGCGAGCTCGACTGGACCCCGAACCCGCAAAGCCATTATTATCTGCGCGCCAACGACGCCGGCTATACCGAGTCGGTCAACCGCTCGGTTCTGCAGTATCGCGGCCTCGACAACGCGACCGTCGATCCCGCCGATCCCAAGGGCTTCCTCGCCACCGGCGTCACGGCGCGATCGACGCTGCGCGACGAGCAGGAGACGCACATCAACTTCGTCACCGCCGCCGGCGGCCGCAACGACCTCGGCGCGGCGATCGTCGACTATCAGGTCGCCTACACCTCGGCGACCTATCATCGCGACTACGACTACGGCAGCCAGTTCCGCGAAAGCCCGACGTTCAGCGTCGCCTACGACAATGTCACCAACGTCGACATCCCGCGGATCACGCCGATCGGCTTCGACCCCAACAATGCCGGCCAGTTCAAGCTGAACTCGATCAGCAACACGACCGAGCGCGCTTTCGACCGCGAATATTCGGGCCAGGTCAACGTCACGATCCCGACCACCCTGCTCGGCGGCGACGGCGCCTTCAAGATCGGCGGCAAGCTGCGCTTCCGCGACAAGATCGATTCGCCGATCAACTATTCGACCAACGCCTTCCCGACGACGCTGCTCAGCCAGGTGCTCGGCGGCGGGCCCTACACCGACTTCTACGACGGCCGCTATTCGGTCGGCTACCGCCCGAGCGCCAGCGCGATCCGGGCGATCTACAACGCCGCCAACCCGGCCGGCGCGCTCAACATCGGCGGCTTCTTCAACGATACCGAGAACATCTACGCCGGCTATGCCCAGTATGACGGGAAGTTCGGCAAGCTCGGCGTCCTCGTCGGCGTTCGCGTCGAAAACACCGACACCACGCTCCGCGGCATCACCGCGACGACCGACGCCGACGGCAACACGACGACCGGCCCGACGTCGGTCAAGCAGAACTACACCAACGCCTTCCCGACGGTGCAGCTGCGCTATGAATTCAGCCCGGACTTCATCGCCCGGGCGACGTACTCGACCGGGATCGGCCGTCCCGGCTTCCTGCAGACGACCGCCGGCGCCAACGTCGACATCGGCAACCAGTCGGTCAGCGTCGGCAATCCCAAGCTGAAGCCGATCACCGCCAACAGCTTCGACGCCACCCTCGAATATTACCTGCCCGACGCCGGCATCCTGTCGGTCGGCTTCTTCGACAAGGAGCTCGACAACTACATCCTGCAGCGCATCACCCGCGACCCCAATTATCCGGGCATCAGCGGCATCACGACGATCAGCACCTATTCGAACGTCAACGGCGCCTACGCCCGCGGCGTCGAGGCCAATTACACGCAAAAGTTCAGCAAGCTGCCGGCGCCGTTCGACGGTCTCGGCTTCTCGGGCAACTTCACCTACGTCGATTCCAAGGTACAGATCCGCGACAGCCTGACCAACGGCGGCCTGCCGGCGTCCTATTCGGCATTGCCGGGGACGTCGAAGTTCACCTACAACATCGCCGGCTTCTACGAGGCGCACAAGGTTCAGCTGCGCCTCGCCCTGCTCCACGTCGACGCGGCGATCTTCCAGGTCGGCGGCGCGGACGGGTTGGACGTGTTCGAGGATGCGCGGACGACGCTCGACCTGACGACCAGCTATCAGGTGCTGCCGCACATGGCGGTCTACTTCAACGCCAAGAACCTGCTGAACACGCCGCTGCGCTACTACGAGGGCTACAACAGCAAGACGATCCAGCGCGAATTCTATGACATCAGCTATGAGGCGGGGGTCCGCCTCGCCTTCTGAGCGTGCTGCCGCGCGGATCAGCCCCGCGCGGCGGCGATCTTCGCGGTCAGTTCGGGGACAATGGTGAACAGGTCGCCGACCAGGCCGACGTCTGCCACCTGGAAGATCGGCGCATCGTCGTCCTTGTTGATCGCGACGATGATCTTCGAATCCTTCATGCCGGCGAGGTGCTGGATCGCGCCCGAGATGCCGACCGCCATGTACAGTTCCGGCGCGACGATCTTGCCGGTCTGGCCGACCTGATAGTCGTTGGGCACGTAGCCGGCGTCGACCGCGGCGCGGCTGGCGCCGAGCCCGGCGCCGAGCGCGTCGGCCAGCGGCTCCATGATCTCGTGGAACTTCTCGCTCGAGCCGAGCGCCCGGCCGCCGCTGACGATGATCTTCGCCGCGGTCAGCTCGGGGCGGGCGCTGACGGCGAGGTCGGCCGAGACGAAGCTCGACAGGCCGGCGTCGCCGCTGCCCGAAACCGGCTCGATCGCCGCGCTGCCGCCGGTCGCCGCCGCCTTGGCGAAGGCGGTGCCGCGCACGGTAATGACCTTCTTGGCGTCGCTCGTCGTGACGGTGGCGATGGCATTGCCGGCATAGATCGGCCGGGTGAAGGTGTCCGGCCCCTCGACCGACAGGATCTCGCTGACCTGCACCACGTCGAGCAGCGCGGCGACGCGCGGGGCGACGTTCTTGCCGCGCGTCGTCGCCGGGGCGACGAAGGCGTCGTAGCCGGCCATCAGCCCGGCGACGAGCGGCGCGAGGTTCTCGGCCAGCTGGTGGCCATAGGCCGCGTCGTCGGCGAGCAGCACCTTGGTCACGCCCGCGACCTGCGCCGCGGCTTCGGCGACCGACCGGCAGCTCTCGCCGGCGACGAGGATGTGGACCTCGCCGCCCAGCTGCCCGGCCGCCGTGACCGTGGCGAGCGTCGCGTCCTTCAGTGTGGCGTTGTCGTGCTCGGCCAGAACCAGTGCGCTCATCCGAGTGCTCCCACCGTCTTCAGTTTGTCGACCAGCTCGTCGACGGTCTTGACCTTGACGCCCGCCGTCCGCTTCGACGGCTCGACGACCTTGACCACCTTCAGCCGCGGCGCGGGGTCGACGCCGTAGTCGGCCGGCGTCTTGCTGATCGATCTTCTTGGCCTTGGCCTTCATGATGTTGGGCAGGCTCGCGTAGCGCGGCTCGTTCAGGCGCAGGTCGGTGGTCACGACGGCGGGCAGCTTGAGCTTGACCGTCTCGGCGCCGCCGTCGACCTCGCGCTCGACGGTAACGAACTCGCCCTCGACCGTGACCTTGGACGCGAAGGTGCCCTGCGGCCAGCCGAGCAGGGCCGACAGCATCTGCCCGGTCTGGTTGGCGTCGTCGTCGATCGCCTGCTTGCCGAGGATGATCAGGCCGGGCTGCTCCTCGCCGGCGATCTTCGCCAGCACCTTGGCGACCATCAGCGATTCGGTCGTCTGATCGGTGACGACGAGGATGCCGCGGTCGGCGCCCATGGCCAGCGCGGTGCGCAGCGTCTCCTGCGCCTGCTGGACGCCGATGCTCACGACGACGATCTCGGTCGCCACGCCCTTTTCCTTGAGGCGGATGGCTTCCTCGACGGCGATCTCGTCGAACGGGTTCATGCTCATCTTGACGTTGGCCAGCTCGACGCCGCTGCCGTCGGTCTTGACCCGCACCTTGACGTTATAGTCGACCACCCGCTTGACGGGGACGAGGACCTTCATCGCGCACTCCCAAGGATTGCGACCGTCTGTAGAAAGGCGGAGGCGTCCGCGTCAATCACGGTTCCGCGCGCGCGGCGTCGCGTCGCCACAGATGGACGGCGAACAGCCCGGCGGCGTCGGTCCACAGCGCCTCGGGCGTCCAGTAGGCGGCGCGGGCGAGGAGGCGCGCCTCGTCGGTCGTCCACTTGTAGCTGTTCTCGGTGTGGATCGTCTCGCCCGCGGCCAAGGCGAAGCGCTCGCCGAGGACGGTGAAGGCGGTGTCGCGAACGGCGCGCAGGTGCATCTCGATGCGGCCCAGACCAGGGTTGAAGAACGCCAGGTGGGCGAAGGCGGCGACGTCGATGGTGCCGGCCAGCTCGCGGTTGATGCGGTGGAGCAGGTTGAGGTTGAACGCCGCCGTCACCCCGGCGGCGTCGTTGTACGCCCGCTCGATGACGCCGGTCTCCTTCCGCAGGTCGAGGCCGATGACGAGGTGCGCGCCGTCGCCCAGCGTGTCGCCGAAGGCGCGGAGCAGGTCGACCGCGGCGGCCGGCCCCATGTTGCCGAGCGTCGAGCCGGGAAAGAAGCCGAGCTTGGGCAGGCCGGCGATCTCTGGCGGCAGGACCAGCGGCCGGGTGAAGTCGGCGGCGAGCGGATGGACCGGCAGCCCGGGCAGCTTGGCAGCGAGGTCGGCCGCCGCCATCCCCAGGAACTCGGCCGAGATGTCGATCGGCACGTGCGCGGCGGCGCCGACGGCGCGCAGGAACGGCGGGGTCTTGGCCGACGAGCCGCTGCCGAACTCGACGACGGCCCGCCCCGGGCCGACGCGCGCGGCGATGCCGTCGGCTGCGGTGGCGAGGATGCCGATCTCGGTCCGGGTCGGGTAATATTCGGGCAGGGCGGTGATCGCCTCGAACAGCTCCGAGCCGGTGCGGTCGTAGAAGAAGCGCGCAGGGATGACCTTCGGCGTCGCCGCCAGCCCGGCGAGGACGGCGGCGGCGAAGTCGCCGGCGGGGTCGGCATCGGCCATCAGGCGTCCTTCGCCAGCCGAACGCCGCTGAACTGCCAGCGCGCGGTCGACGGAAAAAAGTTGCGGGTGGTGGCGCGGCTATGCCCCCGCGGCGTCGCGCACGACGCCCCGCGCAGCACCATCTGCCCGCTCATGAACTTGCCGTTGTACTCGCCGACGGCGCCCTCGGCGGCACGGAAGCGCGGGTAAGGCAGGAAGGCGCTTGCCGTCCACGTCCAGACGTCGCCGAACAGGCCGCCGCCGCCGACCGGGGCGATGGCGCCGGGCCCGTCGAGCTGAGTGCCGGCGCCGGCGTCGGCGCCGGCTGCCGCCGCCTCCCACTCGAACTCGGTCGGCAGGCGCGCGCCGGCCCAGGCGGCGAAGGCGTCGGCCTCGAAGTGGCTGACGTGAGCGACAGGCGCGTGCGGACGGCGCTCGACCTCGCCGGTCAGGGTGAACTCACGGCCCTCGGCGCGCCAGTGGAGCGGGCGCGACGATGCCCTCGCGCTGTCGCCAGGCCCAGCCGTCGGACAGCCACAGGCGCGGCTCGTCATAGCCGCCGTCGGCGATGAAGGCGTCCCACTCGGCATTGGTGACGACGGCGTCGGCCAGCGCGAACGGCGCCAGCAGCACCGCGTGCGCCGGCCCCTCGCAGTCGAAGGCGAAGCCGCCGCGGGCGTGGCCGACCGTCACCGTACCGCCGGCATGGCCGGTCCAGCCCGCCGCCGGCGCGGCCGCCGGCGGCGGCGGCGCGTCGTACACCGCCGGCGACAGCGGGTTGGCCGCGAACAGGTGGAGGATGTCGGTCAGCAGCAGCTCCTGATGCTGCTGCTCATGCGCGATGGCCAGCTCGATCAGGTCGCGCAGCGGCCCGTCGAGCCGGTCCCAATGGCGATCGAGCGCCGCGTCGACATGCTCGCGCCAGCCGAGCACCTCGGCCAGCGACGGGCGCGTCAGCAGGCCGCGCGCGGCGCGCGCATGGCGCGGCCCGGCCGCCTCGTAATAGCTGTTGAACAGATAGCCGAAGCGCGCGTCGAATGCCGGCACGCCGAGCGGGGCGAGCACGAAGGTCTCGAGAAACCAGGTCGTATGCGCGAGATGCCACTTCGCCGGCGAGGCATCGGGCATCGACTGAACCGTCGCGTCGGCGTCCGACAGGGGCGCGGCCAGCGCGACCGTCATCGTCCGGGTGGCGAAGAAGCCCTGCCTCAGCTCGTCCGTGTGCGCGCGTGCCGCCGTCGCCATGCCGGCTCCTTGCTGGTTACGCCGGCATAACGCTAGCGACTGGCTCCGGGTACCCACAGCACGTCGCCGCCGGGGTTGGCGACACGCGCGGCGACGAACAGATGATCCGACAGGCGGTTGAGATAGTGGATCGCGCTGGAGTTGATCGGCTCGGCCCGCGCGGCGGTGATCGGTCAGCCGCTCGGCGCGGCGGACCACGGTGCGGGCGAGGTGGAGATAGGCCGCCAGCGCCGTGCCGCCGGGCAGGATGAACGACGTCAGCGGCGCGAGACGTTCATTCATCGCGTCGATCTCGGCCTCCAGCCGCGCGACCTGCGCCGGCGTCGCCCGCAGGCTCTTGGAATCCGGACCGAAGTCGTCGCCCGGCGTCGCCAGGTCGGCGCCGACGTCGAACAGGTCGTTCTGGATCGTCGCCAGCATCGCGTCGAGCGGATCGCCGGCCGCGTGCAGCCGGGCCAGGCCGATGACCGAATTGGCCTCGTCGACCGTGCCATAGGCGGCGACGCGGGCGTCGTCCTTGGCCCGCCGGTCGCCACTCGCCAGCCCGGTCGTGCCGTCGTCGCCGGTCTTGGTATAGATGCGGTTGAGCTTGACCATGAATGTCCCTGCGGTGGTCCGGTCTAGCCGATGGCGGCGGGCAGCGAAAGCGGTGCCGCTCAGTGCCGGTTGATCAGGAACAGGATGACGATGATCAGGATGGTCAGCGCCTGAAAGGCGACGCGGTAGCTCATCATCCGGTTGGAGCGGACGCCGCCGACGTCCTTGCCGCGCGCCATGATGACGATGCCGCGCGCCAGGACACCGAGCGTCGTCAGCGCCGCGGCGATCATCAGGACGATCAGGATGGTCTGTGACATGGCGCCGCCTCCGTTTGGCGTTAGATGGGCTCTCCGGCCCGCCGACGGAAGCGGCAGATTGCAGCAGGGCGCCGTCAGGCGGGCGGCAGCCACTCGCGCAGGATCGCGTTGACCGCCTCGGGCGCCTCCTGCTGGACCCAGTGCGACACGCCCGGCAGCCGGCGGACGGTCAGGTCGGCGACGTAGCGGTCGGTGCCGTCGAGCGTCTCGAGCCCCAGCGCGGTATCCTCCTCGCCCCAGACGATCAGCGTCGGCACGTCGACCCGGCCGCCGTTGCCGACCCGCATCGCCGCGCGGTGGCGGACGGCGGCGCGGTACCAGTTGACCATTGCGCCGAGCGCGCCGGGCCGCAGCGCGGCGGCGGCATAGACGTCGAGCACCGCATCGGGGAAGCGCGCCTTGTCGACCGCCATGCCGCGGAAGGCCTGCCGGATCCACGCCGCACCGTTCGCCGCCAGCACGCGCTCGGGCAGCCACGGCAGCTGGAAGAAGGCGATGTACCAGCTCCGCCGCCGCTGCGGCCAGTGCCGGAGCGCGGCGGCGAAGCAGTAGGGGTGGGGCAGGTTCATCACCACCAGCCGCGCCAGCGGCCGCAGGCGGTCGATCGCGAAGTGCCATGCCACCGCCCCGCCCCAGTCGTGGGCGATCAGCGTCACCTGCCGCGCGCCGCTGGCGTCGATCAGCGCCGCGACGTCGGCAGTCAGCCGGTCCATCGTATAGCTATCGACGCCGTCGGGCCGCGACGACGCGCCGTAGCCGCGCTGGTTCGGCGCCCAGACGCGGTAGCCCATCGCCGCCAGCAACGGCATCTGGTGCCGCCAGCTGAAGTGCAGCTCGGGGAAGCCGTGCAGGCACAGCGCGAGGTGGTCGCCGCTGCCGGCCTCGGCGACCTCGAAGGTCAGGCCGTTGGCCGCGACCGTGCGGATGGCGATGCCGGGGGGTGGGTCGGGCCAGCTGGTCATGTCTGGAACGTAGCAGGCGGCGGCGCCGCGGCGAAGCCGCGCTTCGCGACGTCGGCCGGCCCTTGACCGCAGCTAAATGCGGTGGTGTCATAGCCATGACACACTTTCCGTTGTAAAGGCGTGTCACGGAAAGACGGACGGTCGCGGGAACTCTCGCGGCCTTGAGTGCGACGAGGCCCGGCCCTGCGGCCGCTCCCGGCAAGGAGCGGGCGAACGCATGTACCACCCCGATCTGCTGTCGCCGCCCGAGGCCTGCCCGGCGCTCGTGCTCAACGCCGACTATACGCCGCTTGTCCTATTATCCGCTCAGCCTGTGGTCGTGGCAGACGGCGATCAAGGCGGTGTTCCTCGAGCGCGTCGACATCGTCGCCCAATACGACCGCGAGATCCGCTCGCCCAGCTTCACCATGAAGCTGCCCTCGGTCATCGCGCTGCGCCAGTATGTGCGGCCCGGCGACGCACCCGGCCTTCACCCGCTTCAACCTGTTCCTGCGCGACCGGTTCAGCTGCCAATATTGCGGCGCGCCGACCGCGAGGAGCTGACCTTCGACCATGTCGTGCCGCGCGCCTATGGCGGCCGCACGACGTGGGAGAACGTCACCACCGCCTGCGCGCCGTGCAACCTCAGGAAGGGCGGGCGGACGCCGGCGAGGCGCACATGCAGCTCCACCAGCGCGCCTATCGCGCCGACAACTCACCAGCTGCAGGAAAACGGCCGCGCCTTCCCGCCGCATTTCCTGCACGCGACCTGGCGCGATTATCTGTATTGGGACATCGAGCTCGAGGCCTAGCAGCCGCCGGGGGAACAGGGTGAACAGGGTGACATCGGCGATGACAGTCTCGGCGTGGCAGGTTGCCGCCGGCAGCGACTACGCCATGCGCTGGTACGCCATCGGTGTGATCGCCGCCTGTGTCGGCTTCGGCCTCTGGCATGGACAGCGTTGCGTTGGATGCCGCTTCCGCCCTTCCGATTGTACGCAACGTCGTTTTCTTCGCCGCGCTACTGCTAGTTCCTCTCGGCATGGCGCGAACGCGGTCTGCGTCGCGCCTGACGGTCGATGTCGCCGGTGGATTTCGTCTGTATCGGTTCTTCAACTCGTCATCCTCATCGACATCGTCTTGCCGCTGAGCTTCCTCGCGGCGCGTGCCGGGGCGGCGCTGCCGCTTATCGACAGCAGCCTGACTCAAGATCGACACCTGTTGGTTTGGCTTCGAATTGCAATAGCGTAGCGCACCTTGTGCATATTCGCACCCGCCGGCTCATGGATCGTTTGCTGGGGATAGCCTATAACACTATGCGGGGTCAGGCGCTGGTTTTGTTGGCGATAGGCAGCCTCTGCGCGCCAGGCAGGCGAAATGCTGAGTTTATCTGGCTTAGGATCGTGGCCGCTGGTGCTTATGACCATCGTCTTCGTCGCCACGCCGGCGTATCGGCCACACCGGTGAGGCAGGCACGCATTTCCGGGGCGTGCTCGAACTGATCCTGTTCGGGTGGCTGGCACTTCTTTACTTACGCGGATGCCGACGGCATCGTCACCTTCCCGTCCTTTCATGCGGCAGTCGCCGTAATCTTTGCTCTACGTTTCGCTGCACCTACATCGGCTTGCCGCACTGGTGTTCGTGCCGCTGAACCTGGTCATGCTGGTTTCGGCCATCCCGATCGGTGGACATTACCTGATCGACATCGTCGCGGGGGTCGCTGTTGCCGCCATTGCCATCACGATAGCCCGCAGTATTATCGGGCGAACCTGCTCTCAAGGGCCAAACTAGGCTAGTAGCCAGGTGGCGATGGCGCGGCCAAGCTCGACCTTGGTCACGCTCGACATGTGCGTGCCCGGCACCTCGGCATAGGTCGCGTTCGGCAGCGCGGCGGCAAGATCGGGCGCGCTGCCGTTGTCGGCATCGTCGGCCCCGCACACCACCAGCGTCGGCAGCGTCAGCCGCGCGATGTCGCCGGCACCGCTCGCCACCTGCGAACGCAGGACGTGCGCGACCGCCGCGCCGTCGATGCGGTTGGTCTTCATGAACTGTGCCGCCAGCCAGCCGGGCGAGCCGCGGGCGAAGCTGTCGGGGGCGGCGATCACCTCCAGGAACCAGTCAGTGCGGCGATGGACGTCGATCAGCCCGGCCAGCCCCATGCCGGCCAGGATCAGGCGCCCCGGCGCCATTCCGCGCAGCACGCAGCGCACCGCCGTCCGGGCGCCCAGCGAATAACCGCCGAGGTCGAAGTCGCCCAGCTGCAGATGCCCGACCAGCGCCGCGACGTCCAACGCCAGCACATCGGGCGGATAGGCCGCCGGGTCATGGGGCCTGGCGCTCGCGCCGTGGCCGCGCAGGTCGGGCATGATCACGCGGAAGCCGGCGGCGGCGATCGTCGCTGCCGTGCCAAAGCGGATCCAGTTGGTCGCGGCGTCGCTGAACAGGCCGTGGAGCAGGACGAGCGGCCGGCCGCTGCCGGCCTCGTGCCAGGCGATCGTTGCGCCATCGAATGAGGCGAAGCTCTCCATCGCCTCGGCCTAGGCGGTGGCGGCGGCGCGCGCAACGGCCGGCCGGGTCGCCCCGGCCGGCCTGCGGCGGACTAGAAGTGGAAGTCGAGACCCGCCGTCACCGCGTTGCGGCGGAAACGGGCACGGGCGTCGGCGGCGCCATAGTCCTGGCCGGCGGCGGTGATATAGTCGCGGCCATAATCCGAATAGTCGTACTCGATCCGGGCGTTGACCTTGCGCGCCAGCGGCTGTTCGTAGCCGATGCCGACCGTCCAGCCGTCGCGGTTGTAGTCGTTGCGCGCGACGGCGTCGTTGATCAGGAAGCGCGCGTTCGAATAGCCGCCGCGGACGTAGCCGAGCCCGCCGCTGCTGGGGAACACCAGCCCGACGCGGCCGGTGACGTCGACCGTGCGGCCATAGCGCAGGTCGTAGACCCGCCCGGCACCGTCGACGACCCCGTCGTCGCTGGTCCGGCCGGTGACGCCGATCTCGCCGCCCAGGACGAGGTTCGACGGCAGGCGGTAATTATAGCCGATCTGCCCGCCATAGCCGAAGCCCGACCCGTCGCGGCGGCCACCGGCGATGAAGCCCTGGTTGTCGAGCGTCTGCAGCCGCGAGCGGTCCTGCTGCCAGCCGCCCTGAATGCCGACATAGGGACCGTTGAAGGCACCGGGGGCGTCGATCGGGGCGGCGGTCGCCGTCGTCGCCAGCACGGCCGCCAGCGATGCCGCAAATGCGGCAGAAGCCAGTCTGATCATGATCTTGTCCTCTTACGCTACACTACACGTGGCGATGTACGGGACGGCCGCGGCCGTTCCCCCGCATCGTCGGGAGCATAACGCTGCACTGCGGAATCGGGTCGCCCGCCAGTGCGATTTCGCGGCCAACTGTGGCCGCGGTGCCGCAGTCCGCGTACGTCAGGCCGCCTTCTTCAGGTGCCGGCGGCCGAGCAGCTCGGCGATCTGGACGGCGTTGAGCGCCGCGCCCTTGCGGAGGTTGTCGCGACACGCACCACAGCAGCAGCCCGTGCGGCACGGTCGGGTCGGTGCGGACCCGGCTGACATAGGTGGCGTACTCGCCGACGCTTTCGAGCGGGGTGACGTAGCCGCCGTCCTCGCGCTTGTCGACGAGCATGACGCCGGGCGCCTCGCGCAGGATCGCCTGCGCCTCGGCGACCGAGATCGGCCGCTCGAACTCGACGGCGATCGCCTCCGAATGGCCGACGAACACCGGCACGCGGACGCAGGTGGCGACGACGCGAACCTCGGGGCCCATGATCTTGACCGTCTCGGCCGCCATCTTCCACTCCTCGCGGGTGAAGCCGTCGGCCATGAAGCTGTCGATGTGCGGGATGACGTTGAAGGCGATCTGCTTGGTGAACTTGGCGGACGTCTTGGCGTCGCCGACGAACACCGCGCGGGTCTGCTCGAACAGCTCGTCCATGCCCGCTTTGCCGGCGCCGGTGACCGACTGGTAGGTCGAGACCACCACCCGCTTGATCGTCGCCGCATCGTGCAGCGGCTTCAGCGCGACGACCATCTGCGCGGTCGAGCAGTTGGGGTTGGCGATGATGTTGCGCTTGGCGTAGCCGTCGATCGCGCTGCGGGTTCACCTCCGGCACGATCAGCGGCACGTCGCGCTCCATGCGGAACAGCGACGAGTTGTCGATGACGACCGCGCCGGCCGCGGCCGCGATCGGGGCGTAGCGCTTGGCGACCTCCGACCCGGCGGCGAACAGCGCGATGTCGGTGCCGGCGAAGTCGAAATGCTCGAGGTTGTGGACCTTCAGCGTCCGCCCGTCCTCGCCGAAGTCGATGATGTCGCCCTGGCTGCGCCCGCTGGCGAGCGCGGGGACGGTGTCGACGGGAAACTGCCGCTCGGCGAGGATGTTGAGCATCTCGCGCCCGACGCTCCCGGTCGCGCCGACGACGGCGACGTTATAGGCCATGATGGTTCCTCTCGTGGGCGCGCGGGATAGCGAAGCGGCGCGCCGACGCGGCAAGCCGGGGCGCGCCGCGACCCGCGACGGCACAGGCCTGCCGTGGCCGGTGAGATAGCATGTCTGCATGGCTGGGCGAGATCGGCAGATCGACCACGTACCAGTCGCAGCGTGCTCGACGCCGCCCGACGGAAGGGGAGTGGAGAGGATCGACGGATGTTCAGACACTCGAGGACGATCGGCGATCGTGGCCGCGCTGGCGTGGCAGGTGCCCGTCATGGGCTAAGCCGGCCGGTCACGTCACCGGCATCGGCGGCGTCTTCGTCAAGAGCAAGGACCCCAAGGCGCTCGCGCCTGGTACCGCGAGGTGCTTGGCGCTCGACGTCGAAGCCGTGGGGCGGAGCGGCGATCCCCTTCGACGCGCCAGGGCATCCGCCCAAGATCGCGTGGACCGCCTTCCCCGACCGAGGCGACTACATGGCCCCGTCGACCCGCGAGTTCATGATCAATTTCGCGGTCGACGACATGGACGCGATGATCGCGCGCCTGCACGCGAAGGGCGTTCCCGATCCTCAAGCGCGACGATGAGGGCCCTGACCTCGGCCGGTTCGCCTGGATCGTCGATCCCGACGGCACGAAGATCGAGCTGTGGCAGCCGAAATAGCCGTCAGGCCATGGGCGTCGCGCGGTCCGGCGGCTGCCACGGGGTGAGCACGTCGTACCGCGTGACGTCGGTGACGCCGGTCCGGTTGCCGTGGAGGAGACCCCGGGCGATCAGATGGCGCACCGCGTCCTGAATGCTGCGCTTCGACAGCCCGGTGCGCTCCGCCAACTGCGCGTGGCTGAGCCGCGACGGCCCTTCGACCGTCGCCGCCGCAATCGCGAGATAGACCAGGAACGCCGACGATCGGCGGTCGTGCCCCACCAGGTCGCGCATCAGCGTATCGAGGACATAAGGGTCCAGCGCATAGGGTTTGCTGCCCATCGCCGCCGCGATTAGCATAACGGCCGCGGCGAGCAATTGCCCCTCGACCGCGCGAAGGCCTGTCGTGATCAGGAAGCTCAACTACGTCGGCATCCCTACGCGCGATCAGGCCCGGGCGCTCAGGTTCTGGACCGAGATTATGGGGTTCATCATCACCACCGACCGGCAGGTCGGCGGCAAGCGCTGGATCGAACTCGCCATTCCCGGCGCCCAGACCGGCCTGCTGCTCCTGACCCCTGCCGGGCACGAGGACCGGATCGGCACCTTCTTCAACGGCTCGTTCGGCTGCGACGATGTCGCGTACGAATATGCGCGGCTACGGGGCCGGGGCGTCGAGTTCGTCGGCCCGCCCGAACTGAAGCCCTTCCCTCACGTCTACTTCAAGGACCCCGACGACAACGTCTTCTTCCTGTCGAGCCGGTAACGCGCGCGTTACAGCCCCGCCAGCACCGCGTCGCCCATCGCGGCGGTGCCCAGCGTTCCGCCGATGTCCGCCGTCCGTGCGCCGCCGTCGAGCGCCGCGCTGACTGCCGCTTCGACCCGGGTCGCGAGATCGGGCCGGCCGAGCGAATGGCGCAGCGCCATCGCCAGGCTGAGGATCGCCGCGCACGGGTTCGCCACGCCCTGCCCGGCGATGTCGGGCGCCGACCCGTGGATCGGTTCGTACAGGCCGGGCATCCCCGCTAGCCCGAGCGCCGCCGACGGCAGCATGCCGAGCGATCCGGTCAGCATCGCCGCCTCGTCGGACAGGATGTCGCCGAACAGATTGTCGGTCAGGATGATGTCGAACTGGCGCGGGTTCTTGACCAGCTGCATCGCGGTGTTGTCGGCGAGCATGTGGCTCAGCTCGATGTGCGGATATTCCTCGTCGCGCAGGCGCTGGACCTCCTCCCGCCACAGCAGGCCGGCCTCCATCACGTTCGCCTTGTCGGCGCTGCACACCCGGCCCGACCTGCCCTTGGCCAGGTCGAAGGCGACGCGGGCGACGCGGCGGATCTCGCCCGCCGTGTAGACGTGGGTGTTGACCCCGCGCCGGGCGTCGCCGTCGCCGCTGACTCCGCGCGGCTCGCCGAAGTAGACGCCGCCGGTCAGCTCGCGGACGAACAGGATGTCGAGCCCGGCGACGATCTCGGGCTTCAGGCTCGACGCGGCGGCGAGCGCGGCGAAGGTCCGCGCCGGACGCAGGTTGGCGAACACGCCCATGCCCGCGCGCAGCGCCAGCAGCCCGGCTTCGGGTCGCCGGTCGTACGGCTGCCCCGCCCATTGCGGTCCGCCGACCGCGCCCATCAGGACGGCGTCGGCAGCCCTGGCGGCGGCAAGCGTCGCGTCGGTCAGCGGCACGCCGTCGGCGTCGATCGCCGCACCGCCGAAGCGCGCTTCGGAAAGCGTCAGGTCAAGGCCGGCGATGCCGTTCAACCGCTCGGCGACCCGGCGCGCTTCCGCGGTGACTTCGGGGCCGATGCCGTCGCCGGGGAGGAGGAGAAGGGTGGTCATGCGCGCCTCCTACCCCGAACCGTCATCCCCGCGAAAGCGGGGATGACAGGAAGGGTCGGCCGGCGCCTCAGTCGCCCGCGAACTTCGGCCGGCCGGCATAGCCCGCCGCCTGGCGCAGCGCGTCGGCCTCGAGCAGCTTGCCGTCGAGCATGACGAGGCGCGTGTGGCGCAGGTCGCCGATGGTCTTCGACGGATCGCCCTCGATCAGCGCCAGGTCGGCGGTCTTGCCGACCTTGATCGAGCCGGTGTGCTTGTCCTGCCCGACGAGGCGCGCGGGCTGAATCGTCGCCGCCGCCAGCGCCTCGGCCGGGGTGAACCCGGCCTGCTGGTAAATCTCGAGCTCGCGGACGATCTCGATGCCGCTGCCGTCGGTGCCGGCGACGATCGGCACGCCGGCCTTGTGCATCACGCCGACGCAGCTGGACCATCTTCGCCCAGCTCTTGCGGTAATCGGCGCGCGTCAGGTCCTTGGGCACGGCGAAGCCGCCGCTGCGGAAGCTGCGCTCGACGGTCGGCGGCAGCGTGCCCTGGAACGGGGCGTAGGCCGGGGACAGGTCGCCGTTCTCGGGGTAATAGAGCCCTTCGAACGTGACCATCGTCGGGTCGGAATAGATGTGCTTGGCCGCCATCGTCGCGACCAGCTTGCCGACCGGCGAGCCCGGGCCGATGTCCATGTCCTTGGCATAGCGGCCCGGCGCCTCGAAGCGGCCGATGCCGTTGTCGGTCGGCAGGACGCTGTCGGGCACGCCCTCCATGACGATCCAGTTGATGTGGGTGATCTCGTCATAGCCGTCGGCGACCGCTTCGCTCGGCCGGATGCCGTGCGGGATGTGGCCGTGGACGTGGAGGCCCTTGGCGTGCGCCTCGGCGATCGCCGCCGGCAGCCACTTCGGCTCGAAGGTGCCGTAGAACTTGACGCCGGTGAAGCGCGTTGGTCGCGGCCCGGTCGACGAGGGTGATCGCTTCCGCCTGGCTGGTCGCGACGTTGGCCACCTGCGCCGTGTACGGTCCCTTGCCGTCGATCAGCGACGACGGATAGACGTGGGGGAACAGCAGGTCGCCGGCGGCGGCGCGCTTGCGCCGGTCCATCGTCTGCAGGTCGTCGTTGCCGGGGTCGCGGACCGAGGTCACGCCGAGCGACAGTTCCTGCGGCCCGGTATAGTCGTCGCCGACGTGCATGTGGCAGTCCCACATCCCCGGGATCAGCGTCATGCCGTCACCGGCGATGACCTGGGCGTTGGCCGGCACCTTGGTCGACGCCGCCGGGCCGACGGCGACGATCAGCCCCTTGTCGACCACGACCGTCTGGTCGGCGCGGAAGCGGACCGCGTCGGCGTCGAAGGTGCGGACGTGGGTGAAGGCGACCGGCGTCGCCGGCACCTTGACCAGGCTGTGGGCGATCTTGGGCGCCTCCTCGGCGAGCGCCGCCTGCTGCGCCTTCTCCAGCTTCGCCTGCTCGCCGGCATAGGCCTCGGGCAGGAAACCGATGCCGAAGGTGGTGGCGAAGACCTTGCCGTCGGGCGTCAGCCACACCGGGAAGGGCGCGTTCGACAGGCCGGTGATCGCCCACAGGTCGACCGTCTTCGCCGTCTTGCCGCTGCCGACCGTGGTGCTGGTCAGCTTGCGCGCGTGTGCCGTGCCGCCGGGCAGCAGGGTCAGCGACTTGTCGGGCGCGGCGACCAGCGCCTCGATGAAGGCGGTGTTGGTCGCCGCCGGGCCGCCCTGCGAGGAATAAAAGGATTTGCCGTCGAACTTGGCCTCGCCGTGATCGATCGGGCTCTTCCAGCTGGCGGTGTCGCCGCTGACGGTGAAGGTCTCGCCGGCGTCGCCCTGGGGGGTGAAGCCGCGGATGACCATGCTGACCGGCACGCCGTGGGCATCGCGCTTCAGCGCCATTTCGGTTTCGAACACCTGGCCGCGCAGGTTCATGCTGTCGCGGCCCATCAGCGTGCCGTCGGCCGTCGTCCAGATATAGGAGTCGCCGTGCTTCCCGCCGGTCGAATTCGATGATGTAGTGGTCGGCGGTCGCCGGCGGCTTGGCCAGGTCGGCGACAGTTACCGCCGAGGCGGTTGTCGCGAGCAGGCCGGCGACGGCGGCGGCGGCAGTGTGACGATGGCGCATGGACGACTCCCCCTGAAGACGCCGGACCCTATCGCCGGTGTATTGCTTGTGCAAGTCACCGGGCGCAGAATCATGCCGCCCGGGCCGCGCCCCCCAGCCACGGCCGCGCCGCCGCCAGCCGCGCCTCGAACGCCGCGATCGCCGGGGCCATGGTCAGCGTCAGGCCGATCTCGTCCTGCCCGGCGAGCAGCGCCGCCTTGCGGAACGGGTCGACGGCAAAGGCGAAGCGGTCCTGATACGCGGTGGTGACGACCTGGTCTCGAGATCGACGGTGACCGGGCTGTCGCCGGCGATCCGCAACAGCCGGTCGATCTGCGCCTGCGGCAGGGCGACGAGCAGCATGCCGTTCTTGTACGCGTTGCCGGCGAAGATGTCGGCGAAGCTCGGCGCGATGACGACGCGGAAGCCCATGTCGGCGAGCGCCCACGGCGCGTGCTCGCGGCTCGACCCGCAGCCGAAGTTGTCGCCCGCGATCAGGATCGGCGCACCGGCGTTGCGCGGCGTGTCGAACAGGTTGCCGGGGTCCTCGCGCAGCGTCGCGAACGCGCCGCGGCCCAGCCCGGCGCGGGTGATCGTCTTGAGCAACCGCGCCGGGATGATGACGTCGGTATCGACGTTGGCGGCGCCGAAGGGGACGGCGACGCCGGTGACGGTGGTGAAGGGGGTCATCCTATGCTTCTCTGGCCATCAGCTCGCGGACATCGGTCAGCCGGCCGGTAACCGCCGCCGCCGCCGCCATCGCCGGGCTGAGCAGGTGGGTGCGCGCGCCCGGCCCCTGGCGACCGACGAAGTTGCGGTTGCTGGTCGAGGCGCAGCGCTCGCCCGGCGGCACCTTGTCGGGGTTCATGCCCAGGCACATCGAGCAGCCCGGCTCGCGCCAGTCGAAGCCGGCGTCGATGAAGATGCGGTCGAGCCCCTCGGCCTCGGCCTGGGCGCGGACCAGCCCCGAGCCCGGCACGACCAGCGCCTGGCGGACGGTCGCCGCGACGTGCCGGCCGCGGGCGACGCCGGCGGCGGCGCGCAGGTCCTCGATCCGGCTGTTGGTGCAGCTGCCGATGAAGACGTTCTCGATGGCGACGTCCTGCAGCCGCGTCCCCGGCGGCAAGGCCCATGTAGTCGAGCGCTCTTCGCCGCCGCGGCGCTGCTTGGCCGGGTCGGCGAAGCTGTCGGGGGCGGGAACGACGCCGGTGATCGGCGACGACGTCCTCGGGGCTGGTGCCCCAGGTGACGAGCGGCGCGATCGCCGCCGCCGTCGATCGTCACCGTCCGGTCGTACACCGCGCCCGCGTCGCTCGGCAGCGTCGACCAATAGGCGACCGCCGCATCCCAGTCGGCGCCCTGCGGCGCCCGCGGCCGGCCGTGGAGATAGGCGAAGGTCTTCGCGTCGGGCGCGACCAGTCCGGCGCGCGCGCCCGCCTCGATCGCCATGTTGCAGACCGTCATCCGGCCCTCGATCGACAGGTCGCGGATGACCGTCGCCGGTATATTCGATGACGTGGCCGGTGCCGCCGCCGCTGCCGAGCGTGCCGATGATCGCCAGCGCCACGTCCTTGGCGCCGACGCCGAAGCCGAGCGCGCCGTCGACGCGGACCTCCATCGTCGTCGACTGGCGCAGCAGCAGCGTCTGCGTGGCGAAGACATGCTCGACCTCGCTCGTGCCGATGCCGAAGGCGAGCGCGCCGAGTGCGCCGTGCGTCGAGGTGTGGCTGTCGCCGCAGACCAGCGTCGTGCCGGGCAGGGTGAAGCCCTGCTCGGGGCCGACGACGTGGACGATGCCCTGCGCGGCGGCGTCGATGGCGATATGCTCGATGCCGAACTCGGCGCAGTTGCGCCTCAGCGTCGCCACCTGCAGCGCCGAATTCCGGGTCGGCGATCGATCGTCCGGCCCGGCGTCGGTCGGGACATTATGGTCGGGCACGGCGAGCGTCAGGTCGGGACGGCGCACGCCGGCGGCCGGCCAGCCGCAGCCCCTCGAACGCCTGCGGGCGTGGTCACCTCGTGGATCAGGTGGCGGTCGATCCAGATCAGCGCGGTGCCGTCGTCGCGCGTCTCGACGACATGATCGTCCCAGATCTTCTCGTACAGCGTGCGCGGGGCCATGGCCGGGCGTAGGGCAGGGCGCGCGCCGGGGTCAAGCTGTCACGCGCCTGCAACACGCCGCCGTCAAGGAACGCCGATGCGCCTGCTTCTCGCCTTGCTGCTCGTCCTCGTCCCCGCGCCGGCGCTGGCCTGGGGCAAGACCGGGCACCGCGTCATCGGCGCCATCGCCGCGCGGCTGGTCAGCCGCCACACCCGCGCCGAGGTCCGCCGCATCCTCGGCGTCGAGGGCATCGCCGAGGCGTCGACCTGGCCCGACTTCGAACGCTCGAACCCCGATCCCTTCTGGCAGAAGGAGGCCGGGCCGTTCCATTATGTCACGGTGCCGCCCGGCAAGACCTATGACGACGGTCATGGCGCCGGCCGAGGGTGACGCAGTGACGGCGCTGGCCAGCTTCGCCAGGACGGTGCGCGATCGCGAACGCGAGCCGCGACGACAAGGCGCTGGCGCTGCGCTTCATCATCCACATCGTCGGCGACCTGCACCAGCCGCTCCACGCCGGCAACGGGACCGACAAGGGCGGCAACGACGTCAAGGTGGTGTTCAACCGCGAGGCGACCAACCTGCATGCGGTGTGGGACTTCGGGCCTGATCGACCAGGACCAGCTGTCGTACACCGAACTGACGGCGTGGCTGTTCCGCCGGATCACGCCCGGGCAGCGCCGCGACTGGCGCGTCACCGACCCGCGCGTCTGGATCGGCGAGTCGGCGGCGCTGCGCGACCGCATCTATCCCGCGCCGCCCGCCGACGGCCAGCCGGTCAAGCTCGGCTTCGACTATGTCTACGCCTGGACGGCGGCGCGCGACCTGCGGCTGGAGCAGGGCGGGGTGCGGCTCGCCGCCTATCTCGATGCGCTGTTTGCCGGCAAGCCGCTGGCGTAGATCTGGTCGAGCACGTCGGCGACGGCGACGAAGCCGTCGGCCGCGGGATCGAAGCGCTCGCCCGCCGCCAGCCGCCGCGCCCAGTCGGCCGCCGCGCGGCCGCCCCAGTCGTCGGGCGGCGTGCTCAGCACCTCGCTCGCCGTGCCGCGGAAGCGCGTCGGCGGTGAAGTCGTAGAACGAGCCGCCGACGTTGCGCAGCGCCGCGCCGCCTTGCGTGCCGTACAGGGCGACGCCGATCTCGGCATCGACGCCGGCGTGCAAGTGCCACGAGCAGGCGAGGCGGACGCTCGCCCCGCCGACGCGGAACTGGGCGACGGCGAAGTCCTCGACCTCGTGCGCGCCGACCGCGCGCCCGTGGCGGCGGAGGTCGGCGGTAACCGGCGCCCTCGACGCCGCCGCCGAGCAGCCACAGCGCGAGGTCGACGAGGTGGACGCCGAGGTCGATGACGCAGCCGCCGCCCGACTGCGCGGGGTCGAAGAACCACGGCTTGTCCGGGCCGTAGGCGTTGTGGAAGGTCAGGTCGACGGCGAAGACCTGTCCCAGCGCGCCCGCCTGCACCAGCTCGCGGATCGCCGCCATGCCGGCGGTGAAGCGGTACGACAGGTCGAGCCCCAGCAGCCGGTCGGCGCGGCGGGCCGCAGCGACCACGGCGCGCGGCCTCCTCCGCGGAGCGGCCGAGCGGCTTCTGGCAGAACACGGCGACGCCAGCGTCGAGCGCGCGATCGACTGCGCGGCGTGGAGGGCGCTGGGCGTGGCGATGACGACCCCGTCGAGGCCGCAGCGCCAGCATCGCCGCGAGCGAGTCGACCACCGCCGCGCCGGGAGCGATCTCGCGCGCCGCCGCCACCGCCTCGGGCGAGGGGTCGGCGACCGCGACGGCCTCCGCCCCCGTCGCCAGCATCGCCGCCATGCGGTTGCGCCCGATCCAGCCCGCGCCGAGGAACCCCAGCCGGATCACAGCGTGACCAGCGCCTTGACGAAGCCCGCCGGCTTGTCGCGCGTCGCGTCGAGCGCCTCGGCCAGCCGCTCGAGGGGGAAGCGGTGAGTATAGAGCCGGTCGGCGTCGAGCGTGCCGGCGGCGACGGCGGCGACCGCTGCCTCGACGCCGCGCCGGCAGACGCTCGCGTCGCGCTCATGGGCGTTGACCACGTCGATGCCCTTCCAGTTCCAGTCCTGCAGGTTGACCTGCCGCGGCCCGTCCTGGTGATAGCCGGCGATGACCAGCCGCCCGCCCGGCGCGACGAGGGCGCTGGCGAGGTCGAGCGGCCACTGCTTGCCGACCGCCTCGATCACGCGCGGGCAGAGTGCCCCGTCGGTCAGCGCCTTGACCTGCTCGATGATCGCCCAGTGGTCGTCCATCGGGATCGTCTCCGCCGCGCCGAAGTCGCGGGCGAGTGCCAGCGATTCGCGCCGGCGCGAGACGGCGATGACCCGCGCGCCGGCGTCGCTCGCCAGCTTGGTCAGCACCGCGCCGAGGAAGCCGATGCCGACGATGGCGACGGCTCTGTCCCGGCTGGATGTCGCTGCGGCGGAAGATGTTGAAGGCGCACCCCAGCGGCTCGCCGGCAAACGGACCGGTCAGCCCTGGCGGCAGCGGCACGGCGGCGGCGGCGGGCACGACGTCATATTCGGCGAAGCTGCGCGTGCCGAGGAAAGCGACGCGCGTTCCGGCTGCCAGCGCCACGCCGTCGCCGACCGCATCGACCGTGCCCCAGCCCTCGTGCCCCAGGCCGCCGGGATCGCCGGGGTAGGTCAGCCACTCCAGCCCGGCCCAAGGTTCGAGGTTGGAGGCGCAGACGCCGCTGCCCTCGACCCGCACGCGCACCTCGCCCGGACCGGGCTGCGGCACCGGCACCCGCGCGATCTCGATCCGCCCCGGCGCGGCGAGCACGGCCGCGCGCATCGTCGCGCTCATGCCGCCTGCGCCGCATCGTCGAACGGCGCGCCGATCTCGTCGGCGAACCAGCGCGCGGTATGGGCGAGGCCGGTGTCGACCGGCACCCGCGGCGTCCAGCCGAGCAGGGCCTGGGCCCGGGCGATGTCGGGGCGCCGCCGCCGCGGATCGTCGACCGGCAGCGGCCGATAGACGATGCTGATCTCGCGCCCGACGATGGCGCGGACGCGATCGACCAGCTCGTTGACCGTGATCTCGACCGGATTGCCGAGGTTGATCGCCTCGCGACCGTCGATCTCGGCCTCCATCAGCCGCATCAGCCCGTCGACCGTGTCGCTGACGTAGCAGAAGCTCCGCGTCTGGCTGCCGTCGCCGTAGATCGTCATCGGCTCGCCGGCCAGCGCCTGGCAGATCAGGTTGGAGACGACGCGGCCGTCGGCCGGGTCCATGTTCGGGCCATAGGTATTGAAGATGCCGCGCCACCCGCACCTCGGCGCGCCCGGCGCGGCCGTAATCGAAGGCCAGCGTCTCGGCGGCGCGCTTGCCCTCGTCGTAGCAGGCGCGCGGGCCGGTGCAGCTGACATGGCCGCGATAGTCCTCGTGCTGCGGATGGATCTCGGGGTCGCCATAGACCTCGCTGGTCGAGGTCAGCAGGAAGCGCGCGCCCGCCGCCTCGGCCAGCCGCAGCAGGTGGTGGGTGCCGACGACGCTGGTCAGCAGCGTATGCTCGGGGTCGGCCTGATAATGCGGCGGCGAGGCGGGGCAGGCGAGGTTGTAGACGTGGCTGATGCGCGCCGCCCGCGCCGTCACCGCCGGTGGCAGCGGCTGGACGACGTCGGCGCGGACGAAGCTGAAGCCCGGCCGCCCCTCCAGCGCGCGCAGGTTCGACGGCCGCGACGTCTGCAGATTGTCGAGGCAGATGACCTCGCGGCCGCGGTCGAGCAGCGCCCGGCACAGATGCGAGCCGATGAAGCCGGCGCCGCCGGCGACGAGCGGTGATGCCGTCCATGGTCATTCTCCCGGGTCATGCCGTCGCTGGCCTGCGGCGTGCGCGCCGCGGCCAGATGGTGCTTCGAGTTCGGCGGCGCGGTGGGTCGGCGGTGTGGGCGGCGAGCACCCGCGCCCGTGCCGCCGCGCCGATCGCCGCGCCGTCGCGCGCCAGTGCGGCGACGACGTCGGCCGTCGTCCGCGCCAGCACGATCTCGCGGTCGGGCGCGAACAGGTCGTCGATGCCGTCCCAGACGTCGGAGATGATCGGCGTGCCGCAGGCGGCAGCCTCGAACAGCCGCACCGACGGCGACCAGCCCGCCGCGATCATGTCGGCGCGGGTGACGTTCAGGGTGAAGCGCGACGCCGAGTAGAAGCCGGCGTGCTCGGCCGGCGGCAGATGGTCGATGCGCTCGACATTCGCCGGCCAGTCGATCGTCGTCCGGATATTGCGGCCCGGCGACGACGAAGCGGCGGTCGGGCAGCGCGCGGGCGACGTCGATCAGCAGGCGCTCGAGCGTCGGCTGGCGGTCGGGGCTGTAGGTGCCGAGGTACGACAGGTCCCAGCGCTTGGCCTCGCCGGGCGGGGCGATAGCGCGCCGGATCGACCGAGCAATAGAGCGCGCGCGCCGCCGGCGAGCCGTAGTGCCGCTCGAGCCGGTCGAGCGTCGGCCCGCCGGTGAACGACAGATAGATGTCGTAGCCGGGGATGAGCTCGGGCGACAGATAGTCGCAGTCGCCGCGCGCCAGCGCGGCCAGCGTCACCGGCGTGTCGATGTCGTAGAAGGCGGTGACGCCGCGCGCCGTGCTGCCTGCACCCAGCGCGCCGACCGCGATGCCGTCGGGGACGTAGGCTGCCGACCATCACCGCGTCGGCGCCGGCGACCTCGCGCCGCCAGCCGTCGAGCGCGGCGACGCTGTCGTAGAAGGCGAGGCGGCACCAGTCGGGATCGGTCAGGTCGCGCTTGTCGGCGTACCAGGGCACGTCGCGCTCGAGGAACAGCACCTCGTGCCCGCGCGCGGCGAAGGCCTGCGAGCAGCGCGCGAAAGGTCGTGGCATGGCCGTTGCCCCACGACGACGACAGGCTGAGGCCGAGGACGACGAGCCTCATGCCGCCACCGCCTGCTCGGCGCCCGCGCGCGGAGCAGGGCGTCGACCTGCGCGCCCGCGCAGCGCATAGGTGTGCTCGGCCAGCACGCGCGCCAGCGCCGCCTGGCCGATCGCCGTCGCCCGCTCCGGCGTCAGGCGGCGAGGTGCTCGGCGACGTCCTGCCCGTCGCGCGCGACGAGCACCTCGCGTGCCGGGGGTGAGGAACAGCTCGATCCCCTCCCACGCGTCGGTGATCAGGCACGCCGCCGCGCCCGCCGCCTCGAACACGCGCGTCGCCGGCGAAAAGCCGACGCTCGCCATGCTGTCGCGCGCGACGTTGAGCACCGCGCAGCGGCGTCGCGTTGAAGGCGTTGTGCTCGGCGGTATAGACGTGGCCGCGGTGGCGGACGTTGGCCGGCATGGCCTTGGTTTCCCAGCCGTTGCCGCCGATCAGGAAGCGGCCGCTCGGGCAGCGCGGCGGCGGGCTCGAGGAAGAACTCCTCCACCCGCGCCTCGCGGTCGGGCAGGCGGTTGCCGAGGAAGGCGAGGTCGGCGGCGAAGCGCGGGTCGGGCGGCACCGGGAAGTGCGTCGCCGGATCGAGCGCGTTGTAGACCGGCACGCACTCGGCCGCGCCGAAGCCGGTATAGGCGTCGACCACCGGCGGGCCGCCGCCATAGGTCAGGACCAGGTCGAGGTCGGGCAGCGCGCGCACGGACCGGATGGCCGGGGTCGGCGCGCATCTCGTCGAGCGTGGCGGCGGCGTCGACGTCCCAGAAGATCTTGCAGCGCTCCCGGCCGGGCGCGGGCGACGACGCCCTCGAGCAGCTCGCGGTCGAACACGCCGACGCCGCTCGCCTTGACGACCACGTCGGCGCCGCCGGCTTCGGCCAGGACCGATGCCAGCCCGTCCGCCGTCGCCGGGTAGACGACCGAGCGGCACCAGTCGGGCGCGTCGATGTCGCGGTGCGCCTGCCGGTCGAAGGCGTCGGGCTCGTAGAAGGTGATCGCGTGCCCGCGCCGCGCCAGCTCGCCGAGGATGCCGCGATAATAGGTCGCCGCGCCGTTCCAGTAGGACGACACCAGGCTCGAGCCGTAGAAGGCGATCTTCACGCGACGCTCCTCATCTCTGGCCTCTGTTCGGGCGCCGCGAGGCCGGCGACGATCGCCAGCAGCTCGTCGGCGCGGTGGGCGCAGGTGTGCCGCGCGCGGATCGTCGCGAGGCCGGCGGCGGCGGTGGTGGCGCGCAGGGCGGGATCGTCGCGCAGCGCGATCAGCTGCCGCGTCATCGCCGCGCCGTCGGCCGCCGTCAGGTAGTCGCCCGGGGCGGAACAGGCCCTCGGCGTCGTCCCATGGCGCCGAGACCAGCGGGATGCCGCAGGCCAGCGCCTCGAAGACGCGGATCGTCGGGATGCCGGGCAGCATCGTCGTGTAGAAGCGCCGCGGCACGTGGACCGTCGCCAGGTGGCGGGCGAAGACGGCCGGCGCGGCGGCGTTGGCCAACCAGCCGCGGTAGCTCGCGCCGTAGCGGGCGACGAGCGCCTGCGCCTCGGCGGGATAGCGGACGCCGTAGATGTCGAGCGGCAGGCCGGCGGCGCGGGCGGGGGCGAGGAGGAAGGCCTCCAGCTCCGCCGTCCGCTCGCCGTCGCCCCAGTTGCCGATCCAGACCAGCCCGTCGCGCGCGTCCTCGACCAGCGGCGGGTGGAAGCGCACGGTGTCGGCCGCCTCGTGCCACGTCCAGGCGCGATGGCCCCAGCGGCGGTAGACCTCGGTCAGCGCCTCGCCGAACGCCAGCACGCCGTCATAGCCCGACAGGTCGAAGGCGCGGATCGCCTCCGGGTCGCTGACGGCGCGGTGATGGGTGTCGTGGAACAGCAGGGTGAAGCGGCCGCCCCTCGCCCGCGCCCGGCCGAGCGCGGCGACCAGCGCGGGGTCGTTCCACTCGTGGACGATGACGAGGTCGGCGTCGTCGATCAGCGGCGGCGGGGTCGGCGTCGGCGGCGTATTCGGTGGCGCTCAGCTCGGGGTAGGCGCTCCGCCACGCGGCCAGCCCGTCCTCGCCGGCGT
This sequence comes from uncultured Alphaproteobacteria bacterium, assembly GCA_963847215.1. Taxonomy (GTDB): domain Bacteria; phylum Pseudomonadota; class Alphaproteobacteria; order Sphingomonadales; family Sphingomonadaceae; genus Polymorphobacter_B. The sequence goes on from CAWJZA010000004.1 coordinate 180,998, forward strand.
CGGCCAGCAGGTTGGTCAGGCTCCAGTTGCCCGCCGGCTCGAGCGCGCGCACGTCGTGACCGCGCCCGACGAGCTCGCTCAGCACGCCGCGGACGAAATGCGCGTTGCCGTGATTCCAGCACGAGCGCAGCGAATGGGTGAAATAGGCGATCTTCATGCCGCTACCTGCTGCGGGCCGGCGAGCGCGGCGGTAGATCGCGTCCATCCCCGCTGCCATCGCCGCCGGGGTGAAGCGCGCCGCCCGGACCTGCGCCCGCGCCGCCGGCGGCGTCGCGCCTCGTGGCGTCGCCGATCAGCTGCGGCGATCGCCGCGGCAAAGCCGGCGTCGTCGCCCGGCGCAACGAACTCGGCGGCGCCGTCCCACAGCTCGCGGAAGGTGGCGATGTCGCTCAGCACCAGCGGCGCAACCTGCCTGCGCCGCCTCGAGCACCGCCAGCCCGAAGGGTTCGTAGCGGGCGGCGCTGGACGAACACCGGCCGCGCCGCCAGCCGCGCGGCCAGGTCGGCGCCGTCGAGACCGCCCGAGCGGGTGCAGGTGCGCCGGCGCCACCGTCTCGCCGTGCGGCCCGCGCAGCGGCCCGGCGGCGACGAACGGCACGGCCAGCCGGGCCGCCGCGCGGTCGAGCGTGGCGACATCCTTGCCCGCGTCCCACAGCCGGCCGGCGGTCAGCGCCGCATCGGCCATCGCCCGCGGCGGCGCGGCGCGGCGCGCGCGGCCGTTGTGGACGACCTGCGGCGGTCACGCCGTAGCGCGCGGCGATGCTGGCGGCGAAGGCGGCGCTCGGCGCGACGACCGGCCGCGGCGGCGGCCAGGCCGCGCGCGGTCAATGCCGCCTGCCAGCGCCAGCGCCGGCGGCAGCGGCCCGCCGCGCACCGCGTCCCACCAGGTGCCGACGCAGCTGTGGACGGCGGCGACGCAGGGCCCGGCGTCGAAGCCGGCGGCAAGCGCCGGCTGGTTGAGCTGGACCAGGTCGACGCCCTCGCGCCGCGCCAGCGCCGCCAGCGCCGCGCTCGCTGTCGGCGACGGCGGCGGCGTCGGCGGCCAGCCAGTCGAGGCCGCGGCCGGTGTCGAGCAGCCGCACCCCCGCCGCGGCCGCGTCCGCGCGCTGCCCGGCGTCGGCGGCGGGACCGAGCAGGGCGAGCGATCGTCTCCCAGCCGAGCGGCGCGCAGCGCCACCGGCCAGGTCGAGGGCGTAGGTCCACACCCCGCCGACGGCGTCGGCGGTCAGCAGCAGCCGCGCTCAGCTCGGCGCGCCATCGGCTGGCGCTGCGGCAGCGGCAGGTCGCCGCTGGCCGCTGCCGGCAGCGGCAGGTCGCGCTCGGCCGCCAGCCAGCGCGCCAGGCGGGCGACGCCGTCGCGCCACGGCACGCGCGCGCCCAGCCCGAGCGCCGCCGCCGCGGCGCGCGTGTCGGCGACGAACTACGCTGGTCGCCGGCCCGCCAGTCGGCGTGGCTGACCTCGACCGGCCGCCCGGTCAGCGCGCCGATATGGCCGAGCAGCGCGCGCAGGCTGACGGCGTTGGCCGGCCCGCCGCCGAGGTTGAAGGCGCGGCCCGTGACCGCGTCGATCCGCGCCCAGGCGGCGCGATAGGCGGCGACGGCATCGCTGACGTCGAGGATGTCGCGGACCTGATAGCCGTCGCCGTAGAGCGTGATCGGCTGCCCCTCCAGCGCGCGGATGAGGAAATGCGCGACCCAGCCCTGGTCCTCGGTGCCCATCTGCCGCTGGCCGTAGATGCAGCTCATCCGCAGCACGGCGGTGCGCAGCCCGAAGCTGCGGGCATAGTCGAGCACATACTGGTCGGCGGCGCCTTTGGAGCAGCCGTAGGGGGTGTGGAAGTCGAGGCGGCGGTCCTCGCCGACGCCGTGCGCCGCGCAGGGCCGCGTCGTCGGGATGGTAGGCCTCCCCGGCGAGGCTGAACGCGGTATCGGCAAGGTCGCCATAGACCTTGTTGGTCGACGCGAAGATCAGCGGCGTGTCCGGTGCCCGGCGCGCGCAGCGCCTCGAGCAGGTCGAATGTCGCGCCGACGTTGACGTCGAAGTCCTCGCCCGGATCGGTCAGGCTGGTCGTCACCGCGACCTGGGCCGCGAGGTGGAACACGGCCTGGCTGCCCGCCGCGCACGCCGCCAGGCGATCGCCGTCGCGGACATCGGCGATCATCGGGCTCGATGCAGGCGGCCGTGGCGCGACTGCAGCCAGGCCAGGTTGCGTTCGACGCCCGGCCGTTTCAGCGCGTCGTAGACCGTGACGCGGTGACCGGCGGCGGCGAGGCGCGTCGGCGAGGTTGGAGCCGATGAAGCCGGCGCCGCCGGTGACGAGCACGGGGCGGGAAGCGTCGCTCACGCCACCAGCCCCCGCGCCTCGAGTTCGGCGCGCATCCTGGCGACGCCGTCCTCCGCCTTCTGCTCGGCGACCCACTCGGCGAGTTCGGCGAGGCCGTGGCCGAAGTCGGCGCGGGCGCGGAAGCCGAGCCGATCGGCGGCGAGCGTCGTGTCGCAGAAGCAGTGGCGGATGTCGCCGATGCGCGCCTTGCCGACGATTTCGGGGGCGAGCTCGGTTCTTGCCCATGGCGCGGGCCAGCTCGGTCGCCACCTCGCTGACCGAGCGGTCGGTGCCGCAGCCGATGTTGAACGTGCCGCCCGCCGCCTGCGGCAGGACGAGCGCGTCGGCGAAGGCGCGGGCGACGTCCGACACATGGACGAAGTCGCGCCGCTGCTCGCCGTCCTCGAAGATCATCGGCGGCTGGCCGTTCAGCAGCCGCGAGGCGAAGATGGCGAGCACGCCGGTGTACGGGTTCGACAGCGCCTGGCCGGGGCCATAGACGTTGAACAGGCGCAGGCACACGCTCTCGATGCCATAGGGCGCGGCCATGATGTGCGTCGTCCGCTCCTGGACGAACTTGTTGAGCGCGTAGATCGACGACAGCGCCGGCCGCTTCCATTCGGGCGTGGCGACGGGCGTCAGCGGCCGGCCGCGGGCGTCGACCGGCTCCCAGTTGGCCAACCCGTCGCGCAGCGCGCCGCGCGCGGCATCCTCGACCAGCGTGCCGTCGGCGTCGCGGTACAGGCCCTCGCCGTAGATGCTCATCGAGCTGGCGGTGACGACGCGGCGCACCGGCGCGTCGATCAGCGCCTCGAACAGCGTCGCCGTGCCGACGTCGTTGGTCGAGGTATAGCGTACGACCTCGTACATCGACTGGCCGACCCCGACCTCGGCGGCGAGGTGGACGACGCTGTCGACGCCGCGCAGCGCGCGCGGTCACCGCCGCCTTGTCGCGAACATCGCCGCGGATCAGCTCGGCTTCGCGCGACGAGCAGCGTCGCGCCGTCGGTCACGCCATGGACCTGGTCGATCAGCGCGTCGAGGACGCGGACGCGGTTACCGCGGCGGAGCAGTTCCTCGGCAACGAAGCGGCCGATGAAGCCGGCCCCGCCGGTGATCAATACTGTCTCCACGCGCCCTCGCTACCGTTACGCGGACCGTACTGTTTGCGTTGCGTCGCTCATCACTGACATTTTGATGACCGTTCCGATCGGTAAAGCTTCTTCTTCATCTAGGTTCCCTCGGGTCGTGGCGGAGGCGGTATCTTCCGCGCGCGGAACAGATCGGCGGCTGGCCGGTTCACAGCTTCTATGTTGATGCTCGAACCTGCGCGGTGATCGTCTTCCTCGCCCGCCACGCCACGCCATGACGAGATCGGCCGCGTGCTGAGCGGCCGCTCGGAAATCGCGCTGAACGCAGCCGGCGAGGCCGAGGCCGAGCGGCTGGCGACGCGGCTCGCCGGCGTGCCGCTGGCCGCGATCCACAGCAGCCCGCGGCGGCGGGCGTGGCAGACCGCCGAGATCGTCGCCGCCCGCCACGGCCTGCCGGTGATCCGCGCCGACGCGCTCGACGAGATCGATTTCGGCCGCTGGACCGGACAGGGCTTCGCCGCGCTCGACGGCGATCCCGACTGGCGGCGGTGGAACGCCGAACGCGGCACGGCGGCGACGCCGGCCGGCGAGACGATGGCCGCCGTCGCCGCGCGCGCGACCGCCGTCGTCACCGCCGTCGCCGGCATGCGACCGGTGCTCTGCGTCAGCCACGGCGACGTCATCCGCGCCGTGGCCGCGCGCGGCGCTCGGCCTGTCGTTCGACCGACTGACCGCCTTCGACCTCGACCTCGCCAGCCTGACGACGCTCGCGGTCGACAATGGCGGCGTCCGCCTCGTCACGCTCAACGAGCGGCCGGCGTGAGCGCCGCGCTCCGCGCCCGCGTCGCCGCGCTCGGCCCGTGGTTCCACAACCTGGACCTCGGCGACGGCGTGCTGACCGCGCCGGACCACTTCCTCGGCGACTATCCGCGCTTCAAGTTCGCCCGCTTCGCCGCCGCCCTGCCCGACGTCACCGGCAAGAGCGTCCTCGACATCGGCTGCAACGCCGGCTTCTACGCCATCGAGATCGCCCGCCGCGGGGCGGCGCGGGTCGTCGGCATCGACAGCGACGACCGCTACCTCGCGCAGGCGCGCCTCGCCGCCGAGGCGCTGGGGCAGGAACGAATCGAGTTCCGCAACCTCGACGTCTACGACGTCGCGGCGCTCGGCGAACGCTTCGACCTCGTCGTGTTCATGGGCGTGCTCTACCATCTGCGCCACCCGCTGCTCGCGCTCGACCTGATCCGCGACCACGTCGCCGGCGACATGCTGCTGTTCCAGACGATGCAGCGCGGGTCGGAGGCGGTGCTCGCCGTGCCCGACGACCACCCGTTCCACATGCCCGGGACCTTCGACCCGTCGCCGATCTTCGACGAACCCGGCTACCCGCGGATGCACTTCATCGAGCGGCGCTATGCCGGCGACTGGACCAACTGGTGGGCGCCGAACCGCGCCTGCAGCGAGGCGATGCTGCGCGCGGCCGGCTTCCGCATCGAGGCGCGGCCGGAGGCGGAAGTCTATGTCTGCCGCGTCGCCGACGTGCCCTATGCCGGCTGGGGCCCGCCGCACGCCGTCTATCCTGCCAAGGAACCTGCGCGATGATCGAAGCGGCGATGATCTGGAACGAGCCGAACAACAAGAGCGCACTGGGACCCGGCGCTCGACCCCGACTGGGCGATCTACGCCGACACCGTCGCGCGGGCGGGGCAGGCGATCCGCAGCGATCAACCCGGCCGTCACCCGCGTGCTCGGCGGGATGAGCCCGATCGACCCGCACTGGCTCAAGCGGATCGAGGCGCACGGCGCGCTCGACCACGTCGACGCCGTCGCCGTCCACGGCTTTCCCCTCGACTGGAACCTGTGGCCCTTGAACGCCTGGCCCGACAAGCTCGCCGAGATCGAGGCGGTGACGGACAAGCCGGTGTGGGTGACCGAGGTCGGGGTCGGCTCGTTCGGCGCCGACGAGGTGCAGGTCTTCGGCCTCGAGCGTACCGCCGAGCTGCTGATCGGCCGGAGCCCCCGGATCTTCTGGTACTCGCTGTTCGACCTGCCGATGGCGTGGGGGGCGGAGACGCGCCACCGCGAGGCGGAGGGGTCGAGCTACTATCGCCACTTCTACATGGGCCTGATCCGCGAGGACGGCACGCCGAAGCCGGCGTTCGACAGCTATGCCCGCGTCGCCGACCGCATGGGGCTGATGCAGTGGTTCCACTTCGACGATCCCCGCCTCGACGACGCCGTGGCGATCATGCGCCGGCTGGGCGTCAGGAAACTGCGCACGGGGCTGAGCTGGGCCGACAGCTTCCGGCCGAACGCGCTCGACTGGTTCGACCGGCAGATGGCGGCGCTGGCCGAGTTCGACACCACCGTCACCTTCTGCTTCACGCCGCAGCATCTGGGGCTCGCCCCGCATCACACCAGCCCGGCGGTCGAGCCGCAGGCCTTCGCCGACTTCTGCGCCTGGATGATCGACCGCTATGCGCCGGCCGTGCCGCTGACCCAGGTCGCGGCGGCATGAGCGGGGTCAACGTCGCCATCGTCGGCGTCGGCAACTGTGCGTCGAGCTTCGTCCAGGGGCTGCAGCACTACCGCGACGGCGCCAACGATACCGCCGGCCTGCTCCACGCCGAGATCGGCGGCTACCGCCCGCGCGACATCCGCGTCGTCGCCGCCTGGGACGTCGACGCCCGCAAGGTCGGCCGCGACGTCGCCGGCGCGATCTTCGCCCGGCCCAACTGCACCGCCGTGTTCGCGCCCGAGGTCGAGCCGACCGGCGCCATCGTGCGGATGGGGCCGGTGCTCGACGGCGTCGCCGAGCACATGGCCGACCACCCGGCCGACCGCACCTTCGTCGTCGCCGATGCCGTGCCCGACGACCGCGACGCCGTCGTCGCCCGCCTGCGCGCGAGCAAGGCCGACGTGATGATGAACTACCTGCCGGTCGGCAGCCAGGCGGCGACCGAGTTCTACGCCGAATGCGCGCTCGCCGCCGGCGTCGCCTTCGTCAACAACATCCCCGTGTTCATCGCCAGCGATCCCGCCTGGGCCGACCGCTTCCGCCGTGCCGGCGTGCCGATCGTCGGCGACGACATCAAGGCGCAGATCGGCGCGACCATCGTCCACCGCGTGCTGACCGACCTGTTCGCCAAGCGCGGCGCGACGCTCGACCGGACCTATCAGATCAACACCGGCGGCAACACCGACTTCCTCAACATGAGCGCGCGCAGCCGCCTGAAATCGAAGAAGATTTCCAAGACGGAAGCGGTCCAGGCGGTCGCCCCCGCGCGGCTGGAGGACGCCAACATCCACATCGGCCCGTCCGACTATGTCGCCTGGCAGAACGACAACAAGGTCGCGTTCATGCGCCTCGAGGGCCGGCTGTTCGGCGGCGTGCCGATGAACCTCGAGGTCCGCCTGTCGGTCGAGGACAGCCCCAACTCGGCCGGCGTCGCCATCGACATGGTGCGCTGCGCGAAAGTCGCCCGTGACCGCGGCATCGGCGGCCCGCTGGAAGGGGCGAGCGCCTTCTTCTGCAAGCACCCGCCGCGGCAGATGACCGACGACCTTGCCGCGAGCGCGGTCGAGGCATTCATTGCCGCCGCGTAAGCGGCGGGTGTTTGGCATCGCGGCGGCGTAACTTTGCCCGCCCCGGCGGCGAACCCGGTGTGACGCGCCACTCCGGCGCCGGAGACCGAACCGTGCGCCTGAGCCCCATCGCCTTCGTCGTCGCGGCGCTCGCCGTGCCGGCCGTCGCCGGCATCAACATCGGCCCCGCGATCGGGTCGAAGGCGATCCCGCTCGCCGCGACGGTGACCGACACCGGCGGCAAGGCGGCGACGCTCGCCTCGCTCGCCGGGCCCAAGGGGACGGTCCTCGTCTTCTTCCGCTCGGTGAAGTGGTGCCCGTACTGCCAGCACCAGATGATCGAGCTGAAGGACGCCGTCGCGCCGCTGGCCAAGCGCGGCTACGCGCTCGCCGCGATCAGCTACGATCCGCCCGAGGTGCAGGCCGCGTTCGCCGAAAAGCAGGGCATCGGCTTCACTTTCTTGAGCGATCCCGGGTCGAAGACGATCGACGCCTGGGGCCTGCGCGACCCGCAGTACGCGCCCGACAGCTTCGCCTATGGCGTGCCGAAGCCGGCGATCTTCGTCATCGACCGCCGGGGCATCGTCCGCGCCAAGCTCGCCGAGGAGGGCTACAAGGTCCGCCCGACGGTCGCCTCGATCCTCGATGCGGCGGGCAGCGTCATGGACTCGAGCCGCTAAGGCCGATCGGCCGAGCTGCCGTCAGACCAGCTCGACCGCCACCGCCGTCGCCTCGCCGCCGCCGATGCACAAGGCGGCGACGCCGCGCGTGCCCCCCGTCCGCTGCAGCGCGGCGATCAGCGTCGCCATGATCCGCGCGCCGCTCGCGCCGATCGGGTGGCCGAGCGCCGTCGCGCCGCCATGGATGTTGAGCTTGTCGCGCGGGATGCCGAGGTCGCGCATCGCGATCATGGCGACGACGGCGAAGGCCTCGTTGACCTCGAACAGGTCGACGTCGGCGATGGTCCAGCCGGCGCGGTCGAGGACCTTGCGGATCGCCGGCACCGGCGCGGTGGTGAACTTGCCCGGCTCGTGGGCGTGCGCGGCGTGGGCGACGATGCGCGCGACCGGCGTCAGCCCCTTGGCCAGCGCGACCGATTCGCGGGTCAGGACCAGCGCCGCGGCGCCGTCGCTGATCGAGCTGGCGTTGGCGGCGGTGATCGTGCCGTCCTTGCTGAAGGCGGGCTTGAGCGTCGGGATCTTGTCGGGCCGCGCCTTGCCCGGCTGCTCGTCGGTGTCGACCGTGACCGGGCCGCCCTTGCCGGGCACGGCGACGGCGACGATCTCGCCGGCGAACGCCCCGCCTGCGATCGCCGCGGTCGCCCGGCGCAGCGATTCGAGCGCGTAGTCGTCCTGCTCGACCCGGGTGAACTGGTAATCGCGGGCGCTGTCCTCGGCGAAGGCGCCCATCAGCTTGCCGGGGTCGTAGGCGTCCTCCAGCCCGTCGAGGTACATCGAATCCTTGACCACGTCGTGGCCGATGCGCGCGCCGCCGCGGTGCTTGGCGAGCAGGTACGGGGCGTTCGACATGCACTCCATGCCGCCGGCGACGACGATGTCGGCCGCGCCCGCCGCCAGCGCATCATGGGCCATGATCGCCGCCTGCATGCCGCTGCCGCACATCTTGTTGACCGTCGTCGCCGTGACGCCGAGCGGCAGCCCGGCGCCGATCGCCGCCTGCCGCGCCGGGGCCTGGCCGAGGCCGGCGGGCAGGACGCAGCCCATGACGATCTGGTCGACCGCCGCCCCGTCGACGCCCGGCGCGCTCGACCGCAGCGCGTACCGCCGTCGCGCCGAGCGCCGTCGCCGCGACGCCGCTCAGGCTTCCCTGGAAGCCGCCCATCGGGGTGCGGGCATAGGACAGGATGACGACGGGGTCGGACATGGGCTAGGGGGCTTTCGTTGAAGCAAGGAAGCCGGCACCGGCCTGCTCCCCCGCCCGGCTACCCAGGGGATGATCCTTGCGGGTGGCCGGGCGGGGGAGCGGGCCGGTGCCGCCCACATAGGAGACCCCATGGACCTCGCCAAGATTTCGATCGGCCGCGCGCCGCCGTGGGACATCCACGCCATCATCGAGGTGCCGATGGGCGGCGAGCCGGTCAAGTACGAGATGGACAAGGAATCGGGCGCGCTGTTCGTCGACCGCTTCCTGCACACCGCGATGTTCTATCCCGGCAACTACGGCTTCGTGCCGCACACGCTGTCGGCCGACGGCGACCCGATCGACGTGCTGGTCGTCGGCCAGACGCCGCTGGTCCCCGGCGCGGTCTGCCGCGTCCGCCCGATCGGCGCGCTGGTCATGGAGGACGAGAGCGGCGGCGACGAGAAACTGATCGCCGTGCCGGTCGACGCGCTCCACCCGTTCTACGCCAACATCGTCGGCCCCGACGACCTGCCGCCGACGCTGAAGGAGCAGATCGCCCACTTCTTCGAGCACTACAAGGATCTGGAAAAGGGCAAGTGGGTGACGATCGGCGCGTGGAAGGACGCCGAGGCCGCCGCCGCCCTGCTCGCCGAGGCGATCGACCGCGGCCGCGCGGCGGCGGGGCGGTAGGCGCGGCTCGACCACGCCACCCGCTCGGCGCCGGTGAACACCTCGAAGCCGTCCGCGCGGGCGACGGCGACCAGCGTCAGCCCGGCCGCCGCGGCGGTGGCGACCGCGAGCGCCGGTCGGCGCCGACACCGCGACGACCACCGGCGCCCCGAGCACGCTCGCCTTCTGCACCATCTCGACCGACACGCGGCTGGTCAGCAGCAGCATGGCGTCGGCGGGATCGATGCCGGCCCGCGCCGCCGCGCCGGCGAGCTTGTCGAGCGCGTTGTGCCGGCCGACGTCCTCGCGGACCAGCAGCGCCGCGCCCCGCCGCCACAGCGCCGCGCCGTGGACGGCCCGCGTCGCCCGCCCCAGCGGCTGCGCCTCGCCGAGCGCGGCCATGGCGGCGACGATCTCCGCCGGCGTCGGGCGCGGGCCCGGCGCCGTGACGAGCCGCGGCCGCGGCAGATCGCCGCGGCGAGGCTCTCGATCCCGCACAGGCCGCAGCCGCTCGGGCCGGTGATCGTCCGGCGGCGGGCGGCGAGCGCGGCCGAGTCGGCGATCGCCAGCCGCGCCTCGATGCCGTCGGCATGGGTCACGACCTCGACCTCGCCCGGCGTCGGCGCGCGGTCGCCACCAGCCCCTCGGTCAGCGCGAAGCCGACGGCGAAGTCCTCGAGGTCGGCGGGCGTCGCGAGCAGCACGGCGACCGTCGCGCCGTTGACGACGATCGCCACCGGCACCTCCTCGGCCAGCGTCCGCGGTCGGCGGGCGCGGACACGCCGTCGCGCCAGCGGATTGGGCTATCGCCGATGGTCATGGACCCGGCATAACGTCGGCACGTTCCACGTCCAGCGAGGACCGCCATGACCGACCGCAGCGACACGCCCGACTTCACGCCCTACGCCGGTCCGGCGGGCGGCTGGGGGTCGCTGCGCTCGGTCGCCGAGATCCTGCCGCGCGAGGGCAATCGTCGCCGGCGTCGCCGCGCGAGCTGGTCCGCCAGAACAAGGCCGACGGCTTCGCCTGCGTCTCGCTGCGCCTGGGCGAAGCCGGCCAACGCCCACCCCGCCGAGTTCTGCGAGAACGGCGCCAAGGCGACGGCGTGGGAGCTGACCAGCCACCGCGCCGACGCCGGACTTCTTCATCGGCCACCGCGTCGCCGACCTGCGCCAGTGGCGCGACTACGACCTGGAGGAGCACGGCCGGCTGACGACGCCGCTGCGCTACCACGCGGCGACCGACCGCTATCTGCCGATCGCGTGGGAGACGGCGTTCGCCGAGATCGGCGCCGAACTGCGGACGCTCGATCCCAAATCGGTCGTGTTCTACGCCAGCGGCCGCGCGAGCCTCGAGACCAGCTACATGTACGCGCTGTTCGCCCGCCTGTACGGCACGCAGAACCTGCCCGACAGCAGCAACATGTGCCACGAGACGACGTCGGTGGCGCTGAAGAGCCGGATCGGCGTGCCGGTCGGCACGGTCAAGCTGGAGGATTTCGACCACTGCGACGCGATCTTCTTCTTCGGCCAGAACACCGGCTCGAACAGCCCGCGCCTGCTCCACCCGCTGCGCAGCGCGGTCCGAGCGGGGTGCGCGCATCGTCACCTTCAACCCGCTCGTCGAACGCGGGCTGGAGCGCTTCACCGATCCGCAGAACCCGATGGAGATGGCGACCGGCGGCGAGACGCGGATCAGCGAGCAATATCATCAGGTCCGCGCCGGCGGCGACATCGCCGTGCTGATGGGGATGTGCAAGTATGCGATCGAAGCCGACGACGCCGGCCGGCCGCGTCCTCGACCACGGCTTCATCGCCGAACACACCCACGGGTTCGACGCCTTCGCCGCCGCCGCCCGGGCGACGACATGGGCGGCGATCGAGGCGGCGAGCGGCCTGCCGCGCGCCGACATCGAGGCGGCGGCCGAGGTCTACGCCACGGCCAGGAACACGATCACTGCATCTATGGCATGGGGCTGACCCAGCACGTCCACGGCATCGAGAACGTCGAGATGATCGTCAACCTGGCTCCTGCTGCGCGGCAACATCGGCCGCGAGGGCGCCGGCGTCTGCCCGGTGCGCGGCCACAGCAACGTCCAGGGCCAGCGCACCGTCGGGATCAGCGAGAAGCCCGAGCTGGTCCCGCTCGATCGCCTCGCCGAGCAGTATGGCTTCGAGCCGCCGCGGACCAAGGGCGTCAACACCGTCGAGGCGTGCGAGGGCATCCTCGACGGCAGCATCCGCGCCTTCGTCGGCCTCGGCGGCAATTTCCTGCGCGCGATCCCCGACACGGCGCGGATGGAGCCGGCGTGGGGCGGCATGAAGCTGACCGTCCATGTCGCCACCAAGCTCAACCGCGGCCATCTCGTGCCGGGCGAGGTCAGCTACATCCTGCCCTGCCTCGGCCGCACCGAGAAGGACGTCCAGGCGAGCGGCGTCCAGGCGGTCAGCATCGAGGATTCGACCAGCTGCATCCACGGCTCGGTCGGCGAGCGCGGCCCGGCCTCGCCCGACCTGCTCAGCGAGCCGGCGATCGTCGCGGCGCTGGCCAAGGCGACGCTCGAGCCCAACCCCAAGGTGCCGTGGGACGCGTGGGTCGGCGACTATGCGCAGGTCCGCGACGCCATCGAGGCGACGTACCCGGACTATTTCAAGGACTTCAACGCCCGCATGTTCACGCCCGGCGGCTTCTACAAGGGCAACAAGGCCCGTGACCGGGTGTTCGCCACCGCCAGCGGCAAGGCCGAGTTCAGCGTGCCCGACACGCTCGACGCCGCCGGCTTCGACGACGCGCCCGGGCGCTTCCGCCTGATCACGCTCCGGTCGAACGACCAGTTCAACACCACCGTCTACGGCTATCACGACCGCTTCCGCGGGGTGAAGGGCACGCGCGACGTGCTGTTCATGTCGCCCGCCGACATGGCCGAGCACGGCTTCGCCGAAGGCGACGCCGTCGTCGTCACCGGCGACCACAAGGATGGCCGCGCGCGGCGGCTCGAGGGGCTGAAGGTCCACGAATACGCGCTGCCGAAGGGATGTCTCGGCGCCTATTATCCCGAGGCCAATGTGCTGATGCCCGTCGAGCACCACGCCGAGCAGAGCTTCGTGCCGGCGGCGAAGTCGGTGCCGGTGCGGCTGGAGCGGGCCTGACGCGCCCCGCGCCGCGGCGCTGTCCTACAGGCCGACGTTCGGCTAGTCTGGCGCGATGCCGTTCGCCGCGCCTCCGCCCGTCGCCCGTCGCTCCGGCGGCAGGGTGGGCGGCGCGAAACGCCGGCGCGGGCGTGACCTTCGCGTGACCTTCGCCGCCGCCGCCACCGGGACGACGACGGCGAACGGCGTCGTCGGCGTGACCTTTGTGTGACCTTCGTTGTGGCTAGCCGCGGCGGCGTCGGCTAACGTTCTGAAAAACATCCTGGGGACGCTCATGCTCGATCGCCGCGCCTTTCTGCTGACCACCGCCGCCACCGGGGCCGCGGCCGCGCTCCCCGCCCGCGCCGCTCCCGTACCGGGCGAGAACCCGGAACTGGCGGCGCTGTTCGACGCCTTCTTCCAGGAGGGTCTCCGCCAGCGGCCGGAGGGGGCGACCCAGCTCGGCCTCGACAAGGGGCCGAACGCCGACCTGCGGGCGAAGCTCAGCGACGCCTCCGATGCCGGCCGCGCCGCCGACAAGGCGCTGACGCAGGACCAGCTGCGCCGCCTGGCGATGATCGACCGCAGCCGGCTCAGCCCGAGCGACCGGCTCGACTACGACGTCGTCAAGTACACCCGCGAATCGTCGGCGGCGGTGCAGGCGTTCGACTTCGGCGGCGGCGGCTACGGCCCCAGCCCGTACGTCGTCAGCCAGCAGACCGGCGCCTATCAGTCGGTGCCCGATTTCCTCGACACCAAGCACCCGGTCGAGACGAGCGCCGACGCCGACGCCTATCTCGCCCGCCTGACCGCCTTCGGCAAGCAGCTCGACGACCAGACGACGCGGCTGCGCCACGATGCCGGCATCGGCGTCGTCCCGCCCGACTTCCTGCTCGACACGACGCTGGTGCAGATGCGCGCCCTGCTGGTCCCGGCGGGCGAGGCGCAGGTCGTGCAGTCGCTCGCCCGCCGCGCCGCCGCCAAGGGTCTCGGCGACAAATACACCTCGGGCGCGGCGGTGATCTATGCCGAAACGGTGCTGCCGGCGCTGCAGCGCCAGGCGGACACGGTCGCCAGCCTGCGGCGAACGGCCAGGCACGACGCCGGCGTCTGGCAGTTCGCCCGGGGCCGCGAGTTCTACGAGGTGGCGCTGCACAACACGACGACGACGCGCTACTCGCCGCAGGAGGTCCACGACATCGGCCTCGCCCAGGCGAAGGAGATCGGCGCGCGCCTCGACGGGTTGCTCCGCAAGCAGGGCATGACGCAGGGCACGGTCGGGCAGCGCATGGCGGCGCTCTACAAGGACCCGTCGCAGCTCTATCCGAACACCGACGCCGGCAAGGCCGACGAGATCGCCTATTGCAACGCCCGCCTCGCCGCCATCCGGCCGAAGCTGCCGACGGTGTTCAGCCGCATGCCCGACTACAGGTTCGAGGTCCGCCGCGTCCCCGCCGCGACCGAGGCCGGCGCCGCCTCGGCGTTCAGCCAGTCGCCGCCGCTCGACGGCTCGCGCCCGGGGCTGGTCTATTTCAACCTGCACGACAGCGCCGAATGGCCGAAGTTCTGCCTGTCGACGACGGTGTTCCACGAAGGCCTGCCCGGCCACCAGTTCGAAGGCGGGCTGGCGCTGGGCAACGCCAAGCTGCCGCTGATCCGCAAGGCCGGCGGCTTCTCCGGCTACGGCGAGGGCTGGGCGCTCTACGCCGAGCAGCTGGCCGACGAGATCGGCATGTACGACGACGATCCGCTCGGCCGCCTCGGCTACCTCAAGTTCCAGCTGTTCCGCGCCAACCGCTGCGTCGTCGACACCGGCATCCACTACCTGAAGTGGAGCCGCGAGCAGGCGATCCAGTATTTCGTCGACCAGGACGGCGAGGCGCCCGGCTTCGCCACGCGCGAGGTCGAGCGTTACTGCACCAACCCCGGCCAGGCGTGCAGCTACAAGCTCGGCCACACCGTGTTCACCGGCCTGCGGGCGAAGGCCAGGGCGGCGATGGGACCGCGCTTCGACATCAAGGCGTTCCACGACGCGGTGCTCGATTGCGGCCGAGTGCCACTCGACATCCTGCAGAAGGTCGGCGACGACTGGATCGCCGGCCGCACGGCGTAACCGACCCGCGCGGCTGACGCCGGCGCTGACGCCGGCGTGGCCGCCCGGGCCGGCGGCCTATGCCGCCAGCGCCGCGGCGACCAGCTCGCGCAGCCCGAACTTGCCGCCGTTCATCAGCGCCGGGTCCGGGGTCCAGCGCGGATCCTGCGACAGGAACGAGCTCGAAATCCTTCAGCAGCAGGCCGACGAAGGTCTCGGCGACGATGCGGCCGCCGACTTCGCCAAGCTGGCGCGTGTCGATCGCCTGCGGCCCCTGCGTCGTCTCGATGGTCATCGTCGTCTGCACCGTCTCGGCGAGGATATAGGTCCACAACGGGCAGTTGCCGGCGAAGACCGCGCCGAAATCGGTGATCGGCTTCTGCTTCGCCTGGTCGGCGGGATCGATGGTGAACTTGCCGATCTTGATCGCGCTGTCCGCCAGCGGCACGACGCCCATGGCGCGGGCGACGTCCTGTCCGCTCGGCAGGCGCATCCGCCAGCCGCGCTCCAGGTTGCGCAGCGCCAGCTTGTTCGGGTTGGCGCCGATGTTCTTGGGCAGGTGGCCGAGCGGGTTCACCAGCGACGTGTCGATCTTGTAGGCGAGCTGGACGCGGTTGCGGTTGCGCGGGTCCGGCAGGTTGTCGCCGTCGCCGAAGTCGATCACTTCCAGGTCGATGAAGAAGCGCCAGTCGATCGCCCAGTTGGCGGGGAACTCGCGGAAGCCGCGCAGGTTCAGCGTCGCCGAGTCGCCGGCGAAGATCGGGTGTGGATGCGGCAGCGTCTCGTTGAGCTGGTACTCGGGGCGCACCATCGAATGGCCGAAGCGGAAGGCCGCCGCCGAGAACTCGAGCGGCATGAATGCCTCGTCCTTGGCGTGGTAGAACTTCAGCCGCGGCGGGTCGGCGATGATGTCGCCGCTGGCAAGATGGGGCAGCACCTCGGCCAGCACCGCCGGCGCGACGATCTTGGGCAGATAGTCGTTGAGCACGACCCACTGATAGTGCCAGCGCACCTTCCGCTGCGCGGCGGTGAAGTCGCCGAGCTCGCTGGCAAAACGGTTGTGCAGGCGCAGGAACAGGCCCTGCAGCTGGCTGACGATGATGTTCTCGTCGTTGCGCGGGTCGCCGATGATCGCGCGCTTGTCGGGGTTGGCGTTTGCCGGCGTCGCGGCCGGGCTGCTCCGCGGCAGGTCCTGCGCGCGCGGGTTGTGCGCCGCCCCGGTCAGCGGCCGGCCGAGATTGAAGTGCAGGCCGTCGGCGTAGAGGTAGGGCTGATCGTCGGGACCGCGGCCGTACAGGTTGTCGAGGTCGAAGCGCGGTGTCCGATAGTCGACCAGCGCGTCCGGGTCGTTCTGCTTCTGCAGGCTGCTGGCGGGATCGAAGGTGATGTCGTGATCGATGAACTGCCCGAAATAGGTATAGAGCGCGGGGATGCCGCCTTCCTCGGGGTCGGGGCCGTTGAACGGGTTTTCGTGATCGGCGAGCATGCCCGCGGCGAGCGCGCTGAGGGCGTGGATCGTCGCCGGCTCGTCGGCGCCGAACTCGGCCGGCGGCAGCGCCCGGAACATGCGGCCGAAGGGTCCGCCGAACAGCAGCGAACTGCGCGACAGGTCGGCACCGCGAACGCCGCCATGCGGTCGCGCAGTCGGAATAGCCATGATCGATCCCCCCCCGGGGGACGCTCCCGTTCGCGCCGGCCCCACCATCACCATGACAGACTGTCAGGGATTCGGCTAGACCACGCGAAGTTGAAGCAGAGTCAAAGGCGGTGCGACGCAAGCCGATGACTCCGCGTTATTTTGTCTTCACTGTTAACCGGCTGTCGACATCTTTATTCGCCCCGCCGGCGGGTCAGTCGAGCTGATTGACTACCCGCTCGCCGCGGGCGAAGCGGCCCAGATTGTCGGCAAACAGGGCAAAGATGCGCTGCCCCGTCCGCGGGCTGCTCCAGGCGACGTGCGGCGTGATGCGGACGTTCGGCGCGTCCCACAGCGGATGGCCGGCAGGCAGCGGCTCGGGATCGGTGACGTCGAGGCTGGCGAAACCGACCTGCCCGCTTCCGAGCGCGGCAACCAGCGCCGCGGTGTCGACGATGCCGCCGCGGGCGACGTTGACCAAATGGACGCCGCGCCTGACCTGGGCGAAGGCGTCGGTGCCGATCAGCCCGGTGGTGGCCGGCGTCAGCGGCGCGGCGATGACCAGGTGGTCGGACCGGCGCAGCAGCTCCTCGAAGGGGACCAGGGCGATGCCGGCGACCGGCGTCGCGCTTCTTCGGTGGGCGATGACTTCCATGCCGAAGGCGCGGGCCAGCGCCGCCGTGCGCGAGCCGATCTCGCCGAGGCCGAGCAGGCCGAGCACGCGCCCGTCGAGCGTTCCCAGCGGATTGGCGACGATCTCCGCCTGCGGCGTCCAGGCGCCGGCAGTGACGGCGCTGGCCGGCAGGCGCTTTTCGACCATCAGCATCGCGGTGAGGACGAACTCGGCAATGGCCGGCGCGCTGGTTCCCGCCGCCGAGGCGACGACCGGTCCGCGGCCGAGCCAGTCGGGGTAGCCGTCGCTGCCCGACGAGGCGAGCTGGACGAAGCGGACCCGCCCGGGCCAGCCCGGCGGCGGCGGGACGTGGTGGGCCTCGGGATCGACGGCGCTGTGCAGGACGAACAGCACGTCGGCGTCGACCGGCAGGTCCCAGCGGCGGGCGAGATCGATATCGCGCACCTCGGCTACCGCCGGGTGACCGGCAAGCAGGCGGCCGGCGGCGGGGCCGAGGTGATGGGCGACGATCAATCCGGTCATTACGGCGTCATGCGCCGCCGTCGCCGGTCGATCAACCGGCGTCGTGCAGCTTGGCCTTCAACCCGTCGGCCCACTTCTGCCCCGCGTCGCCGCCCCACAGCAGCCAGGCGATGTAGCCGGCGCTGGGGTCGCTCTCGTCGCCCCACTCGTGGCTCTTCGCCTCCTTGTCGACGGCGTGGCGGGCGAAATAGCTGCTGATGTGCGTGATGTCGTCCGCCGTCACCGCTTGCCGTGCAGCCAGCCCCTCGGCGCGCTTGACCCCGACGTCGGTACCGCCGCGGCCGAACTTCTCGCGCAGCTCGAGGCCCTTCTTGGCTGCCGCGGCGACCGTGGCCGGCGGCGTCAGGTCGGGCCCGCTCACTTGCTCTTCTTCAGCGCCGCCGGCTTGTGCGCCGCCTCCCCGCCCTTGTCCGATTTGACCAGGAATTCGGGGTTGTCCTTCGACGCGGCGACCTTGTGACCCTTGATCTGCGTCGGGCTGGTCAGCTTCTTGACGACCTTGCCCTTGCTGTGGCCGCCGCTCGAGTCCCACTCGACCTTGTCGCCTGCCTTGAGCTCCGCCACCGGTCCTACTCCATCGTTGCCACCGCGACCGCCAGCGCCGGGCCGTCGATCGTCACGCGGTTGAACGACGGTCGCGACCGCCGGGTCCGCGCCGACAGCGTTCCCGCGCCGATCAGACGCACGCCGGCGACGGTCAGGTCGAACGGCTCGTGGGTGTGGCCGCTGAGCACCGCCGTCACCCCCGCCGCCGCCAGCGCCGCCAGCGCCCGCCCGCCGCCGCGCGTGGCGTGCCGCGCGCCGCCGCCGCCGAGCGGGTGGTGGCAGGCGACCAGCCGGAGATCGCCCGCGGGGACGGCGGCGAGCCCCGCCAGGGTTTGGGCGAGCCGGTGGCGGCGGACCACGCCCTCGGCCCAGTTCGAGCGCAGCTGCGCCCGCGTCGCCGTCCGCAGCGGAACGACGGCGACGCCCGGCAGCGCCAGCGGCCGCTCGACCGCGCGCTCGAGATTGTCGAAGCGGCGATAGGGGTCGGTCATCCGCTCCCACAGGTTCCACATCGGCATGTCGTGGTTGCCGAGCTCGACCGTCACCGGCACGCCCAGGGCGACGAGGTAGCGGCAGGCGGCGGTGAACTCGCGCCGCCGCGCGCTCGCCGTCAGGTCGCCGGTCATGATGACGGCGTCGGGCCGCTCGGCGACGACGAGGGCGGCGAACCAGTCGAGCGCCGCCTTGTCCTCGGTGCCGAAATGCAGGTCGCTGACGTGGAACAGGCGGACGCTCATGCCCCCTCGCGCGTGGCGATGAAGCGCAGTCGGGTGGTGGCATGCGCCACCGTCGCCGGGCTGGCGAGGCTGACCGGCTCGCCGTCGAACAGCGCCGTCACCGGCCGCGACGAGGTGCAGGTGACGGACGGCGCATGGCTGACGTCGACGTCGACCCCCTTGCGCCAGTCGCCGGCCAGCCACTCGATGCCGAGGCGGGCGGCGGCGAACCACGACGCCGTGCTGATCGAGGCGATCTCCAGCTCGCCGGCCAGCGGCGTGACGATCACTGCCCGGTGCCGCCCGGCGTGCGCGCCGTCGCCGATGACGCGGATGGTGCGGGCGAAGGTCTTGCGCGCCGCGAACCGCACGGCCCGGCCGATCCGCTGCCAGGTGCCCTTGCGGACGACCTCGCGGGCATGGAACCAGGCCGCGGCCGGACCCATGATGACGCCGACCAGCGCCCGGTGCTCGCCGCTGACGGCGACGGGGACGGGGTGTGCTGGAGCGGTCGGCGCGCGCGCGAGGATCGCGTTCCAGGTCAGCGTGCCGTGCAGCGCCTTGGCCAGCCCGTTCATCGTGCCGCCGGGCAGGATCAGCGCCGTGCCGTCCCAGTCGTCGACCTTGCACGTCGCGGCGTTGATCGTGCCGTCGCCGCCGAAGACGACGAGCGTGTCGGCCTCCGCCCCGTCGAGCGTCGCCGCGTCGGGCAGGGGATCGCCGGGGAAGTCGGTGCGCCCGACGATGGCGTAATCGGCACAGGCGGTCTCGAAGTCGGCGATGATCTCCGCCGAGGTCGAGCCGCTGGCGGTGTTGAGGACGAGCCAGATACGCTGCATGACCGCACCCTAACGCATCGCGCGGCCGACGCGCCCCCGAATCGGCGGCGGAACAACTCGTGTCACGAAAAGTTGATCGTGTCGGTTGCCAGAGGATGAGCGATGCCGGCACGCGCCTATTGGTCGGGACAGCTGCGGCTGGCGCTGGTTTCGATCCCGATCGAGCTCTACTCGGCGACGCGCTCCGCCGGGACGATCGCGCTCAACCAGATCCACGAGCCGTCGGGCAAGCGCATCAAGTACGAGAAGACCGTGCCCGGCCTCGGCGCGGTCGAGCCCGAGGACATCGTCAAGGGCTATGAGGTCGAGAAGGGCAAGTACGTCCTGCTGTCCGACGAGGAGATCGAGGGGGTCAAGCTCGAGTCGAAGAAGACGCTCGAGTTGACCCAGTTCGTCGACGCTGCCGAAATCGACCCGATCTATTTCGAGAAGCCCTATTTCGTCGTGCCGAAGGACGAGCTGGCGGAGGAGGCGTTCTGCGTCGTCCGCGACGCGCTGCGCCAGGCGAAGAAGGTCGGGCTCGGCCAGCTGGCGATGCGCGGTCACGAATATCTCGTCAGCCTGAAGCCGTGCGGCCGCGGCATGGTGCTGGAGACGCTGCGCTACGAGGAGGAGGTCAACAAGGCGTCCGGCTTCTTCCGCGCCATTCCCGACAAGGCGGCGCAGCCCGAGCTGATGGAGCTGGCGACCGCGCTGATCGACAAGCGGACGGCGAAGTTCGAGCCGGGCAAGTTCCACGACCGCTACGAGGACGCGCTCCGCGCGCTGATCGACGCCAAGCGCGGCAAGAAGTCGGTCGCGGTGGAAGACGCCGCGCCGGCGCCCAAGGCGTCGAACGTCATCGACCTGATGGCGGCGCTCAAGGCGTCGATCGAGAAAGGCGGCGGGGCGACGGCGCCGGCGCCGCCGGAGGTGACGCCGCGCAAGGCGAAGGCGGCCGCCAAGCCGGCCAACAAGTCCGCCGCCAAGGCCGCGCCGGCGCGGAAGCGGGCGTGACCCTGTTCCATGTCGGATGATCGGGCAGGGCGCGCGGCGGCCCGCGGCCGCAGCGGTGCGCCGGCGGCGACCGCCGACCCCCTCGCCACCTATGCCGCCAAGCGCGACTTCACCAAGACCGCCGAACCCGCCGGCGGCACGGCCTCGGCCGGCGGCAACAGCTTCATCGTCCAGAAGCACGCCGCCTCGCGCCTGCACTGGGATTTCCGCCTCGAGCTCGACGGCGTGCTGCTGTCGTGGGCGGTGACCAAGCCGCCGTCGACCGACCCGGCGGTCAAGCGCCTCGCCGTCCGCACCGAGGACCACCCGCTCGACTATGCGACCTTCGAGGGGACGATCCCCAAGGGCGAATATGGCGGCGGCACGGTCATGCTGTGGGACCGCGGCACGTGGGAAAACGAAGCCGATCCGCGCGAGGGGATGAAGAAGGGCAAGCTCCACTTCACCCTGACCGGCGAGCGGATGAAGGGCGAGTGGGTGCTGATCCGCCTCAAGCCCGAGGGCAAGGCGGAGAACTGGCTGCTCGGCAAGATCGCCGACGAGTTTGCGAGCGGAGTCGACCTCGACTTCGACGCCAGCGTCGTCAGCGGGCGCACCATGGCCGCGATCGCTGCGGGCGAACCTCCCCTCCCGGAACGGGGCGGGTCGGTGGGCAGTCCGGTCAAAGGCAAGGCGTCGGCGAAGAAGCGGCTTCCCACTGTCGACCCTTCCCGCAAGCGGGCGGGGAGGCCCCCCGCCTTCCGCACGCCCCAACTGGCGACCCTCGTCGACCGGCCGCCGACCGGGAACGACTGGCTGCACGAGACGAAGTACGACGGCTACCGCGCGCTGGTCGCGGTCGGCGGCGGCCAGGCGGTCGCGTACAGCCGCTCCGGCCTCGACTGGACGGCGAAGTTCGGCGGGGTGCCCGCCGCCTGCGCGGCGCTGCCGTGCGCCTCGGCGCTGCTCGACGGCGAGATCGTCGCCTTGGACGGCGCCGGCAAGCCGAACTTCTCGACACTGCAGGCGGCGTTGAAGGACGGCGGGCCGCTGCTCTATTTCGCCTTCGACCTGCTCGAACTCGACGGCGAGGATCTGGCCGACCGGCCTCTGGTCGAACGCAAGGCCAAGCTGGCGACGCTGCTCGCGGAGGCGCCGCCGCCGCTGCACTACTCCGAGCACGTCCGCGGCGGCGGCGAAGCGATGTTCGCCGCGCTGTGCGGGCAAGGCTACGAGGGCGTCGTCAGCAAGCGCGCCGACGGCAAGGCCCGCCCCGGCCGCTCGGGGTCGTGGCTCAAGGCCAAGTGCACCCACCGCCAGGAGTTCGTCATCGGCGGCTGGTCGAAGTCGGACAAGGGCCGGGGCTTCGCCTCGCTGCTGCTCGGCGTGCAGGAGGAGGAGCGGACTCCGCTATGCCGGGCGCGTCGGTACAGGGTTCAACGACCGGACGCTGGAGGAGTTGACGGCCAAGCTGGCGGCGCTGAAGGCCGACACGTCGCCCTTTGCCGGCAAGCTCGACGCCGCCGCCCGCCGCGGCGCGACCTTCGTCCGGCCCGAGCTGGTCGCCGAAATCGCCTTCGCCGAGTTCACCGCCGACGGCAGCGTCCGCCACGCCAGCTTCCTCGGCCTGCGCGAGGACAAGGCCGCGGCGGAGGTCGTCGCGGAGAAGCCGGCGGCGTCGAAGCCGGCGGCGGCAGCGAAACGGCGGAAGGCCGCCGCTGCCGCGCCCCAGCCGACGGCATCCGCCCCCGATCGCCACGGTGTTCGCGTGACCAGCCCGGAGCGCGTCGTCTTCCCCGAGCTCGGGATGACCAAGGGCGCCCTGGTCGACTATTATGCCGTCGTCGCCGACGTCATGCTCAAGGAAGTCGCCGGCCGGCCGATCAGCCTCGTCCGCTGTCCCCAGGGGCGGGCCAAGACCTGCTTCTTCCAGAAGCACGACAGCGGCATGTTCTCCGCCGACGTCCACCACGTCGACGTGCCGGAAGCCGACGGCAAGACCGAGCCGTACCTCTACGTCGACACGCCCGCAGGCCTGCTCAACTGCGTGCAGATGGGCACGATCGAGTTCCACGGCTGGGGCAGCCGCGTCGCCGACCTCGAGCGGCCCGACCGGCTCGTCATCGACCTCGATCCCGACGAGGGGCTCGATTTCACCGTGGTCAAGACCGCCGCCGTCCTCGTCCGCGACCGGCTGCAGGAACGCGGGCTTTCCAGCTTCCCGCTGCTGACCGGGGGCAAGGGGGTCCATGTCGTCGCGCCGCTGGTGCCCGACGCCGAATGGCCGGCGGTCAAGGCCTGGGCGCGGGCCTTTGCCGAAAGCCTCGAGGCGGAGGCGCCCACGGCCTTCGTCGCCAACGATGAGCAAGGCCAAGCGCAAAGGGCGCATCTTCGTCGACTGGCTGCGGAACCAGCGCGGGGCGACGGCGGTGATGCCGTTCTCGGTTCGCGCGCGGGCCGGGGCCGGCGTGGCGATCCCGGTAACCTGGGCACAGCTTGCAGCGACGGTCGCCGGCAATGCCTTCAGCGCCGCCGACCCGGCCGCGGTGCTGGCCCAGGCGGTGAACGGCGGCGAAAAGGTGCGGCCGAAGCGTCTACCCGCCTGACCGTCAGAACTATTTACCACCGTTAAGCATATTTCGTTTTGGTTAAGCGCAACTTAATTGGTTTCGCACTCGTTAAGGTCCTGAGTACAAGTTGCGTTAGGTTTTTCAATGCTCAAGGCCAAGGCGATCGCCCTCTGCGTCTGTCCCGTCGTGGCGGCTCCGCCGGCGGTGATCGCTATCCATCCGCCGGCGCGGCACGCGGTGGCGCATATGCTCCACCGCGCGGCCAACCGGCTCGACCATGCTCCGGCGCGGCCGGCCGTGGTGCCGCCGGCGGCGGTCGCAGCACTACCCTGCGCGCCGTCGCTGGCGAGCGCCGGCGGCGCGCTGCCGGTTTCCGGCGGCAGCGTCATCGGCGGTGAACCGCTGCCTGCGCTGGCGATGCAGGGCGGCCCGCTGGGCGGCGGCGGCTTCGCCGGCGGCCCGGCCTACGGTGGCAGTTACGGCGGCGGCGGCGGTTATGGCGGCGGTGGCGGCTACGGCGGCGGCGCACCCGGCGCTCCGGGCGGCCCCGGTACCCCGGGCGGTCCTGGCACGCCTGGCGGAACCGCGCCCGGCGGCCCCGGCACTCCCGGCGGCGGCGTGCCCGGTGGTCCGGGCGGCACCATTCCTCCCGGCGGTACCATCCCTCCCGGCGGCGGCACGGTCAGCGGCGCGCCCGAGCCGGCGACCTGGGCCTTTCTCGTCGTCGGCTTCGGTCTGATCGGCGTCGTCGCGCGGACGCGCCTGCGGGCGACTGGTGCTGCCGGGGAGGATTGAACTCCCGACCTCAGCCTTACCAAGGATGCGCTCTACCACTGAGCTACGGCAGCACGGTCGCGGAAGCCGCGCGTATCGGGGCGGGACAGCGGCTTGTCAAGGAAAGGACGGGGGGTTAGCGGCGGTCGGGTGAGCGACCGCGTCCAGTCCGCCGCCCGCGCCGCCCGGCTTGCCGCGGCGCTGCGTGCCAACCTCGCCCGGCGCAAGTCGCGCGAGCGGAACGATCCGTCCTCGGACCCGCCCGCCGACACCCCGCCGGACGCGCTTCCGCCGGATCAGCCGCCGGGCTGAGCGATCGCGCGTTCGATCGCCGCCGTCACCTCGGGCGCGTCGGGCTTGGTCGCCGAGCCGAACGACGCGACGATCCGGCCGCTGCGGTCGACCAGATATTTGTGGAAGTTCCACTTCGGCGCTTCCTTCGCCCCCAGCGTCGCTGCCGCCCAAGCGAAGAACGGCGTCGCGTCGCGGCCGACGACGGTGCTCTTCTCGCTCAGCGGGAAGTTGATGCCGAACTTCAATTCGCAGAACTGCTTGATCTCGGCGTTGGTCTTGTACTCCTGCCCCATGAAGTCGCCCGAAGGGACGCCGATGACCGTGAACCCCTTGTCGCGGTACGTCATCTGCGTCTTCTCCAGCGCCTCGTACTGGGGGGTGAAGCCGCAGAAGCTGGCGGTGTTGACGACCAGCAGGACCTTGCCCTTGTACTGGCTGAACGGCATCGGCTTGCCGTCGATCGTGGTCATGGTGACGTCGTAGGCGCTGTGGATGCCGGCCGGGGCCTCGGGCGTGCCGGCGAAGGCGTTCGTCACCCAGCCGGCGGCGGCGAGCACCGGCACGGCAATGGCGGCGGCAGCGAAGGCGAGCTTCTTCACGGGTTCGTCTCCAGTGGTTGCGTCGCCGTATCCAACCACGTCCGCGCCTCGTCGTCGAGCAGCGGCCCGACTTCTGCGGCAACGCGCGCATGATAGGCGTCGACCCAGGCGACCTCCGCCGGGGTCAGCAGGGCGACGTCGATCAGCGTCCGGTCGATCGGCGCCAGCGTCAGCGTGTCGAAGCCGAGCATCGTCCGCTCCGCGCCGGCGATCTCGCGCGGGCGCACGACGACCAGGTTCTCGATGCGGATGCCGTAGGCGCCCGGCTTGTAGTAGCCGGGCTCGTTCGACAGGATCATCCCGGCGCGCAGCGGCTCGTCGCCCATCGCGCCATAGCCGCCGGCGGCGGTGGCGATCCGCGCCGGGCCTTCGTGGACGGCGAGATAGCTGCCGACGCCGTGGCCGGTGCCATGGGCATAATCGAGGCCCGCGGCCCACAGGAACTGGCGGGCGAAGGCGTCGATCTGGTTGCCGCGGGTGCCTTCGGGGAAGACGGCGGTGGCGAGCGCGATGTGGCCCTTCAGCACGCGGGTGAAGCGGTCGCGCATCTCCGCCGACGGCGTGCCGACCGCCAGCGTCCGCGTCACGTCGGTGGTGCCGTCGCGGTACTGGCCGCCCGAATCGACGAGGTAGATGCTGTCGGGCTCGATCGGCCGGTTGGTCGCCGCCTCGACGCGGTAATGGGGCAGGGCCGCGTTCGGCCCGGCGGCCGAGATGGTGTCGAAGCTGAGGTCCTCGAGCTGATTGGTCTGGTCGCGGAACTGCTTGAGCTTGGCCGCCGCGCCGAGCTCGTCGAGTCCCCCTGCGGCGCGCGCCCGGCGAACCAGTGCAGGAAACGGGTCAGCGCCGCCCCGTCGCGGACATGGGCGGCCTGGGCGCCGGCGATCTCGGTCGCGTTCTTGACCGCCTTGGGTACGACGCAGGGGTCGCGCGCCTCGACGATGCGGGCTCGGCCGAGATGGGCGAACACCGCCGCCACGGCCGACGTCGGGTCGGCGACCACCGTGCCGGTAAGCGCCTCCAGCGCCGCGGGGAAGGCGCCGCGTTCGACGACGCGGACGTCGCTCCCCAGGTGGGCGCGGACCTCGGCCGACAGCTTGGCGGCGTCGA
Source organism: uncultured Alphaproteobacteria bacterium (assembly GCA_963847215.1). GTDB lineage: Bacteria > Pseudomonadota > Alphaproteobacteria > Sphingomonadales > Sphingomonadaceae > Polymorphobacter_B. The sequence continues at coordinate 206,963 of CAWJZA010000004.1, forward strand.
CGAACAGGTCGGCGCTGCCGTCGGCGTGGAGCAGGGCGAAGGCGAGCGGTACCGGCGTATGGTCGACGTCCGGCCGCGGATGTTGAGCAGCCAGGCGATCGAATCGAGCGCGGTGACGACGGCCGTGTCGGCGCCCTGCCCGCGCAGCCAGCCGGCGATGCGGCCGCGCTTCGCGACGCTGCTTTCGCCGGCGAGTTCCTCGGCGTGGACCTCGAGGCGCGCGGTCGACGGCTGCGGCCGGTCGGCCCAGACGGCGTCGATCGGGTTCGCCGGCAGGGCGACCAGGCTCGCGCCCTTGGCGGCCAGCGCCGCCGCGGTCGCCTCGACCCAGGTCTTGGTGTGCAGCCAGGGGTCGTAGCCGATGCGGTCGCCGGCGCCCGCGTGCGCTGCCAGCCACTCGGTCGTCGAGGTGCCGGGCACGGCGACATAGTCGTACAGCTGCCCATCGACCTGGGCGCGGACCTGGACGGTGTAGCGCCCGTCGGTGAACATCGCCGCCTTGTCGGCCAGCACCACCGCCGTCCCCGCCGACCCGCCGAAGCCGGTCAGCCAGGCGAGGCGCTGGGCATAGCTGCCGACATATTCGCTCATGTGCTCGTCGGTCAGCGGCACGACGAAGCCGGCCAGCCCGTCCCTGGCAAGCTGGTCGCGAAGCGCGGCGAGACGGGCGGCGTGGGTCGACATGGTGGCTCCTCCGTGGCGGCGCAGCCTACGCCGGTGCGCGCCGCCGCGCCATGGTCACCGCGTCACGGCTCCCAGCCGCTGCCGCCGCAGTGCGGGCAGGTCATCTCCCCGCGCGCGCCGTTGCGGCAGATCTTGTAGCTGCCGTCGCCGTCGGGCTCCTGCCCGGTGCCGCTGCAGATCGTGCAGGTCACCGTCTTGCCGCCGCCGCACACCGTGCAGACCTTCTTGTCGGCGTCGTCGTCACCCCAGGCCATCGTCGTCTCCCTTGCTGGATCAGTGCTGCCGGTCCCACGCGCGGTTGCCCGTGGCGAACGCCTTCTTCGCTGCGGTATCGAGCCGTCCCAGCGTCGCCGTCGCGTCGTCGACCGCCCCGCGGGCGATCGTCGTCACGGCCGCCTCTCCCGTGGCCACGGTCGCGGCGGTCGCCAGGGCAATGGCGCGGGCGCGGGCGGTGTCCGCCGTCACCGCCGCCAGCCGCGTCGCCAGCGCCGGGCGCCCCGCCGCCTGCAGCCGGTCGGCGACCGCGTCGAACGTCGTGCAGGCG
>CAWJZA010000005.1:0-130052 GCA_963847215.1 uncultured Alphaproteobacteria bacterium
AGAGGCGCACAGCGATAGAAACATGACAGGGGCAAGCCCAGTCACTACTATACTTACTGCCACTTTGTGGCGCGTTCGTCTATAGTAGTGACTGGGCTTGCCCCTGTCATGAAAGAATATTCCTACCTGTTTTTCGCGAGATGAAACTCTTCGGCATACTCATAACCGTACTTTTTGCCAGTTTCTTTACCGAAATCGCGTATCATCTGCTCCACTTCTATCGTGCCATTCTCAAACTGGCTTACATGCGCACGCAATGCCTGCATCTTGATATCAATAACCGGAGTGATATCAACCGCGAAGTTTTGTACAGGCGCAGCCGCAATGTAGACCTCCGACACCTTATGTGGTTTGAGACCCTCCTGCATCAGTTCTGGGAAATCCCAGGGATTTTGTGACGCTGGATAGATCGCTTCTAGCGTCGCACGTCCAGCAGTAAGATGATCGCGATGATCCCTTTGCAGAATGTACTCTGGTGTCCATGAGCGGTCTGGCGATTGACAAATCACTCGTGAAGGCTTATGGGTGCGTAACAGGCGCACAATGTCTCGACGCATCTCTAGTGATGGCTCCAACTGCCCATCAGGATAGCCTACAGTAAAGTATACTTCTTCAACGCAAGTACCTTGCCAGCATTCCGCCTGCTCCTGCTTGCGCGTCTCAACCACATGTCGACGCGCCTCAGGACTCACATCCGTTGCATTATCAAATCCGCCACTGCCACCATCGGCACAAATGACATAGTAGGAATCGCAGCCATCACGTACCGATGTCGCAAAGGTACCTGCACAGGCAAACTTGGTATTATCCTATGCGCGACGACGACCATCGCAACTGATTTTGCGTAGACTCGCCCATACACCTTCCTTTATTAAGTTAATCTTTTTCGAGTAGGACGATAGTAAGCCGCCAATCGAAGAAAGATTTTTCAAGAATTGAATTTGATGCATTGTACGCCCTTGTGGAGTTGTCTCTTGCCAGAAAGGATGCCCAACGAATGTTGTAGGTATAAGTGTACCTAGCAATACAAGGGCGGCAAGTTTAGGCAAAAAGCCCACGGCTAATGCAGTACCCCCAACCATCATTGCTGCACCATTGAGGATGACAGCCTGTCGTGGTGCCGGAATACCAGCTTGATCCACCTTCGTAACACGTCCCCCTGGTTCTGAAAACGCACCATACCCACCCTATAATAAATATGCCTGCTAATAATTGATGACTGAGTGTCTTAATGAGTGACATAGCCTTCTTTCTCCCTGTTAATCACAGAATAAAAAAGCAACAATTTTTGTTTCACACTTTATACGTGTACCAATGTGCTTGTAACGCGGTTCCAAATTGCGTTCGAGTTTCATTATGTGACATGGTACTATAGAGTGCTACAATCCTAAATGGAGTTACTAACACTTTCCTTTTGTATAGTAACTCTTTAATGGTAATCATTAGCCGGTGAGTGGCTCAGATGGCAACTGAACTACGCATATTACCCATTACTGGTATCGGCGAGATTCCACTGGAACTGACCTGGGAAAACTTATACATGATGCCCTATACGCACAACACCTTGAGATTGAACAAGGCGATGTACTGGTTATAACGCAAAAAATCGTCTCGAAAGCTGAAGGTCAATTGGTCAGTCTGGATGAGGTTGAGCCATCGGAGTTCGCACGTATCGCGGCTCAGCAGAGCAAAAAGGATGCCCAACATCTTGAAGTGGTTCTGCGTGAGAGCAAACGTATTGTGCGCATGGATCACGGCGTCCTCGTCGGCGAGACACATCATGGCTTTATTTGTGCCAACGCAGGCGTCGATGAGTCAAATATTGGTGGCAAGCGTCAATTAGCCCTGCTACCCGTTGACTCGAATCGTTCCGCACGCGAAATTCGTGTACAACTACAGCGGCTATCGGAAAAGCAACCACAACCTGATATTGCTGTTATTATTTCTGATACATGGGGTCGTCCGTGGCGTTCTGGACAAGTCAATAATGCTATAGGTGTGGCTGCACATGAAATCAGTCGTGGACTATCGTGGTCAAATCGACCCATATGGCTACGAACTACAAGCCAGTGCCATCGCCGTAGCCGATGAACTCGCCTGGGCCAGCCGAACTCGTTATGGGCAAGATTGACCGCGTGCCTGTCGCACTCATTCGCGGCTATGCCTATATTCCATCAGAGAGCGATGCAAGTACCTTGATACGCGATAGCGCATCAGATATGTTCCGCTAAATAGTCTTATCAGAAAGTAACATTCCTGACAATACATTCCGAAATACGACAGGCAGCACAACCGGATCGCTCGTCTGACCTTGCCACTCTTTTACGCGGTCGGCGCAGTGTGCGCAGTTACCAGCAACGTCCTGTAACACGGAAGCAGTTGGAGCAAATACTAGAAGCGGCTCGCTGGGCACCCTCGCCACATGGTAGACAACCGTGGCGATTTGTCGTCTTAACACGGCAAGAGCCAAAACAAATGCTCGCTGATAGCATGGGCGAGACGTGGCAGCGTACACTTGAGATGGATGGACAAGACGCAACGATTGTCACTATCCGTCGTGAAAAAGCACGCCAACGCATTCTAAATGCACCTGCAATCATTATTCCCTGTCTCTACCTGGAAGATCTTGACACCTATCCGGATGAGCAGAGGCAAGAGGATGAAAAGACCATGGCGGTACAGAGCATAGGCGCGGCAATACAAAATATGTTGCTTATGACCTACGACCTCGGCCTTGACGCTGGTTGGATGTGTGCGCCTTTGTTCTGCCCAGAAGTTGTGTGTGAGGCTCTGGAGCTAGAAACTCGACTTATTCCACAGGCACTTATTACCGTAGGCTATGCCGCCGCCAACCCAAAACGGCGTGAACGGCTTCCGTTGGATAGTTTGATTGTACGTTTTGATTGAGGGAAAGTTATGATTGTTGTTCTCGCGGGTGGCGTTGGCGCGGCACGCTTTTTACAAGGTGTAGTCCAGGTTGTGCCACAAGAACAGATAACGGTAATTGTCAATACAGGCGATGACCGTGATTTTTATGGCTTGCATGTTTCGCCTGATAGCGACATTGTGATGTATACGCTCGCTGGCATGGTCGATGAAGCACATGGATGGGGAGTGCGTGACGATACTTATAACACGATGCAGCAACTCACGAAGTATGGTGAAGATGACTGGTTTATGCTCGGCGACCGTGACCTTGCCACACATATTCATCGTACTCGCCTGTTACGTGAGGGCAAAACGCTCAGCGAGGTTGCGGACAACATCCGTGTACAGCTAGGTCTAGGTTTGCGTGTCTTGCCCATGAGCAATCAGCCTATCGCAACACATATTCAAACACCCGCCGGACTACTTCATTTCCAAGAATATATGGTAAAACGTCGCACGGCTGACGAAGTGCAAGATGTTGTCTTCGTGGGCGCAAAAGAGGCCAAGCCAGCTCCTGATGTACTCGATGCCTTGCGAGAGGCCGACGCAATTTTAATCGCACCAAGCAACCCTATTGTCAGTATCGGCAGTATCCTATCAGTACCAGGAGTACATGATGTCTTGCACGAGGCAAAGGGAATGGTCGTAGCGGTCAGCCCTATTATTGGTGGCGCACCAATCAAAGGGCCAGCCGATAAACTCATGAGCGGCCTTGGACTCGATGTCTCTGCTGTTGGTGTAGCACGTCGTTATCGTGATTTTCTGGATGTAATGGTTATTGACGAACAGGACAAAAATCTTGTGACGGCGATTGAAGACCTCGGTATTCCTACCGTCGTTACAGACACAATCATGCGCGATAGTGCGACAAAAAAAGCTCTGGCCCAAACTGTATTACAGGCTGCGGGCTTATCATTCTAAACAACGTTTTTCAGTGAAAATAACACAACTATGTATCATGCACTTATTCCAGTTAAGGCGTTGAGCGAGGTCAAAAGCCGACTCGCGCCACATCTTACCCTGTATCAACGTGAAGAGTTGGTTTTGACCATGCTCAATCATGTTATTCAAACACTCCTGGATTGTCACACAATCGAACGTGTTTCGGTCGTGAGTCCAGATCAACGTGTGTTAGACTACGCGCATATGTGGGGTGCCTATGCTCTTTTGGAGGAGAAACAAGGTCATAATCCCGCATTGCAAGCAGCCGCGAAGCGAGAGATTGCGCAAGGTACAACAGCATTGCTCACCATCTCCGCCGATCTTCCGCTCCTACAACAAAGCGATATCGAGCGTATGCTACTGGCTTCTCAGCACTATGAGGTCGTGCTTGCACCATCACAAGAGGGTACAGGCACAAACGCAGTGCTGATGCGTCCACCATTAGCACTCCCATATGTCTTTGGCCTTAACAGCTTACAACGATATCAGGAAGAGGCTGAGCGACGCGAACTACTAACTACACAGGTGAAACGTCCGGGGCTTTCACTCGATGTGGATACGCTCAAAGACCTTGAACTTTTTCGACGCTACGAAGAGGAGGAGCAAACGGCGGCCCATATTGTCGATGCAGCCTATCTGCTCTAAAAGAAAAACTTTTGCGGTGCATGACCGTATCTGAATCAAGCAAGATATTTTTATGTTTAGAAGAGGATACAATGGTTATCACAAAAGCTGCTCGTGTAGCTGCGCTAGAGCGACAAATGGAGCGTATTACACGTCGATTGGATACATTGAATGCTGTAAGCAGTGGCTTCTGGCCTATGAAGCTTGCGATTATCCTTGGTGGAACTGCCGTCACAATTGCTATATTTAGTGCTGTACATTGGTTAGGTCTCCTGGGCATTCCACTCACGATTGCACTCTTCCTGGTCGCTCATCGTCGCCATACCAAAGTAGATAAAAGCCTTGTCAGGCACCGTGTATGGCTACAAATGAAGAATACACAACTCGCACGTATTCACCTCGACTGGGAGAACATACCAGCCACTGTACCGCGAGACGAACACGTGGATCACCCTTTTGATACCGATCTGGACATTACAGGTGCGCGTTCTCTGCATCAGCTTATCAATACGTGCGTTTCCTTTGAAGGCTCCGAGCGGTTACGTGATTGGCTCCTCAGCACTACACCGGACGAAGACGCTATTCGCTTTCGTCAAGCCATCGTGCGCGAACTAACTCCACTTTCAGGTTTTCGTGGCAAACTCGCGCTCAATTCGCTCTACGTGACACGTTACACTGCCGAGCAGTGGAATGGCGAAAGACTGCTTGTATGGCTACAGGAACAGCAGGAGATACCGACGACAGGTGTAACATTGGTAGTCCACAGTATCCTTTGCGCTCTTACACTGCTCCTTGTCGCTAGCTATATCTTTCTACACACCTCACCATTTTTCTGCATTGCCTCAGTGCTTGCCTCACTTGTCTGGTTTTTCAGCAGACGCGGTGAACAAAAGAACATTTTCCGTGATGCAGCATATATGCAGCAAGCATTTGGACAATTGCGTGTCATCTTCGAGTACCTTGAAAAATATCCCTATGCGCCACATCAGCACCTTCGAGCATTATGTGAGCCATTTCAGGATGCGGAAATACGTCCATCATTTCTACTAAAACAACTCGCGCTACTCGCAACAATGGCATCAGCAGCAAGTAGTGGTGAAGGATCGCTTTTCCTCAATGCCCTTCTGCCGTGGAATGCCTATATTGGCTACCAACTCAACAAATACAAACTACATGCGGTCGAGAGCGTACCAATATGGCTCGATACGTGGTTTGAGCTTGAAGCACTTTGCTCTTTAGCAAACTTCGCCTATCTCAATCCCGACTATATTCTGCCTGAAATATCGTTTGATAACACTCAGCCATCTCATTTTCGCGCAAAAGGCTTGAATCATCCTCTGCTTAAAGACAAGATAAAAGTAGCAAATGATATTGCTTTTGAGAAAACTGGTGAGATAGTGCTCATCACTGGTTCAAATATGGCTGGTAAAAGTACGTTTTTACGCACAATGGGCATCAATCTCTGTCTTGCCTATGCAGGAACGGTGGTCAACGCAACAAGTTTACAAACGTCACTCTTTGAGGTCTATGCAGCTATCAAAGTCAGCGATTCTGTCACCGATGGCTATTCATACTTTTATGCCGAGGTGAGACGTTTGAAAGCACTCTTGACACGCATAGAGCAGCAACCAGAGCATCCTCTCTTTTTCCTGATTGACGAAATTTTCAAAGGCACAAATAACCGCGAACGCCTCATTGGGAGTGAAGCATACATTTCCACACTTGCCGACAAGAACTGCATTGGAGCCGTCTCGACTCACGACCTCGAACTTGTTCGACTTTCGGAGGAACTGCCTCTCATGAGAAATTATCATTTTCGGGAAGAGGTCATCAACGGTCGTATGGTTTTCGACTACAAGCTACGCAGGGGTCCATCCCCCACGACGAATGCCTGAAAATCATGCAGTTAGAGGGATTACCTATAAGTTACAAAAAAGTTACATCTTACGTCTTCCCTATAAAGCATATTTTTTACGAAGGTGTCGCAGTGTACACTATACTCAACGCGTTGGATTGCGTATTGATGTTGTAGCACAATAGGTAAACCCTGCTGGCAGGTCCGATGACTTTAGTTGTATTCCTGATTGATTTGGTCTTCGTAGTTCTGCGGGGGTAGCCCTCGGCCGCCATGACGACGGTGACGCTCGCCCCGGCGAAGCTTACGGGATCAACGTCACTCAGCCAGCCGTAGCCCGTGGCCAGGAGCAGGTCGGCCAGATCGCTGTCCAGCCGGACCATCAGCGCTTCGCACTCGGGGTCGCCGAAGCGGACATTGTACTCGATCAGCTGCGGCCCGCTCGGCGTCAGCATCAGCCCGGCGAACAGCACGCCGTGGAACGGGGTATCCATCGCCGCCATGGCCGCAAGGGTCGGCTCAATGATCTCGGTCAGCGCCCGGCGTTCGAGCTCGGGCGTCAGCGCCGGAGCGGGCGACACCGCGCCCATGCCGCCGGTGTTCGGCCCGGCGTCACCGTCCCCGACCCTTTTGTAGTCCTGCGCGCTGCCGAGCACGACGAAGTCCGCCCCGTCGCACAGGACGAACAGGCTCGCCTCGGGCCCGGTGAGGAACGCCTCGATCACCACCGGCCCGGGCATCGCGTCGAGCGCGGCGCTCGCCTCGGCGGCGGAGTGCGCGATCACAACCCCCTTGCCCGCCGCCAGCCCGTCGGCCTTGACGACGACCGGCAGCGGGTGGGCGGCGACATAGGCCCGCGCCGCGTCGCCGCTGTCGAACCGTGCGAACGCCGCCGTCGGGATGTTCGCCCGCGCGCACAGCGCCTTGGTGAACCCCTTCGACCCCTCGAGCCGCGCCGCCGCCGCCGTCGGCCCGAAGGCGCGGATGCCCGCCGCCCGCAGCGCGTCGACCAGCCCGCCGACCAGCGGCGCCTCCGGCCCGACGACGACGAGGGCGACGTCGTTCGCCCGGGCGAAGGCGACGACCGCGTCGTTGTCGGCCAGCGTCACGCACTCGGCGACCGCGGCGATCCCCGCATTCCCCGGCGCGCACCACAGCCGCCCGACCCGCGCCGACTGCCGCAACTTCCAGCACAGCGCATGCTCGCGCCCGCCGCCACCGATGACGAGGAGGTTCATGGGCGCGGGTTTAGGGGGCGGCGGGCGAGGGGGCAATCGGGCGGGCGGCGACGGGCACCTAGCTGCGTGACGTCATGCTGGCGGACGCGCGCACGACGATTGGGTGGTCGGCGGTCTTTCCGGTACGTGTCATCCCCGCGAAAGCGGGGAGCCATCTCCCGAGGCTTGAGGAGATGGGTCCCCGCCTTCGCGGGGATGACGATCGGGTGGTACGCGGTGCCGTGCAGTCGTGCGACGGCGAAGGCGCATTACGGACATGTCGCATGCGATAAGCTCGTGTGCATGCTCAGCCAGAGCTCTGGAGATCGACAGGTCGTGCCTCTCAGCGATCGGCGAGGCTTACCACGCGGGCACCGATAACGCTGGTAGGGCTGGAACAATGCGCGCCAGCGGCGGCGAAGTCTTCAGACCCTGGATGACATTGCAGAGCCCATATCCGCGGATCAGCGTTGACAACGCGACGATCGCGTGCACTTGCGGTCGAAGCCGCATGCGGCAGTGCTGACGCTGTCCGCGTTGGCAGCATTTGGACTGTCGAGCGCGATATCGCTATTTGTCATCGAGCGACATGACCCTCTTAGGGGGTCTGCTTGTCTGTCCCTTCGCACGGCATCGGAGCGCCGGAGCGGCGTGGCTCTAAACCAAGTGCGGTGTCATCGGCAGCGCGGCCCGCCAAGGTTCGATGCAGTGTCGGCAGTTGCGCCGACATCAGTCCGAACGGCAATCTGGCCGGGGTTAGCCGGACTTGGCTCGCGCTGCGGAATGCTCAGGAACTCAAGCGGGACGTAGATGGCCGTCAATTGGGGCGAAGGCCGTCACCCAAGAAACCATTTTCCTACAGCCCCCGCATTCAGTTAGCCTTCGCCAATCGCCGCCGGGCGGTGTCGCTCTTTCGCATTGCCGGTCGTCGCCTTTTCGCCGCCGGCACGCGCGTCAGCCGTGCGGCCCGGGAAAGAGAAAAGGAAATTTCGCGCGTCTGTGTGACCTTCGTGTGACCTTCGTGTTGGATCGGGCGTGGCGGCCGGCTTTGCCCCGCCCGGCGCCACCCGCTACACTCGCCCCGTGACCGCCACCAACACCCCCGAATACACCGTCACCGAGCTCGGCAACGCGCTCAAGCGGACGGTCGAGGACGCCTATGGCTATGTCCGGGTGCGGGGCGAGATCAGCGGGTTCAAGCGGGCGGCGTCGGGGCATCTCTACCTGTGCCTCAAGGACGCGAACGCGGTCATCGACGGGGTGATGTGGAAGGGCGGGGCGGGGCTCCTGAAGTTCCGGCCCGAGGACGGGCTCGAGGTCGTCGCGACGGGCAAGCTGACGACCTATCCCGGCCGGTCGAAGTACCAGATCGTCATCGAGCGGATGGAGCCGGCGGGCGCGGGCGCGCTGATGGCGCTGCTCGAGGCGCGCAAGGCGAAGCTGGCGGCGGAGGGGCTGTTCGCGCCCGAGCGCAAGCGGCCGCTGCCCTACATCCCGGCGGTGATCGGCGTCGTCACCTCGCCGACCGGGGCGGTGATCCGCGACATCCTCCACCGCCTGCGCGACCGCTTTCCCCGCCACGTGCTGGTCTGGCCGGTCGCGGTTCAGGGCGAGGCGGCGGCGGGGCAGATCGCGGCCGCGATCGCCGGGTTCAACGCGCTTGGCGAAGGGGGCCCGATCCCCCGGCCCGACCTGCTGATCGTCGCGCGCGGCGGTGGCAGCATCGAGGACCTGTGGGCGTTCAACGAGGAGATCGTCGTCCGCGCGGTCGCCGCGAGCGGCATCCCGGTCATCACCGCGGTCGGGCACGAGACCGACACGACGCTGGTCGACTTCGCCGGCGACCATCGCGCGCCGACCCCGACGGCGGCGGCCGAGCGCGCCGTGCCGGTGCTCGCCGACCTGCGCGCCCAGGTCGGGGCGCTGGGGCTGCGGCTCGACAATGCCGCCGCGCGCGGGCTGGCGCTGCGCCGCGAGCGGGCGGCGGCGGTGGCGCGGCGGCTGCCGCCGGCGACGGCGCTGCTCGGGATGCGGGCGCAGCGGGCCGACGAACTGGCCGATCGCCTGCCGCGGGCGCTGCGGGCGGCGGCGCTCGGCTGGCGCGCGCGCTTCGACCGCTCGGCGCGGGCGCTGGTGCCGGCGCTGCTGCAGCGGCGGGCGACGGGCGACCGCGACCGCCTGGTCCGTGCCACCGAACGCCTGCGCGCCGGCGGCCGCGGCCTGATCGCCGCCGACGCCGCCAAGCTGGCGCGCGCCTCGGCCGGCCTGCGCCCGGCGCTGCTGGCGGCGCGGCGCGAACGGGCGGCGACGCAGCTCGCCGCGGCGGCGCGGCTGCTCGGCTCGCTCGGCCCCGAACAGGTGCTGGCGCGCGGCTATGCCTATGTCACCAGCGGGTCGGAGGTGGTATCGCGGGCGGCGACGGCGCGGACGAAGGCGGCGCTGACGCTGCGCTTCGCCGACGGTGCCGTCGAGGTGACGACCGCGGCGCGGCGGGAGACGCGGCCGCCGCCGCCGGTTCAGGAGAGGTTGCTATGATGCTCGATCGCAGCGGCGGGCGGCCGGCCCGGCTCCGCTATCTGTCCGGGTCGTTCCAGGTCGTCGCGCCGGGCGACTATGTCCTGTGCGCGGTGACGGGCAAGCGCCTGCCGGTCGCCTCGCTCCGCTACTGGTCGGCCGAGCTGCAGGAGGCCTATGCCGACGCGACCGTCGCCGTCGCCCGGTACAACGAGATGCGCGCGGCGGGTCGGCTCTGAGCGTGCCGCCGTGGCTTCTGGCGGCGGCGTTCGTCGTCGCCGCGGCGACGGTCGGGGCGCAGCCGATCGGCACGCGCGAGTGGCTGATCGCCGGCCATCTGACGCAGGGCGGCATCGTCGTCGGCACGGCGCCGCCGGGGACGGTGGCGGTGACGGTCGACGACGTGCCCGTGCGCCTCAGCGGCGACCGCCGCTTCCTCGCCGGCTTCGGCCGCGACCATGGCGCACAGGCGACGCTCGTCGCGCGCTTCGCCGATGGCAGCAGCGACCGGCGCATCGTCCCGGTCGCGCCGCGCCACTATGAGATCGAAGCGATCCCCTCGCTCGAAACAGCCGCCGCCCGACGCACCGCCCGACCCGGTCTACGACGCCCGCCGCGCGGTGGAGCTCGCCGAGATCGCCCAGGCCCGCGCCGGCGAAAGCGACGAGAGCGGCTGGACCCAGGCGTTCGAATGGCCGGCGCACGGGCGGATCAGCGGCGTCTATGGCAGCCAGCGCATCCTCGGCGGGGTGCCCAAGGCACCGCATCTCGGCCTCGACATCGCCGCCATGGCCGGCGCGCCGGTGACGGCGCCGGCGGACGGCACGGTGCGGCTGGCGCACGGGCCGTTCCTGCTGGAGGGCAACCTCGTCATGCTCGACCACGGCCACGGGCTGGTCTCGGCCTTCCTCCATCTCAGCCGCATCGACGTGCGCGAGGGGCAGCACGTCGCCCGCGGCGAGGCGATCGGGCGGGTCGGCATGACCGGCCGGGCGACGGGGCCGCACCTGCACTGGGCGCTGAGCTGGAAGAGCGAGCGGCTCGACCCCGGGCTGCTGGTGCCGGAAGGGGGGAACTGAGATGGCGGCAGACGCGGACAACGACACCGGCGGGCCGGTCGGCCGCGCGGCGATCGGCAGCCGGCTGATCCTGCTCGTCTTCTATTTCGGCCTGGCGCTCGGCCTCGCCGTCTATGCCGTGGCCTTTGCCGCCAAGCTGGCGACGCTCGCCGCCAACGTGCTGGTCTACGACCAGGCGACGATGATCCTGGCGATGCTCGGGCTGATCGACGCCGTGCTCGTCGCCAACCTCGTCGTCACCGTCGTGCTCAGCGGCTACCGCAGCTTCATCCGCGACGCCGACGGCAGCGACGCCGGCAGCGGGCTGAAGGTCAAGGTCGCCTCGTCGATCGTCGCCATCTCGGCGATCCATTTGCTGCAGCTGTTCTTCAACGCCGCCGCCGGCGACGAGCGGCTGCTGCTGACCAGCCTCGCCGTCCACCTCGCCTTCGTCGTCTCGGCGCTGCTGCTGGCGGTGATCGACCGGCTGGGGCGCAAGCCCTAGTCGCGCGGCTCCGGGTTGTGGCCGCTGGCGTCGGCGGCGCGGTAATAGTCCTGCAGCAGGCGGCGTTCGTCGGCGGTCAGGTACGGGTTCCAGACGTCGAGGATCAGGACGACGCGAGGCCGGTCGCCATCGTTCCACGCCTCGTGCTCGATGGTGTCGTCGAAGGCGAAGGCCTCGCCCTCGACCCATTCGCGGGTCTCGCCGCCGACGCGGAAGCCGCAGCCCGGCGGCACGATCAGCGGCAGATGGACGATGGTGCGCACGTTGGTCACGCCGGTGTGCGGCGGGATGCGCGTGTGCGGCTGCAGGATCGAGAAGAACGCCGTCGGCGCGCGGCCGGGCAGCTCGGTCTGCGGCACGTGCGCCAGCGCCGCCGCCGTCGCCGGGCAGCGCGCGACCGCCGCGGGGATCACCGCCCCGTACTGCCACAGGTGGTACGCGCCCCAGGCCAGCGAGCCGTCGAGCGGCGTCCACTTGTTCGGTGGCGCGCCCGGCTTCCATGGCGACATAGGGCCTGACCCCGTCGTGGCCGAGCAGCGCCTCCGCCTCCGCCCGGATCGCCGGCGTCGCTGCCTCCAGCGTCGTCAGCCACGGGAAGTGCCCGCGGTCGAAGAACTCGTCCGCCGGCAGGAAAGGAAAATGCAGCCCGGCGCACTCGTTGACGTAGATGCGGCGCTTGCCCGTCGCGGCGCCGATGGCGGCGTCGATCCGCCGGCGGTCGGCGACGGTCGCCAGTTCGGCCGCCAGCGCGGTATCGATCGCCGCGGCGAAGTCGGCATTGCGCGCGGCGACGAAGCCGGTCGCATGCGCCACCGCGTCGCGCAGGGGGCCGGTGCACTCGGCGAGCGGCGGGGCGACCGCCAGCACCCCGCTCCACGCCAGCGTCGCCTTGGCCGGCTGCCCGATCCGTTCCCAGCGCTCGGCGGAGCGGATCAGCGCGCCAGGATCGCGCGCGTCGATCGCCAGCGCCCGCGCCAGCGCCGCCCCTTCGCCGTCGTCGTCGCCCAGCATTCGCCGCGCCCGCGCCAGGTTCATCCATAGCGGCAGGCCGGTCGGGTCGAGCGCGGCGGCCCGCGCGAACAGCTCCGCCGCCGCCGCGGCGTCGCCGCTGTTCAGTCGTTCCAGCCCGGCGACGTTCAGCGCCTGCGGCGTTTCAGCGACGGCCCCCACCGCACTCCCCCCGGTTGCATATCAGCGTATTCGCGACGCCGTCACAATCCGCATCGTGCCGACGCGGATGAAATAATTGCCCAGCGCCCCGCGCTTGATATGCACCGCCATGCCGACACGGGGATCGCGCGGCAGCGGCTCGGTCGTCCGCCACACCGCGCCGTCGTCCATGACCAGCGTGACCTTGCCATATTCGCTGGCGCCGACCGCCTTGATCGTCGTGTCGATCTCGCTGGGGCGTATCGGCGGCGCTGTCGTCGCCCTTGAACAGGGCGATGTGCGGCAGCTCGAACCCGAACAGCGAGCGGCGCGTGGCGCGGATCTCCTCGCGGTCGATGACCTTGACCTCGCCCTTGGCCGTCGCCTCGGCGAGCTTGCCGGCGGCGGCGTCGTAGCAGGCGAGGCGGGCGCTATTGTCGGCCACGGCCTTGCACGCGGTCAGTTCGCCGACCAGCCCGCTGGCCCCGGTATCGCCGCGCGGCGCCGCCGCGGCGGCGCCGGCGACGACGAGAAGGACGATCGTTCCCAGTGGCTTCACGATGAACCTCCGTACCTGCCGGGCCGCGCTACCGGTGATGTGACGGATTTGCAACAGCGCTCGCCTAACTGTGACGAGGCCCCGCCTAGCCGGTTGCAGTGCGACGACGTGGCTTTCATACACGGTTCATGCTGTCCGCGAATGGCCCGAACCGGGTCGGCGCGGGACAAGTGCGCCGCTGTTTAAGGGGAATCTCCTGATGTCGCCGTTCTCGTTGAAGACCGCTCTGCTCCGCTCGACCATGCTGGTCGGTGCCGTCGCCTTCGCCGTCCCGTCGCTCGCCCAGGTCACGCCGGGCACGCCCGCCGCCGGCAACGCCACGCCGGGTGCCGCGGCCGAGAACGCGCCGAACCCGGAAGGCGAGCGTGAGATCACCGTCACCGGCTCGCTGATCAAGCAACCCCAACCTCGTCCGCGCGACGCCGGTCATCGTCACGACGTCGCGAGGAGATCGAGCTCCGCCAGTCGAACGTCGCCGAAGACGTCCTGCGCGAGATCCCCGGCGTCGTCCCGTCGATCGGCAGCGCGGTCAACAACGGCAACGGCGGTGCGTCGTTCGTCGACCTTCGCGGCCTCGGCCCGAACCGCAACCTCGTCCTGCTCGACGGCAACCGCATCGTGCCTGCCGGCCTCGCGCGGCGTCGTCGACCTCAACAACATCCCGCTGGCGCTGATCGACCG
Organism: uncultured Alphaproteobacteria bacterium; assembly: GCA_963847215.1. GTDB lineage: Bacteria > Pseudomonadota > Alphaproteobacteria > Sphingomonadales > Sphingomonadaceae > Polymorphobacter_B. The sequence continues at coordinate 14,033 of CAWJZA010000005.1, forward strand.
CGTCGAGTCGCTGACCGGCGCCGCCAGCACGACCTACGGTGCCGACGCGATCTCGGGCGTCGTCAACTTCATCACCAAGAAGAACTTCACCGGCGTCGACATCTCGGGGTCGGAGCAGATCACCGAGAAGGGTGACGGCAACTATTACCGCGTCGATGCGACGATCGGCGGCAACTTCGCCGACGACAAGGGCAACGCGGTGCTGTCGGTCGGCTACCAGCACGCCGACCCGGTCTACCAGGGCGACCGCAAGTTCTCGATCCACGAACGTCAGCTCGTACACCGGCGGCGCCAGCGGCTCGGGCACGTACGTGCCCGTCGGGCTTCACCGGTACGCGCAACATCGACCCGACGACCGGTCAGCCGAGCGTCATCCCCGGTTTCTCGGGCTACGACCCGGTCACCGGCAAGCCCATCGCGAACCCGCTGGGCACGAACAACCCCGGGCAGCGTCAGATCGATCCCGGCGACAGGTCAGGCGGTCAACGTCGTACGCGCCGTTCAACTTCAATCCGTACAACATCTTCCAGACGCCGTTCAAGCGCTTCAACATCTTCGGTCAGGCGAACTACGAGGCGAGCGAGCACTTCGACTTCTACACGCGCGGCCTGTTCTCCAAGAACACGGTCGACACGATCATCGCGCCGTCGGGCGTGTTCGGCTCGGCGGTCACGATCCCGCTCAGCAACCCGTACCTGCCCGCCGCGCTGCGCAACCAGTTCTGCGCGTTGAACGTCGCGCCGGCTACGCCCAACCCGGTCGATCCGAACGGTGCGACTGTCCAGACGACGTATGTGCCGCTCTACACGCCGGCGCAGTGCGCCGCTGCCGCAACGGCGACGAGCCCGACCGATCCCAACTTCCGCACCGTGACGACGAACGTTCGCGCCGCACGACCGGAGTTCGGTCCGCGGATTAGCGAGTTCACGACGACGGTCTTTGATTACAAGGCCGGGCGTCCGCGGCAAGATCACCGATCACCTCGACTACGACATCTATGGGTCGTACGGCGAGAGCGAGAACCTGCAGACGATCCAGGGCTACGTGCTGACCGATCGCGCGTCCGGCCGCGCATTCGCGACCAACACGACGACCTGCTTGACGACAAACCTCCGGCCGGCGCCAGCTCGGCGCCTGGCTGCGTGCCGGTCAATCTGTTCGGCCCGGCTGGCAGCATCACGCCCGCGCAGGCGGCATACCTGACCGCCAACAGCACGACGCGTGTCAAGACGCAGCTCGGCACAGGTCGCATGGCCAGATCAGCGGCGACTTCGGCATCACCTCGCCGGCAGCGACAGACCCGATCAGCTTCGCCGTCGGTGCCGAGTATCGCAACTACAAGGCCTCGCAGGACGCCGACGTGCTGCCGCAGACGGCGGGCGAACTTGGCGGTGCCGGTGGTGCAACACCGAACTTCAACGGCGGCTATAACGTCACCGAAGGCTTCGGCGAGTTGATCGTGCCGCTCGTCCAGGACAAGCCGGGCATCGAAAGCCTGACGGCCGACGGCGGCGTCCGCTACTCGTCCTACCAGGTCGACGCGGCGGGCAATCCGCATTCAACACAACGACCTATAAGGGTGAGCTGGCCTACGCTCCGGGCTACGGGCTGAAGTTCCGTGGTAACTATGCTCACGCCGTTCGTGCGCCGAACATCGCTGAACTGTTCTCGCCGCCAGTCGTCGGGCTGACGAACCTTGCCGTCGATCCCTGCGCTCGGCACGGCTCCTTTCGGCAAACGCCAATCTGCGTGCCGTCTGCATCGCGCAGGGCGCGCCGGTCAACACTATCGGCAGCATCACCAACCCGACCGTCAGGTCAGGCAACGATGTTACCGAGTGGCAACATCAACCTCAAGTCCCGAGACGGCTGATACGTTCGGCGGTGGCGTCGTTTTTGCGCCGAAGTTCTTCTCCGGCTTCTCGGCATCGGTCGATTACTACCACATCCGGGTCATCGGCGCGGTCTCGTCACCCGACCACTGGCGACGTTATCAACGCCTGCTTCGGCAACCTGACGGCGGCTAGCGCGACGAGCGCGGCATGCACCGGCATCCGCCGCAACCCGGTGACCGGCACGCTCGACGGCGATCCCGCGACGACGCCGGGCCTGCCGATCCCGCTGTCGAACCTGGGCAAGATCGTCACCAGCGGTATCGACGTGACGTTCAACTACAGCCGCGACCTTCACTTCGCCAAGCTCGGCCTGATCGTTCCTCGGCAACTACACGTTCGAGAACAAGTTCCAGGCGACGCCCAACCTCGCTCGATCGCGAGTGCGTCGGCTTACTACAGCACCAACTGTCTCGATGGTGGCTTCCTGCCGGCTCGATCCAGCCGAAGTTCCAGTGGACGCAGCGCACGACGCTCAGCTTCGACTCGTTCGATGTGTCGCTGCTGTGGCGCCATCATTGACGCGTTGAACCAGGAGCCGGACGACGTTGCAACGGCAACGGCCCGGCGTTCAACGGGCACCGACATCACCGGTCAACCAGGTCAACTTCGGCCACATCAAGCCGTACGACTACTTCGACCTGTCGGCCCGCGTGAGCGTCATGGAGAACCTGTCGCTGACGCTGACGGTGCAGAACATCGGCAACCGCAAGCCGCCGATCGTCGGCATCGACCATCGGTTCGACGTCGTTCAACAGCGGCAACACCTACCCGTCGACCTACGACGCGCTGGGTCGCCGCTACGCCGTCACCGCCCGCGTCAAGTTCTAGTCGCCGGCACATCGACCACGGAAGGGGCGGGGCTTCGGCTCCGCCCTTTCTCGTTGGCGGCCCTGTCCTACAGCGGCCCGCCTGGGGTACAGCGTTGCGGGCGACCTCCCTGCTTCCCGCCCGGCGGGGAAGGCAGGGTGAGAAACGACGGCGCGGGCGTGACCTTCGCGTGACCTTCGCGGCGGCAAGCCTACAGCGGTGCCGGCAGCCGCAGGTCGAGCCCGACGCCCGCCGCGACCGCCTCGGCCCAGATCGCCACCTTGTCGATCTCGTCGGCGTGCGGGCTTTCCGCCGCCCGCGCCGCGGCCCGGTCGCTGCGATCGAAGGCGCCGCCGAATTTGCTGTCGGTGCGGAACACCGGCCCGGCGGCGATGGCCGGCCCCTCGAGCGCGAGGCCGAACAGCGCCGCCCAGCGCCGTCACCGCCGCGGCGGGATCGGCGAGCAGCGTCTCGCTGTCGAGACTGCGGACCCGCTCCGGCCAGCCGCCGCGATCCGGGCGAAGATGGCGTGCTGCGCCAGCCAGCCGATCGCTGCCGCCTGCAGGTCGGTGAGCGCCAGGAACTCGCTCATGCCCATCCCCGGCCACTGGGTGCCGTCGGCGATCTGCTTGACCAGCAGGTCGCGGACCCAGACGCGGCCCCACATACCCTTGCGCGCGACCGAACCGAGAAAGATGCGCAGCGGCGCATGCAGCAGCAGGGCCCGCGCCTCGGGCCGCAGCGTCAGCATCGCCGAGGCGAAGCCGTTGACCAGGTTCGACGGCTTGACCACCACCGCCTCGCCGGCGGCGAACGGCCGCGCCAGCAGGGTGCAGGCGTCACCGAGCACCGCCGCGAGCTCGCCCGGGGCCGCCCGCGCGCCTTCCAGCCGAACAGGTCGTTGAGGATCACCGGCTCCTTCAGCCCCATGGCGACGCCGGGAACGTCGACCGCGCGCGCCAGCAGCGTCGAGCAGCAGAAGGCCGAGTGGAAGATGAAATGCAGCCGCCCCGGCGGCGGTGCCGCCGCCATGGCCTCGCCGCGGCGGACGACGAGCTTCTCCGCCGGGGGCAGATACTCGTCGGTCAGGAAGGTCGCGGCGCGGTGGCCGTCGCGCGGGAGCGTGGCGGAAGTGAACGGCATCGTGGCCGGGGTCATAGCGGTGGGCGAGCCACGGCGGCGTCGGCGACCGCCCGGGCGGGGTTGGGCAAGGTCATAGCTGCTTGTGGCCGGCGGCGACGGCACTGCCAAGAGCGGGCGCCGAGCGAACGACTTGGCGACGGGGCCCAAGCTGCTATGATCCTCCGTCAGGCAGGAGGGCATTGTGCGGATTACGATAGTAACAGCGATAGCGGCGGCTCTGGTGGCATCGGCCGCCGCGGGGCAATCGCTCGGCAATCCGCCGGGCAATCAGCTCGCCCCGGCAACGGGGACGATCGCGCCGCCGGCGCCGCCGCCCGCCGCCCCGCCGGGCGACAAGCTGCCGGCGCAGACCCCGGCCGACCTCGCCAAGATCAAATATCAGAGCGAAATTGTCTGCCGGTCCAGCGTCGAGACCGGCAGCCTGATCGCGCGCCGCAAGATCTGCCTGACGCGCAAGCAGTGGCAGTACGTCAACGACGAGAACGAACGCGTCGCCCGCAAGGTGGTCGAGGACAACATGGGTCGCCCGACGAGCAACTGAGGAATAATTCTTGATCGTTGCCGGCGTCGTCGTTCCGCAGAGGGTGCCATGGCGGTGACGGCGCTCCGCGTGCCGGCGGTCGTCGCCGACGCCTCGCCTGTCGCCCCGGTTTGGAGAACAAGACGATGATCGCCCTCTCACTCGCCCTGATGGTCGCCACCACCGGCGTCCCGCCCGACCAGCCGCCGGTCGCGCCGGTGATCCACGTCATCCAGGCCAAGCCGGCCAAGACCGTGGCCAAGGCCAAGTGCGCCAACGGCGGCGCGGGGGCGACCTGCGCGCCGACCGGGGCGACGCCGGTCGGCACGAAAACGCCGGTCGGCACGACGCGCCCGGTCGGCACCCCGGGCTGACGCCTCAGGCGGGCCGCAGTTCGAGCCGGCCGTCGCCCTCGTCGACCGCGACGGTCGCGCCGTCAGGGACCGCCCGCCAGGATCAGGTCGGCGAGCGGGTCCTGCAGATACTTCTGCACCGTGCGCCTCAGCGGCCGCGCGCCGTAGACGGGGTCATAGCCGACCCGTGCCAGCCAGCGCCGCGCCCCGTCGGTCAGGTCGAGCCGGATCTTGCGGTCGGCGAGCATCGCCTGGACGCGCCGACCTGCAGGTCGACGATGCGCGCCATGTGCTCCATGCGCCAGCCGGTTGAACAGGATGATCTCGTCGAGGCGGTTGAGGAACTCGGGGCGGAAATGGGCGCGGACCATCTCCATCACCTTGGCTGCTCGACGTCGGCGACCTGGCTGGTCGTCGCGCAGCGCCGCGATGTACTGCGCTGCCGAGGTTCGAGGTCAGCACGATCAGCGTGTTGGTGAAGTCGACCGTGCGCCCCTGGCCGTCGGTCAGGCGGCCGTCGTCGAGCACCTGCAGCAGCACGTTGAACACGTCGGCGTGCGCCTTCTCGACCTCGTCGAACAGGATCACCTGATACGGCCGGCGGCGCACCGCCTCGGTCAGGACGCCGCCCTCGTCATAGCCGACATAGCCCGGCGGCGCGCCGATCAGGCGGCTGACCGCATGCTTTTCCATGAACTCGCTCATGTCGATGCCGGACCATCGCGGCCGGATCGTCGAACAGGAAGCGGGCGAGCGCCTTGGTCAGCTCGGTCTTGCCGACGCCGGTCGGCCCGAGGAACAGGAACCTGCCGAGCGGCCGGTTGGGGTCCTGCAGGCCGGCGCGGGCGCGGCGGACGGCGGCCGACACCGCGGCGATCGCCGCTCGCTGGCCGATCACCTGCGTCGCTCAGCGCATCCTCCATGCCGAGCAGCTTCTCGCGCTCGCCCTCCAGCATCCGGTCGACCGGGATGCCGGTCCAGCGCGAGACGACGCCGGCGATGTCGTCGGCGGTCACTTCCTCGCTGACCATCGCCGCCGCAGTGGCGCCCTCGGCCTCGGCCAGCGCGCGCTCGAGGTCGGGGCACGGTGCCATAGGTCAGCTCGCCGGCGCGGGCATAGTTGCCGGCCCGCTGCGCCTGCTCGACCTCGAGCCGGGCGGCGTCGAGCTGCTCCTTGATCTTGGTCGCGCCGGCCAGCTTCTCCTTCTCGGCCTGCCAGCGCGCGGTCAGCTCGCCGACTGCTCCTCGAGGTTGGCGAGCTCGGTCTCGAGCTGGGCCAGCCGGTCCTTCGACGCGGCATCGGTCTCGCGCTTCAACGCCTCGCGCTCGATCTTGAGCTGCATGGTGCGACGGTCGAGGTTCTCGATCTCCTCGGGCTTCGACTCTCGACCTCCATGCGCAGGCGGCTGGCGGCCTCGTCCATCAGGTCGATCGCCTTGTCGGGCAGGAAGCGGTCGGCGATGTAGCGGTTCGACAGCGTCGCGGCCGCGACGAGCGCGCCGTCGGTGATGCGGACGCCGTGATGCAGCTCGTACTTCTCGCTTCAGCCCGCGCAGGATCGAGATCGTGTCCTCGACCGTCGGCTCGCCGACCATCACCGGCTGGAAACGGCGCTCGAGCGCGGCGTCCTTCTCGATATACTTGCGGTATTCGTCGAGCGTCGTCGCGCCGATGCAGTGCAGCTCGCCGCGGGCGAGCGCCGGCTTCAACAGGTTCGAGGCGTCCATCGCGCCCTCGCCCTTGCCGGCGCCGACGAGCTGGTGGACCTCGTCGATGAACAGCAGGACGTCGGCGCCGTCGGCTGCGGACCTCGTCGAGCACGGCCTTCAGCCGCTCCTCGAACTCGCCGCGATACTTGGCGCCCGGCGATCAGCGCGCCCATGTCGAGGCACATCAGCCGCTGGTCCTTGATGCCGTCGGGCACGTCGCCGTTGGCGATACGCAGCGCCAGGCCCTCGACAATGGCGGTCTTGCCGACGCCCGGCTCGCCGATCAGGACGGGGTTGTTCTTGGTCCGGCGGGCGAGGACCTGGATCGTGCGGCGGATCTCCTCGTCGCGGCCGATGACGGGATCGAGTTTGCCGTCGCGCGCGGCCTGCGTCAGGTCGCGGGCGTATTTCTTCAGCGCGTCGAAGCCGGCCTCGGCGTTGGCGCTGTCGGCGGTGCGCCCCTTGCGCACGGTGTCGATGGCGGCGTTGAGGCCGGTCGCGGTGATGCCGGCGCTGGCCAGCGCCTTGCCGGCCGCAGTCGTCGTGGCGAGCGCGATGGCCATCAGGATGCGCTCGACCGGGACGAAGCTGTCCTTGGCCTTGGAGCGCGATCTGCTCGGCCAAATCGAGGATGCGGACGGTGTCGTTATCCCAGGCGACGTTCTGCGCGCCCGAGCCGCTGACCTTGGCGATGCGGCTGAGCGCCAGGTCGGTCGCCTGCGCGGCGGCGCCGGGTTGCCGCCAGCGGCGCGGATCAGGTTCGACGCCAGTCCCTCGTCGTCGTCGAGCAGCGCCTTGAGCAGGTGCTCGGGCGCGACGCGCTGGTGTGAATCGCGGATGGCGATGGTCTGCGCCGCCTGGAGAAAGCCCTTGGCGCGGTCGGTGAACTTTTCGATGTTCATGGTGTCTCCCTCACGCGCGATATGGTGTGGCGGATAGGCAACACAAGGGTGCCCCTGCCGTCGCGGGCCAACCGGAACCGCTGTCCTACACGACCGTGCCGGGCGTAGCGTCGGCCCTCGTGCCGCTCCTTCTCATTCCCGCTCCGCCCCCGCCCACCTCGCCCTTTCGCGAGGTCGGAAGATGCCGGCTGCCTCTCGTGGCCGGCGATCGAAGCCCGTCACCTGCCGCCGGTGAAGGCGCGTGAAAAGCCGGTCGTTTCGTGACCTTGTGTAACCTTCCGCGCCCTCAGACGATCATCCGCTTCAGCGTCGCCACCGTGTCGGCCTCGGCCGCGGGCTTGTCGGTACGGATGCGGGCGACGCGCGGGAAGCGCATCGACACGCCCGACTTGTGGCGGGTCGAGACGTGGAGCGAATCGAAGGCGACCTCGAGCACCAGCGTCTTGGCCACTTCGCGGACCGGGCCGAAGCGGGCGACGGTGTTGGTCCGGACGAACTTGTCGAGCATCGCCAGCTCGGCGTCGGTGAAGCCGCTGTACGCCTTGCCGACGGGGAGCAGCTCGCCGTCCTCGGTCCAGCAGCCGAAGGTATAGTCGCTGTAGAAGCTCGACCGTTTCCCGTGCCCGCGCTGGGCGTACATCATCACGCAGTCGGCGACGAGCGGATCGCGCTTCCACTTGTACCACAGCCCGGTGCGTCGCCCGGCGACGTAGGGCGAGGTGCGCTGCTTCAGCATCACCCCCTCGATCGCCGCGTCGCGCGCGCCGGCGCGGATGCGGGCCAGCGTCTCGAAATCGTCGCGGCGATCACCGCCGACAGGTCGAAACGAGCGGGATCGAGACGCGGGACGATCGCCTCCAGCCGCGTCCGCCGCGCGGTCCACGGCTGCTCGCGCAGGTCCTCGTCGCCGTCGAAGAGGACGTCGTAGAGGCGGACGAAGGCGGGAAACTCGGCCTGCGCCTTGGCGGTCGGCGCCTTGCGGCCGAGGCGCTGCTGCAGGGCATTGAAGCTCGCCGCGCCGCCGCCGCCGAAGTCGTCGCCTCCGGCAGCGCCGCCCTGGAACTCGCCGCGGACCAGCAGCTCGCCGTCGAGGACGGCCGGGTAGGCATAGGCCGCCGCGACCTCGGGAAAGCTGCCGGTGATGTCGTCGCCGGTGCGGCTGAACAGGCGCGTCTGCCCGCCGACATGGACCAGCTGGACGCGGATGCCGTCCCATTTCCACTCGGCGGCATAGTCGGCGAGGTCGAGCTTCAGCGTCCTCGAGCGGGTGGGCGAGCATGAACGGGCGGAACACCGGCAGCGTCGCCGGCGGTCGGCTGCGCGCCGCCCGTGCCCCAGGCGAACAGCTCGGGGTAGGGCGGGGCGAGGCCGTGCCAGACCTCCTCGACCGCATCGACGTCGACGCCGAACGCCTTGCGCGAACGCGGTCTTCGCCAGCCGCGCCGAGATGCCGATCCGCATCGCCCCCGTCGCCAGCTTGAGCAGCGCGAAGCGCCCCGAACTGTCGAGCCGGTCGAGCAGCGCGCGCAGCGCCGCCGGGCGCCTCGGCGCGGCCGAGATGCGCCAGACGCTGGACGACCTCGTCGAGGCTACGGCGGCGGCTCGGCCAGGCCCGGCGGCTCGGGCCAGAGCAGCGACGCCGTCTCGGCCATGTCGCCGACATAGTCGTAGCTCATCGCCAGCAGGACGGGGTCGACCCGCTCCTCGAGCAGGGTCCGGACCAGCTTCGGCTGCACCGCCTTCAGGTCGAGCCCGCCGGTCAGCGCGGCGAGCGCCCAGCCGCGGTCGGGGTCGGGCGTCGCCACGCAGATAGTCGGCGATCAGCTTCAGCTTGGCGTTGCGCGACCGCGTGTAGACCAGCCGGTCGAGAAGGGTGGCGAACGCCTGCATCGCGCGGCTGAACGTAGGGCGTGGCGCCGCGGCCGCAAGTTTGGCATGACCGCGCGATGCGTATGCGTGAACTCGAAACCCGGAGCGGGGTCGGCCGCGAGACGATCCGCTTCTACATCCGCGAAGGCCTGCTGCCCGAGCCGGCGCGGGCGGCGCGCAACTCGGCGTCGTACTGCGGAGGCGCACGTCGCGCGGCTGGGGCTGATCAAGCGGCTGCAGGAGGAACGCTTCCTGCCGCTCGCGGTGATCCGCGGCACTGCTCGACGGCGACGAGGCGGCGCCGTGGTTCGAACCGCGGCGTTCCCCGGCCTCGACGCCGTGCTGCGCGAGCGGATCGACCACGACGCGCCGCGGGTCGCCGGCGCGGCGCTGGTCGCCGGCGGCGGCGCGACGCAGGAGCACGCTCGACGAGGCGGCGGCGGCGGGTTCGTCGACGGTCGACGCCGACGGGACGCTGTCGGCGCGCGACGCGGCGATCCTGAAGGTCCTCGGCGACCTCGACCGCATCGGCTTCCGCCGCGACCGCGGCTTCACGCCGGGCATGGTCGGCATGTACCGCGACTTCGTCGACTGGATCACGGCGCAGGAGATGCGCTTCTTCTTCGAGGCGACCGCGGGCCACGTCGGCGAGGCCGAGGCGCCGACATGGCCGAACGCGGCATCGGCGCGGTCAACGAGCTGATCGCGCTGATGCGGACCAAGGCGCTGCTCCGCCGCCTCGAGGGTCGCCGCCGGCGGATCGCCAACGACCGCTAGAAGGCGGCGCTGAGGGTCAGTACCGGGCCCGAGGCGGGAGCGGCATTGCCGGCGACGCGGAAGCGCTAGTCGGCCTCGACGGCAAAATGTCCGGCGCGGGCGACGACGCCGGGGCCGAGGTCGACGCGGTCGACCGTGGCCCGGTCGTGCTGCAGGCTGGCCCAGCTGCCGACCGCCGGGCTCGACCGCGACGTGGCGCAGGTCGACCACCGCCGCGGCGCGGGCCTGCACGGCGGCATAAGGCGCCGCGCCGATGATGCCACCCTCGCCGTAGCCGGTCAGCCGCAGCCCGCCCGATCCGGCGCTCGCCGCCGGCGGCGAGGCGGGCGGTCCAGGCGTCGCGGGCGGCGGCGCCAACGGCGATCAGCCGTTCGGCGGCGAGGGTCACGCCGGCGAACGGCCGCCACTGGGCGCCGACGGCGACGATGCCGCTGCGTCCGGCGTCGTCGTGCGCCGCGCTGCCGCGCAGGGTCAGCGCCAGCGGCCGCGGCGCTCAGGGGGTCGGGGGTGAAGGCGACCTGCGCCCCGCTCTGGCCGCCACCGAGCAGCGGCCGCGCGGCGAGCGCGGGGTCGCCGCCGGCGCGGACGATCGAATAGGCGCTCGCCGACCAGCGGCGGGTGAGCAGGTCGCGCTGCCGCCGCCACGTCGCGCCGCGCGGGTCGTCGCCGGCAAGGGCGGCGTCGAACAGGCGGACGGCCCCCCGCCGGTCGCCGGCGGCGAGGCGGGCGTAGGCCGCGGTGGCGAGCGTGCCGGGGGAGGCGAACGGTCGAGGGTGGCGGCGCGGACGGGGGTGCCGCTCGACGGGGCGGTGGCGGGGGCAGCAGAGGCGAAGGAGGCGAGCCGAGGTGCCTCGGCGCTGTCGGTCGAGTCGCTGGCAGGGACCGCGACGTTGCCGTCCAGCATATGGCGCGGTGGGGATCGGCGGCGAGTCCACACGTCCTCGCTGTGCGCTGCGACCGGCAGCACCGACGCGGTCTCGCCGGGAGCCTTGATGCTGCCGGTCGCGCCAACCGGCGCGGTCGGCGCGGCTCCGCCCGGCGCGGTCGCTGCGGCGAGCTGGAGCGGCGCTGTCGGGCGCTCGCCGCCGCGATCGACGGCCCCGCCCGCCGCCAGCGCCGCCCTGAACTCACGCTCGATCGCCGGAACGCGGCAGGCGACTGCCACGGTCAGCACGACCACGCCGCCGCGCAAGGCCCGCGCCGGGCGGCTCCGGCCGGGTGTCACTCCGCTGCCCGGTGGCCGACGGGGAAGCGATGCGCGGTCTTGTCCCAGCGCGGTGTCTCGCGCCCGGCGCGGATCCGCGCATAGCGGCGCAGGGCGCGGACGGCGGCGATGCCGTTGATCAGGTTGCCGACGACCGTGCGCGGCACGGCGCGCACGCCCCTCGCGCCAGCCGTGGATCCGCCCGGTGAAAGCGGCGCGCCAGCCGAGCCGCCAGCCCAGCGCGGCGGCGTTGACCAGAAGCAGCCGGGCGAGCAGCGAGCCGGGCGGCGCCAGCGGCGCGAAGTGCGCCGCGGCGGGGACGAGCCAGCGAACAGCGCCGTCGACCGCCGCCATCGCCATCGCGAGATAGCCGAGGCCGACCAGCAGCGGCGCGACGATCGTCTTGCGGTCGCGCAGCAGCATATAGCGGTCGGCCAGGCCCGGGCGCCAGCCGATCCGGTCCCACCCGTCGAGGGCGATGCCGAGCAGCCAGCGCGTCTTCTGCCGGACGGCGGCATCGAGCGTCGCCGGAAAATGCTCGCGCGTGGCGATCAGGCCGCCGCGACCGCGGCAGCGGACCAGCATGCCGGCACGGCCCAGCGCGGCGATCCGCATGCCGAGTTCATAGTCCTCGGTCATGCTGGCGGGATCGAACGGCGCCGCGCCCGGGCCGGCCAGCCGGCCGAGCACCTCGCGGTCGATGGCGCAGGCGACGCCGGCGCTGGGCACGCCGGCACCGATCGCGCCGCGAACGATCAGGTCCTTGCGGTGGGCTTCGGCGAACTCGTCGAGATAATGGCCGCTGATCCAGCGCGAGCCCGCGTCGACCAGCGGCACGACCGGCAGCTGGACCATCGCCAGCGGCGGGATATGGGCGTCGAACAGCGCCAGCTCCTCGCCGTCGACCACGTCCTCGGCGTCGTGCAGCACGACCGCCTTGAAACGGATCGCGGCCGCCGCCTCGTACGCGACGACGGCGCGCCACAGGTGGTTGAGGCAATCGGCCTTGGTCGTCGGCCCGGGGCGCGCGCAGGTGACCATCTCGACCCGCGGATCGCCGACCCGCATGATCGCGCGGCGAGTCGCCGGATCGTTGGCATAGGTGCCGACGAAGACGCGGTAGCGCGGGTAGTCGAGCGCCGCCAGCAGGTCGCCGAGCATCGCGCCGATGACGTCGGCCTCGTCCCAGGCGGGAATGATGATCGCCAGCCATGACGGCGGTCCTGGCGGTCGCGGCGGCAGCGGGTCGGCCCGCGTCCGCCGCCGCGCGACGAGGGCAAAGAAGACGGCGTCGACGACCAGATCGTCGATCAGCGACAGGGCGATGCCGACGGCGGTCAGGGCCAGCATCTCGTGCGTCGCGACGTGCCACGCGGCCGCGGCGATGACGCTGTTCCTCACCGCGCGGCCGCCGCCACGTTGCCTCCGCCGCGCCGCACCCCAACCCCCGCAACTACCGCCCTGCGGCAGTATCGCTATCGTTCGGCCGCGATCAAGCCATTGCGGACGGGGATCGGCTCACGCCACGCGGCGCGGATTGGCGACCATCGACGGCGCGCGGCGCGCGGCATCGCCGGGCGTGCCCGGCGGGCGATGGCGGCGTCGACCACGCCGGCCGCGGCCGCATGGATCGCCCGGCGGATGCGCGGGTAGGTGCCGCAGCGGCAGATGTTGGTGATCTCGGCGTCGATCTGCTCGTCGCTCGGGTGCGGCGTCGCCTTGAGCAGCGCCGCGACCGCCATGATCATCCCCGACTGGCAGTAGCCGCACTGCGGCACCTGCTCGGCGATCCACGCCGCCTGGACGATGTGGCTGCGGTCGGACGACAGCCCCTCGATGGTCGTGACGAAACTGCCCTCGATGTCGCCGATCGTCGTCTGGCACGACCGCACCGCCTTGCCGTCGACATGGACCGTGCAGGCCCCGCAAAGTCCCGCGCCGCAGCCGAACTTGGTGCCGGTCAGGTTCGACGCGTCGCGCAGCGCCCACAGCAGCGGCGTGTCGGCCGGCAGCAGGTAATGGACGGGATTGCCGTTGACGGTGAACTTGGTCATGGCCGTGTTCTACTCTGGGGAGAGACGCGGTGGAACTGGAGACTTTGACGCTGGAGGTCGCCGCGGGCGTCGCCACGGTGACGCTCAGCCGTGGCGACAAGCTCAACACGATGAACGCGGCCTTCTGGACCGACGTGCCCAAGGCCTTCGCCGCGATCGACGCCGACCCGAGTGTGCGGGCGGTGGTCATCGCCTCGACCGGCAAGCACTTCACCGCCGGGCTCGATCTCGGCTGGGCCGGCAGCACGCTCGCCGCGCCGGGCAGCGATCCCGGCCGGGCGCGCGAGGCCTTCCGCCGCCACGTCCACCAGTTGCAGGAGACGTTCAGCTGCATCGACCGCGCCCGCGTGCCGGTCATCGCCTGCATCCAGGGCGGCTGCATCGGCGGTGGCGTCGACCTCGTCACCGCGTGCGACCTGCGCGTCGGCACCGCTGACTGTTTCTTCACCGTGCAGGAGATCAACATCGCCATCGTCGCCGACGTCGGCACGCTGCAGCGGATCCCCCACCTGCTGCCGCAGGGGCTGGTCCGCGAGCTGGCCTACACCGGACGCCGTTTCGGTGCCGAGGAGGCGGCGCGCTACGGCTTCCTCAACCGGGTCGAACCCGACCATGTCGCGGCGCTGGCCGCGGCGCAGGCGCTGGCGGCGGAGATCGCCGCCAAGTCGCCGCTGGCGATCACCGGCATCAAGGCGGTGCTCAACCACGGCCGTGACGCGACCATCGCCCAGGGGCTCGACTATGTCGCGACGTGGAACGCCGGCATGCTCCAGGGCGGCGACGTGTCCGAGGCGATCCGCGCCCAGGCGGCGCGGACCACGGCCGGCTTCCCCGACCTGCTGCCCTGAACCGGCCATGCCGCAGTGCGGCAGTTGTGCGCTTGTCGCGCCGGACCGCGGGGCATATAAGCCGCCGCAATCCGCGCCGGCCCCTGATCGTGTGCCGGCGGTGTGTTGACCGAAGGGCCCCGATGCGCGTTTCTGCCAAGCTGTCCGTCGCTGCGTCGACCTTGTGGGGCACGATCCTCCATGCCCAGTCGGCTGCCGTCGGATCGGCGCCGGTGGTGCCGGTGACGACGACCGCCGTCCCGGCAGCAGCCGCCCCGGTCGCCGCAGCGACGCTGCCGACCGCCGGGATCGGCCAGCCGAGCGGCGGCTGGGACCTGCAGCAGGCGGTGACGCCGATCGCCGTCGAGGCCCGGCGCTTCGCCACCGGCATTCTCGACCCGCTGATGATCGCCGTGTGCATCGTCGTCTTCGCTTTGCTGATCTGGGTGCTGTTCCGCTACCGCGCCGGCCGCAACCCGGTCGCGTCGCGGACGTCGCACAACACGCTGGTCGAGGTCATCTGGACCGCGGTGCCGGTCCTCATCCTCGTCTGGATCGCGGTGCCGTCGTTCCGCCTGCTGGCCAACCAGTATTCGCCGCCCAAGGCCGGGCTGACGATCAAGGCCACCGGCCACCAGTGGTACTGGGAATATGAGTACCCGGACCAGGGCGGCTTCAGCTTCAACTCGATCGTCCTGTCCGACGCCGACGCGGCGAAGAAGGGCGATCCGGCCAAGCTGGGCGTCGACAACCGCGTCGTCGTGCCCGCCGGCACCACCGTGCGCGTCCTGACCACCGCCGCCGACGTCATCCACGCCTGGGCGATCCCATCCTTCTGGGTGCAGATGGATGCCGTGCCCGGCCGGATCAACGAGACGTGGTTCAAGGTCGATCGCCCGGGCGTCTACTACGGCCAGTGCTTCCAGCTGTGCGGCACCAAGCACGCCTTCATGCCGATCGTCGTCGAGGTCGTGACCCCGGCGCGCTTCGCCGCGTGGGTCGCCGCCAAGCAGAAGGAAAACGGCATCGCGCCGAAGACGGCGGCAGCGTCGGCGACCACGCTGGCTTCGACGCGCCCGCCGGCCGCGAACGCCGCCGCCGAGGTGGCGACCGGCGTCACGCCCGCCGTCCCGACCGAAACCGCGCCGCCGGCGCCCGCGCCGACCGCTCCTGCCGCCCCGGCGCCCGCGACGCCCGCCGCGACCAAGTAAGAGACTGGACCCATGGCCACTTCCGCCTTCGACGCCGGGCTCGCCCACGACGACCACAGCGGTCACGTCGAGCTGAGCTTTGCCAAGCGCTGGCTGTTCTCGACCAATCACAAGGACATCGGCACCCTCTACCTGATCTTCGCGATCTTCGCCGGCATCGTCGGCGGCGCGATCTCGGGCATCATGCGCGCCGAGCTGGCGCACCCGGGCATCCAGTACCTGACGTGGTTCACCCACGGGAATCTCGACGCCTCGTACCACCTGTGGAACGTGTTCATCACCGCGCATGGACTGATCATGGTCTTCTTCATGGTCATGCCGGCGATGATCGGCGGCTTCGGCAACTGGTTCGTCCCGCTGATGATCGGCGCCCCCGACATGGCCTTCCCGCGGATGAACAACGTCTCGTTCTGGCTGCTGCCGCCGGCGTTCCTGCTGCTGTTCGGCTCGATGTTCGTCGAGGGCCCCGCCGGCTTCAACGGCGCCGGCACTGGCTGGACGCTGTACGCGCCGCTGTCGACGTCGGGTCACCCCGGGCCGGCGGTCGACATGGCGATCCTGTCGCTCCACCTGGCCGGCGCCTCGTCGATCCTGGGCGCGATCAACTTCATCACCACCATCTTCAACATGCGCGCGCCGGGCATGACGCTGCACAAGATGCCGCTGTTCGTCTGGTCGGTGCTGGTCACCGCCTTCCTGCTGCTGCTGTCGCTGCCGGTTCTGGCCGGCGCGATCACCATGCTGCTGACCGACCGCAACTTCGGCACGACCTTCTTCGATCCGGCCGGCGGCGGCGATCCGATCCTCTACCAGCACCTGTTCTGGTTCTTCGGTCACCCCGAGGTCTACATCATGATCCTGCCCGGTTTCGGCATGATCAGCCAGATCATCTCGACCTTCTCGAAGAAGCCGGTGTTCGGCTACCTCGGCATGGCCTACGCCATGGTCGCGATCGGCCTGATCGGCTTCATCGTCTGGGCCCACCACATGTTCACCAGCGGCCTCGACGTGAACACCAAGATGTACTTCACCGCCGCGACGATGATCATCGCCGTGCCGACGGGCATCAAGATCTTCAGCTGGATCGCCACGATGTGGGGCGGGTCGATCAGCTTCGAGACGCCGATGCTGTGGGCGATCGGCTTCATCGTCATGTTCACCGTCGGCGGCGTCACCGGCGTCATCCTGTCCAACGCCGGTGTCGACACGTACATGCACAACACCTATTACGTCGTCGCGCACTTTCACTACGTGCTGTCGCTGGGCGCGGTATTCGCCATCTTCGCCGGCTTCTATTACTGGTTCGGCAAGATGAGCGGGCGGGCGTATAACGAGACGCTGGGCAAGCTCCACTTCTGGGTGTTCTTCGTCGGCGTCAACATCCTGTTCTTCCCGCAGCACTTCCTCGGCCAGGACGGGATGCCGCGGCGGATCCCCGACTATCCGGCGCAGTTCGAGCACTACAACTACATCTCCAGCATCGGCTATGCGATCATGGCGGTGGGCATGGTGTTCTTCTTCGTCAACGTCGTCTGGTCGCTGATCGCCGGCCGCCGTGTCGAGGGCAACTATTGGGGCGAAGGCGCGACGACGCTGGAGTGGACGCTGCCGTCGCCGCCGCCGTTCCACCAGTTCGAGACGCTGCCGGTCATCAAGTAGGCCGATGGCAAGCAATTCCCTCGCGGTCGTCGCTCCGCCGGGCGTCAGCTTCGCCGACTGGCGCGACTATCTCGCGCTGCTGAAGCCGCGGGTGATGAGCCTCGTCGTCTTCTCGGCGGCATGCGCCCTGCTGACCGCTCCCGGGCACGTCCACCCGTTCACCGCTGTGGTCGCCATCCTGTGCGTCGCTGTCGGCGCGGGTGCGGCTGGTGCCCTCAACCAGTGGTACGAGGCCGACATCGACGCGGTGATGAAGCGCACCGCCAATCGTCCGCTGCCCGCCGGACGCGTCGCACCGGGCGAGGCGCTGGCGTTCGGCGTCGCGCTGGCGGTCGGCGCGGTCGTGGTCATGGGGCTCGGCGTCAACCTGCTGGCGGCGGCGATCCTCGCCGGCTCGATCCTGTTCTATGCCGTCGTCTACACCGTCTGGCTCAAGCGGCGGACGCCGCAGAACATCGTCATCGGCGGCGCCGCCGGGGCCTTTCCGCCGCTGATCGGCTGGGCGGCGGTGACCGGCGATGTCACGGCGCTGCCCTGGCTGATGTTCGCGATCATCTTCCTGTGGACGCCGCCGCATTTCTGGAGCCTGGCCCTGTTCATGGAGGCCGATTACGCCAAGGCCGGCGTGCCGATGCTCCCCGTCGTCGCCGGCGAGGCGGCGACCCGGCGGCAGGTGCTGGCCTATACGCTGGTCCTCGTGCCCGTCACGCTGCTGCCGTGGCTGCTCGGGTTGACCGGGTGGGTATACGGCGCGGTGGCGACGATCACCGGCGCGGTGTTCATCGCCCGCGCCGTCGCGGTGTGGCGCAACACGGCGGTCGTCGCCGCCGGGATGGCGCCGGAAAAGGCATTGTTCCGCTACTCGCTGGCCTATCTGTTCCTGATTTTCGCGGCGCTCGTCGCCGATCACCTGCTGCTGCGATGAAGGTCGACTGGAGCCCGGAGCAGACCGCCGAATTCAACCGGCGGCGGCGCTCGCGCAACGTGGCCCTCGGGCTGTTCCTCGGCGCGCTGGTCCTGCTGTTCTTCGGCATTACCATCGTCCGGATGATCAAGTGAGCACCACCGCCAACACGCGCACGGCGATGTGGGCCGCCGGCATTGCCGTCGCCATGACCGGCGTCGCGTTTGCCAGCGTTCCCCTTTACCGCGTCTTCTGCGCCGCCACCGGCTTCGCCGGGACGACCGGGCGCGCGGCTGCGGCCGAGCAGCCGCTGGCCGGGGCAACGATCAAGGTCCGCTTCGACGGCAACGTCTCGCCCGGCATGCCGTGGCAGTTCCGGCCCGACGCGACGCAGGTGACGGTGCCGCTCGGCGGCCGTCGCATGGCCTTCTTCCGTGCGACCAACATCAGCGGCGCGGCGACGACCGGGCGGGCGACGTTCAACGTCTCGCCCGATCTCGCCGGCAAATATTTCAAGAAGATCCAGTGCTTCTGCTTCACCGAGCAGACGCTGAAGGCCGGGCAGACGGTCGAGATGCCGGTGACCTATTTCGTCGACCGCGCGATCCTCGACGATCCCCAGGCGCGGAAGATCGACGAGATCACTTTATCCTATACCTTCTATCCCGTAGATGCGGCGAAAGCCGATCCGGCGGCCACGAGGAACTGACGCCATGGCGCACGCCAAGACGCACAACCACGATTACCACCTGGTCAATCCCAGCCCATGGCCGATCATCGGCGCCTTCGCCGCGCTGACCATGGCGGCGGGCGGGATCGGCTGGATGCACAAGGCGGCATTCGGCCCGTGGGTGTTCTTTCTGGGCCTGACCGGTGTCCTGTTCACCTTTTACTCGTGGTGGTCGGACGTCGTCCATGAGGCGAACACCGGCGACCATACGCCTGTCGTCCAGCTGCACCACCGTTACGGCATGATCCTGTTCATCGCCTCGGAGGTGATGTTCTTCGTCGCCTGGTTCTGGGCTTATTTCAGTTCCTCGCTCTACCCGAGCGGCGCGGCGGTGGTCGGCGGCGTCTGGCCGCCGAAGGGCGTCGAGGTGCTCGATCCCTTCGCCTTCCCGCTGCTCAACACCATGATCCTGCTGCTGTCGGGGACGACGGTCACTTGGGCCCACCACGCCCTGATCCACGGCGACCGCGAGGGGCTGAAGAAGGGGCTGTGGTTCACCATCATTCTCGGCGCGTGCTTCAGCGCCATCCAGGCGTTCGAATACAGCCACGCCGCCTTCGGCTTCGCCGGCAACATCTATGGCGCGACCTTCTACATGGCGACCGGGTTCCACGGCTTCCACGTCTTCGTCGGCACGATCTTCCTCATCGTCTGCCTGATGCGGACCTACCGCGGCGACTTCACGCCGACGCAGCACTTCGGCTTCGAGGCGGCGGCCTGGTACTGGCACTTCGTCGACGTCGTCTGGCTGTTCCTGTTCATTGCCATCTATTGCTGGGGCAGCCACTTCGGGGCGCTGGTCTCGGCGGCCGGCGGCTGAGGCGGTGGCGCGCCCGCTGGCGCAGCCGGCGTTCACCGGCGCGCTGCTCGGCCGCTGCCCGCGCTGCGGCGCGCCCACGATGTTCCACCGCGTCGCCTCCTTCCGCGACCGCTGTGCGTCCTGCGGGCTCGATTACAGCAGCTTCGACGTCGGCGACGCGGCCGCGCCGTTCCTCATCTTTCTCGTGGGGGCGATCGTCGTCGTCGGCGCGATCTGGCTCGAGCTGGCGGTTTCGCCGCCATGGTGGGTTCACGTCGTCGTCTGGCTGCCGCTGACGCTCGGCCTGACGCTGGGATCGCTGCGCATCGCCAAGGGTGTCCTGCTCGCGCTCGAGTACAAGAACGACGCGCGGCTCGGGCGGCACGAATGAAGCGCGGCCTGCCCGTCGGCGCGACGCTGCTGACGCTGGTCATGCTGCCGCTGCTGCTCGGCCTCAGCTACTGGCAGTATGCGATCCGCCGGCCGTGGAAGCATGATCTCCTCGCCCGCCTCGAGGTCACCCGCACGCTGCCGCCGGTGCCGGTGGCGACGCTGATCGCCGCGCAACGGGGCGGCGCCGACGTCCAGTACCGGCGGGCGACGATCGATTGCCGTCCGGGCCGGGTCCGGCCGTACGACCTCAAGGGGGGGACCAGCGCCGGCGGCGACGGCGGCTTCCTCGTCCTCGTCGGCTGCGGTCCCGGCGGCGCCCCCGGAGCCGTCGCCGTGGTCGCCGGCTGGACGCTGCGCCCCGACCGCGTCCCTGCGCTCGACGTCGCCGCGACCTTCACCGGCACCCTGATCGAGCATCCCTATGGCGCTGCCGCGGGGCGGCCGACGCTGATGCTGATCCCGACGACCGCGGTTCCGCCGCTGGCCGTATCGCGCACCCCGGAGCCGGACGACCTGCCCGACAACCATCTGAGCTACGCCCTGCAGTGGCTCGCCTTCGCGGTGACGCTTGCGGGCGTGTACCTCGTCTATCTGCGCCAGTGGCGGCGGGGGGCTAGCCTTGCTCCGTCGCCCCCCCGCCGCTAGACCGGCCTCTCCATGGATTATGTCAGCACGCGCGGGGCCGCGCCGACCCTCGACTTCGAAGGCGTGACGCTGGCCGGGTTGGCGGCCGATGGCGGCCTCTATGTGCCGGCGCACTGGCCGCGGTTCGACGCGGCCGGCATCGCGGCGCTGGCGGGCCTCGACTATGTCGAGACGGCGGTCCGCGTCTGCGCCCCGTTCGTCGGCGACGCACTGGACGAGGCCGAGCTCCGCGCGCTGCTGACCCGGGCCTATGCCGGGTTCAGCCATGCGGCCATCGCGCCGCTGGTGCAGCTCGACGAGCGGCACTGGCTGCTCGAGCTGTTCCACGGCCCGACGCTGGCGTTCAAGGACATCGCCATGCAGGCGCTCGGGCACCTGTTCGAAACCTTCCTGGCGCGACGGACCGAGCATCTGACGATCGTCGGGGCGACCAGCGGCGACACCGGCTCGGCGGCGATCGACGCGCTGGCCGGACGCGACCGGGTCGACGTCTTCATGCTCCACCCGGCCGGCCGGGTCAGCGAGGTTCAGCGGCGGCAGATGACGACGGTAATGGCGCCGAACGTCTTCAACGTCGCCGTCGACGGGCACTTCGACGACTGCCAGGCGCTGGTCAAGGCGATGTTCAACGATGCCGCCTTCGCCGGTCGCTTCCATCTCGCCGCCGTCAACTCGATCAACTGGGCGCGGCTGCTGCTGCAGGTGGTTTATTATTTCTACGCCGCCGTCCGCCTCGGCGCGCCGGGACGCAGCGTCAGCTTCAGCGTGCCGACCGGAAATTTTGGCGACGTCTTCGCCGGCTGGGTCGCCGCGCGCATGGGCCTGCCGATCGAGCGGCTGATCGTCGCGACCAACGTCAACGACATCGTCCACCGCGCGCTCAGCGGCGGCGACTATTCGGTGGGTGCGGTGACGCCGACCGCCGCGCCGTCGATGGATATCCAGGTCAGCTCCAACTTCGAGCGCCTGCTGTTCGAGCTGTACGGCCGCGACGGCGCGCGCGTCGCCGCGGCAATGGCCGGTTTCGAGGCGACGCGGCGGCTCGATCTGCCGGCCGACGTGCGCGCCGGCGCCGGGCTGCTGACCAGCGTCCGCGTCGATGGCGGCAGCATGGCGCAGGCGCTGCGCTGGGCGCTCGAGGCCGCGGGCGAGCTGATCGACCCGCACACGGCGATCGGCCTGGCGGCGGCGCGGGCGACCGAGGCCGCCGGCCCGGTCGTCACGCTCGCCACCGCCCATCCGGCGAAGTTCCCCGATGCCGTCGAGCGGGCGTCGGGCCAGCGGCCGGCGCTGCCACCGCGCGCCGCCGGACTGTTCGACCGCGAGGAACGCTTCACCCGCCTGCCCGCCGACCTTGCCGCGATCGAGGCGTTCGTCGCCGCGCGGGCCACGGCGCGGGCCGTGCCGGCGTTCGCCTGATGCAGCTGACGACCCTCGCCAACGGGCTGCGCGTCGTGTCGCACGACATGCCGCAGGTGGCCACCGTCGCCGTCGGGCTCCACGTCGATACCGGCGCCCGGCTGGAGGAGGAGCGGACCAACGGCGTCGCCCACCTGCTCGAGCACATGGTGTTCAAGGGGACCGCCGCGCGTTCGGCGCGCGCCATCGCCGAGCAGATCGAGGACGTCGGCGGGTCGCTAAATGCCTATACCGCGCGCGACATGACGGTGTTCCACGCGCGGCTGCTGGCCGAAGACCTGACGCTGGGCCTCGACATCATTGCCGACCTCGTCCGCCGGCCGCGCTTCGACGCCGACGAGCTCGAGCGCGAGAAGGCGGTCGTGCTGCAGGAACTCGGCGAGGCCCGCGACACGCCCGACGACATCGTCTTCGATCATCTGCAGGCGGCCGCCTATCCGGGGCAGGCGCTCGGTCGCTCGATCCTCGGCGACGAGGCGTCGGTCGCGGCGATCACCGAGGCCGACCTGCGCGACTGGCTCGACGTCCAGTATCGCGGCGGTTCGTGCATCGTCGCCGCGGCGGGCCGGGTCGACCATGACGCGCTGGTCGCGCTGAGCGAGCGGCTGTTCGGCGACCTCGCCTCCGGCACCCGCCCCGCCTTTGCCCCGGCCGTCTTCGCCCCCGGCGTGGTCCACGACCGCCGCAAGTTCGAGCAGGCGCATCTGACGCTCGGTGCGGCGGCGCCCGGCCACCGTCACCCTGACAACGACGCCATTGCCCTGTTCACCATGGCGGCAGGCGGCGGCGCCTCGTCGCGGCTGTTCCAGGAACTGCGCGAGGAGCGCGGCCTCGCCTACAGCGTCTACGCCTCGACCACGCCTTATGCCGACGCCGGGCTGTTCTCGGTCTATCTGGCGACGGCGAAGAAGGATGCCGGACGCGCCTTCGCCCTCGCCGTCGACGTGCTGGCGACGACCGCCCATACGCTGCGTCCCGACGAGCTGGCGCGGGCGAAGGCGCAGGTCCGCGCCGGCTTGCTGATGAGCCTCGAATCGCCCGGCGGCTGGGCCGAGTTCCTGGCCCGGCAGCTGCTCGCCCACGACCGCTTGCAGACGCCGGCCGAACTCGTCGCCCGGGTCGACGCCGTCGATCTCGATGCGGTGCGCGCCGCCGCCGGCCGGCTGGTCGCCGGGCCCTATGCGGTGGCCGACGTCGGCGCCGCGGCGGTGCGGCGGGCCGCGTGAGGTGGACCTTGCCCTCCTCACCGCCGAACCCTGGGCCGATTACGGCCTGATCGACAGCGGTCACGGACGCAAGCTCGAACGCTACGGTCCCTACCGCTTCATCCGCCCCGAACCGCAGGCGCTGTGGACGCCGGCCGCGCCCGACTGGACGGCCGACGGCGAGTTCGTCGGCGGGTCGGAGGAGGACGGCGGCGGGCGCTGGACCCTGGCGCCGCAGGTGCCGGCGTCATGGCCGCTGACGTACGGCGCGGTGCGCTTCGCCGCCACCAACACGCCGTTCCGCCATCTCGGCTTCTTCCCCGATATGGCGTGTCACTGGGACTGGATGGCGGGGCGCTGCGGGGTGGGGGCGAGCGTGCTCAACGCCTTCGGCTATACCGGCGTCGGCAGCCTCGTCTGCGCCGCGGCGGGGGCGGGCGTCACCCACCTCGATGCGTCGAAGAAGGCGGTCTCGGCGGCGGTGGAGAACCAGCGCCTGAGCGGGCTGGCGGAGGCGCCGATCCGCTGGGTGGTGGACGACGCGCTCAAGTTCCTGCGCCGCGAGGTGCGCCGCGGCCGGCGTTATGACGGGATCATCCTCGATCCGCCGAAATACGGCCGCGGGCCGGACGGCGAAGTGTGGGAGCTGTACCGCGACCTGCCCGAGCTGCTGGCGCTGGCGCGCGGTCTGCTCGACGAACGCTCGCGCTTCCTGGTGCTGACCGTCTACGCGATCCGCATGTCGGCGGTCGCGATCGCCGAACTCGCCGCCGAGGCGCTTGCCGGGCTGGGCGGCACCATCACCGCCGGCGAGATGACGATCCGCGAGGAGGCGCGCGGCCGCCTGTTGCCGACGGCGATCTTCGTGCGGTGGGAGGGCGCCTAGCCCCGCCGCCGGCCCTTCGGGTCGTCCGCCTCCGCCGTTTCGCTGCCCGCCGCCTTCAGGCCGCGGAGCTTGGCCATTTCGCTCTCGAAGCGAGCGAGTTCGCCGCCGGTCAGGTTGGTGCCGCCGGTGAACTTGATGTTGGTCGGGTCGACCGGCGCGTTGTTGACCCAGACCTCGTAGTGCAGGTGCGGGCCGGTCGACAGGCCGGTCGAGCCGACATAGCCGATGACCTCGCCCTGACCGACGGCCTGGCCGGGCCGCACGGCGAAGCGGCTCATGTGGCCATAGGCGGTCATCAGCCCGGGGCGGTGGAGCACCTGGACATAGTTGCCGTGGCCGCCGTGCCAGCCGGCGAAGGTCACCTTGCCCGCCGCCGCCGCCATGATCGGCGTGCCGCTCGCGGCGCCGAAGTCGATGCCCTGGTGCAGCCGCGAATAGCCGAGGATCGGGTGCAGGCGCATGCCGAAGCCGCTGGTCTCGTGCGCGCCGTCGACGGGCGTCCGCATCAGCCCCTTGCGCGCGCTCTCGCCGCTGGCGCGGAAGAACATCGCCTTGCCGCCATAGGTCCAGCGCATCAGCTCGACCGGATTGCCGCGTTCGGGGCGCAGCGCGGCGTAGAGCAGGCCGCCGGTCTCGTTCTCGCCGGTCTCGGCGTGGCGGTGCTCGAGGATCACGTCGAAGCGGTCGCGGCGGCCGACCTGGCGCTGCAGGTCGAGGACATAGGCGAGGTTCTGGCGGTACTCGGCCGCCTGCGCGGCGGGGACGCCGGCGGCGCGGACGGCGCGCAGCAGGTTGCCGCCGACCGTGCCGGTGACGCGCAGCGGCGTGTCGTCGACGGCGATGGGGATGCGCTTCAGGGTCAGGGCGCCGTCGACGCGGGCGAGTTCGAGGCGCAGGTCGAAGGCGGCGCGGAAGCCGAGGCTGTCGAGCGGGCGCGGCACGCTGCGCGTCTCGCGGCGGCCGAGGACGAGGTCGAGCGCCGGTGCCCGGCGCGACGCCGCGGACCTGGCCGGCGATCAGGCGCGCGGCGGTGCCGGCGTCGTCGGCGCCGACCCCGGCGCGGCGCAGCGCCGCGGCGAGGCTGTCGCCGCGGCCGACGCGCGCGGTGGTCTCGATCCGCGGGCGCTCGGGCACCTCGCTCAGCGCCTCGACCAGCCGGGTCGGCGGGGCCTGCCGCCCGGTCGTCGCCCCGGCGGCGAGCGGCGCGATGGTGTCGGGGCGGGCGTCGTCGGCCTGGGCCGGGGTCAGCGGCGCGCGCACCGGCCCCGGCAGCGGGACGCCAGCGTGCCGGCGCCGAGCGCGCTGAGGCACAGCGTCGTGACCAGGCCGAGGCCCAGCCACCAGTCGCGGCCGCCGATCCGCTGGCCCAGGTCGACGGCGAGGTCGAGGTCGGCAAAGCGGTCGAAGGCGCGCCCGAGGTCGAGCCGCGACGGCGACGGCGCCCGCGGCAGCAGGATCACGCGTCCCGGCCGCGCGCTCGGCGCCGGCTGCCGCGAGATCCGCCGAACTCGTTGATTCCCGATTGGTACACGTCCGAACCCCCGCTCTTCCGCTGCAGCAGTCGTGTCGCCGGCCGACGGGCAAGTCAACGCCCCGGCGACCGCGCTGCGGCAAAGCGAGCGTCTTCAAGGGTTCACTTGAATCGGGATGCGGCCTGTGTCACCTTCGCTTTAGCCCATGGTCCGTAAAAGGATGCGATGAGCCGAGCAGCGCGCCGCCGACCGCCCGGCTTGTATCCGGGACCCTCCGGCCTCACCTCGAGGCGATGAGCGGCTTGCTTCGCACCGCGTCTGACGCCCGCGCTGACCGCGGTTCTCGGCCCGACCAACACCGGCAAGACCCACCTCGCGGTCGAGCGCATGTGCGGCCACGTCAGCGGCATGATCGGCTTCCCGCTGCGCCTGCTCGCGCGCGAGGTCTATGACCGGGTCGTCGCCATCAAGGGCGCCGCCCAGGTCGCGCTGATCACCGGCGAGGAGAAGATCCTGCCCGACACCGCGCGCTATTTCCTGTGCACCGCGGAATCGATGCCGACCGACCGCGAGGTGGCGTTCGTCGCCATCGACGAGGGGCAGGTCGGCGCCGACCCCGCGCGCGGCCATGTCTTCACCGACCGGCTGCTGCACATGCGCGGCTATGCCGAGACGATGATCCTGGGGTCGGAGACGCTGCGCCCGCTGATCCGCCGGCTGCTGCCCGATGCGGAGATCGTCACCCGGCCGCGCTTCTCGACCCTGTCTTATGCCGAGCCGAAGAAGCTGTCGCGCCTGCCCCGGCGCACGGCCATCGTCGCCTTCACCGCCGCAGGAGGTCTATGCGCCTGGCCGAGATGCTGCGCCGGCACAAGGGCGGCGCCGCGGTGGTCATGGGTTCGCTCTCGCCCCGCACGCGCAACGCCCAGGTGGCGATGTACCAGTCGGGCGAGGTCGACTACCTCGTCGCCACCGACGCCATCGGCATGGGGCTCAACATGGACATCGCCCATGTCGCCTTCGCCTCGCTGAGCAAGTTCGACGGCCGGCGCCACCGCCGATTGACGACCGCCGAGATGGCGCAGATCGCCGGCCGCGCCGGGCGACACGCCAGGGACGGCAGCTTCGGCGTCGTCCAGCTCGGCCAGGACGCGGCGGCGACCTTCGCGGCCGAGGAGATCGCCGCGATCGAGGGGCACGTCTTCCCGCCGCTGACCCAGCTCGTCTGGCGCAACGCCCGCCTCGACACGACGACGCTGCCGCGGCTGATCGGCAGCCTGGAGGAGCGCCCGGCGCGGGCCGAGCTGGTCCACGGCGACGAGGCGATCGACCTGGCGGTGCTCAAGCGGCTGGCCGGCGAACCGTGGGTGATGGAGCGCGCGCACGGCCGCGGCCGCATCGCCCGGCTGTGGGCGGCGTGCGGCGTTCCCGATTACCGCAAGACCGGCGCGGAACAGCACGCGCGGCTGACGGCGCGCATCTTCCGCCACCTGAGCGAGGGCGACGGCACGCTGCCGGCGGCGTGGATCGCCAGCGAAGCTCGCCGCGCTCGACAACGTCGGCGGCGACATCGGCCAGGTCGCCGACCGCATCGCGGCGGCCCGGACCTGGACCTATGTCGCTCATCGCCCCGGCTGGCTCGCCGACGGCGCGCGCTGGGCCGACCGGACGCGCGAGCTCGAGGACCGGCTGTCGGATGCGCTCCACCACAAATTGACCCAGCGCTTCGTCGACCGGCGGACGGCGGTGCTCTTGAAGGACCTGAAGATCCGCGGCGAGCAGCGCGTCGCCGTCGATCCCGACGGCACGGTCGCGGTCGAGGGCGAGGCGATCGGCACGCTCGACGGCTTCCGCTTCACCCCCGACCCGAGCGCGCGCGCCGGGGAGAAGCGGATGCTGCTGGCCGCGGCCGAGCGCCACCTGCCGCGCGAGTTCACCCGGCGCTGCGCCGCGCTGGTTGCCGCGCCCGACGCCGAGTTCAGCCTCGCCTTCGACGGCGGCCTGCCGCCGCGCATCCTGTGGCGGGGGGCGCGGGTCGGCAAGCTGACCGCCGGCCGGGACGCGCTCAACCCGCGGCTCGAAACCGACCGGGCGCTGGAGGGCGTCGCCTTCGCCGATCGACGCGCCGTCGCCGACCGGCTGGCGGCGTGGTTCGCCCACGCCCGCGACGCCCACCTTGCGCCGCTGACCCGCATCGCCGCGCTGGTGCCCGGGGTGTCGCCGGCGGCGCGCGGGCTGATCGTGCGGCTGGTCGAAGGCGTCGGCTGCCTGTTGCGCGCCGACGTCGCGACCCAGGTCGAGGCGCTGACCCGAGCCGACCGCAAGGCGCTGGTCGCCGCCGGCGTCCGCATCGGCGTCATCCATGTCTTCGTCGCCGCCGCGCTGCGGCCCGAGCCGACGCGCTGGCGGCTGGCCTTGTGGGCAACCGCGCAGGGCATCGCCGTTCTCCCGCCGCCACCGGCCGCGGGGCTGGTGACGATCGACGTCGCGGCCGAGGTGCCGCCGGCCTTCTACGCCGTCGCGGGGTTCTGGGCGCTCGGTCCGGCGAGCGGCGGCGTTGCCGTGCGCATCGACATGGTCGACCGCCTCGCCCGCGCCATGCACGACCAGCGCGACGGCCGT
This sequence comes from uncultured Alphaproteobacteria bacterium, assembly GCA_963847215.1. Classification (GTDB taxonomy): domain Bacteria; phylum Pseudomonadota; class Alphaproteobacteria; order Sphingomonadales; family Sphingomonadaceae; genus Polymorphobacter_B. The sequence goes on from CAWJZA010000005.1 coordinate 42,037, forward strand.
GCCCCCTTCGTCCCCGACGCCACGTGGATCGCCAGCGTCGGACTCAGCCGCGACCGCTTCGCCCGCCTGATGCGCGCCCTGGGCTACCGCCCGCGGCTCGTCGACGGCACGACCGCGTTCGCCTGGGGCGGGATCCGGAACGAGCGCAGCGCCGCGCCCGCGCCCCCCGCCGACTCCCCCTTCGCGGTCCTCGCCCACATGAAAGGACGGTAGCCTTTGGTCCATGGTCAGGGTTTGCGGCTCGACAAATGGTTGTGGTTCGCAAGGTTGACGAAGTCGCGCAGCGATGCGCAGCGGCTGTGCGAAAGCCGCCATCTCCGCCTCGACGGGCGGGTCATCGATCGCCCTTCGGCGCTGGTTCGCGCCGGGTCGGTGGTCAGCTTCCCCAGCCGCGACGACGTTGTCGTCGTCAAGGTGCTGGGGCTGGCCGACCGTCGCGGGCCGTTCGTCGAGGCCTGCCAGCTTTATGCCGACCTGACCCGCCGGCGTGACGACGCACCGGCATTGACGGGAGCGCTCGTCCCCGTCTAGCACATCGGCCGACACGCTTCAGGGGTTCAAGAGCGATGACGTACGTGGTGACCGAGGCTTGCATCAAGTGCAAGTACATGGACTGTGTCGAGGTGTGCCCGGTCGACTGCTTCTACGAGGGCGACAACATGGTCGTCATCAACCCCAACGAATGCATCGACTGCGGCGTCTGCGAGCCCGAGTGCCCGGCCGAGGCGATCCTGCCCGATACCGAGGGCGGGCTCGACAAGTGGCTGGAACTCAACGCGACTTTCTCCGCCACCTGGCCCAATATCACGGTCAAGGGCGCGACCCCGCCCGACGCCGACGCGCACAAGGGCGAAGCGGGCAAGTTCGAGAAATATTTCAGCGACAAGCCCGGCAGCGACGGGCAGTAGTCGGGCTCTCCGCGCGCGGACGGATTTTCGTGGAAATCTGCGTCATTTTCCGGTAATGGTGTGCCTGTGCCGCGCGTCTGCGGCGCATAGCCGGACCGTGGCGCGTCGCGCTCGCGTCCATTGCAAAGGCCAACCGCGTCGCGCCCGTCGACTTGCCGCGTCATCGCGCGTCGGCAGGTCCGGGCCAGACCCAGAAAGGACCATCATGGCCGCCAAGCCGCTCAATTTCGTCGTCGGCGATCACGTCGTCTATCCCAAGCACGGGGTCGGCCGCGTCGTCGAGGTGCAGAGCTCGGAAATCGCCGGCACGCACCTCGAACTCTACGTCCTGCGGTTCGAGAAAGAGCGGATGACGCTGCGCGTCCCGACCAACAAGGCCGAAGGCGTCGGCATGCGCAAGCTGTCGAGCCAGGCAACGCTGCTCGAGGCGCTGACCACGCTCAAGGGCCGGCCGCGGATCAAGCGGACGATGTGGAGCCGCCGCGCGCAGGAGTATGAGGCCAAGATCAACTCCGGCGACCTCGTTTCGATCGCCGAAGTCGTCCGCGACCTCCACCGCGCCGAGGATCAGCCCGAGCAGAGCTATTCGGAGCGCCAGATCTACGAGGCCGCCATCGGCCGCCTCGCGCGCGAACTGGCGGCGATGGAGAACATCGACGAGCCGGCGGCGCAGGCGAAGATCGAAAGCGTGCTCAAGGCAGCGTAGCGGCCGCGCGTAAGCCGGAAATCGCGCTTCGCGATTTCCGGCTTACGAGCGGACTTCGCGACGCCGCCGGCCGGCGGGTCGGTGGAGCCAAACTCCGCCGAACCCGTCCGACGACGCGGGCTTCGCCCGCGGCCCCTGCTTCCTTCGCTCGCCCGGCGCCCGACAGGCCGCCACGCGGCCACCGCCAGCCGCTCACCCCGGCCAGCCGAGCATCCGGTCGAGGCCGGCGACGATCACGGGATGATAGCCCGGGCGCGCGGTCGCATAGACCCGCCGCGCGATGGTCATGCCCCAGTCGCCCTGTGCCTTCAGCGCGGCATAGACCGGGCGGATCAGCAGCCCGCGCCCGACCGTCGGCAGGAACGCCTCGATGCCCGGCACCGCCGGCTCGAAGCGATTTTGGATCGCCAGCACCGGCCAGGCCGAGCGGATGTACGGGTTGGCCGACGCCGACAGCTTGAGCGTGTCGTCGAGTTCGGCCAGCCGCGCCGCCGGCAGCTGCCGCGGCAGGCCATTGAGGAAGCGGATCCATTCCTGCGTCGACCAGTGCGCGGTGGAGAGCGACGCGACCGGCGCCCCCGCCGCCAGCCGGCTGAGGTCCCCGTCGATCCGCGCCAGCGTCGCCGACTTCACATGGACGGCATTGTCGGGCAGCCCCGGTTCGTAGGCCCAGCGGTCGAGCTCAAGCTTCGCCTCGAGCGCCGCGTCGCCCTTGATCAGGTTCGCGCGCAGGTCGGCGAGGAAGCCTGCCGTCGTCTGGGGCGCGAAGGCGTGACGGTCGAAATAGCCGCGGCAGATAGGCGTCCCAGCGCGCCCGGCCGACGATGGTCTCGATCGTCCGCAGGAAGGTCGCGCCCTTGGTATAGTCGAGCTGGCCGCCGGTGCCGTTGGGGTCGCCGTGCAGGCGCGTCGCCGCCGCCGGATAGGCCTTCAGGTCGCGCTGCAGGTCGTCCCACGACAGGTCGGCGAGCGTCGCGGCGCGTTCCGGCCGTACAGCGCCTCGTCGATCCGGTTCTCGAAATAGGTGGTGAAGCCCTCGTTGAGCCAGGCGTCGGCCCAGGTCGCGTTGGTCACGAGATTGCCCGACCAGCTGTGCGCCAGCTCGTGCGCGACGACGTCGACGTTCGACTTGTCGCCGGTGATGATCGTCGGCGTGGCGAAGGTCAGCGTCGGGTTCTCCATGCCGCCGAAGGGGAAGGACGGCGGCAGCACGAGCACGTCGTAGCGGCCCCAGCGATAGGGGCCGTAGAGCGCCTCCGCCGCGGTGACCATGCTTGCCGGTGTCGGACAGTTCGGCCGCGACACGGGCAAGCTGCGACGGCTCGGTGAACACGCCCGTCCGGCGGTCGATCGGCGGCGAACTTGACGTCGCCGACCGCGAGCGCGATCAGGTAGGGCGGGACATTGTGGTCCATGGCGAAGCGGAAGGCTGGGCTACCCGGCTCGCCCGGTTCGCCTGCCGGCGTCAGGCGGGTCGGCGCTCATCACCGCGGTCAGGCCGGCGGGGACGGTGATGCGTGCGGTCCAGCTCTGGCGGATGCCGGGGCTGTCCTGCGTCGGGATCCAGCTGCGGTTGTTGATCGCCTCGCCCTGGCTGAACAGGTACGGCTTGGCCTTGCCCGCGGTCTGCGCCGGGGTCAGCCAGCCGAGCGCGCGGGCGTCGGGGGCGCTGGCGTAGGTGACGACGATCCGCCGCGCCGCGCCGATGGCGACGGTCAGCGGCGCGCCTTTCTCCTCGTCATCGGCGCCGACGGTGAATGGCAGCGGCCGCCCGGCGGCATCGGTGATGCTGCGGATCGCCAGCTTCTTGTCGTCGAGGACGATCTCGGTCGCTTGCGGGCCGGCAAGGATGTCGAGCGCCGCCGTGCCGCGGATGACGTGGGCGGCGAAGTCGACCGTCAGGTCGAGATCGACATGGGTGACGCGGGCGACCTGCGGCTGGGCGTAGGTCAGGGCGTCGACCGCCTCCGGCGTCGTCAGGATCGGCGACGGGGCGTCGGGCGCGGCGACGGCGGGGGCGGCGAGGAGGCGACAGAGCGAGGAACGGCGGAGCATGGGAGCCTTCTCCCTCCCGATTCGGGAGGGGCCGGGGCTGGGAAGCCGCCGCATCGCCGCGGCCCCTCGCACCGCCGCCACCGCCGGGCCGGCTGCGCCGTCACTCGCCACTCCCCCGAAGGGAAGGAGTAGCGACAGGCCGCCGCGGCGAAGCCGCGTCGTCGGACGGCACGCGGCGGGAAGCGTCGCCGCGGCCGCCGGCCGGCCTTGCGCGAGTCGGAAGACTGCTCGTGCGCGCCTGCGGCGTGCGCGCTGTCTTCCGCCGCGCTGCGGCTAGTTATACCGCCGCAGCTCGTCCTTGGCGATCGCCTGGCGATGGACCTCGTCCGGGCCGTCGGCGAGGCGCAGCGTCCGCTGCCCGGCATAGCCCGAGGCGAGGCCGTAATCCTGGCAGACGCCGCCGCCGCCGTGGGCCTGGATCGCCATGTCGTGGATCATGCAGCTCATGTTCGGCGCGACGACCTTGATCATGGCGATCTCGCGCTTGGCCGCCTTGTTGCCGACCGTGTCCATCATGTAGGCGGCCTTCAGCGTCAGCAGCCGCGCCTGCTCGATGGCGATGCGCGCGTCGGCGATGCGCTCGTGCCAGACGCCCTGCTCGCTGATCGGCTTGCCGAAGGCGGTGCGCGACTTCAGCCGCTTGCACATCTTCTCGAGCGCGCGCTCGGCGGCACCGATCGAGCGCATGCAGTGGTGGATGCGCCCCGGCCCGAGGCGCCCCTGGGCGATCTCGAAGCCCGCGCCTTCGCGCAGGACGACGTTGGTCGCCGGCACCCGGACGTTGTCGAGGATCACCTCGTAATGGCCGTGCGGCGCGTCGTCATAGCCGAACACCTTGAGCGCGCGGACCTTGGTGATGCCCGGCGCGTCGAGCGGCACCAGCACCTGGCTCTGCTGCAGGTGGCGGGCGGCATCGGTGTCGGTCTTGCCCATGACGATGGCGATCTTGCAGCGCGGGTCGCCGACGCCGCTCGACCACCACTTGCGGCCGTTGATGATATAGTCGTCGCCCTCGCGGCGGATGCTGGTCTCGATGTTGGTCGCGTCCGACGACGCCACCGCCGGCTCGGTCATCAGGAAGGCCGAGCGGATCTCGCCGGCCATCAGCGGGCGCAGCCAGCGCTCCTTCTGCGCCTGCGTGCCGTAGGTCCGCAGCACCTCCATGTTGCCGGTGTCGGGGGCCGAGCAGTTGAACACCTCGCTCGACCAGCATCGCGCGGCCCATCTCCTCGGCCAGCGGCGCGTATTCGAGGTTCGTCAGGCCCGGGCCCTTCCACTCGTCGGTGTCGTGCTCGCTGATGTTGAGGAACAGGTTCCACAGCCCGGCCGCGCGGGCCTTGGGCTTCAGTTCCTCGATGACGGGCAGCACCTTCCAGCGATCGCCCTCGGCGACTTCCTGCTCGTAGCGCGCCTCGTTGGGGTAGATGTGTTCGTCCATGAAGGCGCGCAGCCGGTCGATCAGGCCGTTCGTCTTGTCGCTGTAGTCGAACATCATGGCGCGCTCTCCCTCATATTGGTCGCGCCCCAGATGTCATGCGCGGCCGATCTAATCCAGCGCGAACACAGATATTTGATGCCGCGCGTCACCGGTGCCCCGGCGTGGAGCGCCTGCGGCAGCGGCCGTCCGGCGGCGTCGGCGACGCGGAAGACGATGGCGTCGCCGGTCCGCGGCGCGACGCTCAGGCCGGCGGCGGGGAAGACCGTCGCGCCGCCGGCGAAATCGTCGTTGAGGTAGGTCAGCACCGTCACCGCGCGCTGGTTGGCCTCGCCCGGCAACGTGTCGAGGTGCGGGCGGTACTCGCCGCCCGGGGCATAGGCGAGGACGGCGAGCGGCTCGGCCTGCGCCACCGCCGTCCCGCTCGCGGCGGCGAGCCGTTCGGCGACCGCGCTGACGACGAGGTCCTGGTCGAGCGGGCCGAAGCTCATCGCATGGGCGCGGCGGACCGGGTCGGGGCGCGCCGACCCGGTCGCGGGATCGACGACCAGCGACGGGGCGAGCGCGGGGCGGGCGGCGGCGATCAGGTGGGCGCATTCCGCCGCTGTCAGCAGGGCGGGCAAGCGGACGACGTCGGGCGAGTCGCTCAGCCGTTCGGGTCGGGGCAGCGGCCGGGCGGCGAGGCCATCGGCCAGCGCCGGCTGCGCCGCCAGCTGCGGTACCGCCGCGACCGCCGGGGCCAGCAGCGTCGCGCGCCCGCGCGAGGTCAGCCGGGCCGCAGGCCGGATTGGCGGTGAGATAGGCGAGCAGCACCCGGGCGGAGGTGTCGCCGGCATCGGCCGCGCGCGCGAGCAGGGCCTTGGCGGCGGCGGCATCGCGCGGGCCGAGCACGTCGGCAGCGACGCCGAACAGCCGCCACTGCGCCGCCAGCACGAGGGCGTCGGCCTCGGCCGCGGCAATGCCGGCGAGCAGCGCCTGCGCCGCTTCGCGCAGCTGCCCGGCCCGGGCCAGCGCCTCGGCGCGGGCGGCGGCGCTCACCGCGGCGTCAGCTGCAGCAGCGTCGCCTCGGCGGGAAAGTTGGCGACGACCGACTCGAAACCGGCGCTGCCGTGCGCCGCGATCACGCTCGCCGGCGCGGCGATGCGCCAGCGGTAGCGGCGGTGACCGGCGGGATCGAGCAGCGCCGCGTCGATGCCGCTCAGCGCGACCGGCGCGGCGGTCGGGTTGGCGACGGTGCCGCTGACGGTCAGCAGGCGGGTGCCGTTGGCCAGCGTCCGCCGCTCGCCATGGGCATCGATCCGCAGCGGCGACGGCGGCGCGGCCGGCGGGTTGACCAGCCGGTCGAGGCGGTCGCCGATCAGCGGTACGCGCGTCAGGTCGAGCGGCGGCAACGACGGCACGGCGATGCTGCCGAGGTCGGCGAGCGCCAGATGCGGGGCGGGCAGGCCGAGGCGCGGCGGGTCGAACGTGTCCTCGGGCGCGAACTCGATCACCGCCAGCGCGCCGACGGCGAGCAGGGCGACGAGCGCGGCGAGCCAGCCCCACCGCCGCCGCCGTCGCGGTGCCGGCGCCAGCGCGTCGCGCATCTCGCTGAACGACAGCGGACGCGGCGCAGGCGACGCGGCCGGCTCCTGCGCCTCGGCGAATGGTGCGGGCGCGGGCGGGGGCGGCGCAGGTGGGAGCGGCGCAGGTGCGGACGGCGCGGGCGGCGGCGCGGGCTCGGCGGCGCGGAGCGGTTCGGGCGCGGCGACCGGCGGCTCGGGCGGCGGCACGATCGGCGGTGCGGCGCTGCCGTCGGGCAGGACGGTCCAGCCGTGGCCGCAGGCGGCGCAGCGGACGTTCCGCCCGCCGGCCGGCACGGCGTCGTCGGCGAGGCGGTACCGCTTGCGGCATTCGGGGCAGGTGGCGATCATCGCGTCAGTCTAAAGTTTGATCGCGATTAGAACAGGGTGTGCCGCCCGCGCCATCGCCCCGCCCCGGCGCGTCACGACCGCGGCGGCAGCAGCGTGACGGGATCGCTCGGCGTCCGTCCGCGGCGCAGCTCGAAGTGCAGCTGCGGCTCGTCGACCGCCCCCGTCGCGCCGGAACGGGCGATGATATCGCCCTTCGCCACCTTCTGCCCGCGCGTGACGAGCAGCGTCTGGTTGTGGCCATAGGCCGAGACCCAGCCGTCGGCGTGCTTGATCAGGACGAGGTTGCCGAAGCCGGCGACGGCATCGCCGGCATAGGCGACGACGCCGTCAGCGGCCGCGCGCACCGGCGTCCCGACGCTCGCTTTCAGGTTGATGCCGTCGTTGAACCGGCCGCCGGGCTTGGCGCCGAAGGCCGACAGGACGCGGCCCTCGAGCGGCCAGGCGAAGGCCGGCGCGGGGCCGGTGACGGCGGGCAGCGGCCGCGCCACGGCCGGCGGCGGCCGCCGCGCCGGCACCGCGACCGGCGCTGTGGCCCGCGGCGCGCGCGGGGCGGCGCGCGGCGTCGGCCCGCCGCCGGCCGGCTCGGCCCCGGTGATGAGGTCGTCGATGTCGATGTTGAACGCCCTGGCCCGCTCCGCCGGGCTCTGGGCGGCGACCGCGGCGGCGCTGGGCAGCAGCAGCGTGTCGCCGATCTCCAGCGTATAGGGCGGCGCGAGGTGGTTGGCGGCAACGACCTTCGACCAGGGCACGCCATAAGCGCGGGCGATGGCGATGCCGGTCTCGCCGGCCTTGACCGTGTGCCGCCGCCCGCCCGGTACGGCAACGGCGTCGGTGACGACGCGGCGGGCGACCCACGGCGAGCGGGCGACCGGCGCCGCCGCCGGCGCCGGGGCGGCGGCGACCGACACCGGGGCCGGCCGCGGCGCTTCGCGGCCGCAGGCGGCGAGCAGGGCGACGACGGCGAGGGAGAGGCGGCGCGGGATCACGGCCGCGGCTTTACGGCAAGCACGCGCGCCGCACCAAGCCCGTCGCGCGGTTGCCGGCAAAAATCGCGGGCCGCTACGCCATCGCCGTCCGCAACGCCGCCAGCGTCGCGTCGTGGGTCATGTCGAGGTGGAGCGGGGTGACCGCGATGGCGCCGTGGCGGAGGGCGTGAAGGTCGGTCTCGTCCACCGGCGTCTCGACCTCGCGGCCATAGCCGAACCAGAAATAGGGAAAGCCGCGCGGGTCGACGCGGGCGTCGATGTGGATGTTGCCATAGTCGCGGAAGCCCTGGCGGGCGACGACGACCGGCGGCTCGGCGGCGACGCGCGCCGGGAAGTTGACGTTCATCAGCACGCCCGCCGGCCAGTCGATGCCGAGCAGCCGCCGGATGATGTCCGCCCCGTGCGTGCGCGCCGGGCCGAAGTCCTCGCTTCCCACGGTATAGTCCGCCATCGCCTGGCTCAGCGCGACCGAGCGGATGCCGGCCAGGCACCCCTCCATCGCCGCCGACACCGTGCCCGAATAGGTCACGTCCTCGGCCATGTTCGGCCCGCGGTTGACGCCCGACAGGATCAGGTCGGGGCGATGGTCCTTCATCACGTGCCCGATCGCCATCATCACGCTGTCGGTCGGCGTGCCGCGCACGGCGAAGCGGCGGTCGGACAGCCGCTTCAGCCGGATCGGCGCGGTCAGCGTCAGCGAATGGCCGGTGCCCGACTGCTCCTCGGCCGGGGCGACGGTCCAGACGTCGTCGCTCAGCTCGGCGGCGATCGCGGTCAGAGCGGCAAGGCCCGGCGCCTCGATGCCGTCGTCGTTGGTCAGCAGGATGCGCATGCGTTTTCTTTCTTCCTGTCATCCCCGCGCAAGCGGGGACCCATCTCCTGCGGGACCCGGGAGGTGGTCGCCGCTGCGTCGCGGGGATGACACTCAGGGATTGGGTGTCAGTTCCGTTCGATCCCGCCCATGTAGTCGCGCAACGCGTCGGGCACGCGCACCGACCCGTCGGCCTGCTGGTAGTTCTCGATCACCGCCACCAGCGTCCGTCCGACCGCCAGCGCCGTGCCGTTGAGCGTGTGGACGAAGCCGTGCCCTTCTGCGCCCTTGGTCTTGAAGCGCCCGCCTTTCGGCTCGTCGACGTCCATCCGCCGCGCCTGGAAGTCGCCGCAGTCGGAGCAGCTGGAGATCTCGCGGTACTGGTTCTGGCCCGGCAGCCAGACCTCGAGGTCGTAGGTCTTGCGCGCCGAAAAGCCCATGTCGCCGGCGCACAGCAGCATCCGGCGGTAGGGCAGGCCGAGCGCTCGAGCAGGCTCTCGGCCTGCGGCGGTCATCTCCTCGTGCTCGCCGCCGCCGCCTCGGCATCGGCGACGATCGCTGACGAGCTCGACCTTGTCGAACTGGTGCTGGCGGATCAGCCCGCGCGTGTCGCGCCCGGCCGACCCGGCCTCGGCGCGGAAGCAGGGGGTGAGCGCCGTCATGCGCAGCGGCAGCTCGTCGCGGTCGAGGACCTGCCCGCGGATCGAGGTTGGTCAGCGACACCTCGGCGGTCGGGATCAGGTAGCGGCCGTCGTCGGTCTTGAAGGCGTCCTCGTCGAACTTGGGCAGCTGGCCGGTGCCGAACATGGCGTCGCGGCTTGACCAGCACCGGCGGCGCGACCTCGGTCCAGCCGGCGGCGACGTTGCGGTCGAGCATGAACTGACCGAGCGCCCGGTGCAGCCGCGCCAGCGGCCCGCGCAGGACGGCGAAGCGCGCGCCGGCGATGGCCGCGGCGGCGTCGGGGTCGTAGCCGAAGCGCAGCGGCGAGGGCGTCGTGCTCCTTCGGCGCGAAGTCGAAGGCGGGCGGGGTGCCGCGGGTGTGGACGAGGACGTTGGCGGTTTCGTCGAGGCCGTCGGGGACGTCGGGGGCGGGCAGGTTGGGGAGGGTGGCCAGACAGCTTGCCAGCTCTGTTCAGCTGCGCCGGTCTTGCAGCAGATGCACCGGCGCTCTGCATGCGCCGCATCGCATTCACTCTGCTTTTCAGATCGCTTGCGCTCTTCAAGTCTCGAACTCGTGCTTCGTTCGCTCATCACCTTGCTGCGTCCATATCCGCGATCGACCTGCGCGAGCGCGTTCGCTTCCGAGTGGCGCTGCTGACTGCTCGAGTGCTTCAGCTCTGCACAGGTCGACCAGATGCTTGGCTCTCGCTCGCGTTGCCGCGTTCCATGACACTTGAGCCAGTGACGATGCTCGAATGCCAGACCCACGCCGAACCGCGCCAGCGCCAGCGTCGAACGCCGCCGGATCGGCGCGGATGGCTTTGATGTCGTGCATGGCGGGCGCGCTATGGCGCGGCGGCGGCGCGCGGGGGGCAAGTCTACCACCACGCGGCTGAACGAGAGCGCGCGGCCTCCCTCGCCGCGAGCGGGAGCGATCGCGCGTCTGCGCGATAGACGTGCTGTCCGACGCACCCCGGTGCGCGGCTGAATCATTGCGCCGCCGCCAGCGGCTTGCGTCGCCGCCTGGCCGACCTGCCGTCGCGCCATCCCGCGAAGAAGCGGCCAGTGAAAGAACCAGACTGTCGCCGGCCGTGACCTTCGCGTGACCTTCGGTAGGACTTTGAGCTTCTCCCGCCCCATCCCCTACATCCGCCGCCATGACTCCCACCCTCGCTCCCGCACCCGAGGATCGGCATGGTCTCGCTCGGCTGCCCCAAGGCGCTGGTCGATTCCGAACGCATCCTGTCGCGGCTGCGCGCCGACGGCTACCGCATGATCGCCCGACTATGCCGGGGCCGACGTCGTGCTGGTCAACACCTGCGGCTTCCTCGATACCGCCAAGGCCGAGAGCCTCGCGGCGATCGGCGAGGCGATCGCCGAGAACGGCCGGGTCATCGTCACCGGCTGCCTCGGGCACGAGGCCGACATGATCCGCGCCGCGCATCCGAAGGTGCTCGCGGTGACCGGGCCGCAGCAATACGAGCAGGTCGTCGGCGCCGTCCACGCCGCCGCGCCGGCGGTGCCGTCGCCGTACCTCGACCTCGCGCCGGTCAAGCTGACGCCGCCGCACTACAGCTATCTGAAGATCTCGCGAGGGCTGCAACCACCGCTGCAGCTTCTGCATCATCCCGTCGCTGCGCGGCGACCTCGCCAGCCGCCCGGCCAACGCCGTGGTGCGCGAGGCGGAGCTGCTGGTCGCGCGCGGCACGAGGGAGCTGCTCGTCATCAGCCAGGACACCAGCGCCTACGGGGTCGATCTCGGCCATGCGGTGTCGGTGCTGCGCGGCCGGCCGTACCGCGCGCACATCACCGACCTCGCCCGCGCGCTCGGGCGAGACCGGGGCATGGGTGCGGCTCCACTACATCTACCCCTATCCGCACGTCGACGCGCTGATCCCGCTGATGGCCGACGGGCTGGTGCTGCCCTATCTCGACATCCCGTTCCAGCACGCGAGCCCGCGCGTCCTGAAGGCGATGCGCCGCCCGGCGAACGAGGCGAAGGTGCTCGAGCGCATCGCCCGGTGGCGCGCGCATGGTCCCCGACCTCGCGCTGCGCTCGACCTTCATCGTCGGCTTCCCCGGCGAGACCGAGGCCGATTTCCAGTACCTGCTCGACTGGCTGAGGCCAGGCGCAGATCGACCGCGCCGGCTGCTTCAAGTACGAGGCGGTCGCCGGCGCGGCGGCGAACGACCTGCCCGACGCCGTGCCCGAGGACGTCAAGGAGGACCGCTGGCACCGCTTCATGGCGGCGCAGGCGGCGATCAGCGAGGCGCGGCTGGCGGCCAAGGTCGGGCGGACGCTCGACGTCATCATCGACGCGGTCGACGACGGAGGGCGGCGCGTCGCGGCCGGTCGAAGTACGACGCGCCCGAGATCGACGGCGAGGTCCACCTCCGCGACGCCGGCGGGCTCGCGGTCGGCGACATCGTGCCGGTGACGATCGAGGACAGCCGACGAGGTCGACCTGTTCGGCGTGCCGGTCGCCGCGGCGCTCGGCTCCGCGGGGGTTTGGGCATGACCGACTTTGCGGCGCTGCTGGCCGCCGACGACGGGCGGCCGGCGCGGACGCTGACGCTCGTCGCCGCCGACGAACTGGCGGCGTGGCGCGAGACTGCCGGCGCGCGGGCGCTGGCGGCGGTCGACGGCGGCGGGCTTCACGGCCAAGGCGGGCGAGGTCGTCGTCGTGCCCGGCGACGCGCCCGGCGACTGGTCGCTGCTCGCCGGCGTCGCCCGCCCGCTCGACCCGTGGGCGCTGGCGGCGGCGGCGGACAAGCTGCCGGCGGGCAGCTACCGGCTGGCGGAGGCGCCGGGGCCGGCGCTCCACGGCTGGCTGCTGGCGCAGCACCGCTTCGACCGCTACCGCGCCGATCCCGAGCCGCGCGGGCCGCGGGTGCTGCTGGTCCCGCGCCGACCGATATCGCCGGGGCGCTGGCGCTGGCCGAGGCGACGGCGCTGGTCCGCGACCTCGTCGACACGCCGGCGGGCGACCTCGATCCCGCCGCGCTGGCCGACGGCGATCGTGGCCGAGGGCGCGCGCTTCGGCGCGGCGGTGACGGTGATCGACGGCGACGCGCTGGCGACCGGCTTCCCCGCGGTCCACGCCGTCGGCCGCGCCGCGAGCGTCGCTCCGCGCCTGATCGACCTGACGCTGGGGCGACCCGCGCGCACCCGAAGGTGACGCTGGTCGGCAAGGGCGTGACCTTCGATTCGGGCGGGCTCGACATCAAGCCGGCGGCGGGCATGCGGCTGATGAAGAAGGACATGGGCGGGGCGGCGGTGGCGCTGGGCGTCGCCCGGCTGGTCATGGGCGCGCGGCTGCCGGTGCGGCTGCGGCTGATCGTCCCGGCGGTCGAGAACGCCATCGCCGGCAACGCCTTCCGCCCCGGCGACGTGCTCCGGACCCGTGCCGGCATGACCGTCGAGATCGGCAATACCGACGCCGAGGGGCGGCTGATCCTCGCCGATGCGCTGACGCTCGCGCAGGAGGACGCGCCCGACCTGCTGCTCGATTTCGCGACCCTGACCGGGGCGGCACGGGTGGCGCTCGGCCCCGACCTGCCGGCGCTCTACAGCCACGACGATGCGCTCGCCGCCGACCTGCTCGCGGCCGGCACGGCGGCGGGCGACCCGCTGTGGCGGCTGCCGCTGTGGGCGCCTTATGCCGAGATGCTGAAGTCGGCCGTCGCCGATCATCGACAATTCGGGCGAGGGCGGCTTCGCCGGCTCGATCACCGCGGCGCTGTTCCTCGACCGGTTCGTCGCTGCCGGCCAGGCTTGGGCCCACCTCGACCTGTTCGCGTGGAACCCGACGGCGCGCCCCGGGCGGCCGAAGGGCGGCGCGGCGACGGGCCTGGCGTGCCGCCTGGGGCCTGCTCCGGCACTCGCTTCGCCGCGACCGCCCGATGAGGGCCGGGCCGCGGCACAATCGTATCCGGTATGAAACAAGTGCCGGGGCGAGACAGTTGAGGTCAGCAAGGAACGTCTGTCCGGGGCCATCCCGGCGAACCGACGGTGTGCGAGGCCTTTGTCATGAGTACCGCCGCCAGCCCTGAAATCGGCCAACCGCTGTCCGCGTGGATGGGAACGCTGATCGACTATGTCCAGTCGGCGCGACCCGACCTGACCAACCGCCAGATGGCGCTGCTGATGGTCGTCTATCTGCTGCCCGGGCCGCATACCGTGCGCGGTCTGGCGGCGCGGCTGCGGGTGTCGAAGCCGGTGGTGACGCGGGCGCTCAACACGCTCGGCGCGCTCGGCTATCTGCGCCGGCAGAAGGACGAATTCGGACCTGCGCAATATTTTCATCGAGCAGACGCCGCAGGGCCTTGCCTTCCTCGAGGAGTTCGCCGAACTGATCGAGCGGACCGAGGGGCATGACCATCAGCGTGACGGGCAGCGCGATCGCCGGCGAACCGCGCATTAGGCAGGGCCACCTCGGCGGCCCTTCGCGACCGATCGACCGCCGCATCCACGCCGTTCGCGACGACCTGGCCGACGCCGCGTTGGCCGGCTGCGTCGTCGCGCCGCGCTATGCCGAGGGGTGGTGCATTACGGCGCCGCCGCAGTGGCCACGCTCCGCGCATCTCCCGACGAGGCGGCGATCGCCGTCAGCCAGCTGCTGCACGGCGAGGCCTTCACCGTCTTCGACCTGTCCGCCGGCTGGGCCTGGGGCCAGTGCCGCCACGATGGCTATGTCGGCTGGATCCGCCGCGCCGCGCTCGGCCGCGGCGGTGCGGCGACGCACAGGATCGCCGCGGCAGCGCCGCCGTCTTCGCCGCCGCCGACATCAAGGCGCCTGTGGTCGCCACGTTGCCGCTCAACGCGCGTGTCGCCGCCGAATTGGCGGGAACGTTCGTCGCGGCGGCGGGGGGCTTCGTCCACCGCCGCCACGTCCTGCCGCTGAGCGAGCGGCGCGACGACCCGGTCGACGTCGCGCTCGGAGTTCGTCGGCTCGCCCTATGTCTGGGGCGGCCGCACGCGCGAAGGCATCGACTGTTCGGGGTTGACCCAGGCGGCGCTGGCGGCGTGCGGCATCGCCACGCCGCGCGATTCGGACCAGCAGGCGGCGACCTTCCCGCGCATCGACGACGCGGCGCGGCGTCGCGGCGATCTGGTCACCTTCCCCGGCCATGTCGGCATCCTCGCCGATGCCGCGACCCTGGTCCACGCCACGGCGCACGCGATGGCGGTGATCGTCGAGCCGCTCGCCGCCGCTGCGGCACGGCTGGCGCCGACCGGCTGCCACCGTCCGCCGGTTGCTGCGTCAAGGTCTTGTTAGCGCGGCGGAACCTCGCTATGGGCGCGCTCGGGGCAGGGCCGGTGACGGTCGGGACGAGCGGGAGAGCGCAGCGCCATGTCAGGTTCGCCGTCGGCAGGACTGGTCGAATCCTTCGATATCCGACTGCTCGCCGTCGATCCCGGCTATGTGCCGAGCGCCGACGAGCCGTTCATGAACCCGCGCCAGCTCGCCTATTTCCAGCGCAAGCTGCTCGACTGGCGCGAGGCCATCCTGGCCGAGGCGCGCGAGACGCTGGCGACGCTGCAGACCGAGTCGCTGCGCGAACCCGACATCACCGACCGCGCCTCGAGCGAGACCGACTGGGGCATCGAGCTCCGGACCCGCGACCGCCAGCGCAAGCTGATCGCCAAGATCGAAGCGGCGTTGCGGCGGATCGACGCCGGCGACTACGGCTACTGCGAGGTCAGCGGCGAGCCGATTTCGCTGCAGCGGCTCGAGGCCCGGCCGATCGCGACGATGACGCTCGAGGCGCAGGAGCGCCACGAGCGGGCCGAGCGCGTCACCCGCGACGAATAGCCGGGCGTCAGTTCCGGGCGAGTTGTTCCTTCAGCCGCAACTTCTCCTTCTTCAGCCTCGCGATCTGCAGGCTGTCGGGCAGCGGCTTCAGCGCCTCCCGGGCCAGCGCCGCCTCGAGCGCTGCATGCTTGGTCGACAGTGCCGCGCGGTGGACGTCGGTCATGTCACTCCCTTCGGTCAGCAGTGGGACGGAAGAGAAAACCATGGCGGTCGGCAAAAGTCGCGCGCAAAAGGGACCGATCCGGTCGGACGCACGATCTGGCGGACGAGTTGCACCGGCGACGCAAGGGCTAGTCGGCCTGCTTCCGCGCGACGGCGAAGGCGGCGGGCTGCTATGACGGGGCCGACCCGAATCGGAAGGGGCATGGGGTGGACGAGGCCGAACTGACCGCGCGGCTGCACGCGCTGCGCCAGGAACACCGCGACCTCGACGCCGCGATCGAGGCGCTGCGCAGCGTGCCCGGTCACGACCAGATCCAGCTCGCCCGGCTGAAGAAGCGCAAGCTGCGCCTGCGCGACGAGATGCAGGTGGTGCAGGACTGGCTGATCCCCGACATCATCGCCTGACCCGGCGGCCCGCGGCGGCGTTCAGCCGTCGAGCATGCGGCTGAGCTGGGCGACGTCGGCGTCGAGCTCGCGGTCGGCGAGACGCAGCTCGTCGATGCGCTTGACCGCGTGCATGACGGTGGTGTGGTCGCGGTTGCCGAAGCGGCGGCCGATCTCGGGCAGCGACCGTGGCGTCAGGCGCTTGGCGAGGTACATCGCTACCTGGCGCGGGCGGGCGACCTCGCGCGCGCGGCGCGCCGACAGCAGGTCGGCGAGCTTCAGGTGGTAATAATCGGCGACGCGGCGCTGGATGTCGTCGATCGTCACCTTCTTCTCGTGCGCGCGCAGCAGGTCGGCCAGCGTCTCGCGGGTGAAGTCGACCGTGACCGGCTTCTCGACTAGCCGGGCATAGGCGATGGTGCGGTTGAGCGCGCCTTCCAGCTCGCGGACGTTCGACGTGATCTTGCGCGCGAGGAAGTCGATGACGTCGTCGGGCACGGTAAGCGTCGACCCGAGCTGGTCGCGCAGGCCGCCAACCTTGGCGTGAAGGATGTTCAGCCGCAGCTCGTAATCGGCGGCGTTGATGTCGGCGACCAGCCCCCAGGCCATGCGGCTGAGGATGCGGTCCTGGATGCCCTCGAGGTTCTGCGGGCTGCGGTCGGAGGTGATCACCAGGCGCTTACCCGCGCTGATGATCTCGTTCATCGTGTGGAAGAACTCCTCCTGCGTCGAATCCTTGCCGGCGATGAACTGGACGTCGTCGATCATCAGCAGGTCGACCGAGCGCAGCCGCTGCTTGAAGGCGATCGTGTCCTTGGCGCGCAGGGCAGCGAGGAAGTCGACCATGAACTTCTCGGCCGACAGATAGGCGACGCGCGCCCCGGGCTTGCGGGCGCGCAGCTCGCCGCCGATGGCATGCATCAGGTGGGTCTTGCCCAGCCCGGTGGTGCCGTGGAGGAACAGCGGGTTGAAGCCGATCGGCCCCTCGTCGCACAGGCTGCGCGCGGCATTGTAGGCAAGCTCGTTCGACTTGCCGACGATGAAGCTGTCGAACGTGTAGCGGGGTTCGAGCGGCAGGCCGATGCACGGCTCGGCGGCGGCGACCGGCGGAGTCGCGTCGGCGGCGACGCCGGCCGCCGGCGGCGCGACGTCGAAGGCGACGTGGCGGACACCCGGCGCCTGCGCCGACCACAGCAGCCGCAGCCGGTCGCGGAAGTGGTTGGCGACCCAGTCGGCCTGGAACGCGCTGGGCAGCGCCAGCCGGACCGTGTCGCCGTCGATGGCGACGAAGGCGATCGGCTTCAGCCAGTTGTCGAAGGTCCGCTGGCCGCATTCGTGACGCAGCACGCCGCGCACATTTTCCCACATGGCCTCGACCGTCGGCGCCGCCTTGGGCTGTGCTTCGCCCGGATTGGACCAGTTCGTCGCCATATGCCTCTTGCGCTGCCTCCCCTGCGTTTCGCGGCCGATCCAGCCCGCCGACACGTCTCCACCCCCTGCCGCACAGCCGTTTCCGGCACCGCGGCAGGCGACTCGACGCCCGACTTTTTCGTCAACCCCCGGCGGCGTCACCGCCGTCTGAGGGGTCACTAACCACCCCCCAACCGGGCGATCAAGGGGCGAAACTTCACCCGATTTCAAATAAAGCCGTTGACACGCAAACGCGCCAAAATGCCCGCGACATGGCCAAACGGTTGATATTCCGTGACCGATTAATGACGGTTGCGTGACGGTCGAAGTCGTGACGACGCGGCCAAGTCTTTGACCGTACAAATGCAAAGGCCGCCCGACTCGGGCGGCCTTCATGTCACATGACAGAAGTGAAAAGATGGTTACTGAAGCGCCTTCACCCGCTTGGCGAGCCGCGACAGCTTGCGGGCGACCGTGTTCTTGTGGAGCACGCCCTTGGCGACGCCGCGCATCAGCTCGGGCTGGGCGGCGAGCAGGGCCGCGCGCGCTGCCTCGGCGGTGCCGCCCTCGACGGCCGACTCGACCTTCTTGACGAAGGTGCGAATGCGGCTGACGCGCGCCTTGTTGATCGCGGCGCGGCGATCGTTGCGGCGGATGCGCTTTTCAGCCTGCGGGGTATTCGCCATTCCGGTCCTCAATACGTCAGCGGCCGGGCGCACGCAGCGCTCCGGCGGAAGGCGCGGCTGTTACCGCGCGCGGCCGGCGTGGTCAAGGCTCTGTCATCGCTGCCGGCGCGGGCAGAAGAAGGTCGAGCGGCCGCCCTGGACGATGCGCGCGACGGTACCGCGCCCATCGGGGCAGGGCAGGCCCTCGCGGCCATACACACAGAAGGACTTGGCGAAATAGCCGAGCGTGCCGTCGACCTGGGCATGATCGCGCAGGGACGAGCCGCCGGCGGCGATCGACGCCTCGAGCGTTTCGCGGATCGCCGGCACCAGCTTCGCCAGCCGCGCCGCCGACACCGATCCGGCTGCCCGGCGCGGGTCGATGCCGGCGAGGTACAGCGCCTCGCAGGCGTAGATGTTGCCCAGGCCGGCGACGATGCGCTGGTCGAGGAGCAGCGGCTTGATCGGCGCCGCGCGGCCGGCGAAGCGCGCGGCAAGATAGGCCGGTGTCAACTCCGGCCCCAGCGGCTCGGGGCCGAGCGGGGCCAGCGGCGGATAGGTGGCGATTTCGGCCGTCGGCACGAGGTCGAGGCTGCCGAAGCGCCGGGCGTCGTTGAAGGCGACGACGTGCCCGTCGTCGAGGGTGAAGACTGCATGGTCGTGCTTGCCGACCTCCGGCGGGTCGAGCCGCATCCGCCCGCTCATGCCGAGGTGGAAGACGAGCGTGTCGTCGCGGTCGGTGGCGACCAGGCCGAACTTCGCCCGCCGCCCGATGCCGGTGACCGTCGCCCCGGTCAGCCGCTGGACGAGGCCATCGGGAAAGGGGAAGCGCAGCCCCTCGCGGTGCAGCTCGACGCGGGCGAAGCGCCGCCCGACGAGAACGGGGCGCAGGCCGCGGACGACGGTCTCGACTTCGGGAAGTTCTGGCACCCGCGCGGCATATGGCCCGTTTGCCGCGCTGCCAACCCTCGGCTACGGGAGCGCGCATGAGCGATACGGTCAGCTACGGCTTCCAGGACGTCAGCCCGGAGGAGAAGACGCGGCGCGTGACCAGCGTCTTCGAGCGCGTCGCCCGTCGCTACGATATCATGAACGACCTGATGAGCGCCGGCCTCCACCGGCGGCTGGAAGGACGAGTTCGTCCGCATGGTCCGGCCGCGCGCCGGCGAGCGGGTCCTCGACATGGCCGGCGGCACCGGCGACATCGCCTTCCGCCTCGCCGCGCGCGGGGCCGACGTCACCGTCGCCGATATCAATCCCGCCATGCTCGAGGTCGGGCAGCAGCGGGCGGACAAGCGCGGGATCGCAGGGCTGAGCTGGAGCGAGCAGAACGCGGAAACGCTGACCTTCGCCGACGCCAGCTTCGACGCCTACACCATCGCCTTCGGCATCCGGAACGTGACCGACATTCCGGCCGCCCTGCGTGAGGCGCACCGCGTCCTGAAGTTCGGCGGGCGCTTCTTCTGCCTCGAGTTCTCGACCATGGAATGGCCCGGCGTCGCCCGGCTGTACGATGAATATTCGCACCGCGTGGTGCCGCAGATCGGCAAGGTCGTCGCCCGCGACGAGGAGGCCTACCGCTACCTCGTCGAGAGCATCCGCCGCTTTCCGCCGATGGCCGAGTTCAAGGGCATGATCGCCGCCGCCGGCTTCGGGCAGGTTGCCGTGCGGCCGATCCTGGGCGGGCTGGTGGCGATCCACAGCGGCTGGAAGGCGTGACCTCCGCCGTCGTCCACGTCGCCCGGCTGCTCCGCTGGGGACGGACGCTGGCGGCCCACGGCGCGCTGCGCGAGATCGAGGCAAGCCCCGCCGCGCCGCCGATGCTGCGCCGGCTGGCATGGGTCGCCCGGCTCGGCACCTTCGCGCCGCGGGTGCCCGATTATGCGGGCGCCTTCGAGAAACTGGGGCCGGCGGCGGTCAAGCTCGGCCAGGCGCTGGCGACGCGCCCCGATTTCATCGGCATGGCGGCGGCGGCCGATCTCGCCCGGCTGCAGGACGCGGTGCCACCGGTGCCCTTCGCCCGCATCGAGCCGGCGCTCGACGCCACGCTCGGCGCGCCGTGGCGGTCGCTGTTCGCCTCGATCGACCCGCAAGCTGTCGGCGCGGCGTCGATCGCCCAGGTCCATCGCGGCGTCACCAGCGACGGCCGCGCGGTCGCCGTCAAGGTGCTGCGCCCCGACATCGAGGCCGACTTCGCCCGCGCCATCGACACCTACGAATGGGCCGCCGAGCGCCTCGAGCGGCTGGGCGGCGAGTTCGCCCGGCTGCGCCCGCGCGCAGTCATCGCCTTGTTCAAGGCGTGGACATTGGCCGAACTCGACCTGCGGCGCGAGGCGGCGTCGGCGTCGGAGCTGAAGGCGGCGATGGCGGCGGAACCCGACTTCGTCGTGCCCGCCGTCGACTGGGCGCGGACGTCGCGGCGGGTGCTGACGATCGACTGGATCGACGGGGTCAAGCTCAGCGACAGGGCCGGCGTCGACGCCCTTGCCGTCGACCGCAAGGCGCTGGCGGCGACGATGGTCCGCAGCTTCCTGCGCCAGGCGATCGCCGACGGCTTCTTCCACGCCGACATGCACCAGGGCAATCTGTTCGTCCTGCCCGGTGCCGGCGACGGCCGGGCGCGGATCGGCGTCATCGACTTCGGCATCATGGGCCGCCTCGACCGCCGCGCGCGCGTCTATCTGGCGGAAATTCTCTATGGCCTGCTCGTCGGCAACTATCGCCGCGTCGCCGAAATCCACTTCGAGGCCGGCTATGTCCCCGCCCACCACGACATCGGCGAGTTCGCCACCGCCCTGCGCGCGGTCGGCGAGCCGATCCGCGGGCTGGCCGCACGCGACATCTCGATCGCCAACCTGCTCGACGGCCTGTTCGCTATCACCCGCAGCTTCGACATGGCGGTGCAGCCGCACCTGCTGCTGCTGCAGAAGACGATGGTCATGGTCGAAGGCGTGGCGCTGACGCTCGATCCCGACGTCAACATGTGGGAGGTTGCCGAGCCGTTCGTGAAAACGTGGATGCAGGGCGAGCTGGGGCCGCTGTCGCGCGGCGCCGATGCGCTGGTGCTCGGCCTGCGCGCGCTGGGGCAGCTGCCGCGCGTCTTCCGCCAGCTCGTCGCGCAGGTGCCGCCGGAGGGGGCGGCGCCCCCGGGGCTGCCACTGCCCGAGCTGACCGACGAGGCCGAGGTCAAGGTTCGCGCGCGCGTCCGCATCGGCTGGCTGGCGCTGCCGCTGGTCGCCGGCGGCGCGCTGCTCGGCTGGGCAGTGGCGGTGCTGACGTAGGGCTAAGTCGCCGAATTCGTTCCTGAGACGGGAAGATCAAGGCTTCAGCGATGCCGCCAGCCGCGCGCGCAGCGGCGCCAGTGTCGCCTCGGTCCGCTCGCCAAGGATGCCGCGGGCACCCGGCGGCAGGTGCGCGGCGGGGTCCTCGCCGAACAGGTAATGGTCGAACAGCACCCGCCAGCGCGCGCGCTCGGCCGGCGGCAGGTCGGCGGTCGTCATCACCGCATGGAGCAGCGACAGCAGCGGCGACACCTGCGCCGCCGCCGCGCTGTCGCGCCACCAGAAATTGACCATCGCGCCGAGGGGATCGGGGCTCTCGACGCCGTGCCACCACAGGCTCGGCAGATACAGCGCGTCGCCGGGGCCGAGTTCGGCCGTCTCGGCCGCCGCCAGCGCCGCGGCGAAGCGGGGGAAGCGGGCGAGGTCGGGGGCGGCGAGGTCGACCAGGCTCGACGGCTGTCCGGCGAGCGTGCGGTCGAGCGGGCCGACGTAGAGGTTCGCCACCTGCTCGATCGGGAACAGCGTGAAGCGCCGCCGCCCGGCGACGACGCACGCGAGGTTCTGCGGCAGGTCCCAGTGGATCGCCGTCCGCGCGGCGTTGCCCAGCCATAGCGAGACCAGCATCTCGCGGCGGGGTCGAGCAGCGGCAGCGGGTGGCCGGCGCGGAACCCCGGCAGGTGGCGGTCGACCGGCAGCGCGCCGGCATAGATCGCCCAGGGCTCGGGGCTGCCCTGCTGGCTGTCGATCAGGTCGACGATGGCGGCGAGCGGCGCATGGCGGCGCTCATGGTTGTAGCCTGCCAGGTCGGGCGTGAAGCCGAAGCCGCCGCCGATCGCCGCCCGGCCGAGCCAGACCTGCCCCGGCTCGGCGCTGGCGTGGCGCTTCAGCCAGTCGGGCAACGCCGCGCCCGCGGCGACGATCGGCCAGCCGGCGACCAGCCCGCGCAGCACCGCCGGGCGACCGGCCGGCACGATCTCGCCCTCGAACCGCGCGCGGTCGACGTCCGCATATTCGGGAACCGGCGTCGGCATGGCCTCGGCCTATCATCGGCCCCTCGGCGGCCGCAAGGCTCGCCGCGCCCGCACGGCTGTGGCAAGGAACGCCGCCTCGACCGTTGCCGGAGTCGTCCGCTTGCGCCGCATCCTCGCCCTGTTCGCCCTGCTGTCCGCCACCGCCGTCGCCGCGGCCGGCCTCGACCACGCCGCCAGCGGCGTCACCGCGCATCGCGGCGCGGTGGTGATGCGCGTGACGGCGCTGACCGATTCGGTGCTGCGCGTCCGCATCGGCCGCGACGGCGCGCTGCCCGAGGACGCCAGCTGGGCGGTGCCGGCCGAGGCCCGCGCCCGCAGCGTGCCGGTGACGGCGACCGCCGACGGCTTTGCCACTGCCAGCGTCGCCGTCCACCTCGATCCTGCCACCCTCGCCCTGACGCTGAGCGACCGTGCCGGCCATGTCATCGTCGCCGACGCCGCCGAGCCGCTGGCGCTCGACGGCCGCGCCTTCACGCTCAGGAAGGCCATGCCCATCGCCGAGCATTATGTCGGCCTCGGCGACAAGACCGGCGGCAGCATCGACCGGCGCGGCGGCAGCTTCGTCGACTGGAACACCGACGAGGGCGGCTTCACCGCCGGCACCGACCCGATCTACAAGTCGATCCCCTTCGTCATCGGCGTCGGCGGGGAGGGCGGCAGCTGGGGCCTGTTCCTCGACAACACGTGGCGCGCCGCGTTCGACTTCGGCCGGCGCGAAGCCGACACGCTGGCGATCGGCGCCAACGACGGCCCGATCGACTATTACCTGATCGCCGGCCCGGCGACGCGCGACGTCGTCCGCCGCTACACCGACCTCACCGGCCGCGCGCCGCTGCCGCCGCGCTGGGCGCTCGGCTACCAGCAGTCGCGCTACAGCTATGGCAGCGCCGCCGAGGTGCGCAGCGTCGCCGACCGCCTGCGCGCGGAGAAGGTGCCGACCGACGTGCTGTGGCTCGACATCGGCTATCTCGACAGGAACACGCCGTTCACCGTCGACCGGGCCGCCTTCCCCGACCTGCCCGGCCTGATCCGCGACGAGCGAGCGCAGGGCTTCAAGCGTCGTCACCATCACCGACCTCCACGTCGCTGCCAACCGTCCGGCCGGCAGCTATGCGCCGTTCGACAGCGGCAACGCCGATCGACGCCTGGGTCAAGCGCGGCGACGGCAAGGTCTATGTCGCGCCGGTCTGGCCGGGGCCGTCGGTGTTCCCCGACTTCACCCTGCCGCGGGTGCGCGACTGGTGGGGCACGCTGTTCGCAGACCCAGGTCGACGATGGGCGTCGCCGGCAGCTGGAACGACATGAACGAGCCGGCGATCTTCGAGACGCCGACCAAGACCATGCCGCTCGACAACCGCCACCGCATCGCCGGTGACGGCTTCGCCGCCGCGCACCGCCAGCCACGCCGAAATCCACAACGTCTATGGCATGGAGAACACGCGCGCGACCTTCGACGGCCTGACCCGTGCCGCGCCCGACGAGCGGCCGTTCGTCATGACCCGCGCCTCGTACGCTGGCGGTCAGCGTTATGCGGTGACCTGGACCGGCGACAATCTCGCCACCTGGGACCATCTCAAGATGAGCGTCCAGCAGATCGTCAACCTGGGCCTGTCGGGCTTCACCTGGGCCGGGGCCGACGTCAGCGGCTTCGCCGGCGGGCCGTCCGCCGACCTGCTGACCCGCTGGTTCGAGATCGGCGCCTTCTATCCCGTGTTCCGCGACCACAGCGCGATCGGCAGCCCGCGGGTGGAGCCGTGGGTCGACGGGCCGGAGCAGCTCGCCATCCGCCGCCGCTTCGTCGAGGCGCGCTACCGGCTGATGCCGTACCTCTACGCCGTCGCCGACGAGAACGCGCGCACCGGCGACCCGTTCCTGCGGCCGGTGTTCTACGACTATCCGCAAGCGCTCGCGCCTGCCGTGCGACCAGTCGTGGGCCTTCACCGTCGGCGCGAAGCTGATGGTCGCGCCGCCGCCGGCGCCCGAGAGCCCGCAGGCCTACGACATCTGCCTGCCCGCCGGCGGCTGGTTCGACTACTGGACCGGCAAGCGCGTGACCGGCGAGCCGGTCCAGCTGCGCGGGCTGACCGCCTCGCCGGGCGAGGCCAACACCAACCCCGTCGGGGGCGAGCGGGTGCACGCGACGCCGCGGCTCGACGTGCTGCCTGTGTTCGTCCGCGCCGGCACGATCCTGCCGCGCCAGGCGCTGGTGCAGTCGACGAGCGAGACGCCGGCGGGGCCGCTCGAGCTCGACGTCTATCCCGGCGACGACTGCGCCGGCACGCTGTACCTCGACGACGGCCACAGCCTCGCCTACCGCCGCGGCGATTACCTGCGGCAGGAGATTCGCTGCCGCGCGACGCCGGCCGGGCTGACGCTCGACTTCGCCGCCCGTGACGGCCGGTTCGCGCCGTGGTGGCGCACGATCGCCGTCACCGTGCACGGCGCGTATCGCGGACGGATCGCGGCGGGACGCACGACGCTGCACGGCGAAATCGACGCCGCGGCGGAGACGACCCGCTTCACCCTGCCTGACGTGCCGCGGGCGGCGAGCATCACCATCGGCCGATGACCGCGGCGGGCTGGCAGGTCGAGGTCGTCCGGCAGGGCCGCGAGGCACAGCCGGTCGTCGTCATCGACCGCTTCGCGGCCCGGCCCGAACGCTTCGTCGACGACGCCGGCTTCCTGTCGTTCGCGCCGATGGGCGAGCATTATCCGGGGGTTCGCGCCCGGGTCCCCGACGCCCTGCTGCGGCCGCTGCTCGACGCGCTGGCGCCGGTGATCGCCGAGGTCTTCGGCCCCGGCGAGGCGGCGGTGGTCGACGCCTTCTACTCGCTGGTGACGACAGCGCCCGCCGAGCTGACGCCGATCCAGCGCCTGCCCCACGTCGACGAGGTCTCGCCCAAGCGTTTGGCTTTACTGCATTTCCTCAGCCGCGACGAGACCAGCGGCACCGCCTTCTTCCGCCACCGCGCGACCGGCTGGGAGAGCCTCGACGCCGCCCGCCTGCCGGTCTACCGCGCCGCCCTCGACGCCGACCTCAGGCGCCACGGGGTGCCGCCGCCCGGCTACATCGCCGGCGACACGCCGCTGTTCGAGCAGGTTGCCCGCCACGACGGGCGCTTCAACCGCGCCATCCTCTATCGCAGCAACACGCTGCATTGCGCCGCGGTCCCCGCCGACGCGATCCTCTCCGCCGACGCCGAGACCGGGCGGCTGACGGTCAACACCTTCCTCGATCTCGGCTGACTGTCACCGTTTCGACACAGCATCGCCCGCTTCGCCTGAATACGTATGCCGGATGCTGTTCGGCGGTTCATCCGCCGCGCTAGTCGGAACGGGAGCGGTGGCTGTTCAGACCATCGACCGTCGATCTTGGCGTGCCAACTGCACCTTGGGGGAAGAAAAATGTCGTATCCTGCTGGCCGTGGTCATGTCCGTGCGCGGATGCTTCGCGGTACCGCCGTCGCCCTCGGCCTGATGGCCGCCGGCGCCCAGGCGCAGACCGGCCAGCCGACCTCGCCGACGACGCCCAACGCCGATCCGACGTCGGCGGCGACGACCCAGCCCGGTGCGCTGCCCTCGCCGGCGGTGCCGACGCCCGACCAGGCGCAGGTGGCGCAGAAGACCGCGGCCAACGCCGCCGCCGATGAAGGCGACATCATCGTCACCGGCCTCCGCGCCGGTCTCGCCAACTCGGCCAAGACCAAGCGCGACGCTGTGCTGATCGTCGAGTCGGTCTCGGCCGAGGATGTCGGCAAACTGCCCGACGTGTCGATCGCCAACTCGCTCGCCCGTCTGCCCGGCGTCACCGCCCAGCGCCTCGACGGTCGCGACCAGAAGCTGTCGATCCGCGGCCTCGGACCCGACTTCACGACGACGCTGCTCAACGGTCGCGAGCAGGTCACCACCGGCGACAACCGCGGCGTCGAGTTCGACCAGTACCCGTCGGAGTTCTTCAAGAACGTCAACGTCTACAAGACCGCCGACGCCTCGCTGATCGCCGCGGGCATCGCGGGCACGGTCGACCTGCGGACGATCCGCCCCTTGAGCACGCCCGACCGCGTCATCGCCCTGTCGGCGCGCGCCGAGCTGAACGAGATCAAGGCCCTGAACCCCGACAGCCCACGCGCGGGCTACCGCGCCTCGGGCACTTACGTCGACAAGTTCCTCGACGATACGCTCGGCATCGCCATCGGCGTCGCCGCGACGCAGGCGCCGACCCAGAACGAGCGCTACAACGCCTGGGGCTATTCGGGCAGCGGCACGGCGACCGATCCGTACACGCTTGGCGGCGCCAAGCCGTACGTCGATTCCGAGCTGCTCAAGCGCTACGGCGGCGTCGTCACGATCGAGTACCAGCCCTCGGAGGCGTGGCATTCGACCTTCGACGCGCTCTACAGCCACTTCGAGGACACCGAGCACCTGCGCGGAATCGAGTTCCCCTTCTCGTTCGGCGGCGCGGCGCTGACCAACGCCGTCGTGACCAACGGCTTCGTCACCAGCGGCACGTTCACGCCGAACTTTGCGGTCCAGCGCAACGACTACAACCAGCGCACCGCCGACGATATCTCGCTCGGCTGGAACAACGATTTCAAGATCGGCGAGAAAGTCCATCTGAACGTCGACGCCAGCTGGTCGCACACCAAGCGCACCGACTTCCTGCTCGAGGACTATACCGGCACCGGCTATAACGGCTCGGGACCGAAGGACACGGTCAAGTTCAGCCAGAACGCCAACGGCACCTTCACGCTGGTGCCGACGCAGGACTACACCAACACGACGCTGTTCAAGATCACCGATCCGGGCGGCTGGGGCTATAACGGCACCACCGCGGTCGTGCAGTCGGGCTTCCTCAACCGGCCGAGCTTCAAGGACGACCTGAAGTCGATCCGCGCCAGCCTGAACGGCGAGTTCGACAACAGCTTCCTCAAGGGCTGGGAGGCCGGCTTCAACTTCAGCCGGCGCGAGAAGACCAGCGCCTACACCTCCTATTTCCTCTGCCCCAAGGGCGGCGGCACGGGCTGCACCGTCGCCAGCGGCACGCCGACGAGCGAGCCGATCCCGGCGGCGGCGGTCATCGGCTCGGTGCCGCTCGGCTATCTCGGCGTGCCCGCGGTCATCGCCCTGAACCCGACCTACCTCTACGCCAACGCCTACAACTCGGTGCTCGACAACCGGCCGGTGTCGCTGGTGCGTGACAACACGGTGATCGAGAACGTCTACACCGGCTACGCCAAGCTCAACATCGACACCGTGGCCGGCGACACGCCGGTCAAGGGCTCGCTCGGCGTCCAGGTCATCCATACCGACCAGTCGTCGAACGGCACGACTTCGACGTTCAACCCGACGACGGGGGCGGTCAACATCTTCCCGGTGAGCGAGACCGACCGCTACACCTACTTCCTGCCGAGCGGCACGCTGTCGGTCGAGCTGCGGCCGAGCTTCTTCGCCAAGCTCGGCGCGTCGGAGACGATCGTCCGGCCGCGCCTCGACCAGGAGCGCGTCAACCGCGAGCTGGACGTCAACTATTCGGTCGTCACCGCGGTGCCGCAGCCGATCACCAACCGGCCGTTCAGCTATACCAGCGGGAACACCGCCCTACGGCCCTACCGCTCGCTCAACGTCGACCTCAGCTTCGAGAAGTACTACAAGGGCGGCTATGTCGCGGTGGCGGGCTACTTCAAGCGCCTGACCAACTACGTCAATCCGAACGCCTCGACCCTGGCCGACTTCTCGTCCTACACCAGCCTGTTCCCGGCCGGCACCGTCTTCGCGCCGGGCAACCTGACCGGCCTCAACAACCAGCCGAACAACGACGGGCGCGGCTACCTGGCCGGCATCGAGGGTACCGTGTCGGTGCCGTTCACCCTGGTCAGCAAGGCGCTCGACGGCTTCGGCGTCTTTGCCACGGGCAGCTATACCAAGAGCGAGAT
Organism: uncultured Alphaproteobacteria bacterium; assembly: GCA_963847215.1. Lineage (GTDB taxonomy): Bacteria > Pseudomonadota > Alphaproteobacteria > Sphingomonadales > Sphingomonadaceae > Polymorphobacter_B. The sequence goes on from CAWJZA010000005.1 coordinate 70,194, forward strand.
CAAGCTCGGTACCAACCCGGTCCCGATCACGCTGCCCGGCCTGTCGAAGTATATCTGGAGTGGCACGGCCTATTACGAAAAGAACGGCGTCCAGGTGCGCGCGGTCTACCGCTACCGCTCCGACTTCCTCGGCGAGGTCGCCGGCCTATCGGCGGCACCGACCTACCGCAGCGTCGTGTCCGAGGGCATTCTCGATGCCCAAATCGGCTACGAGTTCCAGAACGGCTTCCTCAAGGGGCTGTCGGTGCTCGCCCAGGCCAAGAACCTGACCGACCGGCCGTTCATCACCTTCCAGAACAACGACCGCCGGCAGGTGATCGACTACCAGCGCTACGGCCGCGACTATTACCTCGGCCTCGCCTACAAGTTCTGACGGCGGACCGCGCCGCCGGGCGACCGGCGGCGCGGCGCGCTGAGGACATGGCATGACCGAGACGTCGCAAGGCGCGCCCTATCGCATCGTCATCGCCGGCGGCGGCACCGCCGGCTGGATGGTCGCCGCCGCGATGGGGCGCTTCCTCGAGCACGGCTTCGAGATCGTGCTGGTCGAATCGGATGCGATCGGCACGGTCGGCGTCGGCGAATCGACCATTCCGCAGATGCGGACGTTCAACGCCGCCCTCGGGACTCGACGAGGACGCGATGCTGCGCGCCTGCGGCGGCACGTTCAAGCTCGGCATCGAGTTCGTCGGCTGGGGCGCGCCGGGCGAAAGCTATATGCACGCCTTCGGCGACGTCGGCCGCGACGTCGGGCTGATCCCGTTCCAGCATTATTGGCAACGCGCGCGGACGCTGGGGCTGGCGGCGCCGCTCGGCGCCTTCTCCTTGAACGAGACCGCCGCGCGGGCGGGCCGGATGCACCGCGGGGCGCCGCTGACGGCGCCGTCGCTGCCGGCGATTCCCTACGCCTTCCACATCGACGCCGGCCGCTATGCGGCGTGGTTGCGCCGCTTCGCCGAGGCGCGCGGTGTCGCCCGCCGGGAAGGGCGCATCGTCGAGGTCGAGCGGGCGGGCGACGGCATCGCCGCGCTGCGGCTGGAAGACGGCACGACCGTCGCCGGCGACCTGTTCGTCGATGCCACGGGCTTTCGCGCGCTGCTGATCGGCGCGCTCGGCGTCGGCTTCGAGGGGTGGGAGCGGTGGCTGCCGTGCGACCGTGCCGTCGCGTTGCCGACCGCGAGCAGCGGGCCGCCGGTGCCCTATACCCAGGCGATCGCCATGCCGGCGGGCTGGCGCTGGCGCATTCCGCTGCAGCACCGCGTCGGCAACGGCCATGTCTACAGCAGCGCCTTCATCGACGACGCCGCCGCGCTCGATCTGCTGCTGGCCGCAGTCGACGGCGCGCCGCTGGCCGAGCCCAACCGCCTGCGGTTCGCCGCCGGCCGCCGGCGCGAGGCGTGGCGCGGCAACGTCGTCGCCGTCGGGCTGGCCGGCGGCTTCCTCGAGCCGCTCGAATCGACCAGCATCTATCTCGTCCAGTCGGCGATCGCGCGGTTGCTCAAGCTGCTGCCCGGACGGAGCGTCGCCGAGGTCCAGCGCCGCGAGTTCAACCGCCAGACCGATTTCGAGATGGAGTCGATCCGCGACTTCCTCATCCTGCACTACCAGGCCAACCGGCGCGACGAGCCGTTCTGGCGGGCCGTGCGCGACCAGCCGCCGCCCGACAGCCTGGCGGCGAAGATCGAGCTGTACCGCGCGTCGGGCCATATCGTCCGCGAGCACGAGGAGCTGTTCACCGAGGTCGCCTGGCTGCAGGTGTTCGAAGGGCAGGGGGTCGCGGCGCGCGGCCATTCGCCGCTCGCCGACATGATCGCCGAACCCGACCTGCGCGAGTATATGGCGGCGCTGCCGGCGCTGTACGCGCGCGAGGTGCAGCGCTACCCCGGCCACGCCGACTTCCTCGCCCGCCACTGCGCCGCGCGGTAGCGCTCAGGCGGACGAGCGGACGACGAGCCGGGGCACCAGGACGCGGCTCTCCGCCACGTCGCCGTTCAGCTGGCGCGATCAGCGCGTCGACCAGCAGCGGCCCGGCGCGGCTGTAATCCTGCGCCACCGTGGTCAGCGGCGGGTGGCCGAGCGCGGCAGCGGGAATGTCGTCGAAGCCGACGACGGCGACATCGTCGGGCACCCGGCGACCGGCGTCGGCCAGCGCGCGCAGGACGCCCAGCGCGATCAGGTCGGAGGCGGCGAACACTGCATCGAAGGCGACGCCGCCGGCGAGCAGCCGCTGCGTCGCGGCATAGCCGGCGGTCTCGACCGACAGGCAGTCGGCCTGCAGCCGCGCGTCGGGCGTGACGCCGGCCGCGCGCAGGCCCGCGCACAGGCCGCGGTAGCGGTCGCGGAATTCGGGATAATGGTCGGACGCGTCGCCGACGAAGGCCGGCGCGCGGCAGCCGCGGGCGAGCAGGTGCGCCGCCGCCGCGCGCCCGCCGGCGGCATTGTCGCAGCCGATGGTGGTCTCGCCGGCGCCGGGCTCGACCGCGCCCCAGCGGACGAAATGGGTGCCCTGCCGCGCCAGCTGGTCGAGGCGGACGCGGTAGGTCGCATAGTCGCCGTAGCCGAGCAGGATCAGCCCGTCGGCCTTGCGGCTGTCCTCGTAATCGACGTGCCAGTCGCTCGACAGCTGCTGGAACGAGGTCAGCAGGTCATAGCTGCGCTCGGCACACGTCCGCAGGATCGAGCCGAGCATCGACAGGAAGAAAGGGTTGATGAACGACCCGTCGGGCAGCGGATCCTCGAAGAACAGGAGCGCGAGGGTTCGGCTGTGCCCGCTGCGCAGCGACGAGGCGGCGCGGTCGACCTTATAGCCGAGCAGCTGGGCCACGGCCTCGATCCGCTTGCGCGTCGCCTCGCTGACCGTCTTGTCGCCGCGGAGCGCGCGCGAAACCGTCGGCTGCGACACCTTCGCCAGCGCCGCGATGTCGAATGACGTGACCCTGTCCCCGGCCGCCACCCTGCCGCTGCTCCCCGTTATTTTATTGCCTCGTGTAAATCATTCGCCGTCGATCAAGAATACGTATTCATGCGCCTTCTCGCGGGTGCGTCGGAACGTCATCACACGTCCGACCGGAACACCGGCGGGGGGAGTATGGCGCGCAGCAGACGGATCATGGCGCTTGCCGCCGGCCTGGTGCTCGCCGCGCCGGGGATGGCGGCGGATTATCGCGCCCGGCTGCCGCAGGACGAGGTCATCTATTTCCTGCTGCCCGACCGCTTCGACAACGCCGACCCGGCCAACGACCGCGGCGGCCTGTCGGGCGACCGCCTGGCGACGGGGTTCGATCCGGCCGACAAGGGCTTCTATCACGGCGGCGACCTTAAGGGCGTGACCCGCCGGCTCGACTATATCGCCGCGCTCGGCGCGACGGCCGTGTGGGTCGCGCCGATCTTCGGCAACAAGGCGGTGCAGGGGCCGGCGGGGCATGAAAGCGCCGGCTATCACGGCTACTGGATCACCGATTTCGACCATGTCGACCCGCACCTGGGCAGCGACGCCGACTTCGCCGCGCTGATCGCCGCCGCACACGCCCGCGGCCTGAAGGTCTATATGGACATCGTCGTCAACCACACCGCCGACGTCATCAAGTACCGCGAGTGCCCGGCGGCGCCATGCCCGTATCGCAGCCGTGCCGACTATCCCTATCAACGGCGCGGCGGGGTCGGCGGGCCGGCGATCAACGCCGGGTTTGCCGGCGACGACGATCGCTCTGCCGCCAACTTCGCGAAGCTGACCGACCCGACCTATGCCTATACCCCGTACATCCCGGCGGGCGAGGCGCACGCCAAGACACCCGACTGGCTCGAACGACGTCACGCTGTACCACAACCGCGGCGACTCGACCTTCAGCGGCGAAAGCTCGACCGAGGGCGACTTCGCCGGTCTCGACGACGTGATGACGCAGAACCCGCGCGTCGTCGCCGGGATGATCGAGATCTACGGCGCGCTGGATCGACCGTTCGGCGTCGACGGCTTCCGCATCGACACCGCGCGCCACGTCGAGCCTGGGTTCTGGCAGGCGTTCGTGCCGGCGATGCTGGCCCGGGCCAAGGCCCGCGGCATCCCCAACTTCCACATCTTCGGCGAGGTCGCCGACCCCGACGTCGCCGCGCTGGCCGCGCCACACCCGCGTCGACCGGCTGCCGGCGGTGCTCGACTTCGCCTTCATGCAGGCGGCGATCGACACCGTCGCCGGGACGAAGCGGCACCGACGCCTGGGGCAAGTGGATCGCCGCCGACGCGCTCTACGCCGGCGACGCGGCGACGCTGCCGACCTTCACCGGCAACCACGATGCCGGCCGCTTCGCCCTGCCGTCAGAAAGGCCTTTCCGCAGGCAGCCGACGCCGAGGTGCTGCGCCCGCGTCGAACTCGCCAACGCCATGCTCCTGACCCTGCGCGGCGTGCCGACGATCTACGCCGGCGACGAGCAGGGCTTCGTCGGGACGGGCGGCGACCAGGACGCGCGCCAGGACCAGTTCGGCAGCCGCGTCGCCAGCTACAACGATCAGCCGCTGCTCGGCACGACGGCGACCACCGCGACGCCGCGCTTCGACCGCGACCACCCGCTGTTCCGCCAGATCGCCGCGCTTGCCCGGTTGCGGCTGGCGACGCCGGCGCTGACCCGCGGCGACCAGCGGCTGCGCTTCGCCAGCGCCAAGCCCGGCCTGCTCGCCGTGTCGCGCGTCGATCCCGAAACGCGGCAGGAGGTCCTGCTCGCCTTCAATACCGCGACCACGCCGCTCGACGCCAACGTCCAGGTCGGCGCCGGCACGACGGTGGCGACGCTCGCCGGCAGCGGCTGCGCCGCCCGCGTCGCCGCGCCGAACACGGTGCGGGTGACGCTGCCGCCGCTCGGCTATGCCGTCTGCGCGATCGCGGCCATGAGCGCGCATCCGTGGTGGCAGGGCGCCGCCATCTACCAGATCTACCTGCGCAGCTTCGCCGACACCAACGGCGACGGGGTCGGCGACCTGCCGGGCGTGACGGCACACCTCGACCATGTCGCCCGGCTCGGCGTCGACGCCATCTGGCTGTCGCCGTTCTACCGCTCGCCGCAGGCCGACTTCGGCTACGACGTCGCCGACTATCGCGAGGTCGATCCGCTGTTCGGCTCGCTCGCCGACTTCGATGCGCTCGTCGTCCGCGCCCGCGCGCTGGGGCTCAAGGTCATCGTCGACCAGCCGTGGTCGCACACCTCGGACCACCACCCGTGGTTCGCCGCCAGCCGCGCGGCGCGCTGCGGCCCGCACGCCGACTGGTACGTCTGGGGCGATGCCCGGCCCGACGGCAGCCCGCCGAACAACTGGCAGTCGGTGTTCGGCGGCCCGGCGTGGACGTGGGACGCGCGGCGGCGGCAATATTATCTGCATAATTTCCTCAGCGCGCAGCCGCAGCTCAACGCCCATCTGCCGGCGGTGCAGGAGGCGCTGCTCGACATCGCCCGCTTCTGGCTGGACCGCGGCGTCGACGGCTTCCGCCTCGATGCGATCAACTTCCTGATGCACGATCCCGCGCTGACCGATAATCCGCCGGCGCCCGACGACGGCCGGCCGCGGCTGCGCCCGTTCGACTTCCAGCTGCACCGCTTCAACCAGAGCCACGCCGCCATCCCGGCCTTTCTCGAGCGGCTGCGGGCGTTGACCGACGCCCGGCCGGGGCGCTTCACCCTGGCCGAGGTCGGCGGCGCCGAGGCGGCGCGCGAGATGCGCGCGTTCACCACCGGCCGGCCGGCTCGACAGCGCCTATGGCTTCGACTTCCTCTATGCCGAGGCGCTGACGCCGGCGGTCGTCGCCGCGGCGCTCGCCGCGTGGCCGGAGGGTGCCGGCTGGCCGAGCTGGGCGTTCGAGAACCACGATGCGCCGCGGGCGGTGTCGCGCTGGGCAGCGCCCGAACGACCGCGCCAGCTTCGCGCGGATGAAGCTGCTGCTGCTCGCCTGCCTGCGCGGCAACCCGATCCTCTATTACGGCGAGGAACTCGGCCTGACCCAGGTCGACGTGCCGTTCGAGGCGCTGCGCGATCCCGAAGCGATCGCCAACTGGCCGCGCACGCTCGCCCGCGACGGGGCGCGGACGCCGATGCCGTGGGTGGCCGCGGCGCCGGCGCTGGGCTTCACCACCGGCGAGCCGTGGCTGCCGGTCGGGCCCGACCACGCCGACCTCGCCGTCGACCGGCAGGAGGCCGATCCGGCCTCGCTGCTCGCCTGGACGCGGCAGGTGCTGGCGTTCCGCCGCGCGCATGCCGCGCTGCGCTGGGGGGCGGTCGAGCTGATCGCGGCGGGCGACGCGCTGCTCGTCTTCGCCCGGGCGGCGAGCGCGGCCGACGGCGGCGAGCGGCTGCTGTGCGCCTTCAACCTGTCGGCCGAGCCGCTGGCGTGGACCGCGCCCCCGGGGGCGACGCCGCTGCTCGCCAGCGATGCCGGCCGGCGGACGCCCTGCCGCCCTATGCGGCGCGCGTGCTGCGGATGGCGGCGTGACCGCGCCGGCCGTCGTCATCCTCGGCGGCGGCACCGCCGGCTGGATGGCCGCCTGCCTGATGGCCCGCGCGTGGCCGGCGGCGCGGATCACGCTGATCGAAAGCCCGGCGATCGCGACGATCGGCGTCGGCGAGGGCTCGACGCCGCAGCTGCGCAGCCTGTTCGCGCAACTCGGCGCAACCGAGGCCGAGTGGATGCCGGCGTGCGACGCGACCTACAAGGCCGGCATCGGCTTCCACGGCTGGTCGCGCGCGCCGGGCTTCGCCAGCTATTTCCATCCCTTCGCCAGCGCCATCGACGTGCAGACCCAGCCCGCCTTTCACGCCGCCGCGCTCGCGCGCCGGCGCGGCCACGACGTCGCGGCCCACCCCGACGCCTTCTTCCTCGCCAGCCGCCTCGCCGCCGCCGGGCAAGCGCGCCGGTCGCGGCGGCGACCTTCCCGTTCGAGTCGGCTACGGCTACCATTTCGACGCCGCCAAGCTCGGCGACTGGCTGCGCGGCCACGCCGTCGGCCGCGGCGTCGTGCACCGCCCGGCGCGAAGTCGCCGCGGTCACGGTCGACGCGACCGGCGAGGTCGCCGGCTGACCCTCGACGACGGCGCGGCCGTCACCGCCGACCTGTTCGTCGACGCCAGCGGCTTCCGCGGGGTCATCGCGCGTCAGGCGCTCGGCGTGACGTTCCTGCCCTTCGCCGCCAACCTGTTCTGCGACCGCGCCGTCGCCATTCCGACGCCCGTCGACCGGCCCGCCCGCGGTCAGCACGCGGGCGACGGCGCTGCGACACGGCTGGGCCTGGGCGATCCCGCTGACCAGCCGCATCGGCAACGGCTATGTCTATTCGTCGCAGTTCTGCTCGGCGGACGAGGCCGAGGCGGAGCTGCGCGCGCATCTCGGCGGCACGTCGGCGCCGGCGCGGCACCTGCGGATGGACGTCGGCCGGCTGGCGACGACGTGGACCGGCAACTGCCTCGCCGTCGGCCTGGCGCAGGGCTTCATCGAGCCGCTCGAGGCGACCGCCCTCCATCTCGTCCAGACGACGGTCGAGCGTTTCATCGCGGCGTGGCAAGGGGCCGGGTTCGCGCCGGCCGGACGCGACGCCTTCAACGCCGCCATCGCCCGGCGGATCGAGGGCATCCGCGACTATATCGTCGCCCACTATCGGCTGGCCCAGCGCGACGACACCGACTTCTGGCGGGCCAACGCCGCCAACGACGCGCTGTCGGACGACCTCAAGGCGCTGATGACGCGCTGGTTCACCGGCGGCGACGTGGCGCCGAGATCGCCGCGCGCGACCTCGGCGGCTATTATGCGCCGATGTCGTGGGAATGCCTGTTCGCCGGCTACGGCACCTTCCCGCCGCGCGCGGCTGCGCCCCGCCGCCGATCCCGTCGACCGGGCCGGCGATCCGCGCGCCTGCTCGACGGCTGCCTGCTCAACTTTCCCGACCACGGCCGAGTGCTCGCCCGGCCTGGCGCCCGGCGCGCGCGGCGTGACCCGGCCACGGCAGGGCTGGCGGGGCCTGTGGAACCTGTCGTTCGGCTTCTTCGGCATCCAGATCGGTTTCGCGCTGCAGAACGCCAACGCCAGCCGCATCTTCCAGACGCTCGGCACGCCGCTCGACGAGCTCGGCCTGATGTGGATCGCCGCGCCGCTGACCGGGCTGCTGGTGCAGCCGCTCGTCGGGCATTTCAGCGACCGCACCTGGACGCGCCTCGGCCGGCGGCGGCCGTATCTTCCTCGCCGGGGCGGTGCTGGCGACGCTGGCGCTGGTCGCCATGCCGCAGGTGCCGGCGATCTGGCTGGCGGCGGTGACGCTGTGGCTGCTCGACGCCTCGCTCAACACCTGCATGGAGCCGTTCCGCGCCTTCGTCGGCGATATGCTCGGCGACGCGCAGCAGCCGGCGGGCTATGCCTTCCAGACGGCGTTCATCGGCGCCGGCGCGGTCGTCGCCAGCCTCGCGCCATGGCTGCTCGAGCACGTCTTCCACCTCGCCAACACCGCGCCGGCCGGACGTCGTGCCGCCGACCGTGCGGTGGAGCTTCTATCTCGGCGCGGCGGCGCTGTTCGCGGCGGTGCTGTGGACGGTGCTGACGACGCGCGAGTATCCCGCCCGGCGCCGACGGCGGTGGCCGCCGCCGCCGCGCCGCCGCCGGTCCCGGCCGGCGGCTGGCGCTGGATCGCCGGCGGCGTGGCCCTGGCCGCCGTCATGCTCGCGCCGAGCGCGCCGGCTGGCTGGCGAGTTCGGGCGAGGCGCTGCTGGTCGCCGCCAGCCTCGTCGCCTTCGGCCTCGCGCAGGCCTGGCTGCGCGGGCGCAGCGCGCGGCTCCCCCGCCGGGGTCGTCGCGCACCTCGTCGGCGATCTCGCCGCCATGCCGCCGGTGCTGCGGCGGCTGGCGGCGGTGCAGTTCCTGACCTGGGGCGCGCTGATCGTGATGTGGGTCTATACGACGCCGGCGGTCGCCCACACCGCCTGGCGACACGCTCGATCCGGCGTCGGTCGCCTATGGCGAGGCGGCGAACTGGGTCGGCATCCTGTTCGCCAGCTACTCGGGCGTGGCGACGCTCGCCGCCTTCGTGCTGCCGCGGCTGACCGCCGCCTCGGCGTCGCGCGGACGCACGCGCTGTGCCTCGGGATCGGCGCGCTGGCCTTCGTCGCGCCTGTACGCGCGTGCACCGGCCGCGCGTGGCTGCTGCTGGCGATGGCCGGCATCGGGGTCGCCTGGGCGTCGATCCTGACGCTGCCCTACGTCGTCCTCGTCCGCGCCGTGCCGCCGGGCAAGCTCGGCGCCTATGTCGGGCTGTTCAACATCTTCATCGTCCTGCCGCAGCTCGCCGTCGCGACGATCATGGGCGGCGTGCTGAAGGCATGGTTTCCGGCCGCGCCCGAAACCGTCATGCTGATCGCCGCGGCGCTGCTGGCGGCCGCCGCGGTGGCGATGCAGCGGCTGCCCGGCGAGCGTCAGGCAGCGGACGGGGAAGTCGATGGCATAGGTGCAGTCGTGGGGGTCATGGCGCAGCGGGGCGCGCATCTGGCGGGCCAGCCCGGTGATGATCCGCACGGCGGGGTTGGCCGGATCGAGCAGGGCATCGTCGCAGAACACCGGACAATGCAGCTCGAGCCGCGCGATCCCGCTGGCGGCAGTGGCGCGGACGACGATTTCGGCGCTTTGCGGCGCGGTCGCGTGGGCGGCAAGGGTGACCAGCTCGGTGATGAGGAAGGCGAGCGGCACGGCGGTGTCCTGCGCGACGATGAAGCGGGCGATGTCGCACCGGATGCGCGGCGCGACGCCCTCGCTGACCGCGACCGCCTGCTCCAGGCTGGCACACAGGTCGGTGGCCAGCGCGCGCAGGTCGACGCCGCGTGCGGTGTCGTCGTCGTACATCCAGCGGTGGACCAGGGCCAGCGCCCCGACGCGCGCCTGCACCGCCGAATAGGCGCGGCCGACCGCGGCGTCGGTGGTGTCGCGAGCCTGGATCGACAGCAGGCTGGCGACGATCTGCAGGTTGTTCTTGACGCGGTGGTGGACCTCGCGGGTCAGCCGCCGCTGTTCCTCCAGCGCGGCGCGGATCGCCGCCTCGTGGGTCGCGCTGTCGTCGGCCATGCGGTCGAAGGCGTGGCCGAGCGCGGTCATTTCCGCCGACAGCCAGTCGGTCGTACCCAGCCGGATACTGGTCTCGCCGGCGCTGTAGCGCGCGACGGCGGCGCGCATCCCGGTCAGCGGGCGGACGAGCAGGCGATCGGCGATCAGCCAGCCGATCAGCAGCGCCGCCAGCCACATCAGCAGCGGCAGCAGCACGCCCAGCCAGCGCCCGGCCGAAACATGCCCGGCATGGGCGATCGTCTGGCGATAGGCCGAGGCGGTGACATAGGTCGCCAGACCGCCGAGCGGCAGCAGCGCGCAGGTCAGCGCCGCCACCACCTTGACCGAGAGCGGCCAGCGGCGAAAAGCCCATGCGCTCACGGTCCTCGGCTCAGGCACGGTTCATCCCAGTTGACGTAACAGGTCCGCAAACGCCTCAGGAATGGGTTCGGCGGCAGCCTCGTCGAAAATCTGCCGCAGGCGGGAGCCGATCGCAGCCGCCCGGTCGGCGGCAGTCTGGGGCCTCGGACGACCTTCAGGCTCCTGATCGGGGGATGACGTCATCAGCGCAGTGGTCCTTGCGATCAACGCGTCCTAGACACAATCGTTGGCGATCGGAAACAAAAAAGCGGCCTGTCTGTTCGAGCCCAGCACAACGGGCTAAGCGACAGCACCGGCGGATAGCCGATGCCGACTGAACGAAGGGAAAACGATGACGCTAGCGTCGGAAATCGCGCCGCACCTGCCCTATCTCCGGCGCTATGCCCGGGCGCTGACCGGCAGCCAGAGCCACGGCGACGCCTTCGTGCGCGCCGCGCTGGAGGCGATCGTCCAGGCGCCGCAGGATTTTCCGCGCGACGTCGATGCGCGGCTGGGGCTGTACCGCACCTTCCATGCCATCTGGTCGACCGCGAATGTCGACGTCGCGCCCGAAGCCGAGCGACGCGCCGACCTTCGAGAAGATCGCGCAGGACCGGCTGGCAGCGATCACGCCGCTGTCGCGCCAGGCGCTGCTGCTGACCGCGATGGAGGGCTTCACCAACGAGGACGCCGGCTATCTGATCGATGCCAGCGCCAGCGACGTCGCCAGCCTGGTCGCCGAGGCGCTGGCCGAGATCGACCGGCAGACCGCGACGCGCGTCCTCATCATCGAGGACGAGCCGATCATCGCCATGGATCTCGAATCGATCGTCCACGACCTCGGCCACGAGGTCACCGGCGTCGCCGTCACGCGCGACGAGGCGGTGGCGCTGGCCAAGGCGAACAAGCCCGGCCTGGTCCTCGCCGACATCCAGCTGGCCGACGCCAGCTCGGGCATCGACGCGGTCAAGGACATCCTCGGCGAATTCAGCGTGCCGGTGATCTTCATCACCGCCTTCCCCGAGCGCCTGCTGACCGGCGAGCGGCCGGAGCCGACCTTCCTCATCACCAAGCCGTTCCAGCGCTCGACGGTCAAGGCGGCGATCGCCCAGGCGCTGTTCTTCAACTCGACCGCGGCGTTCTCGTCATGAGCCCTGAGACCCGAAAAGCTGACCGAGACCGAGGCCCGCGCGGGGTCGAAGACGAAGGCCAACAACGTCGTCCTGATCGTGTCGCTGGTCGCCGTCGTCGTTGCATTCGTCGTGGTCTACGCCATTTATGGCTGAACGCCCGTTGCGGGCATCCGTCACGCGGAGTGCATGACATGACCTATGTTGCCGGCAAGGCGCGCAATGCGACGCGCGTCCGCCCCGCCCCCGCAGCGCCCCAGCCGGAGGCGGTGCGCGACATCGGCTCCTACCTTCGGACGGCCTTCGCCGAGTCGGCCGATGCCGACCTGCCGCAGGTGTTCATCGACCTCCTCGCCCGGCTGGGCGAGGGGGAGGAGAAGCCGGTCTATACCCGCGACGCCCTGTCGGACAGCGACTTCAAGACCCAGCTCGCCCAGGTCATCCCTCACCTGCGCGCCTTCGGCCGCTCGCTGTCGGGCAGCCGCGACCTCGCCGACGACCTGGTGCAGGAGACGCTGCTGAAGGCGTGGGCGGCGCGCGACCGCTTCCAGGCCGGCACCAACATGCGGGCGTGGACCTTCATCATCCTGCGCAACCTGTTCCTCAGCCAGATGCGCCGGGCGCGGTTCAAGGGCGAGTGGGACGACTTCACCGCCGACCGCCTGCTGGCGATGCCCGCCGGGCAGGACCGGCAGATCGACCTCAGCGACCTGCAGCGCGGCCTGCTGCAGCTGCCGCAGGCGCAGCGCGAGGCGCTGATCCTCGTCGGCGCCGGCGGCTTCGCCTATGAGGAGGCGGCGTCGATCTGCAACTGCGCCGTCGGCACGATCAAGAGCCGCGTCGCCCGCGGTCGCGCCGCGCTCGAGATCATCCTCAACGAGGGTCTGCTGCCGTCGCGCCGCCTCGACCAGGACGCGCAGGGCGTGTCGCCGCTCAACCAGATCATGGGGCAGGTCGACAGCCTCGCCCGCGGCTAGGGCGCGCCGACCGCGCTGCGCCGCCGGGTCGCTCAGTCGAACCCGTAAGGTTCGGCGCTCAATCGCTGCGACAGCCACCACGTCACCCCCCAGCGGTCGCGGACGCCGCCCTGGCGGTCGCCGTAGGGCATGTCGGCGACCTTCATGACCGGCTCTGCGCCGGCGGCGACGGCGCGGGCGAGGGCGGCGTCGGCATCGGCGACGTAGAGGTACAGGTGCATCGGCCCCGGCGTGTAGTCGGGCCAGGCCTCGGCGACCATGACCGTCGCCGCCTGCGTCCCCGCGCCGAAGCGGACCTGGCCGTTGGCCACGGTGCCGTCGGGGCGCCGGCTGCTGCCGAGATGGACGCCGCCCAGGCCGGCGACGAGGAAGTCGAGGTAGGCGGCGGCGTCGCGCACGACGAGATACGGCGCGACGGTGGCGAAGCCGGCGGGGACGAACACGGGCGATCTCCTTGCACGGGACCCGCCGCTCTTCTACCACGAGCCCGCGCATCGCATGGAGCAAGAATGTCGACGGAGAATGTTTCCGCCGAGCAGCTGCGGCTGTTCATCGAGCGGATCGAGCGCCTGGAAGAAGACAAGAAGGGCGTCGCCGACGACATCAAGGACGTCTATGCCGAGGCCAAGGGCACCGGCTTCGACACCAAGACCATGCGCGCCATCATCCGCCTGCGCGGCATGGAGCGGGCGGCGCGGCAGGAGCAGGAGGCTCTGCTCGAGACGTACAAGACGGCGCTCGGTCTGAGCGACTGAGGCGGCGCGCTATCGCCGTCGCCGGCGGGCTGCTAGACGGTGAGTCGCACTCAAGGGGAGGCGTCGCGGTGAAACTCTACGGGTTGAAATTGTCGCCGTTCGTCCAGCGGCCGCTGCTCGTCGCCCGGGCCAAGGGGCACCCGCTGGAGCCGACGATGCCCGAAGGCGGCATCAAGTCCGACGACTATATCCGCATGTCGCCGATGGCGAAGATGCCGCTGCTGGTCGACGGCGACTTCTGCCTGCCCGAAAGCCAGGTCATCGCCGAATATCTCGACAGCGTCCTCGACGGGCCGCGGATGGTTTCGGCCGATCCGCAGGTCGCCGCGCGCCAGCGGCTGCTCTGCCGCATCGCCGACGTCTACGTCGTCCCCGAGCTCGGCGGCATCTTCAACGCGCGCGAAAAGCCGGAAGGGCTGGAGCCGGCGTTGATGAAGCTCGAGCTCGCCTTCGGCTATCTCGAGCATTTCCGCCGCGAGGGCGACAGCTATGCGGTCGGCGACCGCTTCAGCATCGGCGACGCCGCGCTGATCCCGCTGTTCTTCTTCTTCGACGCCTTCGGCGGCATGACGCGCTCGGCCGAGCTGGTCGCCGCGCGGCCAGGCCTCGCCGCCTGGTGGGCGCACGCCAAGGCCAGCGAACTCGGCAGCCGCACCGTCGCCGAGCAGGGCGAGGCGCTGAAGGCGATGATGGCGCAGCGCGCGGCCGCCGCCGCCCTGGCCGCCTGATGCCGACGACGCTGACGATCAACGGCACGACCGCGAGCCGCGACGTCGCCCCGGCGACGCTGCTCGTCGATCTGCTGCGCGACGACCTCGGCCTGACCGGCACCCACATCGGCTGCGACACCAGCCAGTGCGGCGCCTGCAACGTGCTGATCGACGGCGTCGCGGTGAAGGCCTGCACGGTGCTGGCGATCGCGCTCGACGGCGCGACGGTGACGACGATCGAGGGGCTCAGCCCCGACGCCGCCGGCCCGGATGAGCTGCACCCGATGCAGGCGGCGTTCCGCGAGCATCACGGGCTGCAGTGCGGCTTCTGCACGCCGGGCATGGTCATCGCCGGGCTCGACATCGTCCGCCGCCACGGCGCGCGGGTCGACGAGGCGACCATCGCCCACGAGCTGGAGGGCAACCTCTGCCGCTGCACCGGCTACCGCAACATCGTCACCGCCATCGCCGCGGGGGCGAAGGCGATGGCGGAGACCGTCGATGCGTGACTTCGCCTACGTCCGTCCCGCCAGCATCGCCGCTGCCGCCGCCGCCTTCGCTGCCGGCGGCGAGGCGGCGTTCATCGCCGGCGGGCATACGCTGCTGCCCGCGATCAAGTCGCGGCTGCGCGCGCCCGAGACGCTGGTCGACCTCGGCGGCCTGCCGGGCCTGACCGCGATCGAGCGGCAGGGCGACATGCTGTGGATCGGCGCGCTGGCGACGCACGCCGCGGTCGCCGCCGACGCCACCGTCGCCGCCGCCATCCCCGGCCTTGCCGCGCTGGCCCTGCTGATCGGCGATCCGCAGGTCCGCAACCGCGGCACGATCGGCGGCGTGCTGGCCAACAACGATCCCGCGGCCGACTATCCGGCGGCGCTGCTCGCGCTCGGCGGCACGGTCGAGACCGACCGCGGTGCCCACGACGCCGACGCCTTCTTCCAGGGGATGTTCGCGACCGCGCTCGCCGACGGCGAGATCGTCACCCGCGTCGGCTTCCGCGTGCCGCGCCGCTCGGCCTACGCCAAGTTCCGCCACCCGGCATCGCGCTACGCCGTCGTCGGCGTCTACGTCGCCGACACGGCGAACGGCGTCCGCGTCGCCGTCACCGGTGCCGGGCCGGGCGTCGTCCGCTGGCCGGAGGCCGAGGCGGCGCTGACCGCGTCGTTCGCGGCGCCGGCGGCGCACGGCCTCGTCCTCGGCGGCGATCTCAACACCGACATCCATGCCAGCGCCGAATATCGCGGCCACCTGGCCGGCGTGATGCTGGAACGCGCCGTTGCGCTGGCGGTCGCCGGCACCGCCGGCTGATCGTCGCGCTGTCCTACAGCGGGCGCCTGCGCTAGGGTGCGTCGGCGTCGCGCCGACTGCGACGCCGCTGCTTTCGCCGGCGGGGTGTCGGCAATGAAGAACAGCGGCGCGGGCGTGACCTTCGTGTGACCTTCGGGTCGGACCGGCCCGCGGGCGCCGCCGCCGGACGGTTGCGCCGCCGCCCCCGGCGGGGCTAGACCGGCGCACACGCACCAGCGACGGGGACCCGATCTTGGCCGGCCACAGCAAGTTCAAGAACATCATGTACCGCAAGGGCGCGCAGGACCGGAAGCGTGCCGCGGCCTTTTCCAAGCTCAGCCGCGAGATCACCGTCGCGGCCAAGGCCGGCCTGCCCGACCCGGCGATGAACGCGCGCCTGCGCGCCGCCGTCATCGCCGCGCGCCAGGGCGGGCATGCCCAAGGACAATATCGAACGCTCGATCAACAAGGCCGCCGGCAGCGACGCCGAGACCTACGAGGAGATCCGCTACGAAGGCTTCGGCCCC
Source organism: uncultured Alphaproteobacteria bacterium (assembly GCA_963847215.1). GTDB lineage: Bacteria > Pseudomonadota > Alphaproteobacteria > Sphingomonadales > Sphingomonadaceae > Polymorphobacter_B. The sequence continues at coordinate 85,994 of CAWJZA010000005.1, forward strand.
GGTGGCGTCGCGCTGATCATCGAGACGCTGACCGACAATCGCAACCGCACCGCGACCAATGTCCGGACCATCGTCAGCAAGAACGGCGGCAATCTCGGTGCCAGCGGCTCGGTCAGCCACGGCTTCGACCGCGTCGGGCTGATCACCTATCCGGCCAAGGCCGGCAGCGCCGACGCGGTGTTCGAGGCGGCGCTCGACGCCGGCGCCGACGACGTCACCTCGACCGACGAAGGCCACGAGATCTGGACCGACGTCGGCGCGCTGCACGAGGTCGTCCGCGCGCTCGAGGCCAAGCTCGGCGAGGCGGAGAGCGCCAAGCTCGCCTGGCGCCCGCAGGTGATGACGCAGATCGCCGACGAGGCCGACGCCGGCACGCTGCTCAAGCTGATCGACGCGCTCGAGGACGACGACGACGTCCAGACGGTGTGGGGCAACTACGACGTCCCCGAGGACGTGCTGGCGAAGCTGCAGGCGTGAGGCGGTGATCGTTCTCGGCCTCGACCCCGGGCTGCAGGCGACCGGCTGGGGGGTGATCGAGGCCGACGGCAACCGCCTGCGGCACGTCGCCAACGGCACGGTGCGCAGCCGCGCCGGCGATCCGCTGGCCGAGCGGCTGGTCCAGCTCCACGACGCCCTCGATGCCGTCATCGCCGCCCACCGCCCGGCGAGCGCGGCGGTCGAGGAGACCTTCGTCAACACCAATCCGCAGTCGACGCTGAAGCTCGGCCAGGCGCGCGGCGTCGTCCTGCTGGTCGCCGCACGCGCCGGGCTGCCGGTCGCCGAATATGCCGCGCGCTTCGTCAAGAAGGCGGTCGTCGGCACCGGCGCGGCCGACAAGGCGCAGGTCGCGGCGATGGTCGCGCGGCTGCTGCCCGGCTGCGGCCCGCTCGCCCCCGACGCGGCCGACGCGTTGGCAGTGGCGATCACCCACGCCCACATGGCCGGCACCGCGCGGCTGGTCGGCGCGGCGCGGGTCCGATGATCGCCAAGCTGACCGGCCGGCTCGACTCGACCGCCGCCGACAGTGCGGTGATCGATGTCGGCGGCGTCGGCTATCTCGTCTTCGCCAGTGCCAAGACCCTCGGCGCGCTCGGCCCGCAGGGGGGCGCGACAAGCCTCCACATCGAAACCCAAGTGCGCGAGGACGCGATCCAGCTGTTCGGCTTCGCAGCCGCCGACGAGCGCGACTGGTTCCGCCTGCTGCTCAGCGTCCAGGGCGTCGGCGGGCGGGTCGCGCTGGCCATCCTGTCGGTGCTCGCGCCCGGCGACCTCCACCACGCGGTCGCGGCGAAGGACACCGCGAGCATCGCCCGGGCGAACGGCGTCGGCCCGAAGCTGGCGGCGCGGATCGTCAACGAGCTGAAGGACAAGGCAGGCGGCATCGCGCTGTCGACCGCGCTCGCCGCGCCGGCGGCGGTCGCTGGCGGCGCGGTCGCCGATGCCCTGTCGGCGCTGGCCAACCTCGGCTTCCGTCCCCTCGACGCCAGCCGGGCAGTCAGCGAGGCGGTGGCGGAGGTGGGCGACGCCGCGCCGGTCGGCGAACTGGTCCGGGTGGCGCTGCGGAAGAGCGCGCGCTAAGCGCCCCACACCTCGCCATACAGCCGCAGCAGGTTGCCGCCGAGCACCTTGTCGATCCGGGCGCCCTGCCAGCCGGCGCGCTCCAGCGCGTCGGACAACAGGCGGAAGCGCATCGGGCTGTTGAGCTCGGCGACCATGTTGAAGATGTCGGGGCCTTCGCCCGGCGCGGCAATTCCTTTGGCAGTGCGGTCCTCGAAGAACTTCTTCTGGTCGGCCCGGCTTTTGTCGTTGATGACGAGTTTGCTCAAGCCGCCGTCGGTGCCGATGCCGACATGGTCCTCGCCGCAGACGTCGACCGCGTGCGCCATGTGGCGGACGAGGTCGGCGGTCGTCGGCTTGCCACCCGGAACAAGGAACGGCATCCAGTAGATGCCGACGACCCCGCCCTTGTCCGCGCACGCCTTCAGCTCGCTGTCCCACACGTTGCGCGGATTGTCGTGGAGGCTGCGGCAGCCGGTGTGGCTGATCGTCGGCGGACGGGTCGCCGCGGCGATCGCCTCGGCGATCGTCCGCGCCCCGCCGTGCGCCAGGTCGAGCAGCTGACGGTTCTTCTCGATGCGGGCGATGGTCGCGCGGCCGAGTTTCGACAGGCCGGCGTTAGCCGGCTCGAGCGCGCCGTCGCCGCTGAGGTTGCGCAGGTTATAGGTCAGCTGGACGACACGGACGCCGAGCCCATTCAGCACGTCGAGTCGGTCGAGGCTCGGCCCGACCATCGCGGTGTCCTGCGTGCCGAACACGATCGCCGCCCTGCCGGCCGCCTTGGCGGCGCGGATGTCGGCGGCGCCGCGGGCCCGGACGAAAGCCGCGGGGTTGGCATCGACGATCGCGTCCCACTGCGCGATGGTGGCGAGCGTCGTCTCCCAGTTCGACGGTGCGTTGCCGACGTCGCTGACCGTCACCTGCCGCGCCGTCGTCCCTGAGGCGCGGACCTGCGCCAGCCCGCGCGGCGAGAGGACGTTGCTGTCGGGGTATTTGTCGCCGTCCGGATCGTCGGGGGCCCCGAGGCCATCAATCACGATCGCGAGGGCGTACCGGTCCGCAGCGACGGTGCGGGCGAAACCCCCGCTCGCCACCAGCCCCGCCGCGCCGGCCAGCAGCGTTCGCCGTGTCGTGTCCATGACCGCTCCCCCGCCTTGATCGCCGGGACGATAGCGCGCGCCGCCGCCGTCCGGTAGACACGGCGGTGTGACCGCCGTCCCTCTCACCCCGCTGCGCCGCCCGGAAGACGTCGACGCCGCGCTGCGGCCGCAGACGCTCGACGACTTCGTCGGGCAGGCGGCGGCGCGCGACAACCTGCGGGTGTTCATCGCCGCCGCCCGCGCGCGCGGCGAGGCGCTTGATCATGTCCTGTTTCACGGTCCGCCCGGGCTGGGCAAGACGACGCTGGCGCAGATCGTCGCCCGCGAACTTGGGGTCGGCTTTCGCGCGACGAGCGGCCCGGTCATTGCCAAGGCGGGCGACCTCGCCGCGCTGCTGACCAACCTCGAGGCGAACGACGTCCTGTTCATCGACGAGATCCATCGCCTGTCACCGGCGGTCGAGGAGATCCTCTATCCGGCGATGGAGGACCGCGCGCTCGACCTGATGATCGGAGAGGGGCCGAGCGCGCGCAGCGTCCGCATCGACCTGCCGCCGTTCACTCTGGTCGGCGCGACGACCCGCGCCGGGCTGGTGACGACGCCGCTGCGGGACCGCTTCGGCATCCCCCTGCGACTGCAGTTCTACACCGTTGCCGAGCTGGAGAGCGTCGTCACCCGCGCCGCGCGGCTGCTGGCTCTCGACCTGGCTGCCGACGGCGCGCGCGAGATCGCCGCCCGGTCGCGCGGTACGCCGCGGATCGCCGGGCGGCTGTTGCGCCGGGTGCGCGACTTCGCCGGCGATGCTCCAGTCGACCGGACGGCGGCCGACCGGGCGCTCAATCGGCTGGAGGTCGACGCGCTTGGCCTCGATGCGATGGACCGGCGCTATCTGATGATGATCGCCGACATCTACCGCGGCGGACCGGTCGGGGTGGAGACACTGGCCGCCGGTCTCGCCGAGCCGCGCGACACGGTCGAGGAAGTAGTCGAGCCGTACCTGATCCAGACCGGGCTCGTCGCGCGGACGGCGCGCGGGCGGATGCTCAATCCGGCAGCGTGGAAGCACCTCGGCATTGTCCCGCCGGCAGCGATGCCGCAGCTGCCACTCCTCGACGAATAGCCGCACCGGGAACCTGAAGCGCCGCCAACGGGTTCTCTCGGGGAATGAACGGACGTCGGCAAGCCGCGTTCGATGGGAGACTTCCGATGACCGCCCCTCTTCGGCCGGCGTTTCACGCCCGGCCGGCGGCCAGCCCTGCGACGCTGCATCGCGAGCTGGCGCACTTCAACCGCCGGCGGACGAAGCCCGGCCTCCCGTGTGCCGGCTGGGAAGGCATGGTCCGCGACGAGGCGCATTTTCGCGTCGTCGAAGGTCGCTGGATCGAAAGCGAGCGAAGCGCGGTCAGCGCGCGAGCAGCGGCAGTGCCGACCGACGCTACCGGTTTCATCGCTTGGTTCGAGGCGCTGAAGGTGGACGGCCCGGGGCAGGGCGATCCGCTGTTCGACTGGTTGGCCGAGGCAGCGACGGTCGACGAAATGCGCTGGTTCCTGACTCAGGAGGCGGCCGGCGAGGCGGGGTTTGACGATCTCGTCGCGCTGACCCAGGTCAAGTTGCCGCCGCGGCCGAAGCTCGAGCTGGCGCGCAACTACTGGGACGAGATGGGGCGCGGCAACATCAAGGGCATGCATGGGTTGTTGCTAGACGCTCTAGTCGAGCGCCTTGAATTGGCTCCGTCTATCGAGACGACGGCTTGGGAAAGCCTCGCGCTGGCCAACATGATGCTCGGGCTGGCCGCGTCGCGGCGCTACGCCTACCACTCGGTGGGCGCGCTCGGCGTGGTTGAGCTGACTGCGCCCGGGCGGGTGGCGAAGGTTGCGCAGGGGCTGCGCCGGCTGGGCTTCAGCGACCGCGAGCGCCGATATTTCGATCTTCACGCCGTGCTCGACGTCAAGCATTCGGAGACGTGGAACGCCGAGGCGATGATACCGCTGATCGAAGGCGATCCGCGTATCGCCACGGCGCTCGCCGAGGGCGCGCTGATGCGACTGCGCTGCGGCGAACGTTGTTTCGAACGCTACCGCACCGAATTGTGGGGCAGGCCACAAGCGCAGGCTGCGTGACGCCGGCAGGCCTGTCCGCGCTGCTGACCTGGCTCGATGAGCGCGGGTACGACTTCGTTCCGCCGACGCCGCTCACGCACGCGCGGGCCCTGCGCAACGGCGCAGTCGGGGGAGATGAACTGCGCGATCTATTTGGCTGGAGTGTCGCGGTTCAGAAGCTTTCAACCGAACTTCGTCAACGACTTACGGACGCCGGCCTGCTTCTGGAAACCGTTGAAGGCGTACGCAGCCGGCTGCGGGTGGCGCGGCTTCGCGGCCGACTGTTCCTCCATTCGGCTTATCCGACGACAGCGACCGATGCGGTGTTCCTCGGCCCCGACTCATATCGTTTTGCCCGGCTAATCGCCGCCGAGTTGCGCGATTGGCCCGGCGGCGGAACGCTGCTTGATATCGGCACCGGCGCCGGCGTCGGAGCTGTGGTGGCGGCCGATGTTGCCAGACCGCGGCGGATAATCGCCAGTGACATCAATCCCCTGGCGCTGAAGTTGGCGGCTGTAAGCGTCGCTCACGCCGGATACGATGTCGAGTTCGTCGGCGGTCGGGAATCGCCTGACATCGGCATTGATCTCGCCGTTGCCAACCCGCCATTCCTTGTCGATGACGACGAGCGCGCCTATCGCCATGGCGGCGCGATGCGGGGCTGCGGCGTTGCCCTCGCGATGGCGACCGCGGCACTTTCCCGGCTCAACCCGGGCGGACGGCTGGTGCTGTACACCGGCAGTCCGATCGTGCGCGGTCGTGACGATTTCCATGGCGAACTTGCGGCGGCGGCCGCTCACGCCGGCGCCACGTTGCGCTATGACGAAATCGACCCCGATATCTTCGGCGAGGAACTCGAACGCCCGGCCTACCGCGGTGTCGAGCGCATTGCCCTCGTCGCCGCGGTCGCGGTCAGGCCTGGCTGATCGCCGTCGCGATGCCGGCACCGCCGGTCGTCGCCTCGCCGCTGTTCTGCGCTTCCTTCAGCACCGGCTGCTCGGCCTCGGTCGCATCGCCGGCTAGATCGTCGGCGCTGATCGGCTCGGCCTTGGGATCGATCGGGGTGTCGGGCATGGTGGGCTCCTTGCAACGCTGCCCGTCCAACGCCCCAGCGCGCGATCAGATGCCGGCGTACCACTCGTAGCCGCGGTCTTCCCAATAGCCGCCCTTGCCCAGCTCCAGCTTGTGGAAGCTGTCGACCGCCTCGATCCGCATGACGTATTTGGCCTGCTTGTAGCCAAGCTGGCGTTCGATCCGCATCCGGCACGGCGCGCCGTGGGCGATGTCGAGCGGCTTGCCGTTGAGCGAGTGAGCAACGATCGTCTGCGGGTGGAAAGCGTCGCGGACGTCGACGCTCTCGTAATAGCGCCCGGTCGACTGCGCCCCGCCCTTGCTGATCTCGCCGCCATAGGTGTCGGCGCAGTGGAACACGACGTACTTGGCATTGGGCAGCAGCTCGGCGGCCTTCAGCAGCGGCCCGAGCTGCGGCCCGGTCCACTGGCCGATCGCGCTCCAGCCCTCGACGCAATCGTGGCGGGTGATCTGCGTCCGCGCCGGCAGCGCGCGGAGGTCGGCCAGCGACAGCGATATCGGCCGACGGACCAACCCGTCGATCTTCAGCTTCCAGTTGGCGAACTCCTCGTCGGCATGGCGGCGATAGTCGTCGTCCTTCGGGTCGGTCGAGCCGTTGGCCTTGAACACCGGCGAGATGTCGGCGGGCGTGAACTCCTGCGCCAGTGCCTGGCCGCCGATCAGCCGCTGCCAGCCATAGGTCGCCTTCTCGGCCATGGCGACGAAGTCGTTGGCGGCGGTCGAGTTCGCCAGCTGTCCGCAGCCCGACAGCAGCAGTCCGCCGGTGCTGGCGCCGAAGCCGACCAGGCTGCGGCGAGAGATCATCGTCATGCCCGGTCCTCCCCCGTGTCGTAGCGCCCGGTGATCATCGATCGGATCTGGTTGTACGGCCCGGCCAGGATCACCATCAGGACATGGACGACGACGAAGGCGATCAGCAGGTCCATGACGATGAAGTGGATCGACCGCGCCGACGCCCGGCCGCCGAACAGCGCCGGCAGCGCGCCGTTCAACGCCGCGTTGAACCCCGGCGACATCGACAGGCCGGTCAGCGCCATCAGCGGCAGCATGACGAAGACGGTGCTCGCATAGGCGATGCGCTGCAGGATGTGATACTCGCGGTCGTCGCGCCCGCGCGGGAACTGCAGCTTCGCGTGGAGGGCGATGTCGTGCCAGATGCTGGCGGGGCTGAGCTGCTTCAGGCGGGGCCAGACATCGTCCTGCAGGTGACGGGTGAGGAACCCGTAGACCAGGTAGACCAGCCCACTGAGAATGAAGAGCCAGGCGAAGAAGAAGTGCCAGCGCCGCGCCGTCGCCAGGTCGCGGTTGGGCGGAAAGGTCGCCCAGTCGGGGAAGCCCTGCTGCTCGATCCCCTCCGGTGTGGCGTGGGTGCCGAGCAGGCCGCTGGTGTCGACCGTCACCGAGCCGACGCGGGTCATCCCACGAACCGTGCCGTTCGGACCATCGACGGCGCCGATCTCCAGCCAGCGGCGGCCGTCGTCCGGGTTGGCGCCGAACTGGCCCCAGTAGAGCGCCGGATGGGCGTTGAAGATGTTCAGCCCCGTCGCCACCAGAAACAGGAGGCACAGCGCGTTGATCCAGTGGCACAGGCGGGTGACGACGCGGTGCCGGTAGTAGACTCGGCCCGGCGGCGAGGCGGCGATCGGGCTATCGACAACGGTGGCCATCGGTTTCCCCGGCGAGAGTGGGAGCGGAACGAACGTCGCGGAGAGCGGCGGCGAAGTAAAGCCCGGACCTCAGCCGCGCACAGCGGCAAGGATCGGTCCGCCCGGCGCCTGCACCAGCACGGCGGTCGCGAGGCCTGCCGGCGCTTCCGGCAGCGGCAGCGTCGCCGCGCCGCCGGTCCAGCGACCTAGCCGAACGAGTTGGCGCACCACGTTGCGGTGGGCGATGGTGCGGCCGCTGTTCTCGCCGGCGCGGATCGCAACGTTGATGGTGCGCGGATCGTAGCGGACCAGCCAGACGTCGGCGCCGCCGGCAGGGGCGGTGCCGCGACCGATGGCGACCGCGCCGCCGGCGAGGTCGAGCGCCGGGCCGGCGCGCGGCGGCGTCTTCGCCAGCAGGCCCTCGACCTGACCGGGCTGGGCGCCGACGACGTCGCCTCGGCCGTCGACGATCACCTGGGGCGTCCACACCTGGTCATGGCCGAAGCCGCGGGCATAATCCCACTGCCGCGCGGTTTGCGCCGGACTGGCGAAGCTGTCCTTCCAGCCGAGCTGGTCCCAATAGGTGACGGCGAAGGTCAGCGTCAGCACGTCGGGCCGGTCGGCGAGCGCGTTGACGTTGGCGATCGCCGGCGGACACGACGAGCAGCCCTGCGACTGGTACAGCTCGACCACCCGGGGATGGCGGGTGTCGACGGGCTGGGCCGCGGCGGGGACGGTGAGGACGGCGGCGAGGAGAGCGAGGCGGAGCATCTTGGGCGTCCTTGGGTCTGCGATACCCGCCAGTTCGCCTCGCCACGCGTGGCGGTTACACGCTAGCCGCCGGCGGCAAGGAAGGCGGCGAGGTCGGCCGTCACGCGGTCGGCCGCCGTGGCCGTCAGCCCGTGCGGCTCGTCGTCGTACTCGATCAGCTTGGCATGGCCGATCATCCGCGCTGCCACCCGGCCGGAGCTGTCGATCGGCACGGTCTGGTCGGCGGTCCCGTGGATGATCAGCGTCGGCATGGTGAACGCCGCCATGTCGGGGCGGAAGTCGGTAGCGGCGAACGCCTTGGCGCACTCGATCGTCGCCCGCAGCGACCCCAGCATCGCCATTTGGAAGGTCCAGTCGAGCACCTCGGCCGACACGCGCTTCTTCAACATGGTGTTGCCGTAGAACTGCGGGGCAAAGGCGCCGAGAAAGGCGGCGCGGTCCTCGCGCAGGCCGGCGATCATGCCGTCGAACACCGCCTGGTCGACGCCCGTCGGATTATTGTCCGTCTTGAGCAGGAACGGCGTTACCGCCGCGATCAGCGCCGCCTTCGCTATCCGCTCGCCGCCGTGCCGCCCCAGGTAACGGGCGACCTCGCCGCCGCCCATCGAGAAGCCGGCGAGCGTCACGTCGCGGCAGGTCGAGATGCTCGAGCAGCTGAGCGAGATCGTCGGCCAGCGTGTCATAGTCATAGCCCGACCACGGCTGGTCCGACCGGCCGAAGCCGCGGCGGTCGTAGGTGACGACGCGGTGGCCCTTTTCGGCCAAAGCGAGCGCTTGCGCCGACCACATATCGGCGTCGAGCGGCCAGCCGTGGATCAGGACGATCGGCGATCCCTCGCCCCAATCGTTGAAGTAGATGCCGGTGCCGTCGCTGGTGGTGAAGGTCGTCATCGCGCGCTCCTCATGCGTTCCGCAGCGAAACCATCCCGCGTCGGCGAAGGTTCATCGGCCGGCCGGTGTCGCCGCTTGCGCCCGCCGCGGCGAGGCCATAGCGGGCGTCGTGGACGTGGCGGGAGCTGGGGATGCTGCAGATCTATCTTGCCGGCGAGAAGCGCATTACGGCGGTCGACTGTGCCGGCGACACGCTGCCTTCGGGCGCGGTCTGGCTCGACCTCATCGATCCGACCAAGGCCGAGGAGGCCTTTGCCGAGCGCGCCACCGGAGCCAGCATCCCGACCCGCGACGAGGCGATCGAGATCGAACCTTCGAGCCGCCAGTTCCGCGAGGGCGACGTCGTCACCGTCATCGCCTCGATCGTCGCCGGCATGGCCGACAACGCGCCGGTGCTGACGCCGGTGTCGTTCGTCCTCACGCCCCGACACCTGGTCACCGTCCGCTATGCCGAGCCCAAGGTGTTCGAGCTGTTCGGGGCGCACGTCGAGCGGTCGAAGGAGGTCTGCGCCGACGCGACGGCGACGCTGCTCCACCTGCTGGAGGCGATCGTCGACCGTATGGCGGATGTGATCGAGCACGTCGGCGACGAGATGGACAACATCTCGCGCTCGACCTTCCGCCGTGGCGCCTCGAAGCAGCAGCGTATGACCAACGCCGCGCTCGAGGTCCTGCTGCTCCGCATCGGCCGCGTCCAGGACACGGTCTCGAAATCGCGGATGAGCGGGGTCAGCATCGCCCGCCTGCTCAGCTTCCTCAGCGGCACGCTCGATCCGAAGGGGACCAAGGAACTGCTCGAGGGGCTGGCCAAGGACGTGTCGGCGCTGACCGACCACGCCAGCTACCTCGGCGGGAACATCACCTTCCTGCTCGATGCCGCGCTCGGCCTGATCAACATCGAGCAAAATGCGATCATCAAGATCTTCTCGGTCGCCGCGGTCATCTTCATGCCGCCGACGCTCGTCGCCAGCATCTATGGCATGAACTTCCACAACATGCCGGAGCTCAGCTTCACCTACGGCTATCCGATGGCGCTCGGCCTGATGGTCTGCTCGGCGGTGCTGCCGTACCTGTTCTTCAAGAACCGCGGCTGGCTGTAGCGGAGCCGCGGGACGGCGGCCGCGTTGGGTCGGCATGGGCCCGGTCCTTCTCCTTGCCGCCGCGGTAGTCGCGATGCCGGTCGACCGGCATCGCTGGAACGACCGCCTGCTGCTGGTCTTCGCCCCCGACGCCGCGTCGTCTGATCTGGCGGCGCAGCGCCGCGACGCCGCGGCGGCGGCAGCGGCCTATGCCGAACGCGACATCGTCGTGGTCGAGGTGGTCGGCGACGCGGTGCGTGGCGCGGCCGACCCGGCGGCCGATCTCCGCCGTCGCTTCCACGCGCCGCCCGGCCGCTTCCGCGCGGTGCTCGTCGGCAAGGACGGGCACGTCGCGCTGGCCTCGCCAACGCCGCTGACCGCCGACCGGCTGGCGCCGGTGATCGACGCCATGCCGATGCGCCGCGACGAACTGCGCCGGCGCTGAACCCTCACCGCTTGTCGAGCGCGCAGCCGAACTCGCCGTGGTAGGTTGCCGTCCGCGTCGCCAGCAGCGGCACCCAGGCGGTGATCCGCTTGGCCGCCGGATCGTCGCTCATTTTGACGATCTCCATGCCCGGCTCGAAGTCCGTCGCGCACGACTTCAGGTCACGATTGCCGACGTAGCGGCACGAGCAGACGACGTGGGCGACATAGCCGCTGGCCAGATCGGCGCGGCGGCCCAGCCGGCTGTGCTTGAGCGCCGCCCAGCCGCCGGCGCCGGCGACGACGATGATGCCGAGCAGGATCAGCCACCAATTTCTTGCCTTCACCGCCGCCCCACCCCTATCGTCACGCGCTTGCGGGGAAGGTGACGCCATGCGGCGATTGCGATCAAGCCTGATTATGCTGACCGGGCTGATCGCCGTTCCGGCCGCCGCGGTGCCGCCCGCCGCCACCGCCGCGGTCGACCGGCTGTTCAGCGACCGCACCGAAGGCGAGACCCGCGCCGTCGTCGTCCTGCAGGATGGGGCGCCGGTCATCGAGCGCTATGCCCCCGGCTACGGCCCGGACAACCGCTTCATCTCGTGGTCGATGGCCAAGTCGATCACCTCGACCCTGGTGGGGCAGCTGGTCGCCGCCGGCAGGCTCAGCCTCGACGCGCCGGCTCCGGTGCCGGCCTGGCACCGCGACCCCGCCGACCCGCGGGCGAAGATCACCCTGGTGCAGCTGCTCCACATGTCGTCGGGACTGCGCCACCGCGAGGTCGAGCCGGTCGAGGATGCCGACACCAACCGCGCGCTGTTCGCCGACGAGAGCGACGACATCGCCGCCGCCGCCGAAGGCGCCCCGCTCGCCGATCCGCCGGGAACACGCTACCAGTATTCGACGCTGACGACGGTCATTCTCGACGACATCATCGTCCGCACCATCGCGCCGGGCGCGACGACTCCCGCCGCCCGCCGCGAGGCGATGCAGGCGTACCTCCGCGATCACCTGATCGTGCCGGCCGGCCTGACCAGCCTCGTCTGCGAATATGACGCGGCCGGCACGATGCTCGGCGGGTCGTTCTGCCATGCGACGGCACGCGACTGGGCGAAGTTCGGGCAGCTGTACCTCGACGGCGGCGTCGTCGCGGGCAAGCAGGTCGTGCCCAAAGCCTGGATCACGTTCGTCACCACGCCCGCGCCGACCAATCCGACCTATGGCGGCCAGTTCTGGCTCAACCACGCTGGCCAGACCGAGGGCAAGCGCCCGGCGCTGTTCCCCGACCAGGGCCCGCCCGACTTGTTCTCGGCGATCGGCCATCTCGGCCAGTATGTCATGGTCGCGCCGGGCAAGCGCCTCGTCGTCGTCCGCCTTGGCAAGACCCCCGACGGCGAGCGCGGCGATCTGGTGCCGACGCTGGGGAAGCTGGTCAACGCCTTCCCCGACGCAAAGTGAGCGATCCGGACTACCGTATCGTCGACGTCAGGCTCGACGAGCGCACCATCCTGTGGCGCAACGCCGATATCGAGCAGGAGCGGCGCGTCGCCATCTTCGACCTGCTCGAGGGCAATTTCTTCAGACCCGTGGGCCCGTACGACGACGGCTATGCCGGCCCCTACAAGATCGTCATGGGCGTCGAAGAGGGGCGGCTGACGGTCGCGCTGGCCCGCATCGACGACACGGCGCTCGAGCAGTTCGTCGTGCCGCTGTCGCCGTTCCGGCGCATCGTCCGCGATTATTTCGCCATCTGCGACAGCTACTTCAAGGCGATCCGCAACGCGACGCCGAGCCAGATCGAGACGATCGACATGGCCCGCCGCGGCATCCACAACGAGGCGGCCGAACTCGTCATCGAACGCTTCGCCAGCCGCGTCGAGCTCGACCACGACACCGCGCGCCGCCTGTTCACGCTGATCTGCGTACTGCATATCCGGCAGTAGGGCGCCGCCCGAGGGAGCAAACATTGTCCGTCCAATCCGACCGCTGGATCCGCGAGCAGGCCCTCACGCACGGCATGATCGAGCCGTTCGTCGATCGGCAGCAGCGCGACGGGGTTATCTCGTATGGGCTGTCGAGTTACGGCTACGACGCGCGGGTGTCGGACGAGTTCAAGATCTTCACCAATGTCGACAGCGTAACGGTCGATCCCAAGGACTTTCACCCGGCGAGCTTCGTCGACCGCAAGACCGACTGCTGCATCATCCCGCCGAACAGCTTCGCGCTGGCCCGCACCGTCGAATATTTCCGCGTGCCGCGCGACGTACTGGTCATCTGCCTCGGCAAGTCGACCTATGCCCGGTGCGGCATCATCGTCAACGTGACCCCGCTCGAGCCGGGGTGGGAGGGGCACGTCACGCTTGAATTCTCGAATACGACGCCGCTGCCCGCCAAGGTCTATGCCAACGAGGGCGCCTGCCAGTTCCTGTTCCTCCAGGGCAACGAGCCGTGCGAGGTCAGCTACGCCGACCGCGCGGGGAAGTACCAGGGCCAGCGCGGCGTGACGCTGCCGAAGCTTTGACCGCGTCGAGCAGCGTCAGCCAAGCGTCAGCGGAGCGGCCGATCCGGTGCTGGCTCAGGCGGGCGGCGGTAAGCGCCGGGTCCGGCACGCGGCCGGCGACGCGGGCGACCGCGGCGGCAAGGGCTGAGGCTTCCGGCGCGGCGACCTCGCCGAAACTGGCGTCGCCGACGATCTCGGGTACGGCGGGCGAGCAGGGGGTGGTGACGACCGGGGTGCCGGCGGCGAGCGCCTCGACGAGCACGGCGGGGTAGCCTTCGTAGCGCGAGGTGCAGAGGAAGGCGCTGGCGGCGCGCAGATAAGGCGCGGTATCGGCGACATGGCCGTGGAAGGTGACGCGGTCGGCAACCCCAAGCGCTGCGGCGCGCGCCTCGAGCCGCGCCCGGTCGCGGCCGTCGCCGAGCAGGTCGAGGTGCCACCCCGGCAGCGCCGCCAGTGTGGCAAAGGCCAGCGGAAAATCTTTCTGGGGCATCATCCGGCCGGCCGCGACCAGCCGCCGCGCGTCGCGCGGTGTCGGCGGCGGCGGCATCCAGTCGTCGGGAAGGTTCGGCTCGGGCACCGTCGCCACCGCACGGCCGAGCACCGCCTCGGCCTCGACCGCCAGCGCCGGCGACATCGCCACCAGCGCAGCATAATGGGCGGTGGCGCGGGCGAAGGCGGCATTCAGCAGCCGCTGGAACGGCGGCCCGCGCTCGGCCGCGCGGACCGGATTGCTGATCTTGGCCACCACCGGCAGCCGCAGCCCGGCGGCGCGGGCGGCGGCGAACGTCGGGCACGTGCCAGTTGCCCGGCGAGACGACGACGTCAGGGGCGACGTTGGCGAGCATCGTGGCCGCGGCGCGACCGAAGCGCAGCCGGTCGGGGATGCTCCGGGTCAGGTCGCGGCGGAACTCGACAATGTCCAGTCCCTCGGCGAGGCTGCGCGCAACCCCGGCCTCCGTGCCGGCAACGAGCGTCACCCGCCGGCCGGCCGTCGCCCAGCGTTGCGCCAGGCGGATGGCGACGCGCTCGCTGCCGCCCCCGGAAAAATCATGCAGGACGAGGGCGATATGCGCCGCCCGCCGGTAATCGTCGCTCACGCCGTCCTCCCCGCGACGGCGTGACTAGCCGCGCCGCTGTCACAAATCTATACCGCAGCACCGCCCCCTGATCTGGAGTTTGCCAGTGCGTTCGTTCCTGCTGCTTGGCGTTGTCGTCGTCCTGCCGTTCGCCTCCGCCGGCGCCGCAACGCCGGCGACGCCTGCTGTCGCCCTCGACGCACACCGCGGCACCGGTAAGCCGACCTACGGCAGCTTCGGCTTCGACACCGCCGGCATGGACCGCGCCGTGACCCCGGGCAACGACTTTGCCCGCTTTGCCAACGGCACCTACGAGGACAAGCTCGTCATCCCCGCCGACAAGGCGACATACGGCATGTTCAACGTGCTGCGCGACCTGAGCCAGAGCCGCACCCGCGGCATCGTCGAGGCGGCGGCGGCCGCCCCGGCGGGCAGCGAGGCGCGCAAGGTCGGCGATTATTACGCCAGCTTCATGGACGCCGCCGCCATCGAGACAAAGGGCCTGACGCCGCTGCAGCCCGAGCTGGCGCGGATTGCGGCGATCACCACCCGCGACGAGCTGGCGACGCTGCTCGGCCGCGGCGTGCGCGAGGGGCTCGACCTGCCGCTCGCCGTGCGACTGCGTCCCGACCTGAAGAACCCTGACGCCATCGCCGTCTACGTCGGCCAGGGCGGCCTCGGTCTGCCCGACCGCGACTATTATCTCGACACCGCCAACCCGAAGTTCGCTGAAGCGCGCACGAGATACCAAGCATACATCGCCGGGCTGCTGACGCTGGCGCAGGTGCCCGATGCCGCCGCGAAGGCAGCAGCGATCTATGCGCTCGAGGCCCGGCTCGCCGCCGTCCACTGGAGCCGCGTCGAGCGCCGTCAGGTCGAAAAGACGTACAACCCCGTCGCCACCGCCGACCTCGCCGGCACTTTCGCCGGCGTGCCGTGGACGCCGTTCCTGACCGCCGCCGGTGTCGCCGCGCAGCCGCGCGTCATCGTTGCCAACCCGAGCGCGGTCGCCGGCACGGCCAAGCTGATCGCCGAGGTGCCGCTGCCGACGTGGCAGGCGTATCTGACGTTCCACCTGCTCGACGCCTGGGCGCCGCTGCTGCCGGCAGCCTTCGTCGATGCCAATTTCGCCTTCCACGGCACCGCGCTGTCAGGCACGCCAGCCAACCAGGAGCGCTGGAAGCGCGGTGTCGACCTGACGACCGAGGCGCTCGGCGAGGCGGTCGGCAAGCTTTACGTCGCACAATATTTCCCGCCCGAGGCCAAGGCCAAGGCCGACGACCTCGTCCGCAACATCATCGCGGCGATGGACGCGCGCCTCGGCCGGCTGACATGGATGGATGCGGCGACAAAGGTCCAGGCGCGGGCAAAGCTCGCCGCCTTCACGCCGAAAATCGGGTATCCCACGCACTGGCGCGACTATACGGCGCTGCAAGTTGTGCCAGGCGACGCGCTGGGCAACGCCAGACGGGCGGCGGCGTTCGAGTACGACCGCAACCTCGCCAAGCTCGGCCGTCCGGTCGACCGCAGCGAGTGGGGCATGACGCCGATGACGGTCAACGCCTACGCCAACCCGACGTGGAACGAGATCGTCTTCCCCGCCGCCATCCTGCAGCCGCCGTTCTTTGACCCCGCCGCCGATCCGGCGGTGAACTACGGCGGGATCGGCGCGGTCATCGGCCACGAGATCAGCCACCATTTCGACGATCAGGGGCGCAAGTACGACAAGACTGGGCGGCTCGCCGACTGGTGGACGCCGCAGGACATCGCCCGCTTCAAGGTGCTGACCGACAAGGTCGTGGCGCAATATTCGGCCTACCAGCCGCTGCCTGGGCTGCACGTCAACGGGGCGCTGACGCTGGGCGAGAACATGGCCGACCTTGCCGGCATCAACGTCGCCTACGATGCGTACCACAAGTCGCTCGGCGACCGCCCTGCGTCGGTTATCGGCGGCTATACCGGCGACCAGCGCTTCTTCCTCGGCTTCGCCCAGATCTGGCGGCAGAAGTATCGCGACGCGGCGCTGCTGCAGCAGACGACGACCGATCCGCACACCGCCGGCTTCCTGCGGCCGCAGGTCGTGCGCAACCTCGATGCCTGGTATGCCGCGTTCGGTGCAAAGCCGGGCGAGACGCTCTATCTGGCGCCGGACGACCGCATCAAGGTGTGGTGACGTACGCGACGTCGGCCGTGCTGACGCGGCCTTAGCCGCCGAGGACGTCGGCCATGGTGTAGCGGCCCGGGCGGCCGGCCGGCGAGCCAGGCGGCGGCACGGACCGCGCCAGCGGCGAACATGTCGCGGGTTTCTGCCCGATGATGGAGCTCGATCCGTTCGCCGTCGCCGGCGAGGAGGACCATGTGGTCGCCCGCCGCGCTTCCGCCGCGCAGCGACGCGAAGCCGATGCTGCCGGCCGTGCGCGACGCCGCGATCCGGTCACCGGCGCGGACGGCGGCGAGCGTCGTCCCGCGCGCGCGCGCCGCCGCCTCGCCAAGCAGCAGCGCCGTGCCCGACGGCGCGTCGCGCTTGTCGCGGTGGTGAAGGTCGAGCACCTCGACGTCCCAGTCGGGCAGTGCCGCGGCGGCGTCGGCGACGAGGCGGGCGAGGACGGCGACGCCGATGCTGGTGTTCGCCGTCTGCAGCACGGCGATATCGCGCGCGGCGCGATCGAGAGCGGCTTGATGGCGCGGCCTCCAGCCCCGTCGTGCCGACCAGGATCGCGGCATGGCCGTCGCAGGCGGCGTCGAGATTGGCGTCGAGCGCGGCCGGCGTCGTGAAGTCGACGAGCACGTCACTCGCCACCGCGAGCGCGGACGGGTTGGTGCAGATCGTCAGCCCGTGGCCGAGGCTGGTGCCGACGCTACCATGGCCGGCCCGCTCGACGGCGCCGGCCAGCTTCAGCGCTGCGGTCGAGCGGATGGCGGCGATGACCGCCTGCCCCATCCTGCCGCCTGCACCCAGAACTCCGACCCGCGTCATTCTGTCGCTCCCTCAACTCCCGCACCGCAGCGTCGTACCAGATCATAAGTCGCTATACGGAAAGCGTACAGCGCGCGGGGGCATTGAGTAAGCGTGAGCCAGACGGTTCAGGGCGGATCCCGGCCGACCTCGAGGTCGGTCGGCTGGCGGCGTTGGCCGTTACGACGTGCTCGAACTCACCGCCGGAGGCGTCTTTCGATCGCGATCACCGGGCTGGTTCGCGCGATCTTCGGGGTGCCGATGGCGGCCGTATCGCTGATCGATCACGATCGCCAGTGGTTCAAGTCGCATCCGGGCATCGAGGCGGCCGAGACGCCGCGGAACATCGCTTTCTGCGATCACACGATCCGGTCCGGCCAAGCCTTCGTGGTGCCCGACGCGACCATCGACCGGCGCTTCGCGGAAAACCCGCTGGTCACCGGCAGCCCGCATGTCGTCGCCTACGCCGGGGTGCCGCTGACCAGCCGCGACGGCTATCACGTGGGTACCCTGTGCGCGATCGACAGCGCACCGCGAGAGTTTTTGACGCGCGAGGTCGACATCCTGGTGAAACTGGCAGCGATCGTCGTCGACGAGCTCGAGCTGCGCCGGATCGCCTGTCATGACCATCTGACCGGCGCGCTCGGTCGCCGCGCCTTCATCACCGAGGTCATCGCGCCACCGCCCGGCGGGACCGCTACTCTCGGCCGGCGGCGCTGATCCTGTTCGACCTCGATCACTTCAAGGCGGTCAACGACATCGGCGGCCACGCCGCCGGGGACGAGGTGCTGCGCGCGGTCAGCACCGCCTGCCGCGCCATGCTGCGGACGAACGACGTGTTCGGTCGCGTCGGCGGCGAGGAGTTCGGCATGCTGCTGCCCGAGGTCGACCCGGGGGAGGCACTCGCCGCCGCCGACCGCTTCCGCCATGCTATCTGGGCGATGCCGGAAAACGTCACGGCCAGCTTCGGCGTCGCCCCACTCACCGCGGACCTTGCCGCGGAAGCCTGGCTTGCGGCGGCCGATGCGGCCTTGTTCACCGCCAAGCGGGCAGGGCGCAACTGCTGCCGCATGAGCGTGACCGACATCATCGCCGCGGCATGACCGCGATCGTCATCCTCACCGGCGCCGGCATCTCGGCCGAATCGGGCGTGCCGACCTTCCGCGGTCCCGACGGGCTGTGGGAGGGGCACCGGGTCGAGGATGTGGCGACGCCGGAGGCGTTTGCCCGCGATCCCGTGCTGGTCCAGCGCTTCTACGACGCCCGGCGGGCGGCGCTGGCCGCGTCGCACCGAATGCCGCTCACGCCGCGCTCGCGCGGCTCGACCGCGACTGGCCGGGCGAGCTGCTGATCGTCACCCAGAATGTCGACGACCTGCACGAGCGCGCGGCGGCGGTCGCCGGCGTCGACGCCGCGCGCTGCTCCACATGCACGGCGAACTCAAGTCGGCGTGGTGCCCGCGCTGCGGCGACCGGCGCGCGCTGGGCGGGCGACCTGCGCGGCGCCGCCCCGTGCGCCTGCGGCGGGACGTGCTGCGGCCCGACATCGTCTGGTTCGGCGAGATGCCGTACGCGATGGAGCCGGATCGAGGCGGCGCTGGCGGCGTGCGACCTGTTCGTCTCGATCGGCACCAGCGGCAACGTCTATCCGGCCGCGGGCTTCGTCGACCAGGCGCGGCGCGCCGGCGCGGCGACGCTCGAACTCAACCTCGAGCCTCGGCCGGCTCTACCGCGTTCGACGCGAGCCGCCACGGCCCCGCGAGCGTCGCTTGTCCCGGCGTGGGTCGACGATATGCTGGCGGCATGAGCCACGTCATTGCCACCGATCGCCGACCTCGAGGCGGTCTATGCCGACGCCCGGTCGCTGCTTCGACGGTGAAGGAAAGCGCGGTGCTGACCGCGCATTACCGCGCGCTCATCGCAGCGTCGCCGTTCGTCGTGCTGGCGACCGCGGGGCCGGAGGGGCTCGACTGCTCGCCGCGCGGCGACGGGCCCGGGTTCGTCCGCGTCGTCGACGACCGGACGCTGGCGCTGCCCGACCGGCGCGGCAACAACCGCGTCGACTCGCTGCGCAACATCGTCCGCGATCCGCGCGTCGCGCTGCTGTTCCTGATCCCGGGATCGGGGACGACGTTCCGGGTCAACGGCCGCGCCGTCGTCATCGGTCGACCCCGACCTGCTCGCGTCGTTCGCCGTCGCAGGGCCACGGCCCGCGTTCGGTCGATCGTCGTCGCGATCGAGACCGCCTATTTCCAGTGCGCCCGCGCCGTCGTCCGGTCCGGCCTGTGGAACCCGACGCGACCCGGATCGATCCACGCACGCTGCCGACGGCGGGGGCGATGCTGGCGGCGCTGAGCGGCGGCCGCGTCGGCGGCGCGGCGTACGACGCGGAATGGCCCGAGCGTGCGGCCGGAACACTATGGTGAGCGCCGGCTGACGGCTGCCGCTTGCCATCACGTTACGCGCATTTGCCACAAGCCGCGGCAAATTCAAGCGATCCCGACGCGCTGACCCCGGCGCGCCGTCCTAGGGGAAATTCATGGACTTCGTTCTCGATCGCGATCGTGTGCGGCCTTGCCGCGGTTGCCTACGGCATCGTCACGTCGCGCCAGGTACTCTCGGGCTTCGGCGGGCAACGCGCGGATGCAGGAGATCGCCGCCGCGATCCAGGAGGGCGCGGGCGCCTACCTGCCGAGGCAGTATACGCGCGATCGGCATCGTCGGGGTCATCGTCGCTCGTCCTTGTCGGCCTGTTCCTCGGGCTCGTGCCGGCGATCGGCTTCCTGATCGGCGCGGTGCTGTCGGGCGCGACCGGCTTCATCGGCATGAACATCTCGGTGCGCGCCAACGTCCGCACCGCCGAGGCGGCGCGCGATGTCGCTGCAGCGCGGGCTGACGATGGCGTTCCGTTCGGGCGCGGTGACGGGGATGCTGGTCGCCGGCCTCGCCCTGCTGGCGATCGCGGGATATTATTACTTCCTGATCGACTTCGGCGGCGCTGAGGCGACGTCGCGGCCGGTGATCAACGCGCTTGTCGCGCTGAGCTTCGGCGCGTCGCTGATCTCGATCTTCGCGCGGCTCGGCGGCGGCATCTTCACCAAGGCGGCCGACGTCGGCGCGGACATGGTCGGCAAGAACGAACTCGGCTTCGACGAGGACGACGACCGCAACCCCGGCGTCATCGCCGACAACGTCGGCGACAATGTCGGCGACTGCGCCGGCATGGCGGCCGACCTGTTCGAGACCTACGTCGTCACGCTCGGTGCGACGATGGTGCTGTCGCGCTGCTCGTCGGCGGGGCGGACGCGGCGCGGCTGATGACGCTGCCGCTGCTCGCCGGCGGCGTGTGCATCATCACGTCGGTCATCGGCACCTATTTCGTCCGGCTCGGCAAGTCGGCTCGATCATGGGCGCGCTGTACAAGGGCTTCATCGTCACCGCGCTGCTGTCGATCCCGGCGCTGTGGTTCGCGACCAACGCGGTCTTCCCCGACATGAACGCGGTCATCGCGGTCAAGCCGGCGCGGCCGCCGCCGCGCCGCGGTCGCCGCGCCGACGGCAACTTCACCGGCATGGCGCTGTTCTGGTGCATGCTCGTCGGGCTGGCGGTGACGGGCCTGATCGTCTGGATCACCGAATATTACACCGGCACCGGCTATCGCCCGGTCCAGTCGATCGCCAAGGCGTCGCGACAGCGGGCACGGCACCAACGTCATCCAGGGGCTGGCGGTCAGCATGGAGTCGACCGCGCTGCCGACGCTGGTCATCGTCGCCGGCATCGTCGCCTCGTTCCAGCTGGCCGGGCTGATCGGCATCGCCTTCGCCGCGACGTCGATGCTGGCGCTGGCGGGCATGGTCGTCGCGCTCGACGCCTACGGCCCGGTCACCGACAACGCCGGCGGCATCGCCGAGATGGCCGGCCTCGACCCCGAGGTGCGCGAGCGGACCGACGCGCTCGACGCGGTCGGCAACACGACCAAGGCGGTGACCAAGGGCTATGCGATCGGCTCGGCCGGCCTCGCCGCGCTGGTCCTGTTCGCCACCTTCACCGAGGATCTGCGGCGCTTCTTCGTCGACGTGCCGGTCGATTTCACGCTGTCGAACCCGTACGTCGTCGTCGGGCTGCTGCTCGGCGCGCTGCTGCCCTATCTGTTCGGCGGCATGGCGATGACCGCGGTCGGGCGCACGGCGTCGGCCGTCGCGCTGGACATCCGCGCGCAGTTCAAGGAGAACCCCGGCATCGCCGACCGCAGCGTCCGGCCCGACTATGCCCGCACTGTCGGCCTCGTCACGGCGGGCGCGATCCGCGAGATGATCGTGCCGTCGCTGCTGCCGGTGCTCGCCCCGGTCGTCGTGTATTTCGCGGTGACCGCGGTGTCGACGCAGGGCAACGGCTTCGCCGCGCTCGGCGCGCTGCTGATGGGGGTCATCGTCTCCGGCCTGTTCGTCGCCATTTCGATGACGAGCGGCGGCGGCGCCTGGGACAACGCCAAGAAGGTCATCGAGCAGGGTGCGTATGGCGGCAAGGGTTCGCCGGCGCACCAGGCGGCGGTGACCGGCGACACGGTCGGCGATCCGTACAAGGACACCGCGGGCCCGGCGGTCAACCCGATGATCAAGATCACGAACATCGTGGCGCTGCTGCTGCTGGCCGCGCTGGCGGGGCGTAAGCCGGCGGATGGCGACTTGGGCGACGCAGCGGCTCGATGCGCTGGTCGCCGGCGCCGAGCCACCGCCCGTCGTCCGGACGATGCGGCTCGGAACGCTCGACTCGTGGGGCGAAGGCTGGGCGCGCAAGCGGTTCGAACCCGACGCCGATCATCTCAACGGCGACGGCTCGCTGTTCGGCGGTCTGATTGCGGCGCTGGCTGATCAGATGCTGGCGTTCGCTGCGATGACCGTCGTTCCCGGCGATCATCTGTTCCGGACGACGAACCTGTCGCTGTCCTACTTCAAGCTCGGCCGCCGGCAACCGGTCGACATCGAGGCGCAAGTCATCGCTCAGAGCCGGCAGCTGATCCACGTTCGCGCCGAGTTCCGGAGTACCGAGGGCGCTCTGCTCGCCGAGGCGTCGGCGCAGCAGATGCTGACACGCGCGGCGTAGCCCGTCTACTCCCCCGCCGCCGCCTCGATCCGCTCCATGTCCGCATCGCTCAGCCCGAAGTGGTGCCCGACCTCGTGCACCAGCACGTGCGTGACCAGAGCCTCGAGGCTCTCGCCGGTCTCGCACCATTCCTCGAGCAGCGGGCGGCGGTAGAGGAAGATGACGTCGGGCAGCGCACCCGTCGGGACGTCGCCCTTCAGCCCGACATGGCGTCCCCAATAGAGGCCGAGGATGTCGAACTCGGTCTCAGCCCCATCTCGGCCATGACCTCGGCATCGGGAAAGTCCTCGACGCGGAGCAGCACGTCGGCCAGGTGCCGGCGGAACATCTCGGGCAGTCGCTCGATCGCCGCCTGCGCCAGCGTGTCGATGTCGGCAAGGCTCGGCGGCAGCGTGTCGCCGCGGGTTTGACGGTCGGCCATGTCGCTCGCCATAGAGGCGGTTCCGCCGTCCGCCAAGGAGTGTGTCCGTGATCCCGAAACTGGTCGACGCCGAGATCGAGCTGGCGCTGGCGGCGCTCCCGGGATGGAACCGCGACGGCGAGGCGATTCGGCGCCACTACAAGTTCGCCGACTTCGCCCACGCCTTTGCCTTCATGGCGCGCGTCGCGCTGCTGGCGGAGAAAGCCGACCACCATCCCGAATGGTCGAACGTCTACAACCGCGTCGACATCCGCCTGACGACACACGATGCCGGCGGCCTGACGCAGCGTGACATCGATCTGGCCCACGCGATCGACGGCTAGCCGCGCGCTCCCGCCGGCGCTGGCGCCGCCGCAGGCAGCAGCGGCGCGATGAGCTGCCCGGCGACTGAAGGGCGAAGAGGTGCCGTCAGGCCGTAGGCGGGCGGGAATTGAGGCGCGGCGTGATGCGTGCCGAACAACCTGTCCCAGAGCGGCAGCATCGAGGCGAAGTTGCGGTCGCGCGGGGCGTCGCGGACGTGGTGCCAGTGGTGGAAGGCAGGCGTCGCCAGCAGCCACTCGAGCGGCCCGAAGCGCCAGCGGACGTTGGCGTGGATGAAGAAGCCCCACAGCGTCAGCACCAGCATGACCAGCGTCGCCACCAGCGACCCCTGCACGCTCGCCGGCGCGCCGAGGCCGAGGACGGTGATCGGGATCAGCCCGCAGACGCGGATGATCGCATTGTCGATCGGGTGGGCGCGGGCGCTGATCAGGAAATACAGGTGCTGGGGCGCGTGGTGGACGGCGTGGAAGCGCCACAGGAACGGCACTCGATGCATCCAGCGGTGTCCCCAGTAGAAGCCAAGATCGGCGACAACGAAGGCGGCGGCCGCACGCAGCCACAGCGGCCAGGTCTCGATCCAGGCGTGGAAGGCGGGCGGGACCAGCCGATAGCCGAGCCAGGCGGCCGCTGCCAGCGGTGCCAACAGAAGCAGCGGCGGCACGAAGTTGTTGAGGAAGAAGAAGACGATATCGCCGCCCGGTGTCGCGCCAAGGACGCGGGCGCGGCGGACGTGAAACAGGCGTTCCAGCGGCACGAAGACGAAGACGACGATCGCCAGCCAGGCGCAGGCGCGCAGCCCCTCGCGCGCGACGGCAGTCAGGTCGAGCAGGTGCAGCCCCATGGCGCTTACCCTAGCACAGTGGCGTCGACGCGAAAACGGCGGCCCTCGTCAGAGGGCCGCCGCATTCGCTTCGCCGTCGCAGGCGTCAGGCGGCGACGCTGGTGTCGCGACGGCGCGACGCGCAATGCGACGCCGGCGGCACCGAGGCCAACGATCATCAGCGCCCAGGTCGACGGCTCGGGCGTCGCGCCCAGTCCCGGCGGCGAGTTGACGCCGGCGAGAAAGGCGATCGGCGGCAGGTTGATGGTCGAACCGTTATCGCCCCAGGCGAGGAAGCTGAGCAGCTCGCTCGACGAGTGTGCCGTCAGATTGACGCTGACATAGTCCCAACCGACGGTACCGCCGTTCGGCACATGCATCAGAGGCGAGGCAGCGATGCTCGCCTGCGCGTCGGTGCTGTAGTAGGTCGAGGTCGGACCGTACAGCGGGTCGGTCGGGCCGCAGTTGTGGCACAGCTGCAGGCCGCTGTCGGCGAGCGAGACGATCCAGCGGTTGGTCGTGGGCGTGCCGTTGGCGAAGCCCGTCTGCTGGCTCGCGCCCTGGTAGAAGCTGAGCGAATAGGTTTTGCCCGGCGTCAGCCCAGTGACGTTGTAGTTGAAGCTGCCCTCGTAGTCGGGGTTGCCGTCGGCCTCGACATAGTTGCCCTTCACACCGCCGGACGGGTTGCCGTAGGTCGTCAGATAGACCGGGCCGGCCGCCGATTGGGCGAAGCTCGCCGTGCTGTCGATGAAGATCAGCCCGGTACCACCGGTCCAGCCGACCGGATTGACGCAGCTGAAGCACCCCTTGGGCGACGAACCGGTATAGGCGCTGAAGTCGAGATTTGTCAGGTTCGGCAGCGGATCGAACGCCGCCGCCGGTGCGGCAATCGCGAGAAGTCCTGCCACGGCCCCGAGTCCGAGAATACGCTTCATTATCACTGCCCTCCTGCTGATCTGCGGCAGGGATGCCGCACCTCCGCCGGCAAAGGCAACATCAATCTGCTGCTGTCGCGAACTTGTCTTGCACCGTCATGATCTCGACTTAACCCGTCGAAGTCTGCAGTTTACATTATCAATTACTTAACCAAAATTCCCGGTGGCGCGTGAAATCCGATGACGCACGGAGTCGTTGCCCCAACGCAGAGTAATAGGGTCAGCGGCCGCCCCAGACCCCGAGCGACTCGGGTCGGAGCGTGGCGCAAGCGGTGGCGGCGAGGCGGCGCGCGGCGCGGTGGGTCTACCGCGGCGCCATGCGGATGGCACCGTCGATGCGGACGTCCTCGCCATTGAAGTAGCTGTTTCGGCACATCTCAAGGGCCAGACTCGCATATTCCGCCGGATTGCCGAGGCGCTTGGGAAAGGGAACCGAGGCGGCAAGCGCCTCCTTCACTTTGTCGGGTGCCCCCTGCATCAGCGGCGTGTTGAAGATGCCGGGCAGGATACAGTTTACGCGGATACCCTCGCTCATCAGGTCGCGGGCGATTGGCAGCGTCATGCCGACGACGCCGCCCTTCGACGCACTGTACGCCGCCTGCCCCATCTGCCCGTCCTCGGCGGCAACCGATGCGGTGTTGACGATGACGCCGCGCTCGCCGTCGGTGAGCGGCGTCAGCGTCAGCATACCCGCGGCCGACTTGGCGATGCAGCGGAAGGTACCGACCAGGTTGATCTGGATGATCATGTTGAACGCATCGAGCGGGAAGTGCTTGATGCTGCCGTCTTCGCGACTGCGGCTGGCGGTCTTGGCGGCATTACCGGTGCCGGCGCAGTTGATTAGAATACGTTCCTGGCCGTGGGCAGCGCGCGCCACGGCGAAGCCGGCGTCGACCAAGTCGTCGCTGGTGACGTTAACGTTGCAGAACACGCCGCCCACTTCGGCCGCGACCGCTTCGCCCTTGACCGCGTTCATGTCGAAGATGGCGACCTTGACGCCCGCGGCGGCGAGCGCTCGCGCCGTCGCCTCGCCCAGTCCGCTCGCCCCGCCGGTTACCACCGCTGCGCAGCCGTTCAGATCCATCTCGCTCTCCCCGATGATTTTCCTGTCTATGCCGGGGTCACGAGTTCGGGCGCTAGGGTCGTCTTGCGCGCCCGCGCCACCGCTGCCTCGCGCACGGCAAGGTAGATCGTCGCGCCAAGGATGATGGCGCCGCCGCCGACGGTCAGCAGGTCATAGTGTTCGCCGAACAGGACGATGCCGCCGAGGGTGATCAGGCCGAACCGGACGAAGTCGAACGGCAGCACGGCCGACGCCTCGGCTGAGGCGAAAGCGAAGGCGAGGCCGAGTTGGCCGATCGCCGCGAGACCGCCGATGACGATCAACAGGCCCCAGGCTATCGCGCCGGGCCAGCTCCAGACGAACAGCGCGACGACGAACGACGGGGGCGCCATCAGGACGAACGACCAGGCGGCGACGCTGCGTGGGTCGTCGCGTCCGACCAGCGCTCGGATAGCCAGGTAAGAAAAGGCGGTCGCGATCGCCGACAGCACCGCAGCACCAACTCCAGGCGTCAACGGCAGTGCGCCCGGGCGCACGACGACGAGCATGCCGAGGAAGCCGACGACCAAGGCAACGCCGCGGCGGCGATGGACGGGTTCGCCGAGAAACAGCATCGCGCCAAGCGTGGCGAACAGCGGCGCGGCGTAATTGATGGCCAACGCGGTCGCCAGCGGCGCATTGGCCACCGCGTAGAAGGTCGCCAGTGTCGCGATCAGGCCCGACGACGCGCGGCGCAGGTTGGGCAGGGCGCGACGAGGATCGAGCAGCTCCGGCCGCCGCAGTAGCATCGGCGCCAAAGCGGCAAGACCGAAGAGATTGCGAAAGAAGACGATCTCGAAAGGGTGGACGGTTCGGCTGGCGACCCGGATGATCATCCACATCGCCGCGAAGGCGACGCAGGCGACGAGCATCCAGGCAGCGCCGCGGGCAGAGGCGGAACGAAACATCGGCCGCGATCTACGGGAGTCGTGGCCGGCGGCAAAGTCTCACAAATCCGGCGAGGCGGATCAGCCGCCTCGCCGGGGGAATTTGCCGGGATTGCTCCGGCGCTCGTCATGCCCGTTCGCGCTGGATGGCCGGACGCTCGACGTCCGTACGTCCGGCGCGTCCGGGTTAGGCAGCGAGCTTCTGCGGCTCGGCCTGCGCGTCGATCGCCGGCTGGGTCGCCGTCGTGGCACCGATCTCGACCTTGCGCGGCTTCTTGTGCTCGGGCACTTCGCGGACGAGGTCGATGTTGAGCAGGCCGTCGGCGTAGCTCGCCCCAGTCACCTTGATGGTGTCGGCGAGCTGGAAGCGGCGCTCGAAGGCGCGCTTGGCGATGCCGCGGTGGAGGAACTGGCGCTCCTGGCCGTTCGTCTCCTCGGCAGCGTTGCCGGTGACGATCAGGGTGTTCTCCTGGACCGTCAGGTCGAGCTCGTGGCGCGCGAAGCCCGCGACGGCCATCGCCACGCGGTAGCTGCCCTCGCCGGTCTTCTCGATATTGTACGGCGGATAGCCGGTATCGCTGCCCTCGCCGCGGGTGGCGAGGTCGACCAGGCGGTTGAGGTTCTCGAACCCGACCGAAGCCCGGAGCAGCGGCGAAATGTCAAACGTACGCATCGTCGATCATCCTTTCAGCAAAGCAATGAACTTGTCGCGCCCCACTGGCAGCGCGACGAGGTGGATTTGGGGCTTGCCGTAGCGACTTCAAGAGGGCGCCGAAGCGTGCGATGAGGGAAAGATGACGCCGCGCTTCCACCTTGCCTTTCCTGTCGACGACCTTGCCGCGGCGCGTGCGTTCTACGGCGGCGTGCTCGGCTGCGGCGAAGGGCGGTCGGCCGACACCTGGGTCGACTTCGACTTCCATGGCCACCAGCTGGTGACGCATCTGGCACCGGGCGCTGCCCTCCATCGTAACGCGGTCGACGGCGATGCCGTACCGGTGCCCCACTTCGGGCTGGTCCTCGACTGGGATGGCGTGGGAGACCTTGCGCGACCGGTTGGCGGCCGCGGGGACGCGCTTCGAGATCGAGCCGCACATTCGGTTTCGCGGCCAGCCGGGCGAGCAGGCGACGATGTTCCTGTTCGACCCCGCTGGAAACGCGCTGGAGTTCAAGGCCTTCCGCGACATCGGCCAGTTGTTCGCGCGGTGACGATGCTCGCTGGCTATACGCGCGGTACCTTCGACTCGGCCGGCGTCGAGATCGCCTACTGGACGGCGGGCGAGGGGCCGCCGCTGCTTCTGGTCCACGGCTATCCGCAGACGCACGTCATGTGGCACCGTCAGGCCGCAGCGCTGGCAGAGCGCTTCACCGTCGTCGCGCCCGACCTGCGCGGCTATGGCGACAGCGGCAAGCCGGCGGGCGACGCCGACCATGGCACCTACTCGAAGCGGACCATGGCCAACGACCTGGTCGGACTGATGGCAAGCCTCGGCCACACCCGCTTCGCCGTCGCCGGGCACGACCGCGGCGGGCGGGTCGCCTATCGTCTCGCGCTCGACCACCCGCACGCCGTCAGCCGCATCGCTGTGCTCGACATCGTGCCGAACAAGGCGCTGTACGACGCCACCGACCGGGTCATCGCCGACGCTTATTTCCACTGGTTCATGCTGACCAGGCCCGCGCCGATCCCCGAGGCGCTGATCGGCGGCGCGCCCGACGTCTGGCTCGACATGTGCTTCGGCGGCTGGGCGGGCACGCGGGGGCGTTCACGCCCGAGGCGCGGGCCGAGTACCGCCGCGGCTTCGCGACGCCCGAGGGGATCCACGCGACCTGCGAGGATTACCGCGCCGGCGCGACGCTCGACTATGCCCACGACGCAGCGACGCTGGCGGCGGGCGACAAGATCGCCGCGCCGCTGCTCGTGCTGTGGGGCGAGCGCGGGCTGGTCGGGCGGCGCTTCGATCCGCTCGCCGTCTGGCGCGACTATGCCGCCGATGTCCGCGGCCAGGCGCTGCCGTGCGGTCACTTCCTGCCCGAGGAAGCGCCCGGCGAGACGCTCGCCGCCCTGCTCGACTTCTTCGGCTAGAGCGCGGCCGCCAGCGTCGCTGCGACCAGCGCGTCGGTGGCGCTGACGACGGGCACCTCGGCGTCGTCGGGACCGAAGACCAGCGGCACTTCGGTGCAGGCGGCGAGCAGGACCTGCGCGCCGGCCGTGACCAGTTCCGTGGCGATCTCGCGCATCCGGCTGCGCACGGCCGCCCCCGTGTCGCCGGCCTTGACCGCGAAGATCAGGGGCATGAACGCCGCCATGTCGGGCGCGAGCATCGTCACGTCCGCGCCGAAGCCGTCGTGGTAGAGGCGCGCCGCCTGCGTCGCTTCGACCGCGAGCAGGCCGACGCTGCGGACGCCGGGAACTGCTGCGCGCACGGCCTCGACGGCGGCCGCGATGATGCTGACGAACGGCACCGGCACCGCGGCGACGATGTCGCCCGCCCAGGCGTGGGCCGCGTTGCACGGCATGACCAGCACCTCCGCCCCCGCGCCCGCCAGCATCCGGGCGGTGGCGACCAGGCTTGGCGCGGGCGAGGGGCCGTCGGCGCGCATGGCCGCGTTGCGATCGGCGCGGCGCGGGTTGTTGTCGGTGATGACGTGGAGGTGGTCGCCGTCCGCTTTGGCCGGCGTCGCCGCATGCAGCTTGATCAGGAAGTCGAGCGTCGCCGCCGGCCCCATGCCGCCGATGACGCCGACCGTCTTCACGCCCCGGCCGGTGACGACGCCAGCACGTCGCGATAGGCGAACAGCGCTGGCGAGCCGCCGGTGTGGACGAACACTACCCGGTCGCCGGCGGCGAAATAGCCCTCGCGGACCAGGTCGATCAGCCCGGCCATGGCCTTGCCGGTGTAGACGGGGTCGAGCAGCACGCCCTCGGTCGCCGCCAGCAGGCGGACTGCCGTGACCATCGACGGTGTCGGCAGGGAATAGCCGGGCCCGACCCAGCGGTCGAGGCAGGTCACCGCCGACCGCGGGATCGCCGGCACGCCCAGGAAGTCGGCCGTCGCCTGCGCCAGCGCATGGACGTTGCCCTCCTGCTCCCCCTGGGGCCGGCGGACGTTGATGCCGGTGATTGGCAGCCGCGCGTTCGCCGCCGCCACCCCGACGACGAGGCCGGCGTGGGTGCCGGCGCTGCCGCTGGCGACGACGAGATGGTCGAAGGCGCGGCCAAGGTCGAAGCTCTGCGCCAGCAGCTCGTCGGCGCAGGCGACATAGCCGCAGGCGCCGCGCGGGTTGGAGCCGCCGCCGGGAATGGCATAGCCGATGCGCCCGGCCGCGGTCAGCGCCGCCAGCTCGGCGACCATCGCCTCGCCGAGGTCGCTGCCGCCGGGAACGACGCGGACCTGCTCGACGCCCATCAGGTCGAACAGCAGGTTGTTGCCGCTGGCGTCGGCGGCATAGCTGCCGGGCACGCGCTCCTCGATGATCAGGCGGCACTTCAGCCCCTCGCGCACGGCCGCCGCGAGGGTCAGGCGGCAGTGGTTCGACTGCGGCGCGCCGACGGTGACCAGCGTGTCCGCGCCCTTGGCCAGCGCGTCGGCGACGAGGAACTCGAGCTTGCGCGTCTTGTTGCCGCCGCCGGCCAGCCCGAGCAGGTCGTCGCGCTTGATCCACAATTCGACTTTGCCGCCCAGCTCGCGCGTCAGGTGCGGCATCCGTTCGAGCGGCGTGGCGCCGGGCGTGTAGCGGCGGCGGGGAAAGCGGGCGAGGGTCATGCTGGCGGGTTAAAGCGAAACCGCGGCGCCGTCACGTCGGTTCAGCGGTGGTCAAGGCGCGCCGTGGCACCGGTGGAACCAAGGAGACCCGAGATGATGATCCGTTCCCCCCTCAAGCTTGGCCTGCTCGCCGGCGCCGCGCTACTCGCCGCCGGCCTTGGCGGCTGCGCCGATGACTATTACGCCGGCGGCGTCGCCACCGGTTACTACACCGGGCCGGTCGGCTATGGTGCCGAATATTATGCCGGCTACGGCTACCCCGCTTATGGCTGGTACAACGACTTTTATTATCCGGGCTACGGCATTTACGTCTTCGACCGCTACGGCCACCGCCGCGCGTGGCGCGACGAGGAGCGAGAGCATTGGGCCTATCGCGGCAATGGCTGGCGCGGCAGCCACCTGTACGGTGACCATGGCTTCGACGCGCGGCGCGACCGCGCTTACATGGCCGATCGCAACGCCGCCTTCCGAAGCTATCGCGGCGGCGGGCAGCCGGGCGGTGGTGAGCACCGCGACGGCGGTCATCGCGAAGGCGGGGACCGCCACCACTAGGCGCGTTCAGTTGGCCTTCATCGCGCCGGCGGCTATGCTGGCGCGATGAAGAGCCTGCTTCTCCTCGCGCTGGCGCTGCCGGCACCGCTTGCGGCTCAGGTCGTCGCTGCCCCGCCGTCGGCCCCGGTCGAGCACCGGCTGACCCCGGAAGAAATCGCCGCCGCGGAGGCCGAAGGCGAACAGCGCAACCGCGCCGCCGACCTGCTGGCGATGTCGCACGGCGACCCCTCGCTGGCGCTGCCGGCGGAAAAAAGGAAGCCGCAGGTTCACGGCGAGGCAGGCGTTGCCTTCGGGTCGAACGGCTATCGCGAGCTGTACGGCGCCGAGTCGACGACGCTGTCGAATGGCACGACGCTGGGCATCGCCGGTGACTATTCGACGTTCAACTCCCCCGGCCGACTGCGCAACCGACCGTTCTGATCCGGGGGCTCGTCATCCTGGCCGATACCGGCATCCGAGAACCCGGGCCATGCTGACCGATGCCAGCATGCCCGTTTGCCCCCTGAGGCCGGCCGTCTTGCTCCACCATGGATGCTGGCGTTCGCCAGCATGACGGCGGCGCGGGTGCGGAGGGGCAGCGTCTCCCGCCGCCGCCACCCCCGCTAGCCGCGACGCCTGCCGCCCGCTACATCCGGGGCATGGCCAAGCAGCATCTCTATCTCGTCGACGGCTCGGGCTACATCTTCCGCGCCTATCACCGCCTGCCGCCGCTCAACGACCCCGACGGCACGATGGTCAACGCCGTCTACGGCGTGACGACGATGCTGTGGAAGCTGATCGAGGAATTGAACCGCGCCGAGGCGCCGACCCACCTCGCGGTCATCTTCGACGCCGGCAGCCACACCTTCCGTAACGAGATGTACGCCGGCTACAAGGCGCACCGGCCGCCGCCGCCCGAGGATCTGGTGCCGCAGTTCCCGCTGATTCGCGACGCGGTGCGGGCGTTCAGCGTGCCGTGCATCGAGCAGGACGGCGTCGAGGCCGACGACATCATCGCCAGCTACGCCGAGGCCGCGTGCCGCGAGGGCATGAACGTCTCGATCGTCAGTCTCCGACAAGGACCTGATGCAGCTGATCCGCCCGTGCGTCGATCTCTACGACACGATGAAGAATTGCCGGATCCAGCGCGAGGACGTCGTCGCCAAGTTCGGCGTGCCGCCCGAGCAGCTCGGCGAGGTGCTGGCGCTGATGGGCGACAGCGTCGACGCGATCCCCGGCGTCCGCGGCGTCGGGCCGAAGGGGGCGGCCGAGCTGATCACCCAGTTCGGCACGGTCGAGGCGCTGCTCGCGCGGCTCGACGAGGTCAAGAAGCCGAAGCTGCGCGAGACGCTCGCTGCCAGCGCCGACATGGCGCGGCTGTCGCGCGAGCTGGTGCGGCTGAAGGACGACCTGCCGCTCGCCGTACCGCTGTCCGAACTGACGCTGAGGGAGCCGCCGCAGGCGCCGCTGGCGGCGTTCCTGGCCAAGCACGGCTTCCGCTCGCTGCTGGCGAAGCTGGGCCGCGAGGCCGAGGCCGCGCACGCGCCGCCGCCGGCCGAGGACACGCCGCCGGTGCCGTTCGACACAAAGGCGTACGAGTGCGTGACGACGCTCGACCGGCTCGACTGGTGGCTGGCCGAGGCGGCGCGGCGCGGCAAGGTCGCGGTCGATTCGGAGACGACCGACCTCGATCCGGTCAAGGCCGAGCTGGTCGGCGTGTCCCTCGCGCTCGAACCCGGCCTCGCCTGTTACATCCCCGTCGCGCACAAGAAGGGCGACGGCCTGCTCGCCGAACCGGTCGATCAGCTCGACCCCGCGACCGTCATGGCGCGTCTGGCCCCGGTACTTGCCGACCCGAGCGTGCTGAAGATCGGGCAGAACCTGAAGTACGACCTGATCGTCTTCCGCCGGCACGGGGCCGCGACCGTCGCACCCTACGACGACACCATGCTGATGAGTTACGCCCTCGACGCGGGCAAGTGGAACAGCCACGGCATGGACGAGCTGTCGACGCGCCACCTCGGCCATACGCCGATCGCCTTCAAGGAACTGACCGGCACGGCGAAGTCACGCATCAGCTTCGACTTCGTCCCCCTCGACCGCGCTACCGAGTATGCCGCCGAGGACGCCGACGTGACGCTGCGCCTGCACGAAGTGTTCGCCAGGCGGCTGTGGCGCGAGCGGGTGACAACGATCTACCGCCACGTCGACGCGCCGCTGATCCCCGTCGTCGCCGACATGGAGATGGCGGGCATCAAGGTCGACCGCGCCGCACTCGCCGACCTGTCGGCGACCTACGAGGTCGAGATCGCGGGCCTCGAGACGCAGATCCACGGTCTCGCCGGCCACGCCTTCACCATCGGCAGTCCCAAACAGCTGGGCGAGGTTCTGTTCGACAAGCTCGGCCATGCGGCGGGCAAGAAGAGCGGCAAGACCGGCGTCCACTCGACCGACGTCACCGAGCTCGAGCGGCTGGCCGCTGGCGGCGTCGAGATCGCCGCACGCGTGCTCGACTGGCGGCAGCTGACCAAGCTGAAGTCGACCTACACCGACGCGCTACAGGCGCAGATTAACCCGCGCACGCAGCGCGTCCACACCTGCTTCGGGCTCGCCAGCACCTCGACCGGACGCCTCAGCTCGACCGACCCCAATCTGCAGAACATCCCGATCCGTACCGAGAACGGGCGGCGCATCCGCCACGCCTTCGTCGCCGAGCCCGGGCACGTCATCCTGGCCGCCGACTACAACCAGATCGAGCTGCGCCTCGTCGCCCATATCGCCGACGTGCCCGAGCTGAAGGCGGTCTATGCGAGCGGCGGCGACGTCCACAGCCTGACGGCGCAGGAGGTATTCGGCGAGGTCACCCGCGATACACGGGCGAGGGCCAAGACGATCAATTTCTCGATCATCTACGGCATCTCGGCCTTCGGCCTCGCCCAGCGGCTGGGGATCGAGCGCAGCGAGGCGGGGCGCTATATCGACCTGTACTTCAGCCGCTTTCCCGGCATCCGCAGCTACATGGCCGAGACCATCGCCGCGGCGCGCGAGCAGGGCTTCGTCACGACGCTGTTCGGGCGCAAGGCCAACGTGCCGATGATCTTCTCGAAGGTCGTCGGCGAGCGCCAGTTCGCCGAGCGCGCCGCGGTCAACGCCCGCGTCCAGGGGACGGCCGCCGACATCATCAAGCGGGCGATGGCGCGGATGCCGGGCGCGCTGGCGCGCCGCCGGGCTGACGGGGACGCGGATGCTGCTCCAGGTCCACGACGAACTGGTGTTCGAGGTGCCCGATGCCGAGGTCGCGGCAGCGGGCGAGGTCATCCGCGAGGTCATGGCGACGGCGCACGCCCCGGCGGTCGACCTGCAGGTGCCGCTCGGCGTCGAGATCGGCACCGGGCGCCAGCTGGGGCGACGCGCACTAGCCCGGTGCCGGCGGCCCCGCGGAGCCGCCGGTCGGCGTTCAGGCGAGCGCGCGCCGATGCCGCCGCGCGGCGACCCCGGCCGCGGCGAACCCGGCGATCAGCATCGACCAGGTCGCCGGCTCGGGGACGCCGGCGGTCAGGAAGGCGACCGTGTTGAGGCCGAAGATGCCGTTGCTGTCGAGCGGCGCGTACGGACTGGAATAGACGTTGGCGACCGTGTCGATGTCGCCGACGATGACCAGCTTGCCCGCGCCCGGCGCATACTGGCCCTTGCCCCAGTAGGCGACGATCGCCTGGCCGCTGCCGTTCACGCCGCCGATCTGGCCGTTGTGCGCCGCGATGGCGGCCGCATCGAGGTAGCCCGTGTTGCCATATTCGTTGACGTTGGTCGCCGTGCCGAACGGTCCGACGAACAGCGGGCTGGTGCCGTTCGACGCCGAACCGTCGGAGCCCAGCGTCGGCAGCCCGAGCGCCGCGCCGATCAAGTCGTGGCCGCCGTCGTCCTGGAACAGGAGCAGATCGCCGCCGCCGAGGAAGAAGCTGACCACGGCGCTGACCGAACCCGCCGCCTGGCCATTGTTCCACCACGTCGAAACGAAGGCATTGGATCCCGCGAGGGTCGCCGCGTTGACGGTGGTCAGATCGGTGACTGTCACCGGGGTCGATACCGTTCCGCCGGGACCGAAATTGCTGGCCGACGTGATCGCGCCACGGAACTGGGTCAGCGCCGCGCCGCCGAGACACCAGCCGTCCGTATTAATGCTGCAGTCCGAAGTGGCGAACGAGTATGCCGCCGCCGGCGTCGCCGCAAACGATATCCCGAGCGCAAGCAGCGCGCAGGAAAGAACCGAGTTTAGCTTGATCTTCATAGTGCTTCCCATCCGGTTAACAAGCGTCAGGACTATGACCTGTTCGGATGAGCAAACACCGTGCCAGTTGTTCAACGTTTTGATATCACGTCACGGATAGTAAAGGGGCTGCCGATTACTGTAAGACCGGCCGACACAATTCCGCCCGCAGCGGCATGGATCTAGACGACGGCAAGTCTGGAGAAGTGGTCGCCGCGGCCGTCAGCCCGACTTTTTCCGCCCCGACCCCGACTTCTTGCCGCCGCCGTCCTGCTTGTTGACCGTGGCCCAGGCGCGGGCCTCGGCCTCCTTCTCGGGCACGCCGCGGGCTTCGTAGCCCTCCTCGATGTGCTCGGCCTTGCGCTTCTGCTTGTCCGTGTAGGCGTCCTTGTCACCCTGCGGCATGGCGTCCTCCTCGTGCCGGCAACTGCTTGCCATGGGCAGGGTTCCCGGCGC
This sequence comes from uncultured Alphaproteobacteria bacterium, assembly GCA_963847215.1. Taxonomy (GTDB): domain Bacteria; phylum Pseudomonadota; class Alphaproteobacteria; order Sphingomonadales; family Sphingomonadaceae; genus Polymorphobacter_B. The sequence continues at coordinate 121,791 of CAWJZA010000005.1, forward strand.
GCGCTATAGCCGGGGGATGGAGGTCAGGAGCCGTCCGGGTGCGGGCGGGACAGTTGCGACGATCGAGGCGTGGGACGCGGGCGAGCCGGCGCCGCTGGTCCACTTCGCCCACGCCACCGGCATGGCGGCGGGGCTGTACGCGACGCTGCTCGAGCGGCTCGGGCCGCACGTCAACGTCGTCGCCAGCGATGCCCGCGGGCACGGCGCGACGACGTTGCCGGCCGACCCGGCGACGCTGCGCGGCTGGGGTACCTACGCCGACGATCTCGACGCACTGCTCGCGCGGCTGCCGCCTGCGTCGCGGCTGGTGCTCGCGGGCCATTCGATGGGCGCGACGGTGTCGGCCGAGCTCGCCGCACGGCGCGCAGACGTCGTGGCACTCGTGCTGATCGAGCCAGCGTTCATCCCCTTCGCCGTCGCGCCAGCGTACGACCGCGACCTGTGGCCGAACCCGATGGCGGCGCAGGCGGCCAAGCGCCGCGCGGTCTGGCCGTCGCGCGCGGCGATGCGCGACGCCTATGCCAAACGCGGCGTCTTCGCGACGTGGAGCGACGCCGCGCTCGACGCCTATCTCGGCAGCTGCGTCCGCGACCGGCCCGACGGCGGGGTCGAACTCGCCTGCGCGCCGGCCTGGGAAGCGGCGACCTTTACCGCCGTCAGCACCGGACTGGAGGCCGCGCTCGCCGCCTGGCCCGGGCCGCTGACCCTGCTCCACGCGACCGAGCGCAGCACGGTGACGGCCGACGATGCCGCGGCCATCGCGCGACGGCCGCGGACCGAGGTCGCGCCTTTCCCGGGCGCGACCATTTCCTGCCGCTCGCCGAGCCGCAGGCCATGGCCGACGCGGTCCTTGTCGCTGCTTTCGCCTGACCGGAGATCCGCCGATGCGCCGTACCCGCCTTGCGCTGCTTTCGACTCTGGTGACCGCCGCCTGCGGCGAGCACGCGACGGTACCGCCCGCGGCCACCTTCGGGGCGAACCCGACCCTCGTCGCCCCGCACCCGACGGCGCTGCCGACGATCCGCGTCGCCAAGGCGGTCGGCTGGGGCCTTGGCGCGCACCCGATCGCCGCGCCGGGCCTGCGCGTCAGTGCCCTCGCCGCCGGGCTCGATCACCCGCGCTGGTTGACCGTGCTGCCCAACGGCGACGTGCTCGTCGCCGAGACCAACGCTCCGCCCAAGCCGGCGGACAGCAAGGGGCTCGCCGGCGTGGTCGAGAAGGTGGTGATGACGCGCGCCGGGGCGGTAACCCCGAGCGCCAACCGCATCACCCTGCTGCGCGATACGAGGGGCAGCGGCACCGCCGACGTCAAGACGGTGTTCCGCGGCGGGCTGAACTCGCCGTTCGGCATGGCGCTGGTCGGCGGCAATCTCTACGTCGCCGATACCGACGCCGTCCTGCGCTTCGCCTATACGCCCGGCGCGACGGCGCTGACGGGCAAGGGGATCAAGGTCGTCGACCTGCCGGCGGGGCCGATCAACCACCACTGGACCAAGAACGTCATCGCCAGCCCCGATGGCCGCGTGCTCTACGCGACCGTCGGCTCGAACTCGAACGTCGGCGAGAACGGGCTGGCGGCGGAGGCGGGACGGGCGGCGATCTGGCGGATCGATCCCGCCACCGGCGCGCACCGGGTGTTCGCCGCGGGTCTGCGCAACCCCAACGGCATGGGCTTCGAGCCGGTCAGCGGCGCGCTGTGGACCAGCGTCAACGAGCGCGACGAGATCGGCTCCGACCTCGTCCCCGACTATATGACCAGCGTCCGCGACGGCGGCTTCTACGGCTGGCCGTTCAGCTATTACGGGCAGCATGTCGACACGCGGGTCAAGCCCCAGCGCCCCGACCTCGTCGCCCGCGCGCTGAAGCCCGACTATGCGCTCGGCGCCCATACCGCTTCGCTCGGCCTCGCCTTCGCCAACGGCGCGGCGGCGCTGCCGCCGGCGTTCCGCCAGGGCGTGTTCATCGGCCAGCATGGCTCGTGGAACCGGTCGCCGCTTGCCGGCTACAAGGTCGTCTTCGTGCCGTTCAGCGGCGGCCGCCCGAGCGGGCCGCCGGTCGACGTGCTGACCGGCTTTCTCACCCCGGCCGGCGAAGCGCAGGGGCGGCCGGTCGGCGTGGCGATCGCGCGCGACGGCGCGCTGCTGGTCGCCGACGACGTCGGCAACACGGTGTGGCGGGTGGCGGCCCGCTAATCGACGCGATAGTCGCGCTCGACGTGGCCGGCGAGCGCGGCGTCGGTGTCGCGCACCGGCTTCCACTTCTCGGCGGCGAACAGCGGCGCCTGGTCGCTGTAGTGGCGCGCGGCGGGGCGCTCGATGGCGCTGCCGAACGGCTGGATGGTCAAGGACTTGACCCCCTGCGGTCCCCATTCGGTGAGCATGACGAAGCTGTCGCCGTCGAAGCCGACGCGCTTGCCGCTGGCCGGGTCGATATGGCTGTAGACCGCGCGCAGGGCGTCGGGACCGCCGCTCAGGGGCAGGTCGGCGGTGCCGCGGCGCAGGCGCTGGACGTCGCCCAGCGGGGGGTCGAGCCGGTGAAAGCTCGCGAGCATTTCCCTGACGACTTCCCGCAGCGCCGTCGTCGCGTCCGGCAGCGGGTCGCCGCGATAGCCCTGGCCCGACGCCGCACTCAGCAGGTACAGCGCCAGCGCGTCGGCGCGGCCCGTGCCGTCGAGCGTCCAGTCCCACGTCGCCAGCAGCGCCTGCGCCGCCGCCACGTCCTTGTCGCCCTTCGCCGGCACCGCGGCGATCCGCGCCAGCCACGTTCCGGCCCAGCCGCTGCGCGAATAGCCGGTGTCGAACTTGATCCGCAGCAGGTCGTCGCGGCCGATCCTGGCGCTGCCCAGCGCCGCGAACAGGTCGCGGAAGCGGTGGGCGCGGTTGGTCATGTAGGTCTCGATGCCGAGCAGCGGCGAAAAGGCGCTGGGGTCGAGGTTGTCGCCGGCGCCGGTGGCGACGAACGGCGTGTTGTTGCTGTTGGCCAGCCAGCCGCTCGGCGGGTCGATGTAGGTCGGGTCGGCGCTCGCCGGCTCGTACGACGTCCAGACGTCGCGGCTGGTGTCGCCGGGCAGGACGCCGCGCCAGTCGAAGCCGGGCGCCCGGTGGGGGAACTTCTCGTTGTAGATATAGGCGATGTGGCCGGCCGCGTCGGCGTAGATGAAGTTGGTCGCCGGCACCGCCTGCATCGCCATCGCCGCCCGCCAGTCGCTGAAGGTGCGGGCGCGGTTGAGGCGGTAATATTGCTCGATCTGGCGCACGTCGCCGAAGCCGGCGTAGCGCACGGCGAAGCTGCCGAGCCGGTTCGTCACCACCGGCCCCTGCCGCGCGCGCGCGATGGTCTTGGGCACCGGCAGGACGAACGGGCCGACCTTGACCCGCAGCCAGACGCGGTGCGACTCGAGCGGTAGCCACTGCCCGTCGTAGCGATAATGGGTGCCGTCGCCGTCGCGCACGAGCTTGTAGGTGTCGATCAGGTCGCCGCGGTTGACGGTGTTGGTCCAGCCCAGCGTCGGCGTCCGCCCGACCAGCCCGAACGGCGCGCCCGGGAAGAGCGCGCCGGCGAAGTCCCAGCCGGCGTCGGAGTGGAGCACGACCTCGTACCAGGCGACGCCGCCGGTCCACGGCTGGTGCGAGTTGGAGATCAGCCGGGTGACGCCGTCGCTCGACCGCCGGCCGGCGACGGCGAAGGCGTTCGAGCCGCGCTCGTCGACCGGCGACCCGTCGCGCGGCGGCAGCTTGTCCTCGGCCAGCGCGCCGAGCGTGCGGTCGAGGCCGAAGAAGAACGGCGAGCGCAGGGCGAAGCCGGCGACGATGTCGTGGCCGGTGGCGGGGAACAGGCGTGACAGGCGCACCTCGCCCGGATGGGTCGCGGCGTAGCGGTTGAGGCCGGCGGCATAGGCCTCGACCAGCGCGCGGGTCGCCGGCGACAGGCTGTCATAGCCGCGCGCCGCCTGGCCGCGGGCGTCGATCAGCGCGCCGACATAGTCGACTTGGCCCCCTCGCTGCCGCTGATCGCCGCCGAGCGGCCGCGGATGGCGGCGAGCAGCTCCTCGATCGTGCCGAAGTCGTCCTCGCTCTCGGCATAGGCGAGGCCGTAGGCGACGTCGGCGTCGGTCGCGCCGCTGATATGGGGCACGCCGAAGTCGTCGCGGCGGATGCGCGCGTGGTGGGCGACCTGCGGATCGGGGTCCGGCGCCGCGGCGGTCAGCGGCTCCCACACCATCAGGCCGACCGCGACGAGGACGACGAACGCCAGCAGACCGAGCGCCGCGCGCCTCATGCCGCGAAGTCCGCCAGCGCCGCCGTCGCCACCGGCTCGCCCCATTCCTGCACGAAATGGCCGGCCTCGGGGAGGACGAGCGGCTCCGGGCAACCGCGGATGTTCCGCCGCAGCGCCGCCATCGCGCCGGTGCCGATGACGGGATCGGCGGCGCCGACGGCCATGAAGCTCCGCCCCGTCCAGCTGTCGCGCCACCAGTCGCGTGCGGCGCGGCTGATGTGCGCGCCACCGGCGTCGCGGTGGTTCGGCACCAGTTCCGGGAACTGGCGGACCCCGGCCTTGTACGTCGCGTCGGGATACGGCGCGGCATAGGCCGCCGCCTCGGCCTCGCTCAGCACCGGCGTGGCGCGGCGCAGCAGGGCGGCGATGTCGAGGTCGGGCTGCGACCGGTTGAACGCCTTCCACGCCTCGAAACCCGGCCCGAGCGGGCTCTCGCCGGTCGCCATGCCGGTGTTCATGACGATCAGGCGGGCGAAGCGGTCGGCCATGAACGGCGGGATGGTCAGCCCGAGCAGCCCGCCCCAGTCCTGGCAGACGAGGGTGATCTCGCGCAGGTCGAGGGCGACGATCAGGTCGACCAGGCTCTGGCGGTGGAAGTCGAAGGTGTAGACCTCCTGCTCGACCGGCTTGTCCGACTTGCCGAAGCCGAACAGGTCGGGGGCGACGACGCGGTCCGGCGCGGCTCAGAACCGGGATCATCTTGCGATAGAGGTACGACCAGCTCGGCTGGCCGTGCAGGCACAGGATAGGTGGCGCCGGCCGGGACCCGGCTCGTCGACATAGTGCATCCGCAGGCCGTTGGCGTGGTCGAGCCAGTGCGGCGCGAAGGCATAGCCGGGGAGGTCGGCGAAGCGGTCGTCGGGCGTGCGCAGCGCGGCAATGGTCATGATGCCTCCCCCGGTTTGGCGGCGACGCTACCGGCCGGGCCGCGCGATCACAAGGCGCCGCCCGCCGCCACCCCGCTCGCCCAGGCCCATTGGAAGTTGTAGCCGCCGAGCCAGCCGGTGACGTCGACCGCCTCGCCGATGGCGAACAGGCCGGGCACCGCGCGCGCCGCCATCGTCTTCGACGACAGTCCGCGGTGGCGATGCCGCCGGCGGTGACCTCGGCCTTGGCGAAGCCTTCGGTGCCGGTCGGGGTGACGCGCCAGGCCGCGATGCCGCGCCGCCGCCGCGTCGAGCGCGCGGTCGGGCAGGTTGGCGAGCGTGCCGCCGAGGCCGAGGCGCGGGGCCAGCGCGGCGGCGAGGCGGGCGGGCAGGATTTCGCCGAGGATCGTCGCGCCTTCGGCGCTGCGGGCGCGGCTGCGGCGGCGGTCGCGCAGGAAGGCGGGGACGTCGGTGCCGGGCGCGAGGTCGAGCGTCACCGCGCCGCCGGTGCCAGTAGGACGAGACCTGCAGCACCGCCGGCCCCGACAGGCCGCGGTGGGTGAACAGCAGGGCCTCGCGGAAGGCGGCGCTGCCGGCGCGACGACGGCCTCGACGGCGACGCCGCTCAGGCCGCGGCAAGGTCGAGCAGCGCGTCGGCGAAGGTCAGCGGCACCAGCGCCGGGCGCGGCGGCACGACCGCCAGCCCGAACTGGCGGGCGACGTCGTAGGCGAAGCCGGTCGCCCCGAGCTTGGGGATCGCCGGGCCGCCGGTCGCCAGCACCAGCGCCGGCGCGGCGAAGTCGCCGTGGTCGGTGGCGACGCGGAAGCCCGTGCCGTCGTGGGCGACGCCGGTGATGCGGTGCGCCAGCCGCAGGTCGACGCCCGCCGCGGCGCATTCGGCGAGCAGCAGGCGCGACGATCTGCCGCGCGCCGAGCCGTCGCAGAACAGCTGGCCGAGCGTCTTCTCGTGGTAGGCGATGCCGTGCTTCTCGACCAGCGCGACGAAGTCGGCCGGCGTGTAGCGGCCGAGCGCCGAGCGGGCGAAGTGCGGGTTGCTCCGACAGGAAGCGGTCGGGCGCGGCGCCAGGTTGGTGAAGTTGCAGCGCCCGCCGCCCGAGATCAGGATCTTCTTGCCCGGCGCGTCGGCGTGGTCGAGCAGCAGGACGCGCCGCCCCCGCGCGCCCGCGGTCGCCGCCGCCATCATGCCGGCGGCCCCCGCGCCGAGGACGATGACGTCGAAGCTCAGGACAGCGTTCCGTCCTTGCCGTAGCGGCTTTCCAGGAACTTGCCCTGGACGGCGAAGGCGTCGCGGTCGTCCTTGCCGAGCTGGTCGTTGACCCGGGCGAGCTCGGCCTCGATCAGGCCGAGGCCCTCGACCAGCTGGCGCTCGATGGTCGGGCCGCCCGGCGCGATCGGGGCCTTGCGCTGGGCGACGGGCACCTTCTCGTAGCGGTCGACGAGGTCGGGCAGATGCTTGCCGAGCAGGCGGTTGAGCTCGAGCGCGGTCGGGTCGCCCGCCGGCACGGCGGCGAGCTGCGGCGCGAGGGCGGCGAGCTGCGGCGCTGATCGCGTCGACCTTGGGCGCGGCCAGCGCCGGCAGCGCCCGGCGCTTGGCGTCGAGCCACGCGTCGACCTGCGCCGGCAGGACGGTCGGCTTGGCGGTGGCGAGCTTCATCGGCGGCGGGGCGTCGTCGCGCGGATAGATGCCGAGGGCGATCAGCGCGCAGATCGTCGCGAGCGATGAGCAGCATCAGCCGCCCACGCCGATCGGGCCGACGAAGAGCCCCAGATGATCGTGCCGACGACGACGCGACGATCGTCAGCGCCATCCGCACGCCTTCCGCCCGATGCCGCCGCCCGCCGCTCGGCCCGCCGCCGCGCCGCCTCGCGCCCGGTGCGCCCGTCGCGCAGGCCCTGCGCCAGCGGCGCGAGTCAGCGGGCAGCGGTCGAGCACGTCGCTCGCGCGCGCCAGCATCTCCTCGGCGTCGCGGACGTGCGCGCCATCAGACCGGCTCGAACGACGAGGTGATCGCCGTCGCCGCCGCCGGGCGCGCTCAGCTGCGCCTGGCCGGCCGAGCGGGCGATATAGCCGCGGCTCTTCTCGACCTCGTTGCCGAGCGTGTCGACGGTCGTCTTCATGCTCGCCAGCGCCTGGACCTTGAAGGTGTCGATCGCGTCCATCGTCGCGTAGATGTTCTGGAACGCGCGCTGCAGCGTCTCGATCGGGATGGTCGCGCTCGCCGCCTGCTGGTGGATGACGCCGGTCTGGGTGCGGAGCAGCTCGCCGGTGCCGTCGATCATCTTCGCCGTCGTCGTGTTGAGCGCGCCGATCTGCTCGAGCACCAGCTTCTGCGCGGTCAGCGCCTGCGCGACGGTGACCGCGGTGCGCAGCGCCGCGACCGTCGTCGTCGACGCGCGGTCGACGCCCTTGATCAGCTCGACGTTGTTCTTCTTGACGAGGTCGAGCGCGAGATAGCCCTGCACGGTGACCGCCATCTGGGTGAGCAGGTCGGTGGTCCGCTGGCGGACGTAGAACAGCGCGCTCTCGCGGATCGCCTTGGCCTTGGCCGGGTCGGTATAGTCGAGCTCGTTCGCCTTGTCCTCGAGCTTGGCGTCGAGCGTCTTCGACACGTGGACCATCTGCTCGAGCTTGCCCATCTTGTCCCACAGGTTGGCGCGCTCGACGTCGACCGCGGCGTTGTCGGTCAGCAGCTCGTCCTTGCCGTCCTTCAGCCGCTCGAGGATCGTCGAGATGTGGCTCTGCGCCGACTTGTAGCTGTCGAAATAGTCGCGGAGCTTGTCGCCGCCGAAGGGGATCAGGCCGAAGATCTTCTTGCGGCTGGTCAGCTTGCCGCGCTTGGCGGGATCGAGGTCCTCGATCGTCTGGCGGAGCGCGGTCAGGTCGGCGCCGATGCCGGTGTCCTTGTCCATCGCGCGGACCGGCTGGTCGAGGAAGCGGTTGGTCTGGCCGGCGGCGTCGGCGATCTGCTTGGCGCCCGAGCGCGGTCAGCTCGTCGACCTTGCGGCCGAATTCGGGGCTGGCGGCGTCGAGCGCGACGAGGTCGGTGACGAAGGCGTCGGCGCGGCTTTCCAGCTGCGTCGCCACCTTGTCGCTGAC
>CAWJZA010000006.1:0-14923 GCA_963847215.1 uncultured Alphaproteobacteria bacterium
CAGGCCGGCGGCGCGCTCGGGCGCGACCGGGGCGACGGGCGCGGGCGGGGTCAGGACGATCGGTGCTTCGCTGGCCATGAGGTTCCTCGTGCGGGGCGCGGACCCTATCTAATCGCTTGCCGCGCGCTGTGGTAGTCCCGCCCTACACCGGGTCGCCGCCGCCAGGCGCGGGTCAGCGCGGCGCGCACCGGCGCGTCGTAGACGCGGTCGACAGCCAGCGACAAGGCGACGATCGCGGCGACCAGCGCCGCCGCCAGAGCGACGCCGAAGCCGGGCTCGACCCGCGCCCACGGCAGCAGCGTCTCGATCCACTGGTCGACCGGGTTGGTCAGCAGATAGACGGCGTAGGAGGCGCGGCCGGTGACGGCGAACGGCGCCGCCAGCCAGCGCGGCGGCTCGCCGCGCGCCGCCGCCAGCACCAGCACCGGCATGGCGACGAGGACCAGCGCCGCGTCCGCCGCCGCGCTGTGCGCCGGCCCCCCGGCGAACAGCGCGACGACCGCGAGCGCCGCCGCCCAGGCCGGCAGGCGCAGCCACGGCAGGGCGTCGGCCTGCCACAGCCGGTGGACGGCGACGCCGGCGAAAAAGGCGAAGCCGACGCGGCCGAAGCCGCCGGCGACGTTGCTCTGAACTCCAGCCGACGTCGATCGCGCCGTAAAATGCCGCCGTCGCCATCAGCACGCCCGCGCCGGCGGCGACGACGATCGCCAGCCGCCGCGCGTCGAGCCGCGTGGCGACGACGGCGAAGGCGAGGTTGGCGGCCAGCTCGAAAAACAGCGACCAGGCGGGCCCGACCAGCGGGTACAGGCCGGTGTGGGCTTCGCCCGGCGCGATCGTCGGCACGAACAGCGCGCCCAGCACCATCGTCCGCAGCGACGGCGGCGGTGGATGATAGTGGCCGGGGAGCGCCGGGACGAGGACCAGCGCCAGTGTCGCCAGGCTGGCGAGCAGGTACAGCGGATAGAGCCGGATCAGCCGCGTCACGGCGAAGTCGGCGAATGTCATCCCCGCCGCGAGGCGGTCGGCATAGGCGTGGGCGAGGACGAAGCCGCTGAGGACGAAGAACAGGTCGACCGCGAGGTAGCTTGCCGGCGTCCAGGCGGCGATCGCGTTGTCAGGGATGTGGCGGAAGGCGACGGCGATCGCCGCGATGCCGCGCAGCCCGTCGAGCGTGCCGAAGGTGCGGCGCGCGGTCGTCACTGCGGCGGGTCGTGGCGCAGCGACAGGCCGAGCAGCCACCGTCGCTGGAAGCCGGGCCAATAGGTCGCCTGCGCCGCCCCGGCGAAGCCGCGCGGGGCCTCGGCCCAGGTCGCGGCGTCGCTGTCCACCGTCGGCACGTCGAGGAAGGCGCCGTGGGCCACGTTGCCCTTGAGGAAGCGGTCGAGGAAGGCGGTGACGAAATGCTGGTTGATCGCGGCGATGCGGTCCGACCGCCAGACCGGCTCGGCGAAATTCTCCGCGAGGTCGGGGCGGGCGAGCGTCTCGGGGGGCGGCGGGTTACCGCCGACGTTGTGCCGCGCCTCGCGGTAGGTCAGCAGCCAGCGGTTCGAGGCAGCGGCATGGTCGTACAGCCAGCTGACGCCGTCGGCATAACTGGAGACGTCGTCGCGGTCGCCGTCGATCCACAGGCTGGGCACGGTCAGGCCGCGGAGCCCCGCCTCGCTCCAGGCGCGATACGGCGGCTGCCCACCCCATGGCGCGATCGCGACGATGGCTTTCAGGCCGGGAACCGGTGTACGCGCGGTCTGGTCGTCGAGCCGCCCGCCGAGCGGAGCGAGCGCCCCGCCGGCGCTGCTGTACGGCGCGCCGCCGGTCGCCAGAACGCCGAAGCCGCCCATCGAATAGCCGATGACGGCGATATTGCCGGCGTCGATGTGCCGGCCGATCGCGTCCTTCGCGTCGGCGGCGCGAGCGGCGAGCGCGGCGATCGCCGCCTGCTGGTCGCGGGCGCGGTTGACGATGCTGCCGGCGACGCGCAGGCGGCCGTCGGCGCCGCCGCTGCCGCCCTGGCCGTCGGCGTGGTCGATGGCGGCGACGACATAGCCCTTCGACGCGAGGTTTTCGGCGAGATAGGTCATGCCGCCGGCCCAGCCGCCGAAGCCGTGGCTCATCACCACCAACGGGAAGCGGCCGGCGAGCGGTGCCGCATCGGCCACGGCGATGCCGTCAGTGGTGATGTCGAGCGGCGGCCCGTCGGCGGTCACCAGATGGCGGCGGTAGGTCTCGGGCGTGCCGCCGGGCGTCGCCGGATACCACAGCCAGACGTCCAGCCGGCGGTCGCGCCCGGGCACGGCGACATTCGTCTTCGCCAGCCCGACGGCCGCCGAGCCGAGCGCGGCGAGCTGCGGCGCGTCGGCCGCCGGGATGCTCGGCGCGCGGGCGTCGGCCGGCATCGACCCGGCGGCGACCATCAGGGCGGCGAGGGCGACGATCCGGATCATGCGGGACTCCTCGGGCGAGGGGCCGGGCATTGCCGCCGCGCCGTTTGCCCGCGATAACCGCCCGCGACCGCCAAGTCATCCACGGGGACGGAAATGATCGAGACACCCGAACTGGCGACGACCGCCGCCGTGCGGGCCGCCGTCGTCCCCCTGTCGATCGCGCGCGCCGAGATGATGTCGGCGTTTCCGGCGGCTCTGGCCGAGCTGAAGCGCGTACTGGCGGTGCAGGGGATCGCCGTTGCCGGCCCGATGTTCGCTTATTACCGGCGCCCGCCGGTCGACCGCTTCGACTTCGACATCGGCCTGCCGGTGGACGCGGCGGTCGCGCCGTCGGGCCGGGTCGTCGCCGGCGGGCTGCCGGCGGCGCGGGTCGTGCGGACCGTCCATCGGGGCGACTATGGCGGCCTGCCGGCGGCCTGGAGCGCGTTCACCGGATGGCTGCGCAGCGCCGGCCATGCACCCGCGCCGGATTTCTGGGAAGTCTATGCCGTCGGTCCGGGCGACGCCGAGCCGGCTGGCTGGCGGACCGAACTGGTGCAGGTGCTGGCATGACGACCGATCTCGAAATTGCCCGGACCGTCGACCTCGTGCCGATCGCCGAGGTCGCGGCGCGCGCCGGCATTCCCGCCGACGCGGTCGAACCTTATGGCCGCTTCAAGGCCAAGATCGACCTCGGCTGGCTCCGCGCGCAGGCGCCGCGGGGCCGGCTGATCCTCGTCACCGCGGTCAACCCGACGCCGGCGGGCGAGGGCAAGACAACGACCTCGATCGGCCTCGCCGACGCGCTCAACCGCACCGGGCGCAAGGCGGTGCTCGCCCTGCGCGAGCCGTCGCTGGGGCCGGTGTTCGGCGCCAAGGGCGGGGCGACCGGTGGCGGCAGGGCGCAGGTCGCGCCGATGATCGACATCAACCTCCACTTCACCGGCGACTTCCACGCGATCACCAGTGCCCACAACCTGCTCGCGGCGCTGCTCGACAACCACCTCCACTGGGGCAACGCGCTCGGCATCGACGTCCGCCGGGTGACGTGGCGGCGGGTGCTCGACGTCAACGACCGGGCCCTGCGCGACACCGTCGTCGCGCTCGGCGGCCCGGCCAACGGCTTCCCGCGCGAGACCGGCTTCGACATCACCGTCGCCAGCGAGGTCATGGCCTGCCTGTGCCTGGCCGACGACCTTGCCGACCTGCAGGCGCGGCTGGGGCGCATCGTCGTCGCCGAGACGCTCGACCGCCGGCCGGTGACCGCCGCCGACCTCGGCGCCGTCGGGGCGATGACGGTGATCCTGCGGGAGGCGATGAACCCCAACCTCGTCCAGACGCTGGAGGGGACGCCGGCCTTCGTCCACGGCGGACCGTTCGCCAACATCGCCCATGGCTGCAACTCGGTGGTGGCGACGCGGGCGGCGCTGGCGCTCGGCGACTTCGCGGTGACGGAAGCCGGGTTCGGCGCCGATCTCGGCGCGGAAAAGTTCTTCGACATCAAGTGCCGCGCCGCCGGGCTGGCACCGGCGGCGGCGGTGATCGTCGCGACGGTGCGCGCGCTGAAGATGAACGGGGGCATCGCCAAGGCCGATCTCGGCCGCGAGGACGTCGCCGCCGTGCAGCGCGGCGCGGTCAACCTGCAGCGCCACGTCGACAATGTCCGCGGCTTCGGCGTGCCGGTCGTCGTCGCCATCAACCACTTCGCCGGCGACACCGCGGCCGAGATCGCCGCCGTCCAGGCAGCGGCGCGCGAGCGCGGGGTCGAGGCGATCGTCTGCCGCCACTGGGCCGAGGGCGGGGCGGGGGCGGTCGACCTTGCCGAGGCGGTGGCGGCGCTGGCCGGGCATGCGAACAATTTCGCCCCGCTGTACCCCGCCGACCTGCCCCTGTTCGCCAAGATCGAGGCGGTCGCCACGCGCATCTATCACGCCGGCGAAGTCGTCGCCGCGCCCGCCGTCCGTGCCCAGCTGGCGCGCTGGGAGGCGGCCGGCCACGGCCACCTGCCGGTGTGCATGGCCAAGACGCAGGTCAGCTTCTCGACCGATCCGACCCGCCTCGGCGCGCCCGAGGGTCACGTCGTCACCGTTCGCGAGGTGCGGCTGGCGGCCGGCGCCGGCTTCGTCGTGGCGATCTGCGGCGACATCCTGACCATGCCCGGACTGCCGCGCGTGCCGGCCGCCAACGGCATCGGGCTGGACGCGGACGGCGAGGTGTCGGGCCTGTCGTAGGGCTGTTGCAACGCCGCCGAAACCAAAGCCGCGGCTTCGTCGTTGTCGCCGATATCCCCAACGGAGACAAGGCCATGGCGACCAAGGCAGCGACGACCAAACCTGCGGCGCGTGCCGCCAAGGCGCCGGCAAAGGCGCCGGCGAAGAGCAGCGCCAAGCCTGCGGCGCGGGCGTCGAAGCCCGCGGCAAAGCCGGCAAAGCCGGCAAAGCCGGTGGCCCAGGTCGAGCCGATCGACGCCGCGACCCTGCTCAAGGCCGACCACCGCGCGGTCGATGCCATGTTCGAGGCGTTCGACGATGCCCGCGGCAAGGCGGAGAAGGGGGATCTCGTCGCCCGCATCTGCACCGCGCTGAAGATCCACACGACGATCGAGGAGGAGGTCTTCTATCCCGCGCTGCGCGGCAAGATCGACGACATCGATCATCGACGAGGCCTATGTCGAGCACGACGGCGCCAAGGTGCTGGTCAACGACCTCGCGCAGGGGTCGCCGGCCGACGCGATGTACGACGCCAAGGTCAAGGTCCTCGCCGAGGAAATCCGCCACCACGTCAAGGAGGAGGAGCGTTGGCTGACCGGCATGTTCGCCAAGGCGCGGATGGCCGGCGTCGACATGACCGACCTCGGCACCAAAATGGCGCAGCGCAAGGCCGAGCTCGAGGCGCAGGCGTCGCTGCCGGTGGCCAAGCCGACCGCGGTCAAGCTCGTCACCGCCTGACGACCGGCCCCGCGACGAAGGCGCATAGGCAGCTTTGCTGCATGTGCTAAGACGGCGGCGATGCAGACGATCGCCGCCGTTCTCGACGCCATCGCGGCGCCGTCGCCTTATGCCGACAGCCGCCCGCTGCGGCTGGCGGCGCTCGACCTCGCCGCGCCGGGCCCGGGCGAGTTGCTGCTCCGGATCGACGCGGCCGGCGTCTGTCACTCCGACCTGTCGGTGGTCAACGGCGACCGTGTCCGCCCGCTGCCGATGGCGCTGGGCCACGAGGCGGCGGCGACGGTGCTCGACGTCGGGCCGGGGGCGAGCGACTTCGCCGCCGGCGACCGCGTCGTCCTCGCCTTCCTGCCGGCCTGCGGCCACTGCGTCCGCTGTGCCGCCGGCGAGGGCTATCTCTGCGATGTCGCCGCCGCGGCCAACGGGCGTGGCGAACTGATCGGCGGTGGCCGGCGGCTGAGCGAGGGCGGGGCATCGGTCCACCACCACCTCGGCGTCTCGGCCTTCGCCGGCCATGCCGTCGTCGACGCGCGGTCGGCGGTGAAGGTCGACGCCGACATCCCGCCTGAAATCGCGGCGCTGTTCGGCTGCGCGGTGCTGACCGGCGTCGGCGCGGTGGTCAATGCCGCCGCCGTGCGCCCCGGCGAGAGCGTCGTCGTCTATGGCCTCGGCGGCGTCGGCCTCGCCGCGGTGCTCGGGGCGCTGGCGAGCGGCGCGCAGCCCGTCGTCGCCGTCGATCCGGTCGCGGCCAAGCGCGACCTCGCCCGCGATCTGGGCGCCGTGCCGCGTCGCGCCGGGTGATACCGTCGCCGCCCTGGCTGCCCTTGGCGGCGTCGACGTCGCCATCGAGACCGTCGGCCGGGCGAGCGTGCTGGCCGAGGCCTATCGCGTCACCCGCCGCGGCGGGCGCACGGTGACGGTCGGCCTGCCCAATCCGGCCGAGATGCTCACCATCCCGGCGATCAGCCTGGTCGCCGACGGCAAGACGCTGCGGGGCAGCTACATGGGCGACAGCATCCCGCGCCGCGACATTCCGCGCTACATTGCCCTGTGGCGCGCCGGGCGCCTGCCGGTCGAGCGGTTGCTGACCGCGACGCGGCCGCTGGCCGAGATCAACGCCGCGTTCGACGACCTCGCCGCCGGCCATGCCATCCGTCAGGTGATGATCCCGTGAGTGCGCCGCTGGCCAACGGCGACGAGCGCGACGACCTGCGCTTCCTCGGGCGGCTGCTGGGCGACGTCATCCGCGCCGCCGAGGGCGACGCGGTATTCGCCCAGATCGAGGGCATCCGCCGCGCCGCCGTCGCCGCCCACCGGGCTCCCGGCGCGACTGCCGACGCGGCGCTGTCGGCGCGCCTCACCGGCCTGTCGAGCCTCGACGACACGCTGCGCTTCGTCCGCGGCTTCCTCGCTTTCTCGCTGCTCGCCAACCTTGCCGAGGATCGCGGCACGGCCCCGGTCGAGGCGCGGCTGGCGGCGGCGGTCGCCCGGCTCGGCGACGCCGGCATCGGCCGCGGCGAGGTCGCCGCCCTGCTCGCCGGAGCCGAGATCGTCCCCGTCCTTACCGCCCATCCGACCGAGGTCCGGCGCAAGTCGGTCATCGACCGCGAGGCGGCGATCGCCGCGCTGATGGACGCCCGCGAGCGATCGACCGGCGGTGCCGACGGTCGAGGCGGCGCTCGTCCGCGCAGATCGCGCTGCTGTGGCGGACGCGGCCGCTGCGCCGGGTCAAGCCGGTCGTCGCCGACGAGATCGACAGCGCGCTGTCGTACCTCCAGCGCAGCTTCCTTCCCGCGTTGCCGCGCCTCTATGCCGCAGTGGGAGGCGCTGCTCGGGGCGCCGCTGCCGTCGTTCGTCCGGCCGGGGACGTGGATCGGCGGCGACCGCGACGGCAATCCCAACGTCGACGCCGGCGACTTTGGCGACGGCGCTCAGCCACCAGGCGCGCATCGCCCTCGGCCACTATCTGTCCGAGATCAACGCGCTCGGCGCCGAGCTGTCGATCTCCGCCGCGCTGGCCGAGGTGACGCCGGCGCTCGCGGCGCTGGCCGAGGCGAGCGGCGACCGCGCCGCCAGCCGCGCCGACGAGCCGTATCGGCGGGCGCTGACCGGCATCTATGCGCGCACGGCGGCGAGCTATGCCGCCCTGACCGGATCGCCGCCGCCGCTGCCGGGCATGGTCGCGGGCGAAGCCTATGCGAGCGCCGCGGCCCTGCTCGCCGACCTCGAGACCGTCGCCGACGCGCTGGCCAGCGACGGCGGCGCGGTCCTGTGCGGCGAGCGGCTCGCCGCGCTGATCCGCGCGGTGCAGACCTTCGGCTTCCACCTCGCCACGCTCGACCTGCGGCAGAACGCCAAGGTCCACCGCCGCGTCGTCGCCGAGCTGCTCGCCGTCGCCGGGGTCGCCGGCGATTACGCGCGCCGCGACGACGCCGCGCGGACCGAGCTCCTCGGCGCCGAACTCGCCCACGCGCGACTGCTGTTCAACCCCTTCGCCACCTATTCGGCCGAGACGCTGTCGGAGATGGCGGTGCTGCGCGCGGCGGCGGACGCCCACGCCCGCTTCGGCGCGCAGGTCATCCGCGCCTATATCGTGTCGATGGCGGCGAGCGTCGCCGACCTGCTCGAGGTCTATGTCCTGCTGAAGGAGGTCGGCCTCTACGTGCCCGGCGACGTGCCGACCTGCCCGGTGATGGCCGTGCCGCTGTTCGAGACGATCGCCGACCTCGAGGCCGCGCCGCAGGTCATGGCCGACTTCCTCGACCGGCCCAAGGCGAAGCGCCTGGCAGCGGCGCGCGGCTATCAGGAAGTGATGATCGGCTATTCCGATTCGAACAAGGACGGCGGCTACCTGACGTCGAACTGGTCGCTGCACGAGGGCGCGCTGGCGCTGGTCGACGTCTTCGCCGCCGCGCGGCATCCGCCTGCAGCTGTTCCACGGCCGCGGCGGCGCCGTCGGGCGCGGCGGCGGCTCGGCCTTCGACGCCATCCGCGCCCAGCCGCCGGGGACCGTCGCCGGGCGCATCCGCATCACCGAGCAGGGCGAGGTGATCGCCGGCAAGTACGGCACGCCGGCGGTCGCTGCGGCGAGCCTCGAGACGATGACCGCGGCGACGGTACTCGCCAGCCTGGCGCCGACGCCGGTGCCGCCGGCCGAACTCGCCCGCTTCCGCGCCGGCATGGCGGAGCTGAGCGCGGCGGCGATCGCCGCCTATCGCGGGCTGGTCTACGACACCGGCGGCTTCAACGCTTTCTTCCGCGCCGCGACGCCGATCACCGAAATCGCCGAGCTCAACATCGGCAGCCGGCCGGCGTCTCGCACCCGCTCCGACCGCATCGAGGATCTGCGCGCGATCCCCTGGGTGTTCAGCTGGGCGCAGGCGCGCTTCATGCTGCCCGGCTGGTACGGCGTCGGCGACGCGCTCGGCGGTTTCGCCGACCGCGGGCTGCTCGCGGCGATGGTCGCCAGCTGGCCGTTCCTGCAGACGACGCTGGCGAACCTCGAGCAGGTGCTGGCCAAGTCCGACATGGAGCTCGCCGGCCGCTATGCCGCGCTGGTGCCGGATGCGGCGCTGCGGACGAGCATTTTCGGCCGGATCGCGGACGGCTGGCAGCGGACGCGCGACCAGGTGCTGGCGCTGACCGGCCAGGGCGCGCTGCTCGACCGGGCGCCGGCGCTGCAGCGTGCGGTCCGCATGCGGCTGCCGTATATCGACCCGCTGAACGAGCTGCAGGTCGAGCTGATCCGCCGCCACCGCGCCGGCGACGACGATCCGCGCATCGCCGAGGGCATCCACCTGACGATCAACGGCATCGCCGCCGGCCTGCGCAATACGGGTTGACGGCGCGGCGTCGCGGCGCGCACCCTGCGGCGTGCCGTGGGGGAAGAAACCGATGAAGCCGCTGCTGTTCGTTGCCGCCGTCGCGCTGGGCGGCGTCGCCCTTGCCGAGGGGCTGCCGATCCAGGCAGGGATGTGGGAGACGGCGGTGACGACGACCGCGATCGACATGCCGAACGCACCGCCGCAGGTAGCCGCGATGATGAAGGGTCGAACAACGACGGTCCGCCACTGCGTCACCGCGGAGGAGGCCGCCAACGGACCGCAGGCGATGCTGAAGTCCGGCAAGTCGTGCAGCTTCGGTCGCTACACAGTGGCCGGCGGCCGCTTCGACGCCGAGATGACGTGCAGCGAGCACGGCAGTACGATGACGGCGACGAGCAGCGGCAGCTACACGCCGACCAGCTACAGCGGCACCAGCCACATCGTCATGTCCGGCGGCACGGGGATGAGCATCACCTCGACGAGCAGCGCGCACCGTATCGGCGCCTGCTGAGCAGCGCCGCGGCACCCTCCGACCCGCTAATCGCTGCTGATCTCGTCGCGGACCTGGCCGTGGGCGAGGACCGCGAACAGCCCGGTGCCGCCGATGATGTTGCCGGCGAGCGCCGGCAGGATGAAGCCGCCGACCGCCCAGCCGAGGCTCGCCTTGCCCGACAGCCACAGCAGCCACGCCTCGGCCGAGCCGGCGACGACGTGGCTGAAGGCGCCGATGGCGACGACATAGGTGATGAGGACGACGACCCAGAACTCGCTGCCGCGGGCGTTGGGCAGGATCCAGGCGATCGAGGCGATCAGGAACCCGGCCGGGATGCCGCGCAGCAGCGTCGTCACCGCGCCGTGGTCGAGCAGCGGCTGCGCCACGGCGATGGCGGCGTCGAGCTGCGGCGGGTCGAGCAGCCAGCCGCCGGCGACCAGCGCCATCGTCGCCAGCGTGCCGGCCATGTTGGCGATGAAGGCCAGCGCCCACAGCCGCGCCAGCCGGGCGAAGTTCCCCCGGCTGGGGTGCGAGGCCACCGGCAGGACGACGGTGATCGTGTTCTCGGTGAACAGCTGCAGGTTGCCGAGGATGGCGATGACGAAGCCGACGGTGTAGCCGAGGTCGACGACCAGCTTGGTCCACTCGGCGTCGGGCAGGTGCTGCTTGAGGAACGCCTCGGCCAGCACCGAGGCGCAGATCGACACGCCGGCGGCGAAGCCCGACGACAGCAGCGACAGGGCGGGGCGGTCGAGCTCCTCGTCGCCCTGCAGGCGGATGACCTCGTGGACGACCTTGGCGTTGCCGCTCTTGCGCTTGGCGACCGACTCGACCTCTTCGGGCGACAGGCCGGGGTCGTGCTGATCCTGATCCTCGGCCATCCGTCAGCGAACGTTGCGGGGGCGAAGCGGTTCCGGGCGAAGGTCACACGAAGGTCACGCCCGCGCTGCCGTTTTCGCCGGGCACCCCTCGCCGGGGAGCGGCGGCGCACGCCGGCGGGCGCACCCGCCGGCATCACCGCGACGATAGCATCGGCAGGGGCTGTAGGACAGCGAGACACGGCCGCTTTCGCCCAAATGCGGCCATTCGCCGAGCGGTTGCCGATCCTGGAAACGGCCCTTGTGAGAGATTCGACGCGTAAGCTGCGAAGGTGGCGGACGCGGCGCGTCGAAGCCGATCGGTTGGCACAGGACGGCAAAGATCGTGACATTGATCGTCAGCTCATCGTGACTGATCGTCATGATCGCCACGTGAACTGACCTTTCGCATTGATCGTTAGTCGATCGAGCGTCACGGGCTGTCGACACGTCTTTCCCGATCGGAACGGTCGCGGCTGCATTTCTGTCGCGACGAAGTCTCCGGAGCAGCCGTGGCTCGCGGTGGCGGACCTCACATGGCTTCGCGAGCGGCGCGACGCCTGCCTGCTCCACAACGTCGACGATATGGCATTGATCTTTTCGGTCAAACTTACGCATTCCCAACATCGGTGCACGAAATGTTCGGTTCTCTGTCTGTCCAACTGCCCGGCCTCCTGATTCTTCACATTGGCAACGTGCCGCATGTGTTGGGTTGCTGGCCCGCTCCCGCCTTGCTGAGCAGGCGGCATCCGCTGGTCGGCCTCAAATCGACAGGTCGATTCGGCCAATTGCCGCTCACGTCATTAGCGCGATTGTCACTGGCACCATCTGACGACCGGGGTGGTAATGCTGTCCTGCTCTTCATGCCGCTACGCTTGCACGATCACGCTCTATGGAAAGGGCAAACAAAACTTCGCGACCATACGTGTACCTAATGGAGTTGGGGCGCAGTCTGCACTCATCTCGCCGGTTCGTTGTCCGTCATCAATGGGCTGGTCAAAGTCCTATGCCCGCATGATCTTCCCAGTCGTCGACGCTGCGCTGCTATTATTGCGCCGTTCTCGCCGACACGACTCGCAGGCGGCAGTCTAAGGCGTGGACCTTCGAGCTCATCTACCGCAGCGATCAGCCGTCGTCACTCAACTCCTCGATAGATGCCCAGCCGCTCATTAGCTTATATCTGAGGGCAGTAGCCGCCATCTGCGCCGATGTCAGAACCGAACGATTGTGACACGCCAGCCAACGGCTTCCTCGTTCCCAAAGCGGCCGGTCGGCAATCCACCCAACCCCGCCATGCCCCTCACGGCACGTCGGCTGCCGCCTTGTCCGCCTCGCGCTGTTCGCGGGCGTCGCGCATGAACTTCTGGAAGCATCCCGTCTGGCCGCCGCTGCCGACCGCCGAGCAGCTGTCGGGGCGGTTCTCGGCGCCGGCCTGGTCGATGATGCGGCTGCGGGCGACCCACGACTGCTCGACGTGCTCGGCCGCCTTCTCGTCGCGCAGCCGCTTGGGGATGCGGTAGCGTTCCGATTCGGGCAGGCGGGCGCAGACGACGATCTCGTCGCCGACACCCTTGGGGCAGGGGTCGTTGCCATAGACCGCGACATGGAGCTCGGTCCGCGCCGGCGGCGTCGCGCGGGCGCCGAGGCCGGTGGGGGTGGCGGCGAGGGCGGGGGCAGCAGCGGCCACTAGGATCGCTGTCATCCCCGCGAAAGCGGGGACCCATCTCCTGCCGTCCGCCAGCTGAGGCCAGCCGCGTCGCAGCGGGGCAAGGCTCGGGAGATGGGTTCCCGCTTTCGCGGGAATGACAGAAAGGGAGCGTACGGCCATCCTGTCCTAACGCACGGATGCCGCGTCGGCCCCCGCCAGCGCGGCGGCAAAGTCGGCGGCATCGAACGGGCGCAGGTCGCCCATGCCCTCGCCGACGCCCACCGCGTGGATCGGCAGGCCGAAGCGTTCCGCCGCCGCGACCAGCACGCCGCCGCGCGCGGTGCCGTCGAGCTTGGTCATCACCAGCCCGGTGACGCCGGCGACCTCGCGGAACACCTCGATCTGGCTGAGCGCGTTCTGCCCCGTCGTCGCATCGAGGACGAGGACGACGTCGTGGGGGGCGGCCGGCATGACTTTCGCCAGCACGCGCTTGATCTTGGCCAGCTCGTCCATCAGGCCCGCCTTGTTCTGCAGCCGCCCGGCGGTGTCGATGATGAGGACGTCGCTGCCGGCCGCCCGCGCCTTTTCCAGCGCGGTGAAGGCGAGCCCGGCGGCGTCGGCGCCCTGCTCCCCGGCGACCACGGGCACGTTCGCCCGCGCGCCCAGATCTTCAGCTGCTCGATGGCCGCGGCGCGGAAGGTGTCGCCGGCGGCGAGCATGACGCTGTAATCCTGCTCGGCGAACAAATGGGCGAGCTTGGCGATGGTCGTCGTCTTGCCGCTGCCGTTGACGCCGACGACCAGGATCACCTGCGGCCGGGGGAAGGCGACGACCTCGAGCGGCCGCGCGACGGGCTGCAGCACCTTGGCCACCTCCGCGGCGACGACGGCGCGGACGCCGGCCTCGTCGATGCCGCGCGGATATTTCTCCGGCGCGAGCTGGGCGACAATGCGGCCGCTGAGCGCCGGGCCGAGGTCGGAGGCGATCAGCGCCTCCTCGATCGCGTCGAGCCGGTCCTGGTCGAGCGTGGCGGTTCCGAACAGCCCGGACAGGTTGCCGCCGAGCCGGTCCGACGACCGCGCCAGGCCGCTGCGCAACTTCGCCAGCCAGCCGGTAGGTTCGCTCATAGCTCGACTGTCCCCGTGAAGCTCGTCACCGCCGGGCCGGACAGCGTGATCGCGCCGCCGTCCCAGGCGACGGTCAGGTCGCCGCCGGGCAGGCCGACCGTCACCGGCGAGACGACCAGCCGCCGCCGGATCGCCGCCACCGCCGCCGCCATCGCCCCGGTGCCGCAGGCGCGCGTCAGGCCCGCCCCCCGCTCCCAGACGCGCAGGCGCAGGTGGCTCGGCCCGGCGACCTCGGCGACGCCGACGTTGATCCGGTCGGGGAACAGCGCGTCCCGCTCGATCCGCGGCCCGAGATCGCCCAGCGGCACGGCGGCGGCGTCGGGGACGAAGAAGACGATGTGCGGGTTGCCGACGCTGAGCGCGACGCCGTGCTCCAGCGCGTCCCAGCCGACCGGCACGTCGGCGGCGTCGAGCGGATAGGCGAGCGGCACGTCGGCCCAGCCGAAGCGCGGCGGCGGATAGACGATGCTCGCCGCGCCTGCCGTCGCCCGGGCATCGAGCCGCCCGCCGGCGCTGTCGATCGTCGCGCTCGGGCCCAGCAGCGTGGCGACGCAGCGCGCGGCGTTGCCGCAGGCTTCGGCGACGCTGCCGTCGGCGTTCCAGATGCGCCATGAAGGCGTCGGCGCGGGCGCTCGCCTCGACGACGATCAGCTGGTCGCAGCCGATGCCGGTGTGGCGATCGGCGAGCGCGACGACCTGTGCCGCCGACAGCGTCAGCGGGTCCGCGCGCGCGTCGAACACGACGAAGTCGTTGCCCAGGCCGTGCATCTTGGTGAAGGCGCGGAGCATCGCCGGCCGTGTAACCGCTCCCGCCCGCCCGCGCCAGCCGGGGGCGCCGGCCACCGTCGCGCACTGGGTTCGCCGCCGGCACCGCTGCCGCACGACGCCGGTAACGCAGCGGTAATGCCATTTCGGCTACGCTTCGACCGCTGGGTCCAGAGGGGAGCGGAAACGTGCGCTACGCGGGGATGCACAATCAGGTCTTCAACATCGTCCACCGGGTCACCCCCCAGGGGGCGAAGCGGCAATTGAAGCCGCTCAAGGTCGCGACCGGCGGCACCGCCGGCGACCTCACGGATCTGGAGATCGCCGAGATCATCAAGGCGCGGTCGCCGCGCAACGTCAGCGACAAGGCGGCCCTGGCCTGCGCCAATTACATCACCGCGCATCCCGGCGGCGACAAGGCCGGCGAAGCGCTCGGCGGAATCCAGTACGACGGTCACGCCGTCTATCACCACACGCGCAACAAGCCGACGGTCGGCACCGGGGTGTCGGTGTTTTTCTGCGATCCGGGGGCGGGCTACGCCAAGATCCTCGCCGTCGGCAACCACATCGGCGCGGCGCCTGAAACCTATACGATCGAGTGGCTGGCCTCCGATTTCAGGCCGGCCGGCTGGGCGGTGGGCACGCGAATCACCCTGTGACGGGGAACGCCGGCCGCCGCGGCAACCCGTCCGCCGCCGTCCGCCGCCGGTGACCGGCCGCGGCGCGGGCGCCGGCGACGTGGGACTAGGCCCACCGGGCCACAGCGGCTATATGCGCGCCATGTCACCGGAGCACCGTCCATGAGCGTCCGTCCCTGGCGCGACATCGTCCGCCGCGAGTCCCG
>CAWJZA010000007.1:0-137635 GCA_963847215.1 uncultured Alphaproteobacteria bacterium
GGCAGAGGAAGTCGGGGTCGCTGCGCGTCGCGTCCTCGTCACCATTCGACGTCGGGGCAGAGGGCGCGGGCGTGGCCGACCGAGCGCGGGATCGCCTCGAGCACTGCTTCCGGGGACATGTTCAGCTTGACCCGCATATGCAGCGGCGAGGTGGCGATGAAGGTGTGGATGCGCGGGGCTCCGCGCGCCGCGTACGGCGGCCCAGGCGCGTTCGATGTCACCGGCGGCGGCGCGGGCGAGGCTGGCGACGGTGGCGCGTTCGCACTGCCGCGCGACCTCGCGGACGCGGCGAAGTCGCCGTCGGAGGCGATGGCGAAGCCCGCCTCGATGATGTCGACGCCGAGCGCCTCGAGCTGGGCAGCGACGCGCAGCTTCTCCTCGAGGTTCATCGAGCACCCGGGCGATTGCTCGCCGTCGCGCAAGGTCGTGTCGAAAATCCTGATCTGGTCGGTCATTGCCGGGTCGCCTGTGTTCGCTGGAACGATGCCGGAGGTGCCCTCTTGCCCGCGGCGGCTCCGGCGGAGCGACGCGTGCCTAGGGGCGGGTAAGTCGGAGCGTTTTCACGCGATATTCCTAGCAGAACCGGCTTTCCGGGTCGAGTCATAGCGGCACAACAACACTCTATCGCAGAAGCGTTGATTTCGCAGCCGTTTTTACGACATTATTAAACATGTCGAGGTAATCCCGATGTGGGGATGAGCAATATTATCGCAGGGAAGCCGTTACTCTGATCAATGTGATCACAGCGGTCGAACTGCATCAAACCGGTATTTGAGGCGGGGAATTTATGACTAGATCTATTACGTGGTTTGCCGCGATTGCGGCCGGCGTTGCCTTGTCCAGTTCGGCTCCGTTGCTCGCTGCAACGCTGCGTGCAACGCCGACAACGCTCGTCGCGGTGTTTGCGGCGGCGAATGCCGGCGATACAATCCAGCTTACGGGGACGGTCACCGAGTCGGTGAAACTGCAGAACCGTTCGTTTGCCGGCAAGGTCACCATCGATGCGTCGCGGGCGGTGTTCACCGACACCTTGACCTTCTCGCGCGTCAGCAACATCACGATCAAGGGCGGGACGTTCAACATCGCCGGCGGCACCTCGTACAATCGCGCCGCGGCGGTGTATTACAGTTCGCACGTGGTGTTCGACAAAACCACGGTGAACGGGGTCGGCAACGAGCTCGGCATCGGCTTCGAGAACAGCACCAACGCGACCGTCTCGAACAGCAGGTTCTCGGGGCTGCAGGTGGGGTCGGCATGACCGGTCTGACCGGCGGGCTGGCGACGCCGCAACCGGATCACCCGCGCCGTCGCCGACGGCATCGACATCGGCGACAGCCATGGCGTCACGGCGAGCTATAACAGCTGCTCGGGCAGCGTCCCGGGCCCGGGCGCCCACCCCGACTGTATCCAGCTGTGGAGCACGACGGGCATCCGGTGCAGTCCGACAATATCGTCACCCACAACAGCGCCACCGGCATGACGCAGGGCTTCACCTCCTTCTCGCTCGGCGGCGGCGCGCTGCGGGTGCAGATCACGAACAATATCGTCAACACTTCGATTCGCAGGGGGTCGCCTGCTACGACTGCTCGACAGCATCATCAGCTACAACACGCTGACGACGCTGCCGGGGCGCAACACCTGACCAACCTCAACATCTTCGGCGGCGGCAACAACAGGTCGTCGGCAATCGTCAACCCGGCGCCGTTCCTTCGCCGGAAGGCCGGCGGTCGTCGAGCCGGCGGGCGGCCGCCTTTACCGACACCCTGCCGCCGCCCGCGCCCGCGGCGCTGGGCGACTCTCGGTCGCCGGCGACCCCGAGCCGGCGAGCTGGACCATGCTGATCGCCGGCTTTGCCGCGGTCGGGCAGCTCGCCCGGCGACGGACGCGGAGAACGCGCCGCGCTGGCCGGCCGGCGGCGTCGGCCTGTGCGATGACCCTCCCGCCCCCGGTCGGCCGGCGGAGGAGCGTCGTGGCGGGAAACGTCGATACCATCGCGCACAACATCCAGCTGGCGCTGGGGCCGGTGTTCCTTCTCACCGGCATCGCCTCGATCCTCAACGTCATGACGGCGCGCCTCGCCCGGGTCATCGATCGCGCGCGCAAGCTTGAGGCGGAGATCGCTGGCTACTACTGCGGCGCGGCGGCGGGCGCAGTCTAACTCGGCATCCTCGGCCGCCGGACCACGGCGGCGCACTGGGCGATCGGCATGTGCACCTGCGCCGCGCTGTTCGTCTGCGTCGTCGTCGCCATCCTGTTCGTCAGCAACTTCGTCGCCTTTCGCGCCGACACGCTCGTCGCCGGGCTGTTCATCGTCGCCATGGCGCTGCTGATCGCCGGCCTGATCCTGTTCCTCGTCGAGGTCCAGGTAGCGATGAAGAGCATCCGCATCAGGACCGAAATGCTGGACGACTGAGGTGCAGCGCGGCTGCATCGTCGCGACGCCCGCTCCGGGGGGGGGGGGGGGGGGGGGGGGGGGGGGGGGGGGGGGGGGGGGGGGGGGGGGGGGGGGGGGGGGGGGGGGGGGGGGGGGGGGGGGGGGGGGGGGGGGGGGGGGGGGGGGGGGGGGGGGGGGGGGGGGGGTTTTTTTTTTTTTTTTTTTTTTTAAAAAAAAAAAAAAAAAAAAAAAAAAAAAAAAAAAAAAAAAAAAAAAAAAAAAAAAAAAAAAAAAAAAAAAAAAAAAAAAAAAAAAAAAAAAGGCGTGGCTTCGTCGCGACGCCCGAAAAAAAAAAAAAAAAAAAAAAAAAAAAAAAAAAAAAAAAAAAAAAAAAAAAAAAAAAAAAAAAAAAAAAAAAAGCGACCACCGCAGCCGCAAGCGCCATCAGCGCTTTCGCACGACAAGAAACATTTCCCCGCATCCCCCGTAATAACCGGGCACCCCACGAGTGGTCCGTCCCAGTCCATTGAAAACTCTACTACGGCAACGTCACGGTGTAAAGCGACTTCGCTAGTTGCGCGCCTTGTCGACCAGCGCGTTCTTGCTGATCCACGGCATCATGCCGCGCAGCCGCGCGCCGACTTCCTCGATCTCGTGGCGCGCCTGCAGCGACCGCTCGGCCTTCAGCACCGGGTTGCCCGCGCGGTTGTCGAGGATGAAGTCGCGGACGAAGCGCCCGCCCTGGATGTCGGCGAGCACGCGCTTCATCTCGGCCTTGGTCTCGGGCGTGATGATCCGCGGGCCGGTGACATAGTCGCCGAATTCGGCGGTGTTCCAGATCGAATAGCGCATGTTGGCGATGCCGCCCTCGTACATCAGGTCGACGATCAGCTTCACCTCGTGCAGGCACTCGAAATACGCCATCTCGGGCGCGTAGCCGGCCTCGATCAGCGTCTCGAACCCGGCCATGACGAGCTGGGTCAGGCCGCCGCACAGCACGGCCTGCTCGCCGAACAGGTCGGTCTCGCACTCCTCGCGGAAGGTCGTCTCGATGATCCCCGACCGCCCGCCGCCGACGGCGCAGGCATAGGCGAGGCCGACGTCGTGGGCGTTGCCGCTGGCGTCCTGATGGACCGCGATCAGGCACGGCACGCCGCCGCCGCGGACGTATTCGGAGCGGACGGTGTGGCCCGGGCCCTTCGGCGCGACCATGAAGACGTCGATGTCGGCGCGCGGCTCGATCAGCCCGAAATGGATGTTGAGCCCGTGCGCGAAGGCGAGCGCGCTGCCCGGCTTCATGTTGGCGGCGAGGTCGTCGGCGTAGATCGCCGCCTGGTGCTCGTCGGGGGCGAGGACCATGACGATGTCGGCGTGCGCGCGCGGCGTCGGCGTTGGTCATCACGGTGAAGCCCGCGGCTTCCGCCTTGGCCGCGGTCGCCGAGCCGGGGCGGAGCGCGACGATGACCTCCGCGACGCCGCAGTCGCGCAGGTTCTGGGCATGGGCGTGGCCCTGGCTGCCATAGCCGACGATGGCGACCTTCTTGCCGCGGATCAGGCCGAGATCGGCATCGGAGTCGTAGTAGACGCGCATTCGTTCCAGTTCCTTCCTTCGAGTGAGGCGGCGGAGATGACCAAGTCACCGCATATCGCGGCTGACGCGCTCCGCGCACCCGGGCTGATTGCGCCGCTTCGCCCCTCCCCCGAAGGGGAGGGTGAAGTCGTTAAACCGCCTCCGGCCCCCGCGCGATCGCGACGACGCCCGTCCGCGCGACCTCGACCAGCCCGACCTCGCGCATCAGGGCGATGAAGCTGTCGACCTTCTCGGTCGAGCCCGACACCTCGAAGACGAAGCTGCGCGTCGTCGTGTCGACCGGGCGCGCGCGGAAGATGTCGGCGAGGCGCAGCGCCTCGACGCGCTTGTCGCCGACGCCGGCGACCTTGACCAGCGCCATCTCGCGCTCGACGTGCGGGCCGAGCGCGGTCAGGTCGAGGACGCGGTGGACGGGGACGAGCCGGTCGAGCTGCGCCATGATCTGCTCGATCACCGCCGGCGGGCCGCTGGTGACGACGGTGATCCGGCTGACGGCGTGGTCGTCGGACACGTCGGCGACGGTCAGGCTCTCGATGTTGTACCCGCGCGCCGAGAACAGCCCGACGATGCGCGCGAGGACGCCCGCCTCGTTGTCGACGAGGATGGAGAGGGTGTGGGGGGAGGAGAGGGCGGGTTTCATCGGTCGGCCAGCACGCGGCGGAAGACGATCTTGTACCTCGCCGGCGGCGTAGAAGTCGCGGACCCGCGCCTCCTCGTGGAAGCCGATCGTGCGGTAGACAATCGCGCGTCCCGGCAAAGTCGGGCAGTCCCGACGTCTCGACGAGCAGCAGCCGCTCGCCAGCGCGCACGCAGGTCGTCCTCGAGCCGCCGCATCAGCGCGACGCCCGATCGCCTGGTGACCCTGCGCGCCGGGGTGGACCGCGATCATCAGCTGGTATCCACGCAGCGGTCGGTCATCCGCTCGGGTTCGGCATCAGGCGATGCCGACCACCGGATCGCCGGCGACGAACCAGAGATGGCTCGACCCGTCGGCAAGGAATGGCGCCGCCATCGCGTCGAGCATATCGGGCGGGAACATATCGGTCGCCGCGATGATCGCCTTGCCGAGCGCGCGAGGTCGGCGGCCGCGAGGGAGCGGATGTCGGCGGTCATCACACCAACGCCGCCGCATCTTCGTCCGTCTCGCCGACCGTCTCGTCGCCGTGCAGCACCATCTCGTTATGCGCCGCGCCGCTCGGGATCATCGGGAAGCAGTTGGCGAGCTTCGCGACGCGGCAGTCGACCATCACCGGGCCGTCGGCGGCCAGCATCGCCGCGATGCCGTCGTCGAGCTCGCTCGCGTCCGAGATGCGGATGCCCGTCCAGCCATACGCCTCGGCCAGTTTGACGAAGTCGGGCAGCGCCTCGGAATAGCTTTCGCTGTAGCGCCCGCCGTGGTTCAGCTCCTGCCACTGGCGGACCATGCCCATATATTCGTTGTTGAGGATGAACACCTTGACCGGCAGGCGGTACTGCGTCGCGGTGCCGAGCTCCTGGATGTTCATCTGGATCGACGCCTCGCCGGCGATGTCGATGACCAGCGCGTTCGGGTTGCCGAGCTGCGCGCCGATCGCGGCGGGCAGGCCGTAGCCCATCGTGCCGAGGCCGCCGCTGGTCAGCCACTTGTTCGGCCCCTCGAAGCCGAAATGCTGCGCCGCCCACATCTGGTGCTGGCCGACCTCGGTGGTGATGATCGGGTTGCGCGCGTGCGTCGCCTCCCACAGGCGGCGGACCGCGTGCTGGGGGAGGATGTCGCTGCCCGGCCTGCTCGAAGCCGAGCGAGTTGCGCGCGCGCCAGCCGCGCGATCGTCGCCCACCACGGCTTGAGGTTGCTCGGCGCGGTGGCCCCGCGCCTTCCACAGCTTGATCATGTCCTCGAGCACATGGCCGACGTCGCCGACGATGCCGAGGTCGACGCGCACCGTCTTGTTGATCGACGAGCGGTCGATGTCGACGTGGATCTTGCGGCTGCCCGGCGAGAAGGCGTCGAGCCGCCCCGTCACGCGGTCGTCGAAGCGCGCGCCGAGGCAGACCATCAGGTCGGCCCCGTGCATCGCCATGTTCGCCTCGTAGGTGCCGTGCATCCCGAGCATGCCGAGGAACGCCGGCGACGAGGCGGGGAAGCAGCCCAGCCCCATCAGCGTCGACGTCACCGGCGCGCCGGTCAGCCGCTGCAGCTCGCGCAGCAGGACGCTCGCGCCGGGCCCCGAATTGATGATGCCGCCGCCGGTGTAGAGGATCGGGCGCTCGGCGGCGGCGAGCATCTCGACCGCCGCCTCGATCGCGGCGAGGTCGCCCTTGACCTGCGGCTTGTACGTCTTGTGGCTCGGCTTGCCGGGGCGGACGTAGCTGCGCCCGCGCGACCTGGACGTCCTTGGGCAGGTCGACGACGACCGGGCCGGGGCGGCCGGTGGTGGCGATGTAGAACGCCTCGTGGATCGTGTCGCCGAGCCGGGCGGCGTCCTTGACGAGATAATTGTGCTTCGAACAGTGGCGGGTGATGCCGACCGTGTCGCATTCCTGGAAGGCGTCGGTGCCGATCAGGTGGGTCGGCACCTGGCCGGTCAGGACGACGAGCGGGATCGAATCCATCATCGCGTCGGTGATGCCGGTGACGGCGTTGGTCGCGCCGGGGCCGCTGGTGACGAGTACCACGCCGGGCCTGCCGGTCGAGCGGGCATAGCCTTCGGCGGCATGGACCGCGGCCTGTTCGTGGCGGACGAGGATGTGGCGGATGCGCGTCTGGGCGAACAGCGCGTCGTAGAGCGGCAGGACGGCGCCGCCGGGATAGCCGAAGACGACCTCGACGCCGAGGTCGGTCAGCGCGCGGACGATGACCTCCGCGCCGTTCGTGTCATTGTGTCCGCTCACGGCCTCAACTCGCCTAATCAGGAGCGGCGAGGTAGCGACGCAAAATTACCGCGTCAACGCCATAAATCAGCAATAAGATTACGCGGTGGCGGGTCGGCGCCGACGGCGCAAGGCTGCCGATCAGGCCGAAGCCCGTGACCATGCAATAGCCAGTCGCCGGCTCGGGCACTGCGCCCGCCGCCAGCGGCACGCCGATCAGGCTGTCGACATAGCGGGCGAGCGCGGCATGGACCGGCGCGGTCGGGTGGATGCCGTCGAAGCTGAGGAAATGGCTGCAGTTCGGGTGCGGGTTGGCCGGCGCGACCGAGATGTCGACGCAGGCGTCGGCGAGATTGGTGTCGAGGTCGGCGGGCAGTCCGAATGCCGCCGGATCGGCGACCAGCGCCGAGAAGAAGCCGAAATAATCGATCTGGGTGAAGCTCGTGCCCGGCGCCAGCGTCGGCACCAGCGTCGTGAAGCTCGCCTGCAGCGCGCCTTCGAGGCCGACGCCCTCCGCGATCGACGGGTTTGGCACGCCGCCGATCAGGAAGTGGCGGGCGCCGGCGGCGTTGAGCGCCTTGACCGCGCCGACATAATTGCCGACGAAGGCGGCGGTGTAGCTGCGCCTTGAACAGCGCCGCCGCGGCCGGGCGTCGGCGCCGGCGAGCTCGCCGGCGATCAGCGCCGAGACGTCGTTGTTGCCGAAGTTGAGGACATATAGCGCGTTCGGGTCGATCGCCTTGCCGCTCGTCGCGAACAGACCGAGCTGGCTGGCAGGCCGGGGACGGTGAAGCCGAGCAGGCTGCGGTCCATCGCCGCCTGCGCCCCGCCGACGGCGAAATTGTCGCCGCCGAGCAGGAACGGCGTCGTGTAGTTCGTCGTCGGCCGGTCGCGTGCGCCGTCAGCCGGGCGTTGACGAGGTCGGTCCACACCGGCCCGTTCGAATAGCGCCCCGCGAAATAGCCGTAGCCGGGCTGCGCCGTCAGGCCGCCGGTGCCGAGATAGGCATTGCCGGCATCGACCAGCGAATCGCCGAAGACCACCAGCCGGTCGGGCGCCGCCGCCATCGCCGGGGCGGTCGCCAGCGCCGCCGCCATCGTCACCGCTACCGTCCAGCGCCCCATGACCGATCCCCGCCTGCCGTTGCCGGCATCGTTATCTAGCGGATCGTGGTTACCATATGGTGACTTCAGGCGGCGACCGCCGGCCGCTTACCGGTCGACAACCTCGGTCGGTGTCAGCGGTCTGGTTGCGGAACCAGGTCGACTGCCGCTTGGCATAGGCGCGCGTCGCCGCCGCCGTGGCGGCGAGCGCCGCCGCCAGCGTCGTCTCCCCGCGCAGCGCGGCGAGCAGCGGCGCGACGCCGATCGCCTTCATCACCGGCCGCGTCGGGCGGCAAGCCGCGCGCGGCGAGCGCAGCGACCTCGTCGAGCGCACCGGCGGCGATCATCGCCGCCAGGCGCGTTTCGATCCGGGCGTGGAGCTCGGCGCGGGGCCGGTCGACGACCATCGCCGCGCATCGTGGCTCGCGGCGAGACCGCCGGTCGGCGGCCGCCTGCCAGTCGGCGAGCGGCCGGCCGGTCGCGCGCACGACTTCCAGCGCGCGGGCGACGCGCTGCGGGTCGGTCACCGTCGCCGCCGGGTCCTCGCGCGCCAGCGCGGCGCGGGCGGCGGCGGGGTCGAGGGCGCGGACCGCGGCGCGGACGTCGGCGGCGACCGGTGGCACGTCGGCGATGCCGTGGAGCAGCGCCCGCAGGTACAGGCCGCTGCCGCCGGTGACGATCGGCAGGCGCCCCTCGGCCAGCGTTTCGGCGATCGGCGTCGCGAGCGAACGCCGCCCAGCGCGCGGCGTCGCAGGCGTCGGCGCCGTCGAGCACGCCGTACAGGCGGTGCGGCACGCGCGCCTCGTCGGCGGGCGACGGGCCGCGCGGTCAGCAGGCGGAGGTCGGCATAGAGCTGGCTGGCGTCGGCGTTGATGATCGTGCCGCGCTCCGCCTCGGCGAGCGCCAGCGCCACCGCCGACTTGCCCGCCGCGGTCGGCCCTGCGATGACGACGACCCGTGGGCGCACCTGACCTCCCGAACACGCTGACCGCGACGCTGGTCGCCGCCGGCCGCTTGTCGCCGGGCGACCTCGCGACGGCAAGCGACGCGCTGCGTGCGGCCGGCGGCGAGCCGGGGCAGGCGGCGTGGCTCGATGCCGGCGACGCGGCCGACCTGCCGGTGACGGGCCTGGCTCAGCCGGCGGCCCGGGCGGCGCTGGAGGCGGCGCTGCCCGCACGTCGACGTCGTCGTCCAGTCGGCGAGCGCGCCGCGCGCCAAGGCACTGCTGATCGCCGACATGGATTCGACGCTGATCCAGTGCGAGTGCATCGACGAGCTCGCCGACTATGCCGGGCTGAAGCCGCAGGTCGCGGCGATCACCGAGGCGGCGATGCGCGGCGAGCTCGATTTCACCGCCGCGCTCGATGCCCGCGTCGCGCTGCTCGCCGGCATGGACGCCGCCGTCCTCGACCGCTGCCGCGCGGAGCGGGTGCGGCTGATGCCGGGCGCGCCCGAGCTGGTGGCGACGATGGCGGCGGCGGGCGCGCGGACGATCCTGGTGTCGGGCGGGTTCACTGCCTTCGCCGGTCCCGTCGGGGCGACGCTCGGCTTCGACCGGGTCGTCGCCAATACGCTGCTCGCCGAGGGCGGCCGCCTGACGGGGGCGGTGGCGCGGCCGGTGGTCGACAGCGGCACCAAGGTCGCCGAATTGCGCGCGGCCGGCGTGCCGCTCGACCGCTGCCTCGCCGTCGGCGACGGGGCGAACGACATTCCGATGATCGCCGCCGCGGGCCTCGGCATCGCCTTCCACGGCAAGCCGGCGACGGCTGCCGCGGCCGACGCCAACGTCCGCCACGGCGACCTTACCGTCCTCCTCTGGGCGCAGGGCATCCCCCGCGCCGGCTGGGTCAGCGGAACTTCGCGCTGAGCTGGACGCCGACGATGCGCGGCTCGTTGTACACGGCCGCCATATAGTTCTCGATCACGCCCTTCAGGTTCTTCTCATCGGTGACGTTGCGCGCGAACACCGCCGCCTCGTACTTGCCGTCGGCGAAGACATAGCCGGCCTTCAGCCCGAGCTCGTGGTTGCCGTTGGCGTTGAACTCATCGGTCCTGTACAGCACGAAATTGGTGTAGCCCTGCACCGAGAAGTCGCCGCGACAGGTACACTTCGCCGCCGTGCACCGGCACGCCGTAGCGCGCCGTCAGGTCGAGCGTGTATTCGGGCGCATCGGGCAGCGGATTGCCGTTGATCTGCGCGAAGTAGCCCGTGCCGACCTTGATGACGGGATTGTTGACCGTGCAGACGACGATGCCGTTCAGCGCGCAGACCTGGGCATAGACCCGGCTGTCCTTGATCTCGGTGTGGAGCAGGCTGAGCCCGGCGCCGAGCGACAGGTGCTCGAACGGCGTCCACTGCGCCTCCGCCTCGAGGCCATAGGCGTTGGCGTGGTCGGCGTTGAACAGGACGCCGTTGCCGTTGGCGTCGTTGCCGTTCAGCTGGATGTTCTTGACCGTATAGCCGAAGGCGCTGGCGTTGAGGCGCAGCGTGCGGCCGAACAGCTGGCTCTTGAAGCCGCCCTCGTAGCTGATGATCGTCTCCGAGCCCGCCGTCGTGAAGTCGCTGTTGAACACCGCCGAGCGGCCCTGGATGGTCGGCCCGCGGAAGCCGCGGGCGACGCGGGCGTACAGGCTGAAGTCGGGATCGACGGTGTACAGCGCGCTGATGTCCCAGCTCGGCTGGGTGTCGGACAGGCGGACGTTGGTGCGGCCGGTGTAGGTGACGACGTTGGCGACCGTGTTCGCCGTCTTGATACAGCGTCGTCGTCTTGGTGTCGTTGGTCACGCGGACGCCGCCGGTCAGCGTCAGGTCGTCGAGCAGGCGGTAGCTCGCCTGGCCGAACACCGCCCAGCTGGTGTTGACGTCGTGCAGCAGGACGTAATTGTTCGGGTTGGTGCCGATGCAGGATACGCGCGCTGGTCGAATTCGGTGATGTCGCGGTTGTCGAAGTAATAAGCGCCGAACTGGTACTTGAAGCGCGGGTTGCCGGTCGAGGCGAGGCGCAGCTCCTGGCTGACCTGGCCGAGCCGCTTGACCTGTCCCTGGCTCTGGCCGAAGCCGTTGGGCACGCCGTTCACCGGGAACAGCGCCGCCGCGCCGCCGTCGGTGTCGCCGCGGCTGTAGCCCGACAGCGTCTCGTAGGCGGTGATCGAGGTCAGGCTGACCGGGCCGAAATCGTACGCGATGTTGGCGAAGGTGCCGTAGGTCTCATAGGCCTGCGGGTTGCCGACGCCCTCGTCGAGGGCGACCTGGTCGCGCGGGCCGACGGGATCGTTCGAGCCCTTGATCAGCGCGCCGCGGTGGAAGATCGTCGAGGTGCCCTTGTACGACCGGCCCTGGCCCTCGAGCAGGATCGACAGCTGCTCGGTCGGCGTCAGCAGGATCTGGGCGCGGAGGTCGCGCTCGTTGAAGCCGCCGAGATAGTTGTTGCCGCTCTTGGTGCCGTCGGCGCTGGCGCCGGTGTAGGTGTTGTCGACCCAGTTGTCGCGGTGCTGGTACAGGCCCGAGACGCGGACCGCGACCT
The DNA here is from genome assembly GCA_963847215.1 of uncultured Alphaproteobacteria bacterium. GTDB lineage: Bacteria > Pseudomonadota > Alphaproteobacteria > Sphingomonadales > Sphingomonadaceae > Polymorphobacter_B. The sequence continues at coordinate 11,443 of CAWJZA010000007.1, forward strand.
TGTCCTTGACGATCGCGCCGCCGATGCCGCCGTCGAAGGTGACGGTGTTGTACTCGCCGTAGCTGGCGCTGGCGCGCGCCCTCGAGCTCCTGCGTCGGGCGGATCGTATCGATCTTGATGATGCCGGCGGTGGTGTTGCGGCCGAACAGCGTGCCCTGCGGCCCGCGCAGCACCTCGACCTGGGCGACGTCATAGACCGGGTTCGACTTCAGCACGACATGTTCGAGGACGACGTCGTCCTGGATGATCTCCACCGGCTGCGACGCGCCGAGGTAGAAGTCGATGTTGCCGAGGCCGCGGATGTAGAAGCGCGGGAAGATGCGCCCGGTCGTCGTCTCGGCGTACAGGCCGGGGACGCGGCCCGACAGTTCGAGGATGTCGCCGCCGCCCGCCTGGAACGTCCGCAGGTCGGCACCGGCGACGACGCCGACCGACAGCGGCACGCGCTGCAGGTTCTCCGGGCGGCGCTCGGCGGTGACGATGATGTCGCTCTCGGCGCTGGCACCGGCGTCGGCGGTGACGGCAGCGGCGTCGGTCGCCGCAGGGGCGGCGGCATGAGCGGCGGCAGCGGACAGGCTGGCCGCGGCGAACAGCGCCGCGCGCGCGAAGGTCTTCGACACTGAGATTTCCCCGAACTGCTGAAGGCGCGGGTCTGCGCCGGATGGCGCTCGTTACGGACGCCGCATGACGGCGCAATGACAATGGCGCGCTTGCCGTCGTTTGCCTGCAACCATGTTGCGCTGCAGCAACACCGACGGTGGCTAGGCGGAAAGCCGCCAGAGCTGCGCGCCGGACAGGTTCAGCCGCTGTGGCTGGCCGGCGACGGGCTTGTCGAACCACAGCCGCTCGCACGACATCGGATCGGCGAAGCGCCAGCTGCCGTCGTCGGCGCGGTGGACCGGCCCGGCGCCGTCGAGCACGAGCGTGTCGCCGCGGGCCAGCACCTCGGCCGTGCCGACCCAGGGGTCGTTCGAGGCGTAGGTGCCGGCGAGGGCGGCAAGCTCGGGGCGTGCCGCCGGCTGCGCTATGGCGGCGTCGCGGCCGTAGAGCGCCTCGCCGTACCACAGCTGCTGCCGCGGCCCGGTCGCGGCGACGAAGTCGAGCGCGTGGGCGTCGCGGCCGGCAAGGTCGCTGACGAAGCTGCCGTCGTCGACCGCCTTGACCCGCCCGCGGCGCGCGCCGTCGACCAGCGCCAGTGTCGTCCCGTCGGCGGCCACGGTGATCGCATCGCCCGCCGGCCCGACGAATCGCCCGGCGAAGTCTCCCGCGTGCTCGATCGGCGGCAGTGCGACGAGCGGCATCGGCGCCGGCAGCGCCTGACCCCGCGCGCTCGCCCGCAGCAGGCGGACGCCGTACTGGGCGACGGCGCGCGGGCGATAGCCGGTGCCGCCGATGTTGACGCTGGCGAAGACGCCGCCGCCGCTCGCCCGGTCGACGTACACCGCCGAGCTGAACACGATCATGCCGCCGGTATGGTGGAAGGTCGGCTCGCCGTCGATGTCGACCGTCGCCAGCCCCTGGCCGTAGCGCGCGCCCTTGCCGAAGCCGGTGGCGTCGATCAGCGGCGTGGCGAAGCGCCTCGCCAGCGCGTCGGGGAACAGCGGCCCGCCGCGGCCCTGCGCTAGCGCGGCGAGGAAGGCGATGTAGGTCAGCATCGCGCCGCTGGTCGCCGCGACCGATCCCGCGGCGCGATCGATGTCGAGCCACGGCCCCTCGGCCAGCGGCTGCTGCGGGAACCAGGCCGCGTCGCCGGGGAAGGGGACATAGCCGCGGGCGTAGCGTGCCCGGTCCGCGGTGCGGATCACCGGCTCGATGCCGTGCATCCCGAGCGGCGTCAGGACCAGCGCGCGCAACGCCCGGTCGTAGCGCAGCCCGCTCGCCCGCTCGACGACGAGGGACAGCATGTCATAGCCGGCATTGCTGTACGAGAAATGGCTTCCCGGCGGCGTCGCCGACCACAGCTGGCCGCCGGGAACGTCGGGGAAGAACGGCGCGTCGTCGGGCAGGCCGGCGCTGTGCGACAGGATCTGGGTCAGGGTGATGCTGCGGTCGGCCAGCCACAGCTCCGGCACGACCGACACCGCCGGCGCGTCGAGGTTGAGCCGCCCCTGGCCGGCGAGCGCATACAGCGCCATGGCGACGAACGATTTCGAGATCGAGCCGACCTGGAACAGGTGGTCGCCGCGCACCGCCTCGCGCCCGACGATCGCCTCGCCGACCGCGATCGTTGCCGTCTGCCCGTCGCCGGAGCGTACCGCCAGCGTCATGCCGGGAAAGCCCTGCGCCGCGAGATCGGCGGCGGCAAAGGCGGCGAGGCTGTCGAGCACGGCACGGAATTCCGGGGTCGCGCCCCGCATGGCGATCGTCGTCGCCCTCGCCGGGCGGACGGCCCCGACTGTCGCCGCGGCCGCCATCCCGCCCAGCCACGTCCGCCGTGTCATCCGCATCGCTCGTCCCCCCGCGAAAGGACGGAGCCTGCCACGCGCCGCCGGCGGCGTCGACCCTTGCGGCCGCCCCCGAAACGGCGCAGGTTCGCGCCATGTTCCTGCCCCTGCTCGCCGTGCTCGCCGCGGCCGCGGCGCCGCCGGTCGTCGAACCGGCAGTCGTCCCGACCATCCCGCCGGCGGTGATCGACAACAGCCTGGAGGTCGCCGGCGACCCGCTCGCCGCCGAACAGGTCAAGTCGCGGATGTTCATCCTGGTCGGCGTCAACGGGCAGGGGCCGTTCCGCTTCCTCGTCAATTCCGGCGCCGATCGCTCGGTCATCGGCGCAGGCCTGGCCGAGCAGCTGAAGCTGCCCGAGGGCCGGGTCGTCCGGTTGCAGGGCATGGCCGGCGCGGCCCGGGTCGGCACGGTCAAGCTCGACAGCCTGACGCTGGGGCAGAGCCGCATCCCCGACATCGCCGCCCCGGCCTTGCCCGAACGCTTCCTCGGCGCGCAGGGCATCGTCGGCATCGACGCGCTGGTCGACCAGCGGCTGCTGCTCGACTTCGACAAGAAGACGATCACCGTCCAGGACGCGCGGCGCCCGGAGGCGGTCAGCGGCGGCGACGAGATCGTCGTCGTCGCCAAGCGGCGCAACGGCCAGCTGATCCTGACCGCGGCCAGCGTCAACGGCGTGCCGGTCTATGCCGTCATCGATACCGGGTCGGAGATCACCATGGGCAATCTCGCGCTCGAGAAGCGGGTGATCGGCAGCCGCCGGCCGCCGCGGCCGATCGTCCTGACCAGCGTCACCGGCGCGACGCTGACCGCCAACCTGGCGACGACCTCGGCGATCCGGCTCGGCGGGCTGACGCTGGCGAACGTCAACGTCGCCTTCGCCGACGCGCCCCCGTTCCGCCTGTTCGGGCTGGAGAAGGCGCCGGCGCTGCTGATCGGCACCGACGTGCTCGAGGCCTTCCGCCGCGTCGCACTCGATTTCCGCGGGCGGCGGGTGCGCTTCACGCTGCGGCGCTAGCCGACCCGCGAAGGGTGACAATCCCCGGACGCGCCGCTACATCGCGGCCATGGCGAAAACCAAGACGAAGAAGGCGCGCACCGGAACCGCGCGCTCGGCGGCGCGGCTGGCCGCGGTCCAGGCGCTCTACCAGCGCGACATGGCCGGCGGCACGGTGCCCGGGCTGCTCCACGAATTCCACAACCACCGGCTCGGCGCGACGATCGAGGATGCCGAGTACAAGCCGGCCGACGCGGCGTTCTTCGACGATCTCGTCGCTGGCGTCGCGGCGCGCGGCGGTGAGATCGACGCGCTGATCGCCGCCAATCTGGCGCAGGGCTGGGCCATCGACCGGCTCGACCGGCCGCTGCGCGGCGTGCTCCGCGCCGGCGTCTACGAGCTGATCGCCCGCCCCGACGTGCCGACGGCGACGGTGATCGACGAATATCTCGACGTCGCCCACGCCTTCTACGACGCGCGCGAGACCGGCTTCGTCAACGGCCTGCTCGACGCCGTCGCCCGCCACGCGCGCGGCGAACAGGGCGGGGAAGCGGGTGCGTGAGCGCGAGCTGATCGCGCGGCTGCTCGCCCCGCTGGCGACGAGCGCGGCAGCGCGTGGTCTGGCCGACGACGCCGCGGTGTTCGCCCCGCCGCTGGGGCGCGACCTGGTGCTGACCCACGACGTGCTCGCCGCCGGCGTCCATTACCTGCCCGGCGACCCGCCGAGCGACGTCGCGTGGAAGCTGCTGGCGGTCAACCTGTCCGACCTCGCGGCGATGGGCGCGCGGCCGGCGGGCGTGCTGCTCGGCCTCGGGCTCGGCCCGGCCGAGGACGATGCCTGGCTGGCGGCGTTCACCGCCGGGCTCGCGCGCGGGCTCGACCGGTGGGGCGTCGCGCTGTGGGGCGGGGACACCGTGTCGGGGCTGGCGGCGGCGGTGCTCGGCCTGACGGCGGTCGGCAGCGTCGAGCCGGGGCGGGCGCTGTCGCGCCGCGGGGCGCGGCCCGGCGACGGGCTGTGGGTCAGCGGCACGATCGGCGACGCGGGGCTCGGCCTCGCCGTCGCCCGCGGCGACGCGCCGTTCGACAAGGCGCTGCTCGCCCGCTTCCGCCGGCCCGAGCCGCGCCTGGCGCTGGGGCAGGCGCTGGTCGGGCGCGCGAGCGCGGCGATGGACGTGTCCGACGGCCTGCTGATCGACGCCGGGCGGCTGGCGGCGGCGAGCGACGTCGCCGTCACGGTCGAGCTGGCGCGGCTGCCGGTGTCGTCCGCCGCCGCGGCGCGGACACCGCGCGACGACGCCGCCCTGCTGGCGCTGGCGAGCGCGGGCGACGATTACGAGCTGCTGTTCACGCTACCCGACGGGGCGGAGCCGCCGCCGGGATGCACGCGGGTGGGCCGGGTGGCCGAGGGCGCGGGGCTGACGGTGATCGGGCTCGGCGGCGGGCCGGTGGTGCCGGGGCGGCTGGGCTGGGAGCATTGAGGAACGGCGGTTCTGTCGAGTGCGGGCCGCGCAGGCAAAGCCCGCGCGTCGGACGGGTCCGGCGGCTTGCGGGCCGCCGCCCCGCCGGCCGGGCTGGCGCGAGTTCGCGCGTTGCTCTGCGCGCCTGCGGCGTGCTCGCTACGCGCGGCCGCGCGGCGCCTTACCGCGGACCATCCCTTCCGGTCTGCGTGCCGCCGGCGGAATCGTTCTGGATCGTGCCCGAGCCGAGCGCGCCGACGCCGCCGAAGATGTCCTCGAGCAGGCCCTGCTTGCGGCCCAGCGTCTCGGTCTTGTCGCGCACCGGGTGGATGTTCGAGGCCAGTTCGAGCCCGCGCGTCTCGACCTTGGCGACGTTGCCCTTGGCGTCGAAGCTGATCTTGGTGATCGACTGGCTGGTCGCCTTGGGCTGGAGGAAGGCGATCTGGCGCGTGTTGCGCGAGACATAATACCATTCGCCCGAATCGAACTCGCTGCCGAAGGTCGGGCGGCCGAGCGTCTTCTCGACCGAGGCCTTGTTGTCGACGCCCGGCTGGACCGAGGCGAGCAGCGGCGCGTCGACGATATAGCCCTGGTTCTGCTTGATCGTCGAACAGCCGGCGAGGGCGGCCGCGGCGATCGTCGCGGCGCAGGCGAGGGGGGACAAGTGACGCATGCGATACTCCTGGCGCGGCGGCGGCGTTGCGCCGGACGCGCGGAGCCTCAATATGCGATTTCTGCCCCCCGCCACAAGGCTCGCCCATTGACCCTGCTCGACCGCCTGTTCCGCCCCGCCCGCGCGACGCCGCCCGCCGACGCGCCGTACCGCGCGATCGTCACGGAAGCGCGCACGGCCGACTGGTATCTCGCCGGCGCGGTGCCGGACACGGTCGACGGGCGCTTCGACGTCGTCGCGCTGGTGCTGGCGCTGGTTCTCGTCCGCCTCGAGGCCGACGGCGAGCCGGCGCGGCAGCTGAGCGCCGACCTCACCGACCGCTTCATCGCCGACATGGACGGATCCCTGCGCGAGCTCGGCATCGGCGACCCGACGGTCGGCAAGCAGGTCGGCAAGATGGTCTCGGCGCTCGGCGGTCGGCTCGGCGCCTATCGCGAGGCGCTCGCCGGCGGCGACCTCGCGGCGGCACTGGCTCGCAACCTCTATCGCGGCGCGCCGGTCGACCCGGCCGCGCTCGACTGGAGCTGCCGCCGCGTCGTCGCGCTCGCGGCGCGCATCGGCCGGCGCACCCTCGCCGAGGTCGAGGGCGGCGGCCTGTGACGCCCGAACTGTCGCGCATCGTCCGCGCCGGCGAGATCGGCAGCGTGCGGCGCGTCGAGACGGTGACGGCGACGCCGGCCGAGCTGGCCGCGCTGGCGGCGCGCTTCGACCTTCTTGCCCTCGACGCGCTGACCGCGCGGCTGACGCTGTACCGCGACGCCCGCGGCATCCGCCTCACCGGCCCGCTGCACGCCGCCGGCGCGCAGGCCTGCGTCCTCTCGGCCGAGCCCGTCGCCTTCGCCCTCGACGAGGCGGTCGACCTGACGTTCAGCGACGCCGCCGTGGCGGCCGACGACGAGATCGAGCTGACCGACGCCGACCTCGACATCCTGCCGCTGGACGGCGACGCCCTCGACGTCGGCGAGGCGGTGGCGCAGTCGCTCGGCCTCGCCCTCGATCCTTACCCGCGCGCCCCGGGGGCGACCGCGCCGGCCGGGCTGGTCATCAGCGAGGCCGAGGCCGAGGCCATCGCCGCCGCCGACAAGGCCCGGGCCAATCCCTTCGCGGCGCTGCGCCGGCCGTGAAGAAATGCCGGACGCGAGGCCGGTGAAGAAAAGACTGTCCTACGTCGCCGGCGCTGGGCAGAGTCGCGCGATGTCCGCCCCTCGCCCTGTCCCGTCCGCCCGCGCCACCCGCCGAAGTCCGCACCGCGGAAACGCGCGACGCGGGCGTGACCTTTGTGTGACCTTCGCCGGCAATCGGGCGGCGGCGCCGATGACGGCACGCGCGTGACCCTCGACCTCGCCGACATCGCCACGCCCGGCGGCCTCGCCGCGCTGGGTCAGGTCATCATGATCGACCTGATGCTCGCTGGCGACAATGTCGTCATCCTCGGCACGCTGGCGGCCGGGCTGCCGCCGGCGGCGCGGCGGCGGGTGCTGTCGATCGGCGTCGCCCTGGCGCTGGTCTTCCTGATCGGCTTCGCCCTGCTGGCGACGCGGCTGCTGTCGATCGTCGGGCTGACGCTCGCCGGCGGCCTGCTGCTGCTGTGGGTCGGCTGGAAACTGTTCCGCGAGCTGCGCCGCGGGAGTTCGGGTCATGCCGGCTCCGCCGGCGGGGTCGGCCACGCGCCGGTCGATGCGCCGGCGCGGCCGGCCAAGACGGTGACGCAGGCGGTGATCCAGGTCGCGCTTGCCGACCTGTCGATGAGCCTCGACAACGTGCTCGCCGTCGCCGGCGCGGCGCGCGACCATCCGACCGTGCTCCTCGTCGGCCTGGGCTTTTCGGTCGCGGTGATGGCGGTGGCGGCCAACTACATCGCCCGCGTCATCGAGAAGAACCGCTGGATCGCCTATATCGGCCTTGCCGTCATCGTCTATGTCGCCGGCTCGATGATCGTCGCTGGCACCCACCAGGTGATGCCGCACGTGCGGCCGCTGCTGTCGTGAAGCTGGCGCTGCCCGGCTCCGGCGGCGTCGTCCATATCGCGCCGAGCGGCGAGCTGCCGCCGCTCCCGTTCGCCACCGATGCGACCGGCGAGCACCGCTGGGACTGGCACCTCGTCTGGCGCACGAGCCACGCCGGCGGCTCGGTCACGACCGCCGACGGCCGCTGGGATGCGCGCGCCGCCATCGGCTGCGGCGGCGGCACGCTCGTCGTCCATGTCGCCGCCGGCGGCGGGCAGGCGCAGGGCGCGGTCGAACTGCGCGGCAGCAACCCGACCGCCGACCAGGTCGCCGCCTATCTCGCCGGCAAGCCGGGCGCCGACGGCTTCGACCGCATCGTCGCGCAGGAAAGCCGTTGCCAGCATTTCACTCCCGCCGGCCTGCCGGTGGTGTCGTTCGACGGCGGCATCGGCCTGTGCCAGCTGACGCGACCGCCGGCGACGCCGCAGCAGGCATGGGACTGGCGGGCCAACCTCGACGCGGGGCTGGCGCTGTTCGCCGCCAAGCGCGCCGCCGCCGAACACCGGCTGGGGCAGGGCGGGCGCCGCTTCACCCCGGCGCAGGTGCTGCGCGAGGCGGTGTGCATGTGGAATGGCGGCAGCTACCATGTCTGGGACGGGCAAGCCTGGGTCCGCCCGGCGAGCATCGCCTGCGACCCCGCCAGCGGCAACATCGGCTGGGACATGACCGATCCCGCCAACCGGGGCCGCAGCGTCGCCGCCCTCCATGCCCGCGACGCGGCGAGCTATGCCGGCGGCCACGGCGCACACTGGCATTATTCCGGCGTCTGCTACGCCGACCACGTCCTCGGGCCGGGCTGACCGGTCGCCGCGGCGGCTCAGCGGTCCATCAGCTTGCTCTGCAGATAGGTCATGGTCAGCGCCGTGGTGTGCGCGGCCTGCCGCAGGTCGGCCCCGGCGCCGTGCCCGCCTTCGGTGTTCTCATAGTAATAGAAGTGGTAGCCGAGCTCCTCGAGCCGCGCGGCGAACTTGCGGGCGTGCTGCGGGCCGACGCGATCGTCCTTGGTCGTGGTGAAGATGAACGGCTCGGGATAGGCAACGCCGGCGCGCAGGTTCTGATAGGGCGAGGTCTTCTGCCAGAAGGCCATGACCGCCGGATCGGCGTCGACGTCGCCGTACTCGCCCGCCCACGACGCGCCGGCGGCGATCTTGCCGATGCGGATCATGTCGAGCAGCGGCACGTCGATGACGACGGCGGTCCACAGCTCGGGGTGCTGGGTGAACTCGACGCCCATCAGCAGGCCGCCGTTCGACCCGCCCTGGATGCCGAGGCGGCGCGCGCTGGTGATCTTGCGCGCGATCAGGTCGCGGCCGACGGCGGCGAAGTCGTCGTAGATGATCTGGCGCTTCACGCCCAGACCCGCCTCGTGCCACGCCGGGCCGAATTCGCCGCCGCCGCGGATGTTGGCGAGCACCAGCGCGCCGCCCTTCTCCAGCCACAGCTTGCCGATCGTACCCGAATAGTCGGGCGTCCGGCTGACCTGGAAGCCGCCGTAGGCGGTCAGCAGCGTCGGCGTCGTGCCGTCGTACTTGATGTCCCGGCGATGGACGACGAAGTACGGCACCTTGGTGCCGTCGCTCGACACCGCCTCGTGCTGCTCGACGACGTCGCGGCTGGCGTCGAACTGCGCCGGGAGGGCCTTCAGCGGCGTCAGCGTCGCCGCCGCCGTGTCGACCAGCGACAGCGTCGGCGGGGTCAGGAAGCCGCTGACCGTCATGAAGGCGCGGTTGGTGCGCCGGTCGGCGTCGCCCAGGCTGACGGCGAGATTGTCGGGCACCGCCAGCGGCGTGCGCCGCCAGCCGCCGGCCGCCGGCGCGAAGCTCCACGCCCGGCCGCGGACGTTGTCGAGCGTCGCCACGAGCAGGTGGTCCTTCGTCGCCGCCGCATCCTCCAGCGCGTCGCGCGGTCCCGGGGCCCAGACCAAGGTCGGCGACAGAGCGGCGGGATCGCGCTCCGCCGCGGCGAGGTCGAAGGCGGCAACCGCCCCCGACGGCAGGCTCGTCCCGCCCGCCGTCCACGCCTCGTCGAGCTTGACCACGACCCGGCCGGCGACCAGCCCGACCGGCGCCGATTTGAGCGGCACGGCCAGGCGCCGGGTGCCTTTCGCATCGACCAGATGATATTCGAAGTGGAAGAAGTCGGTCGCCCGCGTGATCAGCGTCAGCCGCCGGCCGTCGCCGTCGACATAGGTCGCCGGGCTGACCAGCGTGTCGCTCTTCTGGCCGCGGAAGACCTCGACCGCCGCCGACAGCGGCTGTCCGCGCGTCACCCGCTTGACGATATAGGCGTAGCCCGAGGTCGTCAGCTCGCCCGGCGCCCACTCGCGGGCGACGAGGATGTGGTCGGCGTCTTCCCAGGCGATCTCCTGCTTGCCGTGCGGCAGGACGAAGCCGCCGGCGACGAACTGCCCGCTGTCGAGGTCGAACTCGCGCACCGTCGTCGCGTCCTCGCCGCCATCGGACAGGGCGATCAGGCAGCGCCGCTGCTCGGGCTCGAGGCAGGTCGCGCCGTGCCACACCCAACTCTTGCCCTCGGCCTTGCCCAGCGCATCGACGTCGAGCACCGTCCGCCAGTGCGGTGCCGCGCTGCGGTAGTCGTCGAGGTTCGTCGTCCGCCAGATGCCGCGGAGATGATCCTCGTCCTGCCAGAAGTTGTAGATCGCGCCGTGGGTGAAGTCGGGCGTCGGGATCCGCTCCTTGGCGCCGGCGATGGCCAGTGCCTCGGCGAAGTTGGCGGCATAAGCGGGATCGGCCTCCAGCTTGCCCGTGGAATAGGCGTTGCGTGCGTTGACCCAGGCCATGGCGCGCGGCGAATCGACGCTTTCCAGCCAGAGATAGGGGTCGGCCGCCTCGGCCGTCGCCGTGCCCGCCGTCACCAGTGCCATCGCCACGACTGCTTTCCTGATCATGCCCGCTCCTGCCGTCATGCCTTGGGTTAGACGCTGCGACAGCGGCCGGCAACGGTCAGCCGTGACGGTGCAGCCGCCGCCAGTTGAGCAGGTGCGCCGTCGCCAGCGCCAGTCCGCCGGCGACGGTCAGCACCGTCTCCGCCCGCCCGTCGCCGGCAGCGACGCCGGCGGCGAGCAGCCCGACGCCCGCCGCGCCGAGCAGACCGGGCAACCGCTCGCCATGCCGCCGCCAGCCGCGCCAAAGCGCCACTGCGGCCAGCGGCGCGGCGAGGACGAGGATGGCGGGGTGAACCCAGGCCTCGTCCGGCAACACGGCGGCCAGCGCCGGGAGGGCGAGCAGGACCGCCGGCAGCGCCAGACAGTGGAACAGGCACAGGGCCGACAAGGCGATCGCGCCGCGGTCGAGCAGGGCGGTCGGACGATCGGCGGGCGCAGCCATGGCGACCCTCATGCGCCGGCAGGCGGCGCCGGCGCAACCCGGGCGGCGACCGCGGCGGCGAAGGCGGCGGCGAACATCGCCGGGGTCAGCCGCCCGGTGTTCGTGTTGTAGCGCGAGCAGTGATAGCTATCGACCAGCGTCACGCCGCTGTGCAGGCGGTGGACCGCACCGTGGCCGAACGGCGTCTTGGGCAGCTTGCCGCCCAGCGCCTTGACCGCCGACTGATGGGCGATCGCGCCCAGCGCCAGCACCACCTGGAGCCGGGGCAGGGCGGCGAGCTGCGCCGTCAGGAACGGCCGGCAGGCGTGGATCTCGGCCGGCACCGGCTTGTTCTCGGGCGGCACGCAGCGAACGGCGTTGGTGATGAACACGCCGTCGAGGCGCAGCCCGTCGTCGGGCCGGGCGTCGAACGTGCCGTGCGCCAGGCCGAACTCGGCAAGAGTCGCATAGAGCAGCAGGCCGGCATGGTCGCCGGTGAACGGCCGCCCGGTGCGGTTGGCTCCCGTCACGCCGGGCGCGAGGCCGACGACGCACAGCCAGGCCTCGGGGTCGCCCCAGCCCGGCACCGGCGCGTTCCACCAGTCGGGGTGGGCGGCGCGGTTGGCCGCGCGATAGTCGACCAGCCGCGGGCAGCGCGGGCAATCGTGCGGCGGTTCGGGGCTTGCATCCATGGCTCAGCGTGTAAGGACCAGGCGACCATGTCGGCAACCGTCCTCATCGCGTTGGGCAGCAACCGCCGCAGCCGCCATGGCTCGCCCGCGGCGACGCTGGCCGCGGCGCTGGCGGCGCTCGGCGCGGTCGGGCGGGTGGTCGCCATGTCGCGGGTGCGGGCGACGGCTCCGCTGGGCCCGAGCCAGCGGCGCTTCGCCAATGCCGTCGTCGAAGTGGCGACCGCGCTGCCCCCAGCCGAGGTGCTGGCTCGGCTGCAGGGCATCGAGCGCGCCTTCGGTCGGCGGCGAGGGCGGCGCTGGGGCGCGCGCGTGCTCGATCTCGACATCCTCGCTGCCGGGAATCAGGTGCTGTCGACGAATAGTCACCCAAATCGTCGCCCGCTGATCGTGCCGCACCCTCGTCTGGCCGAGCGCCGTTTCGTCCTCGATCCGCTGGTCGAGCTCGCCCCCGACTGGCGTCACCCGCTGCTGCACTTGACCGCACGTCAGTTGCGCGCGCGGCTCGCGCGCCCTAGACGATCCGCCGCCGTGGACCCTTAGCTCAATCGGTAGAGCGTTCGACTTTTAATCGATAGGTTGCGGGTTCAAGTCCCGCAGGGTCCACCAGCTATCCGGCGACACGCCCGACGCACGCTCCGAAGCCGATCGGCACGAAGCCCTCGGCGACGGCGCGGGCGGAGAGGATGACCTCGTCGCCGTCCATCAGGAACGCCCGCGACTCGCCGCCGGGCAGCGCCACCGGGGCCGCGCCGCCGCGGCTCATCTCGATCAGGCTGCCGAGGCTGGCGTCGTCGGGGCCGGAGATGGTGCCGGTGCCGAGCAGGTCGCCGGGGTTGAGCGCGCAGCCGTTCGACGTGTGGTGGGCGACCATCTGCGCCACCGTCCAGTACATGTGCCGCGCGGCGCTGGCAGCAAGGCGGACAGGGAGGACGCCGGCGGCGCGCATGGCGGCGGTCGACAAGTCGACGAACAGGTCGATGGCGAAGGCGCCGCGCGACTGGTCGGCGGCGTCGCGCGAGATAGGGCAGGGGGGCGGGATCGCCGTCGGGCCGCGGCGCCTGCGCAATGCGGAAGGGGGCGAGCGCCTCGGCGGTGACGACCCACGGCGAGACCGTGGTGAGGAAGCTCTTGGCCAGGAACGGCCCCAGCGGGACATATTCCCACGCCTGCAGGTCGCGCGCCGACCAGTCGTTGAGGAGCCCCAATCCGGCGATGTGGCTGCCCGCCTCGCCGATCGGTACCGGCCGGCCGACCGCGTTGCCGCCGCCGATCCACACCGCCATCTCGAGCTCGTAGTCGAGCCGGCGGCTCGGGCCGAAGCTCGGTTCGGCCTCGTCGGGCCCCTTGCGCTGGCCGCTGCGGGCGGGCGACGGGCGTGCCGCTGACGGCTACGGTCGAGGCGCGGCCGTGGTAGCCGATCGGCACGTACTTGTAGTTCGGCAGCAGCGGTTGGTCGGGGCGGAACAGCCGGCCGATGTTCGTCGCGTGGTGGATGCCGACGTAGAAGTCGGTGTAGTCGCCGATGGCGCACGGCAGGTGCATCGTCGCCGCCTCCGCCGCGACGAGATGAGGCTCGACCGCCGCGCGCTGGCGGTCGTCGGTCAGCAGCGTCGAGACCTGCGCCCGCACCGCCTGCCGCGCGGCGGCGTCGGCCAGGAGGGCGTTGAGCGGCGGTACCAGCAGCGCCGGGTCGACGTCGAGCAGCCCAGCTGTTGCCAGCCCGGCGAGGTCGACGATCCACTCGCCGATTGCCATGCCGATGCGCGGGCCGCTGCCCGCGTCGAATACCCCGAGCGGCAGGTTCTGCACCGGGAAGTCGTGGCCCTCCGGCACCTCGACCCAGCTCGTCGCGGCCGGGTCGTGCGTCGCGTCGATCACGGCAGCACCGCCTTCGGGAAATCGGCCCAGGCCGCGTCGTAGTCGGGCTGAGCGTGTTTCAGGGCATAGTCGGTCGCGCGGAACGGCCAGCAACTCTCGACCATGAAGGCATAGCCGCCGTCGAACTTGTGCGGCGCGAGGTCGGCGTCGGTCGCCTTCTGCCACGAGGCGACGTCGGGCCCGTGCCCGCTCATCAGATTGTGGAGCGACAGGCCGCCGGGCGCGAAGCCGCCGGCCTTGGCGTCGTACTGGCCGGCGATCAGCCCCATCGCCTCGCTCATCACGTTGCGGTGGAACCAGGGCGGGCGAAAGGTGTCCTCGGCGACGAGCCAGCGCGGCGGGAACAGGACGAAGTCGGCGTTGGCCCGGCCGGGCGTGTCGCTCGGGCTGGTCAGCACCGTGTAGATCGACGGGTCGGGGTGGTCGTAGCTGACCGTGCCCATCGTGTTGAACCGGCGCAGGTCGTAGACCCAGGGCGCGAGGTTGCCGTGCCAGGCGACGACATCGAACGGCGAGTGGTCGAGCGTCGTCGTCCACAGCCGCCCCATGAACTTCTGCACCAGCTCGTGCGGCCGGTCGTCGTCCTCGAACCACGCCGGCGGGGTGACGAAGTCGCGCGGGTTGGCCAGGCCGTTGGCGCCGATCGGGCCGAGGTCGGGCAGGCGGAACAGCGCGCCCCGGTTCTCGACGACATAGCCCCGCGCGCGGCCGTCCGGGAGGCGGACGGCGTGGCGGACCCCGCGCGGGATGCCGGCGACTTCGAGCGGGCCAAGGATGAACCGCCCGAGCTCGGTCAGCACCTCGAGCCGCCCCTCAACGGGGATCAGCAGCGTCTCGGCGTCGGCGTTGACGAACGCACGGGCGGCCATGTCGACGGTTGCGGCATAGGTGTGGACGACCGCGCCGGTCAGCGCCTCCGCCTCGCCGCAATGGAGCATCGGCAGGACCGAGTCGTGGAAGTCGACCGCCCCCTCCGGCCAGCCGCGCGGGTCCCAGCGCAGGCGGTTGGGCGGCGGCGGGGGAGCGTGGTTGGCACTGGGATCGAGGGCGAGACGGTAGGGCGGATGCGCCGCGCTCGGGCGCAGGCGGTAGAGCCAACTCCGGCGGTTCTCGGCGCGAGGCGCGGTGAAGGCGGTGCCGGACAGCTGCTCGGCGTAGAGGCCGAAGGCCGGCCGCTGCGGCGAGTTCCGCCCGACCGGCAGCGCGCCGGGGATCGCCTCGCTGGCGAAGTGGTTGCCGAAGCCGGTCAGCATCTCACCGCCCCGGCGGCTTCGATTTCAGGTTGTTGACGCTGGTCACGATCCACTCGTGGAGCAGGTTCGAGTCGGCGACGACGTCCGCGGGCAGGACGACATAGCTCTTGCTGACCGGCGCGTCGGGTTCGTACTGCAGCGGCTTCGCCCCCGGCAGCGCCAGCGCCCGGGCGTGCTCGGCCCCGCTCAGCTTCAGCGCCAGCCCGACATCAGACAGCGAGGCGAACACGACCTCCGCGGCATAGCCCATGATCCCGCCGAACATCCTGCGGAACGACAGCTCGATATCGGGGGCGGCGGCAAGCATTCGCGCCTGGAGGTCGGCGGGGTCGGTCGCCACTAGGCCTCCACCTTCGCCGGGATCACTCCACGCCGCATCTGGTCGAGCTCCAGGCTCTCGAACAGCGCCTTGAAGTTGCCCTCGCCGAAGCCGTCGTTGCCCTTCCGCTGGATGATCTCGAAGAAGATCGGGCCGACCATATTCTCGGTGAAGATCTGCAGCAGCAACCCGCCGCCGGTCTCGGGCGCGCCGTCGATCAGGATGCGGCGCTTGCGCATCTCCTCGACCGAATGGCCGTGGCCGGGCAGGCGCGCATCGATCAGGTCGAAATAGGTATCGGGCGAGTCCTGGAAGCGAATGCCGTTCGCGCGCAGCCTGTCCACCGTGGCGAAGATGTCGTCGGTGGCGAGCGCCAGGTGCTGGATGCCCTCGCCCTGATAGGCGCGGAGGAACTCCTCGATCTGGCTGTGCTCGTCCTGGCTCTCGTTCAGCGGGATGCGGATCTTGTCGTCGGGCGCGGTCATCGCCTTGCTGAACAGGCCCGTCGCCTGGCCCTCGATGTCGAAGTAGCGGATCTGGCGGAAGCCGAAGATGCGCTCGTAGAACTCCGCCCAGTGCGCCATGCGCCCGCGATTGACGTTGTGGGTCAGGTGGTCGAGCGTGTGCAGGCCGACCGAGCGGTCGTCCTTGCCGGCACCCGTCGGGCGGAAGTCGATGTCGTAGATCTCGTGCTCGCCGGCGCGGTCGACGAGGTAGAGGTTCGAGCCGCCGATCCCCTCGATCGCCGGGATGTTGAGCTCCATCGGCCCGACCGGCCCGGTGACCGGCGTCGCGCCGCGCCGGACGGCCTCGGCGGCGGCGAAGGCGGCGTCTTTGACCCGGAATGCCATGGCGTTGGCGCTCGGGCCGTGGGCGTTGCGGAACTCGGCCGCCTGACCCTTGGTGTCCATGTTCAAGAGGAAGTTGATGTCGCCCTGGGCGTAGCGGCGGACGTCTTTCGAGCGGTGGGTAGCGACATGGGTGAAGCCCATCGCCTCGAACAGGGTGGCCAGCGCCTGCGGATCGGGGCCGGTGAACTCGACGAACTCGAAGCCGTCGAGGCCCATGAAGTTCGCCTGCGCGGGTGCCGTCGTCGCGTCGCTTGCCATCGTGATCGTCTCCGGCCAAGATTGTTGCAAATGAAACTATCGCCGTCCCCGCCGCCTGACAAGGCCGAAAGCGTCCTCGACCTCGACGCGTTCCTGCCCTTCCAGCTGTCGGTCGCGGCGAATGCGGTCAGCGAAGTCATCGCGTCCGCCTACCGCAGCCTGTTCGGCCTGCGCGTCGCCGAGTGGCGGGTGCTGGCGATCGTCGCCCAGTCGCCCGGCCTGTCGAGCCAGGCGATCGCCCGGCGCGCGGTGCTCGACAAGATCAGCGTCAGCCGGGCGGTCGCCGCGCTGCGGGACCGCGGGCTGGTCACGGCGGGCGACGATCCCGACGACCGTCGCGCGCACCGGCTGGCGCTGACCGCGGCGGGGGAGGGGTTGTATGCGGCGGTCGTGCCGGCCGCGCTGGCGCTCGAGCGGCGGGTGATCGGCTGCCTCAGCCCGGCCGAGCAGGCGCAGCTGACGGCGCTGCTCGCCCGTGTCCGCGACGCTGCGCGTGACGGCGGCTGAAGTCGTCGCCGCCGCGGTCGCGGGCTGGCGGCGGGAGACGTCGCCGCTCGTCGTCGGCCTGTGCGGGCCGCAGGGGGCCGGCAAGTCGACCATCGCCGCAGCGCTCGGGCGCAACGCGCGGCTGGCCACGCTGTCGCTCGACGATCTTTACCTCGACCCGGCTGAGCGGGCGCGGCTGGCGGCGGACGTCCACCCGCTGCTGCGGACGCGCGGCGTGCCGGGGACGCACGACGTCGCCCTCGGGGTCGACCTGCTCGCCCGGCTGCGCGCGGGCGAGACGGTCCGCCTGCCGCGCTTCGACAAGGCGAATGACGCGCCGTTGCCGGCCGCCGAATGGCCGCTCGCCGGCCCGGCGGACGTCATCCTGTTCGAGGGCTGGTGCGTCGGGGCGGTGGCGCAGGGGCAGGTCGAGCCGCCGGTGAACGCGCTCGAGGCGGGCGAGGACGCCGACGGCCGCTGGCGGCGCTTCGTCGACGCCCAGCTTGCCGAGCCATACCGGGCGCTGTTCGCTCCGATAGCCCGGCTGATCCTGCTCCGCGCCCCCGACTTCGCCACGGTCGTCAACTGGCGGCAGCAGGCAGAGCGCGCTGGCCCGCGGGCGATGACCGACTCCGAGGTTGCGCGCTTCTGCGCGCACTACGAGCGGCTGACCCGGCACATCGCCGCCGAGATGCCGGCGCGAGCGGATCTCGTGATCGACCTCGCGCCCGACCGCACGGTGGCGTCGGTGCGCGGTCCGCGCTAGAGCCGCGGCCATGTCCGCCCAGTACACGCTCGATACCGCGACCAGCCGCGCCCACCCGACGCCCGCGCCGATGAAGCGCCTGACCGTGCCGCAGATCGCGGGGCGCAAGGGAGGCGTGCCGATCGTCATGCTGACCGCCTACACCGCGCGCATGGCGCAGCTGCTCGATCCGCACTGCGACCTGCTGCTGGTCGGCGACAGCCTGGGGCAGGTGATCTACGGCCTCGACACCACCGTTCGCGTCACGCTCGACATGATGATCGCCCACGGTGCGGCCGTGGTCCGCGGCAGCTATCACAGCGTTGTCCTCGTCGACCTGCCGTTCGGCAGCTACGAGGCATCGCCCGAAGCGGCGTTCCGCTCGGCCGCACGGGTCATGGCCGAGACCGGCGCCGCCGGCGTCAAGCTCGAGGGTGGGGCGGCGATGGCGCCGACGGTCGCCTTCCTGACCGCACGCGGGGTGCCGGTCTGCGGCCACGTCGGTCTGACGCCGCAGGCGGTCAACGTCCTCGGCGGCTACGCGGCGCGGGGGCGGAGCGCGGCCGAACACGACAAGATCGTCGGTGACGCCCAGGCGATCGCCGCCGCCGGCGCCTTCGCCGTCGTCGTCGAAGGCGTGGTCGAGCCGCTCGCCCGCGCCGTGACCGAAGCCATCGCCTGCCCGACGATCGGCATCGGCGCCTCGCCGGCGTGCGATGGCCAGGTGCTGGTGGTCGACGACATGCTGGGGATGTTCGAGCGCGTACCGCGCTTCGTGAAGCGCTTCGACGACCTCGCCGTTCGCATCGACGCCGCCGCCGCCGGATACGCCGCCGCGGTGCGCGATCGCAGCTTTCCCGGCGAGGCCCAGCTCTACCTGCCGACGGCGTGACCGGGCCGGTACACGTCCGGTTCAGGCCACCGCGGCCAGTCGTCGCGCAGCCGGCTTGCGAATAACGGCCGCGCGGCTATGGTCCGCGCCGCTGATCCCACGGAGACCGACTTGGCCAACGACGCGCGTGACGACGCCTTCCTCCGCGAGGTCGACGACGAGTATCGCCGCGCCCAGCTCGAGAGCTTCTGGCAGCGCTATGGCCGGATCCTGATCATCGGCGGCATCGTCCTGCTCGTCGCTCTGCTCGGCTTTCTCTACTGGCGCGAGGATCGGGCGCAGCGCGCCGGGGCGACGGGGGAGGCGTTCAACCTTGCCCTGACCCGTGCCGAGGCCGGCAACGTCGCCGCCGCGGCGCCGGTTCTGGCCGATCTGGCGAAGAACGGTTCGCCCGGTTACCGCGCCGCCGCGCAGCTCGAGCAGGCGGCGCTGGCGCTGGCGGCAAAGGACACGGCCAAGGCGCTGGCACTCTACCGCGCCGTCGCCGCCGATGCGACGCTGCCGCAGCCGTACCGCGACGTGGCGACGATCCGCAGCGTCCGCATCGAGTACGACACGCTGCCGCCGGCAACGGTAGTCGCCCGGCTGAAGCCATACGCCGTGCCGGGCGATCCGTGGTTCGCCGTCGCCGCCGAAATGACTGGAGTGGCGGAGATGAAGCTGGGGCAGCGCGACCGCGCCCTGCCGCTGTTCATCGCCATCGTCCGCGATACCACCGCGCCGGCGAGCCTGCGCAACCGCGCCGGGCAGATGGCGATCGACCTCGGGGCCGACCCGGCGACGCTGCTCGGCCCGCAGACCTCCGGAATGGCCCAGTGATGCGTAGAGCGATTACCCTGCTGGCGCTGGCGACGACGCTGGCGTCGTGCCATGCCTTCAAGAGCAAGCCGAAGACGCCGACGACCGGACCGCGCATCGCCGTGCTCGACTTCGAGTCCCAGGCCAAGGTCGAGCCCGAGCTGGAATCGGTCGCCGTCGTCCTGCCGCCGCCGGCGGTCAACGCCGACTGGCCACAGCCCGGCGGCACCCCGGCGAAGAACGGCGGCCACCTGGCGCTGCCCGACACGCTGTCGGTCGCCTGGGTCGCCAAGATCGGCAAGGGTTCGACCGGCCAGCGCCGGCTGAACGCGGCGCCGGTCGTTGCCGGCGGCCGTGTCTTCACCATGGATACCGACGGTGGGGTCGAGGCCTTCGCCGTCGCCACCGGCAAGCGCCTGTGGGCGCAGCGGATCACGATGAAGAAGAAGGACAACCTGGCCTTCGGCGGCGGCGTCAGCGCGGCCGACGGCAAGGTGTATGCGACGACCGGCTTCGGCGTCGTCGAGGCGTTCGATGCGGCGACCGGCGCCACGGTGTGGCGCAAGGAACTCGGCCTGCCGCTGCGCGGTGCCGCGACCGTCGCAGGCGGCCGGGTCTATGCCCTGTCGCCCGACAACCAGCTGTTCTCGCTGAAGGGCGATACCGGCGACACGGCATGGAGCGTTCAGGGTACGGTCGAGGTTTCGGGCCTGCTCGGCACCGCCGCGCCGGCCGTCGCGCAGGACACGGTCGTCGCCGGCTATTCGAGCGGCGAGCTCAGCGCGCTGCGCGTCGAGAACGGGCGGACGGTGTGGTCCGACGCCCTCGCCCGCACCGGGCGGACCACGGCGCTGGCGGCGCTGACCGACATCGATGCCTCGCCGGTGATCGACCGCGGCCGCGTCTTCGCCATCGGCCACGGCGGCCGCATGGCCGCGCTCGAACTGGCGACCGGCCAGCGGGTGTGGGAACGCAACTTTGCCGGCGTCAACCAGCCATGGGTGGCGGGCGACTTCATCTATGTCGTCACCCTCGACGGCCAGCTGATCTGCGTCACCCGCGCCGAGGGCAAGATCAAGTGGCTGCATCAGCTGCCCCGCTTCAAGAAGCCGAAGACGAAGGCCGGCGCCTTCGTCTGGAGCGGCCCGGTGCTGGCGTCGGACCGCCTGCTCGTCGCCGGCTCCAACCGGACCTTGGAGTCGGTCTCGCCCTACACCGGCAAGCCGATCTCGTCGGTCAAGCTTAGCGGCCCAGCCTATCTGCCGCCGATCGTCGCCGGCAACATGGTCTTCATCCTGACCGACGACGGCAAGCTGACGGCGTATCGCTGATCTTGCGGAGCACTGGGGCGCGGTGTAGTCGGCGCGCGTAAGTAGCGTCGGCTTGCCGGCTCTCGGGCGTTGTGCCGGAGAGCATCATGGAGGTCGTCCGATGCGCCCGATCCTTGCCGCGATCCTGCCGTTCGTCATCATCGCTTTCGCTGCCGCGCCCGCTGCGGCCGCCGTCTATGACGGCACATGGAAGTTCGACATCAAGAACGCGACGTCGTCGGCCAAGCCGAAGGTCTATCTGCTGCAGGGCGGCACCTATAGCTGCTCGACCTGCGCGCCGCCGCTCAGCGTGGCTGCCGACGGCGCCTTCCATGCCATCGCGGGCAATCCCTATTACGACGAGTATTCGGTTCGCATCGTCGACGATCATGCGATCATCTGGTCGGGCCGGCTCGCGGGCCGGCCGACCATGACGGCCAACGTCAAGGTCGCGCCCGACGGCAAATCGATGACCGTCAGCTATACCGACACCACCGCTACCAGCGGCGCCGTTACGACGTTCGGCGAGACGCGGACGCGGGTCGCGCCGGCTCCGGCGGGCGCGCACCTCGTCTCGGGCGCGTGGGTGACGAACGGGATGACATCCGACGACGCGGGACTGCTGGTGACCCTCCGCTCGGCGGGCGACACGCTGACCGTGACCTCGCCGACCGGCGTGAGCTATACCGCGACCATCGGCGGTCCGCGCGCGCCGGTAACTGGCGATCCGGGCTGGACCGGCGTGACCCTCGCCCGGCCGGCGGCGGACAAGCTGGTCGAGACCGAATATCGCGGCGATACGGTGATCGGCGTCAACACCTACACCTTTGCCGCCGATGGGCGGACGGCGCGCATCGACAGCACCGGCTTCAATGCCGGCCCGACGTCGGGGACGATGGTCAAGCAGTAGCTTGTGCATTCCGCGCCCGCGCCTGCTACAGGCGCGGGATGGTCGGACCTGGCGGTGAGGCCGGGGACCGGAGGCGCGCGATGATCGACCCCGTTCCGCCCGCCGCGCCGAACCCGCCCGCCGCGGTCAAGCAGCCGACGCGGCCGAAGCTGCTCGAGGTGCTCGGCCCCGGCCTGATCACGGGTGCCTCGGACGACGATCCCAGCGGCATCGCCACCTATTCGCAGGCCGGTGCGCAGTTCGGATATGGCCTCGGCTGGGTCATGCTGTTCAGCTGGCCGCTGATGTGCGCGATCCAGGAGACGAGCGCGCGCATCGGCCGCGTCACCGGCCGCGGCATCGCCGGCAACCTCAAGCGTCACTACCCCCGCGCGCTGCTCTACCTGCTGGTCGGCCTGCTGCTGGTCGCCAACACCATCAACCTCGGCGCCGATCTCGGCGCGATGGCGGCGGCGCTGCGCCTGGTCGTCGGCGGGCCGCAGCTGGCCTATGTCGCCGCCTTCGGCCTGCTCACCGTCCTTCTCGAGATGTTCGTCCGCTACGCGCGCTACGTCGCCGTGCTGAAGTGGCTGACGCTGTCCCTGCTGGCCTATGCCGCGGTCGCGTTCGCCGTCGGCGTGCCCTGGCCGGCGGTAGGTCGCAGCCTCGTCGTGCCGCACCTGCCGTCCGGAGCGGGTGCGCTGACCACCGTCGTCGCCATCCTCGGCACGACGATCAGCCCGTACCTGTTCTTCTGGCAGGCCGAGGAGGAGGTCGAGGAGGTCAAGGAACGCCGCGGCGCGGCCCCGCTGCTCAGGGCGCCCGACCAGGCCCCGGCCGAACTCGGCCGCATCCGCTGGGACACCTATGTCGGCATGGGCCTGTCCAACCTCATCGCGCTGTTCATCATCGTGACGACGGCGGCGACGCTCCACGCCCACGGTGTCACCGACATCCAGACCTCGGCGCAGGCGGCGGAGGCGCTGCGGCCGATCGCCGGCGACTTCGCCTTCGCGGTGTTCGCCCTCGGCATCGTCGGCACCGGACTGCTGGCGGTGCCGGTGCTGGCGAGTTCCGCCGCCTATGCGGTGGGCGAGGCGGCCGGCTTTCACGTCGGCCTGGCCCGCAAGGTCGGCCGGGCCAAGGGCTTCTACGCGACGATCGCGGCGGCGACCTTCGTCGGTGCGCTGCTCAATTTCACGCCGCTCGACCCGATCAGGGCGCTGTTCTGGACGGCGGTGATCAACGGCGTCGTCGCCGTGCCGATCATGGTGATGATGCTGCTCATCGCCCGCCGCCGCGACGCCATGGGCGACTTCGTCCTGCCGCCGCTGCTGACGGCGGTCGGCTGGGTTGCGACGGGGGTGATGGTCGCGGCGACGGTGGGCATGTTCGCGACGATGTAGGCGGCCGTGCATCGCGACCATGCGCCTGCTACAGCGCGCGCATGATCCGTACCCCCACCGTCGTCATCGTCGGCCGCCCCAACGTCGGCAAGTCGACGCTGTTCAACCGCCTCGTCGGGCGCAAGCTGGCGCTGGTCGACGACACGCCCGGCGTCACCCGCGACCGGCGCGAAGGCGCGGCGACGCTCCACGACCTCGCCTTTACCATCGTCGACACGGCGGGCTTCGAGGATGCCGACGCGGCGACGCTCGCCGGGCGGATGCGGGCGCAGACCGATGCCGCTCTGACCACCGCCGACGTCGCTCTGCTGGTGTTCGACGCCCGCGCCGGTGTGACGCCGCTCGACCGCCATTTCGCTCAGTGGCTGCGCGCCCACAACACGCCGCTGATCCTCGTCGCCAACAAGGCCGAGGGCCGCGCCGGAGAAGGCGGGGTAGCCGAAAGCTATGAACTCGGCTTCGGTGCGCCGGTACAGATCTCGGCCGAGCACGGCGAGGGAATGGCCGACCTGTACGAGGCGCTGATCCCGGTCCTCGATCCGCTACTGGCGCAGGCGGCCGACGACGCGGCGGCGATCGTGCCGGCAGAGGGCGAGCTCGACGCCGACCCGGCGGCGCCGCTCAAGCTGGCCATCGTCGGACGCCCCAACGCCGGCAAGTCGACGCTAATCAACCGCCTGATCGGCGAGGACCGGCTCGTCGTCGGGCCGGAGGCCGGCATCACTCGCGACTCGATCGCGATTCCCTGGGAATACGACCACGGCGGCACCGTCCGCCCAGTCCGCCTGGTCGACACCGCCGGCCTGCGCCGCCGGTCGAAGGTGACGGACAAGCTCGAGCGCATGGCCGCGGTCGACACCAAGTACGCCGTCGACTTCGCCGAGGTCGTCGTCCTTCTCCTCGACGCCACGCTCGGCCTCGAGGCGCAGGACCTGCGGATCGCCGACATGGTGCTGGGCGAGGGGCGGGCGCTGGTCATCGCGCTCAACAAATGGGACGCCGCGCACGACCTGTCGGCGCTGTTCCAGGGCGTTCGCCGAGCGCTCGACGACGGTCTGTCGCAGATCAGGAACGTGCCGCTGATCGCCTGCAGCGGCGCGACGGGGAAGGGGCTCGACCTGCTGATGAAGGCGGCGTTCGATGCCCGCGACGCCTGGAGCCGGCGGGTGCCGACCAGCGCCCTCAACCGCTGGTTCGAAAGCGCGCTCGATCGCAACCCGCCACCGGCAGCGGGCGGCAAGCGGATCAAGCTGCGCTACGCGACACAGGCGGCGACCCGGCCGCCGACCTTCGTCGTCTTCGGCAACCGCACCGAGGATCTCCCGGCGAGCTACCACCGCTACCTCGTCAATTCGCTGCGCGAGGACCTCGGCTTCGACGGCGTGCCGATCCGGCTGAGCTTCCGCGGCGGCAAGAACCCGTTCGACGCCGCCAAGGGGTAGGGGCGGCCGCCAATTGCGGCGCGGGTGTCGCCGCGCGCAGGTCGGCGTGCCTCGACAGGGTCGGCCCGTTGCGCGCATCATGGCGGCATGCCGAGCACCCGAATTCGACTTCGCCAATGCCGCCGGGCGGCGCCTGTCGGGGGTGCTCGAGGGCGGCGCGAGTCCGCCGCGCGCCTTTGCGATCTTCGCCCACTGCTTCACCTGCGACAAGACCTCGCTGGCCGCGACGCGGGTCACGCGCGCGCTGGCAGCCGCGGGGATCGGGATCCTGCGCTTCGACTTCACCGGGCTCGGCGGCAGCGAGGGCGACTTCGGCGGCGGGCTGTCGAGCGACGTCGCCGACATCGTCGCGGCGGCGACGGCGATGGCCGCCGCCGGTCAGCCGGTCCAACTGCTGATCGGACATAGTTTCGGCGGTGCCGCCGTTCTCGCCGCGGCGGCGTCGGTCGATACCGTCAAAGCGGTGGCGACGATCGCCGCGCCGTTCGACGCCGAACACGTTCTCCACCAGATCGGGCCGCAGCTTGGCGACGCGTCGCCGGGAGAACGCGTCGCAGTGGCGATCGGCGGGCGGCCGTTCGAGCTCGGCCGCGAGTTCATCGATGACATCCGGGCTGCGCGGCAGGACGCGCGGATCGCCCGGCTGGGGCGTGCCCTGCTCGTCCTTCACGCCCCCGGCGACACCATCGTCGGCATCGACAACGCCGCGCAGATCTTCCAGACGGCGAAGCATCCCAAGAGCTTCGTCTCGCTCGACCGCGCCGATCACCTGCTGCGCGACCGCGCCGATGCCGACTACGCCGCGGCCGTGATCGCCGCCTGGGCCGGCCACTATCTCGATCTCGCCCCTGCGGCGAGCGTGCCGGCGGCGAGCCACCACGCCCCGGTGGCCGGCGTTCGCGTCGAAGAAACCGGCAACGGCAAGTTCGAGGTGCGGGCGACGACCGCGACGGCGAGCTTCCTTGTCGACGAGCCGCCCGACGTCGGCGGCAACGGCAGCGGACCGACGCCGTTCGACCTGCTGTCGGCGGGGCTGGCGGCGTGCACGGCGATGACGTGCCGGCTCTACGCGACGCGCAAGGGCTGGCCGCTAGGAACGGTTACCGTCGATGTCGGCCACACCGGCAAGACCGCGACCGAACCCGATCGCTTCGTGCGCCGGATCGCCTTCGCCGGCGATCTCGACGACGATCAGATCACCAAGCTGGTCGACATCGCCGAACGCTGCCCGGTGCACCGCACCCTGACCGCCGGTGCCGTTGTCGCCACCGTCCGGCTCAACGGCGGCGACGGTCGGATTCCCGATGTGCCGGAAGCGCATGAACGGGCGATGGAGCAAAGCTGCGTCGACGCCGATCGCGCTTGATCGCCGGGCCGCGCGCGTTGTTCCGGCGGCGCAAACCCGGTAACGCCCGCTGCGCAGACCCGCGTTGACGATCGAGGCCCGCCGATGACCCGCACCCTTTACGGCTACTGGCGCTCGTCCGCCTCGTACCGTGTCCGCATTGCCCTGGCGCTGAAGGGGCTGCCGTATGACACGCACGCAATCAATCTGGCGCAGGGCGCGCAGACTTCGGTCGGCTTCCGGCTGCTCAATCCACAGGGGTTCGTCCCGTACCTGATCGACGACGAGGTCGGTCTCAACCAGAGCCTCGCCATCATCGAATATCTCGACGAGCTGCATCCCGACCCGCCGCTGCTGCCCGGCGATGCGGTGGCGCGCGCGCGGGTGCGAGCGGCGGCATTGACCATCGCCTGCGACATCCACCCGCTCAACAACCTGCGCGTGCTGAAGTACCTGCGGGCGGAGATGGGGCAGGAGCAGGCGGCGATCGACACCTGGTACCGCCACTGGGTCGAGGAAGGGTTCGGTCCGCTCGAGGAGATCGCCGAGGCCGCGACCGGCGCCTATCTGTTCGGCGACGCGCCGACGCTCGCCGACGTCTGCCTGGTGCCGCAGATGTGGAATGCGCGGCGGCTGCAGGCCGACATCGCCCGCTTCCCGCGACTCGTGGCTATCGACAGTCGTCTGAACGCCCTGACGGCAGTGCGCGACGCCAGCCCGGAGGCGCAGCCCGACGCCGTGCGCTGACGCCTCGCGGAGTCGGCAGGGGAATCGTCACATGGACGCACGGCGCCGGGCGGGGTAGCGACGGTCGCCATGAACTTCCAATCCGACAACGCCGCCGGCGTCCGGCCCGACATCCTCGCCGCCGCCGCCGCTGCCGCGGGGCCCAGCGTCGAGGCCTATGACGCCGACGCCTGGACGCAGCGGCTCGACGAGGTATACTCGCAAGTCTTTGGAAAGGCCTGCACTGTCCTGCCGGTTTCGACAGGGACGGCGGCCAATTCGCTGGCGCTGGCGGCGATGGTGCCGCCATACGGGGCGGTGGTCTGCCACGCCGATGCGCATATCAACGTCGACGAATGCGGCGCCCCCGAGTTCTTCACCGGCGGCGCCAAACTGCTGTTATGCCAGGGCGAAAACGGCAAACTAACCCCGGCCTCGATCGCCACGGGTCTCGCCGCCCACCGCGGCGGCGTGCACCAGGTGCAACCCGCCGCCCTGTCGCTGACCCAGGCGACTGAATCCGGCACCGTCTATTCTCCCGCCGAAGTCGCCGCTCTCAGCGAAGTCGCCCGCGCCCGCGGCTGGCGGGTGCATGTCGACGGCGCCCGTTTCGCCAACGCGGTCGCCGCAATCGGGTGCCAACCAGCTGAAATTACGTGGCAAGCTGGGGTTGATATCCTCAGTCTCGGAGCGATCAAGAACGGCGGCATGACGGCCGAGGCCATAGTCGTCTTCGCCGCCGACCTCGTCGAGGATATCCGCTTCCGTCGCAAGCGCGCCGGGCAGCTGCCGAGCAAGGGCCGCTTCAACGCGGCGCAGCTCCTCGCCTACGTCGCCGGCGGCCGCTGGCTGGAGACCGCCGCCGCCGCAAATGCCGGCGCGCGACGGATCGCCGCCGCAGCCGGACAGCGTCTGGTCTGGCCCACCGAGGCGAACGAGGTCTTCATCCGCCTCGACGCCGGCCGCGGCCGCACGGCTGCGCGACGCCGGGTTTTGCTTCTACGACTGGGGCGGCACAGCTGACGGCATCGCGCGCTTCGTCGTTGCCTGGGACACGCCACTCACGGCGATCGAGACGTTGGTAGCGGCGCTTGGCTGACAAGAAAAGGGCGGCGTGGTCACCCCGCGCCGCCCTTCATCCTTACGCTTTATACGCGGATCGCGGGCCTATTGGCCGGGCGTGACGATCGCCTTCAGCTTGTCGGTGGCGACGGCGGCGCGCGCCTGCATCGGCTCGAAGACCTCGCCCATCAGCTTGACCATCGTCTCCGACAGCTTCGACATCTCCGAAACGGCAGCATCGAACTGCGTCTTGGCGAAGTCATTCTGCAGCTGCAGCAACTCGTTCGGCGTCTTCACCGTGGTCATGGCGCGGGCGGCGGCGGTCGTCTCCTCGAAGGACTTGCGGCTGAAGTCGGCGACTTCGCGGGCGATCGCCTCGATGCCCTGAGCGGCGGCACGCGATGAGGCGAGCATCGCCTCGACGTTGCCGCGGGCGAGCCCGGCGAACTCGTCGACCTGCTTCATGCCGTGCTCGATCGCCTCGCGCGACTTCGACGCGACCTGGTCGAAGGCAGCCTTGCCCTGGCTCATCGCGCTCTCGGTCGTGGTGTGGATGCTGGCCTTCATCGCCTCGGCACCGTTCTTCATCGCGTCGGCGGCGGTGGTGTAGGTCTCGGTCACGGGATCTTCCTTCTGGATGGGAGCCGCGGGAGCGGCCGGAACGGAAACGTCGTCGGCAGTGTTTTCAACAAGAAGCGAGGCAGAGTTGGAATCGTCTCTCAGCCCGAGCACCGGCGGGACCGGGATCCCGGAGCCCGCATCGGCCGTGGCCTCGACCACCGGCAGCGCCGGAGCAGGGGCTTCGGCAGCCGTCGTCGGCATTTCGATGACCGACTTCACGCGCGGCTTGCGTGGGCTGTTCGCCTTGTCACCAGCCGATGCCATCCGGGTCCTCCAACGTTTATGCTGCAGCGCACAATAAGCCCGGTTTGTGACAATTGCAAGCGCGGCGCGCCGTGATTTGTCGTGCACTGCGCCCTGATCAACGCGCGGCGACGGCCGCCGGCTTCCACGATGATCGGGCACGTGGCGTGTCGGCGGTCATGACCGCGAGGACGGCCGTTCACGCCGGCGTAGCAGCACGTTACGCGCCGCCGTCAGCCGGGCGGCCGCGTCGGTCGCGCCGCCGCGGTCGGGGTGGGCGCTGGCGATGGCGCGACGCCAAGCCGCGTGAACCGTCGCCGGATCCGCGTTCCGCCCGACGCCGAGCAGCGCCGCGGCGTCGCTGTCCTCGTTCTGCGCCGGGCGCGATGCCGTCCACCACCAGAACCCCGCGCCCGCGACGGCCAGCGCCGCGAACGGCGCGCCTTCGCCGAGCAGCCGCGCAGCGACCAGCGCCGCCCCGGCGGCGACGCCGAAGCGCCGAAGATTGGGCAGCAGCAACCCGTCCTTGTGCAGCCACCAGCCGAGGGCGGCGACCGCCAGCAGGGCAGGGATCACGCTGTCGCCATCACGCTTGTCGCGGGCTCGTCGCCGTCACGCCGCCGCACTTATCGCCGCGGGCAGGTTGAGCGCCGCGATAAGCGCGCGCAGCTCGGCGCGGGCGGCAACGTGGCTGACGCTCACCTCCTCGAGCGCGTCCATGTCGAGCAGCGTCAGCCCGCGCGGGAACAGCTCGCGGTAGATGACACGCTCCGACAGGCCCGGCGCGACGCGAAAACCCACGCGCTTGGCCAGCTCGTCGAGCGCGCCGCCGACGCGCTTCATGTTGCGCGCCTCCAGGCTCGACAGGCGGTTCCGCAGCACCACCCAGTCCACCGTGCCGCCGTCGGCGCGGCCGCGGGCCTTGCGCGCGTCCCAGACCATCTCGGCGAAGAAGCTCGGGCGGCGGACCTTGTACGTCTCGGGGTCGACCTGCCCGATCAGATCGAAGTCGACGAAGCTGTCGTTCATCGGTGTCACCAATGTGTCTGCGCGAGCGAGCGCGGCGCGGGCCAGCGCCGAGTCGCGCCCCGGCGTGTCGACAACGACGAAGTCGAGCGCGCGCCACGCCTCGAGCCGCTCGGTCAAGGCCGCCGTGTCGGTGCGCTCGCCGCCGGTGCCCTCGGCATCGTCGGCGATCACCGCCACCTCAGGCTGGACCAGCGCCAGCCCGCGCTTGCCGGCGAAGGCGGCGCGGTTTTCGAGGTAGCGCGCGACCGTCCGCTGCCGCGCGTCCGTGTCGACGACGCCGACCTTCGCGCCTTCGTGGGCCAGGGCGACGGCGATGTGGACGGCGGTCGTCGACTTACCGGAACCGCCCTTCTCGTTGCCGAGCACGATGAGATGTGCTTGCTGCGCGCCCATTGTCCCCAGTCCGCGTGTCGGCGCGGCTTTCCCGTATCGCCACGCACAAGTCAAACCGGAGCTTCGCCCCTTGTCCCTGCCGATCGTTCGCACCGTCGCCGACCTTCGCGCCGCCGTCGCCCGCTTTCGCCCCGGGCGCGTCGCGCTGGTCCCGACGATGGGCGCGCTCCACGCCGGCCATCTGGCGCTGCTCGCCGCGGCGCGGGCGGCGGGAGCGAGCCATGTCGTCGCCAGCGTCTTCGTCAACCCGGCGCAGTTCGGCCCGCACGAGGACTTCGACCGCTATCCGCGCGACGAGGCGGCCGACGCCGCGGCGCTGGCGCGCGCAGGCTGCGACCTGCTGTTCGCACCGGCGGTGGGCGAGATCTACCCGACCGGCTTCGCGACGACGGTCAGCGTCGGCGGCCTGACCGAGGTGCTCGACGGCCGGGCGCGACCCGGCCACTTCGCCGGCGTCGCCACCGTCGTCGCCAAGCTGCTGATCGCCGCCGCCCCCGACCTCGCCGTCTTCGGGGAGAAGGACTGGCAGCAGCTCGCCGTCATCTGCCGCCTGGTCGCCGACCTGGCGCTGCCGGTCGAGATCGTCGGCGCGCCCATTGTGCGCGATGCCGACGGCCTCGCCCTGTCGTCGCGCAACGCCTACCTCAGCGCCGACGAGCGGGCGCGGGCGGTGACCCTGCCGCGAGCGCTGACGGCGGCGCGCGACGCGCTGCGGGGTGGGGCGGCGGTGGAGCCGACGCTTGCCGAGGCGGCGGCGGTATTGGTCGCGGCGGGGTTCGACAGGCCGGACTACGTGGCGCTGGTCGACGAGCGGCTGCAGCCGGTGGCGAGCCTCGACCGCCCGGCGCGCCTGCTGGCGGCGGCGCGGATCGGGGGGACGCGGTTGATCGATAACGTGGCCATATAAGTGGGGCGGCGCTGGCCTTGCCGAGATCGCACAGCAGCGGACACCTCTACATCGAGCGAATTTGTTCCAACAGGATCCGTAGCTTAGCCTCGCCCGTATCGGTCAGTCGCAGATGAACGGCATCCGCCTCTTGTCGAATTCGGTCGAGCGCCGGGTCTGAGATGGGAATGCTGGTGAAGTCGTCCCAGTCCCACTCCCCGCCCGCGCCATCAAGAAAACCCCTCAGGTACCGTTCAACGTCTGCGGTAGAGAGGTGCGCAACTGATTTCTCGTTGAACAGCCGTCGGACCGCGCTCGCGATAATTAGAGCGGGAATAGCAACGGGCGCGAGCATCGCCGCACCCCTGCCGGCCACATGCCACTGCTTATAACGTCTCACTGGTCCCCCGGCCGATACGCTATCCGATCTATGACCGCTTTCCACCAAGATCATTCGTTCGCCAGCCCCGAACCGCTCCCCTCAACCCTTCCGAAACGGCCCCTCCTCGTCCAGCGCCTCGATCCCCTCGACCACCGCCTCGCGCTCCATCGTCAGGAAGTCGGCGACCGCGCGGCGGAAGGCGGGGTCGGGGATGAAGTGGGCGCTGGTGGTCGGCGTCGGGCGGTATCCGCGGGCGAGCTTGTGCGCTCCCTGCGCGCCGGCCTCGACGCGGGCGCGGCCGTTCGCGATGGCCCAGTCGATCGCCTGATAATAGCACAGCTCGAAGTGGAGGAAGGGCACGTCCTCGGTGCAGCCCCAGTAGCGGCCGTACAGGCAGTCGTCGCCGATCAGGTTGAGTGCCCCGGCGATGTAGCGTCCGCCGCGCCGCGCCAGCGCCAGCAGCACGCGGTCGGCCATCCGCTCGCCGAGAAGGCTGAAGAAGGCGCGCGTCAGATAAGGCCGGCCCCACTTGCGGCCGCCGGTGTCCTGATAGAATACCCAGAAGGCGTCCCAGTGCGCCTCGGTCAGCGCCGCGCCGGTGACCAGCTCGACCTCGATGCCGCCGCTCAGCGCCCCCTCGCGCTCCTTGCGGATCGCCTTGCGCTTGCGCGACGACAGCGCGGCGAGGAAGTCGGCGAAGTCACGGTAGCCGTCGTTGACCCAGTGGAACTGCTGGTCGAGCCGGATCAGCCAGCCCGCCGCTTCGAACGCCGCCACCTGCTCGGGGGCGATGAAGGTCGCGTGCGCCGACGACAGCTTGTTCTGGACGGTCAGCGCCTCGGCCGCGCCGAGCAGGGCGGGGGCGAGCGTCTTGTCGCGCAGCAGCAGGCGGGGACCGGTCGCGGGCGTGAAGGGGACGCAGCTCTGCAGCTTGGGGTAATATCGCCGGCCGATGCGCGTCCAGGCATCGGCCCAGCTGTGGTCGAAGACATACTCGCCCTGGCTGTGGGACTTCAGGTAGTTGGGCATAATCGCCGCCGGCCGCCCAGCCTCGTCGTCGATGACCAGATGGACCGGCTGCCAGCCGGTGCCGGGCACGGCGCTGCCCGAGTCCTCGAGCGCGGTGAAGAAGGTGTGCAGCAGGAAGGGATTGCCGGTGCCGGCGCAGGCGTCCCAGTCGGCGGCGCTGAGATCGCTGGCGGCACCGAGGACGCGGGCGGTGATCGGTTTCGGCATTAGCGGCTTGTAGCGCCCCGGCCGGGTGAACGGCAGCCTCAGTCGCGCACCGCGACGATGGCGTCCACCTCGACGGCAACGCCCAGGGGCAGGGCGGCGACGCCGACCGCGCTGCGGGCGTGGCGGCCGATCTCGCCGAACACGGCGACCATCAGGTCGGAGGCGCCGTTCGCGACCTTCGGCTGGTCGGTGAAGTCGGGCGTCGAGTTGACGAAGACGCCGAGCTTGACGATCCGCTCGACGCGGCCGAGGTCGCCCAGCACGGCCTTCATCTGCGAGATCAGGCCGACGCCGCAGCGCTCGGCGATGGCCGCTCCTTCCTTGGTCGTCAGCCCCTCGCCGAGGCGGCCGCGGATCAGGTTGCCGTCCTTGTCGAACGGGATCTGACCGGAGATGTGGAGCAACCCGCCGCAAACCACGCCGGGCACGTAGTTGGCCGCCGGAGTCGCGGCGTGGGGAAGGGTCAGCCCGAGCTGCTCAAGGCGTTGGTCGGGGGTCATGGCGTTACTCCCAAAGCAGATTGCAAGACGGGCAGCGCGCTTGCCCAGTTGTCGATGCGGACGTCGGCGTCGGGCGCTGCAGGGATCAGCGGGTGCAGGCGGGGATCGGCGACCATGTGCAGGCGGAACACCTCCGGCGCGGCGCGCTTGACCGAGCTATGGTGCGGTGGAAGGTCGTCGACAAAGGCGGCGCGTGCGGCGCCGTATTCAGCGATCAGCCGTGCGACAGGAATACCTTTGGGCCCCTGATTGCAGACGACCCGATACGGCATGCCGTGGCGCGCCAACTCGGCCGCACGGACGCCGTTATGCTGATCCTCGACGTTAGTCAGGACGACGATGTCGCAGTCAACGGCCAGCGCCGCGAGAGCCGCGGCCGCTCCGGGCGCTGGCGTCTGCGTCGTCATGTGCGTGGCGAAGAAGCCATTGAGCAGCGGCAGGAAGTCACTCCCGCTTATGCTCGAGCCGTCGGCGCGGCGGACATTGCCCGACAGGGCAAAGCTGTCGAGGTGGAGCGTCAGCGCGTGTTCGGTGTCAAGATAGGCCTGGAACGGAGCGACGAAGTGGAGCAGCACCTCATCACAGTCGCAGATAACCAGCGGCCAACTCACGCCAGTACCTCCTGCGCGCGGACCAGCACTTCGGGGCGCACGTCTAGCGCCGTGGCGGCGGCAATCAGGTTCGGCTCATGGCTTGCCAGAAAGGCGAGAGCCGCGGCAAGCACATCGCGTTCGCCGGCGTGGGCGCGCAATGTGGCCACGTCGAGCCCCGTCAGATCGAGAAAGCGCGGGCCAAGATCGGCGTCGCCAGCGATATGGCCCAAAGCGCGCAAGGCAATCGTAAAGGCGGCATCGCGGTCGGCAGAGGGGGAAGCCATAGGCGGCTCCTACCGGCGGCGCACACCTGCCGTCGAGCGCAAAGTTCGGACCGCACATCGATCTTGCCGCTGGACAAACATCCTTAACCGATCGGATACTCCGCTGCGCTAAGGTGGGAACCGTGGGACGGCGGAACAGCAATACGGAAGCGGATGCCGGATCGCGACCCGCGGTCGGGATCGTGGCAACGTTGCGCGATTACTCGACGGTTGCCCCTGCGCTGACGAGCTCGGCGCGCGTCATCCTGCTGGACGAACGTAGTGCTATCGCGGCGGTCCGGGAGCGGGCGATCGATCTACTGATCGTCGTGCCACGCCTGGACTGGTGGGCGGAGCGGCCCGCGACTGCTCTCCTGGAAGGAGAAGCAGCAAGGGCACACGTTGGCGTGCTGGCTGCGGTCCCGCGTGGTGACGCAGTGGCATTGGCGCTCGCCTTCGACAGTGGCGTCGCTGATTGCCTCGCCTATCCCTTCGACTTGGACGAACTTGCGGTGCGTGCCCGGGCATTGCTGCGTCGCAAGAAAGCGGCCGACCAACTGCGGACGTCGGCGGACGAGGCGCGCCGGCTGGCGCTCACCGACCCCGTCACCGGGCTGTGGAACCGCCATTACCTCGATACCGACCTAGCGACCAAAGTGGCGGCGGCTCATTCGGCGGCACGCTCGCTGTCGCTCCTGATGATTGACATTGATCGGTTCAAACCGATCAACGACCGATATGGTCATGCCGTCGGTGATGCGGTGCTGCGTTCGATCGCGGCGCGTATGTCGGCGGGAATTCGCGGCGGTGACACGCTGGCTCGCTTCGGCGGGGACGAACTTGCTCTGATCATGCCGGACACAGGGTTGGACATGGCAACCGGCGTAGCCGAGCGACTGCGCACAGTCGTCGCAACACCGATCCCAGAGGTCCCATGCGGGGTGACGATCAGTGTCGGCGTCGCCGAACTCGGCTTCGACGAGCCGGCTGAGTCTCTGCTCGGCCGCGCCGACAAGGCGCTTTACGCAGCCAAGGTCGAGGGCCGCAACCGCGTGGCGGCGGCCTAGGCGCGTCGCTACTTGATCTTGGCTTCCTTGAACTCGACGTGCTTGCGCGCGACGGGGTCGTACTTCTTGAACAGCAGCTTCTCGGTCTGCGTCCGCGGGTTCTTCTTGGTCGTGTAGTAATAACCGGTGTCGGCAGTGCTCACGAGCTTGATCTTGATGGTAGTCGGCTTGGCCATAACGGGTCCTGCAGAAGTTGGCGTCCAGCCGGTGGCCGTCGCGACAGGCGGCAGGCAATGATGCCAGCGGCAGCAAAAGTCAAGACTTGCGGCTTCGGCGGACGCCTTTAGGAATGCGCCCGCGCGGACCCGGGCCGGCCCGGTCGAGGCCGGCCCGGCGGCCGGTGCGAACGCGGTCGCCACGCGGCGCCTCGCCTTCGCCCAGCGGCAGCTCAAAGCGCAAGGCGCCAGTAATCGGGTTCGCCTCGGCCAGGCGCAGATCGAGCGACTGACCGGCAGCATAACGCGTGCCCGACGTCGAGCCCTCCAGCGTCCTAGCATCCTCATTGAACACGAAATATTCCGCGCCAAGCGTCGACACCGGCACCAGCCCGTCGCCGCCAATGCCTTCGACGGTGGCGAAGAAACCGAACTTCGCGACGCCGGTGATGCGGGTTGCCATGGTTTCGCCGACGCGGGTGGCGAGGTGGGCGGCGATGTAGCGGTCGGTCGTCTCGCGTTCGGCCTCCATCGCCCGGCGCTCGGTCATGCTGATGTGCTCGGCGGTGCGCGGCATGAGGGCGGCTTCGGCGTCGGAAAGACCATCATTTCCAAAGCCATAGGCTCTGACCAGGGCGCGGTGGACGATCAGGTCGGCGTAGCGGCGGATCGGCGAGGTGAAGTGGGCGTAACTCTTCAGCGCCAGCCCGAAATGGCCGAGATTGGCCGGCGAATAATAGGCCTGGGTCTGCGTCCGCAGCACCTGCTCGCTAACCTGCTGGGCATAAGGCTGGTCTTTAACTTTAGACAGCAAGCCGTTGAAAGTTTTGGGCACGATCGCTTGCCCGAGCGCAAAGGGGACGCCGAAAGTTTCGAGATAATCCTTCAGCGCCACCAGTTTTTCGCGCGGCGGCGCCTCGTGGACGCGGTACATGCAGACCGTGCGCTTCGCCTCGAGCGCCTGGGCGGCGGCGACGTTGGCGGCGATCATGAAGTCCTCGATCAGGCGGTGGGCGTCCAATCGCTCGCGCGTGACGATTCCCGCGATCATTCCCCGCGCATCGAGCTCCACGCGGCGCTCGGGCAGGTCGAGCTCCAAAGGCGCGCGAGCGTCACGGGCGCGGGCCAATGCACCCCAGGCTGCCCAGAGGTTTAGCAGCGCCGCTTCAACTACGGTCGACGCGTCCATCCCCGCAGCTGTGCTGCCCGGCCGTGCATCGCGCGCGCGCCGGTCGATGCACGCCTGCGCGTCTTCATAGGCGATGTTGGTCACGCAGCGGATCACGGCGCGGGTGAAACGGTGGCTTGTGACCCGCCCGTCGGGCGCGATGACCAGATGGCAGGCGAGCACCGCCCGATCCTGCCCCTCGATCAGGCTGCAGGCGTCGGCCGACAGCACCTCGGGCAGCATCGGGACGACGCGGTCGGGAAAATAGACGCTGTTGCCGCGCTCGCGGGCGGCGCGGTCGAGCGCCGATCCTTCGCGAACGTAAAAGGAGACGTCGGCGATGGCGACGATCGCCTCCCAGCCGGCGGACCCCGGCTCGGCCCCGTCCGCGACAGCGCGTGGCGCGGCCCACACGGCGTCGTCGTGGTCGCGCGCGTCGGCCGGGTCGATCGTCAGGATCGGCAGGTGGCGGAGATCCTCGCGGTCGCCGAGCGGCTGGTGCGCGGCACGCTCCGCCTGCTCGGTGGCGGCCTCGCCGAAGCGGTGCGGCAGGCCCTTGGCGTGGATCGCGATCAGCGAGAAGCTGCGCGGCGCAAAGGGATCGCCGAGCACCTCGACGACCCGCGCGGTCTGGTGCGGCGCGCGCCCGGAAGGCTCGGCCAGAACCAGGTCGCCGACCTCCGCCTCGCCGCGGTCGCTGACCAGGAAATCGACGCGCGCCCGCTTGTCCACCGGCACCAGGCGGAAGCGGTCGCCGTCTGGCCGAAGGATGCCGAGGATGAACTCCTCGGTCTTGGCCAGCTTCTTCATCGGGAAGGCGCTGTAGCCGCCGCCCGTCTCCTCGATCCGCGCCAGCACGCGGTCGCCAAGGCCGAGTGCGCCCCGGCGCTTGCCTTCGACGACACGGACTCGCGGCGGCGGCACCGCCTTGTCCCAGCCGTCGGGCACGGCGAAGACCCCTTCGGCGACATCGGTCACGCGGAGCACGGTGACCTTGGGCAGGCCGCCGCCCTTGTGTACCGTCCGCTTGGCCCCGGCGTCGAGCTGCCCGGCGTCGGCCATTTCGCGCAGCAGCGCCTTCAGCGCGATCTTGTCCTGCGCGTGCAGGCCGAAGGCCTTGGCGATCTCGCGCTTGCCGACCGGGGTCGACGACTGGGCAATGAAGGCGAGGATCTGGTCCGCGGTTGGCAGGCCGGGCGGCGGAGCGGGGGACGGCGGGGCACGGCTCCGTTGTGGGCGCTGGCGCGGGGCGGTGCAAGGCGGCGCCGTCGGTTCGACGTTCCGTCGCGGCTCGTGGCGGGCTAAGCCGGGTGCCGCGACCGCAGTGAGGAGACCGACCATCGCCGACCTGGCTCTCGCCGACCTCGGGCTGTTGCTCGTCGTCGCCTCGCTGGTCGCGGTGATTTCGCGCCGGATCGGCCTGCCCTATACCGCCGGGCTGGTGCTGGCGGGCCTGGCGCTGGCCTTCCTGCCGCTGGCGACGCGCCTGCCGCTGTCGCAGGCGCTGATCTTCACCGTCTTCCTGCCGCCGCTGATCTTCGAGGCGGCGCTGCAGCTGAGCTGGGCTTCCTTCCGCCGCGAGCTGCCGCTGACGCTGGTCCTCGCCTTCGCCGGCGTCGGCATTGCCGCGGCGGTGGTCGCGGCGGGGATGCACTGGCTGCTCGGCTGGAGCTGGCTCGGTGCCGCGTTCTTCGGCGTGCTGATCGCCGCGACCGATCCCGTCTCGGTCATCGCCGCGTTCAAGGAGATGAACGCCGAGCCGCGGCTCAGGATGGTCGTCGAGGCCGAGAGCCTGCTCAACGACGGGGTCGCGGCGGTCGCCTTCCTGGTCCTGCTCGGCATCGCGGCGGGCGGCGCGCCGACGCCGGCCGGCGTGCTCGGCTCGCTCGCCTGGACGGTCGCCGGCGGGCTCGGCATCGGTGCGGGCATCGCCGCGACCGTGCTGTTCGTCACCGGGCGGACGGCCGACCATCTGGTCGAGCTGACGCTGACGACGATCGCCGCCTGGGGCAGCTTCCTCGTCGCCGAGCACGTCCATGCCTCGGGCGTGTTCGCGGCCTTGGCCGCCGGGCTGATCGTCGGCAATCTCGGCTGGAAGGGCGCGATCTCGGCGGCGGGGCGGCCGCACGTCGTCGGCTTCTGGGAGTACGCCGCCTTCCTCGCCAACTCGTGCCTGTTCCTGTTGATCGGCAATCACGAGGCGCACCAGGCGCTCGGCCTGCTCGCCGGCGAGCTGGCGGTTGCGGTCGCGCTCGTCCTGATCGGCCGGGCCGCGGCGGTCTACCCCCTGGCGGCGCTGTTCCGCGCGACGCGCCTGCGCCTGCCGCGCAAGTATCAGCACGTCCTCGTCTGGGGGGGCTTGCGCGGTGCGATCGGGCTGGCGCTGGCGCTGGCGGTGCCGGCGAGCGTGCCCGAACGCGCGGCGATCGTCATCCTGACCTTCGGCGTCGTCGCCTTCTCGATCTTCGTCCAGGGGCTGACGATGCCGCCGCTGCTCAAGCGGTGGCAGCTGACCGGCGCCGGCGACGACGACCGCCCGAGCTGAGGCTCAGGAGGCGGTCGTCAGGAGGCGGCGGCCTTCGCCGGCCGCTTGGCCGCAGGCTTGGCTTTGGCCGCGGCCGTGAGCTTGGCCGCAGTCTTGACCGGCTTCTTCGCCGCCGTGGCCTTGGCCTCGGGCTTCTTGGCCGGGGCCTTGCGCGCCGGCTTCTTGCCCTTGGCCGGCATGGCGGCGCGGGCGTCGATCAGTGCCGCCGCCGCCTCGACCGACAGGGCCATGCCGTCCTCGCCCTTGGGCACGTTGGCGTTGGTCGTGCCGTCGGTCAGGTAGGGGCCGAAGCGCCCCTCCATCAGCTTGATCGCCGCGCCGCTGACCGGATGCGGCCCGACTTCGCGCAACGGCGTCGGGGCGTTGCGCGCGCGCCCGGGGTTGGCGGCGGCGTCGGCGAGCTTGACCACGGCCGAGTTCATGCCGGTCTCGAACACCTCCGCGCTCGACGCCAGCCGGGCATACTTGCCGGCGTGGGCGAGGTAGGGGCCGTAGCGGCCGATGCTGGCGGTGATCGGCTCGCCGGTCTCGGGGTGCGTGCCGACCGTGCGCGGCAGGCTGAGCAGCTTCAGCGCGGTGTCGAGGTCGTCGGGGCCGGCGACGGGCATGTCCTTGGGGATCGACGCGCGCGGCGGCTTGGGGTCGTCCTTGGCCCCGTCCTCGCCGAGCTGGACATAGGCGCCGAAGCGGCCCGAGCGCAGCGACACCGGCTGCCTGGTCACCGGATCCTCGCCGAGCACCACCGGCCCGGTCGACTCCTTCAGCTCGCCGCCCTCGCCGAACTGACGGGTGTAGCGGCAGTCGGGATAGTTCGAGCAGGACGACGAACGCGCCGAACTTGCCGGTCTTGAGGCCGAGCCGGCCGGTGCCGCAGGTCGGGCACAGGCGCGGGTCGCTGCCGTCGGCCTTGGGCGGGAACAGGAAGGGCGCGAGGAACTCGTCGAGGGCGACCGTCACGTCGGACGGGCGGATATCGAGCACCTCCTTCGTCCGCGGTTGAAAGTCCGCCCAGAAGTCGCTTGAGGACACTCAGATAGTCGAGGTCGCCGGCCGACACCTCGTCGAGCCGCGTCTCGAGGTCGGCGGTGAAGTCGTAGCTGACGTATTTCTCGAAGTAGCGTTCGAGGAAGGCCGTCACCAGCCGGCCCTTCTCCTCGGCGAAGAAGCGGTTCTTCTCCATCCGGACATAGGCGCGGTCGCGCAGCGTCTGCAGGATCGAGGCGTAGGTCGACGGCCGGCCGATGCCGAGTTCCTCGAGGCGCTTGACCAGCGACGCCTCCGAATAGCGCGGCGGCGGCTCGGTGAAGTGCTGGTCGGCGCGCGCGGCGGTGACCTTGGGCTTCTCGCCTTGCACCAATTTGGGCAGGCGGCGGGTGTCGTCGGGGTCCTCGCCGTCGGCGACGTCGTCGCGGTCCTCGGTATAGACGGCGAGGAAGCCGGGATGGAGCACGACCTGGCCGCTGGCGCGCAGCGTCGCCTTGTCGCTGGTCAGGTCGACGGCGGTGCGCTCGAGCTTGGCCGATGCCATCTGCGAGGCGATCGTCCGCTTCCAGATCAGCGCGTAGAGCTTGGCCTCGTCGCCGCTGCCCGCCGGCCGGCGGGCGAGGTCGGTCGGACGGATCGCCTCGTGCGCTTCCTGCGCGTTCTTGGCCTTGGTCGCATAGTGGCGCGGGGTCTTGGGCAGGACGTGCTCGCCGCCGCCGAAATCCTCGGCGATGACGGCGCGCGCCGCGGCGATCGCCTCGGCGGCGACCTGGACGCCGTCGGTGCGCATATAGGTGATGTGGCCGCTCCTCGTAGAGCGACTGCGCGCACGCGCATCGTGTGGCTGGCGGTGAAGCCGAGCTTGCGCGCGGCCTCCTGCTGCAGCGTCGAGGTGGTGAACGGCGGGTAGGGGTTGCGCGTCACCGGCTTGGTCTCGACGGCGCTGACGGTGAACTGCCCGGCCTCGACATCGGCGCGGGCCTGCTGCGCCGCGACGACCTCGTTGAGGTCGAAGCGGTCGAGCTTCTTGCCCTGCCAGTGCGTCAGGCGGGCGACGAACGACGCACCGGCGACCGTCGCCAGCGTCGCCTCGACCGTCCAGTATTCGCGGCTGACGAACGTCTCGATCTCGCGCTCGCGGTCGACGACGATGCGGAGCGCGACCGACTGCACGCGGCCCGCCGACTTGGCGCCCGGCAGCTTGCGCCACAGCACCGGCGACAGGTTGAAGCCGACGAGATAGTCGAGCGCGCGCCGCGCCCGGTAGGCGTCGATCAGGTCGGCGTCGAGGTCGCGCGGGCGTTTCATCGCCGCCAGGATCGCCGGCTTGGTGATCTCGTTGAAGGTGACGCGCGTCGCGCCGCCCTTGGGCAGCAGGCCCTTCTTGCGCCTTCAGCCATTCGAGCAGGTGCCAGCTGATCGCCTCGCCCTCGCGGTCGGGGTCGGTCGCCAGGATGACGCGGTCGGCGCCCTTCACCTCGTCGCCGATCGCCTTCAGCTGCCGCGCCTTGTCGCCGTACAGCTCCCAGTGCATGGCGAAATCGTCGTCGGGATCGACCGAGCCGTCGCGCGGCGGCAGGTCGCGGACGTGGCCATAGCTGGCCAGCACGACATAGTCGCTGCCGAGGTATTTGTTGATCGTCTTGGCCTTGGCGGGCGATTCGACGATGACGACTTCCATGCACGTCTCCACCGGGCCAAGCGCGGCGGCCCCTACGCGGTATATGGGGACGATGGCAAGGGGTGGTGCAAGGGGAGCGCCGTCACGCCGCCGCCACCCGGCCCCCGGCGTGGCGGACGATCCGCCCGGCGAGTTCGAGGTCGAGCAGCGCGCCGGCGACCGTCGCCGACGCACACCCCGTCTGGCGGACCAGTTCGTCGATCGCCACCGGGACCGGCGACAGCAGGCGCGCGATCGCGTCGCGGGTCGCGTCGTCGGCTTCGGCGGCGGTCTCGGGTTCCCATGACGCGCCGGGCGACAGCAGGCGGCCGCCGACATCGCCCGACACCGTGCCCAGCGCCTCGACGACGTCGGCGGCGGTCTGGATCAGCGTCGCGCCCTCGCGGATCAGCTGGTTGCAGCCCTGCGCCCGCGGGTCGAGCGGCGAGCCGGGCACGGCCATCACCTCGCGCCCCGCCTCGGCGGCGATGCGCGCGGTGATCAGGCTGCCCGACTTCAGCGCGCCCTCGACGACGACGGTGCCGGCGCACAGCCCGGCGATGATGCGGTTCCTGCGCGGGAAGTGGCGCGCCTGCGGCTGGGTGCCGATCGCGCTTTCGGCGACGACCAGTCCCTCGGCGGCGATCCGCGCCTGCAGCTCGGCATTCTCGGGCGGATAAACGACGTCGAGGCCGCCGGCGACGACGCCGACCGTGCCGCCGCCGAGCGCGCCCCAGTGCGCTGCCGCGTCGATGCCGCGGGCGAGGCCGGAGACGACGACCAATTCGGCCTCGGCCAGCGCCGTCGCCAGCTCGCGGGCGAAGCGCACGGCCGCCGCGCTGGCGTTGCGCGCGCCGACCATGGCGACGGCGGGTCGGTCGAGCAGGGCGATGTCGCCCTTGACCGCCAGCGCCGGCGGCGCCGTCTCGGTCTGGGCGAGCAGGAAGGGATAGTCGTCGTCGCCGATGAAGACGAAGCGACCGCCGGCGGCGCGCACGGCGGCAAGCTCGCGCTCGGCCTCGGCCGCAGTGGCGATGCGCGGCGCTGCCGCCGCCGCGGCGGACGAGGTCGGGCAGCGCCGCCAGCGCGCGCTCGGCCGAGCCGAAGCGGCGCAGCAGCTGGCGGTAGGTGACCGGGCCGATGTTGTCGCTGCGGATCAGCCGCAGGCGCGCGACGTCGTCGGTCATCGGGCGCGGGTCGAGCGGCTCGGGCGCGCCGGGCGCTGGCGCCGATCTGCGGCTCGGTCCCGGCGCGCAGGCGGGCGATATTCTCGCGGTGCTTGAACAGCAGCAGCGCGGCCATCAGCCACGCCGCCAGCGGCCAGGTCGCGTCGAGCGGCACCGTCGTCCGCGCGATGGTGAACAGCACCGCCGCGGCGACCGCCGCCGCCATCCCGCCGACCGACGAATAGCGCGTGACCAGCGCTCCCGTCAGCCATACCGCGAGCGCCGCGACGCCCGCCGGCCACCAGCCGGCGAGCGCGACGCCGAGCATCGTCGCCACGCCCTTGCCGCCGCGGAAGCCGAGCCAGACCGGGAACAGATGCCCGCCGAAGGCGGCGAAGCCGGCGATCGCCGCGACATGCTCGCTGCCGCCGAAGTGCCGCGCCAGCAGCCACCGCCAGCGCGCCCTTGCCGCCGTCGAGCAGCAGCGTCGCCGCCGCCAGCCCCTTGCGCCCGGTGCGCAGCACGTTGGTCGCGCCGATGTTACCCGAGCCGATGCTCCGCAGGTCCCCGGCGCCGAACATGCGGGTGAGCAGCAGCCCGAAGGGGATGGAACCCGAGCAGATAGGCCGACGGCAACCCAGAACAGCGGTGACGGCGGCGGCCCCATGGCCCCTGCTAGCCGCTCCGCGCCCGGGCGTCATCCCCGCGGCTGCGGAAAAGGAACCGAAACCGCGCCACTTGCCGCGCGGGGTGACGCCGGCCGCGCTTCGCCTAAACCCCCGGCCATGCCCGACACGCTGACCATCGCGCTGCACCAGTCGAACGCCAGCGTCGGCGACCTGCGGGCGAATGCCGACGCCATGCTGCGCGCGCGGGCGGAGGTGGCCGACGCCGACCTGCTGGTCACGCCGGAGCTGTCGCTGATCGGCTATCCGCCCGAGGATCTCGTGCTGAAGCCCGCCGCGGTCGCCGCCTGCGCCGCCGAGCTCGAGCGGCTGGCGGCGGCGACGGCGGACGGCGGCCCGGGGCTGCTCGTCGGGCTGCCGTGGGCGGAAGGGCGGCAAGCTGTACAACGCATGGCGCTGCTCGACGGCGGGCGGGTGGCGGGGATCACGCGCAAGCACGACCTGCCCAACTACGGCACGTTCGACGAGAAGCGCGTTTTCGCCGCCGCGCCGCTGCCGGGGCCGCTGACGTTCCGCGGCGTGCGACTGGGCGTGCCGATCTGCGAGGACATCTGGACGCCCGAAGTCACCGAGTGCCTCGCCGAGACCGGCGCGGAGATTCTGATCGTGCCCAACGGCAGCCCGTTCGAGGTCGGCAAGGACGACCGCCGCCTGTCGCTGTCGGTCAGCCGGGTCGTCGAGACAGGGCTGCCGCTCGCCTATCTCAACCGCGTCGGCGGGCAGGACGAACTGGTCTTCGACGGCGCGAGCTTCGTGCTCAACGCCGACCGCAGCCTGGCGTGCGCAGCTTCCCGACTGGGACGAGGCGCTGGTCACAACCCGTTGGACGCGCGCGGCAGCGCGGTTGGACCTGCGCGCCCGGCCCGCTCGCGCCGCTCGACGAGGATCCGGCCGACATCTACCACGCGATGGTCGTCGGCCTGCGCGACTATGTGAACCGCAACCGCTTCCCCGGCGTCGTGCTCGGCCTGTCGGGCGGCATCGACAGCGCGCTGTCGGCGGCGGTCGCGGTCGATGCGCTGGGGGC
This sequence comes from uncultured Alphaproteobacteria bacterium, assembly GCA_963847215.1. GTDB lineage: Bacteria > Pseudomonadota > Alphaproteobacteria > Sphingomonadales > Sphingomonadaceae > Polymorphobacter_B. The sequence goes on from CAWJZA010000007.1 coordinate 55,300, forward strand.
GGACCGGGTGTGGTGCGTCATGCTGCCGTCGCGCTTCACCGGCGGCGACAGCCTCGAGGACGCCGCCGAATGCGCGCGCCTGCTCGGCTGCCGGCTCGACACGGTGCCGATCGCGCCAGCGATGGCGGCGTTCGACACGATGCTCGCGCCGCTGTTCGAGGGCCGCTCGCCCGACATCGCCGAGGAGAACATCCAGTCGCGCATCCGCGGGCTGACGCTGATGGCGCTGTCGAACAAGTTCGGGCCGATGCTGCTGACGACCGGCAACAAGAGCGAGATGTCGATCGGCTATGCGACGATCTACGGCGACATGGCGGGCGGCTTTTCGGTGCTGAAGGACGTCTACAAGACGACGGTGTTCCGGCTGTGCGAGTGGCGCAACGCGCACCGCCCGCGCCTCGGCGCTCGGCCCCGCCGGGCCGGTGATGCCGCAGCGCGTGATCGACAAGCCGCCGACCGCCGAGCTGCGCGACAACCAGCGCGACGACGACAGCCTGCCGCCCTATGACGTGCTCGACGCGATGCTCGCCGGGCTGATCGAGGACGAGAAGTCGGCGAGCGAACTCGTCGCGCAGGGCTTCGACGCCGCGCACCGTGGCGCGGATCGAGCGCCTGCTGTACGTCGCCGAATACAAGCGCCGCCAGGCCCCGCCGGGGGTCAAGATCGGCCGCCGCAATTTCGGCCGCGACCGGCGCTATCCGATCACCAACGCGTTCCGGACGGCGTGACGATCGCCTTCGACATCACCCTTGCGGCTGCCGACGAGACATGTTAATCGGGAACCGCTGCCGACCGTGCACCGTCGCGGCCGGCAGCGCTGAATCCCGCGGCTAGACACGCTCGCAAGCATAATTGTACCTAGGCTCAATATGAGAGCGAGTGTAGCCACCAACCATAGCGTCTTCAAGGGCTGGGCCGATCATGGGGCAGCGTTCGACGGTCGACGACTTCGCTCGGACTTCGTCGCAGCAACTGCCACGGTTGGATCGCAAAAACCATCTACGTCGAAGCAGGCACGGAACGGCGATTTGGGGATCTGGCCAGTGCCCTACGTTCGACGCGCTCAGCGCGAGCAGGACAACCTTAGCTCATACATGTTCCAGGCCAACGCTCGTTCTCGAGCTCTGTACGTGTAGCGGCAGCGGCTTCAAGCCGAGGAATCTCACCGACGGCGAGCGCAACGAGGAACGAGATGCCCGACGTGCGCTACCGCTGGCGGCCCCATGACCGTCACCCGCTTCGCCCCGTCGCCGACCGGCAGTCTCCACGCCGGCAACATCCGCACCGCGCTGGTCAACTGGCTGTACGCGCGGCAGCGGGCGGGCGGTTCCTGCTGCGGCTCGACGACACCGACGCGGCGCGGTCGAGCGAGGCGGCGGCGTCAGGGCATCCGCGCCGACCTCGCGTGGCTCGGGCTGACGCCCGATCGCCGAGGTGCGGCAGTCGGAGCGGTTCGCGCTGTACGAGGCGGCGCTGGCGCGGCTGGCGGCGAGCGGGCCGCGCCTACCGCGCCTATGAGACGCCGCGAGCAGCTCGACCTCAAGCGCAAGGTGCAGGCGGCCGCGGGCTGCCGCCGGTCTACGACCGCGCCGCGCTGGCGCTGACCGAGGCCGACCATGCCGACGTTCGCGGCGCGAGGGGCGTCGCGCCCGCACTGGCGCTTCCGGCTCGACACCGACGCGCCGATCGACTGGCACGACCTCGTCCGCGGCGACGTGCCACGTCGATCCGGCCTCGCTTCAGCGACCCGGTCGTCCGCCGCGCCGACGGGACGTGGCTGTACATGCTGCCGTCGGTCGTCGACGATATCGACATCGGCGTGACCGACGATCGTGCGCGGCGAGGACCATGTCACCAATTCCGGCATCCAGCTCCAGATGTTCGCGGCGCTCGGGGCCGCGCCGCCGGCGCTCGCCCATCTGCCGCTGCTGACCGGCGCCGACGCGGCATTGTCGAAGCGGCTGGGGTCGGAGGGCGTCGCGGCGTGGCGCGCGGGCGGGCATCGAGCCGGCGGCGGTGCGCGCGTTCCTGGCGCGGCTCGGGACGAGCCACGCGGTCGAGCCGGCCGACGACGCGGCGCTGATCGCCGGCTTCGACTTCGCCGCCTTCGGCCGGGCGACGGCGCGGTTCGATCCCGCCGAGCTGGCGGCGCTCAATGCGCCAAGGTCGTCCATGGCTCGCCTTCGCCGCCGTCGCCGACCGGCTGCCGCCGGGAATGACGGCGGCGGCGTGGGACGCGGTGCGCGGCAACTGCGCCACGGTCGCCGAGGCGGCCGGCTGGTGGGCGGTCGATCACCGGGCCGGTCGCGGCGCAAGTCGACGGCCGACGACCGGCCTTCCTCGCCGCAGCGCGCGACGCGCTGGCGGCGACGGCCTGGACGCCGACGGTGTGGGCCGACTGGACCGCGGCGCTGAAGGCCGCCACCGGGCGCAAGGGCCGGGCGCTGTTCCACCCGCTGCGCCTGGCGCTGACCGGGCGCGACCATGGGCCGGAGATGGCCGCGCTGCTGCCGCTGATCGGGCGCGAGGCGGCACTGGCGCGGCTGGCGGCACACAGCTAAGAGCCCGGCTGGCGGCGACGGCGGGCGGCGACTATATCGGGGCCTGAGTAACGGAGACCCCGATGTCGTCGCTTGTCAGCCAGTTGAGCAGCCTGCCGCGGTCGCGCCTGGTCATCGGCGGGCTGGCGCTGCTGATGACGGTGCTGGTGATGGCCGGCTTCCTGCTCGAATCGCGCTGGGGCTATTCGCCGCGCGAGCCCAAGATCGTCTTCTTCAAGAGCTGGCGGGCCGACCGCAGCGAGGCCGACGTCGCTGCCGACAACGCCGCCGACGTTGCCCGTGCGCGCGCCGAGGCGGCGGCGTCGCGTGCCTATATCGCGACCCTCCACGGCGGCGCGCGGGTCGCGGCGCAGAACCAGTACAACGCCTATCTTGCCGCCCAGCCCAAGGCGCTGCAGCCGCCGGGGTTCGTGCCACCCAAGCCGCAGTGAGCGACGCCGCCCGCTGGCTGGGCGCGGCGCTCGCGCTGGCGTCGCGCGGCGTTGGCCGGACGTCGCCCAACCCCAGCGTCGGCTGCATCGTCGTCGCGGGGACGCGGATCGTCGGCCGCGGCTGGACCCAGCCCGGCGGCCGGCCGCATGCCGAAGCGATGGCGCTGGCGCAGGCGGGCGACGCGGCGCGCGGTGCGACCGCTTACGTCACGCTCGAACCCTGCGCCCATGTCTCGCCGCGCGGTCCGGCGTGCGCCGACCTGCTCGTCGCCGCCGGCGTCGGCCGCGTCGTCGCCTGCGGCCCCGATCCCGACCCGCGCACGGCCGGCGCGGGGTTCGCCCGGCTGCAGGCGGCGGGGATCGAGGTCGTCGACGGCATCCGCCGGGCCGAGGCCGAGCGCCTCAACGCCGGCTTCTTCGTCCGCCAGCGGCTCGGCCGGCCGCACGTCACGCTGAAGCTGGCGCTGTCGCTCGACGGCAGCATCGCCCTCGCCGACGGCACGCAGCCGCTGGATCACCGGCGAGCGGGCACGCGCCCACGCCCATCTCGAGCGGGCGCGGGCCGACTTGATCGTCGTCGGCGGCGGCACGCTGCTCGCCGACGATCCGGCGCTCGACGTGCGGCTCGACGGGCTGGCCGGGCGGGCGCCCCGGCGCGCAGTGCTCAGCCGTTCGCTCGCCGCGCTGCCGCGCGAGGCGCGGATCGGCGACGCCCTGCTTGCTCCGCGATCTTTCCGAACTCGACGCCGACGCCGGCGTCCTGACGGTGCTGGTCGAGGGCGGGGCAGGGGTGGCGACGACCTTGCTCGCCGCCGACCGGGTCGACCGGCTCCTGGTCTACCGCGCTCCCGTCGTGCTCGGCGGCCGGCGCGGCGTCGGCGACCTTGGCCTCGTCGACCTCGCTGCCGCGCACGGGCGGTGGCAGCGAACCGACACCCTCGACCTCGGCCCCGACCGGGTTGAGGAATATGCCCGCAGCCGCTAGGCCAGACCCATGTTCACCGGCATCATCACCGACATCGGCACAGTCACCGCGGTCGAGCAGCGCGCCGACCTGCGCGTGACCATCGCCACGCGCTACGACCTTGCCGGCGTGGCCTTGGGGGCGTCGATCGCCTGTTCCGGGGTGTGCCTGACGGTGGTCGACAAGGGATCGGGCACCTTCGCCGTCGACGTCAGCAACGAGACGCTGCGCCATAGCGCCGCGGCGCAGTGGACGGCCGGCGCGCGGCTCAATCTCGAGCGCGCGCTGAAGGTCGGCGACGAACTCGGCGGGCATATCGTCACCGGCCACGTCGACGCGGTGGCGACCGTCGCCGGCGTCGAGCGCGAGGGCGGCTCGCTCAAGCTGACCGTCCATGCCCCGGCCAGCGTCGCGCCGTACATCGCCGCCAAGGGCTCGGTCGGCCTGTCGGGCGTGTCGCTGACGGTCAACGGGGTTGCCGACCGCGCCGCCGGCGGCGTCGCCTTCGACCTCAACATCATTCCGCACACTGCCGAATGGACGACGCTGGGCGGCCTCGCGCCGGACGACGAGGTCAACATCGAGATCGACGTTCTGGCGCGATATCTCGGCCGTATGCGCCAAGTGTTGACATCCTGATGTGATCGGCGCTTGGTCACCGCACACGGGAGTGTGACGATGACGACAATGATGACCACGATCGATCGCGTGCGGATGCTGGTCGGCGACAGCGGCGAATTGCGTTCCGGCCTCGCCCGTGCCGCCGGACTTCACGCCAATTCGCTGCGAAATCTCGAAGATCCGGCGTGGAACCCGACTGCCGAGACGCTGCGCAAGCTCGACTCCTATCTGACCCGGCAGAGCGCGCCGCGGCCGCTCGTCGGCATCGAGGAGATCATCGACGAGGCGAAGAACGGCCGCATGTTCATCCTCGTCGACGACGAGGACCGCGAGAACGAGGGCGACCTGATCATCCCGGCGCAGATGGCGACCCCGGCGGCGATCAATTTCATGGCCAAGCACGGCCGCGGCCTGATCTGCCTCGCGCTCGCTGCCGACCGGGTCAAGGCGCTCGGCCTGCCGCTGATGAGCCGGCACAACGGCACGCGCCACGAGACCGCCTTCACCGTGTCGATCGAGGCCAAGGACGGTGTCACCACCGGCATCAGCGCCGCCGACCGCGCCCGCACCGTGGCGGTGGCGATCGACGCCGGCAAGGACGCCAGCCATATCGTGACGCCCGGCCATGTCTTCCCGCTGGTCGCACGCGACGGCGGCGTGCTGGTCCGCGCCGGCCACACCGAGGCCGCGGTCGACGTCGCCCGCCTGGCCGGGCTCAACCCGAGCGGGGTGATCTGCGAGATCATGAACGATGACGGCACGATGGCGCGGCTGGACGACCTGATCGGGTTCGCCGCCGAGCACGGGCTGAAGATCGGCACGATCCGCGACCTGATCGCGTATCGCATGCGCCACGACAACCTCGTCAAACGCGTCGCAGAGATGCAGCTCGACAGCCGCCACGGCGGGCGCTGGACGGCGATGACCTATGCCAACACCGCCGAGTACGGCGAGCACATGGTCCTGCAGAAGGGCCACGTCGTGCCCGGCACGCCGACGCTGGTCCGCATGCACACGATGAGCATGTTCACCGACCTGTTCCTTGAGGACGACGAGCGTTCGGGGCAGCTGCAGCGGGCGATGGATATCATCGGCGCTGAAGGGGCGGGGATCGTCGTCATCCTGCGCGATGGCGCGCCGACGGCAATCAGCAGCCAGATGCGCGCCCGCGAGCGCGGCGAGGTGCCGGCGGCGCTGCGCGACTATGGCATCGGCGCGCAGATCCTCGTCGACCTGGGGGTCAGCGACATGATCCTGTTGACCAACGCCCACCGCACCATCGTCGGCCTGACCGGCTATGGCTTGACCGTCGTCGGCGAACGGCCGATCCCCGGCGCCAGCGACTGAAGGACCTGCCGTGCCCCATCTGCTGATCGTCGAGGCGCGCTTCTACGATGCGCTGGCCGATGCCCTGCTCGAGGGCGCGCGCCACGCGCTCGCCGCAGCGGGGGCCACGCACGAGGTCGTCACCGTTCCCGGCGCGCTGGAGATCCCGGGCGCGGTCGGCCTGGCCGCCGACGGCTATGACGGCTTCGTCGCCCTCGGCACGGTCATCCGCGGCGAGACCTACCACTTCGAGGTCGTCGCCAGCGAGAGCGCCCGCGGGCTGATGGCGCTGACGCTCGACGGGCTGGCCATCGGCAACGGGATCCTGACCGTCGAGGACGAGGACCAGGCCTGGGCCCGCGCCCGCCGCAGCGAAAAGGACAAAGGCGGGGAGGCGGCCAAGGCGGCGCTGGCGATGATCGCGCTGCGGGAGCGATTGGCCAAGTAACGATCTGGTAACAAGCTGACAGCGGCTTGACTTGCCGCCGAAATCGTTCAGACGGGATCGGCCGGGCTGGGGCGCCCGACTTTGGGGGCTGTATATGATCATTCGTCACCGCGTCGGCTTCGCCGTGACTGCTCTTTTGCTGGGCACGGCCGCCGCCGCCGGGACGCTGACGCCGATCGCGCCCTATGCCGATCCGTCGTCGACCGGCACGTCGCTGCTCGGCATCAACAACGCCGGCTGGACCACCGGCAGCATCGTCCTGACCGACGGTTCGCAGCGCGGATTCCTCCGCGATCCGTCGGGTGGCTACACGATCTTCGGCAATACCGCCTACCCGGCCGCGCTCTCGACCTACGGTCGCGCGATCAGCAACAGCAACACGGTGATCGGCTACAGCGACGCGGCGACCGGCAACGCGATCGACTTCCGCGGCTTCCAGCGCGCGAGCGACGGCACCCTGACCTTGCTTACCCACCCGGCCGACGGCGGGCCGCAGTCGGGCGTGCCGCTGGCCGGCATCTCGCAGGGGATCAACGACGCCGGCACCATCGTCGGCAACTACCGGGCGCACAGCGGCCCGACCGGGACAGGCCCCTACCGCAACCACGGCTATATCCTGACCAGCGGCGGCGGTTTCACCGAGCTGACCGATCCGACGCAGCCGTTTGCCTCGGTCAACGCCCGCGGCATCGCCAACGACGGCACCGTCGTCGGCTGGAACTTCGACGCCACCAACGGCGACCGCGGCTGGATCGATAATGGTGGCAGCTTCCAATATTTCGCCCATCCCGGCGACACCGACCCGACCGGGCTGCATTCGACCGTGTTCGAGGCGATCAACAACAGCGGCATGATCCTGGGCCAGTATAGCCAGTACGTCGACGACACGACCAGCTATGCCAAGGCGTTCAGCTTCGATCCTGTCGCCCACAGCTTCACCGACATCGCCGTGCCCGGTGCGCTCAACGTCCAGACCTTTGGCATCAACGACGCCGGCCAGTATGTTGTCTCGTCGGATGCCGGGCAGTTCATCTACACCCCCGGCGGCCCCGCGGCCCCCGATGGCGGATCGGTGTTCCTGCCGGTCAGCGGTGGCACCCTGCCCGCGGGCCAGGCGCAGTTCGCCATCACCGTCGCGCCGGGGACGACCTATTACATCGATCCGGCCTACGCCCACGGCTTCGAATATCTTGCCGGCAGTGGGCCGCTGTTCACCAGCGTTACCGCACCGGCCGGCATCGGCGTCGGCAATCATCTCGCGCTGTACCTGTGGAACGGCACGAAATATGTCTTCACCGCCCGCGTCACCGGCGGCACCGCCTTCGACTTCGTCGCGCCGACCGCCCGCTTCGAGCTGCGCGGCATCCCGGCGGGAGCGGGGATCGACCCGACCAACCCGAGCGGCTTCGTCACCGGACTGACCTTCGCCAGCGCCGGCCAGTTCAACGGCTTCCAGAATGCGCTGGTGGCCGGGGTGCCCGAGCCGGCGACCTGGCTACTTCTCGTCGTCGGTTTCGGTGTCGTCGGGGAGATGACTCGGTCGCGGCGGCGCAGCCTCGCCGCCTAGGGGGCGAGCGCGGCCTGGAGCCGCTCGTTGACCACTGCCGGGTTGGCCTTTCCGGCCATCGCCCGCATCGTCTGGCCGACGAAGAAGCCGAAAAGCTTGTCCTTGCCCGACCGGTATTCGGCCAGCTTGTCGGGGTTGGCGGCGAGGATCGCGGCAATAGCGGCGTCGATCGCGTTCGTGTCGCTGACCTGGCGAAGGCCGCGTGCCTCGACCATTGCCGCGGCGCTGTCGCCGGTCTCCACCATCGCCTCGAACACCTGCTTGGCGAGGCTCCCCGACAGTGTCTTGTCGTCGACCAGCGCCAGCAGCTCGGCCGCGCCCGCGGGCGTCACCGGTGAGCCTTCGATGCCGACGCCCTGCCGCTTCAGGACGCCAAACAGCTCGCCCGTGACCCAGTTCGCCGCCGTCTTGGCGAGGTCGAGCCCCGGCTTGCCGGTGCGGCGAACCAGGTCGGCGAGCAGCGCCTCGAACCAGTCCGCCGTCTCGCGCTCGGCAGTCAGCACTGCGGCGTCATACGGCGACAGGCCGAGGCTGGCGACATAGCGCGCACGCTTCGCCGTCGGCAGCTCGGGCAGCGAAGCGGCGCAGTCGGCGACGAACGTCTCGGTCAGCTCGACCGGCAGCAGGTCGGGGTCGGGGAAGTAGCGATAGTCGTGCGCGTCCTCCTTCGACCGCATCGACCGCGTGGTCATGCGGTCGGGGTCGAACAGCCGCGTCTCCTGGACGATGGTGCCGCCGGCCTCGAGCACGTCGACCTGGCGGCGCGCCTCCGCCTCGACAGCGGCCATGACGAAGCGCACCGAGTTGACGTTCTTGGTCTCGGTCCGCGTGCCGAACGCCGCGCCCGGACGACGGACGCTGACGTTGACGTCGGCGCGCATCGAGCCTTCCTCCATGTTGCCGTCGCAGCTGCCGACGTAGCGAAGCAGCGACCGCAGCGCGCGGACATACGCCCCGGCCTGCGCGGGCGAGCGGATGTCGGGTTTCGACACGATCTCCATCAGCGCACAGCCCGACCGATTCAGGTCGACGAAGGTCATCGTCGCATGCGCGTCGTGGACCGACTTGCCGGCGTCCTGCTCGAGGTGGAGCCGCTCGATGCCGACGCGGGTCGCCGGTTCGCCGTCGGGCTCGATGTCGAGATGCCCCTCGCCGACGATCGGATGATACAACTGGCTGATCTGATAGCCCTGCGGCAGGTCGGCGTAGAAGTAGTTCTTGCGGTCGAAGCGGCTGACGCGGTGAATCTCGGCGTCGAGCGCGAGACCGGTCCGCACCGCCTGGCGCACGCACTCCCCGTTGAGCACTGGCAGCATGCCGGGCATGGCGGCGTCGACCAGGCTGACCTGCGTGTTCGGCGCGGCGCCGAAGCTGGCGGCAGCGCCGCTGAACAGCTTCGACTTCGCCGTCACCTGGGCGTGGACCTCCAGCCCGACGACGATCTCCCAGTCGCCGGTGGCGCCGCGGACGGTATAAGGGGCTGTGGTCATCGCCCTCCTTAGCAAGGGCAGGCGGCCAGCCTCAAGCGGGCGATGCCGGCACCGGCTGCGGTGCCGTCATCCGTCGCACCGCGCGCCGCGACCAGGCCAGCGCCGGCTGTTCGACAAAGCGGTAGGTGGCATAACTGGTGACGACCACCGCCAGCAGCATCACTACCGTCAGCAGCGTTCCCTGCAACGGCGTCGCCCCGGCGAGGACGACCGGCAACCCGCGGTGCATCACGATGCTGATCAGCGCCACGCCCGTCTTGTCCTGGACCACGCGCAGCACGCCGATCAGCCGCCCCTGGATGAAGCTGTGCAGCAGGTACACCGAATAGCTGATCGTGCCGAGGAACAGCAGCGGCCGGATCGACAACAGCCGGCTGACGCGACCGCTCTCGCCGGCGAAGATCAGGATCGCGGCGGCGAACAGCGGCGGCCCGAGCAGGTTCCAGCGCGTGTCGGCGGCGACAATGACGAAGGTGACGACGGCCGCCAGGGCGAGCAGCTCGACGGCGGTGCCGCCCGCCCGCAGCCGGTCGCCGCCGCGTTGCCATGCGGCGAAGCACAGGACCCCGAGGGCGAAGCCGTACACCCCGCGCACCAGCCCCCAGTCCCAGGTCACGTTGATCCCCCACGGCGTGGCGACGAGCAGGATCAGCGGACAGGCGACGGCGACGGCGGCGAGCACGACTTCCAGCCGCCGCCCGGCCAGCGGCACGACGAGGGCGAAGGCAACATAGGCCCAGAATTCGACCGAGATGCTCCACGCCGGCACGTTCCACGTCAGATTGGGCAGCAGACCGACGCTTTGCAGCAGCAGCAGGTGGAGCGGGATGGCGAGCGCCGGATGGGTCGCGTTGAACAGCTGCCGCGTGCCCGCCGGCGGGTGGAGGCCCAGGGCGGCGAGTTCGGAAACCACGAACAGCGCCAGGACGAAGACGTGCAGCGGATAGATGCGCCCGAGACGGAGGCCGAGAAACTGCCAGCGCGACATTCCGGCAGCCAGCCGCTCCCGATAGTTGGCGGCGATCACGAAGCCCGACAGGACGAAGAAGAAGTCGACGAATTGCCAGCTGGCGCGGACGAAGCCGCTGGTGGCGATCGTCGACCGGCTGTGGAAATGGAACAGGCAGACGAGGATCGCGCACAGGCCGCGCAGGGCGTCGAGCACGACGAAGCGGTGGGTTCCTGGCGTCACGCATCACTCCGGCCGGTCGGCCGCCGATGTACGCAGCAGTCCGACCCAATCCCCCCGAGCCCCTGTGCCTTATACCGCAGGTGCGAAGGAAGCGTTGCGACGACGGCGTCGGTCGTGCCGTGCCGCGGCTGCGATGAGCCGCTACGCTGCCGCCGCGGCGATCGTTCCTACCACCAATTCTCCGGCCGCGCGGCGAACCCCGCCGCCCGCTCGAGCGCGTAGCCGGCGTTGAGCACGCCCGCCTCGTCGAGCGGCCGGCCGATGACCTGCAGGCCGAGCGGCAGGCCGGTCGCGGTCAGCGCCGCGGGCACGCTCATCGCCGGCAGCCCGGCGAGCGAGGAGGGCACAGTGAAGACGTCGTTGAGGTACATCGCCAGCGGGTCGGCCTTGTCGCCGGGCGAGAAGGCGGCCGACGGCGCGGTCGGGGTCAGCAGCACGTCGCACTGCTCCCAGGCGCGCTCGAAATCGCGGGCGATCAGCGTCCGCACCTTCTGCGCCTGGCGGTAATAGGCGTCGTAAAAGCCCGCCGACAGGACATAGGTGCCGATCATGATCCGCCGCTTGACCTCCGGGCCGAAGCCGGCGGCGCGCGTCGCCTCGTACATCGCGTCGAGGCTGCCGCCCCCCCCGACAGCGCCCTCCACGCGCAGGCCGTAGCGGACTCCGTCGTAGCGGGCGAGGTTCGACGACGCCTCGGCCGGCGCGACGATGTAATAGGCGGGCAGCGCGTACTTCGTGTGCGGCAGGCTGACGTCGACCACCGTCGCCCCGGCGTCCTTCAGCCACGCCAGCCCCGCGTCCCACATCGCCGCGATCTCGGGGTCGATGCCGTCGAGGCGGTATTCGCGCGGCACGCCGACGCGCACGCCGCGCAGGTCGCCGGTCAGCGCGCTCTCCCAGTCGGGCACCGGCACGTCGAGCGAGGTCGCGTCCTTGGGGTCGAACCCGCTCATCGCCTGCAGCAGGATGGCGCAGTCGCGGACGTCGCGCGCCATCGGCCCGGCCTGGTCGAGCGACGAGGCGAACGCCACCACCCCCCAGCGCGAGCAGCGGCCATAGGTCGGCTTGATGCCGGCGATGCCGGTGAACGCCGCCGGCTGGCGGATCGAACCGCCGGTGTCGGTGCCCGTCGCGCCCGCGCACAGCCGCGCCGCGACCGCCGCCGACGAGCCGCCCGACGACCCGCCCGGCACCAGCACGCGGTTGCTGCCCCGCGCCCGCCACGGCGAGACGACCTCGCCGAAGGCGCTCGTCTCGTTCGAGCTGCCCATGGCGAACTGGTCCATGTTGAGCTTGCCGAGCATCCCCGCGCCGGCGGCGAACAGCTTCGCGGTCACCGTGCTCTCGTACTGGGGCACGAAGCCTTCGAGGATCTTCGACCCCGCCGTCGTCTGCACGCCTTCGGTCGCGAACAGGTCCTTGATGCCGAGCGGGATGCCGCTGAGCGGCTTCGCCTCGCCGCGCGCCAGCGCCGCGTCGGCGGCGGTCGCCGCGGCGCGGGCATGGTCGGGCGTCTCGACGATGAAGGCGTTCAAGCGGCCGCGCCGCCTCGACCGCCGCGATGTGCGCCTCGGCCAGCTCGGCGGCGGAAAAGGCCTTCGCCCGCAGCCCGTCGCGCATGCGCGGCCAGCGTCAGGTCGGTGAGGGCGGTCGCCCCGGGAGCGGCCACTATTCGATCACCTTGGGCACGGCGAAGAAGCCCGCCTCGCTCGCCGGCGCGTTGGCCAGCACCTTGGCGACGACGCCGCCGTCGGTCACCTCGTCCGCCCGCCAGCGCAGGTGGTTGGGGATGACGGCGGCCATCGGCTCGACGCCGGCGGTATCGACCTCGCCGAGCTGCTCGATCCAGCCGAGGATGCCGTTCAGCTCGGCGACGAGCGGCTCGGCCTCGTGGGCGTCGAGCCGGATGCGCGCCAGCTTGGCGATGCGGGTGACGGTGGCGAGGTCGACGGACATGGCGGCGCGGGTAGCACGCACCATCCCCCGCCTCAAGGCGCGCGCGGCGCCGCGCCGGCCGCCGCGTCCCGCTCCGACGAAGGTCACACGAAGGTCACGCCCGCGTCGTCGTTTTCACCCTTCGCCTCCGCCCAGGCCCGCCGGTGACGACGGCGCCGGGGCCGCCACGGTTCGGCTCCCGCACCGCCCTCAGCGCCGGCGCGCGCCGATGCCGAGCGCCGCCTCGGCCGCCCGGCACGCCGCGGCGACGCGCTCGCGCGCCGGCGTCATCACCCGCGCCGCGTCGAGCCGCGCCTGCCACAGCGCGAACTCGTCGTCGTCGCAGGTCGGCGTGGGCGACAGGGAGAAGGAGGGGCGGGCAGGCGGCATCGATCGGCTCCGACAGGACCAGGGCGGAGGAACATGGCATGAACGCCCGCCCGTAGGACAGCGGTTTCGCGCCCCGCCGGCACCCCGGCGTCGAGGCCGGGCGTCAGCGCACCGGCGTCGCCACCAGCGTCCCGGCCGGGGTCGGCGCGATCAGGTCGGCGGCCGGGACGACGCCGCCGAGCCAGTCGGCCCAGCGGTCGCGGGGCAGCAGGACGATCTGGCGCGCGTGATAGGGGGCGACGTCGGGGCCGGGGGCGGCGGTCAGCATGGTGAAGGCCTCGCGGTGCGGGATTCGTCCGCCCCCGGCCCGTCGCCGGCGCGCGCCGCCGGGACGACGCCCGCGCGCCAGATGCCGGCGACGCCGAGCAGCCCGCCGTCGGCGGCGGCGAAGCGCCACTTGGTCTTGCGCGCGCGCGCCGGCGCGCCGGCGGGGGGATCGGTGAACTCGAAGAAGGCGTCGAGCGGGATCAGGCACCGCCCGCCGGTCGCGCTAGTTGGCGAAGCGTCCGCCCCTCGCTGCGGAAGTTGTACACCGGCTTGCCCGCCCGCCCGCCACCCGACGCCCCCGGCCAGCTCCACCGCCGCACGACCAGCTCGGCGGCGGCGCGTCGTCGGCGGCGGCGCGGACGATCACCGCGGGGTCGGTGATGCGGATGCTCGGCGCCTCGCCGAGGTTGGGCAGGCCCTTCGGGAAAGCGCAGCGGGATCTTCAGCTGGTTGAACTCGGCGGAGATTTCCCCGAGCGAGCGGAGACGGGCGGCTTCGTTGCACATGGCGGGGCGGCTTACGCTTTTGCGCGCAAAAGCGAAGCTCGAAGCCCCGCCCGGCCGGCGCGGCCAGCAGCCGCGTCCGACGGCGCGGCTTTGCCGCGGACGAGTTCACCGTTCCGCCGCGCCGACATCGTCGAAAATCCGTCCCCCTCGTACTTTTTCATTTACAGCGGCGGCTTTACCCGCTGCTTTATTAGTTCCGTGATTGCGCTAAGGGCGCGCACGGCCGCATCATCTCACGTCAACTACCCCGCTCACTGCGGTCCTCACAGTTTCGATGGCCTTACTTATTGCGTCATCTGTAGCGCCATCGACAAATGCTTTCAAAAAAGAATGCCAATATTTAGCTTGTATACCGCCTAGTCTGCTCTCCATCAAATCCTCAACGAAGGCGGTCATATAGCCGCCTCTCGCCACTCGTCCGAAATTCCCACCACTATCACGCTCCGGCTCATCGTTATAGTGGTCGCTTTTTAATCGGGTAGGGAGCGGTATGCGCCGCATACTTGATCCCGCCCCGCTCAACCCCCGCTCGCACCTGTCGTGCAACGGTCCAATAGTAATTTCTATGTTCTGCAGCGTAACGCGCTTCATCAATTAATGGGCGAAGCAACTGGGGAGATCCCGATATAACTTCGTCCAACTGCCAAGGAAAAATAACTATTAGATCCTGAGGTTGGCAGACAGCGGGCGTTGCCGCGTACCGAAAGGACGGCTCGCCTTCTTTTCAAGAGTAAGAACCAACCCTTTAGTTCAATACCCATAATAATTGGATCAAGAGCTCCTGGCGAAGTGGTCTGAAGTCGGACATCAGGGAACGCTTGCGGTTGTCGGACAAACACGTAGGCTTGATATTCGTCATCCGGGTCCCAAATAGGTCGTAGCTCATTTAAATTATCTACAACCGACTGCTCTATTGCTGCGCCAAGGGGTGTATTTAGAGTGAAGAGGTCCGTCGCAGCGACACCGGCGATATGGAGTTTTGTTCGAAAGCGTGAAGGTAGGGCATGCAGCGCATCTATCACTCTGTCATAAAGCTTCCTGTGCTTCCAAGTCTTCAATGGGCCGCCTGTGCGCACCGGCAATGGCAGGATGGGTTCCGTCATCTCAGGCACTTTGCGCCAACAAAGATACTAATTCGGACTGTAGTCGCGCGACTGCGGCAGTTTGGAATTTAGGATTGATTTCGGCCGCATGCGCCAAACGGCCTAGACGAATAGCTGCGATACTTGCCGAACAAAGACCTCCGAACGGCTCCCAGACGACATCACCAATGTTTGTCGATGCCGAAATCTGGCGCGCTAGCAATTTAAGGGGTTTCTGATTCGCGTGCAGGTATGAACTGCCAACCTTTATCCGCTCGCCGTTATGTACCGGCGGCTCCCTCCAAACATTGGTTACGCCGTGCGTATGATTCCATTTCGCGCGTAGACGATTCCAATCAGCGGCATCGATGTGATGAATTCCATCGATGGAAAAATAAGGCCGATCAGTCGCCCTGCCGTATTTGGTACACCAGTCAGCCATGGCCACTACAGCGTCACCGGGTGGGAAATACCAAAGCTCACACTGCGTCAAATACTTTTCAAGTCGCTGCGTTGGCGGTACCTGTGGCCTCGTTCGATTGATTGAGCGGCAAGCCGCCGGAACGCTGCCACTCTTGCCGCAGCCATTCTTTGGCCGGCATCTCTCTACCCTTTTCGTCACTTAGCACAATTTTCCGCGTATAGCGCACGGCCATTTCGGTGACTACAGGTAACCCTCTAATCGTTTGCGTTACGTTGCCGGCGACATGGGCGACACCCTTGTCCCAGATAACGGCTTCCTCATATTCCCAGCCGTTTAGCTTAAGGGCCAGATGAGCGTTGGCCCATCCTAATTCAGAGTTCCAAAACCAAAGAGTGGTATCTGGCCTTGAATGATGCGCCCACGCTGCAGCATGAGGCGTATACCATTCTGCTGACCATCTGGCGTCTTAGGCTCGCCCGGATATTTGCCTAAGCCATAAGGTCCATCTGCGATAATACAAGTCGGCTTCAGCCAGTCGGCATAGGCGTCGAGAGCGTCACCTTTGTAAAGAGCCGCTTGGCCGAGTCTTTCCGTGTGATTTTCGACGTGTTCGGCTAGGCGTCGTAACGCAGTCAGTATCGTTGCCACTCGTTGCCTCCCACGCATTCGCCATGCGTCGATTATCGTACATTGTCTAAAGCATTCAGGGTACACCTAACCCCAACAACCCCCGCAAATACCCCCCCGTCAAACTCCGCTCGACCTTCGCCACCGCCTCCGGCGTCCCCGCCGCGACGATCTCGCCGCCCTTGTCGCCGCCGTCCGGCCCGAGGTCGATGACCCAGTCGGCGGTCTTGATGACCTCGAGGTTGTGTTCGATGACGACGACGGTGTTGCCCTGCTCGACGAGGGCGTGGAGGACTTCGAGGAGCTTGCGGACGTCCTCGAAGTGGAGGCCGGTGGTCGGCTCGTCGAGGATGTAGAGCGTCTGGCCGGTGGCGCGGCGGGCGAGTTCCTTGGCGAGCTTGACGCGCTGCGCCTCGCCGCCGCTGAGCGTCGTCGCCTGCTGGCCGATCTGCGACGTAGCCGAGGCCGACCTCGAGCAGCATCGCGAGCTTGTCGCGGATCGGCGGGACGGCCTTGAAGAACTCGACGCCGTCCTCGACCGTCATGTCGAGCACGTCGGCGATCGACTTGCCCTTGAACTTCACCTCCAGCGTCTCGCGGTTGTAGCGCTGGCCGTGGCAGACGTCGCAGGTGACGTAGACGTCGGGGAGGAAGTGCATCTCGATCTTGATCAGCCCGTCGCCGGTGCACGCCTCGCAGCGCCCGCCCTTGACGTTGAAGCTGAACCGCCCGGGCTTGTAGCCGCGCGCGAGGCTTTCGGGCAGTGCCGCGAACCAGTCGCGGATGTTGGTGAAGGCGCCGGTGTAGGTCGCGGGGTTGCTGCGCGGGGTGCGGCCGATCGGCGACTGGTCGATGTCGATGACCTTGTCGAGGTGCTGGAGCCCGTCGACGCTGTCGTGCGCCCCGGCGATGACGCGCGCGCCGTTCAGCTCGCGCGCGGCGGCGGCGTAGAGCGTGTCGATGGTGAAGGTCGACTTGCCCGAGCCGGAGACGCCGGTGATGCAGGTGAAGGTGCCGAGCGGGATCGAGGCGGTGACGCCGCGCAGGTTGTGGCTGCGGGCGTTCTTCACCGTCAGCTTCTTGCCGTTGCCCTTGCGGCGCTTCGTCGGCACGGCGACGGCGCGGCGGCCGCTGAGATAGTCGCCGGTGATGCTGCCGGGCGTGCCGAGGATGTCGTCGAGGCTGCCGCGGGCGACGATCGCGCCGCCGTGGACGCCGGCGCCCGGCCCCATGTCGACGACATAGTCGGCGGCGCGGATCGCGTCCTCGTCGTGCTCGACGACCAGCACGGTGTTGCCGAGGTCGCGCAGCCGTTTCAGGGTCACCAGCAGCCGGTCGTTGTCGCGCTGGTGGAGGCCGATCGACGGCTCGTCGAGGACGTAGAGGACGCCCGACAGGCCGCTGCCGATCTGCGACGCGAGGCGGATGCGCTGCGATTCGCCGCCGCTAGCGTTCCCGACTTGCGGTCGAGGTTGAGGTAGTCGAGGCCGACATTGTCGAGGAAGCCGAGGCGCTCGACGATCTCCTTCATGATCCGCTCGGCGATCTGGCGGTCCTTGGGCGTCAGCTTGGCGGTCAGCGCCTGCGCCCAGGGCAGCGCCTGGCCGACGGGGCGGCGGACGGCGTCGGCGATGGTCTCGCCGTCGATCTTGACCGCCAGCGCCTCGGGGCGGAGGCGGTCGCCGTGGCAGACCTCGCAGGGCCGCGCCGACTGGTAGCGGCCGAGGTCGTCGAGCGCCATCGCGCTCTCGGTCTGGCCGAGGCGGCGCTCGAGGTTGCCGACGACGCCCTCGAACGGCTTGTTGACCTCGTAGGCCTTGCGCCCGTCCTCGAAGCGCAAGGGCACCGGCTTGCCGCCGCTGCCGTGGAGGACGGCGTGCTGCTGCGCCGCGGTCAGCGCCGACCACTTGGTCTTGAGGTCGAAGCCGTAGGCGCGGCCCAAGCTGGCGAGCACCTGGCTGTAGTAGGGCGAGGGCGGGTTCGACCGCGCCCAGGGGGCGATGGCGCCGGCGGCGAGCGTCAAATTCTCGTTGGGGACGATGAGCGCGGGGTCGAAGAACATCTTCTCGCCGAGCCCGTCGCACGCCGGGCAGGCACCCTGGGGGGCGTTGAAGCTGAACAGCCGTGGCTCGATCTCGGCGATGGTGAAGCCGCTGACGGGGCAGGCGAACTTTTCGGAGAAGACGATGCGCTCGGGTTGCGGCGGGTGATCGGCGCGGACGGCGACGTGCTCGCCGTCCGGCGTCAGCGGCGGGTCGGCGATCTCCGCCACCGCCAGCCCGTCGGCGAGCTTCAGCGCCGCCTCGAAGCTTTCGGCCAGCCGGCTCGCCGCGTCGGGGCGGACGACGACGCGGTCGACGACGACGTCGATGTCGTGCTTGTACTTCTTGTCGAGCGCCGGGGCGTCGGCGATCTCGTACAGCGCGCCGTCGATCTTGACGCGCTGATAGCCGTCCTTCTGCAGCTGCAGCAGCTCCTTGCGATACTCGCCCTTGCGCCCGCGGACGATGGGGGCGAGCAGCAGCAGGCGCGTGCCCTCGGGCAGCGCCAGCACGCGGTCGACCATCTGGCTGACGGTCTGCGCGGTGATCGGCAGGCCGGTCGCGGGCGAGTAGGGGACGCCGATCCGCGCCCACAGCAGGCGCATATAGTCGTAGATCTCGGTGACGGTGGCGACCGTCGAGCGCGGGTTCTTGCTCGTCGTCTTCTGCTCGATGCTGATCGCCGGCGACAGGCCCTCGATGTGGTCGACGTCGGGCTTCTGCATCATCTCGAGGAACTGGCGGGCATAGGCCGACAGCGACTCGACATAGCGGCGCTGCCCCTCGGCATAGATGGTGTCGAAGGCGAGGGACGACTTGCCGCTGCCCGACAGGCCGGTGATGACGACGAGGCTGTCGCGCGGCAGGTCGACGTCGACGTTCTTGAGGTTGTGCTCGCGCGCGCCGCGAACCTGGATGTGGGTCAGCATGAGGTCAGGTTGTTCCAGATTTGTTCGGCGAACGCCAGTCCCAACACGTAGGGCGGCGGACCTTCGCAGGCAAGCCGACCGGAACGGGTGCGACCCCCGTGCGTCTAGCCGGAACCCCCGGGGAGATGCACCATGCCGGACGCCGCCGACCGCCCGCTCGCCCATCCCGAAACGCCGCCCAATTCGGAACACCGCGAGGCGCTCGACGCCGAGCACAGGCCGGAGCTGAAGCGCGATCCCAGCGACCCCGACGCCAAGCTCGACATCGAGCTCGACGAGACCTTCCCGACCAGCGATCCGCCGTCGAACACCCAGCCGGGGCGCGGGCTCGACCCAGCACCGTCGAGCGGCTTCACCGGCGAGGCGTGACCGCATGCTGCTGGCGATCGCCGTCGCCGCAGCGGTCGCCGGATTGGCCGATCCGGCCGACGGCTTCAGGCATTTCGCGTCGCCGGCGTTCGAACGCTTCGCGGCGACGACCGATCGGCTGTGCCCGGACCGGCACCTCGCCTTCGTCACGCCGGCCGACCTCGACCTGATCGAGGAGGACTTCGTCGCCGCCCAGCCCCGCCGTGACCGCCGCCGGATCGGCGCGGTCGACGCCGGGCCGTCCCGCTGCGCCGGTCACAACGGCCTGACCTGCCCGACCATGGCGACGATGGACGCGCTGGCGGCAACCAACACGCTCGACCGCTTCGCCGCCTTCGCCTGCACTGCGCCTAACCACTGACCTAGCGGCAGGCGTGCCACGGCTCGGTGTCGAGGTGGAGGTGGTCGCGGTGGGCGGCATTATAGTCGGGTGACAGGACGACGCCGAAGACGCGGCAGGCGCCGTCGTGCAGGCGGTGCGCCAGCCGTCCGCGCAGGTCCGGACCACGCCAGTCGCGGGCGATGCTGACGTCGCCGTGCGCCATGCGGACGCCGGCGAGGTCGAGCGCATCGGCCGTCGCGTGCTGGCTCAGTCGCTCGCTGCGGGCGATGGTCCGGCAGTTGTAGGTGCCGAGGCTGACCAGCGCCGTCGCCTTGTCACCCGCAGCCGTCGCGGCCGGGACGACGACGCGGCGGGCGTAGACGGCAAGCGCCGCGGCGAGCGGGCACGACAGGAGTTCGCCGGGCGGCTCGAGCGGCACGGCGAGGCCGGTGACGCGCCCGGCATCGGCCAGGCTGCACCCCGGCCCGTCGCGGCGCGGCGGCACGGGGGTGAAGCCGATCCCCGCGGCTTCGAGCAGCGCCCGGCACTCGGCCGGGTGCCCGCGCAGCGCCGCCAGCTTGCCCCCGGTCGCCCAGCCGATCGGCGCCTTGAGGTCGAGCGGCGTCCACGGCCAGTTCTCGGGGTGGCGGCGGACGAAGTCGCGGACGACGAACAGCCATAGGCCGGCGACGACGAGCAGGGTCAGCAGGCGGGCGGCGGCGAGCAGGCGGGGCATCGCGCCTGAACGCCCGCTTCCCTATTCGCGGCGCACGGCGGCGAGCGCTTCCTCGGTTACCGGATAGTCGCACCCGGTTGGAATCGTCAGCCACTGGCCGCTTTCCCGGGCGACGATCTCGGGCTGGATGCGGACGACCGCGCGGGCGGCGGTGGCGGCCCACAGCGCGTCGAGGGTCGGATACTGCGCCAGCCGCTCGAGGTTGCGGCGCGTCGGAAAGACCAGCCCGATCGCGCCGGCGTCGGCGCGGGCCAGCGCGCTGGCGGGCGTTGTCCAGTGCGCCGTCACCGCCTCGCCGCCGTCGGGCGTCGCCTCGGCCCCGGCGGGCAGGCGGGCGAGATAGAACAGGGTGTCGAAGCGCCGGGCGATGGGTGCTGCCGCCGGCGGTACCCAGTGGGCGAAGGGCAGGAGCAGGGCGGCGTCCAGGCGGGTGCCGGTCGCGTGGAGGAACTCGGCCCAGGTCGCGCCGCCGGCGTTGAGGCGCGCCCGCCAGCCGGCGAGATCGGCGGCCGCGGCTGCGCCCGAGGCACCTGTCGCCGGCCTGTTGCCGAGCACGATGCCGGCTTCCTCAAACGCCTCGCGCGCGGCGGCGACGCGGGCGGCGGCGTCGGTCGTGTCGAGCCCGGCGAAGCCCTCGGCCAGCGCCGGATCGGCGGCGACCGCGGCGTCGCCGGGATCGACCCGGCCGCCGGGGAAGACCATCGCCCCGCCGGCGAAGGCGGTCGCCGCGTGGCGTTCGAGCAGCAGCAGCTCCCAGCTGTCGGGCGCATCGCGCAGCAGGACGACGGTGGCGGCGGCGATGGCGGCGGGCGCGGTCATCATTTTCCCTAGCGATCCTGCCGCTGCGAGGAAAGACGGTTAGCCGAACCACGGTCGCGGCGCCAAGGTGTCCGGCATCCGTCTTCCACACTATACGCGAATTACTCGGGCCCATCGGATACCCGCCTTTTCGGTGAATATCGTTAGGTCAACTAGCTAACGGTCAGGCGTAACTTCAGCGACGTGCGACAAACTGGCCGGCATCGGTACCTGGAGCCGGAACGTAACAGTTAAGACGGGACGTGTCGGGCGAACCCGCCTCGGCTGGAGGATACGATCATGAAGATTGGGCAGTTTGTTGCCGCAGGCGCAGTCATCATCGCGCTGATGACATCGGCAGCGGCGAGCGCTCAGCTGCTCGAGTTCGACTTTTCGGGTCCCTCCGGCACGGCGGTTTTCGACCTGGATTCCAACCCCAGTCCGGACTTCGCCAGCAGCTTCCTCGGCTCGGACCAGTTCGGCTTCCATGATGTCGCCGGCACCTTCGGCGGGATTGCGGGAACGGCGTCGACCATCAGCTTCGGCAACGGCCTTTTCGCCAGCCTGAACATCGTCGCGCCGAACCTGGGCTTCACGCAGTTCTCGGCCCCGACGCTGTTCAGCGGAACGCCGCAGGCGCCGACATTCCTGCCGGGCTCGTACGTGCTGGTGAACCCGTTCTTCGGCAACGGCAGCCTGACGATTGTGGAGGCGTCGGGAACGCCCGGGACAGGAGCCGTTCCCGAACCGGCGAGCTGGGCGCTGCTGCTTGCGGGGTTCGCCGCGGTCGGCACGGCGGCGCGGCATCGCCGGCGCGCTATGGCCGCCGTCGCCGGCTGAACCGGCCTGACGCGCGCCGCCGGTAGCACCGCTCAGCGACCGGCGCGGCTGCCCTGGCTGGTCGCATCGGTCCGGTACCGCGCGAACCACGCCAGGATCGCGCTGTTCTCCGCGGTCAGCTGCGACGGCCGTTCGGCGAGGCCGTGGTGGCTGGCGCCGGGGACGCGGATCAGGCCGGTCGGTACCTTGCGGATGGTGAGGGCGGCATAGAACTGCTCGGCCTCGCTGGCCGGCGTGCGCTTGTCGTCCTCGCCGACCATCATCAGCGTCGGCGTCGTGACGTGGCCGGCGAGCGAGAGCGGCGAGTGGGCCCACAGCAGCGGCTCGTTGTCCCACGGCGTCGTCCCGAACCACGACCGCAGCATGCCGGTATAGCCATCGGTGGTCAGGCCCTCGCTGGTCCAGTTGATCACCGGCTTCTGGCTGACCGCGGCCTTGAAGCGCCCGGTCTTGCCGACGACCCACGCCGTCAGCAGCCCGCCGCCCGAGCCGCCGGTGACGAACAGATTGTCCTTGTCGGCGACGCCCCGCGCGATGGCGTCGTCGACGACGCTCATCAGGTCGTCATAGTCGTGGCTGGGATAGTCCTTCCAGATCAGGTCGGCGAACTCCGCCCCCTGGCTCGTCGAGCCGCGCGGGTTGGCATAGACGACGACATAGCCGGCGGCGGCGTAGAGTTGGTCCTCGCTCGACCAGACAGGGGCGTAAGCGGCGTAGGGACCCCCGTGGATCTCGAGGATCGTCGGGTACTTCTTCGCCGGGTCGAAGCCCGGCGGCGTCACCTGCCAATAGTCGATGACCTTGCCGTCGGCCGACGAGGCGACGTGGTGGGGGGTGACGGCGGCGAGCGTCTTGCCGGCGAACAGCGCGTCGTTGAGGCGCGTGAGCCGCCGCGTCTTGCCGCCGGCGGCATAGCCGACGTCGGGCGGGGTCGTCGGATCGCCCATGGTGAAGGCGACCGCGCCGGTCCGCGCCAGGCTGAAGCTGCCGCCGCTGTACGGCCGGTCGAGGTCGCTGCCGGCCAGCCCCTCGGCCAGCACCGCCATGTGCCCGTCGAGGCCGAAGCGGGCGACCTTGGTCACGCCGTGGTCGTCGAACTGGGCGACGAGGCTCTTGCCGTCCGCCGCCCAGCGCGGGCTGCGAACCGCCGCGGTCGAAGCCGCCGCTGATCGTGCGGACGCCGCTGCCGTCGGCGTTCATGACGCTCAGCTGGCTGTTCTCGTAGGCGCGGCCGTGGTCGTCGGCGCCGGTGAAGGCGATCAGCCGGCCGTCGGGCGAGACCTGCGGCTCGTGGTCGGCGCCGACGCGTGCGGCGAGCTTGACCGGCGCGCCGCCGTCGACGGCGACGCTCCAGATCGCCGAGCGGTCCTCGTTGAGCTCCCAGTCGGGCTCGCGGTTGGCGGCGAACACGAGGCGGCGGCCGTCGTGGCTCCAGGTCACGCCCTCGTCGTCGAACCTGCCGAAGGTCAACTGGCGCGGCGCGCCGCCGTCGGCGGGGACGACGAACAGATGCGTGTAGCCGGGGCGGAGATAACCCTCGCCGTCGGCGCGGTACTGGACCTGGGTGATCAGCTTGATCGGCTCGGCCCATTTCGCGCCCTCGGGCTTCGTTAGCGGCGTGCCGAGCTTGGCGCCGTCGTCGGGAATGAACATGGTGAAGGCGATCATCCGCCCGTCGGGCGACCAGGCGATGTCGGACGGCGCCTCGGGCAGGGTGGTGACGCGGGCGCTGCTGTGGCGGTCGAGCCAGTGGACGAACAGCTGCGGCTTGCCGTCGACGGCGGCGACATAGGCGATGCGGTCGCCGCCGGGCGACCAGCGCGGGCGGCTGGCGCTGCCGTCGAGCAGCGGCGCTTGGGCACCGCTGGCGACGTCGACCAGCCACAGTGAGCGGCGCGCGCTGTCGGTCATGATGTCGCCGCTCGAGCGGGTGTAGACGATGCGGCGGCCGTCGGGGCTGATCTGCGGATCGGTCGCCTGCTCGAGCGCGAAGACGTCGCGCGGGGTGAAGGTGGCGGTCGCCGCGACCGCTTGCGGCGTCTGGGCGGACGCGGCGAAGGGCGCAAGCAGGGCGGCAGCGGCGAGCAGGGCAGAAAGGCGCATCGTCATCCCATCGTCAGCGGCGGACAAGCGCTGGTTATGACGCTTGTCGTGGCGGGCGCACAAGTGTAATAGGCAGGCAACACACAGGAGCCCGCAGATGCGTTATCTCGCCCTTGCCGCCGTCCCGCTGCTCGCCGTCGCCGGCTGCGGCCACAAGGTGCAGGAGACGCAGACGACGGTGACCAAGAACGGCGTGACGACGACGACCATCACCCGCCGCGAGGTCGACAGCGACGATGACGACGACCGCCCGGCTACGGCGACGGCCAAGGCCGGCGACGACACGGTCAGCGGCCTCAACATCGATTCCGACAAGTTCAAGGCCAACTTCGCGATCCCCGGCCTCAGCTTCGGCGGCGATCACATGGACTTGTCGGGGATGAAGCTTTACCCAGGCTCGACGGTGAAGGGGATGCAGGTCCACGCCGTCGACCATCCCGGCACCAAGAAGGGCGAGGTGATCGTCACCTTCACCAGCCCCGCCGCGCCGCTGGCCGTGGCGCAGCATCTGGCCGCGCAGGCGCAGAAGGCGGGCTTCAGCCTCAGCCGCAACACCTCGGCCGAGGTCGCCGGCAGCAAGCCGAAGAACGACGGCACCGAAAGCTTCGACGCGACGCTCAACCCCAACGGCGACGCGACGCTGGGCGTCCTGACGCTGAGCGGCCGCGACACTCAGGAGCGGTAGCGGATCAGCCCTTCCTGCACGGCGCTGGCGACCAGCGTACCGTCGGCGGCGAAGATCAGCCCGCGGTTGAGCCCGCGACCGCCGCCCGCGCGCGGGCTGTCCTGGGCGAACAGGTGCCAGGCGTTGAGGTCGGGCGTCGCGTGAAACCACAGGGCATGGTCGATCGACGCCGCCTGCAGCGCCGCCTCGGTCCAGCTGACCGCGTGCGGCAGCAGGCAGGTGTCGAGCAGCGTCATGTCGCTGGCATAGGCCAGCAGGCAGCGGGCGAGGACGGGGTCGGCCGGCACCGGCGCCGCGGCGCGCAGCCAGTAGTGCGCGGCGGGCTTGCTCTTCTTCGGCTTGAACGGGTCGTGCGGCTCGATCGGCTTGATCTCGATCGGCCGGGCCCGCGTCGCCCACAGCGTCCGCCACGGCTCCGGCGTGCGGTCGGCGTTGGCGGCGAAAAGCTCGGCGTCGTTCTTGAGCAGGGCCGGGGCGGCGACCCGCGGCATCGCCGCGGCGTGTTCGAAGCCGTCCTCGGCGACCTGGAACGAGGCGGTCAGGCTGAAGATCGGCCGCCCGTGCTGGATGGCGCTGACCTGGCGCGTGGTGAAGCTGGTGCCGTCGCGGGTCCGCTCGACGCGATAGACGATCGCCGCCCCGGGGTCGCCGGCGCGCAGGAAATAGGCGTGCAGCGAATGCGCCAGCCGGTCGGCGCGGACGGTGCGCGAGGCCGCCATCAGCGCCTGGGCGACGACCTGGCCGCCGAACACGCGCGTCCAGCCGGGGTCCGACGCGGCCCCGCGGAACAGGTCGACCTCGAGTGCTTCGAGGTCGAGCAGCGCCAGCAGGCGGGTGACGGCGGCGGAATTGGCGGTTTCTGTCATGCCCGTCCGGTTAGCGTCGGGCACCGCGCCTGTCACCCACCGGAACCTTCGATCAGGCCGCGCGCTTTGCTCGTCGGTACACACTCGCAACGGAACAAGGGGTCCGCCATGCTTCGCTACGCTCTCATCTTCCTCGTCATCGCGCTCATCGCCGGCGTGCTCGGCTTCGGCGGCATCGCCGGCGCGTCGATGGGCATCGCCAAGATCCTGTTCTGGATCTTCATCATCCTGTTCGTCGTCGGCCTGATCATGCATCTGGCGCGCGGCAACCGCGTCGTCTGACGATCGGACAGGGCGAACGACAAGGGCCGCCGGGCACCCGCCCGGCGGCCTTTTCGTTTGACAGGCAAATGGCCCTCGCCTACCTCGCCGCCTCGCGTTGCCCTACGCGGGTGTAGCTCAGTTGGTTAGAGCGCCGGCCTGTCACGCCGGAGGTCGCGGGTTCGAGCCCCGTCACTCGCGCCATGGCGCCTCAGGCGCGGGCGTCGAACACCTCGAACTCGTAGGCGATCGAGGCCTCGACCAGCATCTCCCACAGCCGTTCGGCGACACCGTCGGGAACGCCGGCCGCCGCTGCCGCGACGGCGGCATTGGCGATGACCTGCGCCTTGCGCGCCTCGTCGCGGACGGCGGCGCGGTCAGGCTTGATGCGGGCGGCGGCGCGCATGTAGCCGAAGCGCGTGCCCAGCAGTGCGGCAAGCTCGCGATCGACGGCGTCGACCCCGGCGCGGACCTCGGCCATCGTCGTGCAGGCGGCAGGCGCCATCACCGCGGCGCCCGCCACGTGCCGGTCTCCATCCATTGCAGCAGTGGCTTCATCGGCAGCAGCCAGAGGCAGCCGAGCACCGCGTACAGCGGTACCGCGACATACCAGGCGAGCGTGCCGGCCGATGTCACCAGCCGCGCGGCGATGCCGGCATAGACGACCAGGTACAGGATCATCAGCAGGATGCCGGCAGGCCGGCGCAAGGTCGGTTTCATCG
Source organism: uncultured Alphaproteobacteria bacterium (assembly GCA_963847215.1). Classification (GTDB taxonomy): domain Bacteria; phylum Pseudomonadota; class Alphaproteobacteria; order Sphingomonadales; family Sphingomonadaceae; genus Polymorphobacter_B. Next base: position 81,805 of record CAWJZA010000007.1, read on the forward strand.
CCGCGACATAGGCCGGGGCGCGGCGAATGTCAGCCACTGCGTCACCCCCGCGCGAAGTCGCGTGACGGTAGCCGCGCGAAGTCGCGTGACGATAGCCGCGCGAAGTCGCGTGACGAGAGCCGCGCCAAGTGCGCAGCTAGGGGCGCGCGAAGTCGTGCCAGCCCGATGGCGTGGCGACGGCGTCGAGCGGCATGTCCCACGGATCGCGGGGCAGGGCGTCGACGCGCTGCATGTCCCAACCGACGCCGACCGCGAGCACCGGCCGCCGCGCCCGCAGCGCAGCCAGCGTCCGGTCGTAGTGGCCGCCGCCCTGGCCCAATCGCGTGCCCTGCCGGTCGACGGCGAGCAGGGGGACGAGGAAGATGTCCGCCACACCGACCGCCGCCTCGGCCGGCGGCTCGACCAAACGCCCGAGCCCGGCCACCGGCGTTCCCGGCAGCCCCGGCCCGGCGTGGAAGGCGAGCGGGCCGCCGGGCACGACGCGCGGCAGCAGGGCGACGCGGGTAACCCCGGCCAGGCCGATCTCGCTGCCGATGGCGTGATAGCCGGCGACGATCCCGGGCGGCAGGCGATCGGCAAGGACGTCGGCCAGCGCGGCTTCGAGGTGCTGCCGCTCGGCGGCGGTCAGGCCGGCGACATAGGCGGCGCGCGCGGCGCGCAGCGCCCGGCGCAGGGCGGGCTTGGCGGGGTCGGCGGGACCGCCATGGCCGTTTGCCGGAAGATCCTCTGACGCCATTAACGTCAGGTGGGCACCATGTACGACCGGCCAGGACCGGCGCAGGGACAGCGCCCCAGGATGTGATATCGCCTCAGGGATGCTCCGTATGCTCGTACCGGGCAGTACCCGCCTGTCGCCAATATAGGCGGGCCGGGGCGAAGCTCAAGCGTCGAGCGCCACCGCCAGCGCCTCGACGCGGGCGAGCAGCGCGTTCATGTCGACGCCCGCGGCCTCGCTGTCCCGGGCGGCGCCCGGGCTTCCCGCCGCTCCGCCGCCGTCGCGCGCGGCGAACAGCTCGTCGGCGACCTGAATGCCGGCCATGAGCAGCAGGCGCGGCTCGCTCATGGTGCCGATCGCCGCGGTCAGCTCGTCGGCCTTGGCAGCGAGGTGCGCGCCGAGCGCGGCGAGGTGCGCCTCCTCGCCGTCGGCGCACGACAGGGCATAGCCGCGGCCGCCGACGGTCACGCGGACCTGCCCCATCAGGCGGCCAGCAGCGTGTCGAGCACGGCGACCGCCGCGTCGCCGGCGGCCAGCGCCGCCTCGGCCCGCCGGCGGGCGCGGTCGCGGTCGGCCTTCAGCGCCGCAGCGGCCGCCTCGGCCCGCGCCAGCGCGGCCGCGAGCCGTTCGTGCACCGTCGTATCCGTCACCGACAACCTCCTGAAAATCCGTGCAGCCGCGCCCTGACGTTAAGCATTTGTCAGGGACCGCGTCAATTGTTGACCCGGCACCTGCCGCTGGCCATGGTGCGCCGCGTCAACGTCCCCGAGTCGTTCGCCGAAAGCTCCGCTTCATGACCTCGCCTGTTCCCCCCCGCCAGATGGCGAACGCCATCCGCGCGCTGGCGATGGATGCGGTCGAGGCGGCGAACAGCGGCCACCCCGGCATGCCGATGGGCATGGCCGATGCGGCCACGGCGTTGTTCACGCGCCACTTGAAGTTCGACGCGCGTGCGCCGCGCTGGCCCGACCGCGACCGTTTCGTGCTGTCCGCCGGGCACGGTTCGATGCTGATCTACGCGCTCCTGTACCTGACCGGCTACGCCCGGCCGACGCTCGACGACATACGCCGCTTCCGTCAGCTCGGCAGCCCCTGCGCCGGGCACCCCGAGAACTTCGAGCTGGAAGGTGTTGAAACCACGACGGGACCGCTCGGCCAGGGGCTGGCGACCGCCGTCGGCATGGCGATTGCCGAGCGTCATCTCAACGCCGTGTTCGGCGACACCCTGGTCGACCACCGTACCTGGGTGATCGCCGGCGACGGCTGCCTGATGGAGGGCATCAGCCACGAGGCGATCGGGCTCGCCGGCCACCTGCGGCTCGGCCGGCTGAACGTGCTGTGGGACGATAACCGCATTTCGATCGACGGCCCGACGAGCCTGTCGACCAGCGAGGACGTGGCCATGCGTTTCGCCGCCGCCGGCTGGCACGTCGTCGCCTGCGACGGGCTCGACTTCGCCGACGTCGACGGGCGCTGACCGAGGCCAAGGGCGATCCGCGACCGAGCCTGATCGCGTGTCGCACGACGATCGGCTTCGGCGCGCCGACCAAGGCCGGGACCAGCGGCAGCGCACGGCAGCGCGCTGGGCGCGGCCGAGGTGGCCGGGGCGCGCGCCGCGCTCGGCTGGGACGCGGCGCCGTTCGAAGTGCCGGCCGACATCCTCGCCGCCTGGCGCGAGGCGGGCGGGCGCGGGCGAAGCGAACACGCGGCCTGGGCCGACCGTCTTGCCGCCGCCGACCCGGAGCTTCGCGCGCAGTTCGAGCGCCGCGTCGCCGGCGATCCGCCCGCCGCTGCCTTCGCCGCGATCGAAGCCCATATCGCCGGGCTGCTCGCCAGGCCGCAGACCATCGCCACGCGCAAGGCGTCGGAGCTGGTCCTCGACGCGGTGACGCCGCTGGCCCCCGGCATGATCGGCGGCTCGGCCGATCTGACAGGGTCGAACAACACCAAGGCCAAGGGATTGCAGCCGTTTACCGCCGACAGCTACGGCGGCAGGTACCTCTATTACGGCATCCGCGAGTTCGGCATGGCGGCGGCGATGAACGGCCTGGCGCTGCATGGCGCCTGCCTGCCTTATGGCGGCACCTTCCTCGTCTTCTCCGACTATATGCGCAACGCCATCCGCATGTCGGCGCTGCAGCGCGTGCGCGTGGTGTATGTCCTGACCCACGACTCGATCGGGCTGGGCGAAGACGGGCCGACGCACCAGCCGGTCGAGCACCTCGCCTCGCTGCGCGCGATCCCCAACCTTGCCGTCTACCGCCCCGCCGACGCGGTCGAGACGGCGGAGTGCTGGGCGCTGGCGCTCGCCGACAAGGCGCGGCCGTCGGTCCTCGCCTTGTCGCGGCAGAACCTGCCGCAGCTGCGCACCGAGGCGGCGGAAGAATCGTTGTGCGCTCGGGGCTTACCGGCTGATCGCGGCGACCGCTCCGCGGCAGGTGGTGCTCGTCGCCACCGGCTCGGAGGTCCACATCGCCGCGGCGACCGCCGCGCTGCTCGAGGCCGAGGGCGTCGGCGCCGACGTCGTGTCGATGCCGTGCTGGGAAAACTTCGACCGCCAGCCGGCCGCCTACCGCGACGACATCCTGCCCCACGGCGTCCTCAAGGTCTCGGTCGAGGCCGGGGTGACGATGGGTTGGGAACGCCACGTCGCCGACGGGCTGATGATCGGCATCAACGGCTTCGGCGCTTCGGCTCCGGCGGAAGCGCTGTACGACCACTTCGGGATCACCGCGCCCAAGATCGCGGCGCGCATCCGGCCCTTGCTCGGCGGCACCTACCGCTGACCCACGACAGGAGAGTTTCATGACCAAGGTGGCGATCAACGGCTTCGGGCGCATCGGCCGGCTGGTGCTGCGGGCGATGCTGGCGCGCGGCAGCGACCTCGAGGTGGTGGCGATCAACGACCTCGCCGACATCAACACCAATGCGTTGCTGTTCAAGCGGGATTCGGTCCACGGGACCTATGCCGGCACGGTCGCGGTCGACGGCGACCATCTCGTCATCGACGGCCGCCGCATCCGCGTCACCGCCGAGCGCGACCCGGCGAAGTTGCCGCACGCCGACCTCGGCGTCGACCTCGCGCTCGAATGCACCGGCCTGTTTACCGATGCCGAGAAGGCGCGCGGACATCTCGCGGCCGGCGCCAAGAAGGTGCTGATCTCGGCCCCCGGCAAGGGCGTCGACCTGACCGTCGTCTACGGCGTCAACCACCAGAAGCTCGAGGCCGGGCACACCATCGTCTCCAACGCCTCGTGCACGACCAACTGCTTGGCGCCTATCGTGAAGGTGATGCATGAGGCGATCGGCGTCGAGCGCGGGCTGATGTTGACGATCCACAGCTATACCAACGACCAGGCGCTGCTCGACCAGATGCACAAGGACCCGCGCCGCGCCCGCGCCGCGGCGGTGTCGATGATTCCGACGACGACGGGCGCGGCACGGACGGTCGGCGAGGTCATCCCCGAGCTGAAGGGCAAGCTCGACGGCACCTCGGTGCGCGTGCCGACGCCGAACGTCAGCCTGGTCGACTTCACCTTCACGCCGAGCCGCGACACGACGATCGAGGAGGTCAACGCGGCGCTCAAGGCTGCATCGGAAACCGCTGATCTCAAAGGCATCCTCGTCTATTCGGACGAGCCGCTGGTCAGCCGCGACTATAACGGCGACCCGGCCAGCTCGACGGTCGACAGCCTGGAAACGACGGTGCTCGATCAGCCGGCTGGTGCGCGTCGTCAGCTGGTACGACAACGAATGGGGCTTCTCCAACCGCATGGTCGACACGGCGACGCTGATGGCCTCGCTCGGCTGATGTTCCGCACGCTCGACGACATCGGCGACGTCGCGGGCAAGCGCGTCCTGGTCCGCAGCGACCTCAACGTGCCGATGGAGGACGGTCGCGTCGGCGACGCCTCACGGCTGCAGGCGACGGTGCCGACCATCGCGGCATTGGCCGACATGGGGGCCAGGGTCGTCGTCCTGTCGCATTTCGGGCGGCCGAAGGGTGTCGATGCCAAGCTGTCGCTGCGCCCGGTCGCGGTGGCGCTGGCCGAGGTGCTCGGCCGGCCCGTGGCATTCGCCGGCGATTGCATCGGCCCAGAGGCGGCGGACGCGGTCGCGGCGCTGCCCGATGGCGGCATCGTCGTCCTCGAGAACACCCGCTTCCACGCCGGCGAGGAGGCCAACGACCCGGCTTTCGTCCAGGCGCTGGCGGCGAACGGCGACCTTTATGTCAATGACGCCTTCTCCGCCGCGCACCGCGCCCATGCCTCGACCGAGGGGCTGGCGCACGTCCTGCCGGCCTTCGCCGGCCGCGCCATGGCGGCCGAGCTGGCGGCGCTCGACAAGGCGCTCGGCAACCCCGCGCACCCGGTCGCGGCGGTCGTCGGCGGGGCCAAGGTGTCGTCGAAACTGGACGTGCTGACGCATCTCGTCGGCCGCGTCGACCACCTGATCATCGGCGGCGGCATGGCCAACACCTTCCTCGCCGCCAAGGGAATAAGCGTCGGCAAGTCCCTGTGCGAGCACGACCTGGCCGATACCGCGCGCGACGTGCTGGCGCGGGCCGAGGCGGCGAACTGCACCGTCCATCTGCCCTATGACGTCGTCGTCGCCACCGAGTTCAGGGCCCATGCGCCGCACCGCACGGTCAACGTCCACGAGATCGGCGCCGACGAGATGATCCTCGACATCGGCGGCAGCGCGGTCGAGGCGCTCGGCGACGTCCTCAAGATCTGCCGCACCTTGGTGTGGAACGGGCCGCTCGGCGCCTTCGAGCTGCCGCCGTTCGACGCGGCGACGGTGGCGCTCGCCCGCATCGCCGCGGCGCTGACCGCGGACGGGCTGGTCTCGGTCGCCGGCGGCGGCGACACGGTGGCGGCGCTGAACCACGCCGGCGCTGCGGCCGGCTTCACCTTCGTCTCGAACGCCGGCGGTGCGTTCCTCGAATGGATGGAGGGCAAGGTCCTGCCGGGGGTGGCGGCGCTCGACGCGCCAGCCGGGAGCCGCTAGATCGCGCGCGCAACCTCAGGGAGCTAGCCCCGTGTCCATGACGCCCGCCGTCCGCGCCATCCTCGCCAAGTACGAATCCGACAATCCCGGCACGAAGGCCAATCTCGCCCGCATCCTGATGCAGGGGCGGCTCGGCGGCACGGGCAAGCTCGTCATCCTGCCGGTCGACCAGGGCTTCGAGCACGGCCCGGCGCGCAGCTTCGCGCCCAATCCGGCCGCCTACGATCCGCACTATCACTTCCAGCTGGCGATCGACGCCGGGCTCTCAGCGCCTATGCCGCGCCGCTCGGCATGATCGAGGCGGGCGCGGACACCTTCGCCGGGCAGATCCCGACGATCCTCAAGGTCAACTCGTCGAACAGCTGGGCGACGAGCATCAACCAGGCGGTGACCGGCACGGTCGACGACGCGCTGCGCCTCGGCTGCGCGGCGATCGGCTTCACCATCTATCCCGGCTCCGACGACATCTTCGAGCTGATGGAGGAAATCCGCGAGCTGTCGGCCGAGGCCAAGGCGGTCGGCATCGCCACCGTCATCTGGTCCTATCCGCGCGGCGGCAAGCTGTCGAAGGAGGGCGAGCTGGCGCTCGACGTCGGCGCCTATGCCGCGCACATGGCGGCGCTGGCCGGCGCGCACATCATCAAGGTCAAGCTGCCGACCGACCATATCGAGCAGAAGGACGCCAAGAAGGCCTATGAGGGCGGCGACTGGTCGAGCCAGGCTGCGCGCGTCGCGCACGTGGTGAAGGCCTGCTTCAACGGCCGCCGCATCGTCGTCTTCTCGGGCGGCGCGGCCAAGGGCGCGGACGCGGTGTTCCAGGACGCGCGCGACATCCGCGACGGCGGCGGCAACGGCTCGATCATCGGCCGCAACACCTTCCAGCGCCCGCGCGCCGAGGCGCTGGCGATGCTCGACAAGATCGTCGCGCATCTACCAGGGGGCGGAGTGATCGAGGGCGCGGGCGAGGGGGCAATCCCCCTCGACCCCGGCTTCGGCGAGCGCTTCGTGCGCGAGCGGCGCCCCGCCTGCCAGCTCTACGTCTGCTCGCCGACCGGCATCGGCCCCGACTTCGCCGACCGGCTGCGCCGCCGCGCTCGACGGCGGCCCGGTGGCGGCGTTCCAGCTGCGGCTGAAGGAGGTCGACGACGACCATATCCGGCGGACGGCGGCGGCGCTGATGCCCGTCTGCCGCGCAGCGCGACGTCGCCTTCATCCTCAACGACCGCATGGACCTGGCCAAGGAACTCGGCACCGACGGCGTCCATCTCGGGCAGGGCGACGGCAGCGTCCGCGACGCCCGCGCGCTGCTCGGCCCCGACGTCCAGATCGGCGTCACCTGCCACGACAGCCGCCACCTGGCGATGGAAGCGGGCGAGGCGGGGGCGGATTATGTCGCGTTCGGCGCCTTCTACGAGACGACGACCAAGCCCAGCGCACTATCGCCCGACGCCCGACCTGCTGACCTGGTGGACGACGCTGTCGCAGCTGCCGTGCGTCGCCATCGGCGGCATCACGCCGGCCAACGCGCCGCCGCTGGTCGCCGCCGGCGCCGACTTCATCTGCTGCGTCAACGCCGTGTGGCAGCACCCGGAAGGGCCGGCGGCGGGCGTGGCGGCGTTCGGCCCGGTGTTGGCAGGCGGCTGACGTTCGGCTAGGAAGCGCGCCTTCCCCCTTTCCGCAGAAGCTCGCGCCCCCATGAAAATGAACTCGGTCGATATCCGGCCCGGCAACATCCTCGAATATGAAGGCGGGATCTGGCGCGCGGTCAAGATCCAGCACACCCAGCCCGGCAAGGGCGGCGCCTATATGCAGGTCGAGATCAAGAACCTGATCGACGGGCGCAAGACCAACGTCCGCTTCCGCTCGGCCGAGACGGTCGAGAAGGTCCGCCTCGACACCAAGGACTTCCAGTTCCTGTATGCCGACGGCGACAAGCTGACGTTCATGGACAAGGAGACCTACGAGCAGATCAGCCTGCCGCGCGACCTGCTCGGCGACGCCGCCGCCTTCCTGCAGGACGGCATGGACGTGATCATGGAGCTGTACGAGGACAAGCCGATCTCGGTCCAGCTGCCCGACCAGATCGAGGCGACGATCGTCGAGGCCGACGCGGTGGTGAAGGGCCAGACCGCGTCGTCGAGCTACAAGCCGGCGATGCTCGAGAACGGCGTGCGCGTCATGGTGCCGCCGCACATCGGCGCCGGCACGCGGATCGTCGTCGACGTGTACGAGCGGGAATACGTCCGCCGGGCCGACTAGATGCCCGCCCATTCCGGCCTCATCACCGTCATGGACAGGGCCGCGCGCAAGGCGGCGCCGCGCCTGCGCCGCGACTTCAACGAGGTCGAGCGCTGCAGGTGTCGCGCAAGGGCCCGGCCGACTTCGTGTCGATGGCCGACAGCGCGCCGAGCAGACGCATCCGCGAGGTCCTGACCCACGCGCGCCCCGACTGGGGCCTGCTGCTCGAGGAGGAGGGCGCCAGCGTCGGCGCCGACCCCGACCGCCGCTGGATCGTCGATCCGCTCGACGGCACGACCAACTTCCTCCACGGCATCCCCCATTTCGCGATCTCGATCGCGGTCGAGGAGCGCGGCGAGGTCGATCGCCGGGCTGGTCTACCAGCCGCTGACCGACGAGAGCTTCTGGGCCGAGAAGGGCAGGGGCGCCTGGCTGCAGGACCGGCGGCTGCGCGTGTCGGCCGCGGCGCGACCTGGCCGACTGCGCTGATCGCGACCGGCATCCCGTTCGCCGGCCACGGCGACCTGGCGCAGTGGAGACGATCGCCCACGCCGTCATGCCCGAGGTCGCCGGCATCCGCCGCTTCGGCTCGGCCGCGCTCGATCTCGCCTGGGTCGCGGCGGGCCGCTTCGACGGCTATTGGGAGGCCGGGCTGCAGCCGTGGGACGTCGCCGCCGGCATCCTGCTGGTCCGCGAGGCGGGCGGCTTCGTCACCGATTTCCGCGGCGGCGAGCGGGTGCTCGAGCGGCAGGAGATCGTCGCCGGCAACGACCGCATCCACAACAAGCTGGCCCGGATCGTGGCGACGGCGCTGCGCTGATCGCGCCGTTGCCGCACCGCACCATGCTTGCGCCGCGGGGCCCCGGAGCCTAAACCGCGCGCAACCCTGCAAAGGCCCGCTTGTGCCCCCAGCCGTTTCCCTTGCCCCTTCGCTGGCGATGCCCGACGTGGCGTTCCAGTATCTGCCGATCCTGCTGTTCGTCGGCGTCGGCATCGCCTTCTCGCTGATCTTCGTCGGCGCGCCGGTGATCGTGTCGAAGCTGACCGGCACGTCGCAGCCCGACCCGCAGAAGCTGTCCGAATACGAATGCGGCTTTCCCGCGTTCTCCGACAGCCGGGCGCAGTTCGACGTGCGCTTCTACCTCGTGGCGATCCTGTTCATCGTCTTCGACCTCGAGGCGGCGTTCCTGTTCCCGTGGGCGGTGTCGCTGCACTGGACCGGCGTGCCGGGGTGGGGCGCGATGATGCAGTTCCTGGCCGAGCTGGCGATCGGCCTTATCTATGCCTGGAAAGCCGGCGCACTGGAATGGGAATGAACGAGAATCTGCTCACCGAGGAACAGCAGGCGCGGGTGCTGGGCGACAGCCCGGCGTCGGCCCTGACCGTGCCCGAGGGCCTGCGCGACGGTTTCCTCGCCGACGTCAATGCCGAGATGTCGAACAAGGGCTTCCTGACGACCTCGACGGAGGACCTGTTCAACTGGGCGCGCACCGGCAGCATGTGGTGGATGACGTTCGGCCTCGCCTGCTGCGCGGTCGAGATGATGCACACATCGATGCCCAAGTACGATGCCGAACGCTTCGGCTTCGCGCCGCGCGCAAGCCCGCGCCAGTCGGACGTGATGATCGTCGCCGGCACTCTGTGCAACAAGATGGCCCCGGCGCTGCGCCGCGTCTACGACCAGATGCCCGAGCCGCGCTACGTCATCTCGATGGGCAGCTGCGCCAACGGCGGCGGCTATTATCACTATAGCTATTCGGTCGTGCGCGGCTGCGACCGGATCGTGCCGGTCGACATCTACGTCCCCGGCTGCCCGCCGACGGCGGAGGCATTGCTCTACGGGATCATGCGCTGCAGCGGAAGATCCGCCGCGACCGGGACGCTTCGAGCGGTGAGCGCGACCGCACATTGGCCCGCCACCAAGCCCGACGACGGCGTCCGCGCGCGCGTCGAGGCGCTGTTCGGCTCGGCCGTGCTGTCGGTCACCGAGCATGCCGGCGAGACGACGGTGCTGATCGTCCGCGACGCGCTGGTCGATGTCGTCACCGGGCTGCGCGATGACGCGGACCTCGCCTACGAGCAGCTGATGGACATCTCCGGCGTCGACTATCCCGAGCGCGCCTGGCGCTTCGACGTCAACTACCACCTGCTCAGCCTGACGAAGAACCACCGCGTCCGCGTCAAGCTGCAGACCGACGACGAGCTGGCGGTGCCGATCGCTGACGCAGCATCTAGCCGGTCGCCGGCTGGCTCGAGCGCGAGGTGTGGGACATGTACGGCGTCCCCTTCGACGGCAACCCCGACCTGCGCCGCATCCTGACCGACTATGGCTTCCAGGGCCACCCGTTCCGCAAGGACTTCCCGCTGACCGGCTATGTCGAGCTGCGCTACTGCGAGGAGCACAAGCGCGTGGTCTACGAGCCGGTGCAGCTGGCCCAGGACTTCCGCAACTTCGACTTCCTGACGCCGTGGGAGGGCGCCGAATACATGCTGCCCGGCGACGAGAAGGCGACGCCCGCGACCAAGCCGACGACGCCTGACCCGGCCGCGCCCAAGGCCGTGCCGCCGGTCAGCACGACCGACGCACCGAAGGCGGGACCGGGGGCTGAGAGCAAGGCCAAGCCCGATGGTTGAACAGAGCACCGCCCCCGATCTCGACGTGGTCACCCCGTCGCCCGCCGGTCGCGGCGCGATGACGCCCAAGGCGGCGACCATCGCCCCGCTGCTCGACCACGACCCGACCGACGACGGGTCGGCCAACTACATGATCAACTTCGGCCCGCAGCACCCGGCCGCGCACGGCGTGCTGCGCCTGGTCATGGAGCTCGACGGCGAGATCATCGAGCGGGTCGATCCGCACATCGGCCTGCTCCACCGCGGCACCGAGAAGCTGATGCGAGTACAAGACCTACCTCCAGGCGCTGCCGTATTTCGACCGGCTCGATTACGTCGCCCGATGTGCATGGAGCACAGCTACGTGCTCGCGATCGAGAAGCTGGCGACATCGAGGTGCCCGAGCGCGCGCAGTATATCCGCGTCCTGTTCGCGGAGATCACGCGCATTCTCAACCACATCCTCAACGTCACGACGCACGCGATGGACGTCGGCGCGATGACGCCGATCCTGTGGCTGTTCGAGGAGCGCGAGACGCTGCTCGGCTTCTACGAGCGGGCGTCGGGGGCGCGCTTCCACGCCGCCTACTTCCGCCCCGGCGGGGTGCATCAGGACCTGCCGACCGGGCTGCTCGACGACATCGAGGCGTGGGCGGCGAAGTTCGGCACCGTGCTCGACCAGATGCAGGGCCTCGTCGCCGACAACCGCATCTTCAAGCAGCGCAACGTCGACATCGGCACGATCAGCGCCAAGGACGCGATCGCCTGGGGCTTCTCCGGCCCGTGCATCCGCGCGTCCGGCATCGCCTGGGACCTGCGCAAGTCGCAGCCCTACGAGGTCTACGACCGCATGGACTTCGACGTCGTCGTCGGCCACCACGGCGACTGCTACGACCGCTTCATGGTCCGCATGGAGGAGATGCGCCAGTCGGTCCGCATCATCCGCCAGTGCGTGGCGCAGATGCCCGCCGGCCGCCACGCCAGCCGTCGACCGCAAGGTCGTGCCGCCCAGCCGCGGCGAGATGAAGCGCTCGATGGAGGCGCTGATCCACCACTTCAAGCTCTACACCGAGGGCTTCCACGTCCCCGCCGGCGAGGTCTATGTCGCGACCGAAAGCCCCAAGGGCGAGTTCGGCATCTTCCTGGTCGCCGACGGCACCAACAAGCCGTACCGCTGCCACATCCGCGCGACGGGCTTCAGCCACCTCCAGGCGATGGACTTCCTGTGCAAGGGCCACATGCTGGCGGATGCGCCGGCGGTGCTGGGGCGCCTGGACATCGTGTTCGGGGAGGTGGACCGGTGAGGGCATCGCGCAGCTCCTGGCTTCGCGTCGGCTGACGGTTCGCGTCGCTGCTAGATGTCGCTGGCCGCTCGAGCGTCGCGCTGTGCGCGAAGGTCGTCTGTACCGTCGCGACGCAGTGTCTGGTGATCGCGTCGCGCGTGCGAGTCTGCAGGCACGTCGTTCGATGATCAATCCGCGGCATGCGCTTATGGATCAGCGCTGCGACGATCGCTGCGAGTGGCGATCGATCGTCATCGATCGTATCATCGGCGTAGCGCAGCGTATCGCTCTGTTCTGTACGATTGGCGATCTTGCGAACTTCGTGTCGGTAGATGTTCGATGCTGCCAGTCGACGGTTCTGACTGAGCTGGACAGATCAGACGATGACCACCGCCACCTACAACCCCACCCGCGACGCCCGCCGCGACGCGCGCGCCCGCGCGAGTTCAGCGACTTCGCCTGGACGCCCGAGAACGCCGCGCAGGCGAGACTCATCCTCGCCCGCTACCCCGAAACGCGCAGCGCGTCGGCGATCATGCCGCTCCTCTGGCTGGCGCAGGAGCAGATGGCGGCGGCGACGGGCTCGGCGTGGCTGCCGGTGCCGGTGATCGAATATCGTCGCCGCCCAGATCGGCATGCCGTACATGCGCGCCTACGAGGTCGCGACCTTCTACACGATGTACAACCTGAAGCCGGTGGGGAAGTACCTCGTCCAGGTCTGCGGGACGACGCCGTGCATGCTGCGCGGGTCGGAGGCGCTGATGCGCGCGTGCCTCGACAAGGGGCTGGTCAAGGGCGGCACGACCGCCGACGGCCTGTTCACCCTGACCGAGGTCGAGTGCCTCGGCGCCTGCGCCAACGCGCCGATGGTCCAGATCAACGAGGACAATTACGAGGACCTCGACCACGGCCCAGCATGACCGCCATCCTCGACACGCTGGCAGGCGGCGGGACGCCCAAGCCCGGTAGCGCCATCGGCCGCACCGCGAGCTGCCCCGAAGGCGGCCCGACGACGCTGAAGGAGATGGTCGATGCTCGCTGACGCCGACCGCATCTTCACCAACCTCTACGGCTTCCAGCCGTGGAACCTGGCGGCGGCGCGCAAGCGCGGCGACTGGGCCGACACCGCGGCGCTGATGGCCGGCGGCCCCGACGCGATCATCGACGTCGTCAAGGCGAGCGGCCTGCGCGGCCGCGGCGGGGCGGGCTTCCCGACGGGGATGAAGTGGAGCTTCATGCCCAAGCAGCCGAAGCCCGGCCGCCCGAGCTACCTCGTCATCAACGCCGACGAGAGCGAGCCCGGCAGCTGCAAGGACCGCGAGATCATCCGCCACGATCCGCACAAGCTGATCGAGGGCGCGCTGATCGCCGGCTTCGCCATGCGCGCATCGGCCGCCTACATCTACATCCGCGGCGAATACGTCCGCGAGGCGCAGGTGCTCTTCGCCGCCGTGCAGGAGGCGTACGACGCCGGGCTGATCGGGAAGAACGCGGCCGGCAGCGGCTACGACTTCGACGTTTTCGTCCACCGCGGCGCCGGCGCCTACATCTGCGGCGAGGAAACCGCGATGCTCGAAAGCCTCGAGGGCAAGAAGGGCCAGCCGCGCCTCAAGCCGCCGTTCCCCGCCGGCGCGGGCCTCTACGGCAACCCGACGACGGTCAACAACGTCGAGAGCATCGCCGTCGCCCCGACCATCCTGCGCCGCGGTGCTGCCTGGTTCGCCGGCATCGGCCGGCCGAAGAACGAGGGCACCAAGCTGTTCCAGATCAGCGGCCACGTGAACAAGCCCTGCGTCGTCGAGGACGCGATGAGCGTGCCCTTCCGCGAGCTGATCGAGACGCACTGCGGCGGCATCCGCGGCGGCTGGGACAATCTGCTGTGCGTCATCCCCGGCGGCTCGTCGGTGCCGCTGGTCCCGGCGCACCAGATCATCGACGCGCCGATGGACTTCGACGCGCTGAAGGACCTCAAGAGCGGCCTCGGCACCGCGGCGGTCATCGTCATGGACAAGTCGACCGACGTCGTGAAGGCGATCACCCGCCTGTCGTACTTCTACAAGCACGAGAGCTGCGGCCAGTGCACCCCGTGCCGCGAGGGCACGGGCTGGATGTGGCGCGTCATGGAACGCCTCGTCACCGGCGAGGCCGAGTATCACGAGATCGACCTGCTGCTCGAAGTCACCACCGAGATCGAGGGCCACACCATCTGCGCGCTCGGCGACGCCGCCGCCTGGCCGATCCAGGGGCTGCTCCGCCACTTCCGTCCCGAGGTCGAGGCGCGGATCGCGAAGCGGAAGGGGTTCGTCCAGGTGCCGGCGATGTTGGCGGCGGAATAGCGCGGTGGCCTCGTTTTCCCTGATCCACTGGATCATCATGGCTTTCGTCGCGGCGCTGTATTGCGCCCCTGTCGCCGCAGTGATCTGGATGTGTATTGCGTTCGTGGAGCCGTCGATTCACGTCGCCGCGCACGCTTCGCGTTGCCCGAGCACTTCGGTCTTGTCACGACGATCGCTAAATCTGTCGAGCGAGACGACCATGCCTAAGCTCACCGTCGACGGCATCGAGGTCGAGGTGCCCGCGGGCGCCACCGTCATGCAGGCGTGCGAGGCGGCGGGCGCCGAGATCCCGCGCTTCTGCTACCACGAGCGCCTGTCAGATCGCCGGCAACTGCCGCATGTGCCTGGTCGAGGTGAAGCCCGGGCCGCCGAAGCCGCAGGCGTCGTGCGCGCTGCCGGCGGCCGACAACCAGGTCGTCTCGACCACCAGCGCGATGGTCAACAAGGCGCGGCAGGGGGTGATGGAGTTCCTCCTCATCAACCACCCGCTCGACTGCCCGATCTGCGACCAGGGCGGCGAGTGCGACCTGCAGGACCAGGCGCTCGCCTACGGCCGCGGCCACTCGCGCTACCACGAGAACAAGCGCGCGGTGACCGAGAAGTACATGGGGCCGCTGATCAAGACGGTGATGACGCGCTGCATCCACTGCACGCGCTGCGTCCGCTTCGCCGAGGAAGTCGCCGGCGTCGAGGACATCGGCGCCATCGGCCGCGGCGAGAACATGCAGATCACATCGTACCTGGAAAGCGCGGTGCGCTCCGAACTGTCGGGCAACGTCATCGACCTGTGCCCGGTCGGCGCGCTGACGTCGAAGCCGTATGCCTTCGAAGCGCGGCCGTGGGAGCTGAAGAAGACCGAATCGATCGACGTGATGGACGCGGTCGGCACCAACATCGTCGTCGGCACGCGCGGAGCGGCGGTGATGCGGGTGACGCCGCGGGTCAACGACGAGGTCAACGAGGAATGGGCGAGCGACGTCACCCGCTTCGCCTGCGACGGGCTCGCGCGCGGCCGGCTCGATGCGCCTTATGTCCGCACCGGCGGCAAGCTGGTCCGCGCGACCTGGGCGCAGGCGTTCGACGCCGTCAAGGCGGCGCTGGCCGGCGTCGGCGGTGACGACGTGGCGGCGGTGGCGGGCGACCTCGCCGATGTCGAAGCCATGGTGGCGCTGAAGGACCTGCTCGGCACGCTGGGCTCGGCTCGCCACGAATGCCGCGTCGACGGCATGGCGGTGTCGGCGGCGGAGCCGTCGCATTATCGCTTCAACACGACGCTCGCCGGGATCGAGACCGCCGACGTCGTTCTGCTGGTCGGCACCGACCTTCGCCACGAGGCACCGCTGGTCAACACCCGCGTTCGCAAGGCGGTGCGGCGGGGCGGCGCGCGCGCGTTCAACGTCGGGCCAGCGTTCGACCTGACCTATCCGGTGACGCAGCTCGGCGATGATGCCGCGCTGCTTGGTGATCTGCCGGCCGCAGTGGCCGACGCGCTCACCGCTGCGGCGCGGCCCGCAGTGATCGTCGGCGCGGGGGTGCGGAGCGACGTGCTCGCCGCGGTCGGCACGCTGGTCGGCCGGTTCGGTTTGGTCCGCGACGGCTGGAACGGCGTTAAACCGGCTGCACACCGCGGCGAGCCGGGTCGGCGCGCTCGACATCGGCTTCGTGGCCGATGGGGGCATGGCCGGGCTGGCGGAGAGGCCGGCCAAGGTGCTGTTCAACCTCGGCGTCGACGAGGTCGACGTTCCCGGCGGCTTCAGGATCTACATCGGCCATCACGGCGACCGCGGCGCGCGCGGCGCCGACGTCATCCTGCCGGCTGCGGCGTACACCGAGAAGTCGGGGACTTACGTCAACCTCGAGGGCCGGGTGCAGCGGGGCCTGCGCGCGACCTTCCCGCCGGGCGAGGCGCGCGAGGACTGGACGATCCTGCGCGCCCTGTCGGCGGTGCTCGGCCAAGCGCTGCCGTACGACGACCTGCGCGCGCTGCGGGCGCGCAATCGCCGGCGAGTGGCCGCATCTGGGCCAGGAGGGGCTGACGTCCGTCGCCTGGGCCGATCCCGGCGCGATCGAGGTGCCGCCGCTGTCGGGGTCGATTCCCGTGCCGGTTCGCGATTTCTACCGCCCGAACGCCATTGCCCGCGCCAGCCGGACCATGGCCGAGTGCGTCCGCGAGATCGTCGAGGCCGTCGAACCCGCGCTGGAGGCGGCGGAATGAATTGGACGCCGGCCTTTCAGCACAGCTTCCTCGGCCCCGATCTCGGCTGGTTCGTCGCCACGCTGCTGCTGATCCTGTTCATCGCCCTGCCGGTGATGGCGGGCGTCGCCTTCGCGGTCTACGCCGACCGCAAGATCTGGGCGGCGATGCAGCTGCGCCGCGGCCCCAACGTCGTCGGGCCATTCGGCATCCTGCAGACCTTCGCCGACGCGCTGAAGCTGTTCCTGAAGGAGACGATCATCCCTTCGGGCGCCAATATCGGCGTCTTCCTGATCGCGCCGATGATCACCTTCACCCTCGCGCTGATCGCCTGGGCGGTGATCCCGTTCGACGCCGGGCGTGGTGCTGGCCGACATCAACGTCGGGCTGCTGTACCTGTTCGCGGTCAGCTCGATGGGCGTCTACGGCATCATCATGTCGGGCTGGGCGTCGAACTCGAAATACCCGTTCCTCGGCGGCCTGCGCTCGGCGGCGCAGATGGTCAGCTACGAGGTCTCGATCGGCTTCGTCATCGTCTGCGTCGTGCTGTATTCGAGCAGCTTCAACCTGACCGACATCGTCGCCGCGCAGAAAGGCAACGTCCTCGGGATCTTCAACGGCAACCTGTTCAACCCGCTGTTGTTTCCGATGGCGATCGTCTTCTTCATCTCCGCGCTGGCCGAGACCAACCGCCCGCCGTTCGACCTGCCCGAGGCCGAGGCCGAGCTCGTCGCCGGCTATCAGGTCGAATATTCGTCGATGGCGTTCGCTTTGTTCTTCCTCGGCGAATACGCCAACGTCCTGCTGATGTGCGCGCTGTCGAGCCTGCTGTTCCTCGGCGGCTGGCTGCCGCCGCTCAACTGGGCGCCGCTGTACTTCGTGCCCGGCGTCATCTGGTTGTTCCTCAAGCTGTTCCTGATGTTCTTCATCTTCGCCTGGGTGAAGGCGACCGTCCCGCGGTATCGCTACGACCAGCTGATGCGGCTCGGGTGGAAGGTGTTCCTGCCGCTGTCGCTGGCGTGGGTGTGCGTGGTCAGCGGCTGGCTGGTGTTCACGGGGCACTTCAACGCTTTGCCGGGAGTAATCCGATGAACGCCGTCTTCCGCGCCGCCAAGTCCCTCCTGCTGATCGAGTTCGTCCGCGGGCTCGGGCTGACCTTCAGCTACATGTTCAAGCCCAAGGCGACGCTCAACTACCCCTACGAGAAGGGCGCGCTCTCGCCCCGCTTCCGCGGCGAGCACGCGCTGCGCCGCTACCCGAACGGCGAGGAGCGGTGCATCGCCTGCAAGCTGTGCGAGGCGGTCTGCCCGGCGCAGGCGATCACCATCGAGGCCGAGCCGCGCGAGGACGGCAGCCGCCGGACGACGCGCTACGACATCGACATGACCAAGTGCATCTACTGCGGCTTCTGCCAGGAGGCGTGCCCGGTCGACGCCATCGTCGAGGGGCCGAACCTCGAATTCTCGACCGAGACGCGCGAGGAGCTGATCTACGACAAGGACAAGCTCCTCCAGAACGGCGAGCGCTGGGAGCGGGTGATCGCCGCCAACCTGCAGGCCGACGCGCCGTGGCGCTAGGCGCGAAACGAGCGACGCGGCGGGTTGCCGCGGCTGCCGCCGGGCGTTAGACGCACCGCAGCAATTTGCCGGCACACGCCGGGATGACGGAGGGCAGCCGGGCGCTGCCGCAACCGACAGGGACTGCCCACGCTTTCATGATCGCTGCCTACGCCTTCTACCTGTTCACGTTCTTCGTCCTCACCGGCGCGGCGTTCACGATCCTGTCGCGGAACCCGGTCCACTCGGTGCTGTGGCTGATCCTTGCCTTCTTCAACGCCGCCGGGCTGTTCGTCCTGCTCGGCGCCGAGTTCCTGGCGATGATCCTGGTCATCGTCTATGTCGGCGCGGTCGCCGTGCTGTTCCTGTTCGTCGTGATGATGCTCGACGTCGACTTCGCCCGCCTGCGCGCCGGCTTCGCCAAATACCTGCCGTTCGGTCTGGGGCTGGCGGTGGTGCTGCTCGCCGAGCTGCTGCTGGTGCTGGGCGGCGGCAGCTTCCACGTCGGCGCGCCGGCCGGTGTCGGCGCCCCGGTGATGGCCGGCATGACCAACACGCAGGCGCTCGGCAGCCTGATCTACACGCGCTATGTCTTCATCTTCCAGGCGGCCGGCATGGTCCTGCTGACGGCGATGATCGGCGCCATCGTCCTGACCCACCGCCAGCGCCCGGGCATCCGCAAGCAGTCGATCGCGGCGCAGACCGCGCGCACCCCGGCGACGTCGATCAGCACGGTGCACGCGCCGAGCGGCGAGGGCGTGACGCTGTGACCATCGGGCTCGGCCATTATCTCGCCGTCGGGCGCGATCCTGTTCGTGATCGGCGTGCTCGGCATCTTCATCAACCGCAAGAACGTCATCATCATCCTGATGTCGATCGAGCTGATCCTGCTGGCGGTCAACATCAACCTCGTCGCCTTCTCGTCGTTCGCCCACGACCTCGTCGGGCAGGTCTTCGCCATGTTCGTCCTGACCGTCGCCGCGGCCGAGGCGGCGATCGGGCTTGCCATTCTCGTCGTCTATTTCCGCAACCGCGGGACGATCACGGTCGACGACATCAACCAGATGAAGGGGTGATGATCCAGCTCCTCGTCTTCCTGCCGCTGGTCGCCGCGCTGATCGCCGGCCTCGGCAACCGCATGATCGGCGACACGGTCGCCAAGTCGGTGACGACCGGCGCGCTATTCGTCTCGGCGGCGCTCAGCTGGGTCGTGTTCGCGCAGGTCGGGTTGGGCCACGGCGCTGCTTATTCACTGCCGGTGCTCGACTGGATCGACAGCGGCGATCTCCACGTCGCCTGGGCCTTCAAGATCGACGCGCTGACCAGCGTCATGCTCGTCGTCATCACCACCGTGTCGGCGCTCGTCCACCTCTACAGCTGGGGGTACATGGCCGAGGATCCCGACCAGCCGCGCTTCTTCGCCTATCTGTCGCTGTTCACCTTCGCCATGCTGATGCTGGTGACGGCGGACAACCTCGTCCAGATGTTCTTCGGCTGGGAAGGGGTGGGCCTCGCGAGCTACCTGCTGATCGGCTTCTGGTACTACAAGCCGTCGGCCAACGCCGCCGCGATCAAGGCGTTCGTCGTCAACCGCGTCGGCGACTTCGGCTTCTCGCTCGGCATTTTCGGCACCTTCCTGGTGTTCCACACGGTCAAGCTCGACGCGATCCTCGCGGCGGCGCCGGGCATGACCGGAAGCCATTTCGAGTTTCTCGGCGCGTCGGTCGACACCATGACCTGCCTGTGCCTGCTGCTGTTCGTCGGCGCGATGGGCAAGTCGGCGCAGCTCGGCCTCCACACCTGGCTGCCCGACGCGATGGAGGGGCCGACGCCGGTCTCGCGCGCTGATCCACGCCGCGACGATGGTCACGGCCGGCGTGTTCATGGTCTGCCGCCTGTCGCCGATGTTCGAGACGAGCGCGACGGCGCTGGCGGTCGTCACCTATGTCGGCGCGGCGACGGCGCTGTTCGCCGCGACCGTCGCCTGCGTCCAGACCGACATCAAGCGCGTCATCGCTTATTCGACGTGCAGCCAGCTCGGCTACATGTTCTTCGCCGCCGGCTCGGGGGCGTACGGTGCGGCGATGTTCCACCTGTTCACCCACGCCTTCTTCAAGGCGCTGCTGTTCCTGGGTGCCGGCGCGGTGATCCATTCGATGCACCACGAGCAGGACATGCGCTTCTACGGCGCCCTGCGGAAGCCGCTGCCGCTGACCTTCGCGGCGATGACCATCGGCACGCTGTCGCTGACCGGCTTCTTCTTCACCAGCGGCTACTATTCCAAGGATGCGATCATCGAGGCGGCCTTTGCGCGCGGCACCGAAGCCGGGGTCGTCGCCTTCGTCGTCGGTGTCTTCGTCGCCTTCCTGACCAGCTTCTATTCGTGGCGGCTGGCCTTCCTCACCTTCTTCGGCGCGCCGCGCTGGGCGGGCAGCGAGCATATCCAGCACGCGGTCCACGACGGCCACGGCTCGCCCGAAGCCGATGCCGCCCACCCGCACGGCACCGAGGGCACGACCGACAGCCCGGGGCAGGAGCACGACCATGCGCCCGTCCACGCCCAGGCGCCGGCCGGTACCGGCGGCTACCACCCGCACGAGAGCCCGTGGACGATGCTGCTGCCGCTGGCGGTGCTCAGCCTCGGCGCGCTGTTCGCCGGGGCGGTGTTCCACACGACCTTCCTCGGCCCCGACGCAGCGGTATTCTGGCGCGGCTCGGCGGTCGTTCATCGCGACCTGGCCGAGGCGACCGAGCATTTGTCGCCCTTCGTCGTCTGGTCGCCGGCGGTGGCCTTCTTCCTCGGCCTGTTCCTCGCCGCGCAGAACTATCTGCGTGACACGCAAGCGCCGCAGCGTTTCGCCGACACCTTTCGGGGCCTGTACGCTTTCCTCGTGCACAAATGGTATTTCGACGAGCTGTACGGGCTGGTCTTTGTCCGGGGCGCCGTGGCGTTCGGCCGCCTGTTCTGGAGCGGCGACCGCAACCTGATCGACCGCTTCGGGCCGGACGGCGTGACGCGCGTCGTCGGCGACACCGCCGCCGCCGCCCGGCGGTTCCAGTCGGGCTATGTCTATACCTATGCCCTGATGATGCTGGTCGGCGTTGCGGCGGCGGCGACGTGGTTCGTGCCGCGGATGTTCGCCTCGTGAGCTTTCCCGTCCTGTCGGTCCTGATCCTGCTGCCGGTCATCGCTGCGCTGTGGGTGCTGTTCGCGCCCGGCGGCGACGACGCCCGGGCGGCCAACGCGCGGACGACGGCACTGGTCGTGACGCTGATCGAGCTCGGTCTCGCCGTCTTCCTGTGGCTGCGCTTCGATACGTCGACTGCCGCCTTCCAGTTCGGCGAGCGGGTCGACCTGTTCGCGCCGTTCCTGTCGTGGCACCTCGGCATCGACGGCATCGCGCTGATGCTGATCGTGCTGTCGACGTTCCTGATGCCGTTCTGCATCCTGGCGTCGTGGGAGTCGATCCAGCGTCGCGTGCCCGAGTATATGGCGGCTTTCCTGCTGATGGAGACGCTGATGATCGGCGTCTTCGCGGCGCAGGACCTGTTCCTGTTCTATCTGTTCTTCGAGGGCGGTCTCATCCCGATGTATCTGATCATCGGTATCTGGGGCGGCGCGCGGCGGATCTACGCCAGCTACAAGTTCTTCCTCTATACCCTGCTCGGCAGCGTGCTGATGCTGCTGGCGATGATCTACATGGCGTCGACCGCACATACGACCGACATCGGGACGCTGCTGACCTTCAACTTCGCGCCCGACGTGCAGACGTGGCTGTGGCTGGCGTTCTTTGCCTCGTTCGCGGTCAAGATGCCGATGTGGCCGGTCCACACCTGGCTCCCCGACGCGCATGTCGAGGCGCCGACAGCCGGGTCGGTGATCCTCGCCGGCGTGCTGCTCAAGATGGGCGGCTACGGCTTTGTCCGCTTCTCACTGCCGATGTTTCCCGAGGCGAGCGTCCAGCTGGTCTGGATCGTCGCCGTGCTGTCGGTGGTGGCCGTGGTCTATACCAGCCTCGTCGCGCTGGTGCAGACGGACATGAAGAAGCTGATCGCCTACTCGTCGGTCGCCCATATGGCGTTCGTCACCGCCGGGCTGTTCGTGTTCAACCGCCAGGGGATCGAGGGCGGCATCCTGATGATGCTCAGTCATGGGCTGGTTTCCGGGGCGCTGTTCCTGTGCGTCGGCGTGATTTACGACCGGCTGCACACGCGCGAGATCGCGGCCTATGGCGGGCTGGCCAACACCATGCCGCGCTATGCCGTGTTCTTCCTGCTGTTCACCATGGCGTCGATCGGCCTGCCGGGGACCAGCGGCTTCGTTGCCGAATTCCTGGTGCTGCTCGGCAGCTTCGCCGGCTCGACCTGGCTGGCGCTCGGCATGACGACCGGGCATCATCCTCGGCGCGGCCTATATGCTGTGGCTGTACCGCCGTGTCGTCTTCGGCACGCAGGAGCGGGCGGAGGTGCTGGCAATGCCGGACCTCAGCCCTCGCGAGCTGGCGACGCTGCTGCCGATCGCCGCCGCCGTGCTGTGGATGGGCATCTATCCGGAAAGCTTCCTGCGGCCGCTGCGCGCGCCGGTCGGGGCGATCCTGGCGCGGCTGCAGCCCGCCGCCGCGCCGCCGCAGCACGCTGTGCCGGCGCGGGTCGCGGCACATCCCGAGGGAGCAGCCAGGTGATCGCGCTGCAGACGCTGTACGGATCGGTCCACCTCGCCTCGGTCGAGACGATCCTGGCCGCCGGCGCGCTGGTCCTGCTGATGATCGGCGTGTTCCGCGGCGATCGCAGCCTGGTGCCGTTGACCTGGGTCGCGGTCGGCATCGTCGCGCTGGCCGCCGTCCATCTCGGCGTCGTCCCGGCGGTGGGGGCGACGGCGTTCGGCGGCCTTTACGTCGCCGACGCCCTGTCGACCTTCCTCAAGGTCATCGTCCTCGCCGGCGCGGCGGTATCGATGGTCCTGGCGTTGCCTTACCTGCAGCGATCGGCGACCGGCCGCTTCGAATATCCGGTCCTGTTGACGCTGTCGGCGCTCGGCATGTGCCTGATGGTCAGCGCCAACGACCTGCTGACGCTGTACGTCGGGCTCGAGCTGCAGAGCCTCGCCGCCTATGTCCTCGCCGCGTTCCACCGCAACGAGGCGCGGTCGAGCGAGGCGGGCTTGAAGTATTTCGTCCTCGGCGCGCTGGCGTCGGGCATCCTGCTCTACGGCATCAGCCTGGTCTATGGCTTCACCGGCACGACGAGCTTCGCCGCGCTGCACGGGCTGGTGCGGGGCACCGGCGCGGCCGACCTCGGCACGCTGATCGGGCTGGTTTTTATCCTGTCGGGCATCGCCTTCAAGATCTCCGCCGTGCCATTCCATATGTGGACGCCCGACGTCTACGAGGGCGCGCCGACGCCGGTCGCCGCCTTCTTCGCCGGAGCGCCTAAGGTGGCGGCGATGGGCCTGCTGCTCCGCGTCGCGGTCGGCGCCTTCGGTGGCATGACGCTCGATTGGCGGCAGATCGTGACCTTCGTGTCGATCGCCTCGATGCTGCTCGGCGCGGTCGGTGCGATCGGCCAGACCAACATCAAGCGGCTGCTCGCCTATTCGTCGATCAACAACGTCGGCTTCGCCCTGATCGGACTGGCCGCGGGGACGCGCGAGGGCGTGACCGGCGTGCTGTTCTACCTCGCTGTCTATGTCGTCATGACGCTCGGCAGCTTCCTCGCCGTGCTGGCGATGCGCGGCGCGGCGGATGGAGAGCCCGTCGAGACGCTGGCCAGCCTGAGTGGCCTGTCGCGCAGCCGCCCGGGCCTCGCCGCGGCCTTTGCCATCTTCATGTTCAGCCTGGCCGGCATCCCGCCGCTGCTCGGCTTCTGGCCCAAGTTCGCCGTGTTCCAGGCGGCGGTCGACGCACATCTCTACGTGCTGGCAGTGGTCGGCGTCGTCGCCTCGGTCATCGGCGCCTATTATTACCTGCGCGTCATCAAGAGCATCTATTTCGACGAGCCCGCACCCGCCTTCGCGCCGCCCGACAGCCGGACCAACACGATCCTGCTGACCGCAGCTGCCCTGTTCTGCTCGCCGCTGGGGATGCTGGCGATCACGCCGCTGGTCGCGGCGGCCAGCCGGGCGGCGGCAAGTCTGCTGTGAGTTTCCCTCTCCTGATGGGGCGGGAGGGGATCTGATCCATCACCTGCCCACGGTCGGCTCGACCAACGACTGGCTGGCCGAACGCGACCTGCCCGACGGGACATGGGTACGCGCCGACACGCAGACCGGGGGCCGCGGCCGGCGCGGTCGGCCCTGGGTGTCGGTGCCTGGCAATTTGTTCGCCAGTGTCATCGTTCGGCCGCAGCCAGGCGAGGGGTCGGCGCAGGAGCTGTCCTTCGTCGCGGCGATCGCGCTCGCCCGCACCCTCGACCGCTGGGTCGCGGCGGAACGGCTGACGCTGAAATGGCCGAACGACGTGCTGCTCGACGGCGTCAAGTGCGCCGGCATCCTGCTCGAACGGCGCGAGGGCGCAACGATCATCGGCTTCGGCGTCAATCTCGCCGGTCACCCGGCGGACACGGAGCGGCCGGCGACGTCGCTTCCGGCCGCCGGCGTCGCCGCGCCCGATGCCGGCGCCTTCATCGACGTTCTCGCCGCCGCCTTTGGTCATGTCCGGCAGGAATGGCGCCATCGCGCCTTCGCCCCCGTGCGCGGTGAATGGCTGGCCCGTGCGGCCGGGATCGGCCGGCCGATCGAGGTTCGGCTCGGGAGCGAGACCGTCACCGGCACCTTTGCCGGATTGGAGGCGGACGGCGCGCTGCGGCTGGTGCTGCGCCGAAGGCGGCTCGCGAGCGATTCACGCCGGCGAGGTCTTCGCGCTATGACAGGCGGGGAGGGGCCATGCTGCTAGCGATCGACGTCGGCAACACCAACATCGTCTTTGCCCTGGTCGAGGGCGGCGAGATCGCTCACCGATGGCGCATTTCGACCGACCGCGACCGCACGGCCGACGAATATGCCGTCTGGCTCCACCAACTGATGGCGCTGGAGGAGGTCATCCACGCGCACATCGACGCCGCGATCATCGCCACGGTTGTGCCGCCGACGCTGTTCAACCTGCAGCGTCTGTGCCGCAAATATTTCAAGGTCGAGCCGCTGGTCGTCGGCGACGAGGGCGTTCGCTATGGCATCGGCCTCGCCGTCGACAACCCGCGCGAGGTCGGCGCCGACCGCATCGTCAACGCCGTCGCCGCGCACGCGAGCACGCCGGGCAATTTGATCGTCGTCGATTTCGGCACGGCCACAACCTTCGACGTCATCACCGACGAGGGCGGCGCCGGCATCTATCGCGGCGGAGCGATCGCGCCGGGGATCAACCTGTCGATGGATGCGCTGTACAGCCATGCCGCGAAGCTGCCGCGCATCGCCGTCGAGCCGCCGCCGGGCAACGGCAGCGCGATCGGCACCAACACCGTCCACGCGATGCAGGCGGGCGTCTTCTGGGGCTATGTCGGCCTCATTGAAGGATTGGTCGCGCGCATTACATCGGAAATCGGGCAGCCCCGTCACCGTGATCGGCACCGGCGGCCTGGCCACGCTCTTCAACCGCCATACTCCGGCCATCGACCGGGTCGATGGCGACCTGACCATTCGCGGGTTGCACCGCATTTTTGTCCTCAACCAGTCTGGAGCCTGATGCCTAATCCCAATCGCAAGAACTTCCTCACCCCCGGCGACGAACTGATCTTCCTGCCCCTCGGCGGGTCGGGCGAGATCGGCATGAACGTCAACCTCTACGGCTGCCGCGGCAAGTGGGTGATGGTCGACCTCGGCATGACCTTCGCCGATCCGTCCTATCCCGGCGTCGATCTGATTCTCCCCGATCTCAGCTTCATCGAGGAGCGGCGCGAGGACCTGCTCGGCATCGTCCTGACGCATGGTCACGAGGATCATATCGGTGCGATACCCTATCTCGCCGCCGACCTCGGCGTGCCGCTGTACGCGACGCCGTTCACCGCCGGCCTGATCCGCGGCAAACTGGTCGAGGAGGGGCTGGAGAAGGAGGTCAAGCTGAAGGTCGTGCCGATGGGCGGCAGCGTCACGCTCGGCGACTTCACCTTCCGCTACGCCGCCATGGCGCACTCGATCCCCGAGGGCAACGGGCTGGTCATCGACACGCCGTTCGGCCGGGTGTTCCACACCGGCGACTGGAAGCTCGACGACCAGCCGCAGATGGGCACGCCGTCGACCCCGGCGCAGATGCGCGCGATCGGCGACGCCGGCGTGCTGGCGATGGTCGGCGATTCGACCAACGTTTTCAACCGCAATGCCAGCGGTAGCGAGGCGGGCGTGCGCGACGGACTGCTCGAGGTCATCCGTGGCCGCACGACGGGCCGGGTGCTGGTGACGACCTTTGCCTCGAACGCGGCGCGGTTGCACACGCTGGGGCAGGTGGCACTGGAGACCGGGCGGCAGGTCTGCGTCGTCGGCCGGTCGATGGACCGCATCCTGGGCGTGGCGCGGGCGACCGGCTATCTCAAGGATTTCCCACCCGTCCTGTCGTTCGACCAGGCGGCGCGGCTCGCCCCCGAAAAGCTGCTGATCATCTGTACCGGCGCGCAGGGCGAGCCAGCGGCCGCGCTCAGCCGCATCGCCAGCGGCAGCCATCAGCATCTCAAGCTCGAGCGCGGCGACTGCGTGATCTATTCGTCGAAGGAAATACCGGGCAACGAACTGGCGATCGGCACGGTGCAGAACGCACTGGCGACGCGCGGGGTCGAGGTCATCACCGAACGGCAGGCCCATGTCCACGTCTCGGGCCACCCCGGCCGGCCGGAGCTGACCGACATGTACGGCTGGATTCGGCCGGAGATCGCCATCCCGGTCCACGGCGAGCGGCGCCATCTCGAGGCGCACGCCAAGCTGGCGCTCGACGTCGGCGTGCCGCGGGCGATGGTGCCGATGAACGGGACCGCCATCCGCCTCGCGCCGAACGGTCCGAAGCTGATCGGCCATGAAAAGGTCGGGCGGCTGGTGCTCGATGGCGATGTCATCCTGCCGGCCGACGGCGCGACCATCGTCCAGCGGCGGCGGATCATGCACAACGGCTATCTGTCGGCCACCGTCGTCCTCAACGGCGGCGGCAAGCTGGCGGCGCGCCCGGTGATTGCCACCCAGGGCGTCCCGGTCGAGGAGGACCACAAGGACTTTCTCGCCGAATGCGCCGAGGCCGCCGAGGTGGCCGCGCGCAGCGGTAACCCGCGCGACGAGGAGAAGTTCGCCGAGACGATCCGCGTCGCCGTCCGTCGCGTCGCTCGCGATTGGACCGGCAAGAAGCCGGTGACCGACGTGCAGGTGGTCAGGCTGGCGGCGTGAAGCCGGTCTCGGCCTTTGTCATCTACATCCTGTTCTGGATGCTGACGCTGTTCGCCGTGCTGCCGTTCGGCGTCCGCACCAGTGACGAGGCCGGTGAGGCGCGTGTGCCGGGGCAGGCCGAAAGCGCCCCGGTGCGGCCGAACATGAAGGCCAAGGCGCTGTGGACGACGGTCGTTTCGGCGGTGCTGTTCGGGCTGTATTACGCCAACTACGTCAATGGCTGGATCACGATCGACGACATTCCCGGATGGGGTCGCTAGCTTGGTCCTGCGTGCCCCGAGTTTGCCATCATGGTCCGAACCTAACGCGCGTCGCCAGGTCAGCTAGACCATCCACGAGCCGCCGACGCAGA
This sequence comes from uncultured Alphaproteobacteria bacterium, assembly GCA_963847215.1. Taxonomy (GTDB): domain Bacteria; phylum Pseudomonadota; class Alphaproteobacteria; order Sphingomonadales; family Sphingomonadaceae; genus Polymorphobacter_B. The sequence goes on from CAWJZA010000007.1 coordinate 109,456, forward strand.
CGACGCTCGGCACGGCCAGCCAGTCGTCCCGGGTGGCCGCGGTGATGCCGCCGGTCGGACAGAAGCGCACCTGACCGAACGGCGCCGAAAGGGCCTTGAGTGCCGGAATGCCGCCGCTCGCCGTCGCCGGGAAGAACTTGAATCGGTCGAGGCCGAGGTCCATGCCGCGCATGATATCGGCCGCCGTCGCCACGCCGGGCAGGAACGGGATGCCTCGGTCAAGTGCCGCGCGCGCCAACGGCTCGGTGAGGCCGGGAGAGACGATGAACTTGGCGCCCGCCTGGAGCGCCGCGTCGAGCTGCCGTTCATTGAGCACCGTGCCCGCGCCGACGACCGCGCCGGGCACCGCGGCCATCGCCCGCATCGCGTCGAGCGCGGCAGGCGTGCGCAGCGTCACTTCCAGCGCGACCATGCCGGCGGCGACCAGCCGCTCGGCCAACGGCACCGCATGCGCCACGTCGTCGATAACGATGACCGGGATGACGCTCCCCAACCGCATGACCGCGTCGATGTTCATCGGTGCTCCTGGGCAAAGGCGGCGGCGGCGCCGAGCAGACCCGGCTGCTTGTGGGTCAGGATCTTGACCGGGATGGTGCCCATCAGCGTCTCGAACCGCCCCTTGGCGACGAAGCGCTGGCGGAAACCCGAACGCGGCAGGTGGGCGGCCAGCCGCAGGCCGATGCCGCCGGCGATGACGACGCCGCCGAAGCCACCCTGGGTCAGGGCAATGTCCCCGGCGACCGCCCCGAGTGCAAGGCAGAAGCGGTCGAGCGCGGCAGCGGCCAGGCTGTCGTCGCCGGCCAGTGCTGCGGCCCATAGCGCCGGGGCGTCGCGGGCGGTGACGGGACGGCCCTCGATGCCGGCAAGGATTTCGTAGAGGTCGACCAGCGCCGGCCCGGCAACGACGCGCTCGACCGACACCCGGCGGAAGCGGGCGCGCAGGCGGGCGAGGATCTGGTCCTCCAGCGCGTCGAGCGGGGCGAAGTCGCTGTGCCCGCCCTCGGTCGCCAGCACGCGCGTGCCGTCGGCGTCGCGGACCAGCGTCGCGACGCCGAGGCCGGTGCCGGGGCCGAGGACGCTGACCACGCCGGTCGGCGCCAGCGGACCCTCCGGGCCGCAGCAATGGGCGAGGTGCTCCGGCCCGACCGCGGCGACGGCGTGGGCGACGGCGGCGAAGTCGTTGACCAAGGTATAGCGGTCGACGCCGAGCTTCTCGCCGATCAGCGCCGGGCGGATGATCCACGGATTGTTGGTCAGCTTGATGACCTCGCCGCCGATCGGCGAGGCGACCGAAATCGCCGCCGCGCGGGGCAGCGGCCGCGCATGCACCGTGGCAAAGGCCTCCCACGCCGTCTGCAGGCTGGCGTGCTCGGCCGCCTTGAGCACCGTCTCGGGGCCGAGCGCCGTCACCCGGCCGCCGTCGACCTCGGCGAGCGCGAAGCGGGCGTGCGTCCCGCCAATGTCGGCGACGACGATCTCCACTACAGCCCCGCCGCGGCGAGCATGGCCGAGGCGCCACGTTCGGCGTCGTCGGCGCCCGCGCGCATCATGGCGAACAGCTCGCGGCCCGTGCCGTCGCTGTCGCGCCGGAGGGGGGCCGGGTCGCGCGCGCTGAGGTCGGTGGCGACCGACAGCTCGCCGGTGACGGCGCAGACGCGGACGACGTCGCCATCGCGGACCAGCGCCAGCGGGCCGCCGACCGCCGCCTCGGGGGTGACGTGGATCGCCGCGGGCACCTTGCCGCTGGCTCCCGACATGCGGCCGTCGGTGACGAGGGCGACGCGGAAGCCCTTGTCCTGCAGCACGCCGAGCGGCGGCGTCAGCTTGTGGAGCTCGGGCATGCCGTTCGCCCGCGGTCCCTGGAAGCGGACGACAACGATGACGTCGCGGTCGAGCTGCCCGGCCTTGAAGGCGGCGAGCACCGCGTCCTGGTCGCTGAACACCGCCGCCGGAGCCTCGATCGTCCAGCGCTCGGCCGCAACGGCGCTGGTCTTGAAGATGCCGCGGCCGAGGTTTCCGTGGACAAGCCGCATACCGCCGTCGGGGGCGAAGGGCTGGGCGACCGTCCGCAGGATGCCGTCGTCAATCGGGCCGACCGGCGGGTCGACCCAGGTCAGCGCCTCGCCGTCCATCGCCGGCATGCGGGCGTAGTCGGCCAGGCTCTCGCCCGCGACAGTGCGGATGTCGCCGTGGAGCAACCCGGCCGACAGCAATTCGCGCACGGTGAAGGCCATGCCGCCGGCGGCATGGAAGCGGTTAACGTCGCCGTCGCCGCCGGGATAGATGCGCGCGATCAGCGGGACCGCGCCCGACAGTCGGTCGAGGTCCTCCCAGTCGAGGACGATACCCGCCGCGCGCGCGATCGCCGGCAGGTGGATGGCGTGATTGGTCGAACCCCCGGTCGCCAGCAGGCCGACGGCGGCGTTGACGATCGCCTTCTCGTCGACGCAGTGCCCCAGCGGCCGCCAGTCGTTGCCGTCGTGGGTCGTCGCCGCCAGGCGGTGGACGGCGGCGCGGGTCAGCTCCTGCCGCAGCTTGGTGCCCGGGTTGACGAAGGCCGCGCCGGGAATGTGGAGGCCCATGACCTCCATCATCATCTGGTTGGAGTTGGCCGTGCCGTAGAAGGTGCAGGTGCCGGGCGAATGGTAACTCGCCGCCTCGGCTTCGAGCAGCTCGGCCTTGCCGACCTTGCCCTCGGCAAACAGCTGGCGAACGCGGACCTTCTCCTTGTTCGGCAGGCCCGACGGCATCGGCCCGGCAGGAATGCCGATCGCCGGCAGGTGGCCGAAGCGGAGCGCCCCGATCAGCAGGCCCGGCACGATCTTGTCGCAGATGCCGAGCAGCGCCACGCCCTCGAACATGCCGTGGCTGAGCGCGACCGCGGTGCCGAGTGCGATGGTATCGCGGCTGAACAGCGACAGCTCCATGCTGACCTGCCCCTGGGTGACGCCGTCGCACATCGCCGGCACGCCGCCCGCGACCTGCGCCGTCGCCCCGACCTCGCGGGCGAAGATCTTGATCTGCTCGGGGTAGCGACCATACGGCTGGTGCGCCGAAAGCATGTCGTTGTATGCCGTGACGATGCCCAGGTTGGGCGCGCGTCCGCCGCGGATCGCCGCCTTGTCGCCCTCGCTGGCGGCGAAGCCGTGAGCGAGGTTGCCGCAGCTGAGTTTCGGCCGGCCGAGGCCGCGCTCCGCCTCGCGGGCGACGAGATCGAGATAGCGGCGGCGGCCGTCGCGGCTGCGCTCGATCACCCGGTCGGTGACGGCGGCGACGGTGGCGTGGAGGCTCATGTCTCGCTCCAGAAGGCGGTGACCGGCGCGAGGCGCAGCAAGCGCGCGACGGGGAGGTCGTGCTCGCCGCGGGCGGCGGCCAGCAGCAGGTCGCGCTTGGCCGCCCCGCGGACGACGAGGATGATGTCGTCACTGTCGGCCAGCGCCGCAAGGGTCAGCGTCAGGCGCGCGAAGGGCGCTTCGGGCGGCAGCGGCTTGGGGGTGATGGAGATCACCCCCGCCGGCGCGGCGGGATCGGGGTCGCTGCTCGGAAACAAGGATGCGACATGGCCGTCCGCGCCCATCCCGAGCCAGGTCAGGGTGAAGCGCGGCGGCGGCAGCGCCGGCGACAGCGGCTCGATCGTCGCGCCGGTGGCGCCGAACGCCGCGCGCAGGGCGCCGACATTGCTCGCCGAGTGGTCGTGCGGAACCTGGCGTTCGTCGCCGGGCCAGATCGTCACCTTGTCCCACGGCAGGCGCGTCGCGGCGAGCGCGGCAAAGATCGGCCGCGGCGTCGCGCCGCCGGGCAGGCACAGTGCGACCGGCCCAGGCCGGGCGACGGCGGCGGCGACGCGGGCAGCGACGGCGGCGTCGCTGCCGTCGCCGGCCCAGCGCAGGTCAGTCATACCAGCTGACGCCGTCGCGCTCGGTCAGGGCAATGGCCGCGCTCGGGCCCCAGGTGCCGGCGCCGTACGGCTTGGGCGTCATGCCGGTCGATTTCCACCCGGCGCGGATGCCGTCGATCCACGTCCACTGCGCCTCGACCTCGTCGCGGCGGACGAACAGCGTCGGGTCGCCGGCGAGCAGGTCGAGCAGCAGCCGCTCATAGGCGATGCGACGGCGGACATCGGCGAAGGCGTTGGCCAGGCCGATGTCGAGCGGCACCTCGCGCAGGCGTACGCCGTCGCGGTCGAGCCCCGGCTCCTTGGCCATGATCGACAGGCGGATGTTCTCGTGCGGCTGCAGTCGGATGACGAGCCGGTTGGGCCGCAGCGGGCCGCTCTTCGCGCCGAAGATCGAGTGCGGCACGCTCTTGAACTGGATGGTGATCTCGGAATGGCGCTCGGGCAGGCGCTTGCCGGTGCGCAGATAGAAGGGGACGTTCTTCCACCGCCAGTTGTCGACGTGCAACTTCAGCGCGACGAAGGTCTCGGTCGTCGATTTCTTGCCGAGCTCGCTGGCATAGCCGGCGACCGGCTGCCCGCCGGCGGCGCCCTCGGTATACTGGCCGATGACGCTGCAGCCCTCGACACTGGCGGCGTCGATCGGGCGCAGCGAGCGCAGCACCTTGACCTTCTCGTCGCGCACGGAGGTCGCGTCGAAGCGGGACGGCGGTTCCATCGCGACCAGCGCGACGAGCTGCAGCATATGGTTCTGCACCATGTCGCGCAGCGCACCCATGCCGTCGTAATAGTCGCCGCGCCCTTCAAGTCCGACCGTCTCCGACACGGTGATCTGGACATGATCGATGCCGGCAGTGTTCCACAGCGGCTCGAACAGCACGTTGCCGAAGCGCAGCGCGATCAGGTTCTGCACCGTCTCCTTGCCGAGGTAATGGTCGATGCGGAAGGTCTGCGCCTCGCTGAACGCGGTCGCCACCTGGTCGTTGATCGCCCGGCTGGAGGCGAGGTCCGCGCCCAGCGGCTTCTCCAGCGCCAGCCGAACGCCGGGACGCGCGAGGCCAGCCCCTGTAGTCCGGCGATGGTCGCGCCGAACAGCGACGGCGCGGTCGACAGGAAGATCGACAGGTCGGCGTCGCCGACCGCGGCGGCCAGCGGCGCGAAGGCGTCCGGGTGCGTGGCGTCGAGCGGGACATAGTCGAGGCGGGCGAGAAAGGCGTCGACCGTCGCCGGGATCAGCCGGTCGGCGTCGATATGGTCGGTCAGCGCCTTGGCTGCGACTTCGCGGTAGGCAGCGGCGTCGAGCTGGCTGCGCGCCGTGCCGATGATGCGGATGTCGCGCGGCAGCAGCCCGTCGGCGTCAAGGCCGAACAGCGACGGCAGCAGCATCCGTCGCGCCAGATCGCCGGTCGCGCCGAACAGAAGGAGTGCGCTGGTCATGCTCGGTCGTCGCCCCGCCACTGCCGCCGACGATGGCGGCGGACCACGCGGCGGGGCTAACTCGGCAGAGCGTCGATGTCGAGGGCAAAGCCCGGCGGCGCAGCCCTGCAGGCTGCGCCGCCGGTCGTCCTACTTGTCGGAACGGATCAGGGCCGTCTCGGCAAGATGTTCGGCGATGAACCACACCTGCGGCTCGTTGGTGCGGACGACCTCGCTGACCAGCAGGTCGTTGGTGCCGTCGTCGCCGCTCTCGTCCGCCTGCTCGGCGCCCTCGTGCGCCTGGCGGAGGATGATCTCGTGCGCTTCCAGCAGCCGCGACAGCTGCGTCGGCACATCCTCGCGGCCCTTGGGCGGGCGCGGGATGCGCGTCATCTCGGCGACGTCGGGCGCCATGGCGATGCTGATGCCGCCAAGCGCCATGATCCGCTCGGCGATCGTATCGACCAGCGTCGCCTGCTCCTCGTAGTGCTTATCGAGCAGCAGATGGAGCTGGTAGAAGGTCGCGCCCGACATCTGCCAGTGGTGCTTCTTGTACATGTCGCGCAGCGTCATCGTGTCGGCGAGGATCTGGTTGAGGATCTGCACCGACTGCTGCCGGGCATTGTCCTCGAGCGCGATCGGCAGGTCCTTGAGCGTGCCGAACGGTTGGATTTCGCGATAGTCGACCTTGTAGCGCGGCTGGGCGGGGTCGCTGGGCTTGGCAGCCATGACGGTATCCTTTGCAATGGAAGGGAAAAGCGTATGCGGCGAACGTTACGCTTCTTACGTGGTTCCCCCATAACGGCTGTGCAATGACCGATTTCCGCCCTCTGATCCTGACCGCGCGACCCGATGCCGCGACGCTCGCGCGCTTCGAGGCGCTGCGGCGCGCGCATTATCCGCCGTCGCTGAACCGGGTGCCGGCGCACATCTCGTTGTTCCACCACCTGCCCGGCAGCGAGCTCGATACCGTCGTCGCCCGGCTCAAGCTGGCCTCGCGCGAGCACCCGCGGCCAGAGGTCGAGGCGACGGGCTACCGCTCGCTCGGGCGCGGCGTCGCGCTGACGCTGCGCGCGCCAGGCCTCGCCGCGCTCCACGCCGACCTCGCCGCCGCGTGGGAGCCGTTGCTGATCCCGCAGGACCGCGCCCGCTATGCCGCGCACGTCACGGTGCAGAACAAGGTGACCCCGGCCGAGGCGCGAGCGACGCTGGCGGCGCTGTCGGCGAGCTTTGCGCCGTTCGCTTTCGCAATCGTGGCGGTCGACGTCTGGCGTTACCTCGACGGGCCGTGGGAGGCGTTGACCTCGGTCGCCCTCCGTCCGCCGCCGGCGTAGCTTCGCACATCTCGCACCCGCGCTCTGTGCGCGAACGGCGAAACGCCTGTCCGAGCGTCGATCCCGCTTCGTTACCGTCCGGGGGTGCCACGCCCCGCTCATCTGCGGCACCAGTCGATGGATCGGCAGGCGTCCTCCGGTCTGGCAGCCGCGCCGGTCAGCGCAGCTTGGCGAGCTTCAGCGAGTCCGCCTTGGCCCGCGCCTTGACCGACTCCTCGCTGCGGGTCAGCGCCTTGGCGATGGCCTTCAGCGCCATGCCCTTTTCGGCAAAGCGGCGCAGCTTGTCGATCTCGTCGCCGGTCCAGGGCTGCTTGTGGCGGACGAAGGCTTCGGACATGGCGCGACGGTAGCGCAGGCGGGCGCGGCTGGCTATGACCCGCCGCACACCCGTCTTGTAAAGGACTGACATGACCGAGCCCGCCGACGCCTCTTCCGAACCGACGGCGACCGCCGACACGCCGCCCGACCGCCTGTCGAACAACCCTGCCAGCCCCTATTATGACGAGGCCCTGCTGGCGCGCGGCGTCGGCATCCGCTTCAAGGGGGTCGAGCGCACCAACGTCGACGAATATTGCGTCAGCGAAGGCTGGGTCCGCCTCAGCGTCGCCGGCTCGCGCGACCGCTTTGGCAATCCGATCACGATCAAGCAGCAGGGCGAGGTCGTTCCCTACTTCCGCTCGTGAGCGCGGCGCTTGGCACCTTGGGGACAAGCGGCTAAGGAACCGGTCATGCTGCGTTCCCGTCTGTTCCGTGCCCTCGCGCTGCCGCTGCTGGGGGTGTCCGTGGCGCTGTCGGGGTGCGCCTCGACCAAGACCAAGAAAGACCGGCCCTACGTCGCGCGCGACGTCGACACGCTTTACACCGCGGCACTGCAGACGCTGAAGCGGCGCGACTACAAGCTTGCCGCCGCGCAGTTCGACGAGGTCGAGCGCCAGCACCCCTATTCGGTCTGGGCGCGCCGTGCACAGCTGATGAGCGCCTACAGCTATTACGTCAGCCAAAATTATTCCGAGGCGATCCAGTCGGCGCAGCGGTTCCTGTCGCTTCACCCTGGCAGCCGCGAGGCGCCGTACGCCTACTACGTCGTCGCGGTCAGCTATTACGAGCAGATCGCCGACGTTTCGCGCGACCAGAAGACGACGGCCAAGGCGCTCGACGCGCTGCAGGAACTGATCCGCCGCTACCCCAATTCCGAATATGCCGCCGATGCCCGGCTGAAGGTCGATCTCACCCGCGATCACCTTGCCGGCAAGGAGATGGAGGTCGGGCGCTTCTACCAGGCAAACAAGCAGTTCCTCGCCGCGATTATCCGTTTCCGCTCGGTCGTCGACAATTACAACACGACGAGCCACACGCCCGAGGCGCTGCATCGCCTGGTCGAATGCTATCTTGCGCTCGGCATCCCCGAGGAGGCGAAGAAGACCGCCGCGGTGCTCAACTACAACTATCCGGGATCGAAGTGGTACGAGCGCAGCTTCGACCTGATCGGTCGCAAGGCGGCGTGATCGTGGCCGCGCCGCGCCGCCGCGGCTGACGGCGGTGCTGCAGGCGCTCGACATCCGCGACGTCGTCCTGATCGAGGCGCTGCGGCTCGATTTCGCGCCCGGGCTCGGGGTGCTGACCGGCGAAACGGGCGCCGGCAAGTCGATCCTGCTCGACAGTCTCGGCCTGGCGCTCGGTGCCCGCGGCGACGTCGGGCTGGTCCGCACCGGCGCCCGCTATGCCAGCGTCACGGCGACCTTCCATGTCGGCGGCGACCACCCGGCCCGGGCGCTGCTGGCCGAAAACGACCTCGATGCGGACGACGCGCTGATCCTGCGCCGGCGGATCGCCGCCGACGGCGCGGGGCGAGCCTTCGTCAACGACCAGCCAGTTTCGGTCGCCTTGCTCCGCGACCTCGGCGGCCGGTTGGTCGAGGTCCATGGGCAGAGCGACGATCGCGGGCTGCTCAACCCGCGCGGCCATCGCGACCTGCTCGACGCCTTCGGCGGGCTGGAGGCCGACATCGCCCGCGTCGGCGCCGCCTATGCCGCCTGGCGATCGGCCGAGACGGCTCTGGCCGACGCGGCGGCGGCCCTCGAGGCCGGACAGCGCGACCGCGAGTGGCTCGACCACGCCGTCGCCGAACTGACCGCGCTGGCGCCGCTGCCCGGCGAGGAGGCGGAGCTCGCCGCCGCCCGTACCGAGATGCAGAAGGGCGCGCGGCTCGCCGGCGACCTCGACGGCGTAACGGCGCAGCTGCTCGGCTCCGACGGCGGCCTCGCCGCGCTACGCCAGTCGGCGCGCCGGCTCGACCGCATCGCCGGCGACCATCCGCTGCTGGCGCAGGCGCTGGCCAGCCTCGACCGCGCGGTGATCGAGGCGAGCGAGGCCGAGGATGCGCTTGCCGCCGCGGCGCGGGCGCTGACCTTCGCGCCCGAAGCGCTCGACGCGGCCGAGGCGCGGCTGTTCGAGCTGCGCGCCGCCGCGCGCAAGCACCGCGTCGACGCCGACGCCCTGCCGGGCCTTGCCGCCGATCTCGCGGCGCGGGCGGCCGCTATTGCCGCTGGCGAGGCAGGGCTGGCGGGCTCGAGCGTGCCGTCGCGGCGGCCAAGGCGGCCTATGGCACCGCCGCCGACGCGCTCACCCGCGCCCGCACCGCGACGGCCGTGCGCCTCGACGCCGCCGTTGCCGCCGAACTCGCGCCGCTCAAGCTCGATGCCGCGCGCTTCCGCACCGTCGTCGCGCCGGCCGTCGCCGGACCGCGCGGCAGCGACGGCGTCGCCTTCGAGATCGCGACCAACCCCGGTGCGCCGTTCGGTCCGCTGGCCAAGATCGCCAGCGGCGGGGAACTGTCGCGCTTCGTCCTCGCCCTCAAGGTCGCGCTCGCCGCCACCGGCAGCGCCGGCACCATCGTCTTCGACGAGATCGACCGCGGCGTCGGTGGCGCGGTGGCGAGCGCGATCGGCGACCGCCTCGCCCGGCTGGCGCAGGCGACGCAGGTCCTCGTCGTCACCCACAGCCCGCAGGTCGCGGCGCGCGGCAGCCACCAGTGGCGCATCGCCAAGTCGACTGAGGGCACCGTCACCCGCACCGGCGTCGTCGCCCTCGATCCCGTTGCCCGCCGGGAGGAGATCGCGCGCATGCTGTCGGGGGCGGAGGTGACGGCGGAAGCGCGGGCGCAGGCGGCGCGGCTGCTGGGGCAGGGTGCCCTGTTGTGACCGCCGAGGACCCCGCCGCCGAACTTGCGCGCCTCGCCGGCGAGATCGCCGCGCACGCCGCGCGCTATCACCGCGACGACGCGCCCACGATCAGCGACGCCGAGTATGACGCGCTCGTCCGGCGCAATGCCGAGCTCGAGGCGGCGCACCCCGAGCTGGTCCGCGCCGATTCGCCATCGCGCGCGGTCGGCAGCGCGCCGGCGGCCGGTTTCGGCAAGGTCGCGCATCGCGGCCGATGCTCAGCCTCGACAACGCCTTCGCCGAGGCCGAGGTCGCCGAGTTCGTCGCCCGCGTCCGCCGCTTTCTCCGCCTGCGCCGACGACGAGGAGCTGGCGCTGACCGCCGAGCCGAAGATCGACGGGCTGTCGCTGTCGCTGACCTACCGCGACGGCGCGTTGGCGACGGCGGCGACGCGCGGCGACGGTGCCACCGGCGAGGATGTGACGGCGAACGTCGCCACCATCGCCGACGTGCCCGCAGCAACTGCCCGGCGACGCGCCCGCGGTGATCGAGGTGCGCGGCGAGGTGTATATGGCCAAGGCCGACTTCCTCGCGCTCAACGCGGGCCAGGCGGCGGCGGGGCAGCGGACCTTCGCCAATCCACGCAATGCCGCGGCGGGGTCGCTGCGCCAGCTCGACGTTGCGGTGACGCGGGCGCGGCCGCTGCGCTTCCTCGCCCACGGCTGGGGCGAGGCGAGCGTGCTGCCGGCCGATACCCAGGCGGGCGTCATGGCGGCGTTCGCGGCGTGGGGCTTTCCGGTCAGCGACCGGCTGCGGCGCTGCGCGACGCTGGACGAGGCGCTGGCGGTCTATCGCGACATCGAGGCCGACCGTGCCGCGCTGCCGTTCGACATCGACGGCGTCGTCTACAAGGTCGACCGGCTCGACCTGCAGGCGCGGCTGGGGCAGGTCGCGCGCTCGCCCCGCTGGGCACTGGCGCACAAGTTCCCGGCCGAGCGGGCGACGACGACGCTGCTCGCCATCGACATCCAGGTCGGCCGCACCGGGCAGCTGACGCCGGTCGCGCGGCTCGAACCGGTCGGCGTCGGCGGCGTTATCGTCACCAACGCGACGCTGCACAACGAGGACGAGATCGCCCGCAAGGACGTCCGTGTCGGCGACACGGTCGAGCTGCAGCGCGCCGGCGACGTCATCCCGCAGATCCTGCGCGCCGTGCCGAGCGACGTTCCACGCGGGCCGGCTTTCGCTTTCCCGACCGTCTGCCCGGCGTGCGGCAGCCTGGCGGTGCGCGAGGCGGGCGAGGTCGCGCGGCGCTGCACCGGCGGGCTGATCTGCCCGGCGCAGCGGGTCGAGCGGCTGCGCCACTTCGTCGGCCGCCGCGCCTTCGACATCGAGGGGTTCGGGGCCGAGCGCATCGAGCTGTTCGTCGGCGAGGGGCTGATCGCGACGCCGGCCGACATCTTCCGACTGCGCGGCCACCGCGCGGCGCTGGTCGCGCGCAAAGGCTTCGACGCGCCGTCGGTCGACAAGCTGCTGGTGGCGATCGAGGCGCGGCGGACGATCACCCTCGACCGCTTCCTGTTCGCGCTTGGTATCCGCCACGTCGGCGAGGTCGTCGCGCGGGACCTCGCCCGCGCCTGCGGCAGCTATGCCGCCGTCGCCGATCGGGTCGCGGCGGCGCTGGCGATTCCGGTCGAGCCGGCGCTCGGCGAGGGCGACGACAAGGCGCGCGGCCGGCGGGCGGCGGCGCTTGCCGGGGTCTACGCCGTCGGCGGCGTCGGGCCGGAGATCGCCGCCGCGCTGACCGACTTCTTCGCCGAGGCGCACAACCGCGACCTTGTCGCCGACCTGCTGGGCGAAGTCGCCGTCGGCGACTTTGCCGTCGATACGCGCGCGTCCGCGGTATCGGGCAAGACCTTGGTCTTCACCGGCAGCCTCGAAACGATGAGCCGCGACGAGGCGCGGGCGCAGGCCGAGCGGCTGGGCGCGCGGGTGGCCGCCTCGGTCAGCGCCAAGACCGATCTGGTCGTCGCCGGACCCGGCGCGGGATCGAAGGCGACCAAGGCCGCGGCGTTGGGCATCGAGGTTATCGACGAGGCGGCGTGGGCGGCGATCGTCGCCGACGCCGGCTGACGCCTCAGCGGCGGACCAGCACCAGGGTCGGCCACTCGCCCGCGCTCCGCATCGCCAGCCGGCAGCCGCGCGCGGTGTAGGCGGCGGCGACCTGGCGCGCCTGCGTGTCGAGCAGCCCGGCGAGCACGACGACGCCTCCCGGCGCCAGCCGCGCGGCGATTGCCGGCGCCATGGCGATCAGCGGCGCCGCGAGGATGTTGGCGACGATCAGGTCGAACGGCCCGCGCAGCCGGCGGTGGCGCGGACCCGCGGCCACCAGCAGCTCGACCTGTCCGCGCCCCCGCCCGGGGCGGACGCCGTTGCCGCGCAGATTGCCCCGGGCGACGGCGACCGCGACGGGATCGATGTCCGACGCCGCGACCCGCGCCCGCGGCCAGCGCCGCGCCGCGGCCAGTGCGAGCACGCCGGTGCCGGTGCCGAGGTCGGCGATGGTGTGGAAGCGGTGCGTCCGGGCGAGGCGGTCGAGCGCGGCGAGGCAGCCGAGCGTCGTCGCGTGCTGGCCGGTGCCGAAGGCGAGCCCCGCCTCGATCGCCAGGCCGATGTCGCCGGGCCGCACCGCCGCGGCGTGGGCGGCAGTGTGGACGACGAAACGCCCGGCGCGGACAGGCTCGAACCCCGACTGGCTCATCGTCACCCAGTCAGCGTCGGGCAGGCGCTCGACGACGGCGATCCCCGCCGCCGCCGACGGCGCGAGCGAATGCAGCACGGCGAGATCGCCGGCGGTCGGTTCCCGGGTGAAATAGCCGTCGAGAGTCCAGTCGTCGGGCCGGCCGGGATCGGGCTCGTCGGTCAGCAGCGTCGGCGGCTCGGCGTCGTCGGCGAAGGGCTCGGCCAGCGGCAGCGCCTCCGCCTCGGCGCGGGTGCAGGGCAGGCGGACGCGCCAGATGGCGTCAGCGGACATAGCTCGCGCCGTTGACGTCGAGCACCGCGCCGGTAAGCGACGGCGGCGCGTCGAGCGCCAGCCAGCGGATCGTCTCGGCGACCTCGGCCGGCGTCGCCACGCGGCCGAGCGGGATGTCGGCGAGCAGCTTGTCGCCGCCGCGGCTGGCGAGATAATCCTCGGCCATGCCGGTCATGACGAAGCCGGGCGCGACGACGAAGGCGAGGATGCCCTCCGCGGCATAGGCGCGGGCGAGGCTGCGCGTCATCGCCACCATGCCGGCCTTGGCCGCGGCATAGTGCCAGTGCGCCGGCGAATCGCCGCGGAAGGCGGCGCGCGACGCGACGTTGACGATACGGCCGCGCACGCCCGCCGCGTCGGCGGCATGAACGCGGAAGTGCTGCACCGCCCGGCGCGACAGGTCGGCGGCGGCCTGCAGGTTGATCCGCCACGACCGCTCCCAGACGCGCGACCACTCGGCGTCGGGCGCATCGAGCGAGACGCCCTCGAACACGCCGGCATTGTTGATCAGCACGTCCATGCGCCCGCCGGCGCGCTCGAGGGCAGCGTCCCACAGACGGTCGCCGGCGCCGGGCTCGGCGAGGTCGATGCCGATGGCGGCGTCGCCGTCGCGGCTGCCGTGGCCGATGACGGTCGCGCCCGTGGCGGTCAGCGCGGCGAAGGCAGCGGCGCCAATGCCGCGAGTGCTGCCGGTCAGGAGGATGTTCATCGCCGTCGCCTAACCGACCTCGCGGCCGGCGGAAAGAACTTCAGGCCCCGATCGGCCCCCGCCGCCGCCGAATCGCGGCGCCCCGGAACGCCGGCCCGCGAGCGTGGTTGACCGGCGATGGCTGCACCGCCCGATCCGCCGCCCCGCTTCGTCCACGACAACGGTCTGTCGCTGACGCTGTTCGGCCTGGCCGGCGTCTCGATCGTGCTGCAGGCGGTGACCGGCTACCGCGCCTGCAACGCCGGGCTGGCGGCGGCGCACCTGCCCGCGATCGGCGCGGCAGCGTATCTCGGCACCGGGAATTTCCTCGACGGAGTGCTGAGCAACTGGCAGGCGGCGCTGCTCCAGCTGGCGGTGCTGATCGCGCTCGGGCCGGTGCTGCGGCAGAAGGGGGCGACCCACTCGCGCGCCATCGGCGATCCGGGCGAGCCCGAGGCGGTCGGCTATAGCTGGGCCTACCGCCACTCGCTCGGCCTCGCCTTCGTGGCGATGTTCGTCGTCACCTTCGCGCTTCATCTCGTCTTCGCGACGTGGAAGTACAACGAGGACCAGGCGCTCCAGCACCTGCCGCCGATGACGGTTGCAGCCTACGCGACGACGAGCAGCTTCTGGTACACCGTGTTCCAGTGCTGGGAGGCGGAGTTCGCCGTGCTCGGCCTCTATGTCGTCGCCAGCATCTACTCTGCGCGAGGAGGGCTCGCCGGAATCGAAGCCTGTCGCGGCGAGCGACGAGCAGACCGGCGGGGCCGACGATACGTGAGGCTGGCGGGCTCGGTTCCCTGGGCCTAGGCTGGCCGGAACACGGGGAGACATGCGATGGCGGCGGCATGGGCGGACGTGCGCGAACGGGTCAAGGCGTTCGTCGAGGAGCGGGTGTACCCGGCCGAACCGGTCCTCGACCACGGCGACCCCGCCGAGGCGCAGCGCGTGCTCGCCGGGCTCATGGCCGAGGCCAAGGCGGCCGGCCTGTGGGCGCTCGGCCACCCGCAGCACATCGGCGGGCAGGGGATGCCGTTCCTCGACTATGTCCATGTCAACGAGGTCATCGGGCGGTCGCAGCACGCGATGGTCGCGCTGGGCACGCATTCGCTGCAGGATTCGCTGATGCTCGACCGCTACGCCGCGCCGGAGTGGCGGGAGAAGTACCTGCTGCCGCTGGTCGCGGGCGACATCTTCCCGAGCTTCGCCATGACCGAGCCGGAGATCGCCTCGTCCGACCCGACGCAGCTGCAGACGGCGGCGGTTCTGGACGGCGACCATTGGGTCATCCGCGGGCGCAAGTGGTTCACCACCGGCGCGGCGGGCGCGGCCTACACCACCGTGATGTGCCGGACGGAAGACGAGCGCGCGCCTGCTCATGCGGCCTTCTCGATGATCGTCGTGCCGACCGATACGCCGGGCTATACCATCGTCCGCGACACGCCGGTGCTGGGACTGCGCCACGGGCTGTCCGGCCATTACGAGGTCGCCTACGACGACGTGCGGGTGCCCGCCGCAAACCTGCTCGGGCCGCGCGGGCAGGGCTTCGCCATCGCCCAGATGCGGCTGGGGCCGGGGCGCATCTTCCACTGCATGCGCTGGCTGGGGCAGGCGCAGCGCGCGTTCGACCTGATGTGCCGCCGCCTGCACGAGCGCGCCGCCGGCGGCGAGAAGCTGGCCGACAAGCAGCTGATGCAGAAGTTCGTCTTCGATTCCGCCGCGGAAATCCAGGCGGCGCGGCTGCTGACGCTCGACGCGGCGGCGAAGATCGACGCCGGGTCGGACGCGCGCGTCGAGATCGGCCTGATCAAGGTCGTCGGCGCGAAGATGGTCCACGACGTCGTCGACCGCGCCGTGCAGGTGTTCGGCGCCAAGGGGCTGACCGACGATACGCCGCTGTCGATCATGTACCGCCACGCCCGCGAGGCGCGCATCTACGACGGCCCGGACGAGGTCCACGTCACCAGCGTCGGCAAGCGCCTGCTGCGCGCCTATGCCGGGAACGGGCCGGGCGTGGACTTCGGGGCGGCAACGACGGGGGCGCTTTGATTGCCGGCCTGACCGCGCTGCTCCGCCGCGCCGGGCACGACGCGACCGTTCTGGCGGTGATGCCGCTGTCGGGCGGGGCATCTTCGGCGACGTTCGCGGTCGAGGCGGCGCGCGACGGGGTGGCCTGGCCGCTGATTTTCCAGCGCGGCGAGGGTGCCGAGGGCATGCCGAAGCGCGTTCAGGCGGCGCTGCAGCGGATCGCCGGGGCGCACGGCGTGCCCGTCGCCGGCGTCGTCGCGGTCGCGGACGCGGGCGACGGGCTCGGCGACGGCTTCGTCATGACGCGGGTCGAGGGCGAGAGCCTGGCGCCGAAGTGGCTGCGGAGCGGGGAGTTCGCCGCGGCGCGGGCGGGGCTGACCGGGCAGTGCGCGGCGGCGCTGGCGCGGCTGCACGCGGTCCCGCTTGCCGCGGCCGCGCATTTGCCGCTGCCGGGCGGGTCGGCGCGTGCGCAGAACGAGCAGCTGCTCGACCATTATCGCGGCTTCGGCGTCGACGAGCCGGTGTTCGACCTCGCCTTCGCATGGGCGCGCGAGCGCCTGCCCGACGCGCCGCCGTCGGTCGTGTGCCACGGCGATTTCCGCAGCGGCAACTTCATCATCGGCCCGGACGGCGACGATCCCGGCCTGCGCGCCGTGCTCGACTGGGAACTGGCCCACCTCGGCGATCCCCACGCCGATCTCGGCTGGCTGTGCGTCCAGGCCTGGCGCTTCGGCCAATGGCGGCAGCCGGTCGGCGGCTTCGGTGAGCGCGCCGCGCTGTACGCGGCGTACGAAGCCGCCGGCGGCGCGCGCGTAGATCCGGTGCTCGCGCACGTCTTCGAGGTGTTCGGCACGCTGAAGTGGGGCGTGTCGTGCCTGCAGCTCGCCGACGACCATGTCTCGGGCCGCGTGCCCTCGGTCGAGCGCGCGGCGATCGGGCGGCGGGTCAGCGAGGTCGCCGCCGACCTGCTCCACCTGCTTCGATACGGGACGATCTGATGGCTGGTCATCCTTCGGCGGCGGAACTGGTGGCCGCGGTGCGCGCGTTCGTCGCCGGGCTCGAGCTAAACGGCCGCGAGGCTTTTCACGCGCGGGTCGCGGCCAATGCCCTTGCCATCGTCGAGCGCGAGTTGGCTGCGGTGCCGGCGCCTCCGGTCCTCGGCCACAGCGACGCCGACCTGTGCGCCGCGATCCGCGCCGGCACGATCGGCATCGACACCCCCGGGCTGGTCGACGCGCTGATCGTCGCCACCTGCGCCCGGCTGACGGTCGACAATCCCCGCTATGCCACGCTGGCGCGCCTCGCACCGGCCACCGGCCCCGCCGCCAGCGATGCCGCAGCGCGGCGATGAACGGTTGCACGACTGCGACAAGGGATTAAACCGGCCGGGACACAGCTTCGAGGAACTCGATGGCCACAGCCGCACGTCCCCGGGTCCGCCCGCTCTCGCCGCACCTGTCGATCTGGAAGTGGCGCGTGCACATGCTCGTGTCGATCCTTCACCGCGTCACCGGCAACGCCATGGCCTTCGGCGGCGTCGTCCTGTTCCTGTGGTGGCTGGTCGCCGCTGCGACCGGGCCGGCGGCCTACGCCACCTTCTACGCCGTCGCCACGGGTCCGGTCGGCATCGTCGTCGGCGTCGGCCTGACGCTGGGTGTTCTTCCAGCACATGATGAACGGCATCCGCCACCTCGTCATGGACACCGGCAGCGCGCTCGAGATCCACGACAGCAAGACCTTCGCCATCGCCACGCTGGTCGGTTCGACGCTGCTGACGATCGCCACCTGGGCGGCGATCTATTCGACCAAGGGTATCCTCTGATGGGCACGGGCACCGAACTCGGTCGCGTTCGCGGGCTGGGCGCGGCGAAATCGGGCGTCGGCCACTGGTGGCACCAGCGGGTGACCGCGGTCGCCAACCTGGCGCTGATGCTGTGGTTCGTGTTCAGCCTCGTGCGCCTGCCGGCGCTCGACTATCCGACCGTCGTGCTATGGCTGCGGCAGCCTGTCGCTGCGATCCCGATGCTCCTTCTCATCGTTTCGGTCTTCTACCATTTCCGGCTCGGCGTGCAGGTGTTCATCGAGGATTACCTGCACCAGGAAGGCGGGAAGCTGCTCGCGCTGCTGGCGCTCAACTTCTACGCGCTCGGCGGGGCGGCGGCGGCCGTGTTCGCCGTTCTCAAGATCGCGCTGGGAGCCTGAG
Source organism: uncultured Alphaproteobacteria bacterium (assembly GCA_963847215.1). Classification (GTDB taxonomy): domain Bacteria; phylum Pseudomonadota; class Alphaproteobacteria; order Sphingomonadales; family Sphingomonadaceae; genus Polymorphobacter_B. The sequence continues at coordinate 127,215 of CAWJZA010000007.1, forward strand.
CATGGCCGAAGCCTACAAGATCATCGACCACAGCTATGACGCGGTGGTCGTCGGCGCCGGCGGCAGCGGCCTGCGCGCGGCCATGGGCATCGCCGAAACGGGCCTCAAGGTCGCCTGCATCACCAAGGTCTTCCCGACGCGCAGCCACACCGTCGCGGCGCAGGGCGGGATTGCCGCCAGCCTCGGCAACATGGGCCCCGACCACTGGCAGTGGCACATGTACGACACCGTCAAGGGCTCCGACTGGCTCGGCGACCAGGACGCGATCGAGTACCTCTGCCGCGAGGCGCCCAAGGCGGTGTACGAGCTCGAGCATTTCGGGGTGCCGTTCAGCCGGACCGAGGAAGGCAAGATCTACCAGCGCGCTTTCGGCGGCATGACGCAGAACATGGGCGAGGGACCGGCGGCGCAGCGCACCTGCGCGGCGGCCGACCGCACCGGCCACGCCATGCTCCATGCGCTCTACCAGCAGAGCCTGAAGCACGACACCGACTTCTACATCGAATATTTCGCCATCGACCTGATCATGGTGAACGGCGAGTGCAAGGGCGTCATTGCCATGTGCATGGAGGATGGCAGCATCCACCGCTTCCGCAGCCACGCCGTGGTGCTGGCGACCGGCGGCTACGGCCGCTGCTATTTCTCGGCGACGAGCGCGCACACCTCGACCGGCGACGGCGGCGGCATGGCGATCCGCGCCGGCGTGCCGATGCAGGACATGGAGTTCGTCCAGTTCCATCCCGACCGGCATCTACGGCGCCGGCGTCCTCATCACCGAGGGCGCGCGCGGCGAGGGCGGCTACCTGACCAACAAGGACGGCGAGCGCTTCATGGAGCGCTACGCCCCGAGCGCCAAGGACCTAGCGTCACGCGACGTCGTCAGCCGGTCGATGGCGATGGAGATCCGCGAGGGCAGGGGTGTCGGGGCCGAGGGCGACCACATCAACCTGCACCTCAACCACATTGATCCGGCCGTGCTCCACGAGCGCCTGCCGGGCATCAGCGAGACGGCGAAGATCTTCGCGGGCGTCGACGTGACCAAGGAGCCGATCCCGGTGACGCCGACCGTCCACTACAACATGGGCGGCATCCCGACGAACTATCACGGCGAGGTCGTCACGCTCAAGGACGGCGACCCCGACAGCGTCGTGCCGGGCTTGTTCGCGGTCGGCGAGGCGGCGTGCGTCTCGGTCCACGGGGCCAACCGGCTGGGGTCGAACAGCCTGATCGACCTCGTCGTCTTCGGCCGCGCCACCGCGCACCGCGTCGGCGCGACGATCAAGCCGTTCACCGCGCATGCGCCGCTGCCGAAGGACTCTGCCGACTTCGCGCTCGGCCGGCTCGACGGCTACCGCTTCTCCAAGGGCGGCTCGCCGACGTCGACGGTGCGCGCGGCGATGCAGAAGACGATGCAGGCCAACGCCGGGGTCTTCCGGACATCGGAGGTGCTCGACGAGGGCGTGCGCAAGATCGACGCCGTCTACCAGCGCATGGCCGACATCGGCATCGCCGACCGCTGCCTGGTGTTCAACACCGACCTGATCGAGACGCTGGAGCTCGACAACATGATCGGCCAGGCGGTGCTGACGATGCACATGGCCGCCAACCGCCACGAGAGCCGCGGCGCGCACATGCACGAGGACTTCCCCAAGCGCGACGACGGCGAATGGATGAAGCACAGCCTCGGCTGGTTCCGCGACGGCAGTGTGCGGCTCGATACCCGCCCGGTCCACAGCTACACGCTGAGCGACGAGGTGGCGTACATCAAGCCGAAGGCGCGGGTGTATTGACCCGCGCCTTCGGGCTCCCTCAGATCGAGAACCCCCCGTCGATGTCGATCGTCGTGCCGGTGATGTAGCCCGCCTCGTCGCTGGCGAGGAAGGCGGCCAGCGCGGCGACCTCGTCGGCGCGGCCGTAGCGCTTGAGCGGGGTCAGCTGCATCATCACCGCAGCAAAGGGCCCGTCGGCGGGGTTCATGTCGGTGTCGATCGGCCCCGGCTGGACGACGTTGACGAGGATGTTCCGCGCCGCGAGGTCCTGCGCCCAGCCGCGGGCGAGGCCGGCGACCGCCGCCTTGGTCGCGCCATAGACCGCCGCGCCGGGGAAGGGCGCGGTATGCGCGTTGACGCTGCCGATGATGATGACCCGGCCGCCGTCGCGCAGGTGGGGAAAGGCGGCGGTCGTACCGAAATAGACGCCGTCGACGTTCAGCCCGAACTGGCGGCGATAGTCGGCGTCGTCGGTCTGGCCGAGCGGCGACAGGCCGAAGACTCCGGCATTGTGGACGACGATGTCGATATGGCCGCCGAGCGCCGCCGCCGCTGCGTCGACCGCTGCCTTCACGGCAACTGGATCGGCGCCATCGGCCTGGATCGCGTGGCCCTTGCGCCCCGACGCCTGGATCGCCGCGACCGTCGCGTCCGCGGCCTCGCGGTTGCTGGCGTAGGTGATGACGACGTCGGCGCCGTCGGCGGCGAGCCGCTTGGCGATCGCCGCGCCGATGCCGCGCGAGCCGCCCGTCACCAGCGCCGTCTTCCCGGAAAGCCTGTCGGTCATGATCATCGTCCTTCGTTGCGGATGAGACATGAATGTGGCGCCGTTCGCGTGACAGGCAACGGAGAGCGCGCGAAGAATTGCTTGCCGGCGGTAAACGCGCGGCACCGGCTGCGACGAGATGCGGGTTGAGCCGGCCTGCGCAACCCCCTAAGTCCGCGGGGACAGATCACGGGACAGACGCATGGCCGAATTCTCCCTGCCGACCAACTCGCGCATCCAGAGCGGCGGCAAGCGCTACGCGGCGCCGGCCGGGGCAAAGCGGGTCAAGGCGTTCAAGATCTACCGCTGGAACCCCGATGACGGGGCCAATCCGCGCTACGACACCTACGAACTCGACCTCGACGCGACCGGGCCGATGGTGCTGGACGCGCTGATCAAGATCAAGGCGGAGGTCGACCCGACGCTGACCTTCCGCCGCTCGTGCCGCGAGGGTATCTGCGGCAGCTGCTCGATGAACATCGGCGGCACCAACACGCTCGCCTGCACCCAGGCGATCGAGGACGTGCCCGGTGAAATCCGCATCACGCCGCTGCCGCACATGGACGTGGTCAAGGACCTCGTCCCCGATTTCAAGCACTTCTACGCGCAGTACGCCTCGATCAAGCCGTGGCTGCAGACCGTCACGCCCGAACCCGCCGACGCCGAGCGGCTGCAGTCGGTCGAGGACCGTAGCAAGATCGACGGGCTGTACGAGTGCATCCTGTGCGCCTGCTGCTCGACCGCGTGCCCGAGCTATTGGTGGAACAGCGACAAGTTCCTGGGTCCGGCGATCCTGCTCCAGGCCTATCGCTGGCTGGTCGACAGCCGTGACGAGATGACTGGCGAGCGCCTCGATGCGCTCGAGGATCCGTTCCGCCTGTACCGCTGCCACACGATAATGAACTGCGCCAACGTCTGTCCGAAGGGGCTGAACCCGGCCAAGGCGATCGCCGAGATCAAGAAGATGATGGTCGAGCGCGCGGTGTGACGACGAGCGGTTCGGCGGCTCAGCCGGACCGCGCCGGAACTGCGACCTTGCCGACCGGCGCGTCGATTTCGGCAGGGCCGACGCGCACGGGGCGCTCGCCGGAGAAATAGCGCTTCAGCCGCAGTGCCGGCTTCTCGATGACGTGCCACGAGAAGACGGCGAAGGCCGACGCGAAGATCAGCGACAGCAGGAAATGCGGCAGCGTCGCCAGCGGCCCGAACAGTGTCCGCACCGTCTGCTGGATCGGCATCGCGTAGAGGTAGAGGCCGTACGAGTAGTCGCCGCTGAAGACGTAGGGGAGCTTGCGCGGCGCGGTGCAGCCCAGCGCCGCCGCGGCATAGGCGACGACCAGCGGCGACAGCATCGTCGCGGCGACGTTGGTCAGCATCAGGTACGACAGTGCGACCAGCGCCCAGGCGACGGCACCGCCGCCGGGAAGCCGGTCGCGCAGCTTGTAGACGATGTTCCCGGCCAGGAAGTAAGCTACCACCAGCCGCCCCGGCACGGTCGGGGCCACGCCATAGTCATAGGCGCGGTACTGCCACAGGCAGAATGCGGTCAGGCCGATCAGGGCCGCGGCGAGCCAACCGGTCCGGCGAAACATGCCGAATACGTAGAGCAGCGAGAGCAGGACATAGCATTCGAACTCGAACGGCACCGTCCACAGGCTGCGGTTGACCTCGTGCGGCAGCCGGTCGGCGAAGACCCCGGGCAGATAATAATGGATGTAACCGACGATGTTGAGGAAATAGGCGTGGAATTGCGGGTCGTTGAAATAGGCTGTTACGGCGAGCGAGGTCATCAGCGGGCCGAGCACCAGCGCCGACAGTGCCACCTCGATCGTCAGCGCCGGAAAGATGCGCAGCAGGCGGTTGGTCAGGAACACGCGCAGCGTCGCTGCCCGGTCGAGGCTCGAGGCGACAAGGAAGCCGCTCAACGCGAAGAACAGCGGTACGGCGATGCGGGCGAACAGCCAGAAATACGGCGTGTGGTGGGGCGTTCCGGCCATGGCGATGCCGTGCGAGTGATAGAGGATGACGATCAGCGACAGGATCAGCCGGAGATAGTCGAAGCCGCCGGTCTGACGCGCGGCGAAGCGCGCGCCGATCGTCCAATTTCCCGGTCGGTCGCTGCTGCTCGCCATCGACTTCCCTGTGCCCGCACTTCGCAGGTGCACAACAAAACCGGGAAGTCGGCGTTCCCTCGCAAAGCGCGTTGCCTAATAGATATTTAACCCGAGATGGCGTGGGCCGCCGTCGTCACCGGCGCCGCGCGGGAGCGCAGTCGCTGCAGCGAATTGAGGAGCGGCCGCTCGACCCAGACATGGACGGCAATCCCCAGCGCGACGACGGCGACGATCAGCACCGCGGCCCCGGCGGTCGCCGGCAGCAGCCGCTGGACGCCCGTCCGCCGCAGCGCGACCGCCACCGCCGACAGCGCCGGATAGTGGACCAGGTACAGGCTGTACGACGCCGCTCCCAGCATCATCAGCGGCTGGGGCACGGCGACCGGGTGCCGCCGCTCGGTCGCCACGGCACCGGCGAGCAGCACCGCCGAGGCGAGGCCGTAGAGCAGGTTGCGCGGCATCTCGGCGAGCTGCCGCCATGCCACCTCCTCGACCCCGAGCGCGATCAAGACGACGGCGCCGACCGCCATCCAGGCCGCGGGGCGGCGGACTAGGCCCCGCGCGACCGCCATCTGGACGAGGGCACCGGCGGCGAACAGCAGGTTGAGTGGCGATGCGACATAGGCCGGGATGCCGCCGACCGGCCCGGCGACGATCGCCACCGCCCAGGCGGCGACCGCTACGGCTGCCCAGCCGTCGCCCGGCGATCAGCAGGGCGAAGGCGACGTAGAACAGCAGTTCGTGGAACAGCGTCCACGATACGGTCAGCACCCCGCCGTGTGCGTCAGGCCCGGCGAGAACGATCGACGCCAGGATCGCGCCGCGGTCGACATGGGCGAGCGAGGCGACGTGCGGCCCGGCGAGCGCCAGCGCCGTCAACGGCGCCAGCACCAGCCAGTACAGCGGATAGATGCGGTCGAAGCGGCGGGCGACGAAGCGGCCGAGCCGCTCGGGCCGGCCGATGTCGCGGCCGTGGACGTGGGCGATGATGAACCCGCTGAGGACGAAGAAGAACTCGACACCGGCGTGGCCACAGGCGAAGGCGCCGCCGGCAACCCGCGCTCCCCAGTAGCCGGGGTTCGCGACGACCCGGTCGGCGTGGTAGAGGACGACCAGCAGGGCGGCGATCCCGCGTCCGGCCTGGATGGTGGCGAAGGTCTCGCGTCGCGTCGTGCCGCCGATGTCCACCGTCGATCCTCCCGCAAGGGAGTAACGGCACCGCGGTCCTGGGCCTTACCGGGCTTGCGCTGCCGGCGTGGCTGCCGCTACGACGCCGGCGCAATGACTCCTTCCCCGATCCCGACGGCTGGATCCCCTGGCTGCATCAGCCCGACGGGCGGTTCCACGACCTGCTCGGGCAGATGTACTTCCGTGTCACCGCTCACGGCGTCGAATCGCGCATGGACACCGGCCGGCGCCATTCGAATGGTCTCGGCTTCCTCCACGGCGGCTTCCTGATGAGCTTCGTCGACATGGCGATGTTCGCCATCATCCGTCCGCGCTTCACCAAGGGCGAGGGCGCGGTGACGCTGAGCTGCGCCACCGATTTCCTCACCGGCGGCGTCCCCGGCGAGCCGATCGAGGCGCGTGGAGAGGTGCTCAAGGAAACCGGCAAGCTGTTCTTCGTCCGCGGGCTGGTGACGCAGCGTGGCGATAACGTCTGCTCGTTCACCGGCACGATGCGGAAGATCACGCGGCGGCCGCCGGCCGACGTGCCGCCCGACGCATGAGCCGCGACTACGCCGCGCTGGTCGCGGCGGGCGAGCTGCGCGCCGACCCCGACCAGGCGGCGGCGGCGGCTCAAGCTCGACCGGCTGGCGCAGGCGCTCGCCGCAGCTCCGGCACCGACGCTGTTCGGCCGGCTGTTCGGCGCGAAGCCGGCCGTGCCCAGGGGCATCTATTTGTGGGGCGGGGTCGGGCGCGGCAAGTCGATGCTGATGGACCTGTTCTTCGCCCGCGCGACCGATCGAGCCGCAGCGCCGCGTCCATTTCCACGAATTCATGCTCGAGGTCCACGCCGCGATCCACGCCCACCGCGCAGGTGTCGGGCGAGGACCCGATTCCCGTCGTCGCGGCGCAGGTCGCGGCGGCGCGCAAGGCTGCTGTGTTTCGACGAGCTGCAGGTTCGCGACGTCGCCGACGCGGCGATCGTGTCGCGGCTGTTCACGGCGCTGTTCGACGCCGGCACGGTATCGTCGCCACATCCAACCGGCCGCCCGCCGACCTCTACAAGGACGGGCTCAACCGCGCGCTGTTCCTGCCGTTCATCGACCTGATCGAGACGCGGCTGGAGGTGGTGCCGCTCAACGGCCCGGTCGACTACCGCCTCGACCGGCTCGGCGGCGCGCCGACCTGGTACGTGCCGAACGGGCCGGCGGCGACGAAGGCGTTGTCGGAGGCTTTCTTCCGCCTGACCGACTTCCCGGTCGAGGACCGCGCCCGCGTGCCGGCCGAGACCATCGCCGTCCCCGGCGGCCGGACGCTGTTCGTGCCCAAGGCGGTCAAGGGCGTCGCGGTGTTCTCGTTCACCCGCCTGTGCCGCGCGGCGCTCGGCGCGGCGGATTATCTCGCCGTCGCGCGCAAGTTCCACACGCTCATCCTCGTCGGCATGCCCGTCATGGGGCCGGAGAACCGCAACGAGGCGGCGCGCTTCGTCACGCTGATCGACGAGCTGTACGAGCACAAGGTCAAGCTGCTCGCCGCCGCCGATGCCGAGCCGGCGGGCCTCTACCCTGCCGGCGACGGCGCGTTCGAGTTCGAGCGGACGGTGTCGCGGCTGATCGAGATGCAGTCGGCGGCATATCTCGCGCTGGGCTCCACGTCTGGGCGGCGCGGTTGCGGGGCGGGGCGCGGGGCTATCCCGCACCGCAGCATCCGCAGGAGACCCCCATGGCCCGCAACAAGATCGCCCTCATCGGCGCCGGCAACATCGGCGGCACGCTCGCCCACCTCGCCGCCGCCAAGGGCCTGGGCGACGTCGTCCTGTTCGACGTCGTCGAGGGCGTGCCGCAGGGCAAGGCGTTGGACCTCGCGCAGTGCGGCCCGGTCGAGGGCTTCGACGCGGTGCTCAAGGGCACCAACGACTATGCCGACATCGCCGGGGCCGACGTCATCATCGTCACCGCCGGCGTCGCCCGCAAGCCGGGGATGAGCCGCGACGACCTGCTCGGCATCAATTTGAAGGTGATGAAGGCGGTCGGCGAGGGGATCAAGGCCAACGCGCCGGACGCCTTCGTCATCTGCATCACCAACCCGCTCGACGCGATGGTCTGGGCGCTGCGCGAGTTCTCCGGCCTGCCGCACCACATGGTCGTCGGCATGGCGGGCGTGCTCGACTCGAGCCGCTTCCGCCACTTCCTCGCCGACGAGTTCAAGGTCAGCGTCCAGGACGTCACCGCCTTCGTCCTCGGCGGCCACGGCGACACGATGGTGCCGGTCATCGAATATTCGACCGTCGCCGGCATCCCGATCCCGGCGCTGATCGAGATGGGCTGGTCGACCAAGGAGCGCATCGACGCCATCGTCCAGCGCACCCGCAGCGGCGGCGGCGAGATCGTCGGCCTGTTGAAGACCGGCAGCGCCTATTACGCGCCGGCGACCAGCGGCATCGCCATGGCTGAGGCCTATCTTTACGACCAGAAGCGCGTCATCCCGTGCGCGGTCAACCTGACCGGGCAGTACGGCGTCAACGACCTGTACGTCGGCGTGCCGTGCGTGATCGGTGCCGGCGGGGTCGAGAAGGTGGTCGAGATCGCGTTGAACGACGAGGCGAAGGCGAACTTCGCCGTCAGTGTCGAGGCGGTGAAGGAGCTGCTGGCGGCGTGCAAGGCGATCGATCCGAGCCTCAACTAAATACTCGCCCGACAAGGACAATGCCATGAACATCCACGAATATCAGGCGAAGGAGCTGCTCGCCAAGTTCGGCGTTGCCGTTCCCGCAGGGTATCGCCGCCATGACCGTCGACGAGGCGGTCGCGGCGGCGGGCAAGCTCCCCGGGCCGCTGTACGTGGTCAAGGCGCAGATCCACGCCGGCGGGCGCGGCAAGGGTAAGTTCAAGGAATTGCCGCCCGAGGCCAAGGGCGGCGTCCGGCTGGCGAAGACCGCCGACGAGGTCCGCGCGGCGGCGACCGACATGCTCGGCAACACGCTGGTGACGATCCAGACCGGCGAGCACGGCAAGCAGGTCAACCGCCTGTACGTCACCGACGGCGTCGACATCGCCAAGGAATTCTACCTCGCCCTCCTCGTCGACCGCGGGTCGAGCGAGATCGCGCTCGTCGCCTCGACCGAGGGCGGCGTCGACATCGAGCACGTCGCCGAACACACGCCCGAGCGCATCCACACCTTCATGGTCGACCCCGCCGCCGGCATCCAGCTGCACCATGGCCGCTCGGTCGCCTTCGCGCTCGGCCTGACCGGCGACCTCGGCAAGCAGTGCGAGCGGCTCGTCGCCCAGCTCTACGCGATGTTCGTCGCGACCGACGCGGCGCAGGTCGAGATCAACCCGCTGGCGGTGACCGCCGACGACAGACTGATGGTCCTCGACGCCAAGGTCGGCTTCGACAGCAACGCCATGTTCCGCCACCCCGAATGGCCGGGCTGCGCGACCTGACCGAGGAGGACCCGGCCGAGGTCGAGGCGTCGAAGTACGACCTCAGCTACATCAAGCTCGACGGCACGATCGGCTGCATGGTCAACGGCGCCGGCCTCGCGATGGCGACGATGGACATCATCAAGCTGAACGGCGCCGAGCCGGCCAACTTCCTCGACGTCGGCGGCGGCGCGACGAAGGAAAAGGTGACGGCGGCGTTCAAGATCATCCTGAGCGACCCGAACGTGAAGGGCATCCTGGTCAACATCTTCGGCGGCATCATGCGCTGCGACATCATCGCCGAAGGCATCATCGCCGCGGCGAAGGAGGTCAATCTGAGCGTGCCGCTGGTGGTGCGGCTGGAGGGGACCAACGTCGAGCTGGGCAAGGAAATCCTGGCCAACTCCGGCCTGCCGATCATCAGCGGCGACAACCTGGGCGACGCGGCGGCGAAGATCGTCGCCGAAGTGAAGAAGGCGGCATAGGACACGGCCATGGCCGACACCGCACAGCTCCTCGACGTGCGTCGCCGTGGCCCGGCCTATGGCGAAGACTATGCGGCGTGGATCGACCATCAAGTCGCGCTCTGCTGCCCACCGCTTCGATGAGCTCGACCTGGAAAATCTCGCGGACGAGGTGGGCGGCTTGGCACGGAGCGACTTCAGGGCGTGGGTGGCGGCAGTTCTGGCAGGCTATGGGGATACGTGAAGTGGGACCATCAGCCGGACTACCGGTCGCGTAGTTGGCAGGGTTCGATTACCGAGCACCGGGTCCGCATCCAGCAGGAATTGGAGGATAGCCCAAGCTACCGCGCGCGTACCACCGAGGCTATTGCCAAGGCCTACCCGCTCGCGGCGGCCGCTGCCGTCAAGCAGACGCGTCTGCCGCTCAAGACCTTCCCCGCAGCGTGCCCCTACGATTGGGCGGCGATCACGACCCGCGACCATCCGCTGCCCGGCGACGACGCCTGACGCGAACCTACGGAGACCGAATTTCGGGTATTCGTCAACGCTACCACGCGCGTCATCTGCCAGGGGTTCACCGGCGAGCAACTTCGGCACGTTCCATTCCGAGGCCGGCGATCGCCTACGGCACCAAGATGGTCGGCGGCGCCGCGCCGGGCAAGGGCGGCTCAGACCCACCTGGGCCTGCCGGTGTTCGATACCGTTCTCGCCGCGCG
>CAWJZA010000008.1:0-162453 GCA_963847215.1 uncultured Alphaproteobacteria bacterium
TTCGACGCGGCCAAGGCCCTGGTCGGGAACAGCGCGCCTGGCTCGGCCGGTCCGGCCGGCCGCTGCCGGCGCGCGTGCGCTATGGTGCCATGCTCGAGGTGCCGGCGCTGGCCGAGACGCTCGACATCCTGCTGCCGCGCGTCGACTTCGTCTCGATCGGCACCAACGACCTGACGCAGTTCCTGTTCGCCGCCGACCGCGCCAACCCGGCGCTGGCCGACCGCTACGACTGGCTGTCGCCGGCGATCCTGCGCTTCCTGCGCCGCATCGTCGTGCTGGCCGAGGCGCACGACAAGCCGCTGACCGTCTGCGGCGAGATGGGCGGCCGGCCGCTGGAGGCACTGGCGCTGCTGGCGATCGGCATCGAGCGGCTGTCGATCACGCCGGCGGCGATCGGCCCGGTCAAGGCGATGGTCCGCTCGACCCCGCTGGCGGCGATCCGGGCGGAGATGACGCGCTGGCTGGCGGTCGCCAATCCCGCGATCCGCGCCGACCTGGCGGCGCTGGCCGCGGCGAACGGCGTCGAGCTCGGCTAGGACCTAGGCCGGCGTCGGGAAGACCTTGCGCCACGCCGTCACGGCGACACTGGCGAACAGCCCGGCCTGGGCATAGGGGTCGTCGGCGGCGAAGGCGATCGCCGCCTTGCGGTCGGCGAAATCGATGATCAGCAGCGACCCCATCGGCACGCCGTCGAGGCCGAGCAGCGGCCCGCCGGCGAGGATGCGGTCGCCGAGCGCGGCGATGTAGTCGAGGTGGGTCGCCCGGGTCGCCGCGCGCAGGTCGGCGCTGCCCGGCTTGTCGATGCAGTGGATCGCAAAATAAGCCATCGCCGCCCCGTTTTCGCGCCGGCTGGTCGGCGGCGCAGGTCCGCGTCTATAGGCTCGGCCATGCGCCGAACAGCCGGAATTCATCGTCGCGATCGCCTTTATCGTGGCGCTGGCGGTGATTGGCGACCGCGCCGCGGCGGCGGCGCGCCTGCCAGTGCCGGGGGCGGTCCTCGGGCTGATCGCCTATCTGGCGCTGCTGGCGACGGGGCCGGCGCGGGCCAGCGTTGCCGCCGGGCGCTGGCTGGCAGGCCTGCTCGGCGCGCTGATCGTGCCGCCGCTGGTCGGCGTCGCCGCCTTCGCGCCCGCGCTGGCCGCCGGCGGCTGGCGGCTGGCGGTGGCGCTGGTCGCCGGCGTCGTCGTCACCGGCGTCGTCACGGCGGCGACCTTCCGCCTGGCCGTGCGGTGAACGCCGACGCCCTGCTTTCCGCCGGTGTCTCGGCCGCCGTGGTCCTCGCCTATCGCGTCGTCGCCGCCGGGCTCCGCCGCGCCGCGCTGCCGGCCGCGTTCAGCCCGGTCGTCGTCACGGCGCTGGCCGCCGGCGGTGTCCTGGCCGCCACCGGCACGCCGGTCGCCCGCTTCGCGGCGCTGACCGCACCGCTCCACCTGCTGCTGGCGCCGGCGATCGTGGCTTTGGCTGCGGGTGTCCATGCCAGCGCGCCGGCGCTGCGCCGCGCCGCCGGACCGCTGCTGCTGGCGGTGGCGGTGGGCACGGCCAGCGGGGTGCTGAGCGCCGTCGCGCTGGCCCGCGCGCTCGGCCTCGCGCCGCTGCTGCGGGCGGCAACGGCGACGCGGACGGTCAGCACGCCCTTCGCCATCCTCGTCCAGACGCGGGTCGGCGGCCCGGTGTCGCTCGCCGCCGGCCTGGCGGTGGCGACCGGTGCGATCGGCGCGCTGCTGCTGCCGCCGCTGCTGCGGGCGATCGGCGTGCGCGACCCGCGCGCCGTCGGCACCGCTGCCGGGGTCGCCGCGCACCTGGTCGGCGCCGACGCCGTCGGCCGCCGCGACGCCGAGGCCGGCAGCTTCGCCGGTGCCGGGCTGGTCGGTGCCGGCGTCCTCGTGGCGCTGGCCGTGCCGCCGCTGTGGCCGTGGCTGGTCGGTTGACGCCGGCCACGGAATTGCCTATGCGCCTCGCCTTTGCCGAACCCCGCCAAAACACCGTTGCCAGGATTTTAGACGATGTCGCGCATTTGCGAACTGACCGCCAAGGGGCGCATGGTCGGGCACAACGTGTCCCACGCCAATAACAAGACCAAGCGCCTGTTCCTGCCCAACCTGCAGAACGTGACGCTGATGAGCGACATCCTTGGCCGCTCGGTCCGGCTGCGCGTGTCGATGAACGGCCTGCGCTCGGTCGAGCACGTCGGCGGCCTCGACAACTGGCTGATCAAGACCAAGGCCGAGAAGCTGTCCGACCGCGCCGTCAAGCTGAAGCGCGAGATCAAGAAGAAGATCGCCGCCACGGCCGCCGCCGAGACGCCCGCCGCCTGAGCCGCGCGCGGATGGCCGAGCCGCGCCCGCCGGTCGCCGTCCGCCCCGCCATCGCCGCCGATGCGCCGCAGGTCGCGGCGATCCTCTCCCGCGCTTTCGGCGCCGACCCGGTCATGCGCCACCTGTTCCCCGACGAGACGACGCGGCCCGAACGGCTGCGGCGCTTCTTCGCGCTGGTCGGCCGCGTCGAGCGTGATCCCGCCGACACGCTGATCGCCGCCGATGCCGCCGTCACCGTCTGGCGCAAACCCGGCGAGTGGCGAACCCCGGTCGCGGCGATGCTGCGCCTGGCCTGGCCGATGCTCGCTACCTTCGGCAGCGGCCTGCCACGGGCGCTGCACGTCCAGTCGCTGCTCGAGAAGCACCATCCCGCCACGCCGCATTGGTACCTGGAGTTCGCCGGCTGCGATCCCGCGCGCCACGGCCGCGGCTATGGCGGCGCGGCGATCCGGGCGCGCCTGCGCGAAACCGATGCCGCCGGCCTGCCGGTGGCGCTGGAGACGGCCAATCCGGACAACCTGCCGATTTACCGGGCGCTCGGCTTCGCCGTCACCGGCACCTTCGACGTGACGCCGACGCTGCGTTTCTGGTCGATGTGGCGCGCGCCGGCATAGCGCCGGCGGCGGCGCTCGGCTAAGCCGCCGACGATGCGTTCTCCCGAGCAGGTTCTCCACGAGGTCTTCGGCTTCCCCGCCTTTCGCGGCCTGCAGGAGGGGATCGTCCGCGACGTGTGCGCCGGGCGCGATGCCCTGGCGATCATGCCGACCGGCGCCGGCAAGTCGCTGTGCTACCAGGTGCCGGCGCTGGTCCGGCCGGGGACGGCGATCGTCGTCTCGCCGCTGATCGCGCTGATGGCCGATCAGGTGCGGTCGCTGCGCGCCTACGGGGTGCGCGCCGCCGCGCTGAACAGCGCCAGCGACGACGCCGAGACGACGACCGCCGCCTTCCGCGCCGGCGAGCTCGACCTGCTGTTCGTCGCCCCCGAGCGCGCCGCTTTGCCCGGCTTCCAGGCGATGGTGCAGCGGGCGGAGGTATCGCTCGTCGCCATCGACGAGGCGCACTGCGTCAGCCAGTGGGGCCACGACTTCCGCCCCGAGTACCGCCAGCTGCGTGCCTTCTGCGACGCCCTGCCCGGCGTGCCGCGTATCGCCCTGACCGCCACGGCCGACCGCACCACCCGCGCCGACATCCTCGACCAGCTCGGCATCGCCGCCGACCGCATGGTCGTCGCCGGCTTCGACCGGCCGAACATCCGCTACGAGGTGACGGCCAAGACCGACGGCCCGCGCCAGCTCGCCGCCTTCCTCGCCACCCAGCGCGGGCGCAGCGGCATCGTCTATGCGCCGACCCGGGCGATCACCGAGCGCGTCGCCGAGCAGCTGGCGAAGAGCGGCATCCCGGCCTTGCCCTATCACGCCGGGCTCGATGCGGGCGTGCGCGCGCACAACCAGCGGGTCTTCGTCGAGCGCGAGGACCAGGTGATGGTCGCCACCGTCGCCTTCGGCATGGGCATCGACAAGCCCGACGTCCGCTTCGTCGCCCACCTCGGCCTGCCGAAGTCGATCGAGGCCTATTATCAGGAGACCGGCCGCGCCGGGCGCGACGGCGACCCCGCCGTCGCCCACCTGCTCTATGGTGCCGACGACATCGCCCGCGCCCGCCAGTTCATCGCCGCCGGCGCGCCCGACCGCCGGGCGCCCGACACCGCCCGATTGAACGCGCTGATCGCCTTCTGCGAGACCAGCCAGTGCCGGCGTATCCCGCTGCTGACCTATTTCGGCGATCCCGCGCCGCCGCCGTGCGGCAACTGCGACACCTGCCTGTCGCCGCCGGTGCTGGCCGACGCGACGGAGGCGGCGCGCAAGCTGCTGAGCGCGGTCTATCGCACCGGCCAGCGCTTCGGCGTCGGGCATCTGGTCGATGTGCTGCGCGGCAACAGCGGCGAGAAGGTGACGAAGTTCGGCCACGAGGCGCTGTCGGTGTTCGGCATCGGCCGCGACCTGCCGCAGGCCCGCTGGCAGGCGCTCGCCCGCCAGCTCGAGGCCAGCGAGGCGCTGGTCCGCGGCGAGCACGGCGGGCTGGAGCTCGGGCCGGCGGCGCGGCCGATCCTCAAGGGCGAGGCGAGCGTCGCGCTGCGCGAGACTGCGGCGACGCCGGTCCGCGACCGTCGGGCGCGCGGCGGCGGCGACGGCGGCGACGACCCGCTGTTCGAGGCACTGCGCAAGGTGCGCCGCGAGCTCGCCGCCGCCTCGGGCGTCCCGCCCTATGTCGTCTTCCACGATGCGACGCTGCGCGCGATGGCGGCCGAGCGCCCGCGCTCGCTCGCCGACCTCGGGCAGGTCAGCGGCGTCGGCGCGCGCAAGCTCGAGGCCTATGGCGAGGCCTTCCTCAAGGTGCTGCTGGAAACCGCCTGACGTTGCATCGCGGCGGCGCCGGGCTATGACCGCGGGCATGACCGACATCCTGCCGACCACCTTCGCGCCCGCCGAGATCGAGCCGCGCCTCTATGCGCACTGGGAGGCGACGAACGCCTTCCGCCCGCACCGCCCCGACGCGCAGCCGTTCACGATCGTCATCCCGCCGCCCAACGTCACCGGCAGCCTGCATATCGGCCACGCGCTCGACAACACGCTGCAGGACGTCCTCATCCGCTATCACCGGCTGAAGGGGCGCGATGCGCTGTGGGTGGTCGGCACCGACCATGCCGGCATCGCCACGCAGATGGTGGTCGAGCGGACCATCGCCTCCCAGGGCCTGAAGCGCACGGACATGAGCCGCGAGGAGTTCGTCGCCAACGTCTGGGAGTGGAAGGCGGAGAGCGGCGGCGCGATCACCCGCCAGCTCCGCCGGCTCGGCGCCAGCTGCGACTGGGCGCACGAGCGCTTCACCATGGACGCGGGGTTCAGCGCCGCGGTGACCAAGGTGTTCGTCGAGCTGTACAACCAGGGCCTGCTCTATCGCGACAAGCGGCTGGTCAACTGGGACCCCAAGCTCGGCACCGCGATCAGCGACCTCGAGGTCGAGAACCGCGAGATCGACGGGTCGATGTGGCACTTCCGCTATCCGCTCGCCGACGGCGCACGCCAGAGCGACGGGCGCGACTACCTCGTCGTGGCGACGACGCGGCCCGAGACGATGCTGGCCGACAGGGCGGTCGCGGTGAACCCCGACGACGAGCGCTATCGCCACCTCGTCGGCAGCGCGTGCGCCTGCCGCTGACCGGCCGGCTGATCCCGATCATCGCCGACGACCATGCCGAGGCGGACTTCGGCAGCGGCGCGGTCAAGATCACCGCGGCGCACGACTTCAACGACTTCGAGGTGGCGCAGCGGCATCCGGAGGCGAACATCCCGCTCGATCAACCTGATGAACCCCGATGCGACGATGTCCGACGCGCGTGCCCGGCGGACGTATCCGCGGCCTGACGCCGCGAGGCGCGCGGGCGAAGGTCGTCGCCGACTTCGACGCGCTCGGGCCTGCTCGACCAGGTCGAGCCCCACCGCCACCAGATGCCCTACGGCGACCGCTCGGGCGTGGTGATCGAGCCGTGGCTGACCGACCAATGGTATGTCGACGCGGCGACGCTGGCGAAGCCGGCGATCGAGGCGGTGCGGTCGGGCGCGACCCGGTTCGTGCCGGAGACCTGGGAGAAGACCTACTTCAACTGGATGGAGAACATCCAGCCGTGGTGCGTGTCGCGCCAGATCATGGTGGGGGCACCGGATCCCGGCGTGGTACGACGACGCCGGCCAGGTGTTCGTTGCCGCGACCGAGGCGGAGGCGCAGGCGCTCGCTGGGCCGGGCATCGCCCTGCGGCAGGACGACGACGTCCTCGACACCTGGTTCTCCTCCGCGCTGTGGCCGTTCGCCACGCTCGGCTGGCCGGAGAGCGACGCCCGAACTCGCCCGCTACTACCCCAACGACGTGCTCGTCACCGGGTTCGACATCATCTTCTTCTGGGTCGCCCGGATGATGATGCAGGGCATCCACTTCATGGGCGAGGTGCCGTTCGCCACCGTCTACTGCCACGGCCTCGTCCGCGACGCCAAGGGGCAGAAGATGTCCAAGTCGAAGGGCAACACCGTCGACCCGCTGGCGCTGATCGACCACTACGGCGCCGACGCGCTGCGCTTCACCCTGGCGGCGATGGAGAGCCAGGGCCGCGACATCAAGATGGATGAGAAGCGGGTCGAGGGCTACCGCAACTTCGCCACCAAGCTGTGGAACGCCGCGCGCTTCTGCCAGTCGAACGGCATCGCGCGGAAGCCGGTCGGCCGCGCCGCCCGGCGGCGACGGCGCCGGTCAACCGCTGGATCATCGGCGAGGTGGTGCAGACCGCCGCCGCGCTCGACGCCGCGCTCGCCGACTTCCGCTTCGACGAGACGCCGAGACGATCTACCAGTTCGCCTGGAACCGCTTCTGCGACTGGTATCTCGAGCTGATCAAGCCGCTGCTGGCGGAAGGCGCGGACGCATGCGCTCGCGGCCGAGACGCGCGCCGTCGCCGGCTGGGCGCTCGACCAGATCCTGGTCATGCTCCACCCGTTCATGCCGTTCATCACCGAGGAGCTGTGGCACAAGCTGGGCAGCGCGCGACCACGACCTGATCGTCGCCGCGTGGCCGGTGACCGACGCGGCGCTGGTCGATGCCGAGGCGGCGGCCGACATCGACTGGCTGATCGGCCTCGTCACCGAGGTGCGGTCGGCGCGCAACGAGCTCAACATCCCGCCGGGAGCGAAGCTCGGCTTTACCGTCGCCAACGCCGGTCCGGCGACGGCGGACCGCTTCGCCAGCAACGCTGCCGCGATCGAGCGGCTGGCCCGGCTGGTCCCCGCCGACGCCGCCGAGGGTGCGCGGATGCAGGTCGTCAGTGGCGAGGCGGTCGTCTCGATCCCGCTCGAAGGCGTCATCGACCTTGCCGCCGAACGCGCGCGCCTGCAGAAGAACGCCGCCGCCGCCGAGAAGGAGCGCGACGCCCTCGCCGCCCGGCTCGCCTCGCCCGGCTTCGTCGAGCGCGCCAAGCCGGAGGCGGTCGACAAGGCCCGCGCCGACCACGCCGCCCGCGCTGCCGAGGCCGAACGCCTGCGCGCGGCACTCGCCCGGCTCGGCTGACGCCGCGGGCGGCGGACGCGACCGCCGGCTAAATCGTTACGCTCATGCACCCGGCCGAAGGGGTGCGGCGTTCAGTCCCGGTACAACCGGAGGAACCCTTATGCGCCACCTGCTCATCGCCACTGCCGTCGCCGCCGCGACCGCGCTCGCCGTGCCGGCCGCCGCCGGGCCGATGGTGCCCACCGGCACGGTCACCATCGACGAGGCGCAGTTCGGCTTCCTGATCGGCGGCAATACCGGCGGCGGCGTGCTGCACTTCCACCACAAGAGCTACCCGTTCAAGATCGGCGGCATCTCGATCGGCGACATCGGCGGATCGAAGGTCAAGGGCTTCGGCACCGTCTACAACTTGAAGTCGGTCGCCGACTTCCCCGGCACCTTCTCGAAGCTCGACGCCTCGGCGACCGCCGGCAAGGGCGAGGGCGCGCTAAAGCTGAAGAACGAGCACGATGTCGTCCTCGAACTGCACACCAGTTCGACCGGGCTGCAGCTCAGCGCCGGCGCCGGCGGCGTCAAGATCACGCTGCGCTAGCGGGCTCGAGAAAGTCGATCAGGCCGCGTTCGACGGGAGCGAGATGCTTCATCGGGCGCGGCAGGGTCATCGCCCGCAGGGCCTCCGCCGTGCCGTCGGTCATCGCCGCGATCAGCGCCGGGTGGACGTACGACTTGCGGCTGATCGCCGGCGTGTTGCCGAGCGCGGCGGCGACGGGTTCGAGCATCGCCTTCAGCGTCGGCGCGCCGTCGCGGATCGCCTCCAGGGCGATGACGCTCGCCCCCCAGGTGCGGAAGTGCTTGGCCGAGAAGTCGTCGCCCATCGCCGCCTTGATATAGGCGTTGACGTCGGACGAGCCGATGCGGTGCGGCTCGCCGTCGTCGCCGACATACTGGAACAGCGCCTGCCCGGGAAGATCGTGGCAGCGGCGGACGATCTTCGCCAGGCTGGAGTCGGCGATGACCAGCTTCTGCATCTTGCCCGACTTGCCGCGATATTCGAGGCGGACCTTGTCGCCGCGGACGGCGCTGTGCTCGGCAAGCAGCGTCGTCGCGCCGTAGCTGTCATTGGCGGCGGCGTAGCAGTCGTTGCCGACGCGGATATGGCCGCGGTCGAGCAGGCGGACGATGCCGGCGAGCACCTTGTCGCGGCCCAGCCCGCGAGCGGCGATGTCGCGCTCGACGGCCCCCCGCATCTTGGGCAGGGCGCGGGCGAAGGCGGCGCAGCGATCGTATTTGTGCGCCTCCCGCTGCGAGCGGAACTCCGGGTGGTAGCGGTATTGCCGCCGGCCCTTGGCGTCATAGCCGACCGCCTGCAGGTGCGCGGTCGGATCGGCGCTGAACCAGACGCGGGTGTAGGCCGGCGGGACGGCCAGACGGTTGAGCCGGGCGATCTCGTCGCCGTCGGTGATCCGCTGCCCGTCGGGCGCGAAGTAGTGCCAGTGCCGGCCGCGCCGACGCCGGGTGATACCGGGTCCGCCGGCGTCGCCAAAGCTGAGCATCGACCGATAACGTAACGTTCGCGAACCCGTTCCACGCGCATTCGGATCGTCAAATACCTATTCGGCGACGATGTATTCGCCTAGCCCAAGATGGAGGATTGCGAGATCGTCAGGAGATCGAGCGTTAACCGAAGGCCATCCTCTCCCTCCTGCCACGCCAGAGCCTCGACCGCGACGATCGCGCCCGCGATCGTCAGCGCCTCGCCGTCGAGCGGCGACGGCTTCGCCCCGAGCGGCAGGCGGCAGACGAGATGGTGCCGCTCGCCGGTGAAGGTCAGGCTGGCCCAGGGGCGCGACATCAGCGACTCGATGACGAGCCCGCCGTCCGCCTCGGTCATCAGCATATCTTTACGATCTGGCGTTAGCGTCGCCGCGAGCGCACGGACGATGCGGCCCTGCAATGGGGTAAGCAGCGGCTTCATGGCCGGGCCTCGCCGCCGGCGGCGATAAAGGCGAGCACGCGCGCGGCGGTGCGCGGACGCGGTTCGCGGCCGCGTCGCAGGTCGAAGACGAACCGCGGATCACGGGCCACTTCACGGCCGAAACGCGACGGCGCAATATTCCGCTTCCGTAAGCAACGTTCAATCTCGATTAACAGGCTCGTCATGACTCCCTCCCCGCCGATTCGCTGGACAGGAAAACCATGGTAAGCCGTATCCTACTAGTCTAGGGAAAAAACGTTGTTTATAGGTTTTTAATGATCGGAACGGGAAGGTTTACCGATGGACAGCTTTGCCATTCGCCAGCGCCTCGACGCCCTGATCGCCGAACGTGGCGACGATTATGCGTCGCTGTCTCGCCTGCTCGGTCGCAACCCGACCTACGTCCAGCAGTTCGTCAAACGCGGGGTGCCGCGGCGGCTGAGCGAAGATGACCGGCGCAAGCTGGCGGCGCACTTCGGCATCGCCGAGCGGCTGCTGGGCGGCCCCGAGGAGGCGGTCGGCCACGCCGTCGTCGTCCGCCCCGGCGCCGCCACCGGCCGCGACTATATCCTGATCCCGCAGCTCGACGTCGGCGCCTCGGCCGGCAGCGGCGCCGAGGCGGGACCGGAAAATCCGCTGGCGACGCTGGCTTTCCAGGCCAACTGGATCCGCGGCGTGGCCAGCGGCCGTCCCGAGGCGCTGTCGGTGATCCGCGTCGAGGGCGATTCGATGCTGCCGACGCTCGCCGACGGCGACCAGATCCTGGTCGACAGCGACGACCGCGAGCGGCTGCGCGACGGCATCTACGTGCTGCGGACCGACGACGCGCTGCTGGTCAAGCGGCTCAGCGTCAACCCGGCGACACGCCGGCTGACGATCCGCAGCGACAACGACGCCTACCCCAGCTGGGACGACTGCGACCCGGCGACGGTCGCGGTCATCGGCCGCGTCGTCTGGGTCGGGCGGCGGCTGGCGTAAGGCAGGAGCGGTCGGCTATACCCGGCGCATGAGCTATGCCGCCCCCCTCGCCGAGCAGCGCTTCGTGCTCGACACCGTCGCCGATCTGCCCGGGCTCGCCGCGCTGCCGGGGTTCGACGGGGCGACGCCGGACCTGGTCGATGCGATCCTGGGCGAGGCGGCGAAGCTGGCGGCGGACGTCTTCGCGCCGCTCAACGCCCCGGGCGACAGGGCCGGCGCCCGGCTCGACGACGGCGTCGTGATCCTGCCTGCCGGTTTCGCCGACGCGTACGCCCGCTATGTCGAGGGCGGCTGGGCCGGGCTGGGCGCGGCGCCGGCGCACGGCGGCCAGGGCCTGCCGTTCGTCCTCGCCTGCGCCGTGCAGGAGCAGCTGACCAGCGCCAACATGGCCTTCAGCCTGTGCATGATGCTGAGCCAGGGGGCGATCGAGGCGCTGCAGGCGCACGCCTCGCCGGAGCTGCAGGCAACCTATCTTACCAGGCTCGTCAGCGGCGAGTGGACGGGGACGATGAACCTGACCGAGCCGCAGGCCGGCAGCGACGTCGGCGCGCTGCGGACGCAGGCGTCCCGCGCCGCCGACGGCACCTACCGGATCCGCGGCACCAAGATCTACATCACCTGGGGCGAACACGACGCGGCGGCGAACATCGTCCACCTGGTCCTCGCCCGCCTGCCCGACGCGCCGCCGGGAACGAAGGGCATCTCGCTGTTCCTCGTGCCGAAGTTCCTGCCCGACGCCGACGGCGCCTTCACCGTCCGCAACGACCTCCGCGCCATCGGCCTCGAGCACAAGCTGGGCATCCACGCGTCGCCGACCTGCACCATGGCATTTGGCGAGCAGGATCAATGCGTTGGCTTCCTCGTCGGGGCCGAGGGGGCAGGCATGCGGGCGATGTTCACGATGATGAACCACGCGCGGATCAACGTCGGCCTGCAGGGCGTCGCCATCGCCGAGCGCGCGTATCAGGGGGCGCTGGCCTTCGCCCGCGAGCGCGTCCAGTCGGCGCGCTTCGGCCAGGGCGGTGCCGCAGTCGCGATCATCGACCATGCCGACGTCCGTCGGATGCTGATGACCGCGAAGGCGACCACCGCGGCGACCCGCGCCCTGACCTATTTCACCGCCGCGGCCGTCGACCGCGCCCATGCCAGCGGCGACGCGGCCGCGGCCGGCCGCGCCGACCTGCTGACGCCGGTGACCAAGGCCTGGGCGACCGACTGCGGCGTCGAGGTCGCCAGCCTCTGCCTCCAGGTCTTCGGCGGCATGGGCTTCGTCGAGGAGACCGGCGCGGCGCAGCACCTGCGCGACGCCCGCATCGCACCGATCTACGAAGGCACCAACGGCATCCAGGCGCTCGACCTCGTCGGGCGCAAGCTGGCGCAGGACGGCGGCGCCCACTGGCGGGCGCTGTTCGCCGAGATGCGCCAGGACCTGCGCGACCTGCCACCGCGGGGCGACCTCGCCGCGCTCAAGCCCTACCTCGACGACGCCCTCGCCGCGCTGGAGAGCGCGACCGTCTGGCTGACGGGGAACAGCGGTGAGCGGCTGAGCGACACCGCTGCCGGGGCGACGCCCTATCTGCGCATGTTCGGCATCACCATCGGTGGCTGGCTGCTGGCGCGGCAGGCGGTCGTCGCCCACGAGCGGCTGGCGCGCGGCGAGGGCGATCCTGCCTTCTTGCACGCCAAGATCGCCACCGCGCGCTTCTTCGCCGAACAGATCGTGCCGCCGGCGACGGCGCTGCTCGGCCCGGTGACCCGCGGCGCCGACCTGCTCTATGCCATTTCCGACGAGGCGCTGGCGGCATGAGCGGGCACGACCATGCCGGGCACGACCACCACCACGCCGGGCACAGCCACCACGACCACGGCCATGACCATGACCACGGCGACCACGGCCACGGCCTGTTCGGCCATCATCACCATGCCCCGCCGACCGATTTCGGCCGCGCCTTCGTCGTCGGCATCGTCCTCAACCTCGGCTTCGTCGCGGTCGAAGCGGTCTATGGCCTCCTCGCCAATTCGGTCGCGCTGCTCGCCGACGCCGGGCACAACCTGTCCGATGTCGCCGGGCTCGCCGCCGCCTGGGGCGCGACGCGGCTGGCGAAGCGGCCATCGTCGACCCGCTTCACTTATGGCCTCCGGGGGTCATCGATCCTGGCGGCGCTGTTCAACGCCGTCCTGCTGCTCGTCGCCGTCGGCGCGGTGGCGTGGGAGGCGGCGCGCCGGCTGGCCGATCCGCAGCCGGTCGCCGGGCTGACCGTGATCGCCGTCGCCGCCGCCGGAATCGTCGTCAACGGCGTCACCGCCTGGCTGTTTTCAAGGGGTTCGGGCGACCTCAACATCCGCGCCGCCTTCGCCCACATGCTCGGCGACGCGCTGGTCTCGGCCGGCGTCGTCGTCGCCGGCATGGTCATCCTGGCGACCGGCTGGACGTGGCTCGATCCGGCGGTCAGCCTGGCGATCGCCGCGATCATCGTCGCCGGCACCTGGGGCCTGCTGCGCGAATCGGTGACCATGGCGCTGCAGGGGGTGCCGCCGGGGGTCGAGCTCGACGCCGTCACCGCCCGCCTCGCCGCCCTGCCCGGCGTCGCCCACGCCCACCACGTCCATATCTGGCCGGTCAGCACGACCGAGACGGCGCTGACCGCGCACCTGACGATCCCCGGCGGCCATCCCGGCGACGGCTTCCTGTGCCACGCCGCGGCGATGCTGGCCGACGATTTCGGCATCGGCCATGCGACCATCCAGATCGAACTGGTCGAAGGCTCGTGCACCTGACGCGTTAACGAAGAAATTAACGAAGTGATGCCGGCGCCATGCCGCGTCGTGGCGATCGCCCTGACCATTCCCCGCACATGGCCGATCGCCACGCGCGAGGCGCCGGCGCTACAGCGGCGGCAGCGTGCCGAGCAGCGCGGGATCGCCGACCGCGAGGAAAGCGCCGTTGCGATAGCCCGGCTTGCCGTAGGCGAACGGCCGCCCCGACGGCCCGACCATGACCCCGCCGGCGGCGCGCAGCACGGCATCGCCGGCGGCCGTGTCCCACTCCATCGTCGGGCCGTAGCGCGGGTAGACGTCGGCGGTGCCCTCGGCGAGGCGGCAGAACTTGAGGCTCGATCCCGTCGGCTCGAGCGCGACCAGCCCCATCCGCGCGAGATACTCGCGCGTCGCGTCGTCGAGGTGGCTGTGGCTGACGACGACCGCCGGCGGCGACGCCGCGGGGCGGGCGTGGACCGGCACCCGCTCCCGACCCGCTTCCTGGCGGAAGGCACCGCAGGCCAGCGCCCCGGCCCACAGGACGCCGTCGCGCGGCGACAGAACCAGGCCGAGCACCGGCACGTCGTCCTCCACCAGCGCGATATTGACCGAATAGGCCGGCCGCCCGGCGACGAAGTCGCGGGTGCCGTCGAGCGGGTCGATCAGCCAGAAGCGGGCGCACGCCAGCGGCCGATGGCCGGCGGCGTGCGCTTCCTCGGCGACGATCGGCGTGCCGGGGTCGATGCCGGTGAGGACCGAGGTGATCAGCGCCTCGGCGCGCTCGTCGGCCTCGGTCACCGGCGACAGGTCGGTTTTGCCGCGCGTCTCGAAGCCGGCGATCCGCACCGTCTCGATCAGGTCGCCGGCCTCGCGCATGACGGGCACGAGGGCGTCGAGCAGGGCGGGGTGCGACAGCATCGACGGGTGGTATGCGCTTTGCGACGACGTGTCACGCCGCGCGCAGGCGCCGAAGACGCCGGCCTCAGGCCTCGGCGAACAGGTCGGCGGCGGTCAGGCCGAGGCGGTCGATGCGGCGGCGGATACGCGGCCAGTCGTCGGCGAGGAAGGCCGCGCGTTCCGAGGCGAGCAGCGCCGCCGCCGCGCCGGGTTCGACGTACAGGCCGACCCCCTTGCGGGCGACGACCAGGCCGGCGGCGCGCAGTTCCTGATAGGCCTTGGCGACCGTCAGCGGGTTGACCGACAGCTCGCTGGCCAGCGCCCGCACCGACGGCAGCGGCGCGGCCGCGCGCGCGTCGCCGGCGATGATCCGGGCGACGATCAGGTCGCGGATCTGAAGGTAGATGGGTCGGTCGCCCTGCCACATTACTGTGGTATGGCGCTAGGACAGTAGGAGGTCAAGGCGCAGCGCGGCTTCGCCGCGGCGGGCCCCCGCTCCCTTGGCCGTCATGCTGGCGCAGGCCGGCCGCCCCGCTGGCGCGAAGCGTCCAGGCGGTCCGCCCGCTCGACCAGGGATGCTGGCATCCGCCGGCAGGGCCCGCTGAAGTTCAGGGAGTGGACCTCACCACGCCGCGACGACGTCGCCCATCTCCGGCCGCGGCCGCTCCTCCAGTTCGCGCGACGGCGAGCCGATGAAGACGAACCCCGCGATGCGGTCGCCGGGCTGGCCCAGCGCCGCGATGACTGCCGGCGAATAGGCCGCCCAGCCGGTCAGCCAGCCGGCGACGAACCCTGCCGCCGAAGCCGCGGCGACGAGCAGGCCGCAGGCGGCGCCGGCCGACAGTTCCTGCTCCCACGCCGGGATCTTCGACGTGGCGTCGACCCGCGACAGGACGACGACGAGCGCCGGCGCCTGGTGCGCGAAGGCGCGAACCTCGTCGATCTCGCGGTCGCGCGCCTCGGGGCGCTCGGCGCGGTAGGCGGCCTCCAGCACGTCGGCCAGCGCCGCACGGCGCTCGCCGGCGACGGTGACGAAGCGCCACGGAAACAGCTTGCCATGGTCGGGCACGCGGGCGGCGGCGCGCAGGATCGTCGCCAGCTGCCCCGGCGTCGGCCCGGGGGCGACCATGTCGCGCGGCTTGCCCGAGCGGCGGGTGAGGAGAAGCGACAGCGGCGTCGAGCGGTCGTTGAACATGGGCTGCGAGCTAGGACGTCGCGCCGCGCCGCGCAACCGCCCCGGTTGCGCGGCGCTGCGGCGAGCCCCTTGCCCGCGCCGTCGCCGCCGCTAGTGTACCGCGCAACGACAGCCGCTCGAGCGGCGATCCCAAGGGAGCTTCATGGCCACCATTCCCGCTGCCCCTGCCGGTACCAGCGACGCCTCCTGGTTCGGCCATCCGCGGCAGCTCGCCCGGCTGTTCTCGACCGAGCTGTGGGAGCGGTTCGGCTTCTACGGCATGCGGGCGCTGCTCGTCCTCTATCTGACCAAGCATTTCGTCTACGAGGACCGCATCGGCGGCGGCATGTACGGCGCGTACATGAGCCTGGTCTACCTGACCCCGTTCGTCGGCGGCATCCTCGCCGACCGCTTCCTGGGATCGAAGCGCGCGGTCAAGTTCGGCGCGCTGGTGATGGCCGCGGGCTATCTCGTGCTGTGCTTCGGCGGGCCGGACGCCAAGCCGACCGCGACCTTCGACGGAATGTCGCACGCGGTGTCGATCGAAACGGTCGACGGCAAGGACGCGCGCTTCGTGCAGGACCACGGGCAGAAGCTGCGGATCAAGGGCAACGACGACGGCACGGTGGCGCTGCAGGCGGCCGACGGGCGGACCGCCCGCACCCTGGCCAAGGGCGAGTTCGCCGGCGACGCCGTGCGCTCGCCGTTCTACGTCATGGTGATGCTGCTGGCGCTGTCGGCGATCGTCATCGGCAACGGCTTCTTCAAGCCCAACATCTCGACCATGGTCGGGTCGCTGTATGCGGTCGGCGACAAGCGGCGCGACGCCGGCTTCACCATCTTCTACATGGGCATCAACCTGGGCTCGCTGGGGTCGCAGATCCTGTGCCCGTTCCTGGCGGTCGCGTTCGGCTGGTGGGCGGGGTTCGGGCTGGCGGCGATCGGCATGGTCATCGCCTTCCTGCTGATCCAGTTCGACGGCGGCAAGCTCGCCGGCTACGGCGAGGTGCCGGTCGGCGCCAGCGACGGCCGCGACCGCTCGCTGCTGATCTACCTCGGCGCGCTTGCCGCGGTCGCGCTGCCCTACCTCGCCTTCGCGAACACGCTGACCGCGCCCGAGGCGGCGGCGGGCAGCGGCATCGTCGGCTACATCGCGGCGATGCCGGTGCTCGGCAAGGCGCTGTTCTTCACCTTCGTCCTTGCCGTGCCCGGCATCCTCGTCTGGTCGTGGCGGGCCGGCAGCCGCGCCGAGTTCGAGATGATGGTCGCGGCCATGGTCCTGATCGTGTTCAACATCATCTTCTTCACCCTGTTCGAGCAGGCGGGGTCGAGCCTGACCCTGTTCGCCGACCGCAACACCGACCTGTCGATCTTCGGCCTGTTCACGATGAAGTCGGCGCAGACGCAGTTCTTCAACGCCATCTTCATCGTCATCCTGGCGCCGATCTTCGCGGCGATGTGGGCGGCGCTGGCCCGCCGGAATCTCGAGCCCGGCATCCCGGTCAAGTTCGCCCTCGGCCTGATCGGCGTCGGCGCGGGCTTCCTGTTCCTGGTGTTCGGCACGCGCTTCGCCGGGCCCGACTTCAAGGTCGCGGTGTGGTGGCTGGCGGGACTGTACCTGATCCACTCGGCGGCCGAGCTGTGCATCTCGCCGGTCGGCCTCAGCATGATCACCAAGCTGTCGATCGCGCGGATCGTCGGCATGATGATGGGCGTGTGGTTCCTGTCGATCTCGGTCGCCGAATATGTCGGCGGCATCGTCGCCCAGGTGGCGAGCGTCGCCACGGTCGGCGGCGAGGTGACCAACCTGAAGGTCAGCCTCGACACCTATGCCGGCGTCTTCCAGACGATCGGCCTGGTCGCGGCGGGCATCGGCGTGTTCCTGCTCGCTCCTGTCGTTCCCGATGAAGCGCCTGATGCACGGAGTCGATTGATGCGGCGTCTGCCCCTGTTGCTGCTGGCCGTCCTCGCCGCCTGCGCCGGCAAGCCGCCGGTCAAGAGCGCCTCCGACAAGCCCGCCGGGCCGGCCGAGGTGGTCGCGATCCCCGCCGATCCCTACCCGTCGACCTACCACCCCTATCCGGGCGTGACGACGGTGATCCGCGGGGCGACGGTCTATGACGGGGCGGGGCACAAGCTGGCGCCCGGCATGGTCCGGCTGGAGAACGGCAAGGTCGCCGAGATCGGCGCGAGCGTGGCGATCCCCGCCGGCGCGACGGTGATCGACGCGGCCGGCAAGTTGGTCACGCCGGGCATCATCGACATCCACAGCCACCTCGGCGACTATCCCAGCCCGCGGTCAGGCGGTCAGCGACGGCAACGAGGCGACGCGGCCGAACACCGCCGATGTCTGGGCCGAACATTCGATCTGGCCGCAGGACGCCGGCTTCACCCGCGCGCTCGCCGGCGGCGTCACCACCTTCCACATCCTGCCCGGCTCGCGCCAACCTGTTCGGCGGCCGCGGCGTGACGGTCAAGAACGTCCTCGGCCGGACCGTGCAGGACATGAAGTTTCCCGGCGCCAAGCCCAGCCTGAAGATGGCCTGCGGCGAGAACCCCAAGCGGGTCTACGGCAGCCGCGGCACCTCGCCCGCCACGCGCATGGGCAACATCGCCGTCGACCGCCAGGCGTGGTCCGACGCCGTCGCCTACAAGCGGCGCTGGGACGACTATACGCGCAAGGCCAAGGCCGGCACCGCCAAGCCGACCGACGCACCGCGCCGCGACCTGGTCAACGACACGCTGATGGGGGTGCTGAACGGCGACATCCTGGTCCAGAACCACTGCTACCGCGCCGACGAGATGGCCAACGTCATCGATATGAGCAAGGAGTTCGGCTATCACGTCAGCGCCTTCCACCACGCGGTCGAGGCCTACAAGATCGCCGACCTGCTCAAGGCCGAGCATATCTGCGCGGCGATGTGGGCCGACTGGTGGGGCTTCAAGATGGAAAGCTATGACGGCATCCGCGAGAACATCGCGCTGGTCCACGACGCCGGCGGCTGCGCCATCGTCCACTCCGACGATCCCAACGGCATCCAGCGGCTGAACCAGGAAGCGGCGAAGGCGATCGCCGCCGGCGCGCGCGCCGGCATCGTCGTGCCGCCCGAGGTGGCGTGGCAGTGGCTGTCGTTGAACCCGGCGCCGCGGTCTGGGCATCGACGACCAGACCGGCAGCCTCGAACCCGGCAAGATGGCCGACGTCGTGCTGTGGAACGGCGATCCGTTCAGCGTCTATTCGCGCCCGCTGACGGTCTGGATCGACGGCGCGGTGATGTACGACGCCGCCGACCCCCGGCGGCGGCCGCGAACCGATTTCGAACTCGGCCAGCCGGGCGCGGGAGACGTCGAAGTGAAGCGCCTGCTCCTCGCCGCCGCGCTGCTCGCCGGCACCGCGTCGGCCGCGCCCATCGCCATCACCAACGCCACGGTGATGACGGGCGCCGGCACGACCATCGACAACGCCACCGTCGTGATCGACGGGGGCCGCATCCGGAGCGTCGGCCCCGGCGCCGCGCCGGCGGGCGCGACGGTGATCGACGGCAGCGGCAAGGTCGTCACTCCCGGCCTCGTCGTCGGCATGAGCGATCTCGGCATCGACGGCGTCGAGGGCGTACCCCAGGCCAACGACACGGCGGCGAAGAAGTCGCCCTTCTCGGCGTCGCTCGACGTCGTGCCGGCGATCAACGGCCGCGACAACGGCATCGCCGTCGCCCGCACCGGCGGCGTCACCCGCGCCGTCGTCGCGCCGAGCGCGGGCCGCGACATCTTCGCGGGCCAGGGGGCGCTGATCCGCCTGCGCCGACGGCCCCGAGGTCGTCGTCCGCGGCCGCGCCTTCCAGCTCGTCGAGCTCGGCGAGGCCGGCGCCGAAAACGCCGGCGGCAGCCGCACCGCGGCGTTCGCGCTGTTCCGCAACGCGCTGGTCGAGGCCCAGCATTTCGCCAGCGGCCGCGGCCGCGACGGCAACCACGAGAACGTCTACCTCCGCGCCGATACCGAGGCGCTGGTGCCGGTGGTCGAGGGGCGGCAGCCGCTCGTCGTCCATGTCGAGCGCGCCAGCGACATCCTCAGCGTGCTGGCGCTCCGCACCGATTTCCCCCGCCTGCACCTGATCCTGTTCGGCGCGCGCGAGGGCTGGACGGTCGCCGACCGCATCGCCGCGGCGCACGTACCGGTCATCACCAGCGCGATCGACGACCTGCCCGATGCCTTCGAGACGCTGGCCTCGACGCGGTCGAACGTCGGCCGGATGCTCGCCGCCGGTGTCGTCGTCGGGCTCGGCACGTCGGGCGGCGAATCGACCAACCAGCCGCGCAACGTCACCCAGTTCGCCGGCAACCTCGTCGCCCAGGGGCGGCTGCCCGGCGGCGTCGGCGTCAGCCGCGACCAGGCGCTGAGCCTGATCACGCGCAACCCGGCGGCGATCTTCGGCATGGACGACACCGGCACCGTCGCGGTCGGCAAGCGCGCCGACCTCGTCGTCTGGGACGGCGACCCGCTCGAGCTCGACATCGGCGCCGGTTGCGGTGCTGATCGACGGTGTCCCCCAGCCGGTCGGCAACCGCCAGACCGAGTTGCGCGACCGCTATCGCCACCTGCAGCACGACACGTTGCCGCTGCAGTACCGGCCGTGAGGGCGTAAGGATGCGCGCGGCCGTCGCCGGTTTCCTGCTCGGCCCGTTCGTACTGGTCGGCGGGGCCTATCTCGTCGTCCACTGGCACGCGGTGGTCTTCGTCCTCGAGGTCGTCGGCGCGCTCCTCATCGGCGGCGTCGTCATCGCCCTGCTGGCGACGAAGCGGGAGAAGCCGGTCGAGGTCGACGCCGACGCCGCCGCGCGCCGCCAGTTCGACCCTGCTGCCCACGAGTCGCCGAGCGAGCTCGACCGCTTCGGCTTCAGCATCCCGCCGCGCGCGCAGGGGCCCCGCCCCGGCGGTCGCTCCCGGGCCCCGATGGTGAAGCCGTGACCCTGCTCGTCGTCGCCCTGATCGCCTTCGTCGGCACGCACTTCCTGCTGTCGCATCCCTTGCGTGCGCCACTCGTCGCGCGGCTCGGCGCGGGCGGGTTCGCCGGCGTCTATTCGCTCGTCGCCGCGGCGACGCTCGGCTGGGCGGTGTTCGAATGGCGGCGGGCACCGGTCGAGGTCTGGTGGACGGCGCCGGGCTGGGCCTGGCCGCTGGCCGCGGTCGTCATGCTGTTCGCCAGCATCCTGTTCGTCGGTTCGATGGCGACGCCCAACCCCGCGCTGATGGGCGGCAAGGCCGGCGGGCCGGAACGCGGCGTCCAGCGCATCACCCGCCACCCGATGATGTGGGCCTTTGCCCTGTGGGCGGTGGTCCACGCGACCCTGGGCGGCACCGGGCGCGATGTCGCGCTGAGCACGGGCATCCTGATCCTGGCGCTGGTCGGGGCGCGGCTGCAGGACGGCAAGAAGCGCGCGCAGATGGGCCCGGGCTGGGTAGCGCACGAGGCGGCGACCAGTTTCGTGCCCTTCGGCCGCGGCTTTGCCATGCCCGGCTGGGTGGCGCTGATCGGCGGTATCGTCGTCCTGCTCGTGGCGACGTATCTGCACCCGCTCGCCGGCGGCCCGAACCTGTGGGGCCAGGTCTGAGGGAACAGCGATGAACGTTGGCGGCAAGCGCGTCTGGATCACCGGCGCATCGTCGGGCATCGGCGCGGCGCTGGCGCGGGCGTCGGCGGCAGAGGGTGCCCAGGTGCTGCTGTCGGGCCGCCGCCAGGACGCGCTGGCGGCGGTCGCCGCCGACTGCCCGGGCAGCCGGACGCTGGCGTTCGAGGCGACCGACCTCGCCGCCCTGCCGGAGATCGTCGCCGCCGCCGGGCCGGTCGACATCCTCGTCAACAACGCCGGCATCTCGCAGCGCAGCCTGGCGCTCGACACCTCGTTCGACGTCTACCGCACGGTGATGGAGGTCGACTTTTTCGCACCGCTGCGGCTGACGCAGCTGGTCCTGCCGGCGATGGTCGCGACGCAGTCGGGGGCCATCGTCAACATCGCCTCGGTGGCCGGCAAGATCGGCTCGCCGCTGAGGACCGGCTACTGCGCGGCCAAGCACGCGATGGTCGGCTGGTCCGACGCGCTGCGCGCCGAGATCGCCCAATACGGCGTCACCGTCCACGTCGTCACGCCGGGCTTCGTCCGGACCAGCATCGCGGTCAACGCGGTGCAGGGCGACGGCTCGACCCGCGGCCGCAGCGACGAGGCGATCGAGGCGGGGATCAGCCCCGAGGCGGCGGCGGCGACGATCCTTGCCGGCCTCGCTGCCGGCCGCCGCGAGATCGCCGTCGGCGACGGGCCGGAGATGGCGCTGGTGACCCTCCGCGGCAGCGATCCCGACCGGCTGTTCGACCTGATGGCCGGGGCAGCGCCGGTCGTCGCGCGCTGACGCCGGGTCGCTCCGCCTAGGCCAGCTGCCCCATCAGGTGTTCGGCCGACGACACGCTGAACGCGCCCGGATCCTCGACGTTGAGCTGCTCGACGATGCCGTTGCGCACCAGCATCGAGAAGCGCTGGCCGCGCGTGCCCATGCCGAAGCGGCTGCCGTCCATGGTCAGGCCGAGGGCGGTGACGAACTCGGCATTGCCGTCGGCGAGCATGGTGACCTTGCCCGCCGCCCCCGCCGACTGACCCCAGGCACCCATGACGAAAGCGTCGTTGACGCTGACGCAGACGATCTCGTCGACGCCGGCGGCCTTCATCGCCTCGGCGTTCGAGATATAGCCGGGCAGGTGCTTGGCCGAGCAGGTCGGGGTGAAGGCGCCCGGCACCGAGAACAGGGCGACGGTGCGTCCGGCGAACAGCGCCTCGGTCGAAATCGGCTGCGGCCCCGCATCGGTCGCCTTGATCAGCGTTGCGCTCGGCACGGCATCGCCTACCTTGATCGTCATGGGCTGCGTCTCCTGGGGGAATGGCGGCCCTGCGATAGCGGGGCGCATTGCCCCCGTCCAGCCACGCGGCAACGAGGAGCGACGTGACCGATCCGCCTTATCTTTCCGGCCAGCTGCTGCTGTCGATGCCCGGCATCGGCGACGATCGCTTCAGCCGTGCCGTCATCGCCATGTGCCTGCACGACGACGACGGCGCGCTGGGCGTGATGGTCAACCGGCCGCACGCGAGCATGAGCGTGCGCGACCTGATGGCGCAGATGGACGTCGATCCCGGGCGGACGCCGGTGACCGCGCGCGTGATGTCGGGCGGCCCGGTCGAGCCGGGGCGCGGTTTTGTCCTCCATTCGCCCGACTATGCCGGCCAGGGCACCATCACCGTCGTCGGCAGCCACGGCGTGCGCTGGGGGCTGACCTCGACCGTCGACGTGCTGCGGGCGATCGCCGACGGCGCCGGGCCGCGGCGCTGGCTGGTGACGCTCGGCTACACCGGCTGGAGCCCCGGCCAGCTCGACGGCGAGTTGCTGCGGCACGGCTGGCACAATGTCGACGGCAGCGACGACATCGTCTTCGACGCGCCGGTCGAGCACCGCTGGCCGCGCGCCTTCGCCGCGCTCGGCGTCAATGTCGGCCGTTTGTCGGCGACGGCGGGCACTGCCTAGAAGACGCCGAGGACCTTCTTCTTGTGCTTGCCCGTCTTGGGATCGGGCGGCGCCGCCTGGACCTCGGCCGCCGTCTCCGCCTTCTCGATCGCCGCGCAGTTGGAGTTCTTGGCCGTGCCGAGATCGACGAACGGCAGGATGGCGGCGACCGGCGTGGCGACGACGCCGAGCAGGACCGCACCGCCTGCGCGCCCGAGCAGCTCCTTGGAGATCGGGTTGACGCCGGGCGCGCCGAAATAGCCGTTGATGCCGATCGGCGACTGGCCGGAGAACAGGCTGAACTCCTTCGACCGCCCGCGCAGGGCGAGGCCGATCAATTCGTCCTTGAAGCTGAACTGCCCCTTCATCGAGTAGATCGCGCGGCCCGTGTCGAACAGCACGGGGTCGGCGACCGACACGCCGTCGCGCACGGTGAAGGCGGCGACGCCGCAGCGGATGTCGCGCGGCTTCTTCAGGTCCTTGCCGAGCAGGGCGACGACGAAATTCTGCACATCGAGCTTGGCCAGCTCGATGTTGCGGATCCACAGCGTCCCCTGGCTGACGACGATGGCGATGCGCCCGCTCGACGTGCTGAGCGACTGGTGGACGGTGTCGCCCAGCCCGTGGAGGGCGATGTGGCCGGCGATGTTGGCGGTGGTGCCGTTGTCCTCGACCTTGAAGCTCGTCAGCAGCTTGCCGATCGGCACCGCGGTCATGCGGATGTCGTAGTCGGTGCTGACCGGCGCCCGGCGCGCGTTGATATCGACGTTCGCCGTCAGCCGCCCGCCGATGATGTCGAAGGCGATGGGCTTGAGCAACATCCGCCGGTCGTCGAGGTCGAAGTCCAGCGCGAAGTTGCTGATCGGCACCGTGCCCGTGGCGACCCGCGCCGCGCGATAGGTCACCGTGGCGTCGATCGTGTCGAGCGCATCGAGGTCGAGCGGCGCGTCGGGCAGCACGCGCGGGTGGCCGTCAACCATCGTCACCGCGCCCTTGCCGCCCTTGGCCTCGAGCCGCTCGGGCGAGTAGCCGAGCAGCGGCCCGAGATCGAGGATGTCGAGCGTCGCGCTGCGGAGGTCGCCGAGGATCTTCGGCCGCGTGCCGCCGGTCTCGACCGTCAGATGCCCGGCGATGTCCGAGCCGCCGAGCCGGCCGGTCAGGTGCGTCAGGCGATACTCGTCGTCGGCCTTGGTCAGGTTCGCCGCCAGCTTGTACGGCCGCGTCGCCGGCAGGATCGTTCCCGCGGCGCGGGCGATCGTCTGCAGGTTGTGCCCGGCGACGGTCACGCGCAGGTCGGCGCCGTCGATGCGCGTCACGCCCGGCAGGGTGCCGGCGACATCGATGTCGGTCTGGGCGAGGTTGGCGTGGAGCTGGATGCCGGTGCGCCCGCCGGTGATGGTCGAGTTGGGCGTGGTGAAGGCGCCGCGGATGGTGAACGGCTGCGCCAGTGCCGTGCCGCCGCCGCGGAAGGTCAGCGGCCCACTGACCTGCTCGTTGCCCGTGCGCCCGACCTGACCGGCCAAATCGCCGAAGGTCAGCCGGACGTCGGCCGCATGCTTGGCGTCAATATAATGCGCGGCGCTGCCGGTGACGCTGGCGCGGTCGATCGGCGGCACCTTGAACGGCGTGTCGCCGGCAAACGTCCAGGTGTTTCGTCCGGCCTTGTCGATTTCCAGCCCGGCGTTGGCCCCGTCGAGCGTGAGGTCAAGGACGTGCTGCCGCCCGAAGATCAGGTCCCAGGTGCTGATTTCGCTGTCGATCAGTCGCGCGGTGAACAGCTGGCGGTCGTGCGCCCAGGCCGGGTTGGCGACGCTCAGGTCCTGCGCCAGGAACTTCAGGTGGAACGGGTTGAAGTAGAACTGGAAGTCGCCGCCGACGGTGACTGGCCGGTCGGCATAGCGGCTGGCGTATTTGACGAAGGTCGGTTTGAGGAACCGCCCCTTGGTCACGAACAGGATCGCCCAGGCGAGCACGAGCAGGCCGAGCAGGCTGACGACGACGCCGACGATGCTGCCGATCGCCGACTCGAAGGGGCGGCGGTGGCGAAGCGGTGGCCGAGGGCGGGTCAGGCTATCCATAACGGCTCCAACGGGCCACGGCACGCGACCGTTCCGATCGCGACTTGTTGCACGCCGCGGCTTATCCTGCTAACGGCCCGCCTCCACGTATGGATCGCCCGGCTGAATGGGCTGCCGAGGCGGTTCTTCGCGTGTCCATAGGAGACGAAATGCCCAAGCTGAAGACCAAGAGCGGGGTCAAGAAGCGCTTCAAGATCACCGCGTCGGGGAAAATCACCCACGGCGCGGTCGGCAAGCGCCACCGCCTGACCCACCACAATGCCAAGTACATCCGCCAGAACCGCGGAGCCACCGAGATTTCCGAGCCGGATGCCCGGACGGTGAAGCTCTGGGCCCCCTACGGCCTGCGTTAAGGGAGAACCGCCATGGCACGTGTCAAACGCGGGACGACCACGCACGCCCGTCACAAGCGGGTCCTCGAACAGGCCAAGGGCTATTACGGCCGGCGCAAGAACACCATCCGCATCGCCCGGCAGGCGGTCGAGAAGGCCGGCCAGTACGCCTATCGCGACCGCAAGGTTAAGAAGCGCAACTTCCGCGCCCTGTGGATCCAGCGGATCAACGCCGCGGTCCGCGAGGACGGCCTGACCTACGGCGTGTTCATGCACGGCTGAAGCTGGCGGGCGTCGAGCTCGACCGCAAGGTGCTCGCCGACCTGGCGATGCACGAGCCGGAGGCGTTCCGCGCCATCGCCGCGCAGGTCCAGACTGCGCTCGACGCCAAGCCGGCCGCGCTCGCCGCCTGAGCTTCGGCTGACGACACGAAGGGCGCGGGAGCCGGTCTCCCGCGCCCTTTTGTTTTGGCGGTGACGCCGCTACGAGCGGGCGCGATGACCGACCCCGACAGCTTGCGCGAGCCACCTGCTCGCGCGCGATCGCCGCCGCCGCCGACCTCGACGCGCTCGAGGCGGTGCGCGTCGAGGCGCTGGGCAAGCCGGGCGGTGACGGCGCTGATGAAGACGCTGGGCGGCATGTCGCCCGAGGAGCGGCTGGTCGAGGGGCCGCGGCTCAACGCGCTGCGCGACGCGGTCGACCGACGCGATCGCCGAGCGCAAGGCGCGCTGGAGGCGCGCCGCCCTCGACGCGCGCCTCGCGCGCGAGCGCCTCGACCTGACGCTGCCGGTCGCGCCCGCGCCGCAGGGCAGCGTCCACCCGGTCAGCCAGGTGATGGACGAGCTCGCCGAGATCTTCGCCGAATGGGCTTCGCCGTCGCCGACGGGCCCGAGATCGAGGACGACTGGCACAATTTCACCGCGCTCAACATCCCCGAGACGCACCCGGCGCGCGCGATGCACGACACCTTCTACCTGGCGCAGGGCGAGCACCCGGCGGGCGAGGCGCACCCGGCCCGGCGGCACGGTGCTGCGCCATCTGCTGCGCACCCACACCTCGCCGGTGCAGATCCGGACGATGCTGAACCAGCCGCCGCCGATCCGCATCATCGCGCCGGGCCGCACCTATCGCTCCGACAGCGACGCCACCCACACGCCGATGTTCCACCAGGTCGAGGGGCTGGTCATCGACCGCGGCATCCACCTCGGCCACCTCAAGTGGACGCTGGAAACCTTCGTCAAGGCGTTCTTCGAGGTCGACGACATCGACGCTGCGGCTGCGGCCGAGCTATTTCCCCTTCACCGAACCCTCGGTCGAGGTCGACGTCGGCTGCTCGTGGGCGGCCGGCGCGCGTCAGCATCGGCGGCAGCGACGGCTGGCTGGAGATCCTGGGCTAGCGGCATGGTCCACCCGCGCGTGATCGCCGCCTGCGGGCTCGATCCGGACGAATGGCAGGGCTTCGCCTTCGGCTGCGGCATCGACCGGCTGGCGATGCTGAAATACGGCATGACCGATCTGCGCGCCTTCTTCGACGGCGACGTGCGCTGGCTGCGCCATTACGGCTTCAGCCACCGACGTGCCGACGCTGAGCGGTGGCGTGGGCGCGTGAAGTTCACTTTGTCCTGGCTGCGCGAGCATCTCGACGACGCGACGCGCCGCTCGACGCGGTCCTCGCCGCGCTGACCGATTGCGGGCTCGAGGTCGAGGGCGTCGACGATCCGGCGGCGAAGCTCGCGCCCTTCACCGTCGCCGAGGTGCTGACCGCCGCGCCGCCACCCGCAGGCCGACAAGCTGCAGGTGCTGACCGTCGCCACCGGGCACGGCGAACCGGTGCAGGTCGTGTGCGGCGCGCCCAACGCGCGCGCCGGCATGAAGGGCGTGTTCGGCGGGCCCGGCGCCTATGTCCCGGGCAGCGACCTGACGCTGAAGGTCGCCACCATCCGCGGCGTCGAGAGCCGCGGCATGATGTGTTCGCAGCGCGAGCTGGAACTGTCGGACGAGCACGACGGCATCATCGACCTGCCCGCCGACGCGCCGGTCGGTGTCGGCTACGCCGCGTGGGCCGGGCTCGACGACCCGGTGATCGAGGTCGCCGTCACCCCCAACCGGCAGGACTGCATGGGCGTGCGCGGTATCGCCCGCGATCTGGCGGCCAAGGGGCTGGGACGGCTGAAGCCGCTGACCGAGGCGTACCGCGTCGCGTCGTTCGACGTGCCGCGGTCCGGCCCTGGCCCGGACGTTCGCACCGACGACCCCGTCGGCTGTCCGGCCTTCTACGCGTGCACGGTCAGCGGCGTGACCAACGGCCCGGCGCATCCGTGGCTGGCGCGGAAACTGCGCGCGGTCGGGCAGAAGCCGATCTCGGCGCTGGTCGACATCACCAACTTCGTCATGCTCGACCTCGGCCGGCCGCTGCACGTCTACGACCGGGCCAAGCTCAGCGGAGCGCTGGTCGCGCGCCGGGCCCGCGACGGCGAGACGGTCGCGGCGCTCAACGGCCGAACCTATACGCTGGACGCCGCGATGACCGTCATCGCCGACGACGCGCACGTCCACGACATCGGCGGTATCATGGGCGGCGATGGATTCCGGCGTGTCGGCGACGACGACCGACGTGCTGATCGAGTGCGCCTATTTCGATCCCGCCGGCATCGCCCGCACGGGGCAGGAGCTGACGCTGACCAGCGATGCGCGGACCCGCTTCGAGCGCGGGGTCGACCCTGGCTTCCTCGACGAGGGGCTGGAGATCGCGACCCGGCTCGTCCGCGAACTGTGCGGCGGGACGGCGAGCGCGGTGACCCGCGCGGGGCAGCCGCCGCTCGCCGCGCGCACCATCGCCTTCACCCCGGCGCGCACCCTGGCCCTCGCCGGGATCGACGTGCCGCCGGCGACGCAGGCCGACATTCTCACCCGCCTCGGCTTCGCGGTCGAGCCCGGCGAACGTGGCAGGTCGCCGTGCCGAGCTGGCGGCGCGACGTCGATGGCGCGGCCGATCTCGTCGAGGAGGTGGTCCGCATCCACGGCCTCGGTCATGTTCCCTCGACCCCGCTGCCGCGGGCCGAGGGCGTCGCCCGGCCGACCGCGACCCCGGCGCAGCGGACCGAGCGCCGCCTCCGCCGCGCGCTCGCCGGGCGCGGGCTGAACGAGGCGGTGACGTGGAGCTTCGTCGCGCCGGCGCAGGCCGAGCCGTTCGGCGGCGCCGCCTGGACGCTGGCCAACCCGATCTCCGACCGACCTTGCGACCATGCGCCCGTCGCTGATGCCCGGCCTGCTGGCGGCGGCGCGGCGCAACCTCGATCGCGGGCGAGGCGGGCGTGCGTCTGTTCGAGATCGGCCGCCGCTATCTGGCCGAGCGGCGAGCACCCGACGGTGGCGATGCTGCTCGCCGGCCAGGCCCGCGCGCGCGACTGGCGGAGCGGACGCGGCGACGGGTTCGATGCGTTCGACGCCAAGGCCGAGGCACTCGCCGCGCTGGCCGCCGCCGGCGCGCCGGTCGAGCGGCTGACGGTGCTGCCGCCGGCCGACCCGTGGTTCCACCCCGGCCGCAGTCGGCCGGCTGGCGCTGGGGCCGAAGACCTGCGCCGACTTCGGCGAGCTGCACCCGCGCCTTGCCGGCGACCTGCGCCTGCCCGTCGTCGTCGCCGAGGTGTTCCTCGACGCCATGCCGCCGGTGCGCGCGCGCCGGGCCCGGCCCGCCTTCGCCCCGCCGGCGCTGCAGCCGGTGACGCGCGACTTCGCCTTCGTGTCGCCGCCGATACGCCTGCCGAGGCGCTGCTGCGCGCGGTGCGCGGCGCCGACAAGGCGCTGGTTACCGGCGTCGCGCTGTTCGATCGCTTCGACCTCGGCGACGGCCGCGTCAGCCTGGCGGTGACGGTGACGCTGCAGCCGACGACGCGCAGCTTCACCGACGCCGAGATCGACGGCGTGGCGACGGCGATCGTCGCCGCCGCGGCCAAGGCGGGCGCGACCCTGCGCGGCTAGACAAGCGCCGGGCGGTCGCGCAAGACCGTGCGATGACCATGATCGCCCGCGCCCTGCTCCTCGCCGCCGCCACCGTCCCCGCAACCCTCGCCGCCCAGGAGGCCAGCGCGCCGACCGGCACCAGCCAGCCGCAACCGGTGGCGATCGCCGACACCATCCCGCCGCCGCGCGACGTGCCCTACGCGGGCACGATCCAGCTGTCGGTCGATGCCAGCGACGTTGCCCGCGGCGTCTTCCACGTCCGCGAGGCGATGCCGGCGACGCCGGGGCCGCTGGTCCTGCTCTATCCCGCCTGGCTGCCGGGCGCGCACGCGCCGCAGGGCCAGACCGACAAGATCGCCGGGCTGACGATCACCGCGGGCGGAAAGCCGCTGCCGTGGCGGCGCGACACGGTCGACGTCCACGCCTTCCACGTCGACGTACCCGCCGGCACCGCGGCGCTCGATGTCGCCTTCGACTTCCTGTCGCCGACCGCGGCAGACCAGGGGCCGGTGGTGGCGACACCGAACATCCTGGCGCTCGAGTGGATCTCCACTGTCCTGTACCCGGCTGGCCACTTCACGCGCCAGATCATGGTCAAGGCCGACGCCACCTATCCCGCCGGCTGGGCCTCGGCGACGGCGCTGCCGGCGACCGACGACACGACCCGCGGCGGCACCGTGCATTATGCCCCGGTCGCGCTCGACACGCTGGCGGATTCACCGGTCTTTGCCGGGCGCTTCGCCCGCCGCGAACCGCTGTCGCGCGACGTCACGCTGAACATCTTCGCCGACCGCGCCGACCAGCTGCAGGCCACGCCGGCCGAGCTCGACATCCACCGCGCGCTGGTCACCCAGGCGACGCGGCTGTTCGGCGCGCAGCACTACAGCCATTACGATTTCCTGTTCGCTCTGTCCGACCGGATCGACGGCTTCGGGCTCGAGCACCACCGCTCGAGCGAGGACCAGGCCGGCCCCGATTACTTCCTCGACTGGGATGCGAGCATCGCCGGGCGCGACCTGCTGGCGCACGAGTTCACCCACAGCTGGAACGGCAAGTTCCGTCGCCCGGCCGATCTGTGGACGCCCGACTTCCGCGTGCCGATGCAGAACAGCCTGCTGTGGGTCTACGAGGGGCAGACGCAGTTCTGGGGCAACGTCCTGTCGGCGCGGTCCGGCCTGATCCCCGCGCCCGAGATGCGCGACCGCATCGCCCAGCTGGCCGCCCTGTACTCGACCCAGGCGGGGCGGCAGTGGCGGCCGCTGCTCGACACGACCAACGAGGAGATCCTGTCGAACCGCCGCCCCGAGCCTTATCCCAGCTGGCAGCGCGACGAGGATTATTACAACGAGGGCATGCTGATCTGGCTCGACGCCGACAGCCTGATCCGCGAGCGGTCGCATGGGCGGCGCAGCCTCGACGACTTCGCCCGCGCCTTCTTCGGCGTGCGCGACCGCGACTGGGGCGAGCTGACCTATACCCGCGACGACGTCGTCGCCGCGCTGAACGCGGTCGAGCCGTACGACTGGGCCAAGTTCCTGCACGACCGCGTCGACCTGGCCGGCGTGCCGGCACCGCTCGACGGCATCGCCCGCGGCGGCTACCGCCTCGTCTACACGGCCGAGCCGGGCAAATTGTGGAAGGCGCGTGAAGGCAAGCGCGAGCAGCTCGACCTCAGCTATTCGCTTGGCCTGGTCATCGGTAAGGGCGGCGCGGTCAAGAGCGTGCAATGGGGCAGCCCGGCCGACAAGGCCGGCATCACCGTCGGCGTGACGCTGGTCGCCGTCGACGGCGCCAAGTACGACGACGACGAGCTGAAGCAGGTCATCACCGCGGCGAAGGGCGGCAGCCGCCCGATCGCTTTGCTGATCCAGCAGAACGCGACCTTCCGCACCGTCGACGTGTCGTGGAACGGCGGCCTGCGCTAC
Source organism: uncultured Alphaproteobacteria bacterium (assembly GCA_963847215.1). Lineage (GTDB taxonomy): Bacteria > Pseudomonadota > Alphaproteobacteria > Sphingomonadales > Sphingomonadaceae > Polymorphobacter_B. Next base: position 30,991 of record CAWJZA010000008.1, read on the forward strand.
CCCCACCTCGAGCGGACGGGCAAGGGGGCAAGCAGCCTCGACGCGCTGCTGACGGCGAAGTGAGGGCCGCCGCGCCATAGCGGGGTGCCGTCCTGCTGGCGCACGCCAGCAGGACGGCATCCCGACTAGCGACCGGCCCTACTTCATCGGCACGACGCGGCCCTGCGTCATGACGAAGCTAACGCTGAGCACCGCCTTGGGGTTCGTCTGGGGATCGCCGTCGACGGCGATGAGGTCGGCGGCCTTGCCCGGGTCGAGCGTGCCCGTGACCTTGTCGACGCCGAGCAGCTCCGCGCCGCCCTTGGTCGCGGCGATCAACGCGTCGCGTGGCGTCATGCCGTGGTCGACCATCAGCGCCAGTTCCTCGGCGTTGCGGCCGTGCGGATAGACGGCGGCGTCGGTGCCGAGCGCGATGCGGACGCCGTTGCGCTGCGCCACGCCGATGTTGCGGCCGACGATCTTCATCGTCTCCAGCGCCTTGGCCTCGACATTGGGCGTGTAGAAGTTCTTGCCGACGTGCAGCTTCAGCCCTTCATAGGCCATCAGCGTCGGCACCAGCCAGGTGCCGTGCGCCTTCATCACCTTGGCCGCACGGTCGTCGAGATAGGTGCCGTGCTCGATCGAATCGACGCCCGCCGCGGCCGCCGCCTCGATGCCGCGGGCGCCGTGGGCATGGGCCATCGCCTTCAGCCCGACGCCGTGCGCGGTCGGCACGATCGCCTTCATCTCGGCGTCGGTGAAATGCTGCTCCAGCCCGATGGCGCCGTCGTCGAGGACGCCGCCGGTGGCCATGAACTTGATGACGTTGACGCCCTTGGCCGCGGTATGGCGGACGACGACGGCGCACGCCTCCGGCGTGTCGCAGACGCCGTCGTTCTGGTGGGCGGCGTTGATCGCGTCGGCGAGCTCGGGCGCCAGGCCGACGGTCGCGTCGGCGTGCCCGCCCGAAATCGACAGCGGCGTGCCGGCGACGAGGATGCGCGGTCCCGGGAAGCTGCCTTCCGCCACCGCGTCGCGCATGGCGAGGCTGGCGAGCGTCGGCCCGCCAGCGTCGCGCACCGTGGTAAAGCCGGCGCGGGCGGTGATCAGGGCGTTCTTCAGCCCGGTGGCGGCGGCGTAGGGTTCGGAATATTTCGGTCGCAGCGTGGCGTACCACGGCAGGCCGCTGTCCTGCGTCAGGTGGACGTGGGCGTCGATCAGCCCGGGCATCACCGTCTTGGTCGACAGGTCGATGATCCGCGCCCCCGCCGGCGGCACCATGTCGGCGGCGCCGATGCTGACGATCGTGCCGTCGGTGACGACGATCGACGACGGCCCGCGCGCCGGCAGCGCCGCGTCGGTGACGACGCGCCCGGCGCGAATGACAATGGTGTCGGCCGCCGCCGGAACGGCGGCGAGCAGCAGGACGGCGGCGATGATGCGGTGCACTGGGATCCCCTTGGTTCTTGCCCGGACACTAGCCGGACGCGGGGACGGTGCAAACCTCACTCGGCGGCGGCGGGCATCCCTTCGAGGTCGAGGGCGTAGCCGGCCGAGCGCACGGTGCGGATGACGTCGGGCAGGTCGGCGCCGTTGATCGCCTTGCGCAGGCGCCGGATATGGACGTCGACCGTGCGCTGCTCGACATAGACGTCGCGGCCCCAGACCGCGTCGAGCAGCTGCTCGCGGCTGAACACCCGCGCCGGGTGCTCGAGGAAATGGCGGAGCAGGCGGAACTCGGTCGGGCCGAGGGCGATCTGCTGGCCGTCGCGCGTCACCCGGTGCGCCGAGGTGTCCATGGTGATGCCGGCATAGTCGAGGTTGCCGCCCGCTCAGCGCCGGGCGCAGGCGGCGCAGCACGGCGCGGATGCGGGCGACCAGCTCGCGCGGGGAGAACGGCTTGGTGACATAGTCGTCGGCGCCGGTCTCCAGGCCGCGGATGCGGTCGGCCTCCTCGGCGCGCGCGGTCAGCATGACGATCGGCAGGCCGGCGGTGACCGGCGCGCGGCGCAGGCGGCGGCAGACCTCGATGCCGCTCAGGTTGGCGATCATCCAGTCGAGGATGACCAGGTCGGGCTTCTCCTCCTCGGCCAGCACCAGCGCCTCCTCGCCGTCGCCGGTGCGGATGACGTCGAAGCCTTCCTTGTCGAGGTTATAGCTGACCAGTTCGACGAGGTTGGCGTCGTCTTCGACGAGCAGGATCTTGGGCTTCATCGGCGCGCACTCAGACGGCGTAGGCGGTGTCGTCGGTCTTCGGCCGGCCGGCGAAATGCTCGCCGGTCGCGCTGAAATAGACCATCTCGGCGACGTTGGTCGCATGGTCGCCGATGCGCTCGAGGTTCTTGGCGATGAACAGCAGGTGCGCCGACGGCGTGATGTGATGCGGATTTTCCATCATGAACGTCAGCAGCGAGCGGAACAGGCTGTTGTAGAAGTCGTCGACCGCGGCGTCGCGCTGGCAGACGGCGACCGCCTTTTCGGCGTCGCGGTCGACGAAGGCGTCGAGCGCGTCGCGGATCATCTCGACGACCACGCGCGCCATCTGCGGGATGATGATCACCGGCTCGATCGGCCCCGTCGCTGGTCAGGGTCGAGGCGCGCTTGGCGATGTTCTTGGCATAGTCGCCGATGCGTTCGAGCACGGCGCTGATCTTCAGCGCGGCGATGATCTCGCGCAGGTCGTTGGCCATCGGCGCGCGCAGCGCGATCATCGTCACCGCCAGCCGCTCGGCCTCGGCCTCGAGCGCGTCGATGCGCGCGTCGGTATTGACCACGGTCATCGCCGCGTCGGGGTCGCGCTCGATCAGCGCCTCGATCGCGGCGTTGATCTGCGATTCGCACAGGCCGCCCATCTGCGTGACGAGCGAGCGCAGCTGGTGGATCTCGTCGTCGAACGACTTGACCGTGTGTGCGCCGAGTTCGGCCATCTGACTTCTCCTTGCGCGCCGTCAGCCGAAACGGCCGGTGACGTATTCGCGGGTACGCTGCTCGCGCGGGTTGGTGAAGATCTGCGCCGTCGGGCCGACCTCGACCACCTCGCCCAGATACATGAACGCGGTCTGGTCGGAACAGCGCGCCGCCTGCTGCATCGAATGGGTGACGATGACGATGGTGAAGTCGGCGCGCAGCTCGGCGATCAGCTCCTCGACCTTGGCCGTCGAGATCGGATCGAGCGCCGAGGTCGGCTCGTCGAACAGCAGCACCTCGGGCTGCACCGCGATGGTGCGGGCGATGCACAGCCGCTGCTGCTGCCCGCCCGACATGCCGAGCGCGCTGGTGTTGAGCCGGTCCTTGGTCTCGTCCCAGATCGCCGCCTTGTGCAGGCTCCACTCGACGCGCTCGTCCATCTCGCGCTTGCGACAGCTTCTCGTGGAGGCGGACGCCGAAGGCGACGTTCTCGTAGATCGACATCGGGAACGGCGTCGGCTTCTGGAAGACCATGCCGATGCGCGCGCGCAGGTCGGTCGGATCGACCTTGGCGTCGATCAGGTTCTCGCCCTGCATGACGACCTCGCCGGTCGCCTTCTGGCCGGGATAGAGGCTGTACATGCGGTTGATGACGCGCAGCAGGGTCGACTTGCCGCAGCCCGACGGGCCGATCAGCGCCGTCACCCGCTTTTCCGGGAAGTCGAGGTTGATCGACTTCAGCGCCCGGTTGTCGCCATAGAAGAACTCGAGGTTCCGCGTCTGGATGAACGGCTGCGTCCCGGCGAGCGTGTCGTGACGGCCGACCGCATCCTTCGAGCGAGGCCATCTCGGGGGGCTGTTCCATGCTGTCCTCCTAACGCCGGCGGCCGACGGTCAGCTGCGCCAGGATGTTGATCGCCAGCACGCCGAGCGTGATGATCAGCGCGCCCGCCCAGGCGAGCTGGACCAGGTCCTCATAGGGGCTCGCCGCCATCTGGTAGATCGCGACCGGCAGGCTCGCCATCGGCTTGGTCAGCGACGTCGACCAGTTGAGATTGCCGAGCGAGGTGAACAGCAGCGGCGCCGTCTCGCCGGCGACGCGGGCCAGCGCCAGCAGCAGGCCGGTCAGCATGCCCGCCCCGGCCGAGCGCCAGGCGATCATCGTCACCACCTTCCACTTCGGCGCGCCGAGCGCCGCGGCGGCCTCGCGCAGCGCGACCGGCACCAGGCTCAGCATGTCCTCGGTCGTGCGGATGATGATCGGGATGGCGATGACGGCGAGCGCGACGGCGCCGGCGATGCCGGAGTAGGTCTTGGTCGTCGCCACCAGGATGACATAGACGAACAGGCCGACCAGGATCGACGGCGCCGACAGCAGGATGTCGCTGACGAAGCGGGTGACGTCGCCGACCTTCGAGCCGCGGGCATATTCCGACAGGTAGGTGCCGGCGAGCACGCCGATCGGGCGTGGCGATGAGCATGCCGAGCGCGACCTGGATCAGGCTGCCGACGATGGCGTTGGCCAGGCCGCCGTGCTCGCCGGTCGGCGCCATCGACGTCGTCAGCATGCTCCAGGCGCAGCGCCGGCAGGCCGCGGGCGACGAGCGTCCACAGGATCGAGGCGAGCAGCGCCAGCGACAGCAGCGCCGCCCCGCTGGCCAGCGTGGCGACGGCGGCGTTGGTCGCCTTGCGCCGGGTCGACTGCGCGCTCATCAGCTGACCGCCCGCGGCGCGACCAGCGCGCGCGACGCCGCCAGCACGATGAACGAGATGATGAACAGGGTCAGGCCGAGGCCGAGCAGCGCCGACAGCTTCATCGTGCCGAAGCCGGCCTCGGCAAACTCGTTGGCGATGGTCGAGGCGATCGTCGAGCCTTGCGCGAACAGGTTGGGCGACAGGCGCGTCGCATTGCCGATGACGAAGGTCACCGCCATCGTCTCGCCCAGCGCCCGGCCGAGGCCGAGCATCACCGCGCCGATCATCGCCCGCCGGCCATACGGCACGGCGACGTGGCGGATGACCTCGAAGCGCGTCGCGCCGAGGCCGTAGACCGATTCCTTCAGCACCACCGGGGTCGCGCCGAGAATTTCGACGAACATCGCCGTGATCAGCGGCAGGATCATCACCGCCAGCACCAGCCCGGCGGTGAACACGCTGTTGCCGCCGCCGTAGTCGAGCACCTTGTTCAGCCCCGGCACGCCCGCCGCGGCATCGGCGACGTCGAGGACGAAATGGTCGGCGAGGAACGGTGCGAGGACGAAGAAGCCCCACATGCCGTAGATGATCGAGGGGATCGCCGCGAGCAGCTGGATGACGACGCCGACCGGCCGCCGCAGCGGCGCCAGCAGGATTTCGGTCAGAAAATAGGCGACGCCGATCGACAGCGGCACGGCGATGACCAGCGCGATGACCGAGCTGAGCAGGGTCCCGTAGACCATGATGCCGGCGCCGTAGACGTTGTTGACCGAATCCCACACCGGGTGCCACAGGAAGCCGATGCCGAAGGTGCGGAACGCCGGCCAGGCGCCGACCGCGAGCATGACGATGATCGCGCCGAGGATGGCGAGGACGATCAGGCCCATCGCCGTGACCGTGCCGGCGAACAGCCGCTCGGTCGCCGCGGACTGGTTGACGAGCCGCGCCGGCGCTGCGCTGGTCAGGACTGGCGTGGCGGTGGTGGCCATGGCTCTCCGGTCGACATCTGGCGCCGCCGCCCGCCCGTGGTCGTGGGCGAGGCGGCGGCGGCGATAAGGCGCTTACCGCGGCGCGTTGACGCCCGCGATCTGGCGCCATTCGCTGTGGACGCGGGTGACGGCCGCGGCGGGCAGCGGCAGGTAGCCGAGCTGCGTCGCGATCTTCTGCCCGTTCTTCAGGCTCCAGTCGAAGAAGCCGAGCGCGGCACCGGTCTTGGCCGGATCGGCGGGCTTGGCCGGGACCAGGATGTAGGTCGCGCTGACGATCGGCCAGGTGTTGGCACCCGGCAGCGCCAGCATGTTGGCGACGGCATTGGGCGCCGTCTCCCAGTCCGCCTGCGACGCCGCCGCCTCGAACGCGGCCGGGGTCGGGTCGATGAAGTTGCCGGCGGCGTTGGCGAGCTTGGTCACCGGCAGCTTGTTGGCGAAGGCGTAGTTGAACTCGACGTAGCCGATCGCCCCGTTGGTGTTCTTGACGTTGCCGGCGACGCCGTCGTTGCCCTTGCCGCCCGAACCGGTCGGCCAGCTGATCGTCTTGCCGGCGCCGAGCGTCCAGTTCTTCGCGGTCTTCGACAGGTAGTTGGTGAAGATCGCCGTCGTGCCGCTCGAGTCGGACCGGTAGACCGGCGTGATCGGCATCGGCCGCAACGGCAGGCCCTTGTTGATGGCGACGATGGCGGGGTCGTTCCACTTGGTGATCTTGCCCTGGTAGATGCCGGCGATGATCTCCGGCGTCAGGCGCAGCTGGCCGCTGGCGACACCCGGCAGGTGGACGATGATAACCTCCGAGCCGATCACGGCGGGGAACTGGACCAACCCGTTGGCCTTCAGGTCCTCGGGCTTCATGGGGTCGTCCGAGGCGCCGAAATCGACCGTGCGCGCCTTGATCTGCGACTGGCCGGCGCCCGAGCCGATCGACTGGTAGTTGAGCTCGTTCTGGGTCGCCGCCTTATAGGCCGAGCCCCACTTGGCATAGAGCGGCGCCGGGAAGCTGGCGCCGGCACCGGTGATCTCGGCGGCAAGCGCCGTGCCGGCGAGCGCCGTCGTTGCCAGCACAGCGAGCGTGCCCCGCACCGCCCGCGAAAGCATGATGGTCATGACCATTCCTCGATTTTCTGCGAACTGGTGTAGCTCGCCCCGACTGCGGGGTTCGCAGAAATGTGTGACCCGTAAATGACAGTTTGACGACAGGTCGATGACAGCGGCGTCCGGCGGGGGACGGCGGGGCCGCGCGCCGTAGGACGCACGGAAAGAATTGCGTCGGGCGGCGTTGTGGCGCGATGCGCGCGGGGCGATCCAGCGTGACGCCCTGGAGAGACCTGCCGTTGATGATGTTGTTCCGATGACCCGCCACGGCCAGTTCGCGGCAGTGGCCGGCGCCCTGCTGGCGGTCGCCGGATGCGCGAAGAAGGACGACAAGGGGCCGCCGCCGGTGCCGGAAGCGGGCTATGTCGTGCTGCGCCCGGAGACCGTGCCGCTGTTCGTCGAGCTGACCGGGCGGACCAGCGCCTATGAAACGTCCGACGTCCGGCCACAGGTCGCGGGGCTGATCGAAGCGCGGACGTTCCGCGAGGGCAGCATCGTCCACAAGGGGCAGACGCTGTACAGGATCGACCCGTCGACCTATCGCGCGGCGCTGGCTCAGGCGCAGGCGAACCTGGCCAGCGCCCAGGCCAACGCCGTGACGACGCGGGCGAAGGCGGACCGCTACAAGCCGCTCGCGGCGATCCAGGCGGTGGCACAGCAGGACTACGCCGATGCCGAGGCCGCCGCCCAGCAGGCCGCAGCCTCGGTCGCGCAGAACCGGGCGGCGGTGCGAGCGGCGCAGATCAACCTGGGCTTCACCAACGTACCGGCGCCGATCACCGGCCGCGTCGGGCGCTCGCTGGTCACCACCGGCGGGCTGGTCACCGTCGGCCAGACGACGGCGCTCACGACGATCCAGCGTCTGGATCCGATCTTCGTCGACATCCAGCAGTCGTCGGCCGACCTGCTCAGCCTGCGCCGGGCGCTGGCCGGCGGCGGCCGCGCGGCGTCGTCGGCGACGGTGACGCTGAACCTCGCCGACGGCAGCGACTATGGCGCGACCGGGCACGTCGAGTTCGCCGAGGCGATGGTCGATCCGAGCACCGGCACGGTGACCCTGCGCGCGCGCTTTCCCAATCCGCACGGCGTCCTCCTGCCGGGCATGTTCGTCCGCGCACGGCTGAGCCAGCAGACGGTCGAGAACGCCATCCTCGCGCCCCAGGCCGGCATCGCCCGCAACCCCAAGGGCGAAGCGACGGCGCTGGTCGTCGTCCGTGACGCGCCCGACGCGGGGAACGATCACGGAAATGCGCGCGACGCGTCAGGCGGCAGCGGCCGCCACAGCCGGCCGCGGACCGGCTTCACGGTGGCCAGCCGCGACGTCGTCGTCGATCGCGTCGTCGGCGACAAGTGGCTGGTGACCAAGGGACTTCAGGCCGGCGACGAGCTGGTGGTCGAGGGCGCGAACAAGGTCAAGCCGGGCCAGCCGGTGCGCCCGGTGCCGGCCGGATCGCCGCCGGCGCCGCCGCCGGCGAGCCACGGCAGCGGCAGCGCTTCCTGAATGATTTCAAAGGTTTTCATCGACCGGCCGATCTTCGCCTGGGTGCTGGCGATCATCGTCATGCTGGCCGGCATCGGCGGCGTGCTGTCGCTGCCGATCGAGCAGTATCCCGACATCGCCCCGCCGGCGGTCAACATCCGCGCGACCTATCCCGGCGCCTCGGCCGAGACGCTCGAATCGTCGGTCACCCAGGTCATCGAGCAGCAGCTGACCGGCATCGACGGGCTGATCTATTTCCAGGCGACGTCGAACTCGGCGGGTGCGCTGACGCTGGTCGTCACCTTCACCAAGGGCACCAACCCCGACATCGCCCAGGTCCAGGTGCAGAACAAGGTGCAGCAGGCGCTGCCCCGCCTGCCGCAGCAGGTGCAGGCGCAGGGCCTGACCGTGACCAAGTCGAACGCCGACTTCCTGATGGTCGTGTCGCTCTACGACGAGAGCGACAAATCGACCTCGATCGACGTCGCCGACTATCTCGTATCGAACCTGCAGGACCAGATCGGCCGCATCCAGGGCGTCGGCGACTATACCGTATTCGGCGCGCAGTACGCGATGCGGATCTGGCTCGATCCGTTCAAGCTGGCGAGCTATTCGCTGACTCCCGGCGACATCGTCACCGCGCTGCAGGCACAGAATACGCAGATCGCCGCCGGCCAGCTCGGCGCCCAGCCGTCGCCGTCGGGACAGATGCTGTCGGCGATCGTCACCGAACGTTCGCGCCTGACCACGCCCGACGAGTTCCGGAAGGTGATCGTCAAGACCCAGGCCGACGGATCGGTCGTGCGGCTGAGCGATGTCTCGCGCGTCGAACTGGGGTCCGAGAATTACACCAACACCGGACGGCTGAACGGCCATCCGGCGGTCGGCATGGCGATCCAGCTTGCCCCCGGATCGGACGCATTGAAGACCGCCGAACTGGTCAAGGCGGCGGTGGCGGACGCGTCCAAGTCGTTCCCTCCGGGCTATCGCTACGCTTTCCCGCTCGACAGCACGGCATTCATCAAGCTGTCGGTCGAGGAGGTGGTCAAGACGCTGGCCGAGGCGATCGCGCTCGTCGTCATCGTCATGTTCGTCTTCCTGCAAAGCTGGCGGGCGACGTTGATCCCGGCGATCGCCGTGCCCGTCGTCCTGCTCGGCACCTTCGGCATCCTCGCCGCCTTCGGCTATTCGATCAACACGCTGACGCTGTTCGGGCTGGTGCTGTCGATCGGGCTGCTGGTCGACGACGCCATCGTCGTCGTCGAGAACGTCGAGCGCGTGCTCGAAGAGGAGCCCGACATCAGCCCGCGCGACGCGACGATCAAATCGATGGCCGAGATCCAGGGCGCGCTGATCGGCATCGCCATGGTCCTGTCGGCGGTGTTCATGCCGATGGCCTTCTTCGGCGGGTCGGTCGGCGTCATCTACCGCCAGTTCGCCATCACCATCGTTTCGTCGATGGTCCTGTCGGTCGCCGTCGCGCTGATCCTGTCGCCGGCGCTCGCCTCCAACCTGCTGAAACGGCCGGACAAGGACAAGCCGAAGGGCCGCGTCGGCAAGCTCGGTGAGCGCTTCAACAACTGGTTCAATCGCACCGCCGACCGTTACCGCGACGCCGTCGGCCGCGTCATCGGCCGGCCGCTGCCGTTCCTGATCGGTTACGCCGTCATCGTCGCGGTCCTGATCATCGGCTTCCTGCGCCTGCCGACCGGCTTCCTGCCCAACGAGGACCAGGGCATCGCCCAGCTGCAGTACATCTTGCCAGCCGGCGCGACCCAGGCGCGGCGCGACGGCCGTCGCCAAGGCGATCGAGGCGTACTTCAAGGCGGCCGAGCAGAAGACGATCGACATCGTCTACGTCGTCATCGGCCAGAACAGCGCCGGCAGCGGCCAGAACGTCGCCCGCGGCTTCATCGGCTTCAAGCCGTGGGACCAGCGCACGGGCCAAGGCGAGAACGCGGCCGCCATCGTCGCCCGCGCGCGAACAAGCAGCTCTCCGGCATCCGCGACGCGCAGTTCACCGCGCTCAACCCGCCGCCGGTGCGCGGGCTCGGCCAGTCGGCCGGCTTCACCATGGAGGTCGAGAACGTCGGCAATCTCGACCGCGCCACGTTCCGCCAGCGGGTCGACGCGGTCGTCGCCGCGGCGCAAGGCCGATCCCGTCGCTGACCGCGGTCCGGCTGAACGGGCTCGACGACGTGCCGACGCTCAACGTCGACGTCGACCAGGAGCAGGTCGGCGCACTGGGGCTCGACCAGGCCCAGGTCGACCAGACGCTCGCCGGCGCCTGGGGCGGCCTTTACGTCAACGACTTCATCGACCGCGGCCGGGTCAAGCGCGTCTATGTCCAGGGCGACGCGCCGTTCCGCAGCAAGCCCGAGGACCTGGCCAACTGGTACGTCCGCAACGCGAGCGGCACGATGACCCCCTTCTCCGCCTTCGCCCACACCGGCTGGACGCGCACTCCGACGACCTTGCAACGCTACAACGCCCATCCCTCGTTCGAAATCGCCGGCGAACCGGCTCCTGGCGGCAGCACCGGCGCGGCGATGAAGACGATGACCGACCTTGCCGCCAAGCAGCCGGGGCTGCGGCGTCGAATGGAGCGCCCTGTCGTACCAGGAGCGCCTGTCTGGCGGGCAGACACCGCTGCTCTACTCGCTGTCGCTGCTCGTGATCTTCCTGTGTCTGGCGGCGCTGTACGAAAGCTGGTCGATCCCCTTCTCGGTGCTGCTGGTCATCCCGCTGGGGCTGGTCGGGGCGACGCTGGCGGTGACGCTCAGGGGCCTGACCAACGACGTCTATTTTCAGGTCGGCCTGCTGACGACGATGGGCCTGTCGGCCAAAAACGCGATCCTGATCGTCGAGTTCGCCGAAGTCGCCGAGCGGGACGGCAAGAAGCCCCTCGACGCCGCGCTGGAGGCGGCGCGCCTGCGCCTGCGGCCGATCATCATGACCAGCCTGGCCTTCATCTTCGGCGTCATCCCGCTCGCCATCTCGACCGGGGCCGGCGCCCAGAGCCGCATCGCCATCGGCACGGCGGTCGTCGGCGGAATGCTGACGGCGACGGCGCTCGCCATCTTCTACGTGCCGCTCGCCTTCGTCCTCGTCCGCCGCCTGTTCGGCCGGCGCAAGCCGGACGCAGGGACGGAGCCGGACGCTGGGTCCGGCACGCCGCCGCCCGACCACCCCGCGCTGCCGGCGCCCGAGCCGCAGCCGCTGCTGCCCGCCCCCGGAGCACCGGCATGATCCGCCGCGCGCCGCTGCTCGGCACGATCGCGCTCGCCGCGTGCAGCCTCGATCCCCATTACCAGCGGCCGGCGCCGGCAATCCCCGCGGGCTGGCCGGTCGGCGACAGCTATCTCGCCCAGAGCGAGGCGGCATTGCCGTCGCTCGACATGGCGCACGGTGTTCCGCGACCCGCACCTCCAGGCGATCATCGCGCAGGCGCTGACGACCAACCAGGACCTCGCCGCGCGCTGCCGCCAACATCGAATCCGCCCGCGCGCTGTACCGGGTGCAGCGCGCGCAGCTGCTGCCGCAGGTCGACGCGGCGGCGCGCGTGACCACGTCGAGCGGCCTGCTGTCGAGTTCGACGGGTACCACGACGGGCACCGGCACTGGTACGACTGGAACCGGTACGACGGGCACCGGCACCACCGGCGGCGGCACGGCTGGGACGGGCACCGGCGGCACCACGGGCACCGTTGGCACCAGCGGCGGGGACGGCACGCGCACCGTCTATTCCACACAGCTCGCCGTCACCGCCTTCGAGATCGACCTGTTCGGCAAGCTGCACAGCCTCGCCCGCGCCCAGTTCCAGCAGTATCTCGGCACCGAGGCGGCGGCGCGCGCCACGCGGCTGACGCTGGTCGCCGACGTCGCCAACGCCTGGGTCACGCTCGCCGCCGACCGCAGCCTGCTCGCCATCGCCACGGATACCGAGAAGAGCGCGCAGCAGACCGTCGACCTGACCCGCGCCCGCCTGTCCGGCGGCATCGCGCCGCGCACCGATCTGCGCCAGGCCGAGAACACGCTCTATCAGGCGCGCGCCGACCGGGCCAACCAGACGACGCTCGTCGCCCAGGATCGCAATGCCCTTGAGCTGCTGGTCGGCGCGCCGGTCGCCGACGCCGACCTGCCGTCGGGCATCGAGAAGGTCGGCGACAGCGTCGCCGCGGTCCCCGCCGGGCTCGACAGCCGGATCCTGCTGCGCCGCCCCGACGTGGTCCAGGCCGAATACACGCTGCGCGCGGCCAACGCCCGCATCGGCGCGGCGCGGGCGAACTTCTTCCCGACGATCAGCCTGACGGCGGCGGCGGGCTTCGCCTCGACGGCGCTGTCGGCGCTGTTCACCGGCGGCGCCTTCAGCTGGTCGGTGGCGCCAAGCGCCTCGCTGCCGATCTTCGACGGCGGCGCCAACCGCGGCAACCTCGCTTATGCCAAAGCCCAGCGCGACCTCGCGATCGCCCAGTACCAGAAGGCGGTACAGACCGCCTTCCGCGAGGTCGCCGACGCGCTCGCGCGGCGCGGCACGATCGAGGCGCAGGTCGCGGCGCAAACGGCGAACGAACAGGCCTCGGCCGACGCCGCCGAACTCGAGAATGCCCGCTTCCGCGGCGGCATCGACCCGTTCCTCAACGCGCTCGTCACGCAGCGGACGCTCTACACCACCCGCCAGGCGCTGGCGCAAGCGCAGCTGCTTCGCGCCCAGAGCCTCGTCACGCTGTACCAGACGCTAGGCGGCGACCAGACGCTCGACCCGGCGCCGCTGCGCTGAGGGCGATTGCGGGGAGCCTCCGCCGTTACTTCAGGTAGTGGTCGAACCATGCCACCGTCTGGTTCTCGCGGTCGTGGATCTGGTCGGGCTTGCGCAGGCGGTGACCAGCGCCCTCGTAGATGATCAGCTTGGTCGGCACGTCCATGGCCTTGAGCGCGTGCCAGAACTCGACCGACTGCGCCGGCGGGCATTCGACGTCGCGCTCGCCAACGTAGATCAGCGTCGGCGTCTTCGCCTGCTTGATCGTCGTCAGCGGCGACGCGGCGACATAAACCGCGGGATCGTCATAGGCCGACGCGCCGAAGAACGGGATCATCCACTGATCGATGCCGTTCTCGCCGTAGTAGCTGATCCAGTTGGCGATGCCGGCACCGGCCACGGCGGCCTTGAAGCGCGTCGTGTGCGTGACCGTCCACATCGTCATGAAGCCGCCATAGCTGTGGCCGAACACGCCGAGGCGGGCATCGTCGACGGGCGACTCGCCAGCACGGCATCGACGCCGGCGAGGATGTCGCGCAGGTCGCCGCCGCCGAAGTCGCGAATATTGGCGCGCGTGAAAGCTTCGCCCTGGCCGTAGCTGCCCCGCGGATTGGGCTGGAACACGGCGTAGCCATGATCGATCATCGCCCGGTCGACGCCGTTCCACAGATATTGCGGCCCGGCAAAAGACGACGGGCCGCCGTGGATGTCGACGATCATCGCCCGCTTGCCGCTGTGTGCCGTCAGCGGCGTCAGCAGCCAGCCCTGGACGTGGCGGCCCTCGCTGGTCCACGTCAGGCTGCGCGCCGTAACGAAGGCCGGGTGGCCGGCGTTGACGCGGGTGACAGGCCGCAGCGCGCCGTGGCCGATCGCGATCTCGGCCGGGTGGGCGAAGTCGCTGACGACACTGGCGATCGTCCCGCCGTCAGCGGACACCGCGACGCCGGAATCGGAGTCGCCGGCACTGCCGGACACGGGCGCCGACCAGAGCAGGGTCATCCGCCCGTCGCCGGCGACCCGCGCGATCTCGAACCGGTCGCCGGCCTGGCGCGTGACCAGCGGATCGCGCCCGGTCATCGCCAGCGAGGTCACGGAAAAGGTCGCGCCCGGTGTCAGGTCGACCGGCGATCCTCCGGCGAGCGGCACGGCGTACAGGTCGCCGCCGGTTGCGCCGAAGTCGCTCATCAGCCCGCCGATGAACCACGACCCGGCCATCGGCGACCGACGTGCGGCGAGGCAAGCTGCATCGCCGGCGCGGCGAGCGTCGCGCATCGCTCCGCCCTCGATCGCGACGAGCTTGGCCACCCACCAGTTGTTGTCGCCGTTGCCCTTCGCCGCCGTGGCGACGAAGCCCCCCGCCGGCGTCCAGTCGAACTCATAGACCCAGGTGTCGGCGGGAGAGACGGGTATCGCTCGCCCGCCGGCGGCGTCGACGACGACGATGCGCTGCTCATCGTCCGCCTCGCCGATCTCGCCGACCTGCGCGCGGCCGGCCTCGACGGCGCCGACCGCTTTGTGTGCGCCGTACACGGCGAGGAACGCGAGCTGTCGTCCGTCGGGCGACCATCGCGGCGACTGGGCGACACCGTCGATCCGGGCGACGGTTCGAACCGTGCCGCCCGCAACCATCAGGTCCGCGGTGCCTTTGGCGGCATCGGTGGCGACGAAGGCCAGACTGCCACCATCGGGCGACCAGCCGATCCCGGCATAGGTGCACGTGGCGCAGGGGTCGAAGCGGGCAGTCACGCGACCTGCGGCGTCACGAACGACGACGGCGCCGTGGCTTTCGGCAACCGCGCTATCGGCGTCCTGCAGCGTCTCGACCGCGGCAACGTGCCGTCCGTCCGGAGTGATTGCCAGCGCCTTAAACTGCACCAGCGGAGCCGGCGGCGCGGATGCCGCCGCGGTCGCCGTCAACATCGCTGCCACTGCCATCGATCGCCAAGCCGTTGCCGTCACCCGTTATTCCTCCACCTGCAGGGTCATGGCGCGCAGTGTGGCGCATCGCTGTCGCCAGGACCATGGGCCTTCGTTGCGCGGGTCAAGGTGGACACGGGCGACGGCCACGCGCCAAGATGGGCCAGCGGCTTGTGAGGCGTGACAATGGTCGAACCGGCAGATGCCAAGGAATTAATCGACGAGGCAATCGAACGCGCCGAGGAGGAACGCGACGGGGCCGCGGCGGCCGAGCGGGCGGCGGAGAAGAAGTCGCGCGACCGCATCTCGGTCATGGTCGGCGTCTTTGCCGTGATCCTTGCCGTCATCCACATGGCCGCCGCCGGTGCCGCGCGGACCAGCCTGCTCAAAGGCATCGAAGCGTCGGACACGTTCAACTACATGCAGGCCAAGATCGTCCGCGAAAACATCGCCAAGGCGGCCGCGCAGTCGAGCGCCGTGCCTGCCGAGGCGCGCGCCGCGTGGGCGACGGAGGCCAAGCGGCTGCGTGCGCCCGACGCCGGCGGCCATGCCATCCCGCAGCTTGAGGCCGCCGGCAAGCGTGCCCGCGCCGAGGGCGAACAGGCGGCCAGCGCGGTCGAAGGCTATGAGCTTGGCGAGACGGCGCTGCAGCTGGCGATCGTGCTGCTGTCGATCGCTCTCGTCGCCCGGTCTCGAGCGATCGTTGTCGGTGCGGTGCTGCTCGGTGCGGCCGGGGCGCTGTCGGCGCTTGCGACGCTCGCCGGCATCGCGCTCTGATCCGGTGCAGTCAGAACATCAGGCCCATGGACGAACCACGCGCGGCCAGAACGCGGCCGATGGCGTCGAACAGTTCCTCCATCGCCACCGGCTTCAGCAACAGCTCGTCGGCGCCGCCGTCGAGGCAACGGTCGCGTAGACCCTCGGCGGCATCGGCAGTGATGACGATGATCGGGAGGTTGTTCTTGGGGGCAGGCCGGGCGCGAATGTGGCTGATCGCCTCCAGCCCATCCATGCCCGGCATACGCAGATCCATGAGGACGACATCGAAATCGTCGCCGTCGATCATCCGCAGACCGGCTTCGGCTCCGTCTGCCTCATCCATCCCGACACCGGCGACCGAAAGCATGTCACGGACAACACGGCGGTTGAGGGGATCGTCTTCGATGGCCAGGATCCGCACCGCCTGCCTTCCGCGCTTCCGCCTTTTGCTTCCGTTTGTCTGTTAAGGCAGATCGGAAGATAACACCACTGGCCGCGTCGCCGCGTCGGCATCTTTGCCGCCAGCGGCGACGGCACGCAGCGCCGCCGCCGCCGCTTCCACCCTGACCGGCTTGACGATTACGCGCGCGACGGCCCGCGTCCGCCATTCGGCCTCGCTGCCCGCCAGCGCCTCGGGTACCAGCACAACCACCGCCGTAGCGCTGCCCATTGCATCCAGTTGGGCGAGAAAATCTGGAAGCGTACCGTCATCGTCGGCGTCGAGCAGGACAACGCCCACGCTCCGACCAGCGACGAACCCGGCGAGCGCTTCAGGCTCGCACAGCGCGGCATGGCCAAACTCGGGCTCGAGCGCCGTTCTCAAGAAACTGCGCCGGATCGGACTGGCGCTGGCGATCAGGAGCGGAGCGGCGGCCAGCTCCGACGGTGCAGCAGCGCCGGCAGCGGGCCGATACGGCAGACGAACGGTGAAGGTGGCGCCGTGCCCCGGGCTGCTCGCCACCGTCAGGTCGCCGCCGAGGACCCGGACAAGGTGACGCGATATGGCCAGTCCGAGGCCAGTACCGCCAAATTGACGAGTCGTGCTCGTGTCGAGCTGGCGGAAGGGTTCGAAGATCGTCTCGAAAGCTGTCGGCGGAATGCCGACGCCGGTATCGCGCACGGCAATCAGCACCCATGTCCCGGCAGCGTCGGCGTCGCTGCGGACGTCGACAGTGATCGCCCCGGCGGCCGTGAACTTTACGGCGTTCGACAGCAGATTGAACACGACCTGACGAAGGCGAGCGGCATCGGTGACCAGCGGCGCCTCGACACCCTCCATGGTCAGGGCGAGATCGATGCCCTTCGCCTCCGCCTGGGCGCGCCAAAGCGAGACGAGTTCGGGCAGCATCGCTGTCAGCCGCACCGGCGCGACGTCGAGCCGCACGGCGCCCGAATCCATCTTGGCAAAGTCGAGGATGTCATCGACCAGCGTCCGCATCGCCCTGCCGGCAGCATCGACGAGCGCGACGCGGTCGCGGGTCGTGGTCCCGAGGGCGCGATCGGCCAGCATCACCTGGGTCATGCCGAGAATGCCATTGAGCGGGGTGCGAATCTCGTGGCTCGTTGTCGCCAGGAACTGCGACTTGGCCGCAAGCGCTTCACCCAGCTCGACATTCGTCTGCTCGAGCCGAGCGTTCGCGGCCATGATCTCGGCCCGGCTGCGGCGAACCGCGCGCAGGTAGAAGAAGAGGGTGACGACCACTGCCAGCATCGCTCCCAGCAGCGCGCTGAACATGATCGTCGCTTGCCGGGCGCGCAGACGCGTCAGGGCGATGTCGCGGGACAGTTGGCCGGCCTTCAGCGTGGCGATCCGCACGTTCTGATTGGCGAAATCGAACTTCGCCGTCATCAACGCCGCATTGGTTGAGGCCGCGAGCGCGCGGGCCTGATCCTCCATGCGCTGATAGGTTTCGAGATGCTGGAGCGCCAGCATAGTATCGCCGAGCGCCTTGTAGACGCGATAGGCCGTCAAGTGCAGCGGACTGAACGTCTGATCGGTCTGCGTCTTGGAGGTGAGGGCAAAGGCGGCCGCAAGGTCGTTGCGAGCGCTGTCGAGCTGCCCTTCGGCAAAGTTCAGCGAAGCGCGCGTGCCGAGCAGCATCGGCCGCCAGCTTGCCGCCGCCGGATGCGAGGTAAGCTTCAGACCTTCCGCTATGATGATCTCGGCACGCTCGTAGTCGTGGTCGCGGATAGCAAGATCACCGATGTTCGCCAGAATACGCGCGACGAGGAGCTGGCTGTTGATCTTCCGGGCCAATCTTAACGAGCGTCCGTACTCAATCTCGGCTTCACGCTTGTTCCCCATGAGAAGCAGTGCGTTGGCAATGTTATTGCTTGCAGGTATCGCCAGAGACGGGTCGTTCGGATAAAGATCCTCAGCGCTTCTGTAGTAATAGAGTACGCGTTCGTAATCCTGCGCGTCTAGATAGATCGATCCGATACTCTGCAGTGCCTTGGCTTGACCCCGAGCGTCTCGTAAGCGGCCAAACAGATTGTAGGCGTCTTGCAAATCGGCAAGCGCCTCCTGGGGTTGACCGCCTTCGCGCCGCAGGCGCGCCCGCGACAGCAGGAGATCAGCGTTGAGCGCACTGCCTGGGGCCGATCGCTGGACCATGGCCAGAGCGCTTTCCGTAAGCGGCCGGGCGTCGGCGATGTCGTTCGCACGATAGGCGCCCTCCCCCTCGATCCAGCGCGCGGTCGCTACCGCCATGTCACGGTCGCGCCCGGGCGGCCGCGCGGCCGCTTCGGCCTCCGCAGTTCGGCCAAGCGCAAGCGCACGAACCGGGTCGCCGAGCATCGCCGTCTTGGCGGCGGCGACGGTCGCGGCGAAGCCGGTCGCCGGCGGATCGGCCGCTGGCGCAGGCGACGCTGCGGCGGCCGCGGCGAAGCCGAGGAGGAGCGCTGCCGCGGCGGCCGCGAAGCGGCTATTCCCCCGCTTGAACACCGTCACGCGCCCCCGCTTCGCTCTCCCGTTCAGCGCGCGCCCAGAAGGCGCTCGACGGCGTGATCGAAATGTCCGTGTCGTTAAGCCGGCGTAGGTGGCCGGCATTGGCGAGCAAACGCTCGAGCTCGCCAAGGCGCAGCGCCGGGCTGATGAAGAAGCCTTGAGCGAGGTCGCAGCCCATGACGCGGAGCAAGGCCAGCGTCGCTTGGCTCTCGACCCCTTCGGCGACGACGCGCATGCCCAGCGCATGGGCGAGATCGATCGTCGAGCGGACGATCAGCGGGTCACGGTTGCTCCGCGTCATGCCGCTGACGAACAATTTATCAATCTTGAGTTCGTCCGCGGGCAGTTCCTTGAGATAGGCCAGCGACGAATGACCCGAGCCATAGTCGTCGATCGAGATGCGGATGCCGGCGGCGACGAGCCGATTGAGGTTGGCCAATGCGGCTGCGGGATTGGCGATGAACGCGGTCTCGGTGATCTCGAACCCGATGGGGCCGTCGGCGGCGACCGCCAGCGCACAAGCACGATCGATGAAGTCGTCGTTGCCGAGCGACTTTCCCGAAAGATTGACGTAGAAGCCAAGGCTGGCGCCGGCCGCCGCCAGCGCCCTCTGGTCGCGCACCGCGCGATCCAGCACCCACAATGAAATGTCGTGGATCTGGCTGCCGCTCTCGGCGATCTCGACGATACTGCCGCGATCGACCTCGCCGAGCGTCGGATGCTGCCAGCGCAGCAGGGTCTCGACACCGTCGTAGCGCCCCTCGCGCAGGCACAGCTTGGGCTGGTAGACGACGTAGATCTCGCCATTGGTCAACGCCCGCGGCAGTTCTGCGCGAAGCAGCTTGCGATATTGCTTCTGCAGCGATCCATGATCCCGCGACCGCGCGGCCGTGGCAGACAGGGTCGCGACAAAGCGCGACCAACGAGATCCTGTTTCCGTCACGCGATCAGAATAACCGGAACCGCACGAGACCGAAACGCTAATCTGCCGCGCCCGAGTCGGAAGCGGCCAAGGCCTCTGCTACGCGATATCTTGATCGAACTATTTAACAGTGGTGAACGTTTGGGCCACCGCCCCTCTGACTAAAGACAAAGCAAAATCATAGACTTCTCGTGTAAGACAGTGCTACACGCTCATCCTTAGCCGTTAACGTGAGACGGTAAATAACTGGCGCACTTGTGCCAGCATGAAATCCGTGTAGGAAATGTCTTGTCGACTTACGCCACTGCCACGGGAGAATCAATATGGCTTATCTTCTGCACATCATCACCTCGTTTGTCTGGGACATCCCGCCCTGGGCGCAGTAAGCGCTCATCCGACCCGCTTCGACGGGTAGGACCAGTTTGAGTTCGAGATGCCCGGGCGATCATCCATCGCCCGGGCAGTCTTGTGCTTGTTCGACTGCTCCGCGCATCTAATCGCTTTGCCACCGTCGGCGGGCCCGGCTATGGCATCCTGCCTAGGAGCGAACGACGGCGCCATTGATGATTATCCGTCCCGCTGCGCCGCCGTATCCTGATCCCCCTTACTCCCGCGACGAACTACTCCACGAAATTTTCGCTGCCACTGCCGCGTCATTTCCTGACCGGCCGGCGATACGCCTCGCCGAGCACGATCCGACCAGCGGACGACGGCGACAGTTGACGTACAGCGAGCTGGCTCTCCGCGCCGCCCGGTTTGCCCATTATCTTCGCGGCCGCGGTGTGGTGCCGGGCGACCGCGTCGTCCTCTGCCTGCCTCGCGGCCTCGACCAGTTCGTCGCCATTCTCGGGACGCTTGCCGCCGGCGCCGCCTACGTGCCCGTGGATTGGAGCTTCCCGGCCGAGCGCGTCGACTTCATCGCCGGGGACTGTGGCGCGCGGCTGATCCTGACCCTGCAGGAGCGGCGGTACGACTTCGCCCATGCCGACATCGTGCCGTTCGACGACCGGCTCGGCGAGGTGGCGACCGGCGTCGACTGGCCGTTCACCCGTGCCACCACCGGCGCGACGCCCGACGACCTCGCCTACATCATCTACACCTCGGGGACGACGGGGCAGCCCAAGGGCGTCGCTATCAGCCACCGCAACATCGCTCACCTCGTCCGCGCCGAGGCTGCTGTCCTCGGCCTTACTGCCGATGACCGGGTGTTTCAGGGCTTCAGCCTCGCCTTCGACATGTCGCTCGAGGAGACGTGGCCGGCGTTCCTTGCCGGCGCCGAACTGATCGTGTCGAGCGAGGCGCTGGCGCGCAGCGGCCCTGAGGTCGCTGCGGCGATCGCCCGCGAAGGCGTTACGGTATGGCACTGCGTGCCGTCACTGCTCGCCGTCGTCGAGGCGCGCCCCGCCGCGCTGCGCCTGATCAACCTGGGCGGCGAGGCCTGCCCGCCCGACCTTGCCCGACGCTGGGCCCGACCGGGCCTGCGCCTGCTCAACACCTATGGTCCGACCGAGACGACGGTAACCGCGACCTGGGCCGAGCTGCTGCCCGACGCGCCGGTGACGATCGGCACGCCGCTGCCCGGCTACCGCGCCTGGATCGTCGACGAGTCGCTGAGCCCCGTCCCCCCCGGTGCGTCCGGCGAGCTGGTCATCGGCGGGCCGGGCGTCGGGATCGGCTATGTCGGCCGGCCCGAACAGACGGCAGCGAAGTTCGTCACGGCAACCTTCGATGCCGCGGCCGGACCCGAGCGCGTCTATCGCTCGGGCGACCTTGTCAGCCTCGACAGCGCCGGCAACATCGTCTTCGCCGGGCGGATCGACACGCAGGTCAAGATCCGCGGCTACCGTGTCGAGCTCGGCGAGATCGAGGCGGCGATCGGCGACGACCCGGCGGTGGCGCAGGCGGTGTGCAGCCTCGTCACCATCGACGAAAACGAAGTGCTGGTCGCCTATGTGGTCGCCCGCGACGGCGCCGTGATCGACCCGAAGCGCATCGCCGCGACGCTGGCGGCGCGCCTGCCGCCGTACATGCGACCGGCGCTGTACGAGGTCGTCGCCGCGCTGCCGCTGCTGGTGTCGGGCAAAGTCGACCGCCGCGCCCTGCCGGCGCCGGCCACGCGACCGGTGCGCGAGGACCTGGTTCCCCCGGCGACCCCGCTCGAGACCCGGCTGCACCAGGCGTGGAGCGAGGTGTTCGCGCCGCTGCCGGTGTCGGTCACCGCCGACTTCTTTGCCGATCTCGGCGGCCATTCGCTGCGCGCGGCGCGCGCCGTGTCGCGGGCGCGGGCGCTGCCGGGGCTCGCCGACCTGTCGATCAACGACCTGTACGCCGCACCGACCGTCCGCGGGCTCGCTGCACGGCTGGCGAGCCGCGGCGCGAGCGCGGCGACATCGGCGCAGCCGTTCGCCGCCGTCGACCCGCGGCGCTTCCTCGCCTGCGCCGCCGCCCAGACCATCGCCCTGCCGTTCATCTACGGCTTTGCCGGGCTGCAGTGGCTGCTGCCCTATCTCGCCTATGTCTATCTGGCGTCGAACGGCTGGTCGCGCTTGGGCGCCGCCGGCGCCGCCGCCGCCGCCTTCGTCGCGCTGCCGCCGGTCCTGCTGCTCGCGTCGGTCGCCTGCAAATGGCTGGTGCTCGGCCGGGCACGGGCCGGCGATTATCCGCTGTGGGGCAGCTATTATTTCCGCTGGTGGCTGGTGCGCCGCGTCCTCGAGACGGTCGCATCGCAATATCTCGCCGGCACCCCGGCCTGTGCCCTCTACTACCGCCTGCTCGGTGCCAAGGTCGGCCGCGACGTCCTGATGCTGGGCGACTTCATCGACGTTGCCGACCTAGTCACGATCGGCGACGATGCCGCGCTTGACGCCGGCTCGATCCTGGCAACGAGCTCGGTCGAGGGGGGGCTGCTCCGCCTCGGCCGGGTCGAGATCGGCGCCGGCGCCACTGTCGGCTCGACCGCGGTGGTCGGCCGCGACGCGCGGATCGGCGCGGGGGCGGTGCTCGAAGACCTGTCCGCGCTGCCCGCCGGCGGCATCATCCCGCCGGGCGAGCGCTGGTCGGGGTCGCCCGCCGTCCGCATCGGCCTTCACGACGGCGAGGTGCCGGCGCGGCCATCGGCGCTGCGCCGGCGAGCCATGTCGCTCGCCTTGCTGGTCGCCGCCGCCCTGCTGCCGATCGCCGCCCTGCTGCCGATCGCGCCGGGGCTGGTCGCCATGATCGAGGTCGACTGGCGCACCGAGGGCTACAGCTTCATCGCCTTCTCGCCGCTGCTCGCCGCCGCCTATGTCGTGCTGATGTGCATCCTGCTGGCGGCGGTCAAATGGACGCTGATCGGCGAGGCGCGCGCCGGCACCATCTCGATCTGGAGCGTCGCCTACCTGCGCTTCTGGATCGTTCGCCAGCTCGGCGCGCTGGCGCTGGAGCTGCTCCATCCAATCTATGCGACGCTGTTCGTCCGGCCCTGGTTCCGGCTGATGGGCGCGACCGTTGGGGCGCGGGCGGAGATCTCGACGGCAACGTCGGTCGTCCATGACCTCGTCACCATCGGGCCGGAGAGCTTCATCGCCGATGGTGTCGTGCTGGGCGCGGCGCGCGCCGCACCTGGCGCAGTCGTCCTCGCGCCGACATTGATCGGCCGGCGGACCTTCGTCGGCAACAGCGCCGTCGTGCCGGCCGGCAGCATCATCGGCGACGAGGCGCTGATCGGCGTCCTCTCGCGGCCGCCGCGCGAGCCTGCCGCGGCCGCGGCGTCGGGCGCGACCTGGTTCGGCTCGCCGCCGCTGAAGCTGCCGGCGCGGCAGGTGGCGACGATGTTCGACGAGGGCGCGCGCTTCAACCCGCCGAAGCGGCTGGTCGCGGCGCGCCTGGCGATGGAGACGCTGCGGACGATCCTGCCGCTGTCGATCTTCATCGCGTTGCTCAGCCTGCTGCTCAGCGTCGTCGGCGACCTCGCCGACCTGCCGCACCCGGGGTTGACCATCGCCCTCGCCTTCGTGCCGCTCTACCTCGCCTTCGCCGCCGCCGCCGGGCTCAGCGTCGTCGCGCTGAAGTGGCTCGTCGTCGGCCGCTACCGGCCGACAACCAAGCCGCTGTGGAGCTTCTTCGTCTGGCGCACCGAGCTGGTCACCGCGACCTATGAGAACCTCGCAGTCAACCTGCTGCTCGAGCCGCTGCGGGGAACGCCGTGGCTGTCCGCCTACCTGCGGCTGATGGGGGCGCGGATCGGCATGCGTGTCTATCTCGACACCACCGACCTGACCGAGTTCGACCTGGTTTCGATCGGTGACGACGCCGCGCTCAACGATGCCGCCGGGCTGCAGACCCATTTGTTCGAGGACCGGGTGATGAAGGTGTCGACGGTGACGGTCGGCGCCCGCGCCACGGTCGGATCGCTGGCGATCGTCCTGTACGACGCCGCCATCGGCGACGGCGCCGAGCTGGGCGACCTGTCGGTGTTGATGAAGGGCGAGACGCTGCCCGCCGGCACCGCCTGGGAAGGTTCGCCGGCGCGCCCCGCCGGGCCGGCGCACGGGGCGAGCCGCTGACGCACTGGACCTTCGCGGTCGCCGACGTGCCGCCGCGCCTCACCGAGCGGCAGGCGCTGGTCCTCGACCCGAGTCGCGGCGCTGCCCGGCACGGGCGAAGATCGCGGCGCGCGGCGCCGGCGCGGACTGGCGGCCCTCGTCGCGGCCCTGCACCTCGCCCCGGCGCCGCTGGTGCCGGGCGCGGACGGGCGGCGCCGGCTGGCCGGGACGCGCCTGTTCGCCAGCGTCGCCGAGCGCGACGGCTGGGTCGCGGCCGCGCTGTCGCCCGCGCCCGTCGGGATCGACATCGAGAGCATGGTCGAGGCGACGCGGCGGCCGGCGGCGGTGCTGGCGGGCGTCGCGGTCGCCGATACCGCCGGCTGGCACGGCCGGCCGGGCTGTGGGCGGCGCGCGAGGCGGTGCTGAAGGCGGTCGGCCGCGACCTGACCCGCGACCCCGGCGGCTGGCGGTTCGCCGCCGGGGTCGCCGCCGCCGCCGGCATCGCGCCGCACCGTGTCGACCTTGCCGCGCGCGGCGGCATGGTCGCCGCGGTCGCCTATATCGGCAGCTGACCGTTGGCTGCCAGCACCGCGCCGGCGAGGTGGAGCGAGCCCGTCACCAGCACCACCGGCGGCCGGGCGCGGTCGGCGCCGCGGGCGATGGCGGTGAAGGCGCCGGCGACGTCGCCCGCGGCCGAGCCCGGCAGGCCGGCCTCGCGGGCGCGGGCAATCAGGCTGTCGGCCGCGTGCGCCTCGTGCCCCGGCACCGGCACCGCGTAGACCGCCGTCGCGCGGCCGGCGAAGGGCTTGAAGAACCCCCCGGCATCCTTCGTCGCCAGCATCCCGACGACGAGGTAGAAGGGGCGTTCGGCGAGCGGGTGGCTGCGGAAGGCGTCGGCGACGGCGCGCGCCGCGCTCGGATTGTGACCGCCGTCGAGCCAGACCTCGCTGCCCGCCGGCAGCCGCGCCACCAGCGGTCCGCCGTCGAGCCGCTGCAGTCGCGCCGGCCATTCCGCCCAGCCCATCGCCGCGCGCTGCGCCGCCTCCGGCACCGGCACGGCGGACTGGGCGCGGAGCATGGCGACGGCGAGCGCGGCGTTGTCGAGCTGGTGCGCGCCGGCCAGCCGCGGCAGCGGCAGCGCGAGCCGGCCGGACGCATCCTTGAGGTGGAGCGCGCCCTCGTAGACCGCCGCGTCCCAGTCGTCGCCGCGTGCCCGCAGCCGCGCCCCCGCCAGCCCGGCGACCTCGGCGATGCGCGCCGTCACCGTTCGCGGGTAGCGCGCGACGACGAGCGGCACGCCGCGCTTGGCGATGCCCGCCTTTTCCGCGGCGATGTCGAGGATCGAGTTGCCCAGCCACTGCTGGTGATCGAGGCCGAGGGCGGCGATGCCGGTGACGACCGGCGTGACGACGTTGGTCGCGTCGAGCCGCCCGCCCATGCCGACCTCGATGACGCAGGCGTCGGCCGGCGTGCGGGCGAAGGCGAGCAGCGCCACCGCCGTCGTCAGCTCGAAAAAGGTGATCGCCGCGGTGCCGTTGACGTCGAGCACGTCGCGCAAGGTCGTGATCAGCATCGCGTCGTCGATCAGCGTGCCGGCCAGCCGGATGCGCTCGTTGAAGCGGACCAGATGCGGCGAGGTGTAGACGTGGACCCGCCGCCCCGACGCCTCCAGCCCGGCCCGCAGGAAGGCGACGGTCGAGCCCTTGCCGTTGGTCCCGGCGACGTGGAACACCGGCGGCAGCTTCCGGTGCGGGTTGCCCAGGCGGACGAGCAGCCGCTCCAGCCGCGCCAGGCCGAGGTCGATCGTCGCCGGATGCAGGCGGAAGGCCGCCGCCAGCAGGGCGTCGAGCACCGGATTGTCCGACCGCGCCGCCTCCATCAGCCCCGACCCGCGGCGAAGGTCACGCGAAGGTCACGCCCGCGCCGCCGTTTTTCGTCGCCCGCCCCGGCAAAGGTCACGCGAAAGTCACGCCCGCGACGTCGCTTTCGCCGACGCGCCTTTGCCCTGCGGACGGAGGCTCGGCGCGGACGAAGGAGGGGTCGCAGTCATCGCCGCCATTCTAGTGCGCCGAAGCGGTGTAGGACAGCGCCGGATCGCGCGTCACGCCGCCGCCTCGCGCGGCCGCATCAGCAGGCGGATCAGCCGGGCCAGCGTCGCCTTCAGTTCCCGCCTATGGACGACCATGTCGAGCATGCCGTGGGCGAGCAGGTACTCGGCGCGCTGGAAGCCCTCGGGCAGCTTTTCGCGGATCGTCTGCTCGATCACCCGCTGCCCGGCGAAGCCGATCAGCGCGCCGGGTTCGGCCAGCTGGATGTCGCCGAGCATGGCATAGCTCGCCGTGACGCCGCCGGTGGTCGGGTCGGTCATCACCACGATGTACGGCAGCCCGGCCTCGCGCAGCTCGGCGATGGCGACGGTCGTGCGCGGCATCTGCATCAGGCTGAGGATGCCCTCCTGCATCCGGGCGCCGCCGGCGGCGGTGAAGACGACGAACGGCGCCCGCGCCCGTACCGCCGCCAGCGCGCCGGCCAGGAACGCCTCGCCGACGCCCAGCCCCATCGAGCCGCCCATGAAGGCGAAGTTCTGCACCGCGACGACCGCCGGCTCGCCGCCGATCACCCCTTGCGCGACGACCATCGCCTCGGGCTCGCCGGTGGTCTGGCGCGCGGTCTTGAGCCGGTCGACGTAGCGCTTCTGGTCGCGGAACTTGAGCGGGTCCTCGGGCACCTTGGGCACGTCGAGGCGCTTGTAGTCGCCGTCGAAGACCTGGCCGAAGCGCGTCGCCGGATCGATCCGCTCGTGATGGCCACAGCGCGGGCAGACGCCGAGGTTCTGCTCGAAGTCCTTGACGTAGAGCATCGTCCCGCACTTGGCGCACTTGCGCCACAGGTTGTCGGGCGTCTCCCGCCGGCTGAGCATCGCCGTCAGGCGCGGGCGGATGCGGGTCAGCCAGCTCATGCCGCGATTACTCCGGGCGTCGCCCGCCGCGCCGTGCGGACGGCGTCGGCGAGGCTGCGGACGAAGGCCTCGACCTGTTCGGGCAGGTCGTTGGCGCGCGCCGCCGCCGCCGCACCGATGCGCTCGACGATGGCCGAGCCGACGACGACGGCATCGGCGTGGACCGCGATCGCCGCCGCCTGTGCCGGCGTGCGGACGCCGAAGCCGACCGCAACCGGCAGCGGCGTCGCCGCCTTGAGCCGGCGAACCGCGGCGGCGATATCGGCCGCCTCCGCCGAGCCCGCGCCGGTGATGCCGGCGACGGCGACGTAATAGATGAACCCCGACGCGCCGCCGACCACCGCCGGCAGCCGCGCCGCGCCCGTCGTCGGCGTCGCCAGCCGGATCGTGTGCAGCCCGTGGGCGCGGAGCAGCGGCGCGAGCTCGGCGTCCTCTTCGGGCGGCAGGTCGACGACGATCGTCCCGTCGAGGCCGCTCGCCGCGGCATCGGCGGCGAAGCGCTCCGGCCCATAGCTCAGGATCGGATTGAAATAGCCCATCAGGATCAGCGGCGTCGCGGTGTCGATGGCGCGGAAGGCGCGCACCGCGGCCAGCACCTGCGGCAGCGTCGTGCCGCTGCCCAGGCTGCGGATGTTGCCGGCCTGGATCGCCGGGCCATCGGCCATGGGGTCGGTGAACGGCATGCCGATCTCGACGATGTCGGCCCCGCCGGCGACCACGGCCGCAAGGATCTGCGGCATCCGGTCCATGTCGGGATCGCCGGCGGTGACGAAGGTGACCAGCGCGGCGCGGTCCTGCGCGGCACAGGCGGCGAAGCGGGTGGCGAGGCGGTCGCTCGCGCTTATCGAGGGCGACGCCTGCGTCACAGCCCGAACCCCAGCGCCTCGGCGACGGTGAAGATGTCCTTGTCGCCGCGCCCGCACAGGTTGACGACGATGATGCCGTCGGCCGGCATCGCCGGGGCGAGCTTCTCGACGACGGCAAGCGCGTGCGCCGGCTCGAGCGCCGGGATGATGCCCTCGAGCGTGCACAGGCGCTGGAACGAGGCCAGCGCCTCGGCATCGGTCGCCGACTGGTATTCGACGCGGCCGATCGAGTGCAGCCAGGCGTGTTCCGGCCCGATGCCGGGATAATCGAGGCCCGGCCGAGATCGAGTGCGCCTCGGCGATCTGGCCGTCGCCGTCCTGGAGCAGCATCGTCTTGTTGCCGTGGAGCACGCCCGCACGGCCGCCGGCGAGGCTGGCGGCGTGCTGGTCGGTGCCGAGCCCGTGGCCGGCCGCCTCGACGCCGATCAGCGCGGACGTCGTCGTCGAGGAACGGGTGGAACAGGCCGATGGCGTTCGAGCCGCCGCCGATCGCCGCGACCAGCACGTCGGGCAGCCGGCCCTCGGCCTCGACGATCTGCTCGCGCGCCTCGCGGCCGATGACCGACTGGAAGTCGCGGACCAGCTCCGGATAGGGGTGCGGGCCGGCCGCGGTGCCGATGATGTAGAAGGTGTCGTGGACGTTGGTCACCCAGTCGCGCAGCGCTTCGTTCATCGCGTCCTTGAGCGTCTTCGACCCCGATTCGACGCTCCGCACCTCGGCGCCGAGCAGCTTCATGCGGAAGACGTTGGGCGCCTGCCGGGCGATGTCGCGCGCGCCCATGTAGATCGTGCACGGCAGGCCGGCGCGCGCCGCGACGGTGGCGGTGGCGACGCCGTGCTGGCCGGCGCCGGTCTCGGCGATGATCCGGGTCTTGCCCATGCGCTGCGCCAGCAGCATCTGGCCGACGCAGTTGTTGATCTTGTGCGCGCCGGTGTGGTTGAGCTCGTCGCGCTTGAAATAGATCTTGGCCCCGCCCAGCGCCCGGGTGAAGCGCTCGGCGAAATAGAGCGGGCTCGGCCGGCCGACATAGTGCTTGAGCAGGTAATCGAACTCGGCGGCGAAGGCGGGATCGGCCTGGGCCGCGCGATACTCGCGCTCGAGGTCGAGGATCAGCGGCATCAGCGTCTCGGCGACGTAGCGCCCGCCGAATGCGCCGAAATGGCCGCGCGCGTCGGGACCGTGGCGCAGGCTCGCCGGCTGGCTCGCGGTGGCCATCAGGCGGCCCGGGCGGCGGCGACGAACGCCTTGATCTTGCTCAACGACTTCACTCCCGGTGCATCCTCGACCCCCGACGAGACATCGACCAGCGGCGGCCGCGCCTGCCGCACCGCCTCGCCGACCGTGGCCGCGTCGAGCCCGCCCGACAGGCCCCAGGCGCGGCCGACCGCGATGCCGCCCAGCAGCCGCCAGTCGAAACGCACGCCGTTGCCGCCGGGAAGGAGCGCTCCCCTAGGCGCTTTGGCGTCGAACAGCAACATGTCGGCGCCGCCCGCCGCGGCCACCGCCGCGCGGATGTCGGCCTGCGTCGCCACGCCCGCCGCGCGCCACACCGGCAGGCCTGCGGGCGCGGATCGCGGCGAGCCGCTCCGGCGTCTCGCTGCCGTGGAGCTGGACCGCGTCGAGCGCCGGCGCGGCGCGGTCGAGCAGGGCGTCGTCGGGATCGACGAACACGCCGACGCGGACGACGTGCCGCGGCAGGTCGCGGCCGAGGCCGAGCGCCTGGTCGGCGGTGACGTGGCGCGGCGAGGCGGGGAAGAAGACGAAGCCGACGTGGCTCGCCCCCGCCCCGACCGCCGCGTCGACCGACGCGCGCGTCGACAGGCCGCAGATCTTGACGTCGGTCACCGCGCCGCTGTCACAGCGTGGCGGCGATCGCCGCGGCGGCGGCGGCCGGATCGGCGGCGGCGGTGATCGAGCGCCCGACGACGAGGATCGTCGCCCCGGCGTCGCGCGCGGCGCGCGGCGTGAACACCCGTTTCTGGTCGCCGGCGTCGTCGCCCGCGGCGCGCAGCCCGGGCACGGCGATAATCGCCTGCGGCCAGGCCGCGCCGACGGCAGCGACCTCGCTGCCGGCGCAGACGATGCCCTGCAGCCCGGCCCGGCGGGTCAGTTCGGCGAGGTGCAGCACCTGCTCGGGCAGCGGCGCCGGCACGCCGATGGCGTGCGAGATCGGCGGCGTCGAAGCTGGTCAGAACGGTCACGGCGATCAGCGCTGTCGCCGGCGGCAGCGCGTCGCGCGCGCGCGCCATCGCGGCGACGCCGGCGGCGGCATGGACGTTGACGATGGCGACAGCCGAGCGGGGCCAGCGCCCGCGCCGCGCCGCCGACGGTGTTGCCGATGTCGTGGAGCTTGACGTCGAGGAAGATCGGCAGGCCGATGCTCGCCCATCCGCCGCACCCCGTCGGGGCCATTGGCCATGAAGAACTCGAGCCCGAGCTTCAGCCCGCCGACGTGCGGCGCGACGGCGCGGGCGAGCGCCTCCGCCCGCGCCAGGTCGGGCGTGTCGAGGGCGACGAAGACGCTCACGGCAGCGGGTTCAGCGTCGATGGCGGCGTGGCGACGGGCGCCGGAGCGACGCGCGGGCCGGTCGACAGCGCGTCGTCGAGCAGGCGCTCGACCTTCGCCGTCCGCCGCCGCCACGAGGCGCGCGCGGCGAGATGGAGCAGCAGCACCGGCAGCCAGCCGAGCACGAAGGCGATCAGGACGACGACCGGCAGCGGCGTCAGCGACGTTGCTGCCGTCGGGCAGGGTGATCGGCACCGGCGTCCAGTTCGAGATAAGCGAACAGCACGAACAGCGCCAGGACGACGCCGAAGAGGACCAGCCGCAGCGCCTTCATGCCCGCTCTCCCGTCATAGCTCGCCGTCGATCGCGGCGATGCCCTCGGCCGCCAGCGCCGCGATCAGCGCCGCAGCGGTGGTGTCGAGCACCTGCCGGTCAACGCTGCGCAGGACGAAATTGGCCCCGGTCCGCCCGTCGCGCCAGAACGGGTAGGAGCCGATCTGGACGCCGTCGTGCGCCTTCTCGACCGCGGCGAGCATGTCGGCGACGCGGCTTTCGACCGTCCATGCGGCGACGGTCCGCGTCAGCACGCGGCCGCCCGCCCGGCAGCTGCCCGTCGAGCGCTTTCCAGCATCGACCGGGTGATCGCCGGGACGCCGGCCATGATGAAGATGTTGCCGATGCGGATGCCCGGTGCCTTGGTCCGCGGGTTGGCGATCAGCGTCGGCGCCCGCGGGCACCCGCGCCATGCGCAGCCGCGCATCGGTGATGCGCGTCGCCATAATGTTCGGTCAGCACGGCGACCGCGTGCGGGATGATGGACGACCGCGACGCCGAGCGCGCTGGCGATCGCGTCGACCGTGATGTCGTCGTGCGTCGGGCCGATGCCGCCGGTGGTGAACAGATAGTCGTGCGCCGTCCGCAGGGCGTTGACCGCGGCGACGATCGCCGCGGTGTCGTCGGCGACGACGCGCACCTCGCGCAGGCGGATGCCCTGCAGGCCCAGCCATTTGGCGAGATAGGCGATGTTCGCGTCCTGCGTCCGCCCCGACAGGATCTCGTCGCCGATGACCACCAGCGCGGCGGTGTAGATGCCGGGTCGGGAGCGGCGGTCGGCCATCGCCGCGCTCTAGCCGAGCGCGCGGCGAGTGTCGACAACACCACCGCCGCGCCTATTTCGCGGCGCATGACCGACGCCTACCTCGACGAGCCGTCGGCGACGATCAAGCTCCACGACGCCGACGCCTTCGCCGGCATGCGCGCCGCCGGGCCAGCTCGCCGCGCGCGTCCTCGACATGCTCGTGCCGCACGTCGTGCCCGAGGCGCTGACCGCCGAGCTCGACGACCGCGTCCAGCGCTTCGTCCGCGCCGCCGGCGCGGTTCCGGCGACGATCTTCTACCGCGGCTATGCCCATGCCAGCTGCATCAGCGTCAACCACGTCGTCTGCCACGGCATCCCCGGCGCCAAGCGGCTGAAGGACGGCGACATCGTCAACATCGACGTGACCGTCGTCGTCGACGGCTGGCACGGCGACACCAGCCGGATGTACCTCGTCGGCGACGTGCCGCTGAAGGCGCGGCGGCTGGTCGACATCACCTGGGAATGCCTGCAGCGCGGCATCGCCGCGGCCAAGCCCGGCAACACCTTCGGCGACATCGGCCACGCGATCCAGACCTATGCCGAGGCGCCAGCGCTGCTCGGTCGTGCGCGACTTCTGCGGCCACGGCGTCGGGCGGGTGTTCCACGACGCGCCGAACGTCGTCCACGTCGGCCGGCCGGGCAAGGGACCGGTGCTCCAGCCGGGCATGATCTTCACCATCGAGCCGATGATCAACCTCGGCCGGCCCGAGGTGAAGCTGCTCGACGACGGCTGGACGGCGGTGACGCGCGACCGCTCGCTGTCGGCGCAGTTCGAGCATTCGGTCGGCATCACCGAAACCGGCTGCGAGGTGTTCACGACGCAGCCCGGCGGGCTTGAGCCATCCGCCGTACGCGGCCGTTGGCGCGCCTGAGGCCGACGCCAGCGGCCACCGCGAGCGGCTGCGCGAGCGCCTGCTCGAGGGCGGCGGCGACGCCTTTCTCGACTACGAGCTGCTCGAATATGTCTTGGCGCTGGCGATTCCGCGGCGCGATACCAAGCCGCTGGCCAAGCGGCTGCTCGCCGAGTTCGGCTCGTTTCCCGCGGTGCTGGCGGCGTCCCCGGCCGAACTGGCGCGGGTCGAGGGACTGTCGGCCGGCGGGGCGGCGGCGCTGAAGTTCGTCGAGGCGGCGGCGCTCGCGGTCGCTGCGGACGGCGGCGCTCGACCGGCCGGTGCTGAGCGGCTGGCAGGCGCTGACCGACTATCTTCACGCCGCGATGGCGCACCGCGTGACCGAGGAGTTCCGCGTCATCTTCCTCAACAACCGCAACATCCTGATCCGCGACGAGGCGATGGGCAGCGGCACGGTCAACGCCGCGCCGGTCTATCCGCGCGAGATCGTCAAGCGCGCGCTCGAACTTGGCGCGTCGGGGCTGATCCTGGTCCACAACCACCCGAGCGGCGACCCGCGCCGAGCCGCGACGACATCGCGATGACCAAGGCGGTGGTCGAGGCGGGCCGGCACCTCGGCCTGGCGGTTCACGATCATGTCGTCATCGGCCGCACCGGCCACGCCAGCTTCCGCGCGCTCGGGCTGCTCTGAACGCGGCAAGCGGCCGGACAGCGCGTGGCTGTCCGCGCCCTTGCGGTTGCCGCGGCGGATTACTGCTGCGGCGGCGTCGTCGGCGCGCGATCGCCGGGCGCATTTCCGGCCGCGGCCGTTCCCGGGGTCGCTGTCGCCCGGCGCGGCACGCCGGCGTCATCCCGCCGGCTGCGGCCGGTGCGCCCGAATCGGACATCGCGCCAGCCTGACCCGCCTGCGGTGCCATCGGCGTCGACGCCGATGCCTGCTGCAGCGAGCGCTCGTTCAGCTCGCGAACCGCCTGCGAACCGTTGTCGGCACGGGCGTGCGCGGCACGGTGATGGGTGTCGTCGCCGCGGTCGCGCCGGTGGCCAGCGCCGGCGCAGCGACGGTGCCACAACATGATATTCATCGTCGTTCTCCTCAGCTTGTCGCCCGGCTCCGGGCCGAACCCCGCGCGCCGACAACGCGGCGGGCGGGGATCGGTGCCGGCGCCGGACTTACTGCGGCGGCGTGGTCGAGGTGCCGGTCGACCCCGTCGTGCCGGTGGACATACCGCCCGACGACGAGCTACCCGACGACGAGCCGCGATGGCTGCGATGGCTTCGCGTCGTCGTGCCCGAGCTGCCCGTCGACGGTGCCCGAGGCGCCGGTGCCGCCGCTCGACATCGTGCCCGAGGTGTCGCCGCCCGACGTGCTGCCCATCGCGCCCGCTGCTCACCGGCCGACATGCTGCCGCCGGTCCCGGTGCTGCCGCCCGAGCCCGCGCAGCCGCTGCCGGTCGCTGCGCCGGCGCTCCCGGCGCACCGTGCCGCCGCGACATCTGCGCCATCGCGCTGCGCGGCGATCAGCGCCGCCGCGGCCCAGTGCCGATCATCTTGGTCATCGTCTTCATCGTCGTCTCCTCGATTGTCGCCCTCAGCGGGGCGGTGTGGTTGGTCGTCGCGGTCCGGTGGACGCGCCGGTCGTGCCCGTCGACCGCTGACGCTGGGCGTCGACGCCGGGCGCGAGCGTCCCGACCCGGCCGTCGCCGACGTCCGGCGTCGCCGTGCCGACCGGCGGTGTGACGCCGGTCGCCGGCTGCGGCAGGGCGGCACGGTGGCGACACCGGCCGGACCGACCGTCCCCGGCCGCGCCGCCGTCGGCGACGCGGTGCCGGCCGGCGCATAGGGCACGGTGGCGCTGCCGACGGCACCGGCGCGGTCGTCTGCGCCAGCGCCGGGGCCGCCAGCAACGGCGGCCAATAGGGTCAAGTATCTGAACATCTTGACCTTCCTTGTGTGCGGCGATCGAACGGGTCAGCCGCGCGTTGGTTGCACGCGCCGCCGCATTGCCGGCTCGGCTCACCCCGTGCTACGCGGCCGCCGCTTCACCCCTGCCGCGGCGCCGCCCGCGAGAAGCCCGCCGATGATCCCGCGCTATTCCCGCCCCGAGATGGTCGCGATCTGGGAGCCCGAGACGCGTTTCCGCATCTGGTTCGAGATCGAGGCGCACGCGATGGACGCGCTCGCCGAACTCGGCGTCATCCCGCGCGAGGCGGCGGCGGCGATGTGGGCGAAGGGCAAGTTCGAGGTCGAGCGGATCGACGCGATCGAGCGCGAGACGAAGCACGACGTCATCGCCTTCCTGACCAACCTCGCCGAGCATGTCGGCGAGCCGGCGCGCTTCGTCCATCAGGGGATGACGAGCTCCGACGTGCTCGACACCTGCCTCGGCGTCCAGCTGGCGCGCGCCGCCGACCTGATGATCGCCGACCTCGACGCGCTGCTCGCCGTGCTGCGAGCGCCGCGCGTTCGAGTACAAGCGACACGCCGACGATCGGCCGCAGCCACGGCATCCACGCCGAGCCGACGACCTTCGGCCTGAAGCTGGCGCAGGCCTATGCCGAGTTCGACCGCTGCCGCGCGCGGCTGGTCGCGGCGCGCGCCGAGGTCGCGACCTGCGCGATCTCCGGCGCGGTCGGCACCTTCGCCAACGTCGATCCGTTCGTCGAGCAGTGGGTCGCCGGCCAAGATGGGGCTGGCGGTCGAGCCGGTCAGCACGCAGGTCATCCCGCGCGACCGCCACGCGATGTTCTTCGCGACGCTCGGCGTCGATCGCCGGCTGCGTCGAGCGGCTGGCGACCGAGGTCCGCCACCTGCAGCGGACCGAGGTGCTCGAGGCCGAGGAGTATTTCGCCCCCGGCCAGAAGGGGTCGAGCGCGATGCCGCACAAGCGCAACCCCGTGCTGAGCGAGAACCTGACCGGCCTCGCGCGCCTGGTCCGCGGCTACGTCACCCCGGCGCTGGAGAATGTCGCGCTGTGGCACGAGCGCGACATCAGCCATTCGTCGGTCGAGCGGATGATCGGGCCGGACGCGACGGTGACGCTCGATTTCGCCCTCGCCCGGCTGACGCGGGTGATGGACAAGCTGCTCGTCTATCCCGAGCGGATGCTGGCCAATCTCAACACGCATGGGCGGGCTGATCCATTCGCAGCGGGTACTGCTCGCGCTGACCCAGGCCGGCGCGAGCCGCGAGGAGGCCTATGCGCTGGTCCAGCGCAACGCGATGCAGGTGTGGCAGCGGACGGGCGGCTGCAGCTGCTCGCCCTGCTCGTCGCCGACCCCGAGGTGACCCGCTGGCTGCCGGCGGCGCAGCTGGAGCCGCTGTTCGACCTCGGCTATCACCTGAAGCACGTCGACACGATCTTCGCGCGGGTTTTTCGGGACGCGCGGCCGTGAAGCGGCAATCATTGGGGTAGCGTCGCATTGAACAGTCATCCCCGCGGAAGCGGGGACCCATCTCCCGAGGCCGGTAGAAATGGGTCCTCGCCTGCGCGGGAACGACGGTAGGCACAGCAGCGGCGCGGGCCTGTCGGATTTCGCGCCATCGGCTTGATGAGAAGCGCCGCGGCGAAGCCGCGCCGTCGGACGGCTCGGGCGGGAAGATCGCCGCGCCCGCCGGCCGGGCTTGGGCGAGTCTGGCCCGAAGCCGACGATCGCCTGCGGCGATCCTCGTCTTCGGGCCCGCCGCCCCGCGCCCTAGAACTGGAAGCCGATGCCGGCGTTGAAGCCGCCGATCCCCTGGTTCGAGATCGACCCGCCCGCTTTGACCACGGTGTGGTCGCCGACGATCGACGAGACGCCGATGGCGAAGGCGACCTGGTCCTGCCAGTAACCGACCGCGCCGCCGATCATCGACCGGCCCGGCTCGAACGCCTGCGGCAGGCCGGCGACCGCCATCGCCCCCGCCGTCCCGCCGTTGGCGCGGCGGCGGACCTGGCTGAGGTCGAAGTTGGTCTGGTTGAGCTGGCTCTGCAGGCCGTTGACCTGGTTCTGCAGCCCGGCCGTCGTCGTGCCGAAGGTGGTGGTCGCCGCCTGCAGCTGGGCCAGGTTGACCGCGTCCGTCCCGTTCAGGGCGGGCGCGACGTTGGTCACCCGCCGTTCGTTGCCGGCGCTGCCCACCGAGACCACGCGGGTCTGGCCGCCGTCGGTCGACCCCTGGCCGATGGCGACCGAGCCGGTGCCGGTCGACGTCGCGCCGGCGCCGAGGGCGACATCGCCGGCCCCCGTCGCCGTCGCACCGTAGCCGCCGGCGACCGCATTGGCGCCCGAGGCCACCGGCGTCGGCGCGCCGGCCGCGTTGTTCGCCTGGAAGGCGCCGGCCTGGCCGTTGAGCAGTAGCGAGACGTTGGTGTTCGTCGCGTAGAGCTGGCTGCCGTTGACCGCGCCGGTCGAGGTCGCCGTCAGCGGCGCGGCGGCGACGTTGTTGATCGCCACGCCACCCGGCGCACCACCGGTCAGCGAGATCGTGTTGCTGCGCCCGCCGTCGGCGGCCGTGTCGTACTGGACGACGTTGAGCTGCCCGCCGGTCAGGTCGTTGATCTGCGCCACCGTCACCGCGTCGCTGCCGTTGATGCCGTCCTTCAGCCCGGTCAGCGTCCGGTTGCCGGCGGTCCCGGCGATCGAGACGCTGGTGCCGCCGGTCGCCGCCCCGACCGTGATCTGGCCGTTGCCCGGGGCGCCGCCGGTCTGCTGGACGAGCCCGGCCGTGCCGTTGGTCAGGTTGGTGATCGCCGTCGTGTTGCCGGCGATGGCGGTGCTGTTGTTGGTGATCGCCGTCGTGTTCGCCGCGACCTGGCCGGTGACCGTGTTGAGCTGGTCGCCGGTGACCGCGTCCTTCGACCCTGCCGCGACCGCGCCGTTGGCGAGGTTGGTCAGGACCTGCGGCGTGCCGGGCGCTGCCGGCGTCCCGCCCGCCGCGGTCAGCAGCAGCGTGTTGCCGGCCGGGGCGCGCACGACGGTACCGCTGGTGCCGCCGTTGATGTTGGCGATGGCGGTGGTGTTGTTGGTCACCCCCGCGTCGAGGCCGCCGAGTGCCGACCCGACATTGTTGTAGGTCGTGCCCTGCACCGTATAGGCCGGGGCCGAGACCGTGCCGGTGACCGGATCGAAGGTCGAGCCGCCGCCCAAGTTGGTGGCGACGCTGCCCAGACCCGTCGCGGCGATGCCGGCGTTGGTCGTGATCGCCGCGGTGTTGGCGGCGATGTTGCCGGTGTTGGTCGCGACCTGGGTGTTGGTGGCGAACAGCTGGCTGCCGTTGACCGCGTCGGTCGAGGCGGCGGTGAGGGCGCCCGGCGCGACGTTGGTCACCGTCACCGGCCCGGCCACGCCGCCGGCCAGCGTCACGCTGTTCGTCCGCACGCCGCCGGCGGTGTCGTACTGCACCGCGTTCGCCGTCGCCGTGCCGACCGCCGCGCCGATCTGGCCGACGGTCGCGGCATCGGACGGCGCGACGCCGTCGGCGACGCCCGAGATGACGCGGTTGCCACCGGTGCCCGCGACGCTGACGCTGGTGCCGCCGGTCGCTGCGCCGACGGTGATCTGGCCGTTGCCCGGGGCGCCGCCGGTCTGCTGGACCAGGCCCACGGTGCCGTTGTTGAGGCCGGTCGACAGGTTGGTGATCGCCGTCGTGTTACCGGCGATGTTCGTCGTGTTCGTCGTCACCTGCGCGTCGAGGCCGCCGAGGGCCGACCCGACATTGTTGTAGGTCGTGCCCTGCACCGTATAGGCCGGGGCCGAGACCGTGCCGGTGACCGGATCGAAGGTCGAGCCGCCGCCGAAGTTGGTGGCGACGCTGCCCAGGCCCGTCGCGGCGATGCCGGCGTTGGTCGTGATCGCCGCAGTGTTGGCGGCGATGTTGCCGGTGTTGGTCGCGACCTGGGTGTTGGTGGCGAACAGCTGGCTGCCGTTGACCGCGTCGGTCGAGGCGGCGGTGAGGGCGCCCGGCGCGACGTTGGTCACCGTCACCGGCCCGGCCACGCCGCCGGCCAGCGTCACGCTGTTCGTCCGCACGCCACCGGCGGTGTCGTACTGCACCGCGTTCGCCGTCGCCGTGCCGATCGCCGCCGTCAGCTGGGCGTTGGTCGTGTTAAGCTGGTCGCCGGTCACCGCGTCGGTCGAGCCCGCCGCCACCGCGCCGTTGGCGAGGTTGCTCAGGACCTGCGGCGTGCCGGGCGCTGCCGGCGTTCCGCCCGCCGCGGTCAGCAGCAGCGTGCTGCCGGCCGGGGCGCGCACGACCGTCCCCGTCGTGCCGTTGCTGAGGTTGGTGATCGCCGTCGTGTTGCCGGCGATGTTGCTCGTGTTCGTCGTCACCTGCGTGTCGAGGCCGCCGAGTGCCGACCCGACATTGTTGTAGGTCGTGCCCTGCACCGTATAGGCCGGCGCGGTGAGCGTGCCGGTTGCCGGATCGAAGGTCGAGCCGCCGCCGAGGTTTGCCGCGACGCCCGCGCCGAGCGTGCCGAGGTTGGCACCGACGCCGGTGATCGCCGCCGTCTCGTTGGTCAGCGCACCCTGCACCGTCGTCGCGGTGGTACCGCCGGCGGTGATGTAGGTCGGGCCGGTATAGGTGCCGGTGGCCGGGTCGTAGGTACCGCCGAGCGTGCCGGTGATCCCGCCGACGCCCGTGTTGAGGTTGGCAATGCCGGTCGCATTGGTCGCGACGTTGGCGTTGGTCGTCGTCAGCTGGCCGAAGTTGACCGCGTCGGTCGGGTTGGTGCCCGCGGCGACGTTGGTCACCGTTACCGGCCCGGCCGCGCCGCCGGCCAGCGTCACGCTGTTCGTCCGCACGCCGCCGGCGGTGTCGTACTGCACCGCGTTCGCCGTCGCCGTACCGACCGCCGCGCCGATCTGGCCGACGGTCGCCGCATCGGACGGCGCGACGCCGTCGGCGACGCCCGAGATGACGCGGTTGCCACCGGTGCCCGCGACGCTGACGCTGGTGCCGCCGGTCGCCGCGCCGATGGTGATCTGGCCGTTGCCCGGGGCGCCGCCGGTCTGCTGGACCAGGCCCACGGTGCCGTTGTTGAGGCCGGTCGACAGGTTGGTGATCGCCGTCGTGTTGCCGGCGATGTTGGTCGTGTTCGTCGTCACCTGCGCGTCGAGGCCGCCGAGTGCCGACCCGACATTGTTGTAGGTCGTGCCCTGCACCGTATAGGCCGGAGCCGAGACCGTGCCGGTGACCGGATCGAAGGTCGAGCCGCCGCCGAAGTTGGTGGCGACGCTGCCCAGACCCGTCGCGGCGATGCCGGCGTTGGTCGTGATCGCCGCGGTGTTGGCGGCGATGTTGCCGGTGTTGGTCGCGACCTGGGTGTTGGTGGCGAACAGCTGGCTGCCGTTGACCGCGTCGGTCGAGGCGGCGGTGAGGGCGCCCGGCGCGACGTTGGTCACCGTCACCGGCCCGGCCGCGCCGCCGGCCAGCGTCACGCTGTTCGTCCGCACGCCGCCGGCGGTGTCGTACTGCACCGCGTTCGCCGTCGCCGTGCCGACCGCCGCGCCGATCTGGCCGACGGTCGCGGCATCGGACGGCGCGACGCCGTCGGCGACGCCCGAGATGACGCGGTTGCCACCGGTGCCCGCGACGCTGACGCTGGTGCCGCCGGTCGCTGCGCCGACGGTGATCTGGCCATTGCCCGGCGCGCCGCCGGTCTGCTGGACCAGGCCGGCCGTGCCGTTGGTCAGGTTGGTGATCGCCGTCGTGTTACCGGCGATGTTCGTCGTGTTCGTCGTCACCCGCGTGTTGGTCGTGTTGAGCTGGTCGCCGGTGACCGCATCCTTCGACCCCGTCGCGACCGCGCCGTTGGCGAGGTTGCTCAGCACCTGCGGCGTGCCCGGCGCCGCCGGCGTCCCGCCCGCTGCCGTCAGCAGCAGCGTGCTGCCGACCGGCGCGCGCACCACCGTCCCCGTCGTGCCGTTGCTGAGGTTGGTGATCGCCGTTGTGTTGCCGGCGATCTTGGTCGTGTTCGTCGTCACCTGCGCGTCGAGGCCGCCAAGCGCCGCACCGACGTTGTTGTAGGTCGTGCCCTGGACCGCAAAGGCCGGAGTCGACACCGTACCCGTCGCCGGGTTGTACGCCGCGCCGCCGCCCAGGGTGGCCGCGGTCGCCGCGCCCAGGGCGTTGCGCCGCGTTGTTTCGACGGTGAGCTGGGCGACGGTGACGGCATCGGTGGCCGCCGCGCCGTCGGCGACGTTGGTCAGCCGTCGCGGGGCACCAGCCGCGCCGAAGGACGCCTCGGCGGCCGGCGCCGCCTGCCCGGTGAGGAAGCCGGTGCCGGTCGGCGCGGCTGCGCCCGTCACGCTGGCGTTGCCGATGGCAATACCGCCGGCGTAGCTCGCCGTCGCGCCGTTGCCGATGGCGACGCCACCCGCGGCGCCGGCAGCGACGACGGAGCGCGCGCCGAGCGCAACGGCGTTAGCGCCGCCGGCGGCGGAACTCTGGCCGACGGCGACGGCGCCGTTGCTGTTGGCGCCGACGGTCGCGTTGACGCCGAGCGCCACCGAATTCTGTGCCGTTGCCGCTGTCTTGGCGTTGTTGCCGAGCGCGACGGAATTGATCTCTCCCGCGGAAGCGACGTTGGTGCCGCCGAGACCGGTGATCTGGTTGCCGCCGATCGAGAGGCCCTTGGGCGCGTTGAGCGAGTAGGAATCGCTGGTCGTGTTGCAGGTGTCGGTCGGCCCGAGCACCGTGCCGTCGGTCTTCAGCACCGACAGGCTGATCGGCTGGCCCGCAAGCGTGCTCGAGATCAGGCTCGGGATACCGGTGAAGCCGAGGAGGCTCAGCGGCCCGCTGAGGCCGAGAAAGAGGTTGGTGAGCAGGCCCGGAGGTGTCGTTCCCGAGCCGGGGCCGACCAGGGCCGACGGCGGCAGGCTGACGCCGGAGCACGCGCTGACCAGCGCGGCCTGGGCGGGGCTGGCAAGCAGCAGCGCGAGTGCGCTGAAGGCGACCGCACCAGAGGGCGCGCCGCGCCCGGTACGGGCACGGACGATGACGATGTCGGACATGAACAACTCCCCAGTTACACCTTTGTCACGTGAGTGCAGCCCCCGGCACGCGACCAACCGGTTACCTGTACATGAAGCGCAAGTTGTTGCCAAATCATTAAGGCCTTCGCGTAAATGACGGTTAACACGAAGATTTTAGGTTATTGTGGTCTTTACCTTGGCGATCGGCGGAGCCCGCATGCCGTCGTCGCGACCCGGCCGATCATGGCGGCGCCGGGTCGACACCCGCGACCGGGGCCCGGCGGGCCGGGGCATGGCCGGCGCGCGGTGCCGGCTGAGGAATCGAACCCCCGACCCCCTGATTACAAATCAGGTGCTCTACCAACTGAGCTAAGCCGGCGCCGCGCTGCTATGCGGGGCGGCCGCGCGCGGATCAAGCCGGCGCGTGGGCCTCGACGACGAGGCGCGTGGATGCGGTCGGGGGCGATCAGGTCGCCGAGCGCGGCATAGACCGCGCCGCTGCCGCTCGACGCGCGACAGGCCGGCGAAGGCCGCCGCCGTCGATGCGGACGGTGAAATGGCTTTCACCCGCGCCGGAATGCCCGGCATGGCCGCGGTGGTTGTCGCTGTCGTCGATCACCTCGAGCCGGGTCGGCGCCAGCACCGCCAGCCGCCGCTCGATTTCCGCCGCGCGCGCGCCCATGTCACCCTCCTCGCCGGTCCCTGCCGTGCCTATATCGCGCGGACCAGCCGCAAGGATAACGCTCCGTTGACCGAACCCGGTTCCGATGGCGCGGGTGCGCCGCCCCCGCTTCCATGGCCGCGTCGAGCACGCCGAGCCGAGGCCTGCGCCCACCCGGGCTGCGCCGCGCCGGCCGAGTTCCGCGCGCCCAAGTCGAACCGCGTCGCCGGCAGCGTCGGCGGCTGGCAGTGGCTGTGCCTCGACCATGTCCGCGCGTTCAACGCCGGCTACAACTTCTTCGACGGGCTGAGCCCGGACGACATCGCCGCGGCGCAGTCGCCGCTCGCCGGCTGGGAGCGCGGCGGCGACGGCACGCGCACGGTGTTCAACGACCGCACCGGCATCCTGCGCGACCGCTACGGCGCCGACGCCTTCGCGTGCGGCCGGGCACCGTCGGGGCAGGTGTTGACCGACGCCGACCTGTCCGCGCTGAAGGCGCTCGGCCTGACCGCCGCGGCGTCGCCCGGCCGACATCCGCGCGGCGTACAAGCGGCTGCTGCGCCAGTATCACCCCGACGCCAACGGTGGCGACCGGACGCACGAGGGGAAGTTGCAGGCGGTGGTCCAAGCCTATACGCACCTCAAGTCCGCCCCGCTTCCCCGAAGCCCCGCTAGGAGCAGCCCGCCTTGGCCACCCAGCTTGCCTCGTCCGACATCGCCCACGCCGCCACGGTTCTCGACGCCCCCGACATGGAGGTCGACGCGCGCGAGCTGTTCGGCGTCGACGTCGACATGAAGGTCCCGGCGTTCAGCGCCGCCGACGAGCGCGTTCCCGACATCGACCCCGGCTATGTCTTCGACCCCGACACGACGCTCGCGATCCTGGCCGGCTTCGCCTTCAACCGCCGGGTGATGATCCAGGGCTATCACGGCACCGGCAAGTCGACCCATATCGAGCAGGTCGCGGCGCGGCTCAACTGGCCGTGCGTGCGGATCAACCTCGACAGCCACATCAGCCGCATCGACCTGATCGGCAAGGACGCCATCGTCCTGCGCGACGGCCAGCAGGTCACCGAGTTCCGCGAGGGCCTGCTGCCGTGGGCGCTGCAGACGCCGACGGCGCTGGTGTTCGACGAATATGACGCCGGCCGGCCCGACGTGATGTTCGTCATCCAGCGCGTGCTCGAGGTCGAGGGCAAGCTGACCCTGCTCGACCAGAACCGCGTCATCCGCCCGTCGAAGTGGTTCCGCCTGTTCGCCACGGCGAACACCGTCGGGCTCGGCGACACGACCGGGCTGTACCACGGCACGCAGCAGATCAACCAGGGCCAGATGGACCGCTGGTCGATCGTCACCGCGCTCAACTATCTGCCCGC
Source organism: uncultured Alphaproteobacteria bacterium (assembly GCA_963847215.1). Taxonomy (GTDB): domain Bacteria; phylum Pseudomonadota; class Alphaproteobacteria; order Sphingomonadales; family Sphingomonadaceae; genus Polymorphobacter_B. The sequence goes on from CAWJZA010000008.1 coordinate 74,272, forward strand.
CGCGGCCGAGGCGAAGATCGTCACCGGCAAGGCCCCGGGCTTCGACGACAAGCGATCGCCAGCATGATCAAGGTCGCCGACATGACGCGGCAGGGCTTCATGGCCGGCGACATCTCGACGGTGATGAGCCCGCGCACGGTCATCACCTGGGCGCAGAACGCGACGATCTTCAGGAACCTCGGCTTCGCCTTCCGCCTGAGCTTCCTCAACAAGTGCGACGAGGCCGAGCGCAGCATCGTCGCCGAATATTACCAGCGCGTGTTCGGCGAGGAACTGCCGGAGAGCGTGGCGGCAAGAGCGGTGCGGCGGTGACCGGCTTCCACCTCGCCCAGGTCAACGTCGGACGGATGCGCGGGCGCCGCGGCGATCCGCAGGTCGCCGGCTTCTATGCCGAGCTCGACCGGATCAACGCCGTCGCCGACGCCAGCCCGGGCTTCGTCTGGCGGCTGTCGGGCGAAGGCAACGACGCGACCGACCTGCGGCCCGACGCCCGATCCGCACTTCCTGATCAACATGTCGGTCTGGACCGACGCCGACGCGCTGTTCGCTTACGTCTACCGCACCGCGCACGTCGGCGTGATGGCCGGGCGGCGCGCAGTGGTTCGTGCCGATGGCCGGCGCGCATCAGGCGCTGTGGTGGATCGAAGCCGGCACCTGCCGACGGTCGCCGATGCGCTGGCCAAGCTGTGGCTGCTCGACAATTTCGGGCCGAGCCCGCAGGCGTTCACCTTCAAGGCCCGCTTCCCCGCGCCGGGCCTCGCCGGTCCGCCGGTCGACATGAACCCCGAACCCTGGTGCGTCGGCCGGGCCTGACGCGATGCCGCAGCCCGACAACCCGCTCGAGGACTTCCGCGTCGCGCTCGCCGCGACGCTGCGCGCGCTGGGCCATGGCCCGGACCTCGACCTGAGCTACACCGCCGACAAGCCGTCGTGCTACGGCGATCAGGCCAAGGTGCCGCAGCCGGGCCGGGCGCTGGCCGCCGAGCAGGTCGCCGAGTCGCGCGGCTGGGCCGACAGCTTCGCGCTGTGGAAGCGTCACCACGACGCCCGCGTCCATGCCGCCGACCTGCCCGAGGCGGGGATGGCGCGCGACATCGTCAACGCCGTCGAGCAGGCGCGGATCGAGGCGATCGGCGGCGCCGACATGGCCGGCGTCGCGCTCAACCTCGACCGCATGACCGAGGCGCGGATCAAGACCGACCCGATCGTCCGCGCCCGCACCCCCGACGAGGTGCCGCTGGCGACCGCGCTCGGCCTCGTCGTCCGCGAGCGCCTGACCGGGCAGAAGCCGCCGCGGCTGGCCGAGGGCGGCGTCGCGCTGGTTCGCGACGGCGATCGAGGCCAAGGCCGGTGCCCACCTCGACGACCTCGCCGCGCAGGTCGGCGACCAGGCGGCGTTCGCGCTGGTCATGCGCCGCGTCCTGAACGACCTCGGCCTGGGCGACGACCCCGACCGCACGCCCGAGGACAGCGACGACAGCAGCGACGACGATCCCGCCGACGAGGCCCGGCGACGAGGGGGCGAGGAGGACAGCGGCGAGACCGCCGGCCAGGAATCGTCGGTCGAGACGCGCGCCGAGGAGGCGAGCGACACCGCCGACGAGACCGAGACGCGCGAGGTCGAGATGGACACCGAGGCGGTGTCCGAGGCGGAGATGGGCGAGGAGGGCCGCGAGGGCACGACGCCGTGGCGGCCGACGCCGTCGCTCCACGACCTGCCGGCCGGGTTCGACTATCATGCTTATACCACCGCGTTCGACGAGACGGTCGCGGCCGAGGACCTGTGCGATCCCGAGGAGTTGACGCGGCTGCGCGGCTATCTCGACCAGCAGCTGCTCCACCTGCAGGGGGCGGTGACCAAGCTGGCCAACCGGCTGCAGCGGCGGCTGATGGCGCAGCAGAACCGCAGCTGGGACTTCGACCAGGAGGACGGCCTGCTCGACGCCGCGCGGCTGGTGCGGATCGTCACCACGCCGGGCCACGCGATGAGCTACAAGGTCGAGCGCGACACCAAGTTCCGCGACACCGTCGTCACGCTGCTGATCGACAATCAGCGGCTCGATGCGCGGACGACCGATCTCGATCGCCGCGATCTGCGCCGACATCCTCGCGCGCACGCTCGAGCGCTGCGCGGTCAAGACCGAGATCCTGGGCTTCACGACGCGGGCGTGGAAGGGTGGCCAGAGCCGGGAGAAGTGGCTCGCCGCCGGCCGGCCGGCGAAGCCCGGACGCCTCAACGACCTGCGTCACATCGTCTACAAGGCGGCCGACGCGCCGTGGCGGCGGGCGCGCAAGAACCTCGGCCTGATGATGCGCGAGGGCCTGCTCAAGGAGAACATCGACGGCGAGGCGCTGCTGTGGGCGCACAGCCGGATGCTGGCGCGGAGCGAGGACCGGCGCATCCTGATGGTCATCTCCGACGGCGCGCCGGTCGACGATTCGACCCTGTCGGTCAACACCGGCAACTATCTCGAGCGCCACCTGCGCCAGGTCATCACCATGATCGAGACGCGCTCGCCGGTCGAGCTGATCGCCGTCGGCATCGGCCACGACGTCACCCGCTACTACGCCCGCGCCGTGACCATCATGGATGCCGAGCAGCTCGGCGGCACGATCATCGAGCAGCTGGCGCAGCTGTTCGAGAGCGACGACGGCCGGCGCGGGCGGGGCCGCGCCTAGTTCAGCGCCGGTTCAGTCCAGCGAAGGGATGATGCGCCCGCGTCGGCACCGCGGGGGATTTTCGCATGTGCTGCGTAATGCCTTGTGTTCGTTGACAGGAGTTGTCGCATGAAGCGGTTTCTTCTCGGCTCGGTACTTGCCGCGACGGTGGCGGCCGCGGCGGCCACCCCGGCGGCGGCCTGGTGGCACGCCGGCTATTACGTCCGGCCCTATTACGGCTACGGCTACTACCGTCCCTATCCGATCTATGCGCGGCCGTATTATTACGCGCCGCCGGTCTATTACGCCCCGCCGCCGGTCTATGTCGCGCCGCCTTATTATGGCGGCTATGCGGCCTATGCGCCGGCGCCGGTCTACCGCTACCGCTGCCGCGACACGGGAAGCGGCGCGGTGCTGGGCGCGATCGCCGGCGGGCTGATCGGCAACGCCGCGAGCCATCGTTATGACCGCGGCCTCGCGACGGTCGCCGGTGCCGGCGTCGGTGCAGCGGTCGGCGATACGGTCGAGCGCAACTGCTAAGGCTTCGGTGGAGCGGGCGGCCTAGTCGGTCAGCTCGCTCCACATCCCCTTGATCTTGGCGAAGAAGCCCGACTGGGCGGGAAAATTGCCTTCGCCGGCTTCCAGCGCCTGGAACTCCTCGAGCAGCTCGCGCTGGCGCTTCGACAGCTTGACCGGCGTCTCGACGTCGATCTGGACGACGAGGTCGCCGAAGCCGTGCGAGCGACCGTTGCTCGACAGTGCCGGCATGCCGCGGCCACGGACCCGCAGCTGCTTGCCCGACTGCGTGCCGGCCGGCACCTTGATCGTCGCCGCGACCTTGTCGAGGCCCGGCACCTCGATCTCGCCGCCGAGCGCCGCGGTGGTGATCGACACCGGCACCTGGGCGAACAGCGTCGTGCCCTCGCGCTTGAAGATCGGGTGCGGCTTCAGCGCGATGAAGATGTAGAGATCGCCGGGGCCGGCGCCGCGCTGCCCGGCCTCGCCCTCGCCGGCGACGCGGATGCGGGTGCCGTCGTCGACGCCGGCGGGGATCTTGACCTCCAGCGTCTTCTCGCGCTCGACCCGGCCGGCGCCGTGGCACGTGTCGCACGGTTCGGGGATGATCTGGCCGCTGCCGTGGCACTGCGGGCAGGCGCGTTCGACCATGAACATGCCCTGGCGCATGCCGACCTTGCCCTGGCCGCGGCACGTCGTGCAGGTCTTGGCCGAGGTTCCCGGCTTCGCGCCGCGCCCGTCGCAGGTGGTGCAGGTGGCGGCGACCTCCATCGTCAGGCTGGCGTTCTTGCCGGCGAACGCCTCCTCGAAGCTCAGCTCGAGATCGTAGCGCAGGTCCTGCCCGCGGCCCGACGGCTGCCGTCCGCGCCCGGTGAACTGGCCGAAGATGTCCTCGAAAATGTCGGAGAAGCCGCCGAAGCCGGCCCCGGCCGCCGATGCGCCGCCGCCCTGGAACGCGGCCTTGCCGTAGCGGTCATAGGCGGCGCGCTTCTGCGGGTCCTTGAGGCAGTCATAGGCCTCGTTGATCGCCTTGAAGCGCTGCTCGGCGGCGGCGTCGCCCGGGTTCTTGTCGGGATGCCAGCGAATGGCGAGGCGGCGATAGGCCGACTTCAACGTGGCGTCGTCGGCGCCGCGCTCGCATTCGAGCAGCTCGTAATAGTCGATGTCGGTGGTCATGCCTGATACGCCCCCCGGCAGCCGCGCGCGTTGCCGACGCGCGCGGCCCGGTTCCTACTTATGGTCGTCGACTTCGCTGAACTCGGCGTCGACGACGTCGTCGTCCTTCTTGGCCCCCGCGTCGGCGGCGGGCGCCTCCGACTCGGCCTTGTAGATCGCCTCGCCGAGCTTCATCGCCGCCGCCGACAGCGCCGACGTCTTGGCGGTCAGGGCATCGGCATCGCCGCTGTCGAGCACGCCCTTGAGGTCGGCGACCGCACGCTCGATCTCGCCCTTGACCTCCGGGGTCACCTTGTCGCCGTGGTCGGCCAGCTGGCGCTCGGTCGAGTGGACCAGGCTGTCCGCCTGGTTCCGCGCCTCGGCGACGGCGCGGCGCTTCTTGTCCTCCTCGGCGAAGCGCTCGGCGTCCTTGACCATCGCCTCGATGTCGTCCTTCGACAGGCCGCCCGACGGCTGGATGCGGATCTGCTGCTCCTTGCCGGTGCCCTTGTCCTTGGCGTTGACGCTGACCAGGCCGTTGGCGTCGATGTCGAACGTCACCTCGATCTGCGGCAGGCCGCGCGGCGCCGGCGGGATGCCGACCAGGTCGAACTGGCCGAGCAGCTTGTTGTCGGCGGCCATCTCGCGCTCGCCCTGGAAGACGCGGATCGTCACCGCCGACTGGTTGTCGTCGGCGGTCGAATAGGTCTGCGTCTTCTTGGTCGGGATCGTCGTGTTGCGGTCGATCATGCGGGTGAACACGCCGCCCAGCGTCTCGATGCCGAGCGACAGCGGGGTCACGTCGAGCAGCAGCACGTCCTTGACGTCGCCCTGCAGCACGCCGCCCTGGATCGCCGCACCCATGGCGACGACCTCGTCGGGGTTGACGCTGGTGTTCGGCTCCTTGCCGAACAGCGCCTTCACGAACTCGCGGACGCGCGGCATGCGGGTCATGCCGCCGACCAGGATGACCTCGTCGATCTCGCTGGTCTTGACGCCCGCCTCGTTGATCGCGTCGAGGCACGGCTTGCGCGTGCGCTCGATCAGGTCGATCACCAGCCGCTCGAGATCGGCCCGCGTGACGGTCTTGACCAGGTGCTTCGGCCCCGTCGCGTCGGCGGTGATGAAGGGCAGGTTGACCTCGGTCGACGCCGACGACGACAGCTCGATCTTCGCCTTCTCGGCGGCTTCCTTCAGCCGCTGCAGCGCCAGCTTGTCCTTGGTCAGGTCGATGCCCTCGGCCTTCTTGAAGTCGTCGGCGAGGAAGGTGACGACCTTGGCGTCGAAGTCCTCGCCACCCAGGAAGGTGTCGCCGCTGGTCGACTTGACCTCGAACACGCCGTCGCCGAGCTCGAGCACCGACACGTCGAAGGTGCCGCCACCGAGGTCATAGACCGCGATCGTCTTGGCACCCTGCTTGTCGAGCCCGTAGGCGAGTGCGGCCGCCGTCGGCTCGTTGATGATGCGCAGCACCTCGAGCCCGGCGATCTGCCCGGCGTCCTTGGTCGCCTGGCGCTGGGCGTCGTTGAAATAGGCGGGAACGGTGATGACCGCCTGGGTCACCTTCTCGCCGAGATAGGCCTCGGCCGTTTCGCGCATCTTCTGCAGGATGAAGGCGCTGATCTGGCTGGGCGAATAGTCGTCGCCGCCGGCCTTGACCCAGGCGTCGCCGTTCGGTCCCTTGACGATCTTGTACGGGACCAGCCCGGCGTCCTTCTGGGTCAGCGGATCGGCGAAGCTGCGGCCGATCAGGCGCTTGACCGCGAAGATCGTGTTCTCCGGGTTCGTCACCGCCTGGCGCTTGGCCGGCTGGCCGACGAGCCGCTCCTTGTCCTTGGTGAAGGCGACCTGCGACGGGGTCGTCCGCGCGCCTTCGGCGTTCTCGATGACCTTCGGGGTGCTGCCCTCCATGACGGCAACGCAGCTGTTGGTCGTCCCCAGGTCGATACCGATGACTTTGGCCATTTTCGTCCTTCGTCTGCAAACGGTTGGCTCACGACGCCCGGTCCAGGGCCCTCATGCGAAGCGACCCCGGCCCAAGGCCTGGCGCGGATATAGTGAGCACGAAAGTCGCTGCAAGCGCGGCCGGCTTCTTGGAACCAGCGCATCACCGCGCCACATCGACAGCCGCGGCCGGTTCCGACTATGGCCGGGCGCGGGGAAGCGAGCGGAGGAGCGCAGGCGTGACGCGGATTCTGGGTTGGCTGGCGTGCGCTGTCTCGATCGTGCTGCTCGTGATCGCCATGGTCACCGGCACCGCTCCGGCCAGCGCGACGGCGGTGCGCGAGGCGCAGGCCGTGCGGATCACCGGCGCGTGGATTCGGCTGGCGGCGGTCCCGGGGCGTCCGGCGGCCGGCTATGCCACGCTGAGTGCGGCGGCGCCCGCGGTCGTCACCGGCGTCACCTCGCCGCTGGCCCGGGTCGAGCTGCACGACATGACGATGGCCGGCGGCGTCATGCGGATGGACCGGCTGCGGTCGCTTCGTCTCGGCGCCGGACAGACGGTCCGCTTCGCGCCGGGCGGCGCCCACCTGATGCTGTTCGACGTGCCGGGATCGGTGAGGCCGGGTACCGCCCTGCGGCTGAACTTCGCCTTCGCCGACGGTTCGTCGATGGCGATCGATGCGCCGGTGCGATCGGCGACCGCGCCGCCGGCCCTGCCGACGACGCATGGCACGGATTGAGAGCGCGCGGGCGCTGACCGCGGGCGAGCGCGCTCTCGCCCGCGACGTGTTCGGCGACGCGCTCGACCCCGATCGGGTCACGCTGCGCCGGGGCAAGTGGTTCCCCCTGCAGCCGCGTCGCACGGTCATGGCGCCCGACGGCCACGTCTGGTTTCATCCGCGGGGGCCGGAGTGGCGCGACGACTTCGCCGTCGCCGGACCGGCATCGCGCGCCCTTCTCGTCCATGAACTGACCCACGTCTGGCAGCACCAGTGCGGGGTCAACCTGCTGCTGCGGCGCCGACCGTTCGCCCGCTATGCCTATCTGCCGCTGGTCCCGGGCCGGCCGTTCGCCGCTTATGGCATCGAGCAGCAGGCGTGCATCGTCGCCGACGCCTATCTGCTGGCGGAGGGCATCGCCGTGCGCGGCGCGCCGCCGCTCGCCGCTTATGCCGCGCTGATGCCGTTCCCGACCAGCCGCAGCCGCGACGGCGACCGCTCGCCGCCGGGCATCGGCAGCGGCCGCTCGCCGGCAGCGTCGTAGATCCGCACGTCGAGCGAGACCAGCGCCGGCTGCAGCGCGTCATGAAACGCCAGCATCGCCGGCGTGGCGAGATAGTCGCGCAGCGCCGCCTCGCTGCGCCACCGCTCGACGATGATCATCACCCCGGCCGCCTCGCTTTCGACCGCGATCGAATAGCTGAGGCACTCGCTCTCGTCCCACGTCGCCCGCATCGTCTGCTCGACCAGCGGCTTCAGCGCCGGCAGAGCCTCCGGGTCGACCTCGCAGCGGGCGATCAGGATGATCACGCCGCGTCGCTCCCCGCCGGCGCCGGTGCCTTGGCGACGCTGACCAGCGCCGGGCGCAGCAGCCGGTCCTTGATGGTATAGCCGGCCTGCAGCTCGGCGACGATCGCGCCCGGCTCGTGCGCGTCCGACTCGACCTCGAGCATCGCCTGATGGCGATTGGGGTCGAGCTTGCCGTCGCTGGCCACGCGGGTGATGCCGTGGCGGGTCAGCACCGCCGTCAGCTCGCGCTCGGTCGCGGCGATGCCGGTCTTGACGGCCTCGAACCCCGGTGCGTCGGCTGGCAGCGCGGCGACGGCGCGGGCGAGGTTGTCGGCGACGCCGAGCAGGTCGCGCGCGAAGCCGGTCATCGCATAGGTGCTGGCGTCGGCCTTCTCGCGCTCCAGCCGGCGGCGGACGTTCTCGGTCTCGGCGGCGGCGCGCAGCAAGCGGTCCTTGAGGCTCGCCACCTCGTCCGTCAGCCGGACGACCTCGTCGGCCAGGTCGGGAGCGCCCGTCTCCGCCTCGCTGGTGCCGGTCGGCGTCGGATCGAGGATCGTGTCGTCACTGTCTTGCGTCATGCCATCAACCTGCTGAGTGTCTTTGCGGTGTAATCCACCATCGGAACGACCCGGGCGTAATTCAAGCGCGTCGGCCCGATGACGCCGACGACGCCGACGACCCGGCCCGATCCGGCGTGATAGGGAGCGGCGATGACGCTCGAGCCCGACAGCGAGAACAGCTTGTTCTCCGCGCCGATGAAGATCTTGCAGGCCTCGCCGCTCGTCGCCGAATCGAGCAGGCGGACGAGTTCCTCCTTGCCCTCGAGGTCGTCGAGCAGCGTCCGCACCCGGTCGAGGTCGGCCGCGTCGGCGACCAGGTGCGCGCTGCCGCGGACGATCAGCACGGGCCGCGCGGCGCCGTCCGACGTCCAGCTCGCCAGCCCGGTCTCCACCAGGCTGCGCGTCAGCATGTCCAGCTGGGCACGGTCGGCGGAGATGTCGGTGCGCAGCCGCTGCGCCGCTTCCGGCAGCGTGACGCCGGTCAGCCGGTCGTTGATATAGTTCGCCGCCTGCGTCAGCGCCGTCGGCGGCAGACCCGGCGGCAGGTCGATGACCCGGTTCTCGACGGTGCCGTCGGCGCCGACGAGGATCGCGAGCGCGCGTGCCGGCGACAGCGGCACGAAGCCGACCTGGCGCAGGATGGTTTCGTGGCGCGGGACGAGGACGATGCCGGCACAGGCGCTCAGGCCCGCCAGCGCTGCGGTCGTGCGCCCCAGCATGTCCTCGAGCGACGCCGGGGCCGACAGCGGGCCCTCGATCGCGCCGCGCTCGGCTTCGGTCGGCGGGGTCGTCTGCATCATGCCGTCGACGAACAGGCGCAGACCGAGTTCGGTCGGCACCCGTCCGGCCGACGTGTGCGGCGCGGCGAGCAGCCCGAGTTCCTCCAGGTCCTGCATGACGTTGCGGATCGAGGCCGGCGACAGGCCGAGCGCCGACAGCTTGGACAGCGTCCGCGACCCCACCGGCGTACCGTGGTGGATGTACGAATCGACGACCTGGCGGAAGACCTCGCGGGCGCGGTCGGTGAGCTCGGTGATCGGCGGCGACAGCATGGCCGGCTATGTAAGCGCACGCGGGGTTTCGCTCAACGGGGCGAGCGGCTACAGCGCACGGTCAACGAGCGAAGGAACCCCGATGCGCCCCTCCGGCCGCGCCCCCGACGCCATGCGCCGGGTCGAGATCATCCCGCACTTCACCGCCCATGCCGAAGGCTCGTGCCTGGTCAAGTTCGGCGACACGCACGTCCTGTGTACGGCGAGCGTCGAGGAACGCCTGCCGCCGTGGCTGCGCGGCAAGGGCGAGGGCTGGGTCACCGCCGAATACGGCATGCTGCCGCGCGCGACCCATACGCGCGGGCAGCGCGAGGCCGCCAAGGGCAAGCAGTCGGGGCGGACGCAGGAGATCCAGCGGCTGATCGGGCGCTCGCTGCGCGCCGTCACCGACCTCAAGACGCTCGGCGAGCGCCAGATCACGCTCGACTGCGACGTGCTCCAGGCCGATGGCGGCACGCGCACGGCGTCGATCAGCGGCGCCTGGGTCGCGCTGCGCCTCGCCATCGACGGCATCATGGCGAAGAACGGGCTCGGCCTCGATCCGCTGACCGACCAGGTCGCCGCGGTCAGCTGCGGCATCCACGACGGGACGGTCGTTCTCGATCTCGACTATGTCGAGGACTCGGGCGCCGGCACCGACGGCAATTTCGTCCTGACCGCGAGCGGCGGGCTGGTCGAGGTCCAGGCGACGGCGGAGGGCGCGACCTACGACGACGAGGCGCTGCTGCGGATGCTCCGCCTCGCCCGGCTCGGCTGCGCCGGGATCTTCGCCGCGCAGCGGGCCGCGGTCGGGCGGTGACCCGCCGGCTCGCGCCCGGGCGGCTGGTGCTGGCGACGCACAATGCCGGCAAGGTGCGCGAGATGGCGGCGCTGCTCACCCCCTACGGCATGGACGTGGTCGCGGCCGGCGACCTCGGCCTGCCCGAGCCGGCGGAAACCGAGGACAGCTTTGCCGGCAACGCGCTGATCAAGGCGCGCAGCGCGGCGCAGGGGTCGGGGCTGGTGGCGCTGGCCGACGATTCGGGGCTGTGCGTCGATGCGCTGGGCGGCGCGCCGGGCGTCTACACGGCGGACTGGGCGGAGACCCCGACCGGCCGCGACTGGACGCTGGCGATGACCAAGGTCGAGAACCTGCTCGCGGCGCAGGGGCCGGAAGCCCTACGGACGGCAAGCTTCGTCTGCACGCTGGCGCTGGCCTGGCCCGACGGCGCGACGGCGGTCTTCGAAGGGCGCTGCGCCGGGTCGCTGGTCTGGCCGCCGCGCGGCGACCGCGGCTTCGGCTATGACCCGGTGTTCGTCGCCGACGGCATGACCCAGACCTTCGGCGAGATCGACCCCGACCTGAAGCACCGCATCAGCCACCGCGCCGCCGCCTTCGCCGGGCTTCGCGCCGCCTGTCTCGAGGAGAGGACATGACCGACCATAGCGAGATCACCGCCGTGCTGGCGGCGCAGGACGCCGCCTGGGCCGCCGGCGATGCCGAAGCTTTCGCCGCCGCCGTGACCGACGACGTCGTCTTCACCAACGTCGTCGGCATGTTCACAGTCGGCCGGGCGCCTTTTGTCGCCCAGCACGCGCGCATCTTCGCCACCTTCTACCGCGGCACGATCATGCGCCAGACGGTCGCCAACATCGCGCTGGTCCGGCCCGACGTGGCGATCGTCGATACGGTGGCGGAGGGCACCGGCTTCACCACCGAACTGCCGCCGGCGATCGCCGCCCATGTCGTCGACGGCGCCATCCGCACCCGGCTCGAACAGGTCATGGTCAGGAACGACGGGCGCTGGCAGGTGGCGGCGTTCCACAACGTGCCGGTCAACGCCGCCGCGATCGCCGCCGCCGGGCCGCCACCGCGGCCGTGACGCCGGAGGACTGCCTCGCCGTCTACGTCCACTGGCCGTTCTGCGTGTCGAAGTGTCCGTATTGCGACTTCAACAGCCATGTCCGGGCCGAGATCGACGAGGCGGGGTGGCGCGATGCGCTGCTCGCCGACCTGGCCTTCGAGGCCGCGCGGACGCCGGGGCGAACGGTCGGGAGCATCTTCTTCGGCGGCGGCACGCCGTCGCTGATGGCGCCCGCGACCGTCGCCGCCGTGATCGCTTCCGTGGCGAACCTCTGGCACCTGGACGCCACGGCCGAGATCACACTCGAGGCCAATCCGTCGAGCGTCGAGGCGGCGCGCTTCCGCGGGTTCGCCGCCGCCGGCGTCAACCGCATCAGCCTGGGATTGCAGGCGCTCGACGACGCCGACCTCAAGGCGCTCGGGCGGCCACATGATCTCGCCCAGGGGCTGGCGGCGCTCGACGTGGCGCAGGGCAGTTTTCCCCGCGTGTCGATCGACCTGATCTACGATCGTCCGGGCCAGACGATTGCGGCGTGGGAGGCGGAGCTGACCCGCGCCATCGCCTTCGGGACCGAGCATCTGTCGCTCTATGGCCTGACGATCGAGCCGGGGACGCGCTTCGCCACGCTGCACGCGCGCGGGGCGCTGGTCCTGCCGGGCGAGGAGATTTCCGCCGACCTGTTCGCCCTGACCGGGGCGATGACCGCCGCCGCCGGCCGCCCGGCGTACGAGGTGTCGAACCACGCCCGTCCGGGGGCCGAGAGCCGGCACAACCTCGCCTACTGGACCTATGCCGATTACGTCGGCGTCGGCCCCGGCGCGCACGGCCGGCGCGACGGTGAGGCGACGGTGCGCCACCGCAAGCCCGAGAACTGGCGGGCGGCGGTCGCGGCGCACGGCCACGGCATCGCCTCGACCGAGCGGCTCGACGGCGCGACGCGCGCGCGCGAAGCGCTGATGATGGGACTGCGCCTGGCGGATGGCATCGACGCGCATACCTTCGCCGCCCGCACCGGGACGTCGCTGATGGAGGCTGTCGATGCCGCCCGGCTGGCCCGGCTGGTCGATCTCGGCTTCGTCGCCGCCGACGCCGGCGGCCTGCGCGCGACGGCGAAGGGGCAGCCGCTGCTCAATGCCGTGCTCGCCGAGCTGGTGTGATGTTCGCCCTTGCCCGCCCGCTGCTGTTCCGCCTCGACCCCGAGCGGGCGCACGACCTGACCCTGCGCGCGCTCGAGTTCGGGCCTCGGCCCGCGCGGACAGGCCGACGACCCGCTGCTGGCGACGACGCTGGCCGGCCTCGCCCTGCCCAATCCGCTGGGGCTGGCGGCCGGGTTTGACAAGGATGCGCGGGTGCCCGGCGCGATGCTGCGGCTCGGCTTCGGCTTCGTCGAGGTCGGCACCGTCACCCCCAAGCCCCAGGGCGGCAACCCGCGGCCGCGCGTCTTCCGGCTGGTCGCCGACGGCGCCGTCATCAACCGCCTCGGCTTCAACAATGGCGGCGTCGACGCGGCGCTGGCCCGGCTGCGCGCGCGGCGCCCGGCCGGTATCGTCGGCGTCAACATCGGCGCCAACAAGGATGCGCTCGACCGCGTCGCCGACTATGCCGCCGGCGCGCGGGCGGCGGCCCCGCTCGCCGATTACCTGACGGTCAACGTCTCGTCGCCGAACACGCCGGGCCTGCGCGGCCTGCAGGACCCCGGCGAGCTGAAGGCGCTGATCGCTGCCGTCCTTGGCGAGGCGGGCGTGACGCCGGTGTTCGTCAAGGTCGCGCCCGACCTCGATCCCGATGCCATCGACGGCATCGCCCGGGTCGCGCTCGACGCGCGGCTCGCCGGGCTGATCGTGTCGAACACGACGCTGGCGCGGCCGGGCGTGACGAGCGAAGAGGCCGGCGGCCTGTCGGGCGCGCCGCTGTTCGCGCCGTCGACCGCGGTCCTGCGTGCATTCGCCCGGGCGACGGGCGGCCGCCTGCCGCTGATCGGCGTCGGCGGGGTCGCCAGCGGTGAGCAGGCCTATGCCAAGCTGCGCGCCGGGGCGAGTGCGGTGCAGCTCTACACCGGGCTGGTCTATCACGGGCCGGGGCTGGTCGGGCGGATCAAGGCGGACCTGCTCGCGCTGCTGCGTCGCGACGGCTTCGCCAGCGTCGCGGCCGCCGTCGGCGGCGCTTGATCGCCGCCCGGGGCGCGATATGGTCGTCGCCAACCTGGGGAAGATCGAATGAAGCATCTCGTCGCGGCCGTACTGGCCCTGCTGCCGGCCGTCGCGACGGCCAAGGCACCCGCCGCCGCCCCGGCGATGGTCTCCGCCGCCGATCCCCGTGCCGCCGCCGCCGGGCTGGCCATGCTCAAGGCCGGCGGCAACGCCATGGACGCGGTGGCGGCGACGGCACTGGCGCTGACCGTCGTCGAGCCGCAGTCATCGGGCATCGGCGGCGGCGGCCTGCTCGTCTACCAGCCGGCCGCCGGGCGGACGCCGTCACCTTCGACGGCCGCGAGAAGGCGCCGATGGCGGCGACCGACCGCCTGTTCCTCAAGGCCGACGGCACGCCGCAGCCGCGCGGCGAGGCGATCCCCGGCGGCAAGTCGGTCGGCGTGCCCGGCAACGTCGCCATGCTGAAGCTGGCGCATGACAAATACGGCAAGCTGCCCTGGGCCAAGCTGTTCGAGCCGGCGATCGCGCTCGCCCGCGGCGGCTACGACGTCACCCCGCGCCTGGCCAACGCCATCGCCGAAAGCGCGCGGACGCTTTCGCGGCAGAAGGAAGCCGCGGCCCTGTTCCTCCGCCCCGACGGCAGCCCGAAGCAGGCGGGCGAGCACATCGTCAACGAGGCGCTGGCGCAGACCTTCGAGGCGGTGGCCAAGGACGGTCCACGCGCCTTCTACACCGGCGCCAATGCCGCCGCCCTCGTCGCCGCCGTCGACCACGCCCCGACCAATCCGTCGACGATGACCGTCGCCGACATGGCCGCGTACCAGGCCAAGGAGCGGCCGCCGGTGTGCGGGCAGTATCGCCAGTACCGCGTCTGCTCGATGGGCCCGCCCTCGGCCGGCGGCGTCGCCGTCGTCGCCATGCTCGGCCAGCTGCAGGGCTTCGATCTGGCCAAGCTGGGCAAGGATTCCCCCGTCGCCTGGCACCTGTTCGCCGACAGCGAGCGCCTCGCCTTCGCCGACCGCGCGGCGTACGGCGGCGACGCCGACTTCGTGACGGTGCCGGTCGCGGGGCTGACCGACCCCGCCTATCTGAAGGAGCGGGCGAAGCTGATCTCGGCGACCGCGACCTTCGGCCATGCCGCGCCGGGCAAGCCGAAGGGTGCGCCGGCACGCGTCGCCGCGCCCAAAGCGGTCGAGATCCCCTCGACGAGCGACATGGCGGTGGCGGACGCTGCCGGCAACGTCGCCTCGCTGACCTCGACGATCGAGGGCGGCTTCGGCTCGTCGCTGGTCGCCGGCGGCTATATGCTGAACAACGAGCTGACCGACTTCGACTTCGCCCCCGAACTCGACGGTCAGAAGGTCGCCAACCGTGTCCAGGGCGGCAAGCGGCCGCGCTCGTCGATGTCGCCGTCGATCGTCTACGGGCCCGATGGCAAGGTCGTGCTGGCGGTCGGCGCGGCCGGCGGGCCGACGATCCCGGCGCAGGTGGCGAAGGCGATCATCGGCGTGATCGACTGGCACCTGTCGATCCAAGAGGCGATCGCCCTGCCGCTGGTCTTCACCCACGACGACACGCTCGTGCTGGAGAAGGGGCCGTTCTTCGCGGCGATGGAGCCGGCATTGAAGGCGATGGGGCACACGACCGTGCAGTTCTCGCTCGGGCTGAAGGCCAATGGCATCGAGCGGGTGGCCGGCGGCTGGCGCGGCGGGGCCGATCCGCGCAGCGAGGGCGTCGCGCTCGGACTGTGAGCGCGCTCCCGTCTCCACTCGCCGACCGGGCCGACGCGGCGACCAACCTCGTCCTCCATTTCCTCGATCAGGCCGAACGCTACGGCGACGACCCGTTCCTGTGGGCCAAGACCGGTGGCGAGTGGCGGGCGCGGTCGTGGCGGGCGGTCGCCGACGACGTCTCGCGCCT
The DNA here is from genome assembly GCA_963847215.1 of uncultured Alphaproteobacteria bacterium. Taxonomy (GTDB): domain Bacteria; phylum Pseudomonadota; class Alphaproteobacteria; order Sphingomonadales; family Sphingomonadaceae; genus Polymorphobacter_B. The sequence goes on from CAWJZA010000008.1 coordinate 89,579, forward strand.
CGCCCGCGGGCTGGCGGCGCTGGGCATCCGGCGCGGCGACCGCGTCGTGCTGGTCAGCGAGAACCGGCCCGAATGGTGCATCGCCGACCTGGCCATCATGGCCGCCGGCGCGATCACCGTGCCGGCCTATACGACCAACGGCGAGGCCGATCATGCCCATATCCTGACCGACAGCGGCGCGGTGGCGGTGATCGTGTCGACCACCCGGCTGGCGGCGCCGCTGCTGCCCGCCGTCGCCGCGGCCGACGCCTGCCGGCTGGTCGTCACCATCGAGCCGCTGCGCGTCGCCCAGGCGTCGGGTACCCGCATCGTCGAATGGGCGGCGCTGCTGGCCGGACACACCGCCGACGTCGCGGCGACGCGCGCGGCGATCACCGCCGGGCGCGGCGACCTCGCCTGCCTGATCTACACCAGCGGCACCGGCGGCACGCCGCGCGGGGTCCGCCAGCACCACGGCATGATCCTGCAGAACGTCGCCGCCGCCTGCGAGATCATCGAGCAGGACTTCGCCGCCACGCCGGGGCGCGACAGCTTCCTGTCGTTCCTGCCGCTGAGCCACGCGTACGAGCATACCTGCGGCCAGTTCACCGCCATCGGGCTCGGCGCCTCGATCCATTATGCCGAAGGCTTGGACAAGCTCGCGGCCAACATGGAGGAGGTGCGGCCGACGATCATGGTCGTCGTGCCGCGCCTGTTCGAGGTGCTGCGCGCGCGCATCGGCAAGGGCATCGAGAAGCAGGGCGGCACCGCCATCACCCTGTTCAATTCCGCGCTGCGGCTGGGGCGCAAGCGCTACGAGCGCGGCGGCACGCTGCCGCTGACCGACCGACCCTACGACGCGCTGCTCGACCGCACCATTCGCCGGCGGGTGCAGGCGCGCTTCGGCGGGCGGCTGAAGACGCTGGTCTCGGGCGGCGCGCCCTTGAACCCCGACGTCGGCCTGTTCTTCACCGCACTGGGGCTGACGCTGTGCCAGGGCTATGGCCAGACCGAGGCCGGGCCGCTGATCAGCTGCAACCGGCCGAGCCGCGGCATCAAGATGCACAGCGTCGGCCCGCCGCTGCGCGGGACGACGATCCGCATCGCCGGCGACGGCGAGATCTGCGTCGCCGGCGAACTGGTCATGGACGGGTACTGGATGAACGACGTCGACAGCCACCGGGCGCTGCAGGACGGCTGGCTGCTGACCGGCGACATCGGCCGCATCGACGGCGACGGCCACCTCGTCATCACCGACCGGAAGAAGGACATCCTGGTCAACGACAAGGGCGACAACATCTCGCCCGCCCGCGTCGAGGGCATGCTGACGCTGCAGCCGGAGATCATGCAGGCGATGGTCCATGGCGACCGCCGCCCGTACCTGGTCGCCCTGGTCGTGCCCGATCCCGAGTGGGCGCTGCCCTGGGCGCGCGAGAAGGGCATGCCGGCCGTGCTGGCCAAGCTGCGCGGCGAGCCGGAGTTCGTCCGCGCCTTGCAGGCCGCCGTCGACCGGGTCAACGCCCGCGTCGGCCCGCACGAGAAGGTCCGCCGCATCGTCGTCGCCGAGGCGCCATTCAGCGTCGACAACGGCGAGATGACGCCGTCGCTCAAGATCCGGCGGCACGTCATCGAGGCGGCCTATGGCGGCCGCCTCGACGCGCTGTACGGCTAGGCGCGCTCGATCTCGCTCGCCGCGGCGTCGAGGATCGCCGCGATCCGGGTCGCCGCCGCCTCGTCGACCGCGCCGCGGCCGAGCCGGAGCCGCAGCGCGAAGCGCAGGTTGGCCATGGCCCGGAGCACGCGCGGACCGCTGTCGGGGCCGCTGCCCGCCTCGTCGATGCGGGCGAAGATCGCGTCGACGGTCGCCTGGTTGGCGGCGAGGTGGGCGGTGCCCTCGGCGGTGATCGTGTACTGGCGCTTGCTGCCCTCGGTGGTCGCCGAGGTGACGAAGCCCATCTCCTCGAGCAGCGTCAGCGTCGGGTAGACGACGCCCGGCGACGGGGCATAGGCGCCGCCCAGCCGGCTCTCGATCTCGCGGATGATCTCATAGCCGTGGCGCGGGGCCTCGGCGATCAGCGCCAGGATCAGCAGGCGCAGGTCGCCGTGCTGGAACATGCGGCCGCCAGGGCCGCGGCCGCCGCGGCCATGCCCGTGCCGGCCCATGCGGTGCATCATCATGCGGCCGAAGCCGCGGTGGTCGTGTCCATGAAAGTGCATATCGAAACTCCATTTTGATCTATCGATATTGACGATATATCTAGAATGGATTTCGATACAAGGGCCATCGCCGATTATTTCGCCGGCGGCCGCTGGTAGGGGACGAACGGGCCGAAGGTGCAGCTGCCGTAGCCGACGCGGCTGATCGGATCGAACACCTGGAACGGATCGCCTTCGCAGATGCCGACGGCGATCTCGCGCGTGACGATGGCGCGGTCGGGGCGCAGCGCGGCGCACTCGCCGACGTCGCTGCGATAATAGCGCCCGCCGCCGCGTTCGAAGACGATGGTCGACTGGTTGACGATGGTCTGGCCGCGCAACTCGCGCTGGCGGATGCAGTGCGCCGCCGGCCCGGTGACCGTCCCCGACAACAGCCGGTCGACGTCGGGCGCCGCCGACACCGGCGCGGCCGCGGCGAGCAGGACGAGGATCAGGTGGCGCATGACGGTTCTCCCGCAGTCGATAACGCGGCGACCGCCGCCCGGGTGCCACGCGCGAACCAAGAAGGCGAAATCGGCGCGGAAGTTGACAAAAGTCACACTATGCACCCCCCGTGTCCGGCCCCCGCCGGGGCCCCCGCCCCGGCCGGGCACGGCGACGGATGAAGGGCGTCGGATCGTCACCCGTCCTCCTTAGCAGGGCGGCACGCCGTAGGACAGCAAGGCGCGCGCCGGCGAGCGCCCCGTCAGTCCATCAGGCTTTCGAACCGGCGCAGGTGGAAGTCGGCGTCGCCGAACTGGCCCTCGATCATCGATGCGCGCTTGAAATAATGGCCGATAGCGAGCTCGTTCGAGATGCCGATGCCGCCGTGGACCTGGACCGCGTTCTGGCCGACGAAACGGGCGCTGCGGGCGATCTTGTTCTTCGCCGCCGCGACGTGCTTCGCCCGGTCGGGCTCGTCCAGCCGCAGCGTCGCCATCAGCGTCATCGACACGGTCTGCTCGACCTCCATGAACATGTCGACCATGCGGTGCTGGAGCACCTGGAACTCGCCGATCGGCCGGCCGAACTGCTTGCGCTGGCGACTATAGTCGAGCGTGCCCTCGTGGAGCTTGCGCAGGACGCCGCTGGCCTCGGCGCAGATCGCCGCGGTCGCCTCGTCGACGACCTGCTCGATCAGCGCGAGCGCCGAGCCGTTGTTGCCGACGAAGGCGTCGGCGCCGAGCCGCACGTTCTCGAAATAGACCTCGGCGGCGCGGCTGCCGTCGACGGTCGGATAGTCGCGCCGGGTGATGCCGGGCGCGTTCGCCGGCAGCAGGACGACCGAGACCCCGTCGCGGTCGCGCTGGCCGCCCGACGAGCGCGCGGTGACGATGAAGTGCGTCGCGAACGGTGCGTCGCGCACCACCGCCTTGTGACCGTTGAGGACGAAGCCGTCGCCGTCGGTCTTCACCGTCGTCCGCAGGTCGGCGAGGTTGTAGCGGCCCTGCGGCTCGGCGTAGGCGAAGGCGATGATGACGCTGCCGTCGATGATCTGCGGGATCACCGTGTCGGCGAGCGCGCCGCCGGCGGCCTTGAGGAAGCCGCCGCCGATGACGACGGTCGACAGGTACGGCTCGATGACCAGCGCCCGGCCGATCTCCTCCATGACGATCATGTTTTCGATGGCGCCGCCGCCGAGGCCGCCATGGTCTTCGGCGAAGGGCGCGCCGAGGATACCGAGCTCCTGGGCGAAGGCCTGCCACACCGCGGGGTTCCAGCCGGCCTCGCCGTTCACCGTCTTCATCCGGCTGTCGAAATCATAGGTGTCGGCGAGGTAGCGCTGCACCGACTCGCGCAGCATCGTCTGTTCGTCGGTGAAGTTGAAGTCCATGGCGTCCGTCCCCGATCCAAACTGTCATCCCCGCGGAAGCGGGGACCCATCTCCTGTCGTCCGAAGATCGAGTCCCCGCCTCCGCGGGGATGACAACCGTTGTTATGCCGTCGACCTTACAGCCCGAGCACCATCTTGGCGATGATGTTGCGCTGGATCTCGTTCGATCCGCCGTAGATGCTGGTCTTGCGCATGTTGAAATAATGCGGCGCGGCGCGGTGGGCGTAATCGGGGCCGATCGGGTGCTCGTTGTCGCCCTCGCCCGAAGCCGCGGAAGTAGGGCGCGCCGTAGTGGCCGACCGCCTCCAGCGCCAGCTCGGTGATGCGCTGCTGGATCTCGGTGCCCTTGATCTTGAGGAGCGACGACTCCGGCCCCGGCCCCTTGCCCTGCAATTCGCCGGCGAGGGTGCGCAGCTCGGTGAACTCCAAGGCGGTCAGGTCGATCTCGAGCTCGGCGACTTTCCGCTTGAAGAAGGGGTTGGCGATCAGCGGCTGCGCTTCCGACCCGAAGCTGTCGGTCTCGGTCCGGGCGATCTCCTTGACCTTCTCGATGCCGCGCTTCGACGCGGCGACGCCGGCGATGCCGGTGCGCTCGTGGGCCAGCAGGAACTTGGCGCAGGTCCAGCCCTTGTTCTCGTGGAAGACGCGGTTCTCGACCGGCACGATGACGTCCTCGAACCAGACCTCGTTGACCTCGTGCTCGCCGCCCAGCGTGATGATCGGGCGCACGGTGATGCCGGGCGTCTTCATGTCGATGAGGAGGAAGCTGATCCCCTCCTGCGGCTTCGACGTCGGGTCGGTGCGGACGAGGGCGAAGATCCAGTCGGCGTGCTGGGCGAGCGTCGTCCAGGTCTTCTGGCCGTTGACGCGGTAGTATTCGCGGCCGTCGTCGCCGGTGAAGCGCTCGGCCTTGGTCCTGAGACTCGCGAGGTCGCTGCCCGCGCCCGGCTCGCTATAGCCCTGGCACCACCAGTCCTCGCCCGACAGGATGCGCGGCAGGAACTTGGCCTTCTGCTCGGGCGTGCCGAAGGTGTAGATCACCGGCCCGACCATGTTGAGGCCGAAGGGCAGCAGGCGCATGGCGTCGGCGCGCGCGCTTTCCTCGGCGAAGATGTAGCGCTGCACGCTCGTCCAGCCGGTGCCGCCATATTCCTTGGGCCAGGCGATGCCGGCCCAGCCCTTGGCGGCGAGCACCTTGTGCCAGCTGAGGAAGTCCTCCTTCGACAGCTCCTCGCCGTGATCGGCCTTGGCCTTCAGCTGGTGGGGATAATTGTCGGCGATGAAGGCGCGGACCTCGTCGCGGAAGGCGAGGTCTTCGGCGGAGAAGTTGAGGTCCATGACGCTCTCCCAAGGCTGGTTTACGTGCGCGTTAACATGGCCGCCCGGCAGCGGCAACTAGCCGTGACCGCGCGCCGCAAGCTGGGCGGCGAAGCAGCGCGCGGGCGCGTCGGCGGCACCGCTCGGCAGCCGCGCCTCGGCGTAGCGCGCGGTCGGCTGGCCGGCGGCGGGATCGGGGTAGTAATAGACGTCGAGGACGCAGCCGGCGCCCGCGAACTGGACCGCCCGCGCCGGCCCCTCGCGCCGGTCGAGCCCGGGCGCGCCAAGGGCGGCAATGGCGACGTCGGCCGGGCGGCCGAGGATGCGCTCGAGGCCCGGCACCGGCGTCAGCGCCACCGGTCGCGGCGCACTGACCGGCGCCACCGCCGGCGTCGTCGCGCAGGCGGCCAGCGCGGCGGTCAGCGCCAGCGGCGCGGAAAGACGGGCGATGCGGGTCATCGCCCGACCCTAGCCGGTTTCGCCGCGCGGGCGAAGACGGTGCGGGCCGGGCGGCGGGTCGGCGCGACGGGATGACGGCGCGGACGGGATAGGCTAGGTCGCCGGCTTGTCCGCCAGGAGTTCGCATGACCGCCGCCACCGACGTCCTCGCCATCGGCAATGCCCTGGTCGACGTCATCACCACCAACGACGCCGCTTTCCTCGACCGCCACGCCATCCCCAAGGGGACGATGCGCCTGATCGCCGCCGACGAGGCCGAGCGCCTGTACGCGCTGATGGGCACGGGGCGCGAGGTCTCGGGCGGGTCGGCGGCGAACACCGTCGCCGGCATCGCCGCGATGGGCGGCCGGCCGGCGTTCGTCGGCCGCGTCGCCGCCGACCAGCTCGGCGCGGTCTTCGCCCACGACATCCGCGCCGCCGGCGTCGCCTATGCCACGCCGGCGATGAGCGACGGGCCGCCGACCGGGCGCTGCCTGATCGTCGTCACCCCCGACGGCGACCGGACGATGTAGCACCTATCTCGGCGCCTGCCAGGAGCTGAGCGCCGCCGACATCGACGCCGACGCGGTGCGGGCGAGCGCGGTCCTCTACCTCGAAGGCTATCTCTGGGACCCGCCCGCCCCGCGCGCCGCCATGCGCGAGGCGATCCGCATCGCCCGGGCGGCGGGGCGCAAGGTCGCCTTCACCCTGTCCGACGTATTCTGCGTCGAGGGGCATCGCGACGACTTCCTGTCGCTGCTCGGCACCCACGTCGACATCCTGTTCGGCAACGAGAACGAGGTCCGGGCGCTGTACCGGACCGACGACCTCGCGACGGCGATGACCGAGCTGGCGCGCCACGCGACGATCACCGTCGTCACCCGGTCGGAGAAGGGCGCGGTCGTCATCGCCGGCGGCGAGCGCATCGAGGTGCCGGCCGAGCCGGTGGCGCGTGTCGTCGACACCACCGGGGCCGGCGACCTGTTCGCCGGCGGCTTCCTCCACGGCGTCGTCGCCGGCCGGCCGCTGGCCGACTGCGCCCGCATCGGCGGCATCGCCGCGGCCGAGATCATCGGCCACTACGGCGCGCGCAGCGAGGTCGACCTCAAGGCGCTGATCGCCCAGCGGCTGTAGCGGCGACGGGGCCGAACGCCGCAGCCCGACGTTATCGGGCGATGAGCGCGAGCCCGACCGTCCCGCCGCCGGCGCCCGAGGGCATGAACTCGGCGCTCGACCGCAACATCGCCGCCCTGACCCGGCGGCGCGAGGAGCACGAGGCGTCGGCGAGCATCGAGGAGCGGGTGGCGGAGGCCGTCAGCCGCTTCGCCGGCAGCCTGAAGTTCGTCTATGCCCACCTCGCCATCTTCGGCCTGTGGGTGGCGGCGAACCTCGGCGACATCCCGGGCATCCCGCGCTTCGACCCCGGCTTCGTCGGGCTGGCGACGGTCGCCTCGGTCGAGGCGATCTTCCTGTCGACCTTCATCCTGATCAGCCAGAACCGCGCCGCCGAGCTCGCCGACAAGCGCGCCGACCTCGACCTCCAGGTCGGGCTGCTGACCGAGCACGAGGTCACGCGGCTGATCAAGATCACCGCCGAGATCGCCGCCCATCTCGGCCTGCAGATCGCCGACGATCCCGAGATCGACGAGCTGAAGCGCGACATCGCCCCCGAGGCGGTGCTCGACCGCATCGAGGACGAGGAGCCCGGCCCGTGACGACTCGGCTAGAGGCCATCGGCGACGGGATCGCCCGAATCGACGATGCCGCTTGGCGACGTTCGACCGCGTCCGGCCGTAGAGGAAGTAGATCACCAGCCCGAGCACCGTCCAGCCGAGGAACAGCTCCTTCGTCAGCGACGACAGCGAGAAGAACAGGAAGCAGCAGCCAAGCGCCGCCAGCGGCGCCGTGACCCAGATCAGCGGCGCGCGGAACGGCCGCCGTCTGCCGGGATCGCGGACGCGCAGGACCATCGCCGCCGACCGCGACGGCGACGAAGGCGAGCAACGTGCCGGTATTCGAGACGTCGGCGAGCAGGTCGACCGGGAAGAGCGGCCGAGAACACCGCGACGAAGACGCCGGTGGCGATAGTGATGACGTGGGGCGTGTGGAAGCGCGGGTGGATTTTCGACAGCACCGGCGGCAGCAGGCCGTCGCGCGACATGACGAAGAAGATCCGCGTCTGCCCGTACATCAGCGCCAGGATGACCGACGGCAGCGCGATGCCGGCGGCGATCGCCAGCAGGTTGCCGCGCCCAGGGAAAGCCGATCGTAGCGCAGGACATAGGCAAGGGCCTCGCTCGACTGGGCCAGCGGGCCGGTCGGCTGCGCCCCGACCGAGCCGGTCGCGGCGATGCCGACGAGCATGTAGAGGACTGTCGAGACGCCGAGCGCGCCGATCAGGCCGATCGGGATGTTGCGGTTCGGGTTGATCGTCTCCTCCGCCGCGGTCGAGACGCTGTCGAAGCCGACGAAGGCGAAGAAGATCGTCGCCGCCGCCGCCGAGACGCCGACCGAGACCATATGCCCGGCTTGAACGGGTTCGGGACCTCGTGGCTGAAGAAGCCGTTGGGCATGAACGGGTGGAAGTTCGCCGCCTGGATGAGCGGCAGCGCCAGCGCCAGGAACATGCACAGCGCGAGGATCTTGATCATCACCAGCACGGCGTTGAAGCGCGCGCTCTCCTTGGTGCCGACGACCAGCAGCGCCGTCACCGCCCGGCCGATGAACATGGCGGGCAGGTTGATGAGCCCGGGGTCCTTGTCGAACGGCCCGTGGACCCAGGTGCTGGGGATGGTGACGTTGAAGAAGCGGTTGGCCAGCCCGACCATGTAGCCCGACCAGCCGACGGCGACGGCGGAGCAGGCGATGGCGTATTCGAGCACCAGCGCCCAGCCGACGATCCACGCCGCGATCTCGCCGAAGGTGGCGTAGCTGAAGGTATAGGCCGACCCCGACACCGGCACCATCGCCGCCAGTTCCGAATAGGCGAGCGCGGTCAGGAAGCAGACCACGCCGGCGATGGCGAAGCTGATCATCATCGCCGGGCCGGCCTTGGTCGCCGCCGTCGCGGTCAGGACGAAGATGCCGGTGCCGATGGTGCCGCCGATGCCGAGCATGGTCAGCTGGAAGGCGCCGAGCGACCGCTGCAGCGGCTTGCGCTCGGCGGTTGCCAGAATCCCGTCGAGCGACTTGATCCGCCAGTCCATGAACTTCCCCTTGCAGCCGCGCCGCGCCGCCCTTGCGGGTCGCTGCTGCGGCATCCTTCCCGTGATGGCGCGCAACGTGGCTTGGCGAAGGGGCCGGGGTCAAGCGCTAAGGCGGCGGCGGAAGGTTACACAAGGTCACGGAACGACCGGGTTTTGCGGCCGCATCGCCTGCCGCGGCGGCGCGGCGGGCGGCCCAGCCCCGCCGCCGCGCGCGGCGCGCCTGCGCGCGGAGCTGCCGCAGCAGCCAGACGTCGGGGCCGTGCGCCGCCTCCGCGCGGACGAAGTCGGCCTGCCAGCCCGCCGCCGCGACGGCGAAGGCGGCGTCGACGGCCGCGGCCATGATCTCGTCATCCGCTGCGGCCGCCGGCCATGCCGCCGCCACGTCGGGATCGCGCCGGCGCAGGCGATAGGCCGCCTGCCGCGACATCTCCGCGGCCGCCGCGGCCGCCGCGACCGACGCGCCGCCAGCGAGGGCGGCGAGGAAGGCGGCGCGGCGAACGGGGGTCCAGCCGTCGTGGCGGGGGCGGAGGGGAGGCGGGTCGCTCATCGACCAGCAGGAACGAAACGAAGTCCTACTAGTCAAGCCCGCGGCCGCGGCCGGCCGTAAGACCCGATGCCGCCGGCGGGCGTCCCGTCGCGGCCGGGCGCGGCGCGTCCCCGCCCTAGCCTACTTCACCCCGACGAAGGGCAGTGGCGCCGCGCTGCCGGTATAGGTCGGCAGGCGCCCGTCCCATTTCTCGACCGCGCGCAGCTGGACGATCTCGGGGTTGGTGCGGATCGCCTCCGCCTCGACGCGGATCGCCTCGGCGTCGCCCTTGGCCTTGGCGACGCGGGCCTCGGCGTCGGCGGTGGCGGTGGCGACGTTGGCCTGGGCGGCGAGCGCCGCCTGCTCGTTGGCGATCTTGGCATTGATCTGCGCCAGCACCGCGTCGGGCACGATGATGTTGCCGGCCCAGTAGAGCTGCTCGACCTCGAGCCCGTAGCGGCTGAAATAGCCCTGGACGTCCTTCAGCGCGTCGTTGATCAGCTGCGCCTTCATCGGCCCGTAGATCTGCTCGACGCCCAGCCCCGACGCCCGCTCGACGATGGCGTTGCGGATCGCGTTGCGAAGCGGTCCGGCGATGATCGCGTCCATGTCGACGCGGTAGCGCTGGAACAGGATCGGCGCGCGGGTCGGGTCGACGTGATAGGCCACCGCGATGTCGGCGCGCAGGCCGAGACCGTTCTTGTCCTGGAAGCCGAAGCTTTCGTCGGTCGCGTTCTGCTCGGTGCGGCTGCTCGTCCAGCTGTAGGTGCGGGTGAACACCGGATATTCGTAGAAGTTGACCCCCGGCGGCGCGAAGTACCAGCCGACCGGCAGCGCCCGCGACACGACGCCGGCGTCGGAGCCGATGTTGTTGACGCGGATGCCGACATAGCCGGGCAGGACACGGAAGAAGGCGTTGGTCAGGAAGCTCGCGGCGAGGACGAGCAGGATCACCCCGCCGACGATCCAGCCGAGCCGGCGGGCGACGCCCGCGCCGGGGCGGTAGCTCAGGCTGGAGGAATAGGTGGCGACGTCGTCAGTCATCGTGATGGTCCCGGAGCGCGTGGACGAGCCGGGCGGCGCCCCAGACGAACCCGGCAGGAACGGCGGCAAGCAGGAACACCGCGGCCGCCAGCGCACCGTCGCGGTGGCGGTCGATCAGCTCGGGCACGGCGACGGCGAGCAGCCACAGCCCGGCCAGGCTCGCGGCGAGAGCCACGAACAGGACGGCGGCGCGGTGGAGCGGGGTCATCGGATGCAGGCCTGACGCGCGCCATATGGGCGTCGCGCGCGCCTACACAAGTGCCGTCATGGTAATTTCACGGGACGCCGCCTAGCGCGCCAGCATCGGCCCCAGCGGGCGGCCGCCGAACAGATGGACGTGGAGGTGCGGCACTTCCTGGTGCGCGTCGAGCCCGACGTTGGCCAGCAGGCGGTAGCCGCTGTCCTCCAGCCCGAGCTGCCGCCCGACTGCGCCGACAGCGCGGACGAAGCCGGCGATCTCGGCGTCCGAGCCCCGCGCGCTGAAATCCGCCCACGACACGTACGGCCCGCGCGGGATGACGAGGACGTGGTGGGGGGTGAGCGGGTGGAGGTCGTGGAAGGCGATCGCCCATTCGTCCTCGTACACCCGCCGCGACGGGATCTCGTCGCGCAGGATGCGGGCGAAGACGTTGTCGCTGTCATAGGGGGCGACGGCGGGCACGGGCATGGCTCAGACCTTTCGCGATGCTTTCTCGTCCAGCCCCGAGACGCCCTCGCGGCGGGCGAGTTCGGCGCGCAGGTCGTCGAAGCTGAGGCCGGCGTCGGCGAGGAGGACGGCGAGGTGGAAGATCAGGTCGGTCGCCTCCGCGACGATTTCCGGGCGCTGGTCGCGGATCGCGGCGATCACGGTCTCGACCGCCTCCTCGCCGAGCTTCTGGGCGATCTTGGCGCGGCCCTTGGCGGTGAGCTTGGCGACATAGGACGCCGCCGGATCGCCGGTGCGGCGCGCGACGACGGTGGCGAGCAGGCGGTCGAAGGCGTCGTCGCTCACTGTCGCACCTCGATGCCGGCGGCCGCCAGCGCCGCCTTGGCCTCGCCGACGCTCGCCTCGCCGAAGTGGAAGATCGAGGCGGCGAGCACGGCGCTGGCATGGCCCTCGACGACGCCCGGCGCGAGGTCGCCGACGCCGCCGACCCCGCCGCTGGCGATCACCGGCACCGGCACGGCGTCGGCGACGGCGCGCGTCAGGTCGAGGTCGTAGCCGCACTTGGTGCCGTCGCGGTCCATGCTGGTCAGCAGGATCTCGCCCGCGCCTGCCCGCGCCGCGTCGATGCAGAACTGCACCGCGTCGATGCCGGTCGCGCGGCGACCGCCGTGGGTGAACACCTCCCACCGCCCCGGCGACACCGCCTTGGCGTCGACGGCGACGGTGATGCACTGCTCGCCGAAGTGGCGCGACAGCTCGCCGATCAGCGCCGGCCGGGCGACGGCGGCGGAGTTGACCCCGACCTTGTCGGCTCCCGACAGCAGCAGCGCGCGGACGTCGTCGACCGTCCGCACGCCGCCACCGACGGTGAGCGGCATGAAGCAGACGCTCGCGGTCTTGCGGACGATGTCGAGCAGGATGCCGCGGTCCTCGTGCGTCGCGGTGATGTCGAGGAAGACGAGTTCGTCGGCGCCCGCCGCGTCATAGGCGCGGGCCGCCGCGACGGGATCGCCGGCGTCGGTCAGGCGGGTGAAGTTGACGCCCTTGACGACGCGCCCGCCGGCGACGTCGAGGCAGGGGATGACGCGGACGGCGAGGGTCATGCCGGGATCGCGCCCCCGCGCGGCGCTCGCCGGCAAGCTCCAGCGCGTCCGACAGGCTCAGCCGCCCGTCGTAGATCGCCCGGCCGACGATGACGCCGGCGATGTCCGGGTGGGCGCGGAGCGCGGTGATGTCGGCCGGCCCGGCGACGCCGCCGCTGGCGATGACGGGAAGCGCGCGTCGCCTCGCTCAACGCCGCCGTCGCTTCAACATTGACGCCCTTGAGCAGCCCGTCGCGGCCGACGTCGGTGAACAGGACGGCGGCGACGCCGCGCGTCCTCGAAGCGGCGGGCAAGGTCGGCGACCGCCACGGTCGAGACAGCTCGCCCAGCCGCGGGTGGCCACCATGCCGCCGCGCGCATCGACGGCGACGACGATGCGCCCCGGTGCGGCGGCGGCGGCGGCGCGGACGAGGTCGGGATCGTCGAGCGCCGCCGTGCCGACCACGACGCGGGCGACGCCGATGTCCAGCCAGCGGTCGATATCGGCCCGGCTGCGGATGCCGCCGCCGACCTGGACCTGGCCGGGGAAGGCGGCGACGATCGCCTCGACCGCGGCCGAATTGACGCCGGCGCCGGCAAAGGCGCCGTCGAGGTCGACGACGTGGAGCGCGGTCGCCCCCTGTGCGGCGAACGCGGCGGGCCTGGGCGGCGGGGTCGTCGGCGTAGACGGTCGCGCGGGCCATGTCGCCCTCGGCCAGCCGCACGACCTGGCCGCCCTTCAGGTCGATCGCCGGCCAGACGGTGAAGGGGGTCGCGCTCATGGCCGCCAGCCGAGGAAGCCGCGCAGGACGCTGAGGCCGAACGCCTGGCTCTTTTCCGGGTGGAACTGGACGCCGAGCATATTGTCGCGACCGACGATGGCGGCGATCTCCCCGCCGTGGTCGGTACTGGCGATGGTGTCGGCCGGGTCGGCGACGGCGAAGCGGTAGCTGTGGACGAAATAGGCGCGCTGGCCGCCGCTTACCTGCGCCAGTGCCGGATGGTCATGGCGGACGGCCACCGTGTTCCAGCCCATGTGCGGCACCTTGAGCGCCGGGTCCGCCGGCGCGAGCCGCTCGACCGCACCGCCGATCCAGCCGAGGCCGGGATGGACGCCGTGCTCGCGCCCCTCGTCGGCGAGCAGCTGCATGCCGACGCAGATGCCGAGGAACGGCACGCCGCGTTCCCGGACCGCCGTGGTCAGCGCCGCGAGCACGCCGGGGGCGGCGCGCAGGGCGCCGATGCACTGGCCGAAGGCGCCGACGCCGGGCAGGACCAGCCGGTCGGCGCTGCGAATCGCCGCCGGGCTGCCCGATACGGTGATCGTCGCCATGCCGTCGGCCGCGACCCGCAGCGCATTGTCGACCGAACACAGGTTGCCGGCGCCATAGTCGATGACGACGACGTGGCTCGTCACGGGGACTCGCGCTCGGCGTCGGTCAGGGGCGGCAGCCCGTCGGCGGCGACGCCGTCGGCGCCGGTGCCGCCCAGCGTCCCCTTGGTCGACGGCACGCTGTCGCCCTTGCGCGGGTCGAGCGCCACCGCCGTCCGCAGGGCGCGGGCGAGACCCTTGAAGCAGCTTTCGACGATGTGATGGTTGTTGACGCCGTACAGCGTCTCGACGTGGAGCGTGATGCCCGCCGCGCCGGCGAAGGCGGCGAACCATTCCTTGAACAGTTCGGTGTCCATCTCGCCCAGCCGCGGCTGCGAGAACGCCGTCTTCCACACCAGGTACGGCCGCCCCGAGATGTCGAGCGCAACGCGGGTCAGCGTCTCGTCCATCGGGATCAGCGCGTCGCCGTAGCGGGTGATGCCGCGCCGGTCGCCGAGCGCCTTCCGCACCGCCTCGCCGATGGCGATGCCGCTGTCCTCGGTCGTGTGGTGGGCGTCGATGTGGAGGTCGCCCTGGACCTGCACGTCGAGGTCGATCAGCGAATGGCGCGACAATTGCTCGAGCATATGGTCGAGGAAGCCGATGCCGGTCGCCACCCGGTAGACGCCCGTTCCGTCGAGGTCGAGCGTCACCGCGACCTTGGTCTCGGTCGTGTCGCGGCTGACGGTGGCGGTGCGGCTCATGGCCGACGCGCTAGAGCATGATGGAAAAGTCGGCAAGCGGCTGAACCCTTCGCCCGCCCGTGTCCCTCTTTCGGGTATACGCCAGGGAGTGGGACGATGCTGTACCGGAAGAACCTGCCGACGTGGGAACGCGCCGTGCGCCTGATCGGCGCGTCGGCGATGGCGCTGTGTGCCTGGCGGCTGTGGGGCGGGCCCGGCGGCGTGGTCTTCGCCGTTGCCGCGGTCGCCGCCGCCCTGACCGCGGTCGTCGGCTTCTGCCCGATGTGCGCGCTTGCCGGGCGCCGGCCGGACGCCGGGACGAAATGAGCGCGCGAACCGACCTCGTCGACCGCGCCCACGCCGGCGACGCCGCCGCGCTCGACCGGCTGCTCGCCGCCTGCCGCCCCGACGTCGAACGCTACGCCCGGCGGCACTGCGAGTCGGACGACGTCGACGAGGCGATCCAGGACGCGCTGTGGATCCTCTACCGCAAGCTCGGCGGCCTGCGCAGCGCGGCGGCCTTGACCGGCTGGCTGTTCCAGATCGTCCGGCGGGCGTGCCTCGGGCTGGCGCGGGCGCGGCGGACGCGGGCCGGGCGGCACGTCGCGCTCGCGGCCGTCGCCGAGCCGTGCGACGGCGCCGCGAGCGATCCGGCCCTGCGCGCCGCGCTGGCGGCCGTCATCGCCCGCCTGCCCCAGGCCTATCGCGACGCGCTGCTGATGCGCGATGTCGAAGGTCTGTCGGCGGACGAGCTGGCGCGGCGGCTCGGCATCTCGCTCGAAGCGGCCAAGAGCCGGGTGCACCGCGCGCGGGCGATGGTGCGGGCGGAGCTGCCGGCCGAATGGCACGCGCCGGCCCGGCTCGCGGCATGACGTTCGGCAACCGCTCGCTGGCCGTCCATCTCGTCCGCGGCGCGGTCGGCGGCGTGGCGCTGGTCGCGGCGCTGCGCGGCTACGACACGGTCGGCTGGCCGGCGCTGCTCCTGCTCGGCGTGACGTTGTGGGCGTTCAAGGGCTGCCCGATCTGCTGGACCATCGGGCTGGCCGAGACCGTCGCCTTCAAGGTGCTGGCTGCCGAGGACCGGGCGAGCGGCTAACGCAGGTCCGGCGGCGTCGCCTCGGCCGCCAGCAGCGCCACCGCCTCGGCGAGCGGCAGCACCTTCTGCTCGCCGCCGCCGAGCGGCCGCAGCGCGACCGTTCCCTCCTCCGCCTCGCGCCGGCCGACGACGAGCAGGTAGGGGACGTGGGCGAGGCTGTGCTCGCGGACCTTGTAGTTGATCTTCTCGTTGCGCAGGTCGGTCTCGACGCGCAGCCCGGCCCTGGTCAGCGCCGCCGCGACCTCGCCGGCATAACCGTCGGCGTCGCTGACGATCGTCGCCACCACCGCCTGCACCGGCGCCAGCCACAGCGGGAAGCGGCCGGCATAATGCTCGATCAGGATGCCGATGAAGCGTTCGTAGCTGCCGAAGATCGCGCGGTGGAGCATCACCGGGCGGTGGCGCGCGCCGTCCTCGCCGATGTAGCTCGCGTCGAGCCGCTCGGGCAGGACGCGGTCGGACTGGATCGTGCCGACCTGCCACGTCCGGCCGATGGCGTCGGTCAGGTGCCATTCGAGCTTCGGCGCGTAGAAGGCGCCTTCGCCCGGCAGCTCCTCCCAGCCGTACTCGGGCGTCGCCAGGCCGGCGGCGTGGACCGCGTCGCGCAGCTCGGCCTCGGCCTGGTCCCACATCGCGTCGCGTGCCGAAGCGCTTCTCCGGGCGCAGCGCCAGCTTGATCGCGTAGCGGTCGAAGCCGAGGTCGCGGTAGACGCGGTCGGCCAGCGCGGCAGAAGGCGCGGCACCTCGTCGACGATCTGGTCCTCGCGGCAGAAGATGTGGGCGTCGTCCTGGGTGAACTGGCGCACGCGCATCAGCCCGTGGAGCGCGCCGTGCGGCTCGTTGCGGTGGCAGCAGCCGTGCTCGAACAGGCGGAGCGGCAGGTCGCGGTAGCTCTTGATGCCCTGGCGGAAGATCGAGGACGTGCGCCGGGCAGTTCATCGGCTTCAAGGCCATCCACTCGGCACCGTTCGAGACGAGCGGGCCGTCATCCGCGATGTTCGGCACCTCGTCGGGGATGACGAACATGTTCTCGCGGTACTTGCCCCAGTGGCCCGATTGCTCCCACTGGCGCGCGTCCATGACCTGCGGCGTCTTGACCTCTCGATAGCCGCCGGCGTCGATCGCCCGGCGCATATAGGCCTCGAGCGTGCGCCAGATGCGGAAGCCCATCGGGTGCCAGAAGACGCTGCCGTGCGCCTCCGCCTGGAGGTGGAACAGGTCCATGTCCTGGCCGATGCGGCGGTGGTCGCGCTTGGCCGCCTCCTCGAGCATCGTCAGGTGGGCGTCGAGCTGCTTCCTGTTGAGCCAGCCGGTGCCGTAGATGCGGCTGAGCATCGCGTTGTTCTGGTCGCCGCGCCAGTACGCGCCCGACACGCGCGTCAGCTTGAACGCGTTGGGATCGAGCTTGCCCGTCGACGGCAGGTGCGGCCCGCGGCACAGGTCGAGCCAGGCGTCGTCGCCCGTGCCCGCCTTGTACACCGTCAGCGGCTCGCCGTCGGGCAGTTCGGCCGCCCACTCGGCCTTGAAGCGTTCACCGTGGGCGGCGAAGTGGCGGACGAGCCGGTCGCGGTCCCACTCCTCGCGGATCAGCGGCGCGTCGGCGGCGATGATGCGGCGCATCTCGGCTTCGATCGCCGGCAGGTCGTCCTCGGTGAACGGGCGCGGTCCGTCGGGCGCGAAGTCGTAGTAGAAGCCGTCGTCGGTCGCCGGACCGAAGGTGATCTGCGTGCCCGGGAACAGGTGCTGCACCGCCTCGGCCAGCACATGGGCATAGTCGTGGCGGGCGAGGTCGAGGGCGACCCCCTCGTCCTTCGCCGTGACCAGCGCCAGCGTGGCGTCGGCCTCGATCGGCCGCGACAGGTCGCGCAGGCTGCCGTCGATGCGCGCGGCGAGCGCCGCCTTGGCCAGCCCGGGGCCGATGCTCGCGGCGACCTCGGCCGCGGTGGTCCCGCGCGGAACATCGCGCACGGAACCGTCGGGCAGCGTCAGGTGGATGGTGTCGGACATGAGCGCGGGTTGCGGAAAGCGCGCGCGCAAGTCAACCGCGGCGTCGGCGCCGCCGCCCGTCAGGCGGCCACGGCGCGGCGGCGGCGGACGGTGCCGCCGACCAGGCCGAAGCCGGCGACGAGCAGCGCCCAGCTCGCCGGTTCGGGCACCGGCGCGAGGGCGATGCCCTGGAACTTGGTGCCCGCGGCGGCGGCGGCGAGCTGGTGGAAGGTCTCGGCCGCCGCTCCCGTCGGCCGCGTCGTTGCGCTCAGCAGGTCGCTGATGCCGTAGACGTAGGTCTGGCCGAGGTCGCCGATGATATAGTTGGTCGCGTAAAGGTTGGCGTAGCCGCCCGACACCTCGCCGGCGAGGCCGAACAGGCCGGTGGTGCCCGACGCGGCGCTGTTGGCGACGAGGCCGAGCCCGGCCGACAGCGTATAGGCGAGGCTCCAGTTGCCGTTGCCGTCCTTGATCCACTTCTGCAGCCCGCCGTCGCCGAGGCTCGAGCGGAGCGAGGCCGCGTCGTTCGACACCGAATCGTTCTTCGGCTGGCCGGTATCGGTGACGTAGAGGATCGACGGCGTGGCGAAGAAATAGCTCTCCGGCGACAGGTTGATCTCCTTGCCGGCGGCGTTGACGCCGTTCGCGGTCTGCGCCGTCAGCGTCAGCTTGCCGGTGCCGCCGCTGTTGCCGAAGCCGGGCAGGCGCGCCGGGCCGGTGCCGCCGTTGGCGAGGCCGGTCGGCAGCGCGCCCGCCGTGCCGAGCGTGCCGATGAAGTCGCGGTTGTTGCCGCTGCCTTCCTTGCTGTCGACCGAGACGTAGAGCTGATTGCCGACGATCTGGACGTCGCGCGTGTCCTGCGCCCGGGTCCCGCCGCTGGTGTCGAGCCCGGTGATCGCGGTCGCCGTCGCGGCGCCGCGGGTCGCGTAGAAGACGCCGCCGGTCGCGTCCTTGTTGCCCTGGCCGGAGACGTAGAAGCTGCGGCCGTCGGTCGTGGCGACGCTGCGCGGATTGTTGCCGTTGTCGATCCCATACAGCGCCGTCGTCGTGTCGACCGCGCCGTTGGTGCCGATGCGGGCGACGACGCGGGCGACCGGCGTATAGCCCTGGCCCTTGACGCTGCCCGACTGCGCCAGCGCCGTCGGCTTGGTCGGGTCGTTGACCGCGGTGCCATAGGCGGTCGGGTTGGCGTTGAACGTCGCGGCGTTGATGCCGTAGCCGGCGATGACCAGCGAGCGGCCGTCGACCGACCGCTGCAGCAGCGCCTCCGACGACGAGCCGTACTCGCCCGAGATCGCCGCGTTCTTGCCGTTGGCCGCCTGCGGCAGGACGAGGCGGTCGGTGTACGTCGCCGACGCCGTGCCATTGTGGGCGAACTGGTACAGCGTCAGCGGCGCGGCGGCGTTGTCGGCGACGATGCCCGTGCCGGCGCCGTTGCCCTCGACGGCGACGACCAGCCGGCCCTTGACGAAGGTGAAGGCGTCGGCCGGCGCGGCGAGGGTGACGGCGGCGGCGAGCAGCAGAGCGGGGCGGATCATCGGCGTCGTTTCCTCGTGCAGCGCGACATTAACATTACCCCGGCGCTAGCAGCGGCGGATGACAGAACGATTACGGAATGGCTGCGCCGCCGCGGTTTCGCTATAGCGCCGCGCGATGACCGAGCTCCGCACGCTGACCCGCGACGGCGTCGCGCTGGCCTACCGCTTCCGCCCCGGCTGCGGCCCGGCGGTGGTGTTCCTGCCCGGCTATATGTCCGACATGAGCGGAACCAAGGCCCTGGCTCTCGACGCCTGGGCCGAGCGGCGGGAGCGCGCCTTCCTGCGGCTCGACTATTCGGGCTGCGGCGCCAGCGGCGGCGACTTCGCCGCCGGCACGATCGGCCGCTGGACCGCCGACGCCGCCGCCGTGATCGCCGCCGCCTGCCCCGGCCCGGCGGTGCTGGTCGGCTCGTCGATGGGAGCGTGGATCGCCCTGCGGCTCGCCGCGACAAGCCCGCCGGCGGCGGTGGTCACGGTGGCCGGCGCCCCCGACTTCACCGACTGGGGGCTGAGCGCCGCCGAACGCGCGACCGCCGCGCACGACGGCTTCGTCGAGCGGCCGAGCCGCTACGGCGCGCCCTATCGCTATCACGCCGGGCTGATCGCCGATGGCGCGGCCTGCCGCCTGCTGCCCGGCCGCATCGCGATCGACTGCCCGGTGCGCCTGCTCCACGGCCAGGCCGATCCCGACGTGCCGTGGCGGCTGAGCCTCGACGTCGCCGCGGCGCTGCGTTCGGCCGACGTTCAGGTGACGCTGGTCAAGGACGGCGATCACCGCCTGTCGCGGCCGGCCGACCTCGCGCTGCTCGCCGCCACCCTGGATGGACTGCCATGATCCGCGCCCTCCTGCTCCTCCTCGCCGCCGTCCCGGCCGCCGCCGCGCCCGACGACGCCGAGCGTTACCGTGCCTGCCTGACGATGGCGCGGAGCGACGCCGCCCAGGCGATCGAGCGGGCGACCGAGTGGCGGGCGAACGGCGGCGGCATCCCCGCCCGCCACTGCCTCGCCCTCGCTTATTCGACCAAGGGCGACTATCCCGCCGCCGCCGCCGAGCTCGCCGCCGCCGCCCGCGCCGCCGAGGCGGCGCACGACGCCCACGCCGCCGACCTATGGGGTCAGGCCGGCAATGCCGCGCTGCTGGCGAAACAGGGCCCGGCGGCGATCGCCGACTTCACCAGCGGTCTGACGGTCGCCGGCGCGGAGCCGGTGCGGCTGGCGGCGCTGCTGACCGACCGCGCCCGGGCGCTGGTCGAGGCGGGCCGCACCACCGAGGCCAGGGCCGACCTGACCCGGGCGACGGGCCTCGATCCGTCGAGCGCCGACGGCTGGCTGCTGCTGGCGACGCTCGACCGCAGGCTGGGCGACCTGCCGGCGGCCGAGCGCGCGATCCTGGAGGCCGCCCGCCGTGAACCGAGCGATCCCGACATCGCGCTGGAGGCCGGCAACATCGCCGGGGCGGAAGGCCGCCTCGACCTCGCGCGGACCGAATGGAAGAAGGTCGTCGACCAGGCCCCCGGCAGCGACGCCGCGGCGGTGGCGGCAAAGGCGCTGGCGCTCAACCCGGGGTGAGGGGCGAGCGCGACGCGGAGCGCCGGCTCAGGACCTGGTCTCCAGCGTGGCGAAGGCGACGATGCCGGAGATCACCGCCAGGACCGCGGCGACGATGGCGGCGGCGTGGAACGCCGCCGTCAGCCCGGGCCCCCTTTGGGCGATCACGGCAGCCGACAGCGCGGTGGCGATCAGCCCGCCGGTGCGCGCGGTCGCGCTGTTGAAGCCGGAAGCCGTGCCGGTGTGGCGGTCGTCGACCGACGACAGCACCGCCGTCGTCAGCGGCGCGACGGCGAACGCCATGCCGAAGGCGATCACCGCGATCCCGGGCAGGATGCTGCTCCAGTAGCTCTGGGCCGGGTCGGCGCGCAGCATCAACGCGAAGCCGAGCCCGGTGACCAGCGGGCCGATCGTCAGCGGCAGGCGCGGGCCGATGCGCCCGGTGAGGCGGCCGGTCAGCCGCGAGGCGACGCCGATGACGATCGAGAACGGCAGCAGGGCGAGCCCCGCCTGCAACGGCGTGTACCCGCCGCCGACGATCAGCAGGTAGGGCAGCAGGACGATCAGCCCGCCGAGCGCACCGTAGAGGAGCAGGGTCATCACGCTCAGCCCGACGAACGGGCGCGAGGCGAACAGCGCCAGCGGCATCATCGCCCGCTCGCCCAGCCGCCGCTCGGTCCAGCCGAACAGCCCCAGCAGCGCGACGCCGCCGCCAAGCCCGAGCCAGACCGGCGCGTCGGCCGCGTGGAGGGTCGACCACAGGGTCAGCGCCCAGGTCAACGCCCCCAGCGCCGCCGTCGCCAGCACGGCGCCCAGCCAGTCGAGCGCGCCGTCGCCCTCGGCGCTTTCCTCGACGTAGCGCAGGACGATGACGATCGCCGCCGCGGCGACGGGCAGGTTCAGGTAGAAGATCGCCCGCCAGCCGACGGCGTCGACCAGCCACCCGCCGAGCGGCGGTCCGACGGCGCTGGCGATCGCGCCCGCCGCGGCCCAGGTGCCGACCGCCCGGCCGCGCGCCTCGCCCTCGAACGAGCTGCCGAGGATGCCGAGGCTGTTCGGCATCAGTAGCGCCGCGCCGATCCCCTGCACCGCGCGGGCCGCGTGAAGCACCGACAGGCTGGGGGCGAGGGCGCAGCCGACCGAGGCGAGCGTGAACAGGCCGATCCCGCCGACGAGGACGCGCTTCCGGCCGAAATGATCGCCCGCCGCCCCGCCGAGGAGGAGCAGCGCCGCCAGCGGCAGCAGATAGGCGTTGATCAGCCACGACAGGTCGCCGGCGCTGCCGCCCAGGTCATGGCCGATCGCCGGCAGGGCGACGTTGGTCACGGAGCCGTCGATGAAGGCGAGGCTGGAGGCGAGCATCGTCGCCGCCACCGTCCAGCCCGGATGCGCGACGGTGCGACCCGGCCGCGCCACGGCCTGCCCACGATCGCACGAAGTCTGCAGCGGCGTGTTCACGACGCCGCCTATACGCCGGCGAGCGTCGCCTGGCCCTATCGCTTTTGCGCGATCCGCCGCCGCAGGGTCGCCGCTGCCATTCGCCTGCTGACGCCACGCGGACCGCCGCCCTATATCTCCTGCCGAACCGGGAGCCGCGACGATGAAATACCTCCACACCATGGTCCGCGTCAGCGACCTCGACGCCAGCCTGAACTTCTACAAGCTGCTCGGGCTGGAGGAGATCCGGCGGATCGACAACGACAAGGGGCGATTTACCCTCGTCTTCCTCGCCGCGCCGGGCGACTCGTCGGCACAGGTCGAGCTGACGCACAACTGGGACCCGGAGGACTATACCGGCGGGCGCAACTTCGGCCATCTCGCCTACGCCGTCGACGACATCTACGACACCTGCGCCCGGCTGCAGGCGGGCGGGGTGACGATCAACCGGCCGCCGCGCGACGGGCACATGGCCTTCGTCCGCTCGCCCGACGGCATCTCGGTCGAGCTGCTCCAGGCGGGCGGGCGCAAGGAACCGGCCGAGCCCTGGGCGTCGATGCCGAACACGGGGACGTGGTAGCGTGGAGGTCGTCCAGATCCCGGTGCTGAGCGACAACTACGTCTATCTCGCCCACGACCGCGGCGAGACGGCGGTGATCGACCCCGCCGTCGCCGAGCCGGTGCTGGCGGCGGCGCGCGAGCGTGGCTGGACCATCACGCAGATCCTCAACACCCACTGGCACCCCGATCACGTCGGCGCCAACCTGGCGATCAAGGCCGCGACCGGCGCCCGCGTCACCGGGCCGGCCGGCGAGGCGGCGAAGATCCCCGGCCTCGACCGTGCCGTCGCCCAGGGCGATTCGATCCATGTCGGAGCGATGCCGGGGCGGGTGATCGACGTGCCCGGCCATACCGCCGGACACAACGCCTATCACTTCGCCGACGCCGGCGTGCTGTTCTGCGGCGACACGCTGTTCGCGCTGGGCTGCGGCCGGCTGTTCGAGGGGACGCCGGCGCAGATGCACGACAGCCTGGCCAGGCTGATGCGCCTGCCCGACGACACGGCGGTGTATTGCGCCCACGAATATACGCAGGCGAACGCGCGCTTCGCCGTGACGGTCGAGCCGGACAATGCCGCGCTGGCCGAGCGCGCGCGCGACATCGACGCGGCGCGGGCGGCGGGCCGGCCGACGGTGCCGTCGACGATCGGGCTGGAGCGGGCGACCAACCCCTTCGTGCGGGCGGCCTCGGTCGCCGAATTCGCCGCGCGGCGGGCGGCCAAGGACACGTTTCGCGGCTAGGCCGTCCGGCTGAGCCAGTAGAAGCGCGCCAGCAGCAGCCCGGCCGACACGGCGCTGGCGACGATCGTCCCCCAGACGATGCCGGCGACCCCGCCGTGCAGCGGGATCGCGAACACATAGGCGGCGGGCATCAGCACCCCGATATAGCTGATCAGGTGCGTCGCCGCGGGCATCCAGATGTCGCCGCGCGCGCGCAGGGCCTGGGCCCCGACCGCCTGCAGTCCGTCGGTCAGGTAGAACAGGCACGACAGCACGAGGCAGGCGGTCGCCACCGCCACCACGGCGGCATCCCGGGTATAGGTCGCGGCGACGGTGCCGGCACCCAGCGCGATCGCCGCCGAGATCGCCAGCGAGGCCGTCGCCGCCGTGGCGAAGCCCAGGCTGCCGGCGCGGCGCACCCCGGCGGCGTCGCCGGCGCCGTGCGCCCGGCCGACCAGCACCGCCGTCGCCGCGGCGATGCCCAGCGGGGCCATGAAGGTGACGCCGGCGACGTTGAGGACGATGGCCCAGGCGGCGACGCCCGCCGCGCCGAGCCAGCCGGCGAGGACCGTCATGCTGTTGAACGCCGCCATCTCGACGAAATAGCTCGCCGCCGCGCCGTAGCCGATCCCGCGCAGCGCCGCCGCCGGCGGCGCGTCCGCGGCAGGGGCGCGCAGGACGTTGAAACCGCGCGCCGCCGGCCAGCGGACGATATAGGCGGCGACGAAAGCGAGCAGCGCCGTGCGCGAGACCAGGGTCGCCACCGCGCTCGCCGACGCCCCCGCCACCGGCAGGCCGCTGTCGCCGGGTACCAGCCACAGGTTGATGGCGAGGTTGACGGCGTTGGCCGCCCACATCGCCGCCGTCGCCGGCAGCGGCCGGCCGTGCGCCTCCAGCCAGAAGATGCCGGCGTCGACGACCAGCATCGGCAGCAGCGACCACGCCAGCAGGCGCAGCACCGGCCCGGCCCCGGCGGCCAGCGCCGGGGCGAGGCCGATGCGCGCCAGCAGCGGCGGACCGGCGACGGCGAGGATCAGCGCCGCCGCCAGTCCCAGCCAGAAGGCATAGACCGTGCCCCGCCGCAGCACGGCGCCGGTGTCCTGCGGTCGCCCGGCGCCCAGCGCCTGCGCGGTCAGCACCTGCACCCCCTGCAGCAGGCCGACGGCGGTGACCAGGATGACGCCGGTCGGCGCCCAGGCCAGCGCGAGGAACGACAGCTCGGTCGCCGAGTGGCGGCCGACGACGAGCGTGTCGGTCACCCCCATGGCCATGATGCCGAGGCGCGAGGCGACCACCGGCCCGGCAAGGGTCAGCAGCGTGCGGAGCCGCACGGGCGCGTGGACGCGGGCGTCGTCGAGGGTGGCGGTGGCCATGGCCGCCGCGTCGTAGCCGCTGGCAGGGATCGAGTCACGGCGGGCGGTAGCCGGACTTCAGCTGCGCCAAGTTTTGGTCGCGCGCGCCGCGCTTGCCGCAAGCGTCACCCTGCGCCACATGGGCGCGGCAACCGGAGGCTCTTCGCGCATGACCAATCCCCTGTTCACGCCGTTCACCATGGCCGGCCTGGCGCTGCCGAACCGCATCGTCATGGCGCCGATGACGCGGTCCTTCTCGCCGGGCGGCGTGCCGGGGGCGAACGTCGCCGAATACTACCGCCGCCGGGCCGAGGGGCAGGTCGGGCTGATCGTCACCGAGGGCACCGGCGTCGACCGGCCGGGGTCGCTCAACGATCCCAATGTCCCCGTCTTCCACGGCGAGGCGGCGCTCGGCGGCTGGGCCAACGTCGTCGCGGCGGTCCACGGCGCCGGCGGCCGCATCGCGCCGCAGCTGTGGCACGTCGGCGGCATGAAGAACGTCCAGCTGCCCGACTATAGGCACGACGCGGAAGGTCCTTCGGGCCTGCTCCGCCCGGGCAAGGAATACGGCAAGGCGATGAGCGACGAGGACATCGCCGACACCATCCGCGCCTTCGCCCAGGCCGCCGGCGACGCCGTCCGCCTCGGCTTCGACGCGGTCGAGCTGCACGGCGCGCACGGCTATCTGATCGACCAGTTCCTGTGGGACGGGACCAACGTCCGCGGCGACGGCTGGAACGGCGACCTGCCCGCCCGCGCGCGCTTCGCCGGCGAGATCGTCAAGGCCGTGCGCGCGGCGATCGGCGCAACGCCGCTGATCCTGCGCCTGTCGCAGTGGAAGCAGCAGGACTTCAGCGCCCGCCTTGCCCCCACGCCCGACGCCATGGCCGCCTGGCTGCAGCCGCTGGCGGACGCCGGGGTCGACGTCTTCCACTGCTCGCAGCGCCGCTTCTGGGAGGCGGAGTATCCCGAGATCGACGGGGCGGAAGGCCTCAACTTCGCCGGCTGGGCGAAGAAGCTGACGGGCAGGACGACGATCACCGTCGGCTCGGTCGGCCTGTCGGGCGAGTTCGTCGCCGGCTTCGGCGGCGAACAGTCGCAGCCCGCCAGCCTCGACAACCTGATCGAGCGCCTCGCCCGCGACGAGTTCGACTTGGTCGCCGTCGGCCGCGCGCTGATCGTCGACCCCGACTGGGCCGAGAAGGTCCGCGACGGGCGGATGAACGAGCTCAAGGACTTCGACCGCGGCGCGCTGGCGACGCTGGTCTAGCGCCCCCTGTCATCCCCGCGAAAGCGGGGACCCATCGCCTCAAGCCGCAGGAGATGGGTCCCCGCTTTCGCGGGGATGACAACTGGCGGCAGCGCCGCCTACTTCCGCCGCCGCTCCTGCATCATCTCGAGCTGGATGCGCTGGATCTCGGCCAGCCGCTGCCACTGGCGGGTGATCAGGTGGTCGAGCTTCTCGTGCAGGTGGCGGATTTCGAGCTCGGCCTTGAGGTTGACCTTGTACTCGTTGACCGAGCGCAGGCGGTCCTTCTCCTCCTGCCGGCGCTGGCTCATCATGATCACCGGCGCCTGCACCGCGGCGATGGTCGACAGGACGAGGTTCAAGAGGATGAACGGGTAGGCGTCGAACGCCTTGGAGCCGGCAACGACGTTGATCGTCATCCAGACGAACAGGAACACCGCGAAGGAGATCAGGAACGCCCACGAGCCGCCGAACTTGGCCATGACGTCGGCGGCGCGCTCGCCGAAGGTCCGCTCGCTCTCGAACTCGTCCTCGATGTTCTCGGCGATCGTGTCCTGGTTGGCGATGCTCTCGGTCACCTGCCGGTCGAGCTCGGTGAACTCGCCGTGCTCCTCGCGCAGCAGTTCCTCGACGTAGCGGCTGCGATAGGCGTTGACCGCGCCCTTGCTGACCAGCGCGTCCTCGGCAAGCGCCGGGTGCTCGCGGCGGATGAAGTCGGCGAGTTCGGGGCGCAGCGAGTCGAGCAGGACGAGGTCCTTGCGCGGCCGCAGCTTCTTCGTCACGGCGCAGCGTTCGCGGCGGTCGCGCGGCGCGGTGACGGCGACCGCGCCGGCGACGGGCTCCGGCTCGTCGGGCAGCAGGTCGTCGGTCAGCGTCTGGTCGGTCATCGGTCGCTCCCCGCAAGCGCGATGGTCGCGCCTTGCCGCAGGCGGTGCATGGCGGCAAGGGGGCGGGAGCCGTGTCACGGGAGTGTCATGTGCGGGATCGGGGTGGGCGGGAGAGGCTGCCGCGGCAAAGCCGCGTCGTCGGACGGGTTCGGCGGGAGGGGACGCCGCCGACCCGCCGGCCGGGCTGGCGCGTGTCGGGCGCTACTGTGCGCGCCTGGCGGCGTGCGCGCTGCGCCTCGTCGCGCTTCGGCTCAGCCCTTCCCCATCAGGCTCAGCACTTCCTTGCGGCTGCGGTCGTCGTCGCGGAACACGCCGAGCATGCGGCTGGTGGTCATCGACACGCCGGTGGTCATCACCCCGCGCGCGCTCATGCAGGCGTGCGTCGCCTCGATGACGACGGCGACGCCCAGGGGATCGAGCTGCTTCTGGATGCAGTCGGCGACCTCGGCCGTCAGCCGCTCCTGCACCTGCAGCCGGCGGGCATAGCCGTGGAGGACGCGGGCGAGCTTGGAGATGCCGACGACGCGGTCGCGCGGCAGATAGGCGATGTGGCCGACGCCGATGATCGGCGCCATGTGATGCTCGCAATGCGACTGGAAAGGGATGTCGCGCAGCAGGACGATGTTGTCGTAGCCGCCGGTCTCGCCGAACGTGCGGCTGAGGTGGACGCCGGGGTCTTCGAGATAGCCGCGGAAATATTCGCGAAAAGCCCGCGCCACCCGCCCCGGCGTGTCGAGCAGGCCCTCGCGCGTCGGATCGTCGCCGGCCCAGCGCAGCAGGGTGCGGACGGCGGCCTCAGCCTCCTCCTGCGGGATCGGCGCGACGCTGGCCTGCTTGCCCGGAAGGTCGACGTCGTCGAAATGGTCCATGCGTTCGCCCTGGGTTCGGTTGCGCCGGTGAAATGACCCCGCCGCCGCCGTGCGACAAGCGGGGTGCGGCGTTGCGCGCTATTCGGCGTGCGCCGGGGCGACGACGGCGAACCCCGTCGCGGCGACCTGTTCGACCTCCAGCCCGCGTTCGGCGATGCCGCCGGCGCCGAAGCGGAAGAAGCCGTCGATGCCGGTGAAGCCGCTCGCCGCGGTCAGCGCCGCGCGCGGGAAGGGCGTGCCCGGCGTCCAGGTCGGCGCGGCGGCGGCGGCGAGCAGCACGCCGTCATAGCCCAGGCTCGCCAGCCGCGACGGGCTGCCGCCGAACTTCTCGCGGTAGCGGGTGCCGAGCTGATGGAACCGCTCGTCGGGCACCGCGGCGAAGACCGCACCGTGCAACGCGGTGGCCCTGGCGATGCCCGGTTCGCTGCTCCACAGCTCGGTGCCCAGGATGAGGACGTTGGTCGCGCCGAACTGGGCGAGCGCCGGCGCCACCGCCGCGGCGATCTGGCCCGAAATCGGCGATCAGCAGCGCCTGGAAGGCGACCGGCGCCAGCGCCTTGCTGACCTGCGCCACCGTGCCGTCGGGGCGGAGCGCCGCGGTCTTGGTCGCCGCCGCGGCCCGGGCGTCGTAGTTGGTCAGCTTGCGCGCGGCGAGCAGGAGGCCGGCGGACGTGCGTGGATAGCTTTGCACCGCCACCGCCTTGCCGCCCGCCGCTTCGACCGCGCGGAGGAACGCCGTCGCCGCGCGCTGGCCGTAGACGCCGGCCGGGACGAGGGCGGCGAAGCGATCGACCCCGCGGCTGCGGGCGTAAGCGACAACGCGGGCGATCGACTGGCCGGGCTGGAAGCCGAGCACATACGTGCCGTTCCCCGCCAGCGCCGCATCGTTGGAGAAGGTCAGCACCGGCACCCCGGCGGCCGCCGCGAGCGGCTGCACCGCGCGGACGTCGCCGGCGAGCAGCGGACCGAGGAACAGCTTCGCGCCGTCGGCCAGCGCCTTCGACGCTGCCGCTGCCGCGCCCGGCGCGGTGTCGTAGACCTGGAGGTCGAGCCGCGCCGCCTGGGTGTCGAGCAGCGCCATCGTCGCCGCGCTGGCGATCGACTGGCCGACGGCGGCGTTGGGCCCGGTCGTCGGTACCAGCAGGGCGACGCGGTTGCGCGGCGCGGCCGACGGCTGCGGAGCGACCGGACGGGTGTTGGCGGTCGCCGGCGGCGGCGCGGCGGCGCCGACAAGGCGGTGCGCTGCGGGCCGGTGGTGCACGCCGCGGCGAGCAGGCGCGGCGAGCAAGCTGGCCCGCGGAGAGGTTCCCCCGTGCCCGGCCTTGGCCCAAGATACGCATATGCACCCTCCGTCGACCCCCGCCGACCCCCTTGCCCCGGGCCTGTACATCGTCGCCACGCCGATCGGCAATCTCGGCGATCTGTCGCCGCGCGCCGCCGCGGTGCTGGCGCAGGCGGCCGTCATCGCCGCCGAGGACACGCGGGTGACGGCCAAGCTGCTCGCGCACATCGGCGCCAGGGTGCCGATGACCCCGTACCACGACCATAATGCCGACGCCGTCCGCCCCGGCCTGATCGCCCGCGCCGGGCGGGAGGCGGTGGCGCTGGTCAGCGACGCCGGCACGCCGCTGATTTCCGATCCTGGCTTCAAGCTGGTGCGCGACGCCCGCGCCGCCGGCGTCACGGTGGTCACCATCCCCGGGCCGTGTGCCGCGGTCGCGGCGCTGACGCTCGCCGGGCTGCCGACCGACCGCTTCCTGTTCCTCGGCTTCCTGCCGGCCAAGGCGCGGGCGCGGGACGAGGCCATCGCCGAGGTCGCCGCCGTCCGTGCGACGCTGGTGATCTACGAATCGGGGCCGCGCACGGCCGCGACGCTGGCGGCGCTGGCGGCGACGCTCGGCGACCGCCCGGCCGCGGTCGCGCGCGAGATCAGCAAGAAGTTCGAGGAGACGGTCGACGGCACGCTGGCCACCCTCGCCGCCCGCTACGCCCCGGCACCGCCGCGCGGCGAGGTGGTGATCGTCGTCGCCGGCCCCGTTGCCGTCGCCGCGACCGCCGCCGATCTCGACGGCGCGCTCGCCGCCGCCCTGGCCCGCGCGCCGCTCAGCGCCGCGGTCGCCGAAGTCAGCGCCGCGCTCGGCCTGCCCCGCACCGCGGTCTACGCCCGCGCCCTGGCGCTGCGCGACGGCCCGGCATGAAGCGGCTCGACAAGCGCCGGGACAGGGGACATCCTGCGGCATTGGCGCCGACGACAGGGAATGCGCGAAGGAGACAGGGATGACGAGCGCAAGCGTGGCCGCGAAGTCCTCCGCTCTGGCCAGCCTGGGGCTGGTCGAGGACGGCGCCATCGACCTCGCCGAGGCGGCGCTGCTGCTCGCCGCCGCCGATCATCCCGACGCCGCGCTCGACACCGCCCGCGCCCGCCTGACCGGCATGGTGCTGCGCCTGCAGCGCGAGGCGGCGGGCATCGAGTCGGTGACCCAGCGCGCCCGCCTGCTGTCGGAGCTGATCGCCCAGGCGCACGAGATCGGCGGCGACACCGGCGATTACGACAACCCGGCCAACGCCGACCTGCTCGCCCTGCTCGACCGCAAGCTCGGCCTGCCGGTGACGCTGGCGATCCTGTACGTCGCGCTCGCCCGCCGCGTCGGCTGGGCCGCCGACCCGATCGGCCTGCCCGGCCACGTCATCGTCCGCATCGGCGCCGAGCCGGTGACGCAGCTGATCGACGCCTTCGACAATGGCCGGGTGCTCGGGGCGAGCGGGCTCGCCGAGGTCCTGTCGCGCATCATCGGCGGCGCCACGGCGATCGAAGCCGACCATCTCGTGCCGCTGAGCAACCGCGCGACGCTGGTGCGGCTGGTGTCGAACCAGGCGACGCGCGCCCGCCGCACCGGCGACATCGCCCGCGCGCTGGTGCTGCACGAACGCATGACGCTGATCGCCCCGGGCTTCACCGGCCTGTGGTGGGAACGCGCGCGGCTGGAGCAGCTGGCGGGCGACAATAACGCCGCGCGCGCCTCGCTCGGCGCGATGCTCGAGACGACGCGCGATGCCGGCATCCGCCAGCGTGTCCGCGCCGCGCTCAACGCGCTCGCCCGGACGCCGTAGACCGACCCTAGGCCACCGCCGCGACCACCGCGGCGCGCAGGTCGGGGATGCCGCCACCCGTCTCGGCGCTCGTCGCCAGGATGGCGGGGTAGGCCGCCGGGTGCTTCGCCGCGATCGCCGCCACCGCCGCCGTCGTCGCGGCGAGAGCCGTCGGCTTGATCTTGTCGGCCTTGGTCAGGACCAGCTGGTAGCTGACCGCGGCCTTGTCGAGCAGGCCCATGATCTCGGCGTCGACCGGCTTGACCCCGTGGCGCGCGTCGATCAGCAGCAGGACGCGCTTCAGCGCCGCGCGCCCGCGCAGATAATCGAAGACCAGCGCCTTCCACGCCCGCACCACGTCCTTGGGAGCCTCGGCATAGCCATAGCCCGGCATGTCGATCAGGCGGAACGCCAGCGGGTCGCCGACGTCGAAGACGTTGAGCTCCTGCGTCCGCCCCGGTGTGTTCGACGTCCGGGCGAGGCCGGCGCGGCCGGTCAGGGCGTTGAGCAGCGACGACTTGCCGACGTTCGAGCGGCCGGCGAAGGCGATCTCGGCCACCTTCGGCTCGGGCAGGATCTCGAGCCGCGGCGCCGACAGCAGGAACTCGACGCGGCCGGCGAACACCCGCCGCGCCGTCTCGACGGCGTAGGCGCGGGCCTTCGGGTCCTCGGCGGCGTCGCCCGGCGCGTCGCTCACTTGGCCACGGCGGGCGTGGCCGGGGCGGGCGAGCGCCGGCCCATCACCCACTGCTGCAGCATCGTCAGGCAGTTGTTGGTGATCCAGTAGACCACCAGCCCGGCAGCATAAGGCGCCATGATGAACATCAGCACCCACGGCATCAGCGCGAAGATCTGCCGCTGCGCCGGGTCGACGGGCGGCGGATTCATCTTCTGCTGCGCCCACATCGACAGACCGAGCAGGATCGGCAGCAGGCCGATCGCCAGCATCGCCGGCGGCTGGAACGGCAGCAGACCGAACAGGTTGACCGGCGTCAGCGGGTCGGCGACCGAAAGGTCCTTGATCCAGCCGACGAACGGCTGGTGGCGCATCTCGGTCGAGACCAGCAGCGTCTTGTACAGCGCGTAGAAGATCGGGATCTGGACGACGACCGGCAGGCAGCCGGCGACGGGATTGACCTTCTCCTTCTTGTACAGCGCCATCGTCTCCTGCTGGAGCTGCATCTTGTCGTCCTTGTAGCGCTCCTGCAGCTCCTTCAGCTTGGGCTGGACCAGCTTCATCTTGGCCATCGAGCTGAACTGCTTGGCGGCGATCGGGAACATGACCAGGCGGATGATGAAGGTCAGTCCCATGATCGCCAGCCCAAAGTTGCCGAACAGGTGGAACAGGAAGTCGAGCAGCAGGAAGATCGGCTGGGCGATGAACCAGAACCAGCCCCACGAGACGATGCGGTCGAACAGCGGCACGCCGAGCGCGTCCTTGTAGCGGGAGATCAGCTTGACCTCCTTCGCCCCGGCGAACAGCGTGCGCGGTCGTCGTCGCCGTCGCGCCGGGCGCGACCGAAACTGCGGGGGCGAGATAGTCGGTCTGGAAGCGATCCGTGGCCGCGCCGGCCTGCGCCGCCGCCGGCACCAGCGCGAATCGCGCCGTCACCGGCGTCTTCTGGTCGGGGATCAGCGCCGTCGCCCAATATTTGTCGGTGATGCCGAGCCAGCCGCCGGTGGTGGCGAAGCTCTGCGCGCCGTCCTCGCGCAGCTTCTTATACGCGACCTCGCTGTCCTTCAGCCGCTCGCCGACGACGCCGATCGGCCCGACATGGAGGTTGCCGGCGTCCTTCTCCGTACCCTCGCCCAAGTGGCTGACCAGCCCCCACGGGCGCAGGGTCAGCGGCGCGCCGCCGGCGTTGGTCACGCGCTGGGTGACGGTGAACAGATAATCGGCGTCGACCGCCAGCACGATCTCGAACCGGGCCCCGGCGGGCGAGGTCCAGCTCAGCGTCACCGGCGCCTGCGGCGTCAGGCTGGACGCGCTCGCCGTCCACACGGCATCCGCCGGCGGCGCGTCGGTCCCGCTCCAGCCGAGCGCGGCGAAATAGGCGGTCGGGCAGCCGCTCGGCGCCAGCAGGCGGACGTCGGGCGAACCGGGCTTGATCGTCTCGCGGTAGCCCTTGAGCACGAGGTCGTCGAGGCGCGCGCCGCGCAGGTTGATCGAGCCGGCAAGGCGCGGCGTGACGATGGCGACGCGCGGGCTGTCGCGCAGCACGACGGCACAGGCGCGCAGCTGCCCGGCGCCGCCGACCGCGGGCACGACGGCACCGTCGGCGGCGACCGTCACCGGGTTGGCCGGCTGGGCGGCGACGGCCGGCGACGGCTGCGCCGCGACCGGCTTCGGCGGGTGCGGCAGGAAGCGGTCCGACGCGAAGGTCCAGCCGATGATGACGAGGATCGACAGCACGACGGCCAGGATCATGTTGCGTTGGTCGGTCACGAGGCGGCTTTCGGTCGGGGGGCGCGGCCCATGTAGGCGGACTCAGGCGTCAGGAACAGGGTCGAAACCCTGGCCGCCCCACGGATGGCAGCGGCAGATGCGCTTGGTGCCGAGCCACAGCCCCCGGACCGGGCCGTGGCGCTCGATCGCCGTGATGGCATAGGCCGAGCAGGTCGGGGTGAAGCGGCAGGCCGGCGGCAGCAGCGGCGAGATCGCCAGCCGGTAGGCGCGGATCGGCGCGATCAGGGCAGCGGTCAGCCAGCGCATTTGGCCAGCGCCCGGGCGAGGTCGGCCTTCATCGCGGCGAAGTCGCGCGCGAGCCCGTCGCTGCGGCCGATCAGGACATGGTCGGCATGGGGGATGGCGCCGGCCGGCAGCACCGCCCGGGCGAGCGCGCGCAGGCGGCGCTTCAGCCGGTTGCGGACGACGGCGTTGCCGATCTTCTTGGTGACGGTGAAGCCGGCCCGCGGCCCGCCGTCATCGTCGCGGCGGCGGACGAGGAGCAGAAATCCCGGGGTCGACGCGCGCCGGCCGGCGTTGGCGGCGACGAAGTCGCGCCGCAGCCGGAGGACGGTCAGGCGCTCAGCTTGGCGCGGCCCTTGGCGCGACGGTTGGCCAGCACCTTGCGGCCGCCCGGCGTCGCCATCCGCGCGCGGAACCCGTGACGGCGCGCGCGCACCAGCTTGCTCGGTTGATAGGTCCGCTTCATCGCTCATTCCTCGGGGGCCGGCCGGCCGGCGAATTCAAGGAGGGGCGCATAGCGTCACGCCGGGCGCAAGTCAATCAGCCGGGGTTCTCGCCGGGCAGCGCACCGGTCCCGGACGGCCCGACGTAGCAGCGCGCCGGCGGCGTGTGGGCGATGGTCACCGTCCGCCCGGCGACGACAGCATGGTTGGCGAGCTCAGTCCAGCGCCCGCACGGCAGGCGCAGCGTCAGCGCGGTCGGGCCGGTCCAGGCGAAGACGAGCGGGTGGAAGTCGTCCTGCGCCAGCACCACCGGCGCCGCGTCGCGGGGGTCGGCCCCGGCCGCGACGACGACCAGCCCCGTCGCGTGCGGCTTGCCCGGCCCATGCTCGTCCCAGACCTCGGCCGCGACCAGCCGCCCGTCGGGACCGGGCTCCGTCGCCGCGACGTCGGTGAAGCGATGCGCCGGGCCGGCGGAGCAGGCGGCGAGAACGAACATGGGCAACAATCGGCGCATCGGGAACCCATGGCGAATCGCTGTGGCACGAGTTGGGCGGCAGCGGCGTTAAGGTACTTGTTCGTTCGCCTGAATAGGCGATGTTCAAAGGCCTTTGGCGGGAGATTGCAGATGAACATTTTGCGGTCGGTATCACTGGCAGCGGCGGCCGTCGCCGCCGCGACGGGCCTTGCTCCGGTGCAGGCCCAGGCGATCGTCTCCCCACCGTCGTTGATAAATAACCTTGCGCCGCCGGAGAGCACGCCGGCGATGCACCGGCAGAAGGACGAGCAGACCCTCGCCCTGCGCGCCGATATCGACCGTCTGCTGGTCGAGGACGGCGGCACGCTGTCGCCTGCCCACCTGCAGTATGTCCGCGGCCGCGCCGAATATATCCGCAATTGCCGGGATGCGCCCCAGATCGGCTCGCTCATCGCCCAGCGCTGCGATGCCGGCCCGCGAAGCTGGACCGGCTTCTGATCGCGAGCCGGACCGACGCCGTGCGCTGAACGTCCGCCATGCCGACGACCGCTTACCCTGCGGCCGGGTTTGCCGCCGCCGTGCCCGCTCGACGCTTGCTCCGCCCCGTGCCCCCGCTACGATGGCCCCGCGTAACGGGGGCGTGAGTATCATGGTCGCACATGTCGGGACGGTCGCGTTCCTGGGGCTGGAGGCGCGCGCCGTCGACGTCCAGGTCCAGGTCAGCGGCGGCCAGCCCAACTTCGTCATCGTCGGCCTGCCCGACAAGGCGGTCAAGGAGAGCCGCGAGCGGGTCCAGGCGACGCTCGACGCCATCGGCCTCGCGCTGCCGCCCAAGCGGATCATCGTCAACCTGTCGCCGGCCGACCTGCCCAAGGAAGGGTCGCACTACGACCTCGCCATCGCTCTCGGCCTGCTGGCGGCGATGGGCGTGGTCGATGCCGAGATGCTCAGCGGCTTCCTGGTGGTGGGCGAGCTCGGCCTCGACGGGCGGCTGGCAACGGTGCCGGGCGTGCTGCTGGCGGCGCTGTTCGCCGCCGGCGCCGACCTCGGCCTGATCTGCCCGGCGAGCCAGGGCGGCGAGGCGGCCTGGGCCGGCGAGGTCGACGTCGTCGCCGCGCCCGACCTGCTGTCGCTGATCAACCACCTGAAGGGCACGCAGCTGCTGTCGCCGCCGGTGCGCAGCGTCGCCGAAATCGTGCGCGGCGGTCCCGACCTGGGCGAGGTCAAGGGGCAGGAGACGGCCAAGCGCGCGCTGGAGATCGCCGCGGCCGGCGGCCACAACCTGTTGATGAGCGGTCCGCCGGGGTCGGGCAAGTCGCTGCTTGCCGCCGCGCTCCCCGGCATCCTGCCCGACCTGACCCCGGCCGAGGCGCTCGAGGTGTCGATGGTCGCGTCGATGGCCGGCGAGCTCGAGGGCGGCCGCCTGCGCCGGTCGCGGCCCTACCGCGCGCCGCACCATTCGGCGTCGATGCCGGCACTGGTCGGCGGCGGCACCCGCGCGCGGCCGGGCGAGGTCAGCCTCGCCCACCTCGGCGTCCTGTTCCTCGACGAGCTGCCCGAGTTCCAGCGCGGCGTCCTCGATTCGCTGCGCCAGCCGCTGGAGACGGGGCACATCACCGTCAGCCGGGCCGCGCTTCACGTCACCTATCCGGCGCGCGTCCAGCTGATCGCGGCGATGAACCCGTGCCGCTGCGGGCATCTCGCCGACGCCGGCCTCGCCTGTGCCCGGGCGCCCAGGTGCGCCGCCGACTATCAGAGCCGCGTTTCGGGGCCGCTGATCGACCGCATCGACCTGCACGTCGACGTCGCCGCGGTCAGCGCCGCCGACCTGACGCTGCCGCCGCCGGCCGAGGACAGCGCCACCGTCCGCGCCCGCGTCGGCGCGGCGCGGGCGCGGCAGACGGCGCGCTACGACGGGACGGCGGCGCGGACCAACGCGGAGGCCGACGGCAAGCTGCTCGAGGCGGTGGCGACGCCCGATCCCGCCGGGCAGAAACTGCTCGTCCAGGCGACGCAGGCGCTGAAGCTGTCGGCCCGCGGCTATCACCGCGTGCTGCGCGTGGCGCGGACCGTCGCCGACCTCGCCGGCTGCGACACCGTCGGCCGCCTGCACGTGGCCGAGGCGCTCAGCTTCCGCCGCCAGCCGCTGGTCAGCTGACGCCGCGGCGCGGCGTTTCGCCGGCGAGGCTTGATCTGCGGGGTCATCCCCGCGAAAGCGGGAGGCGGGGTCGCGACGCCGGGGCGTTCCACAGGCACCCGGGTCGGCGCGGCGGAACGAGAAGAAGGGGGCGTCCATGCGGCTCATCATCGGCAACCGGACCTATTCGTCGTGGTCGCTGCGCGGCTGGCTGGCCTGCAAGGTGTCGGCGCTGCCGTTCGAGACCGAGGTCATCCCGATGGACTCGCCCGACTGGGTCTCGGGCAAGGCCAAGGGACTGCTGCCCGCGGGCAAGGTGCCGGTGCTGTACGACGGCAACGTCGTCGTCTGGGACAGCCTGGCGATCGTCGACTGGCTGGCTGACAAGGTCCGGACGGCACGGCTCAGCCGCGGGCACTTCTGGCCGGCCGACCTCGCCGCCCGCGCGCTGGCGCGGTCGATGTGCGCCGAGATGCACGCGGGCTTCACCGCGCTGCGCGGCGCCTGCGCCATGAACCTGCAGCGCGACTATCCCGGCTTCGTCGCCGCGCCCGAGGTGCTTGCCGACCTGGCCCGCGTCGAGGCGCTGTGGACCGAGGCGCGGACGCGCTACCATTCGATCGACGAGGCGCACGAGGGCCCGTTCCTGTTCGGCACGTTCAGTGCCGCCGACGTCATGTTCGCTCCCGTCGTCACGCGCATCAAGACCTATGGCCTGCCGGTGGGACCGGTGGCCCAGGCCTATGTCGCCGAGGTGCTCGCCCATCCGTGGCTGGTCGAGTGGACCGACGCCGCGCGGGCGGAGACCTTCCCCTTCACCCGGCCCTATTTCGCCCATCTCGGCGACGGGGTGCCGGCGCGGTGAGCCTGTGGCTGCTGGTGGCGCTCGTCGCCGGCGCCGTGCTGCCGGTGCAGGCGGCGGTCAATGCCCGGCTCGGCAACGCGCTCGGCGGCCCGCTGTGGGGGGCGTTCGTCTCGTTCGTCGTTGGCACGGCCGCGCTGGGCCTGGTGCTGGCGCTGCGCGGCGCGCGGCCGGTCCTGGCGCCGGTTCCGGCCTGGGCCTGGTTCGGCGGCCTGCTCGGCGCCTTCTACGTCGCCGGGGTGACGGCGGCGGTGCCGCGGCTGGGCGGCGCCGTGCTGGTCGGGCTGATCGTCGCCGGACAGGTCGCCGCGGCGCTGGCGATCGACGCCTCCGGCCTGCTGCCGGTCCAGCGCGGCATCGGCTGGCAGGGGGTGGCGGGCGCGCTGCTGATCGTCGCCGGCGTCGTGGTCGTCGCGCGGCGGTGATCGACGCCCTCGCCCTCGCGCAGGCGCTGATCGCCTGTCCCAGCATCACCCCGGCCGACGCCGGGGCGCAGGACGTGCTGGCCGCCGCGCTCGCCGGCATCGGCTTCACCGTCCACCGGCCGTCCTTCGGCGCGCCGCCCGACGGGCCGGTCGCCAACCTGTTCGCGCACATCGGCAGCGGCTCCCCGCACTTCGCCTTTGCCGGCCATACCGACGTCGTCCCCCCGGGCGAGGGCTGGGACGCCTTCGCCCCCACGATCCGCGACGGTTGGCTGTCCGGGCGCGGTGCCGCCGACATGAAGGGGGCGATCGCCGCCTTCGTCGCCGCCGCCGCCCGCCACGTCGCCGCCGGCGGCGGCGGCACGCTGAGCCTGATCATCACCGGCGACGAGGAGGGGCCGGCGACGTTCGGCACGGCCCCCCTGCTCGCCTGGATGGCCGATCGCGGCTTCCGCCCGGACCTGTGCGTCGTCGGCGAACCGACCGCGTCGGTCACCGTCGGCGACACGGTCAAGATCGGCCGGCGCGGCTCGCTCAACGCCTGGATCACGGTGCCGGGGGTGCAGGGCCACGTCGCCTATCCCGACCGCGCCGACAATCCGGTGACGCGGCTGGTCGCGGTGCTGGCGGCGCTGAAGGCGCGGACCTTCGACGATGGCAGCGCTGCCTTCCAGCCGTCGAACCTGGAGGTCACCGACATCACCGTCGGCAATCCGGCGACCAACGTCATCCCCGCGACCGCGGCGGCACGGCTCAACATCCGTTTCAACGACCGCCAGCGCGGCGCCGAGCTGGAGGCGTGGCTGCGCGCCACGGCCGCCGCCCACGCCCCCGCGGCCGTGGTCGAGGTGCGGATCAGCGGCGAGGCGTTCCTGACCGACTCGGGGCCGCTGCCGACGCTGTGCGCCGCGGCGGTGCACGAGGTGACCGGCCGCACCCCGGACCTGTCGACCACCGGCGGCACGTCCGACGCGCGCTTCATCCGCGCGGTCTGTCCGGTGGTCGAGCTGGGGCTGGTCGGCGCGACGATGCACCAGGTCGGGGAACGGGTCGCGGTCGCCGACATCGCCACGCTGACCGACATCTATGCCGCGGTCCTGCGGCGGGTGTTCGCCGGCTGACGCGCCCGTCGGTCGGCCCCCGGGCGCCCGCCGCTATCCGCTCAGCGCCTGGGTGACCAGCGCGCGCAGCAGCATCGTCGCCACGGGATCGGCGCCGGGCGCATCGCCCGACAGGCGGAAGGTGGTCAGCACCGCCTTGCCGCGGCCGAACCAGCGTTCGGCGACGATCGCGCTTGCCTTGTGGCCCCAGCCGACGACGAGGCCGGCGGGCACGTGCGCCTCGTGTTCCCACGGCTTCATGCCGACCAGCACGAGGTGCGGCACGACGCGCTCGAACGACAGGTCGAACATCGGCCCGTTGTGGGGATGGGCAGGGATGCCGGCGAAGACGCCGCTACGCGCCAGCCAGCTGAACGCGGTGATCCAGTCGCCGCGCAGGATGTTGTCGCGGGTCTGGGCGTAGAGGCCGGGGAAGGCCTGGTCCATGTGATAGGGCACCGGCATCAGCGACGGCGGCTCGTCGGTCCGCAGCCAGTGCGAGCCGCCCTCCTCGACGATGATTAGCGCGCGGTGGCCGCGACGGACGCGCTCGACCAGCGCCGTGTCCATGCCGCGGGCGACGGTCAGCGTCGCCGCCTCCGGCGTGTCGGCGAAACCGTAGCCCAGCGCCGCCAGCCGCTCGCGCAGCCCGGCGTCGTCGGACCACAGGTCGCCGACGCCGGGGGCGGGCGGCCGCGGATACACGCTGAACGCCTCGTAATTGCGCGCCAGCACCTCGTTCCTGGCGTCGCGCAGCGTCAGGCGGAGCGTCGCCGCCACTGCCGCCGGCACGTCGGGCAGGGTGATGGCCAGCCCCGGCACTTCCGCCACCCGCGTCGCCCCGGTCGCCGGCACCGGCAGCTTGCCGGCGAGGCCGAGCGGCTCCAGGCTCCATTCGAGCACGGCCCCCGGGCCGACGAAGCCGCCGCCGGCGGCGATCTTCGGCGCGAAGTCGAGCGCCTCGCCGGCCCAGTAGCCCCAGCGGCGGAAGCCGGGCACGACGACGACGTCGGCGTTGATGTCGGCGAAGGGAGCGTGGAACGCGCGCAGGTTGCGCTCCATGTCCATCAGCCCGTTGGCTTCCCAGTAGATGTCGGTCAGCTCGGTGATGACATAGCCCTGGATGGTCGCCGCGCTGCGCAGTTTCTCGATCTGGTACTTCAGCCCGGTGAACTGGAACCACTGCGTCGCGGCGATGAAGGCGTCGAAGCTGCCGAAGGCGCGGTCGAGGAAGAAGCTGCGGTAGCGCTGCTCCAGCCCTTTCGGATACGCGACGCCCTCGCCCCACTGCGCGCCGGTTTCGAACCACCACGGGTCGGTGGTGCCGCCGCGGCGCAGGTCGCGCGGATGCGGCAGGCCCCAGACGCCGAATTCGGAACAGACCAGCGGCTCGTCGCCGCGGCGCTCGGCATCGCCATAGGGGCTGAACGTCCAGTCCTCGCGCGCGGCGAAGCGGTCGGTCAGCGTGTCCCATTCGCCGCGTCGGTCGGGGACGCCGCGATAGTAATGATAGTCCTCGATGTCGGTCTTGACGTGGAAATTGGGGAAACACGCCGAATTGTCGACCGCCAGCCGGCTCGGGTCGTGGGCCTTCAACCAGTCGTACTGCTCGATCAGCCAGCGCCGATGGTCGGGGTCCTCGGTCAGCCGCGTGCCCCAGTCCTCGTTGATGATCGTCCAGGCGATGATCGACGGGTGGTGGCCGTCGCGGGCGATGATCCCTTCGGCGGTGATCCGGGCGCGTTCGGCGGCCTTGTCGCTGAAGCGTTCGAAGTTGGGGAACTCCGTCCACACCAGCAGGCCGAGCCGGTCGCAGACGTCGTAGTAGAGCGGGTCGGGCACCTTGATGTGGCAGCGAACGGTGTTCAGCCCGAGTGCCTTGGCCTTGCGGAACTGGTCTTCGAGATAGGCGAGGTTGGGGACGGTGTAGAGCCCCTCCGGGTAATAGTCCTGGTCGAGGGCGCAGCGCATGTAGAAGGGCTGGCCGTTCAAGAGGAACTGGCCGTTCTTCGTGGCGATGGTGCGAAAGCCGAAGCTGCGCGTCGCGGTGTCGCGCACCGTCGGGCCGTCGACCAGCTGCACCGTCAGCGTGTAGAGGACCGGATGCTCGGGGCTCCACGCCGCCGGGCGCGGCACGGTCAGGCCGAGCGGCACGAGCGCGCGGCCGGCGCAGTCGACGCGGGTCCGCACCGCCTTGCCGTCGGGGCCGACGACGGTGGCGACCAGCACCGCGTGCGCCGCGGCGCGGCTGACGGCGACCGACACGCCGACGGCACCGCTGGCGAGGTCGGCGCCCAGGATGATCTCGCCGAGGTGCTCGCACGGCCGGCGCTCGAGCCAGACCGACTGCCAGATGCCGCCCATCGGTCCGTACCAGCTCTGCTTGCCGTGCGGGATCTCCTGGAACGGGTGGTCGGGAAACTCGGCGCGGTCGTTCGACGGCAGGGTGACCTTCACCTCCAGGCTGTTGTCGGGCCACAATGCGGTCGCGTCGAGCGCTACCTCGAAGCCGAGATAGCCGCCCTCGTGGACGCAGACGCGGCGGCCGTTGACGAACACCTCGGCCAGATAGTTGACCGCGCCGAAGCCGAGCACGACCTCGTGCCCGGAATCACCGCCCTGCCACGACCGCGGCACGGTGAAGTTGCGGCGATACCAGGTGACGCCCTGCGTCTCGCGCAGGTCGTCGAACTGCGCCTGCCAGACGCCGGGCACCTGGATCGCGCGCCACATCTCCTCGCGGTCGAGGCGGAAATCCCAGACGCCGTCGAGCGACTGGCGCTCGCGGCTGGTGTGGGCGGGAAGAGCGACGGTGTTCATTGCCTCGGGTCTAACGCCGCGGTGCCGCGGGTCTAGCGGGAAAGCGCGGCGACATAGGCGCGCGCGCGGGCACCGATGTCGGCGACGCTGCGCCCGGGCGCGTAGAGGCCGCCGCCCAGGCCGAAGCCGTCGGCCCCGGCGGCCTGCCAGGCGCCGAGCGTTTCGGGGACGATGCCGCCGACGGGCACGATCGGCATGTCGCGGGGCAGCACCGCCCGCTGCGCCTTGAGCACCGCCGGCGAGGCGGCTTCGGCCGGGAACAGCTTGAGGACGTGGGCGCCGGCGGCCAGCGCCGCGAAGGCCTCGGTCGGGGTGAAGTAGCCCGGCGCGGCGACCAGGCCGGCGGCGGCGGCAGCGGCGATGACCGCGGTGTCGGCGTGCGGCGAGACGATGATCGTCCCGCCGGCGTCGGCGACCCGGGCGACGGCGGCGGTCGTCAGCACCGTACCCGCGCCGACCGTCGCCGCGTCGCCGAAGCGCCGGGCCAGGCGTTCGATGCTGACGAACGGATCGGGCGAGTTCAGCGGCACCTCGACGATGCGGATGCCGGCCTCGACCAGCGCCTCGCCGACGGCCTCGGCCTCGTCCGGCGTCACGCCGCGGATGATGGCGATCAGCGGACAGGCGGCGAAATGGCCGCGGAAACGGTCGACCGGGGTCATGCTGCCCTCGCGATTGCGGTCATGCCGGCAAGGAACGCGTCGTCACCGTCGTGTTCCACCGCGGTCCGGCCGACGCGGGTCAGCGCCGCCGCGAAGCGCGCGGTCAGCGCCGGGGCACCGAGCACCGGGACGACGTCGGCGCGCAGCCGGCCGAGCCCTGTCCGCAGGTCGCTGCCGATCAGCAGCCCCGAGACATAAGGCGCGACCGACGACGCCTCGCGCTGCCCGAGCAGGACGCGGGCGCGGGCGGCGAAGAGCTCCGCGGTCAGGTCGGCATGGGCGAAGCCATGGTCGACGCCGGCGGCGAAGCTGGCGTCGACCGGCGCCGGCTGGGCCAGCAGGTCGGACAGGATCGAATGTCGCTGCAGGGCGGCGAACAGGTCGCCGGTCATCACCGTGCGGAAGCGGGCGATGGCGCCCGCCTCCATCTCGACCCACTTGGTGTGCGTCCCGGGGTGGCAGACCAGCCCGTCGCAGTCGACCGCGGCGAGCGCACAGGCACCAAACAGTTGCACCTCCTCGCCGCGCATGACGTCGGCATGGGCACCGTCGACGAACGACACGCCGGGCACGATGCCGACGTCGGGTTCGACCCAGGCGACGTTCGCGGCGATGTCCGCCAGCGTCGCCGGGGCCGGGACATAGGGCACCTCCCGCCAGCCGCGATTGGAGCCGACCATGCCGGCCATCAGCAGCGGCAGGCCGGGGGCGTGGGCGCGAACCTCGGCGACCGCCGCGGCGAAATCGTCGACCGCGAGGACCCCGCGATCATCGCTGAGCAGCGGCGTCGCCGCGCCGCCGTCGACCGCCCAGGCGCGGCGGTTGGTCGTGCCCCAGTCGACCGCGACGAAGGCGCCGGCGAAGCGGGACATCAGTGCGACTCGCGGGTGACGGCGCTGCCCGAGCCGCCGCGCAGGAAGTCGAGGTCGGCGCCCTCGTCGGCCTGGAGGACGTGATCGACGTACAGCTTGTACCAGCCGCGATCATAGGCCGCGGCCGGCGGGACCCAGGCGGCGCGGCGGGCGGCGAGTTCGTCGTCGCTCACCTCGAGCGTCAGCGTCGCGTTGGCCGTGTCGAGCGCGACGATGTCGCCATCGCGGACCAGCGCCAGCGGCCCGCCGGCATGCGCTTCGGGCGCGCAGTGGAGGACGACCGTGCCGAACGCCGTGCCGCTCATCCGCGCGTCGCTGATGCGGACCATGTCGCGGACGCCGGCTTCGAGCAGCTTCCGGGGCAGCGGCATGTTGCCGACCTCGGGCATCCCCGGATAGCCCTTGGGCCCGCAGCCCTTGAGCACCATGACACAGGTGGCGTCGATATCGAGGTCGGGCGAGTCGACGCGCGCGTGGAAGTCCTCGATCGAGTCGAACACCACCGCCCGGCCGCGGTGCTGGAGCAGCGCCGGCGTCGCTGCGCCGGGCTTGATGACGGCGCCGCGCGGGGCGAGGTTGCCCTTGAGGATGACCAGACCGCCTTCGGCCAGCAGCGGGTCGCCGACCGGGCGGATGACCTGCGGATTGTCGTTGCGCGCGGTCGCCGCGACCTCGCGCAGGCTGAGGCCCGACACCCCGACATGGTCGAGGTTCAGACGGTCGCCGAGCTCGGCGATCACCGCCGGCACCCCGCCGGCGTAGTGGAAGTCCTCCATCAGGAACCGGCCCGCGGGCATCAGGTCGACCAGCAGCGGCACGTCGGCGCCCAGGTGCTGCCAGTCGGCCAGGTCGAACGCCACCCCCGCCCGGCCGGCCAGCGCCAGCAGGTGGAGGACGGCGTTGGTCGAGCCGCCGATCGCGGCGCAGATCTTGACCCCGTTCTCGAACGCCGGGCGGGTGAGGACGTCGGCCATCGTCGCGCCGGCGTTGACCAGCTCGACGATGCGGTTGCCGGTGCGGTGGGCCATCGCCTTGCGCCGCGCGTCGACGCCGGGGATGGTGCCGTTGAACGGCAGGCTGAGGCCCATCGCCTCGAAGATGCAGGCGAGCGTCGAGGCCGTGCCCATGGTCATGCAGGTGCCGGGCGAACGGCTCATGCCGGCCTCGGCGGCCATGAACTCGTCGTTCGACATGGTCCCGGCGCGGACCTCCTCCGAGAAGCGCCAGACGTCGGTGCCGCTGCCGATGTCGCGGCCGCGAAACTTGCCGTTGAGCATCGGCCCGGAGCTGACCAGCATCGCCGGCAGGCCGACCGACGCCGCGCCCATCAGCATCGCCGGCGAGTTCTTGT
The DNA here is from genome assembly GCA_963847215.1 of uncultured Alphaproteobacteria bacterium. Lineage (GTDB taxonomy): Bacteria > Pseudomonadota > Alphaproteobacteria > Sphingomonadales > Sphingomonadaceae > Polymorphobacter_B. The sequence goes on from CAWJZA010000008.1 coordinate 134,070, forward strand.
CGCAGCCGCCCAGCAGCACGACGCCGTCCATGGCATAGCCGCGGATCAATTCCTCGACGTCCATGCTCATCAGGTTGCGGAACAGCATCGCCGTCGGTCGGATCTGCGTCTCGCCGAGGCTCATTGCCGGGAACTCGAGCGGGACGCCGCCGGCCTCCCACACGCCGCGCTTCACCCCTTCGGCGATGTCGCGCAGGTGGCTGTGGCAGGGATTGAACTCGCTGAAGGTCTGGCAGATGCCGATGATCGGCTTGCCGTGGAAGACGTGGTCGGGAAGACCCTGCGCCTTCATCCAGCTGCGATGGATGAAGCCGTCGCGATCCCGCTTGCCGTAGGTGGCGGCAGAGCGGAGTTTCGGCGGGTAATCGGACATGCGTCCTCCAACGTTCGCCTCGCCTGATAGGGGCATCGCCGCTAAGATTCCACCCAATGCCGCGGCGAAGGGCGAGACATGGCGATCGACGAACCGGGCTGGCGCTGTCTGTGGCAGGCGAGCTGTACGCTGGGTGAAGGACCGATCTGGGACGCGCGGGTGCAGGCCGTCCGCTTCGTCGACATCGAGGGGCGCACGCTCCACCGCTTCGACCCCGCGAGCGGCGACCACGCGTCGTGGACGGCCCCGTGCCGGGTCGGCTCGATCGCGGTCCGCGCCCGCGGCGGCCTGGTCGCCGGCACCGATCACGGCTTCGCCGTCATCGACCCGGATGCCGGCGTCTTCCGCGTCATCGACCATCCCGAGACGGACCTGCCCGACAACCGCTTCAACGACGGCAAGGTCGACCCCCACGGCGTGTTCTGGGCGGGGACGATGGACGACACCAAGCGCGCGCGGTCGGGGGTGCTGTATGCCCTGCGCCCCGACCACAGCTGGGCGGCGATCGACCTCGGCTACCGTATCACCAACGGGCCGGCGTTCAGCCCGAACGGCGACATCCTGTACCACAACGACACGCTCGAGCGGGTGACCTATGCCTTCGACCTCGCCCCCGGCGGCGCGGTCGGCGAGCGCCGCGTTTTCCGCAGGTGGCACGACGTGAAGGGGAATCCCGACGGCATGACCACCGATGCCGCTGGGCATCTGTGGATCGCCTTCTGGGGCGGGTCGTGCGTCCGCCGGGTCGCCCCCGACGGCACCGTCGTCGGCGACTATCCGCTGCCGGTGACCAACGTCACCAGCGCCGCCTTCGGGGGGCCGAGCCTCGACCGGCTGTTCGTCACCAGCGCCCGCGCCGAACTGGACGCCGCAGCGCTGGCGGCGCAACCGCTGGCCGGCGGACTGTTCGAGATCGTCGGCCACGGCGTCCGCGGGCTCGACGGCGGCGTCTGGGCCGGCTGAACGGCTGGCAATCGAGCGCGACTTGGTTTACGTGTGCGTCAATCTCGTGGGGAGACGCGGCATGGATCACTTCGACGTCCTGATCGTCGGCGCCGGCCTGTCGGGCATCGGCGCGGCGGTGCACCTGCAGAAGGGCGCACCCGACCGCAGCTTCGCCATCCTCGAGCGGCGTGCCGGCATCGGCGGCACCTGGGACCTGTTCCGCTACCCCGGCATCCGCTCCGACAGCGACATGTTCACGCTCGGCTACCGCTTCAAGCCGTGGACCGCGGCCAAGTCGATCGCCGACGGCCCGTCGATCCTGTCCTACGTCCGCGAGGCAGCGGCCGAGAACGACGTCGAACGCCACGTCCGCTACGACCACCGGGTGACCGCCGCGTCGTGGTCGAGCGAGACCGCGCGCTGGACCGTGACCGCCGCGCGCAGCGACGGCTCGACGGCGACAATTTCGTGCAATTTCCTGTACATGTGCAGTGGCTATTACAGCTACGACGAAGGCCATCGTCCGGAGTTCGCCGGTGAGGGCGACTTCGCCGGTCGCGTCGTCCATCCGCAGTTCTGGCCCGCCGACCTCGATTATGCCGGCAAGCGCGTCGTCGTCATCGGCAGCGGCGCGACGGCGGTGACGCTGGTGCCGGAAATGGCCAAGACCGCGGCCCATGTCACCATGCTGCAGCGCAGCCCGACTTATGTCATCAGCCGTCCGGGCAACGACGCCCTGGCCGACCGCCTGCGCAAGCTGCTGCCGGCCCGGCTCGCCTACAACCTGATCCGGCTGAAGAACGTCGGCTGGGGGATGTATTTCTACCGCATGACGCGGACCAAGCCCGACAAGGTCCGCGACCTGCTGCTCGGCGGCGTGCGGCAGGAGCTCGGTCCGGACTACGACGTCGAGACGCACTTCACGCCGCGCTACAAGCCGTGGGACCAGCGGCTGTGCCTGATCCCCGACGCCGACCTGTTCGCCGCGATCAAGGCGGGCACGGCCAGCGTCGTCACCGACCATATCGACCGCTTCACCGCCACCGGCATCCGCCTGAAGTCGGGCGAGGAGCTACCCGCCGACGTCGTCGTCACGGCGACCGGGCTGAAGCTGGTGGCGCTCGGCGGCATGACCGTCACCGTCGACGGGCAGGCGATCAACCCGGGCGCGTGCATCGCCTACAAGGGGATGATGTTTTCGAACGTGCCCAACCTGGCGCTCAGCCTGGGCTATATCAACGCCTCGTGGACGCTGCGCTCCGACCTCATCGCCGGCTATGTCGTCCGCCTGCTCAACCACATGAAGGCGAGCGGCACGGCGATCGCGACGCCGGTGCCGGGCCCCGACGTCCAGCCTGAACGCCTCGCCTTCGACCTGACCAGCGGCTACGTCCAGCGCGCGGTCGACGCCATGCCGAAATCGGGCAACCGCCGCCCGTGGAAGGTCACGGCCAACTATCTGCTCGACACGATGGAGCTGCGCTTCGGCAAGGTCGACGACGGCGAGCTGCGCTTCACCCGCCCGGTCGCGGCGACGGCAGCGGCGGCGGAAAAGGAACTGCTTGCCGCCTGAGATCGCCGGCGCCGCCGGACGAGCTATGCCTGGGTACTGGCGACCGAGTTGCTGGTGTCGGGCGGCGGCATCTTCGACCGCCGCATTGCCTCCGCCTCGGCCCGGCGGCGCTGCGCCCAGGGGTCGTTATACTCGCTCGGGCGGACCAGCGGCACGACCATGCACACGCTCTGCGTCGGCAGGACCATGCCCCAGTCCTCGATCAGCTGCTTATAGGCGCGTCCGACCGGCCGGATATTGCGGTCGAGGTCGAACAGGCCGAGCGGGTTGACCCGGCCGTTGTCCTCGCGGAGCGCGCTGTCCCAGTCGACCTGGTCGGTCAGCGAGTACCAGGTGAAGCCGACGATCGGGATGCCGTCGTTGCGCACCTTGAGCACGCTCGACCACTGCTTCCACAGCCAGTCCACCGAGGCGGCGCCACCGTCCCGTAATCGGCGAAGTTGGTTTCGGTGTGCATCACCGGCAGGCGGTAGCGGTCGAAATACTGCCAGGTGATGCCGTCATAGCCGAACACCTCGCCCGACGCCCGGCTGCTGCCGTCGGCGGCGACGCGGTGCTCGTTGGTCAGATAATAGTCGTTGCCCATGATGCAGTGCTGCTTGAGGCGCGTGTTCATGAACCAGTCGTACTCGTCGCGGGTCATGCCGTTGTCGAGCAGGTACTGGTACATCTCCGACCCGTCCGCCGGCCGAAGTTGAGGTCGAGGCTGAGGAAGCGCAGCGAGTTCAGCACCTCGGCCGGGCCGATCGCGGCGGGGTTGTCGGCGTGGTAATATTCCGACGATTCCGACTGGATGAAGATGGCGTCGGCGCGGACGTCGAGGATCTGCTGCATCGCCAGCACGTTGGCGCGGACGAGGTGCTTCAGCGCGGTGACGAAGCCGCGGTCGCTGGCCAGCTGCTCGTTCCACCAGCCGTACTTGGCGCTGAACAGCGCGCAGATGAACATCTCGTTGATCGGCGTGTAGAGCTGGACCCAGGGAAAACGCGCGGCGAAGTCGCGGGCGTAGCGGGCGAACAGCGCCGGGAGATCGGGGTTCTGGAAGTCGCCGATCCAGTCGGGCACGCCGAAGTGGCAGAGGTCGACGATCGGCGTGATGTCGCGCGCCAGCAGGTCGGCGAAGGTCGCGTCGGCGAAGCTCCAGTCGTACCTGCCGTCGCCGAGCCAGGTGGTGTGGATCGGCGGCCCGTAGCGCAGGTAGCGGATGCCGAGCTCCTCGACGGCAGCGAAGTCGGCCTGCCAGTGCTGGTAGTGGCCGCACTTGGCCATCTCGTCGATCCGCTTGCCGCCCACCGTGGGATAGCTGTTCTCGATGCCGGTGGCGAACATGAACATGGTCATCGGCGCTTCCTTACGCGGTCACGCCCGACTTCCTAACCGGCGGCGCGGGAGGCACAAGAGCGGCGCCCCTCGCCAAGCCGCCGCAGGAGGCGTAAACCGCGCACATGGACGTCCACGTCCCCTTCCGCACGCCGACGCCCGGACAGCTGGCGCTGGCCGCCGCGATCCCCGCCGCGGCCGGCCGGCCGGCGGCGGCGACGATCGGCCGCGTCCCGGCGCAGGTCTACACCGACGCCGGCCACTTCGCGCAGGAACAGGCCGCGCTGCGCCGGCTGCCGGTCGTCGTCGCGCCCTCCGCGTTGCTGCCGCGGCCGGGAACGAGCGTGACGCACGACGGCTTCGGCGTGCCGCTGCTCCTCGCCCGCGACGGCACGGGCGCGCTCCGGGTATTCCTCAACGTCTGCCGCCACCGCGGCACCCGGCTGGTCGAGGGCAGCGAGGTAGCCGAGGTGCCGCGCCTCGTCTGCCCCTACCACGCCTGGAGCTATGCCCTCGACGGGCGGCTGACCGGCCTGCCGCGGCCGGAAACCTTCGCCGGCCTCGACCGGAGCGCGCGCGGGCTGGTCGAGCTGCCCAGCGTCGAGGCCGGCGGACTGGTGTGGGTCGGGCTCGACCGCGATCACGCCTATGACTTCACCCTCGCCGCCGGGCCGCTGGCCGCCGACTTCGACGCGCTCGGCTTCGCCGACCAGCATCTGTACCGCCGCCGAACCCATGCCGTGGCGGCGAACTGGAAGCTGATCATGGACGCCTTCCTTGAAAGCTATCACGTCACCCGCCTGCACGCCGCGACGATCGGGCCGTTCTTCCAGGACGGCGTGACGACCGGCGACACCATCGGCCCGCACGCCCGTTCGGCGGTCGGCCGGGCCGAGAAGCTCGACGGCGTCGACTGGTCGGACTGGGCGGCGCTCAGGCGCACCGTGACCTTCGCCTATCAACTGCTGCCGGGCACGGTGATCGTCGCCTCGCCCGACTATATCAACGTCATGACGCTGATGCCGCAGGCGGTCGACAGGACGCTGGTCGAGGATTTCATGCTGATCGCGCAGGCGCCGCTGACGCCGAAGGCGGAGGCGCACTGGCAGCGGTCGTGGGACCTGCTCGACGGCGGCGTGTTCGCCGCCGAGGACTTCCGCGCCGCCGCGCTGGGGCAGCAGGGACTGGCCTCGGGCGCGGTCGACCATGTCCTCCTCGGCGGGCTCGAGCAGGGCGTCGCGCGCTTCCACGACGCGGTGGCGCAACTGATCGCCGCAGGCTGACGCTCCGGCACGCGCGGGGCTTGCCTGCCGCGGCGGCGCGGGCGTAGCTTTCGGCTCAGCGAACTCGTCACCGGGAGGCATGCATGACCTCGGCCACCTACGTCATCCTGTCGGGGGCGCTCAGCTTCGGCGCGCCACTGGCGGTCGCGGTGTACGAGATCGTGTCGCTGCGCCGTCGCGGTCGCGGCGGCGACGACGGCCGCGATCCGCCGCAGCCCGGGCCGAAGCCGCTGCCGGACTGCCTGCAGCCGCATGTCCTGCTCCACCCCCGCCGCATCCGCGAGCTGCAGGACGCCTGAGCCGCGCGGACCGTCAGAAGGGCTGGTGCGGCGCGTGCGATTCGAGGTGCGACACCTCCCAGGTCTGCCAGCCGATCGCCGTCGCCACCTTCTTCGCCTTGACGTAAACGCCCTGCAGCTTGGTCCACGAGCTCGACGGCTGGCCATCGACCGCCTGAACGACGACGCCCAGGCGTGACGGCCCGAAGTCCCAGCGCAGGAACACCTCGTCGTTGAGGTTCTTCGCCAGCGGCTGGCCGCGGGTCCAGCCGGACGGCTTCTCGTGGGCGCAGATCGAGCCGACGACGACGCTCTCGAACTCGATCTTGGGGATGTAGTTGAGGACGATGCAGGTATTGCGGCTGGTCTGCATACCCGTCAGCGGATCGTGGTCGGGGCGGCCGGCGGTCTTGCGGTGGAGACCGTAAGCGGTGATGAAGCCGGTGCAGGTACCGCCCGACGCCGCAGGTGCCGACGGTACACAGCTTGGTGCCGGGGTTGTGCTGGTTGTAGCGGTGGCCGCAGACGCACTTGCGGCCGTTCGTCGTCCGTGCCGTCAGCTTGTGGGCGATGCCCTTCTCCAGCAACTCGTGCTCGGCCTTGTTCCAGTTCTCGCCTTCCGAGCCGCCGCCGGTCTTGCTGATGTAATAAGCGGCGACCTGAACGTCGGCGTTCTTCTTCTCGAAGGTGAACAGGTGCTTCTTGGAAAAATTGTTGCCGAACTTGATGACGTACTTCTCGCCGTCCCAGTCGCCGAACACCATCTCCTGCGATGCGCTCGGCAGGCGATCGACATAGTCGTAGCCGGCGGTGTCCTGATACTCGACGTAGCCGAGATAGTCGGTCGCCGTTCCCGTGTTCTGATATTTGGTCGCCATGCCCCGCGCCCCCCTTTGCCCGGCAACGCGTCTACCATGGCCACTGGGCCGCGCCCAAGCCTCGCGGCGGTGGTCACGCGAGATTTGTCGGCATCGCGGCTTGACCTGCCGCCGCGCCTCCCCCACCGCCGGGCGATGCCGGGGGACCGATGACCAGCACGCGCCTGACCCAGTTCATCGTCGCCGCGCTGGTGCTCGGCATCGCCGCTGGATGGAGCATCCACGCTCGGTTCGACGCGGCGGCGGCGAAGGTCGTCGCCGACGGGCTCGGCGTCGTCACGCAGGTTTTCCTGCGGCTGATCAAGATGATCGTCGCGCCGCTGGTGCTGGCGACGCTGACCGTCGGCATCGCCCACATGGGCAGCCGCGACGGCGGCGCCAGCCTCGGCCGGATGTTCGTCCGTACGCTCGGCTGGTTCGTTGCGGCGAGCCTGGTCTCGCTGACGCTGGGCGCGGTGGTGGTCAACCTGCTGCAGCCCGGCGCGGGCGTCGGGCTGGCCCTGCCGCCGGCCGACGCGGCCACCGGCCTGGCCAAGGCGACGTTCAACCTCAAGGACTTCGTCGCCCACCTGGTGCCCGCTTCGATCATCGAGGCGATGGGCCAGAACGAGGTGCTGCAGATCGTCGTCTTTTCGGTCTTCGCCGGGGTCGGGCTGATCCACGTCGGTGCAGCCGGCGCGCCGCTCGTCCGCGGGCTGGAGGCGGTCGCGGCGGTGATGCTGAAGGTGACCGGCTACGTCATGCTGGTCGCCCCGTTCGCCGTCTTCGCCGCCGTCGCCGGGGCGATCGCGACCGAGGGACTGGCCATCGTGGTGACCTTCGGCAAGTTCCTCGGCGGCTTCTATCTCGCTCTGGCCATCCTGTGGCTGCTGCTGCTGACGGCCGGCGCGGCGATGATCGGCGTGCGGCGGACGCGCGCACTGCTGCGCGCAATCCGCGAGCCGTTCCTGATCACCTTCGCCACGGCATCGAGCGAGGCCAGCTATCCCAAGCTGCTCGAGGCGCTCGAGGAGTTCGGCGTGCCGAACCGCATCGCCGCCTTCGTCCTGCCGCTCGGCTATTCGTTCAACCTCGACGGGTCGATGATGTACTGCGCCTTCGCCGCGCTGTTCATCGCCCAGGCCTACGGCATCCATCTATCGATCGCGGCGCAGGCCGGGTTGCTGCTCCTGCTGCTGGTGACGTCGAAGGGCATCGCCGGCGTGCCGCGGGCGAGTCTCGTCGTCATCGCCGCCGCGCTGCCGTTCTTCGACATTCCCGCCGCCGGACTGCTGCTGATCCTGGCGGTCGACCACTTCCTCGACATGGGCCGCAGCGCGACCAACGTCATCGGCAACGCCGTCGCCGCCGCGGTCGTGGCGCAGTGGGAGGGCGAGCTGCCGGCCGACGCCGGCACCGGGCGGCGCGTGGCCGGAGCCTAGCGGACGTCGTCGCCGCGTTTGTCGCTGGCGATGCCCGGCGCGTCGCGTTCGGTCTCGCTGCCCGCCGAAGTCCCCGACTGAACGTTATCGCCGCCGCGGCGCGGGGCGTTCGGGTTGTCGCCGCCGCGGTAGGCGGGATCGGTCTGGCCGCCCGGCGAGCCGGCGCCGTCCGTGGTTTCCGCCGGCCCCGGGCGGGCACCGCCGCCCGACTGGCCGCCGCCACCTTTGGGTGTGCTGTCGGTGGCGAGATCGGGCCGGGCGCCAACGTCGCCGTAGCCGAGGTCGTTGCGGGGTTCGGACATGTCGCTCTCCTTGCCCGCTCAACGTCCGCCTCGCCCGCGCCGTTCCGGGCTGCTAGCGTCGCGAGCGCAGCCTGGGGAGGCCCCGTGACCGACGAACTTTATCCCGTGACCGAGGCCGCTCGCGCCCGGACCCGCGTCGATGCCGCCACCGCCACGGCGCTGCGCGACGCCGCCCACGCCGATCCCGATGCCTTCTGGCGCGGGCAGGTCGGCCGCCTCGACTGGCTGACGCCGCCGACGGCGATGGGCAACTGGTCGTTCGATCCGGTCGATATCAAGTGGTTCGAGGACGGCGTGCTCAACGCCAGCGCCAACTGTCTCGACCGGCACGACCCCGACCGCGTCGCCATCGTCTGGGAGGCCGACGACCCCACCGTCCCGCCGCGCCGCGTCACCTACGGCGAGCTGACCGCGGAAACCTGCCGCATGGCGAACGTCCTCGGCGACCTGGGCGTCCGCCGCGGCGACCGGGTGACGATCTACCTGCCGATGATCCCGGAAGCGGCGGTCGCCATGCTCGCCTGTGCGCGCATCGGCGCGGTCCATTCGGTCGTCTTCGCCGGCTTCTCGCCCGCCGCCATCGCCGGACGGATCGCCGACGCCGGCAGCCGCGTCGTCGTCACCGCCGATGCCGGGATGCGCGGCGGCCGGCCGCTGGCGCTCAAAGCCGCCGTCGACGAGGCGGCGGCAATCGCCGGCGGAGTCGAGGCGGTGCTCGTCGTCGCCCATGCCGGCGGCGACTGCCCGATGACGCCGGGGCGCGACCATTGGTGGCATGAGCGGCGCGAGGCCGTCGCCGCCACCTGCCCGCCGGCGGCGATGGGCGCCGAGGATCCGCTGTTCCTGCTCTACACCAGCGGCTCGACCGGCAAGCCCAAGGGCGTCCTCCACACCACCGGCGGCTATCTGCTGTGGGCCAACTTCACCTTCGACCTGGTGTTCGACTGCCGCCCGGGCGAGCTGTTCTGGTGCACCGCCGACGTCGGCTGGGTCACGGGGCACAGCTACGGCGTCTATGGCCCGCTGTCGGCCGGGGCGACGGTGCTGATGTTCGAGGGCGTGCCGACCTACCCCGCATCCGACCGCTTCTGGGCGGTGGTCGAACGGCACCGGGTCAACGTCTTCTACACCGCGCCGACCGCGCTGCGCGCGCTGATGCGCGACGGCGACGCGCCGGTGCGGGCGCACGACCTGTCGAGCCTGCGCCTGCTCGGCTCGGTCGGGGAGCCGATCAACCCCGAGGCGTGGGGCTGGTACCACCGCGTCGTCGGCGGCGGCCGCCTGCCGATCGTCGACACCTGGTGGCAGACCGAGACCGGCGGCGTCCTCATCTCGCCCCTGCCCGGCGCGACCGACCTCAAGCCGGGGTCGGCGACGCTGCCGCTGCCTGGCGTCGAGCCGGCGCTGGTCGACGCCGACGGCGCCTTCCTCGACGGAGCGGCGAGCGGCAACCTCGTCCTCACCCGCAGCTGGCCGGGGCAGGCGCGGACGCTGTGGGGCGATCACGAGCGCTTCGCCCAGACCTATTTCAGCACCTACCGCGGCCTTTATTTCACCGGCGACGGGGCGCGGCGCGACGCCGACGGCTATTGGTGGATCACCGGCCGCGTCGACGACGTCATCAACGTCAGCGGCCATCGCCTGGGCACCGCCGAGATCGAGAGCGCGCTCGTCGCCCACGAGCATGTCGCCGAGGCCGCCGTCGTCGGCATCCCGCACGAGGTCAAGGGCCAGGGCATCTACGCCTATGTCACGCTGAACGCCGGCGTCGCCGAAAGCGAGGCGCTCGTCGCCACGCTGCGCGCCCAGGTCCGCGCGGTAATCGGCCCGATCGCCACGCCGGACCATCTCCACCTGACCCCGGCGCTGCCCAAGACGCGGTCGGGCAAGATCATGCGCCGCATCCTCCGCAAGATCGCCGAGGGCGATACGTCGAGCCTGGGCGACACCTCGACGCTCGCCGACCCGGGCGTCGTCGACGCGCTGGTCGCCGGGCGCAAAAGCTGAGGCTCAGGGCTTGGCCGCGACGTCCGCGGTCGACAGCTGGCTGCCGAGCCTGAGCTGCGACAGGCGGTTCGAGGTCACCGCCGCCGCGGCATAATTGCCGCGCTGGAGGTTGGCGAGGACCTCGCTCTGCGCCGCGTGGAGCTTGAACAGCTCCTCGGGCGGGATCAGGTGCGGCTTGACGGCCGGGGCGGGAGCCGCCTCTCCCACCGGCCCCGGCGGCGCCGGCGCGGGCGTCGAGGCAGTCGAGGCGGTCAGCGCCGCGGTCAGCTGAACGTTGCTGGCCAGGGCATTCTGTGCCGTCGCCGCGAGCTGCTTGACGCTGCGCGCCTGCGCGATGAGCTGGTCGGCGGTGATCTTCAGCGTCGTCCCCGGCATCACGGTGAACGGCTGGTCGGGGACGACGGTGCCGCTGCTGGCGCCGATCAGCTGCATCGCCGGCGTCGGCAGGTTCTCGGTCGCGAAGCTGGGCGAATAGGTCACCGTCATCAGCCCGGGGCCACCGGGATCGCGGCCGATGGTGAACTGGATCAGCGAGATGACGAGCGCGAGGAAGGCGAAGCCGATCCCCAGCGTCAGGGTGCGCATGCGGAAGGCGGCGAGACCGGGGTCGACCGGCTGCCCGCGCAGGACGATCAGCAGCGCGCCGACCAGGACGATGACGCCGACCCCGACGCCGCCGAGCTGCGCCAGCTTGGCGATGGTGTCGAGCACCGGTGCCGAAAGCTCCATGATCCCTGCCCCCGCGGCCTGGCCCCTACCGCCAGGTGCGATATTGCCAGAAGACCGGCCGCCCGCCTAGGCGGGTGACGAACACGCGAAGGGCGGGCGATGGCTGACCTCCTCTGGCAGGGCAAATATCTCGAGGTGCGGCGCGAGGGGACGTGGGAGTTCGCCGCCCGCGTCGGCGGCATGGGCGCGGCGGTGATCCTGGCGACGACGGCGGCGGACGAGATCGTCCTGGTCGAGCAGCTGCGCCGCGCCTTCATGCGGCCGACCATCGAGCTGCCCGCCGGGCTGATCGGCGACGACGGCGACTTCGACCCGGCCGCCGCGGCGGCGCGCGAGCTGGCCGAGGAGACCGGCTTCGTCGCCGCCGAGTGGGAGACGGTCGGCGACTTCGCCACCTCCGCGGGCATGTCGACGGAAACCTTCACCCTGTTCCGCGCCCGCCGGCTGACGCGGACCGGCCCCGGCGGCGGGGTCGACGGCGAGGACATCACCGTCCACGTCGTCCCGCTGCGCGCGATCTCCGCCTGGCTCGACGCGGCGCGGGCGCGCGGCTGCGTCATCGACTGCCGCCTGATCGCGGCGCTGGGGCTGCTCTAGATCCGCTTGGTGACGGCGATGGCGGCGCGGCAGCCGGCGCGGATCAGCGCGCTCATCAGCGGGAAGCCGGTGCCGCCCATCTCGCTGGCGGTGTCGCGATGCTCGACCTCCTCGGCCTGGAAGTCGGCGATATGACCGGCGAGCTCGGGATCGGCGTCGCCGAGCGCGTCGCGCTGCGCCTGATAATGCCGATCGATCTCCGTCTCGACCGCCACGGTACAGGCCATCGCCGCATCGGGACCGAGCAACGCCGTGCCGACGCCGAGCACGTAGCCGGCGACGTGCCACAGCGGATGGAGCAAGGTCGGCCGGACACCGCGGCGGACGATCAGTTCGTTGAACACTGCGAGGTGGCGCGCCTCCTGGCTCTGCATCCGGCCGATGGCCGGCGCGACGGCGGCGCGGCCGCCCATCACCGCCAGCTGCCCGGCATAGATCCGCGCCGCGCCATATTCGCCGGCGTGGTCGACGCGGATCATCTGGTCGACGGTCTCAGCAGCCACAGGGCGAGCGCTCCGGTCAGGGTCGATAGCAGCGCGTTGTAGCCGGCCATCGACACGCCGAACAGCGACCATGCCGCCGCATCGCAGCGGATCATCGGCGCGGCGAGCGCGGCGGCGAGGTTGTGGATGTCGAACGCCGGGCCGGTGCACGCCTGCGGGCCGGCCCACCAATGGTATTCGACGCCGGCATGGAAGTAGCCGATTCCCGCCGAGGCCAGCACCGCCACCGCCGCCAGCGCGACGACCGCCCGCCGGTTGCCCAGCGCCCAGGCCAGGAGCCCGAGGACCAGCGCCGCGACATGCGGCCAGCGCTGCCACAGGCACATCTCGCACGGGGCGAGGCCGTCCAGATACTGGAAGGCCAGCGCGCCGCCGAGCAGCGCGGCGCTGCCGGTCAGGACGACGGCGTTAGCGGCCCGCGACGACATAGCGATACCCCAGATAGACGGCGACGAGAGCGGCGGCGACGAGCGCGACGCGGTGGAAGTGCGCCTCGATATAATGCTCGGCGACGGCGCCGTAACGCTTGAGCAGGACGGCGACGAGCATGAAGCGGCCGCCGCGGCCGACGACCGAGGCGAGCAGCGCGCCGGCGACGCCGAGGTGGACGCTGCCGGCGGCGATCGCCGCCGGCATCGGCGCCAGCAGGAAGGCGAGCGGCCAGAGCAGGGCGTTGTGGGCAACGTCGCCGGCGAAGCGGCGGAACTCGTCCTCCCGCCCGAGGAAGCGCAGCAGCGGCAAAGCGACCGCTTCGAACAGCGCGGCGCCGACGGCATAGGCGACGACCGCGCCGGCGGCGGAGGCGACGAGGCCGATGAGGCCGTAGCGCAGCGCCCGCTCCGGCCGCCGCAGCGACATCGGCAGCTGCAGCAGTTCCGGCGGAATGGTGAACAGCGCCCCGTCGATGAAGGCGATGAGCGCCAGCCAGGCCTCGGCTCCCTTGCGCCCGGCGAGGACGAGCAGGCGGTCGTAAAGGCGGCGCAGCAAGGGCAGGCTCCCAGGGAGGCGGTCGCCTGCGGCTTTAGCACGCGGCCGCCGCCGGCATAGCCTCAGCCGGTCGTGCCCGCGAACAGCGCGAGCAGCGCCGCCCCGATCGGCGAACCGAGCCCGGTGCAGGCATCCCAGCCGGGACCGGCGGCGAAACCCACCGCGCCGACCTTGTTGTCGCCGCCGGTGATGTCGTGGAAGCGGGCGGCGTTGCCGTAGAGCACCGGCAGGGCGAAGCCGACCGGCCGCGGCGCCTGCGCGTTGATCGCCGCGACGAGACCGGCCCACAGCGGCGCGACGGCGCTGGTGCCGCCGATCTGCTGTGTCTGGCCGTTGACCACGACGAGATAGCCCGTCGCCGGATCGGCATCGGCGGCAACATCGGGGACGCCGCGGCCGCCGCCCTTGTGCCCCTTCGGCACGTGCGCCTGCGCCTGGTAGGCCGGCCGCGCGAACTTCGCGCTGACGCCGCCGCCGGTGCCGCCGCCGTTCGCGTTCCACACCGTCTCGGCGGCGCGCGTCGTGCCGCTCGCCGCCAGCCGCGTGCCGCCGCAGCCGACGACATAGGGGCTGGAGGCGGGGAAATCGACGTGCGCCTTGCCGTCCGCCACGCCGTCGGTGGCGAGGTTGTCGCCGCTCGCGGCGAATACCGTCACGCCCAGCGTCGCTGCGTCCTTCAACGCCGCCTGCATCGCCGCCAGCGCCTGCGCCGTCCACGTCGATTCGGCCGAGCCCCAGCTGATCGAGATGACCGATGGCTTGTGCGTCTGGTCGTGCACCGCGGTGCTGATCGCGTCGACGAAGCCCTGGCTGGTGTTCGGTGCGAAATAGACGGCGATCGCCGCCCCCGGCGCGACGCCGCCGGCAACCTGGATGTCGAGCGCGACCTCGCCGTCGGCGTTGACGTCGCCGGCGGGGTCGTTGCGGCCGCCGGACACCGGGACGGCGACGACCGTCGGTGCCGGCAGCCCCATCGCGGCGAAGGCGGCGGCGGTGTCGCTGTCGCGGAAGCCGCCGCCGAGCTCGATGATGCCGATCGTCTGCCCGCGCCCGACGCTCGCCCCGGCCGGGAAGCCGTAGATCGCGCCGACGGCATTGGGGCGGAAGCCGCCCGCCGCCCGCGACGCGAAGGCGAGCTTGGGCGTCGCCACCGGCCGCGTGTCGAGGCCGAGGACCGCGGCGACGTGCGGTGCGACATCGCTCGGCACCCGCAGGACCCCGCTGCGGCCGCGGAAGGGGCCGGCGGGGCCGTCATAGACCGACAGCGACGTGGCGAAGGCCGCCTCCAGCGCCGCCGCCGGCCCGGACAGGGTGACGCAGCGGCGGGCGACGTCGTGGCCGACGACGGTCAGCCCGTGCGCGGCGGCGAAGGCGAGCAGCGGCGCGGCCGCCTGGCGCTCGGCATGGCGCTGCGCGGCGAGCGCGACCCGGGTCGTCGCCGCCAACCCGGGCGCGGCCTGCGGCGGCAGCGCCAGCAGCGGATCGCCGCCGTCGTCGTGCAGGTAGACGCTGACGGTGATCGGCTCGTCGGGCGGCACCGGCCCGCGCCGCGGACAGGTCGGCGCATCGCGGTGGCTGCCTGCCAGATCGACCAAGGTCGTCATCGCCGTCTCCTTCGCTGCTCGAACGTCCGTCGACGCCGCCGGCTCCGCCCCAAGTATTCGACGTATTGGCGCCGATTCACACAGTCTTAATCAAATGGCGTTTTGTCGCAGGTCAAGACGATGCTAAGTCGTCGAGTCGAAAAAGTGACGCGAGATCACTCACGATTAAAGTCCAAGGGAGAGGGTCGTCATGCCGCACGTCGACATCCATTATCGCGTCCTGCTCGGTGCCGGGCACCATCGCCAGCCGCGCAATCCCCAGCCATGGGTCGAGCCGTTCGGCGGCAGCGCCTACGATCCCATTCCCGGCACGCCGATCGTCGAGAACGCCTTTCCCCAGATCAGCTTCGTGCCGCCCGGCGGCACCACCGCGGCGAGCGCCAACTTCGCCTTCTGGAGCCGCAACAGCACCTCGCTCGGCACGACGCAGACGGCGACGCACTTCAGCGAGGTCGCGGGCAGCGAGAACATCACCCTGATCGCCTGGTACTATCTGCCCGGCGGCGGCGACGGCCACGGCACGGCGGAATGGATCGACGCCTATTCGACCTCGCTCGGCACGCTGGTCAACGACGACTTCGTCACCGTCGCCAGCGATCCGGCGCTGACGCACGAGGCCAATGCCGGCGGCGACGTGCCGACGGCAGCGGCGGAGGAGGTCGACGCCCTGCCGACCATCGCCTCGACCAGCGAGGCCTTCGTCCAGTGGGTGTTCCTGGTGCCGGGCGGCAGCGCCAGTGGCGTCGACCTGTCGCTGCCGGCGGGTACCGGCGGTGCCGCGCTCGCCACCTATGGCCACCGCGCGATCAGCATCCCCAAGCCCAACCAGCCGCCGGCGCAGGCGGTCATCATCCTCGACGGCATCATCAACGATGCCCCCGGCCACATCCTGGTCAACGGCCATCCGGTGCCGGTCGATCCGGGTTGGGGCTCGCTGGTCAAGCAGCTGTTCACCCTGACCGGGCTGCAACACAGCGCCCGCACCCTGTCGCCCGACGGTCATTCCCGCTTCCAGCAGGTGACGGCGCAGGAGATCGGCGACGTCGGCAAGAATATCAGCGCCTTCGCCGCCAAGGGCATCGCCGCGAAAGCCGGGCACTAGGGGAGCCGGACGGCGGCGAGCGTCAGTTCGCCGCCGTCTGCACCGCCGGGGCGGACGCGGCGCGCTCGACGACCTTCAGGGCATAGCTCAGCTGATAGTCGGTGACGCCCTTCTTCTTCAGCGTCTCGGGCGTATCGGCGAAGCGCGGATCGGGCTTGTCGTCGGCCTCGATCAGCTTGTCGGTCGCCTTGACCTCGTTGATCAGGTGGCGCTTGAG
Source organism: uncultured Alphaproteobacteria bacterium (assembly GCA_963847215.1). Lineage (GTDB taxonomy): Bacteria > Pseudomonadota > Alphaproteobacteria > Sphingomonadales > Sphingomonadaceae > Polymorphobacter_B. Next base: position 150,189 of record CAWJZA010000008.1, read on the forward strand.
GTCGGCCTCGCGCAGCCTCGGCCGGCTGGCGTCGGCGGCGAGCGGGTCGGTCAGCTGCGGCACGACGATATCGGGTTCGATGCCGTTCTCCTGCACGCTGCGCCCCGACGGCGTGTAGTAGCGCGCCGTGGTCAGCCGCAGCGCGCTGTCCTCGCCGAGCGGGATCAGCGTCTGGACCGAGCCCTTGCCGAAGCTGCGCTGGCCGATGACCAGTGCCCGGCGCTGGTCCTGCAGCGCGCCGGCGACGATCTCCGCCGCCGAGGCCGAGCCCTCGTCGATCAGCACGACGACCGGCTTGCCCCCGGTCAGGTCGCCGCCCTTGGCATAATAGCGTTCGATGTCGTTCTTGGTCCGCCCGCGCTGCGAGACGATCTCGCCGTGGTCGAGGAAGGCGTCGCTGACCTCGATCGACTGGTCGAGCAGGCCGCCGGGGTTGGAGCGCAGGTCGACGACGAAGCCGGCGAGCTTCGGCCCCAGCTGCTTCTCGATGTCGGTGATCGCCGCCCGCGTCGCCGGGCCGGTCTGCTTGCTGAAGCTGGCGATGCGGATGACGCCGACGTTGCCCTTCACCTCCCACTTCACCGGCTTGATCTTGATGATCTCGCGCTTGAGCGTGAACTCGAGCGGCTTGGGCGCGCCTTCGCGGATGACGGTCAGCTTGACCGTCGTGCCGGGCGTGCCGCGCATCTTGTCGACCGCCTCGGTCAGCGTCGTGCCGTAGAGCAGCGTCCCGTCGAGGCGGGTGATGAAGTCGCCGGCCTTGATCCCGGCCCGCGCGGCGGGCGTGTCGTCGGTCGGGGCGACGACCTTGACCGCGCCCTCCTCGGTCGAGACGGTCAGGCCGAGCCCGCCATATTCGCCCTCCGTCGTCTGCTTCATGTTCTCGAAGTCGTGGGCGTTCATGTAGCTCGAATGCGGGTCGAGGCTGGCGAGCATCCCGTTGATCGCCCCCTCGATCAGCTTGGTGTCGTCGGTCTTGTCGACGTAATCGGCGCGGACCCGCTCGAACACGTCCATGAAGGCGTCGAGCTTCTTGTTGGTGTCGCTCTCGGGCGCCGCCTGCAGCATCGGCGCGGGCAGCAGCACCAGCAGGCTGGCGGTCAGGGCGAGGCGGACGCGGGTCGGGATCATCGGCACATCCTTGTGCGGGGACGGCAGTATAGCATCGCCGGCGGCCCTAGCCATCCCGGTGGTAGGGATGGCCGGCCAGCAGCGATGTCGCACGATACAGCTGCTCGGCGAGCATCGCCCGGACCAGCAGGTGCGGCCAGGTCGCCGGGCCGAACGACAGCAGCATCGTCGCCGCCGCGCGTGCCGGATCGCCGTGGCCGTCGGCCGGGCCGATGACGAAGCGCGCCTCGCGCACGCCGTCGTCGCGCCAGCCGGCGAGGCGGTCGGCGAAGGCGCGACTCGACAGCGCCGTGCCGCGTTCGTCGAGCAGGACCGTCACCGCCGGCGTCGGCGGGTCGGCGACCTTGCCGGCCCCTGCCTCGGACAGCTCGGTCAGCGTCACCGGCCAGGCGATGCGCTTGAGGTAGCGGTCGACGAGGTCGGCCTCGGGACCGCGACCGATGCGGCCGTGGGCGACGACGTGGAGGCGCATCGGCCGGTCAGCGCGGCGCGGAAGTTGACAAAGGTGACACCATGTCAGGGCGGACCCCGCGCCGCCGGCGGCGCCGCGCGCCGCGACCCGGCCGCGACGCCTTGCCGGCAGGATGCCGGGTGGTTTCGCCGACGGCCGATGACGCACGCCCGGCACGCTGCGCCTCGCCGGTCGGGGACCGGTTGGTATCGGCAGCGGCAGTCGGATGCATCATCGCCGCCATCTAGGCACAGGCGGCGGGGTGTAGGACAGGCTTTTCTAGTCGCCGCCGAGCAGCGCCGGATCGATGTCCTCGGCGACCGGATCGACCGGTTCCGCCTCGATCGGGCCGCCGTCGACGACGAGCGGCTCGACGGCGACCGGCTCGACCCTGGGCGGCGCGCGGCCGGGCCCGGTCGAGCCGCTCGGCCCGTCGAAGGCCCACATCTTCTCGAGGTTGTAGAAGCTCCGCACCTCGGGACGGAACAGGTGGACGATGACGTCGCCAAGGTCGATCAGCACCCAGTCGGCCGCCGGCAGCCCCTCGATGCGCGCGCCGCGGTGCAGCTCCGTCTTGGCCCGCTCGGCGATCTTGGTCGCCAGGCTCGCCACCTGCCGCGTCGAGCGGCCGCTGGCGATGACCATGTGGTCGGCGATCGTCGTCTTGCCGGCGAGCGGGATCGACACGACCTCGACCGCCTGATCGTCGTCGAGCGTGGCGAGGACCAGCGCGTGCAGCGCCGCGACCTGCGGATCGTCGGCCGCGACGGGGCGCGGGGCGGAGCTATGGCCAAAAACGGATCCTCATCAGCGGGAAGGCGGGGCGGCGGTGGTCTGGGCGGCGGTGGCTGGGGCGGCGGTCGCCCGGGCGGGGGTCGCTCGGCGGCGGGCCGCCGGAACCAGTCGGGATCGGCGCGCCGGATCGCCGTCGCCGACAGCGGGCTCATGCGGATGTCGAGGACGACGATCGCCGGAAGCCTCCATTCGCGCCAGCGGCGCGCCGCCCGCGCGGCATGCCGGCGCCGGCCGAACCAGGCCATCGCCGGCGCGGCCAGCGCCCGCTCCATATAACCGGGGCGGGCGAGAACCGCAATCGGCACCCGCGACGCGAGACCGCGCCAGCGCGACCAGTGGTGGAACTGGACCAGATTGTCGGCCCCCATCAGCCAGATGAAGCGGACGCCGGGATAACGGCGCTGCAGCGCGGCGACGGTATCGACGGCAAAGCGAGTGCCGAGATGGAGCTCGAGATCGGTGACGTGGATGCGGCGGTGGTGCGCCGCCACCGCGGCCGCTGGCCAGCCGGGCGGCCAGCGGGGCCATGCCGTCGGCCGCCTTCAGCGGGTTCTGCGGGCTGACCAGCCACCACACCTCGTCGAGGCCGAGCCGCCGCAGCGCCTCGACGCTGATGTGACGATGCCCGGCGTGCGCGGGGTTGAACGACCCGCCGAGGAGACCGACCGACTTCACCCGCGCATCTGGCCGTCCCGCGCACGACGTTCTTGTACGTCGTCAGCCCCTCCAGCGCGACCGGACCGCGGGCGTGGAGGCGGCCGGTGGCGATGCCGATCTCGCCGCCGAAGCCGAACTCGCCGCCGTCGGCGAACTGGGTCGAGGCGTTGTGCAGGACGATCGCCGAGTCGACCTCGGCGAGGAACCGCGCCGCCGCGGCCGGGTCGTCGGTGACGATCGCGTCGGTGTGGTGGCTGCCGTGGGCGGCGATGTGGCGGATCGCGCCGGCGACGCCGTCGACCTGCGCCGCCGCACAGATCGCGTCGAGATATTCGGTGTCCCAGTCGTCGGCGCACCGCGGGCGTCAGGCGCGGGTCGAGCGGCAGCAGCGCGGCGTCGGCGCGGACCTCGCAGCCGGCATCGAGCAGCGCCTGTCAGCAGCATCGCCGGGGTCGGGGTAGGCGGCGTCGATCAGCAGCGTCTCCATCGCCCCGCAGACCCCGGTGCGGCGCAGCTTGCTGTCGAGGACGATCGCGCGCGCCATCGCCGGGTCGGCGGCGGCATCGACGTAGACATGGTTGTTGCCGTCGAGGTGGGCGAGCACCGGCACCCGCGCCTCGGCCAGCACGCGGGCGACCAGCCCCTTGCCGCCGCGCGGGATGAGGACGTCGATCAGGCCGTGCGCCGTGAGCATCGCCCCGACCATCGCCCGGTCGGGGCTGGTCACGCGCTGGACCGCGGCCGCCGGCAGGCCGGCCGCGGCGAGCCCGGCGACCAGGCAGGCGTGGATCGCCGCGGTCGACGCGCGCCGCCTCGCTGCCGCCGCGCAGGATGACGGCGTTGCCCGCCATCACCGCCAGCGCGCCGGCGTCGGCGGTGACGTTGGGCCGGCTTTCGTAGACGATGCCGACGACGCCGAGCGGCACGCGCACGCGCTCGAAGCGCCAGGCCGTTGGGCGTCGTCCAGGCGGCGATGACCGCGCCGACGGGATCGGGCAGCGCGGCGACCGCGTCGAGCCCGGCGGCCATCGCCGTCGACCCGCGCCGGCGTCAGCAGCAGGCGGTCGCGCATCGCCGGCGACAGGCGCGTCGGCGGCCGCCATGTCGCGCGGCGTTGGCGGCGAGGATGGCGCCCGCGCGCGTCCCGGATCGCCGCCGCCGCGCCGCGCACCGCCGCCGCCTTGGTCGCGGTCGGCGCCGCCGCCAGCACCGCCGCCGCGTCCCGCGCCGCCGCGCCCAGCGCCGCCATGGTTGCGGCCGGCGTCACAGCAGCACCAGCTGGTCGCGGTGGATCAGCGCCGCGCGCGGGGCATAGCCGAGGATCGCCGCCTGCGCCTCGCTGCGCTGCCGGCGATGCGCGCCGCCTCGGCCGCGTCATAGGCGATCAGCCCGCGCGCGACCGGGCCGAGCGGGCCGACGACCTCGACCGACGTCGCCGCGGTCGAAGCCGCCCGTCGACCCGCGTCACGCCGGCGGCGAGCAGGCTGCGCGCCCCGGCCAGCGCCGCGGCCGCGCCGGCGTCGACGAACACCCGCCCGGCGACCGTCGCCCGCGCCGCCAGCCACGCCTTGCGCGCCGGCGCCGTGCCCGACGGCAGGAACACCGTGCCGCGGCCGGCTGGCGGCGAAGGCGGCGAGCGGGTGGTCGGCCGCGCCCGTCGGCGATGGCGAGGGGAATGCCGGCGGCGGACGCGATCTTCGCCGCGGCGACCTTGGCCGCCATGCCGCCGGTGCCGACGCCGGCCGCCGCCGACGCCGCCGGCCACGCGCCTCGACGCCGGCGTCGATCGGCGGCGACCTCGGCGATCAGCTCGCGCGTCGGGATCGACGCGCGGGATCGGCGGTGTACAGCCCGTCGACGTCGGACAGCAGGATCACGCCGGCCGCCTGCGCCGCCTGCGCCACGCGCGCCGCCAGCCGGTCGTTGTCGCCGAAGCGGATTTCCTGCGTCGCGACGCTGTCGTTCTCGTTGACCACCGGCACCGCGCCGAGCGCCAGCAGCCGGTCGAGCGTCGCGGCGACGTTGAGATAGCGCCGCCGGTCCTCGAGGTCGCCGAGCGTCAGCAGGATCTGCGCCGCCTGGAGCCATGCTGCGCCCAGCAGCTCGGCATAGGCCGCGGCGAGCACGATCTGCCCGGCCGCGGCGGCGGCCTGGGCGTCGTCGAGGCTGGCCCGGCCGCCCCTGGCCAGGCCCAGCCGCCGCGCGCCGAGCGCGATCGCGCCCGAGGAGACGATGACCACCGCCTGGCCCTGCGGCCCGCCGCGCGGCGATGTCGGCGGCGACGCCCGCCAGCCAGTCGCGCCGCACCTCGCCGTCGGCGTCGACCAGCAGCGACGAGCCGATCTTGACGACCAGCCGCGGGCAGGCGGCGGCGGCGAAGCGGCGCGGCGGCGCGGAGCCGCGGCCGGCGGCGGCGGGCCGGCTCAGACCGGCGTCCACGCCGTCCGTCGCGCCCGGCGCGGGGCCTTCGCCGGCCGACCGCCTCGATCAGCCGGTCGAGCACGGCGTCGAGCCCGTGCGCGCGTCGCGCCCGACAGCAGCGAGGACCTCGGCCCCGCTCGCCTTCGCCAGCTTCTTCTGCAGCTTGGCCAGCAGCTTCGGCTCGACCAGGTCGGCCTTGTTGAGCGCGACGATCTCGGGCTTGTCGTCGAGGCCGCGCGCCATAGGCGTCGAGCTCGTCGCGGACGATCTCGTAGTTGCCGACGGGATCGTCGCCGCTGGCGTCGACCAGGTGGAGCAGGATGCGGCAGCGCTCGATATGGCCGAGGAAGCGGTCGCCGATGCCGACGCCGTCGGCCGCGCCGTCGATCAGCCCGGGGATGTCGGCGAGGACGAACTCGCGCCCCTTCCAGCCGACGACGCCGAGCTGGGGCTTGAGCGTGGTGAACGGATAGTCGCCGACCTTGGCGTGCGGCGTTGGTCACGGCGTTGAGGAAGGTCGACTTGCCGGCGTTGGGCATGCCGAGCAGGCCGGCGTCGGCGAGCAGCTTGAGCCGCAGCCAGACCCAGGCCTCGGCCGAGTCGCCGCCGGGCCGAACTGGCGCGGCGCGCGGTTGGTCGAGGTCTTGAAGAAGGCGTTGCCCTTGCCGCCGTCGCCGCCGCGCAGCAGCGTCAGCCGCTGGCCGACGCGCGGTGAAGTCGGCGAGCACGTCGTCGCTCCTCGTCGTCGTCGATCACCTGCGTGCCGACCGGCACCTTGATGACGAGGTCGTCGCCGCCCGCGCCGGTGCGCTCGCGGCCCATGCCGTGCTGGCCCGCGCGGCGCCTTGAAATGCTGCGTGTAGCGGAAGTCGATCAGCGTGTTGAGGCCGGCGACGCTCTCGAAGACGATGTCGCCGCCGCTGCCGCCGTCGCCGCCGTCGGGGCCGCCGAACTCGACGAACTTCTCGCGGCGGAACGACACCGCGCCGTCGCCGCCGGCGCCCGAACGGAGGTAGATCTTGGCCTGGTCGAGGAAATTCATGGCCAGTCCCTAGCATGTCGCCGGGACAATCCTACGCGGGTGACCGATGCGGTTGCCGCGGCGGCGCCGCGACTAGGCCTCGGCGGGCCATCGCGTCGTAGTTCGGCGGACCGACCGATCTACACCGCGAACCGATCGGTCCGGTCGGCGCTATCGGCAGCACTGCCGGCTCGGGGCGCGGACGTCGACGCTGACGTACTTGCGGCCGAGCCGGCCGGCGTGGAACACGACGACGCCCGGCGTCGGTGGCGAACAGCGTGTGGTCGCGGCCCATGCCGACGTTGCGGCCCGGATAGACCTTGGTCCCGCGCTGGCGGATGATGATGCAGCCGCCGGTGACGTCCTGGCCGCCGAACTTCTTGACGCCGAGGCGGCGTCCGGCCGAGTCGCGGCCGTTGCGCGACGAGCCGCCTGCTTTCTTATGTGCCATGGTCCTCAGCCTACCGAAACGATCTTGAGCACCGTCAGCTGCTGGCGGTGCCCGTTCTTGCGGCGGTAGTTGTGGCGCCGCTTCTTCTTGAAGATGATGACCTTGTCGGCCTTGGTCTGCGCGACGATCTCGGCGGTGACGCCGCGCCGGTCGCAGCGCGCCGCCGTCGCCGAGCATCAGCGTCTCGAGCTGGACGGTGTCGCCCGCCGCGCCGTCGAGCTTCTCGACGAGGATCTTGTCGTCGGCGGCGACCCGATATTGCTTGCCGCCCGTGCGCACTACCGCGAACATGTCTTTAACCTTGGCCGAATCGAGGACGCGCGGGTCCGCCGCAGGGCGGCTCGCACGGGAAGCGGGTCGTTAAGGGAGGCCGGCCGGCTTGTCAATCGCGTCGTCGGCCGGCGGCGTCACGCCTGCCCGGTCAGCCGGCGGAGCTCGGCGTGGACCGCGCGCTCGACGATTTCGGGCAGATGCGCGTCGAGCCAGTCTTGCAGCATCGGCGCGAGCATCGCGCGGACCTCGGCGTCGACGTCGGCGGGGCGGGCGACCGCGCGCCGCGGCGGTCCGCGCGGGCGGGGTGGACGGAGAGCGTCGGCGCGGGCATCGGTCGCGGCGGCCGCGACGGCCGGCGTCGGCGTCGCGCGGCCGGGCGGGGGCGGTGACCTCGTCGCGGATCGCCGCCATGATCGCGGCGATCGACGCCGGGACCCCGCCGACGACGGGCGGCTCCGGCGGCGGCTCACCGCGGCGGGCCGATCAGCACCGACTTCGACGCGCGCGGCCGGGTCGGGCGGCGGCAGCGGCGCGGGGTCGGGGTCGGTATCCCAGTCGTTCCATCTGTGGCGGACGCGCGCCGCGTTCGCCGTCGACGTCGATCGCGCGGCGCCGGCACGCCGAGCGGCTCGGCCTCGGCCTCGCCGACGGCGGCGAGCAGCGTGTAGCCGGCGACATATTCGTCGCGGCGCGCGGCGGCGAGGTTGACGCGGGCGACGACGAGCTCCTGCTCGGCATTGAGCACCTCGATGACGGTGCGCGTGCCGACCAGGTTTTCCTGGTTGACGCCTTCGAGCGCCAGCGTGTTGGCGCGTGACCGAGCTTTCCGAGGCGGCGATCACCGCGCGCGCCGTCGCGACCGAGACGAAGGCGTTCTGCGCCGTCTCGGCGACCTGCCGGCCGATGAAGCCGATCTGCTCCATATACTGGCTGCGCACCGCCTGCGCCGCGCGGATCTGCGACCCGTTGAGCCCCGCCTGGTACAGCGGCACCGACAGCGACAGCCCGACGGTCTGGGCGAACTGCCCGCCCGAGCCGCTGACCGTCGCCGGTCGACGCGCCGGTGCCGCCCGCGCCGGTGCCGGTCGTCCGCCGTCGCCGGCGCCGCCGACGTGCCGGTCGTCGAGGTGAAGCCGCCGCCGCCCGACTGGACATAGGTATAGTTCGTCCCCGCGCCGATGCCGAGGCTCGGGCGGCGCTGGCGCTCGATGCGTGCTGACGTCGAAGCGCGCCGCCGCCTCGTCGAAGCGCGCGGCGATCAGCGACGGGTTGTTCGCGTTGGCGAGGTCGACCGCCTGCCCGCATCGTCCCCGGCAGGACCGGCAGCGGCGGCAGCGGCGCGAGCGTCGCCCGGATAATGGCCGACGACGCGGAGATAGGCGTTGCGCGCGGTGTTGAGCTGGCCCTGCGCGACGACGAGGTTCGACTGGGCGTTGGCCAGCCGCGCGTCGGACTGGGCGACGTCGGTCCGCGTCAGGTCGCCGACCTCGAAGCGGTCGCGGTTCGCCTGCAGCTCGCGCTGCGAGCACCTTGACCTGGTTCTGGTTGAGTTCGACGACGGCGGCGTAGCGCAGGACGTCGGCATAGGCGGTGACGACGTCGAGCAGGACGGTGTCCTCGACCGCGCGCAGGCGGGCGCGGGCGGCGTAGATGCGGTTCTCGGCGGCGCTGATCGCGGTGCCGCGTCCGGCCCGCCGCGGTAGAGCGACTGGTTGAGGCTCAGCGCGCCCTGATAATAGCGCCCGCCGTCCTGGCTGAGGTCGGCCGCGCTCTGCTGGGCGATGCCGGTCGCGTTGAGCGTCGGACGGCCGGCGGCGAGCGCCTGCGGCACGCCCTCGTCGGCCTGGCGGACGATGTCGCGCTGGACGGTCAGCTGCGGGTTGGTCTCGTACGCCTCGGCGAGCGCCTCGGGCAGCGTCTCGGCCGCCGGCGTCGCGGCGAGGGAGGCGGCGCTGGCGAGCAGCGCGGCGGCGACCGCCGGAACAAGCTTCATGTCGGTCATTCCCCGCCGTAACTCATTAAAAGACGAAGGCGCGGGCACGCGCGAACCCGGCAGAACCGGCGCGCCGGTCTCGGCGAAACCCGTTCCCGGCGAAATGCCCGCCGACGACGCGCCCGACCGTCGCCCGGCCGACGCCGTCGTCGCCGACGATGACGCCCGGCGAGCCGCCCGCCGTCGGCGACCTGGTCGGCGAGCGCGCGGCGGCAGGTCGGCGGCGGCGCCGTCGAGGAGGATCAGGTCGTACGGCGCTCCCGCCGGCCAGCCGGCGGCCAGCGGCCCGACGACGACCGTCGCGATCGCCGAGATTGGCCCGCGCCGCCGCGGCGAGCGCGGCGTCGCTCTCGAGCGCCGTGACCCGGCAGCCGAGCGCCGCGACGACCGCCGCCGTATAGCCGGTGCCCGCGCCGACGACGAGGACGCGCGTCGCCGGCGGCGAGCGGGCGTGGGTCAGCAGCAGGCCGAGCGATCATCGGTTCGAGCATCGCGCGCCCGGCGCCGAGGGGGACCGCCGCGTCGGCATAGGCGAGCGCCGCCGCCGCCGCGGGGACGAAGCGCGCGCGGTCGACGGCGCGGAAGGCGGCGAGCACGGCGGGATCGTTGACGCCGGTCGGGCGCAGCTGGCGGTCGATCATCGCCTCGCGCCGTGCGTCGACCATCATCGCTTCCCGATCGTCCCGGCTCGCGAGTGAGTTATAGATATAATACAGTGGCGGCGCAACCCGCGTCGCGTCGCCGCGTCCTAGCCGGCGACGGTTGCCCTCGCCAAGCGATATGGCTAGAGCGCTGGCCTCGCCGGCCAGCGCGTCAGGCCCGATGGCGGAGTGGTGACGTAACGGACTGCAAATCCGTGCACCCGGGTTCGATTCCCGGTCGGGCCTCCAGCGCGCGCCGACGAGAGACGCGATCCCCTGCCCAAGCTGCTGCTCGCCTCGATCCACGACGTCGGCGCCGCGCTTCGCCCGCAGGTCGACGCGCTCGCCGAGCGTTCGACCGGCTGCTCGGCGGGCCGCGCTTCGCGATGCTCGTCGTGCCCGACCACTGGGGCGCGGCCCCGCTGGCCGCCGACCGGCCTATGCCCGGCGGCTGCGCGCCTGGGCCGACGCCGGCGTCGAGATGTTCGTCCACGGCTGGAGCCACCGCGACGACGCGCCGCGGCATCCGGCCGGCGCTGCCGCGCAAGCGCGACGCCACATGACCGCCGGCGAGGGCGAGTTCGCCGCCCTGCCGCCGCGCCGAGGCGCTGGCCCGGATGATCCGCGCCCGCGCCGTCGTCGAGGACGCGACGGCCGCGCCGCCGCCGGCTTCATCGCCCCGGCCTGGCTGTACAGCGACGGCGCGCGCGCCGCGCTGGCCGACGCCGGCTTCGCGCTGGCCGAGGATCATTTCCGCGTCTGGCGGCCGGCCGACGGCGCGGTGCTGGCGCGCGGGCCGGTCGTCACCTGGGCCTCGCGCAGCCGGGCCGGCGGCTGAGTTCGCTCGCCGTCGCCGCGCGCCGCGCGCGCGCTGCTCGGCGGCCAGCGCGTCGTGCGCGTCGCCGTCCACCCCGGCGACACCGCCGAGCCGACGATCCTCGCCAGCATCGACGCGACGCTCGCCGCACTGGGCCGGGCCGCCGGCCCGGGCGTTATGCCGAGCTGGCGGCTGCCATGCCGCGGTCACAATGACGTTCCATGGGCTCTCCCGGGGGCGTTTCGACGCGAGACGAGGATAAGTGCACGACCTTGGTCGACTTCGTGCTGCCGGACCGGCGGGCGTGCTGACGCCGATCGCGGCCGCAGCCGGCCGGCCCGCGCGGCTGGCTGCGCTGGGTCGGGCCGCTGCGTCAGCCTGGCCATCGTCGGCGCCGCGGCGAGCCATTTCCGCGGCAGCGACTTCCCCCGCATCGCCGCGCTGGTGCCGCGCTCGCCGTTGTTCTGGCTGGTCTTCGCGCTCGCCTATTTCGCCCAGCCGATCATGGACTTCGTCATCTTCCGCCGCCTGTGGGGCATCCCCGCGGCGGGTTTTCCGGCGCTGGTCCGCAAATATATCTCGAACGAGGTGCTGCTCGGCTATTCGGGCGAGCTGTACTTCTACGCCTGGGCGCGGCGGCGGGCGACCGGTCGCCGGCGGTCCGGCCGGGGCGATCGCCACCGGCGCGCCGTTCGGCGCGATCAAGGACGTCGCGATCCTGTCGGCGCTGGTCGGCAACTTCGTCACGCTGACGATGTTCGTCGATCGCGTATCCGACGCTGGAGCGGCTCAACATGGGCCTGTCGGGGCGGACGCTGTTCACCTCGATCGCCGTCCTGCTCGGCTCGTCGCTGGTCGGTCATGCTGCTGCGCGGCCGGGTGTTCAGCCTGCCGCGCGCGCGACCTCGCCTTCGTCGCCGCGATGCAGCTCGTTCGCGTGCTCGGCGGCGACGGCGCTGCTGGCGGTGATGTGGAGCCTCGTCCTGCCGGCGGTGCCGTTCGTCTACTGGCTGATGCTGGCGTCGCTGCGCCTGCTGATCTCGCGCCTGCCGCTGGTGCCGAACAAGGACGTCGTCTTCGCCGGCGTCGCGGTGCTGATCGTCGGCGCGCGGGTCGGGCATCGCGCCGCTGATGGCGATGATGGCCGGGCTGCTGATCATCACCCATGTCGTCGTCGGCGGCGTGCTCGTCGCCTCCGACCTGCTCGGGCTGGAGGGGCGGGAATGATCGCGCTGCCTCGCCGCCGCGATCGCCGCCGCCGCGGCCGGTCGCGACTGGCCGGAAGCGCCGGTGCCCGATTACGGCATCGCCGAGGGCCAGTGCCGCCCGCACGAGAGCGGGCCGGCGGTCATCGCCACCGCCGAGGGGCTGAAGGACCGCACGGGCACGCTGCGGCTCGAGCTGTATGCGCCCGGTCGAGGGCGAGTGGCTCGCCGACGACCGCGATCTCGTCCGCGACGGCAAGGTGTTCCGCCGCGCCGTCCTGCCGGTGCCGGCGAGCGGCCCGGTCGAACTGTGTGTCCGCGTGCCGCACCCCGGCGACTGGTCGCTGGCGCTGATCCACGACCGCGCCGGATCGAAGAAGTTCAAGCTGTCGACCGACGGCATCGGCTC
>CAWJZA010000009.1:0-18023 GCA_963847215.1 uncultured Alphaproteobacteria bacterium
GATGCCCGGCGGCGGGTTGAGCAAGCGACGGTGCCGCCGGCCGTGCGGTCAGCGCCGCGCCAGCGCGGCCAGCATCGGCGGACATCGATGGCGCCAGGTCGTCGTCGCCGCGCTCTGTCAGCCGGCGCACGAGATCGCCGGGATCGGGCAGCTCGGCAGCATGGATCACGCGCAGGATGGCCATCTCCGCCGCCTCCAGCGGCATCGGCGCGTGGTGGACCTCGGCCAGGCCCTTGAGCAGCAGCTGCCACAGGCGGTGGATTGCGCCATGGCCGAGTTGCCCGCCCATTCGGCAAAGGCCTCGCGCTCCTCGGCCGAATGGGCCGGGTCCTCGGCCGCCGACCTTGGCCCGGGTGATGCCGTGGACCAGCTCGAGCAGCCCCCGCAGGACCGCGCCGGGTCGACGCCGAGATCGATATGTCCTTGAGCGCGGCGAGCGCGCCCGGCGCGTCGCCGCCGAGCATCAGCCCCAGCAGCGCCCGGTTCGCGCCGCGGTCGGATAGGCCGAGCATGTCGCGCACGCTGTCGCGCCGTCACCTCGCCGCCGGCATGGGCGATCGCCTGGTCGAGGATCGACAGGCCGTCGCGCGCCGAGCCTTCGGCGGCGCGGGCGATCAGGGCCAGCGCCTCGGCCTCGCTCTCGACCCCTTCCGCCGCGGCGATATCGCCGAAATGGCGCGGCGAGCATGTCGGCCGGGATCCGGCGCAGGTCGAAGCGCTGGCAGCGCGACAGGACGGTGACCGGCACCTTGTTGACCTCGGTCGTGGCGAACAGGAATTTGACGTGCGGCGGCGGCTCCTCGAGCGTCTTCAGCAGGCGCATTGAACGCGTTCTTCGACAGCATGTGGACTTCGTCGATGATGTAGATCTTGTAGCGCGCGCTGAGACGGCGGAATAGCGCACCGCCTCGATGATCTCGCGGACGTCGTCGACGCCGGTGTTGGACGCCGCGTCCATCTCGATCACGTCGATATGCCGGCCCTCGGCGATCGCGACGCAGGGCTCGCAGACGCCGCACGGGGCGATCGTCGGGCCGCCCTGCCCGTCCGGGCCGATGCAGTTCAGCGCCTTGGCGATCAGCCGCGCGGTCGAGGTCTTGCCGACGCCGCGGACGCCGGTCAGCAGGAAGGCATGCGCCAGCCGGTCGCGCTCGATCGCGTTGCCCAGCGTCTGCACCATCGCCTCCTGGCCGATCAGCTGATCGAAGCGGCGGGCGGTATTTGCGGGCGAGGACGCGATATGGCTCGCCGGGGAGGGGACATCGCCGCCAACCTAGGCGGCGACCCGCGCTCATTCCAGCGAAACTCGCTGCGGCCGTCGCGGGAGAACGCAAGCATATTTGGGCGGGTGGGAGCCGGAACGACCCAGCGCGTAACTCGTTGCGGCTGCTTCCTTCCGGACCTGACCGGGTTGGCGAGAGCACTGCCCGCCCAACTCCCGCGCGGATATGGCGCGCGCTGGCCGCGGGCGCAAGCCGCTTGCCGGTCTGCCGGCGGCGTGGAACACTCACGCCGTGAGCAAAGCGCCCGCCCCCGACCTGTTCGGCCAGCCGCGCGGCCTCGCCTATCTCGCCGGAACCGAGCTGTGGGACCGCATCTCGTTCCATGGCATGCAGGCGCTGCTCGTCCTCTACATGACCGGGCAGTTGCTCCTTCCGGGCCACGTCGAGCACATCGCCGGCTTCGCGGCGTTCCGCGCGGCGATCGAGGCGGTGACCGGGCCCCTGTCGACGCAGGCGCTGGCCGCGCAGATCTTCGGGCTCTACGTCGGGCTGATCTACTTCACCCCCGTCGTCGGCGGGGCGATCGGCGACCGCATCGGCCGGCGGCCGGCGGTGACGGCGGGCGCGCTGCTGATGACGGCGGGCCATTTCGCCATGGCGTTCGACGCCTCGTTCCTGCTGGCGCTGCTGTGCCTGATCCTGGGGGCGGGCGCGCTGCGCGGCAATCTCGAGGCGCAGGTCGGCGCGCTCTACGGCCCCGACGACCGGCGGCGCGACGACGGCTTCCAGCTGTTCTACATCGGCATCAACGTCGGCGCCTTCGTCGCGCCGATCGTCTGCGGCTTCCTCGGCGCGGCCTACGGCTGGCACTTCGCCTTCGGCTTCGCCGGCGTCGGCATGCTGATCGGGCTGATCGTCTATCTTGCCGGCGGTCGCCACCTGCCGCCCGAGCCGGTGCGGGCGAGCGCCTCGCGTCCGCCGCTGTCGCGCCCGGAACGCCGTGTCGTCGTCATCCTCGTCGCCCTGATCCCGGTGCTGGCGCTGTTCTGGATCGCCCAGAGCCAGGTGTGGAACGTCTATAACCTGTGGGTCCGCGACCATGTCGACCTGAGCGTCCTCGGTTGGACCATGCCGGTGCCGTGGCTGCAGGCGCTCGACGGCATCGCGCCGGTGGTGCTGATGGCGCCGACGCTGGCGCTGTGGCGGTGGCAGGCGGCGCGCGGCCGCGAGCCCGACGATCTCGCCAAGCTCGCCATCGGCTGCCTGATCTTCGCCGGGGCCACGGCCTGGCTCGCCGCCGCGCCGCTGGTGACGCCGGCGGGCGGGCGGGTGCCGCTGCTGTGGGCGATCGGCTTCCACCTGCTGTCGAACGAGGGCTGGCTGTTCTTCACCCCCATCGCGCTGGCGCTCTACACCCGGGCGGCGCCGCGGCAGGTGGCGGCGACGATGATCGGGGTGATGACGCTGGCGGTGTTCGTCGGCAGCGTCGTCAGCGGGCGGCTGGGCGGCCTGTACGAGGTGCTCGACGCCAGCCGCTTCTGGCTGCTCCACGCCGCCATCGTCGGCGCCGGCGGGATCCTGTTCCTGGCGCTCGCCCCGCGGCTGCGGCGCGAACTAGCGCCGGCTCATGTCGACGCTGCCGGGGGGCATCTTGACCTCGATGGCGTCGAGGCTGTCGTCTAGCCAGACCTGGCAGGCGAGGCGGCTGGTGCGCGACGCCCCGACGGCGAAGTCGAGCATGTCCTCCTCCTCCGCGCTCGCCGCGGGCAAGCGGTCGAAGTCGGCCGGGCGGATCAGGACATGGCAGGTCGAGCAGGCCATCGCCCCCTCGCAGGCGCCCTCGAGCGGCTGGTCGTAGGCCTGGGCGACGTCGAGCAGGCGGGCGCCCGGCGCCGCCTCGGCCTCGACCACGCGCGCGCCGTCGGCGCTGACGAAACGGACGCGGACGGTCATGCCGCGCGCGCCGTCAGCCGCTCGACGGCCGCCGTCAGCACGGCGGCGGCCCGGTCGATCTCGGCGGCGGTGGTGAAGCGGCCGAAGCTCAGCCGCAGCCCGTCGGCGACGCCCATCGCCGCCAGCACATGGCTCGGCCGGCCGGTGGCGCAGGCCGATCCCGTCGACAGCGCCAGGTCGCGGGCGGCGGCGAGCAGCCGCGTCGCGTCGACGTCGAACGACAGGTTGAGGATGCCCGGCCAGCGCGGCGCACCCTCGCCGTTGACGGCGAAGGTCACACGAAGGTCACGCCGAAGACGCCGGTTGTGCGCCTCGGCATGGGCGGCGTCGGCCGCCATCCGCTCGCCGGCAAGCGCCGCCGCCGCGCCGAAGCCGACGCACAGCGCCGTCGGCAGCGTGCCCGACCGCCCGTCCTCCTGCCCGCCGCCGTGGAGCAGCGGGACCAGCGTCAGACCCGGGCGGCGATACAGCGCGCCGATGCCCTTGGGGCCATAAATCTTGTGCGCCGAGACGCTGACGAGGTCGGCATCGAGCCGGTCGCAGGCGACCTTGCCGAAGCCCTGCGCTGCGTCGCAGTGGAACAGCGCGCCCGCCGCGCGCGCCCGTGCCGCGATCGCCGCGACCGGGTGGATCACCCCGGTCTCGTTGTTGACCAGCATCGCCGAGACCAGCGCCACGTCCGGCCCCAGCGCCGCGTCGAGATCGGCGAGATCGAGCGTGCCGTCGCCGCGCACCGGCAGCACGGTCAGGCTGCAGCCGATCGACTCGAGCCAGCGCGCGCTGTCGAGGACACAACTGTGTTCGGTGGCGATCGTTACCAGTCGCCGCCGCTCCGGCGCGGCGGCGAGCATGACCCCCTTCAGCGCCCAGTTGACGCTTTCGGTCGCGCCACCGGTGAAGGCGATCGCCTCCGGCGCGACGCCGAGCAGCGCCGCGACCTGCCCGCGGGCGACGGCGACCGCGGCAGCGGCGTCATAGCCCCAGCGGTGCGGCGACGCCGGGTTGCCGAAGCGCGTCGTTGCCCACGGCGCCATCGCCGCGCCGACGGCCGGATCGAGCGGCGTCGTCGCCGCATAATCGAGATAGACGGGCATGGTCATGTCGCCGAGTCGCGGCGTCCGCCGCCGCACCGCTGCTGGCAAATGTTACCGGAATTTAATGCTAAGTTGACAAAAGTCACACCAGGTCGACGGGGGCGCGAGGTCGGCGCGCGCGGGCGCAGGCCGTTCCCCGTCACCTTCCCGCCGCGCCGTGCCGTCGTCACCGTCGCTTTCTCCGCTGCTGTCCAGCCCTTCGCTACCACAGCCGGCGGGGCGTAGGACAGGTCAGGCCGCGCGGCCGAGCCGGGCGGCCATCGCCGTCCACGCCGCGGCGAAGGCGTCGATCTCGGCCGCGGTCGTCGTCCAGCCCCAGCTGACGCGGATCGCCTCCCCCGCCGCCGCCGCGTCGAGGCCCATCGCTTCCAGGACATGGCTGGTGCGGACCTTGCCCGACGAGCAGGCCGCGCCGGCGCTGACGGCGAAGCCGGCGAGGTCGAGGGTCATCAGCTGCGTCATCGCCGCGACGCCGCGCAGGCGCAGGCAGCTGATGGTGCCGAGCCGCGGCGCCGTCCGGGCGACGACGGCGCCCGGCAGCCGCGCCTCCAGCCGGTCGCGCAGGGCGTGGGCGCGGTGATGCCAGCCGACATCGGCGGCACGGGCGGCGACCGCGGCGGCGAAGCCGGCGATGCCCGGCAAATTCTCGGTCCCGGCGCGCTGGCCGCGCTCCTGCCCGCCGCCGCGGGCGACGGCGGTCACCGGCTCGCGCACGATCAGCGCGCCGACGCCGGGCGGCCCGCCGAGCTTGTGCGCCGACACCGCGACGTAGTCGGCATCGGGCAGCGGCAGCTTGCCGGCGCTCTGCACCGCGTCGACCAGCAGCGTGCCGCCGCGCGCGGCGACCAGCCGGGCGATCTCGGCGACCGGCTGGATGACCCCGGTCTCGTTGTTGGCGTGCATCACCGCGACGCGCGGGGCCTCGACCGCTGCCAGCATCTCGGCGAGCACCTCGAGGTTGACGACGCCGTCGTCGTCGACCGGGATCACCGCCGCCCCGCCGCGCGCCTGCGCCCGCACCGCGTCGTGCTCGACCGCCGACACCAGCCGCGGCCCCGCGCCCTGCGCCAGCGCCAGGCCGAGCGCTTCGGTGCCGCCGGCGGTGAAGACCAGGCGCGACGGCACGACGTCGAGGGCGGCGGCGATCGCGCGCCGCGCCTCGGCCAGCGCCGCCTGCGCCCGCCGTCCCGGGCCGTGGACCGATGACGGATTGGCCCACTCCCGCGCCGCGGCGGTCATCGCAGCGATCGCGGCAGGGTCGATCGGCGCCGTCGCCGCCCAGTCGAGGTAAGTCGTCACCCCGCCCCCATGCCACCGACGCCGTCGCCGCGGCAATGCGGCGGGAGACCCTAGGGCCAGCCGGCGAGCAGCCCGCGCAGCGCCGCGACGAACGCGAGCGGCTGATCGACCATGACGTGGTGGTCGGCGTCGGGGATGGCCAGCGCCGGCGATCCCGGCGGCAGGCGGCGGCGCATGTCGGCGACGCGGTCGGCCGGCATCAGCTGCGACCGGTCGCCCCAGATCAGCGCCACCGGGCAGCGGGGGCCGGCCAGCAGGCTCTGGGTGTCGGCGATGTCGAAGCGGTGCCACAGCATCGGATCGAAGCGCCAGGTCCAGCCGCCCTCGACCGGCTTCAGCGAGCCGCGGGCGATCCAGTCGGCGATAAAGGCGTTGGCGCAGCCCTGGACGGGGGCGAAGCGGAAGCGGGCGAGCGCGCTCGGCAGGTCGGGATAGACCTTGTGCGGCCGCTCGCCGGTGCTGGGCGGTCGGCCGCCGGGCTCGCCGGGCGGGCGGAACGGCGTGTCGACGATGACCGCGGCGCCCAGGTCGAGGGCGGCGGCGGCGGCCATCATCGGGAAGCCGCCGAAGCTGTGGCCGACGACGACCGGCGGGCCGCGGTCGGCGACCCCGCTGGCGGCGGCGGCGGCGGCGATCTCGGCGACGAAGGTCGGCAGCGAATAGACGTCGCGGTGGTCGGACCCGCCCATGCCGCTCCACGAGAAAGCAGCGACCCGCCAGTCGGCGGCGAAGAACGGGGCGATGAAGCTCCACCAGCGGGCGTGGGCGCCATTGCCGTGGAGGAGCAGCAGGCCGGGCTTGCCGCGCTCGCCCCACGTCAGCAGCTCGAGCGCGGCGCCATCGACGGTAACGGTCGACACCTCCGGCGCGGCGGCGATCGCCGCGGTGAACCACGGCGGGGCCGGCGGGACGGCCCCGGCGAAGGCGGCGAGCGGCGCTTGGACGGTGTCGGTCATGCCGCCCGCGTGACGCGCCTTGACGTTCGCGTCAACCGTACTTGGCCTCGTCCCACCACGGATAGAAGTCGGGCATCCCCCCGGCGACCGAGTCGGGGAAAGCGCCGGGCGCTTTTCGATGAACGCGGTCACGCCTTCGCGCGCGTCGGCCGAGCGGCCGCGGCTCCAGATGGCGCGGCTGTCGATGCGGTGCGCGTCCATCGGGTCGGCGGCGCCCAGCATCCGCCACAGCAGCTGCCGGGTCAGCGCCACCGATACCGGCGCGGCATTGTCGGCGATCTCGCGGGCGAGCGCCGTCGCCGTGGCGAGCAGGTCGGCGGCCGGCACGACGCGGCTGACAAGGCGGCCGTTCAGCGCCTCCTGCGCGTCGAACACCCGGCCCGAGTAGCACCATTCGAGCGCCTGGGCGATGCCGACGATGCGCGGCAGGAACCAGCTCGACGCCGCCTCGGGCACGATCCCGCGCCGGGCGAAGACGAAGCCGGCGCGGGCGGTGTCGGCCATGATGCGGATGTCCATGGCCAGCGTCATGGTGATGCCGATGCCGACCGCCGGGCCGTTGATCGCGGCGATGACCGGCTTCAGGCTCCTGAAGATGCGCAGCGTCACCTGCCCGCCGCCGTCGCGCACCGCCTCGTGGGCATAGTCGGTCGTGCCGTCGGCCTGCACCGGGCCGCCGAGGCCGAGCTTCTCATAGTCGAACGTCGCCGCCCCGGCCGACGAGGTCGGCCCCGGCGCAGAAGGCGCGGCCGTCGCCGGTGACGATCACCGCCCTGCACCGCGTCGTCGGCGTCGGTCGCGTCGAAGGCGGCGATCAGTTCGCTCATCATCGTGCCGGTGAAGGCGTTGAGCTTGTCCGGCCGGCTGAGCGTGATCGTGGCGATGCCGCCGTCGACGGCGTAGCGGATCTGGGTGAAGTCGGTCATCTACAGCGCCTCGACGATCGTCACGTTGGCCAGCCCGCCGCCTTCGCACATCGTCTGCAGGCCCCACTTCTTGCCGCGCGCGCGCAGCGCGTGGACCAGCGTCGTCATCAGCTTGGTGCCCGACGCGCCGAGCGGATGGCCGAGGGCGATGGCGCCGCCGTTGACGTTCAGACGCTCGGGGTCGCCGCCGATCTCCTTCAGCCAGGCCAGCGGCACGCTGGCGAAGGCCTCGTTGACCTCGAACAGGTCGATGTCGGCAATGCTCATGCCGGCGCGCCGGAGCGCCCGCCGCGTCGCGCCGATCGGCGCCTCGAGCATGATGACCGGGATCCTCGCCGACGACGGTCATGTGATGGATGCGCGCCAGCGGCTGCGACGCCGAGCGCCTTCAGCCCGCGGTCGTTGACGACCATGACCCCGCTCGCGCCGTCGGCGATCTGCGAGCTCGTCGCCGCCGTCAGCCGGCCGCCCTCGGAGATCAGCTTGACCCCCTTGACCCCCTCCAGCGTCGCGTCGAAGCGGATGCCCTCGTCGACGGTGTGCGCCTCGCGCCGGCCGTCGGGCAGCTCGACCTCGACCGGCACGATCTCGGCGTCGAACGCCCCCGCGCGCTGCGCCGCGATGGCGCTCTGCTGGCTGGCGAAGCCGAAGGCGTCGAGGTCGTCCTTCGACAGGTCGTGCTTGGCCGCGAGCATCTCGGCGCCGGTGAACTGGCTGAACTGGACGCCGGGATAGCGCGCGCTTCATCCCCGGGCCGCCGAACGGCGAGCCGAGGTTCGCCTCGTGCGCGAGCTTGCCGGCCATGCCCATCGGCACGCGGCTCATCGATTCGACGCCGGCGGCGATGACCACGTCCATCTGCCCGCTCATCACCGTGGCGGCGGCGAAGTGGAGCGCCTGCTGGCTGCTGCCGCACTGGCGGTCGACGCTGGTGCCGGGGACGCTCTCGGGCAGCCTCGACGACAGGACGGCGTTGCGCGCGACGTTGCCCGACTGCTGCGCGAACTGGCTGACGCAGCCCATGATGACGTCCTCGACCAGCGCCGGGTCGGCGCCGCTGCGGTCGACCAGCGCATTCAGCACCTGCCCGGCGAGGTCGGCCGGGTGCCAGCCGGTCAGGCGGCCGCCGCGGCGGCCTCCGGCGGTGCGCGCGGCGGCGACGATATAGGCGGCTTCCATGGCTCTCTCCCCAACTGACGTTTGCGGCACCCTGCACCGGACTGGACGCGCTTTCCACCCCCGGCCATAGCGGGGCGCAGTATTCGGGGAGCCGCCATGATCGCGCGCCTGACTGACCCGCTGCTGGCCTGCGCGCTGGCGGCGCCGGCGCTGGCCGACCCGCCGAAGGTGCCGCTGTTCGGGCGGCACAGCGGCGCGGCGGCGCCCGCCCCGGCCGCCGCTCCCCCAGCGGCTCCCGCCGCTCCCGCCGACGCCGGCGCGTCCCGCCGATATCCCGTCACCGCGGTCGCCGTGCCGCCGGCGGCCGCCGCGCCCGAAATCGCGGCGGCGCCGGCCGCCGCGACGCCCGAGCCGCCGACCGAGACGGCGCGGCTGCGGGCCGCCTATGTCTTCGCCCTGCCCGTCTTTGAGATGATGCGCGCGCGTCACCTGCAGGTCAGCAAGGTCGAGGCGCTCGGCGCCCCCGGCGTCAACCATCTCTACGCCCGCACGACGCTGGCCGACGCGCATAGCCGCGACGTGACGACGCCGAACAACGACACGCTGTATTCCAGCGCCTGGCTCGACCTCGCCGGCGGGCCGGTGATCCTCGACACGCCGGCGCTGCCCGGCCGCTACCATTCGGTCGCGCTGATGGACCTGTTCACCAACAACGTCGCGATCGTCGGCACGCGCACCGGCGGCAAGGGCGGGCGCTACCTGATCGCCGGCCCGGGGTGGAACGGCACGCCGCCGCCGCAGACGACGGTGCTGCGCTCGCCGACCAACGACGCCTGGCTGCTGGTCCGGGTGCTGGTCAACGGCCCCGACGACCTCGCCACCGCCACCGGCCTGATCCGCGGCTTCAGCCTGGCGGTGCCGCCGGAGAATGCCAAGCCGGTGCCGGTGACCGCCGTGCCGACGGCCGATCCCGATGCGGCGACGTTCCTCGCCGTCGTCGACGAGGCGGCGGCGCGCAACCGGGTCGGCAAGGATATCCCGCAGCGGCCCGAATGGACCACCCTCGGGCTTATCCCCGGCGGGCCGCCCGCCGGACCTGCTGGCAGCGTGGGACAAGGCCCTCCCGCCCTCCATGCCGAGGTCGCCACCGGTCTGGCGCAGGCGGGCACCGTGATCGACGGCTGGAGCTACCCCGGCGCCGGCATCGGTGCCTATGGCGACAGCGACGACCTGGCCCGCGCCCGCGTCGCGCTCGGCGGCCTCGGCGCCCTGCCGCGAACCGAGGCGATCTACCTCACCGCGGTCGCCGACAAGGCCGGGGCGCCGCTCACCGGGACGCGGGCCTATACCGCGCACATCCCCGGCCACCTGCCGGTCGGCGCGATTCTGGTCGCTGACCATGTACCGGCAGGAAGCCGACGGGCGGCTGTTCTTCGTCGACAGCCCGTCGAAGCGCTTCGCGGTCGGCGACCGGACCGACGACCTTCACCCCGAACGCGACGGCGGCTACGACATCTTCATCCAGCCGACCCCGCCGTCGGGCGAGCGCGTGGTCAACTGGCTGCCGTCGTCCAAGGGCCGCTTCGTCCTCATCTTCCGCGCCTATCTGCCCGGCCCGGCGCTGCTCGACGGCAGTCTCCGCCTGCCGCCGGTCGAGCCGAGCGACCTCATCCCGTGACCGCGGGCCAGTGCGCCGGCAGCGGCGCCGTCGCCGCGATCGGCGGCCGGTCGGCGGCATAGGGCACGACCACCCGCCGCGCGTGGAGCAGCATCGGCCCGTGCCCGGCGCCATAGACCGGGTCGCCGGCGATCGGTGTGCCGAGCTGTGCCGCGTGGACCCGGATCTGGTGCGTCCGCCCGGTCGCGGGGCGGAACTCGATCAGGCTGCGAGCGCCGCGGTCCAGCACCCGCCAGTGCGTCACCGCCGGCCGGCCCGTCGCCGCGACGGTCATCCGCCAGCCGTCCGCCGCGGTCGATACCTTGAGCAGCGGCGCGTCGATCGTCCCGGCATCGCCGGCCGGCGCGCCGTCGACCAGTGCCCAATAGGTCTTGTCGACCCGTCCTTCGGCGAACAGCGCCGTCAACCGCCGCAGCGCCCGGGGATGGCGGGCCAGGACGAGGCAGCCCGAGGTGTCGCGGTCGAGCCGGTGCGCCGGCTGCGGCGGGCGGACGAAGCCCTCGCGCAGCGCGATCAGGTGCGCCTCCAGGCTGTGCGGCGTCGCCGGGCCGGGGTGGACCGCCAGCCCCGCCGGCTTGTCGAGGATCAGGACATGGGCGTCGATCGCCAGGATGCGGCGGATAAGGTCGTCGGCGACCGGACTGGGGCGTCGCGCTGCGGCCATGCCGGCTTGTGGCGCAGCGCCGGCGTCGGGGCAACCGCCTCCCCACGGCGCTTGTCCGGACGGCTGACGGCGTGCTACCGCCCCGGCCAACGGATCGGTGGCCGAGCGGTCGAAGGCGCACGCCTGGAAAGTGTGTAGGGGTCCAAAGCTCCTCCAGGGTTCGAATCCCTGCCGATCCGCCACCCACCCCCGACCGTTCGCCTCGGAACAGGCCGTTGCGGCAGCCCGGCGGCGATCCGCGGATGGCTTCGCCAGCCGAGCCGCGTGCCTCGCCGCCCGAGCGCGAACGGAGGATCGCGTCAGTACACCATCCGCACCACCGGCTCGCGCTCCCAGATCCGCCCCCTTCCAGCCAGTGCGACGAAGGCCGCGGGGTCTTCGGTGCCGGCGAGCGCGACGACGCCGACGTCCGGCGCAACCCCCGCGGCGGCGAGCAAGGGCTCCGCCTCGGGCGTCGTCGCGATGACCTTCAGATGCTGGAAGGCGTCGTGGACCCATGCCACCGCCGCGGCCTCGCCGAGCAGCGCGGTCGTCCCGACCTCCGACGCGAGGACGGCGACGGTATCGAACAGCACCGACGGCCCGCCCGCCAGCTGGAAGTCGCCGCGCAAGTGGCTGCCGTCGTCGAGCGTGACGCCGCCGACGCGTGGGCAGACGATCTTCGGCGACGCGCCCGCCGCCACCGCCGCCTCGATCAGCGCCCCGACCGTCGCCGACGAGGCGCCGTCGGTGACGAGCATGCCGACCAGGCGCCCGACCATCGACGGGGCTCCCTTCGCCAGGATGCTGACCGCGGGGCTGGCCGGCAGGTCGCGCGGCTCGATCGCCGGCGTGGCGGGGACGATCGCCGCGGTATGACCGAGCCCGGCGGCGACGCGCTCGCCGAGCGACGGCTCGATGACGACGAGGTGGCCGAGCATCGTCGAGCGGATGATCGGCAGCTCGACCTTCGACAGCTCAAAGATCAGCGCGGCGACGATGTGGTCCTGCTCGGGCTTGGTCTGGCTCAGGAAGAACTGCCGCGCCTGGCTGTAGTGATCGGCAAAGGTCGCCGACCGCGCGCGCACCTTCGGCCCCTCGGACGTCGCCGGGAAGCTGCGGAAGCCCAGCTTCGGGTCCTCGCGCGGTCCCGACGGGTCGATCAGGCTCGGCGTATAGGTCACGCGCGTGCCCTGCGGCAGCATCTGCATATGGCCGTCACGCTGCATGTTGGCGAAGGGGCAGCGCGGCTGGTTGATCGGGATCTGCATGAAGTTGGGCGAGCCGAGCCGCTTCAGCTGCGTGTCGAGGTAGGAGAAGTTGCGTCCCTGGAGCAGCGGATCGTCGGAGAAGTCGATCCCGGGCACGACGTTCTGCGTGCAGAAGGCGACCTGTTCGGTCTCGCTGAACACGTTCGCCGGATTGCCGTTCAGGGTCATGCGTCCGATCACCCGCAGCGGCACGACCTCCTCGGGGATGATCTTGGTCGAATCGAGGTGGTCGAAGTCGAAGCCCGCGGCATCCTCCTCGGTGAACAGCTGGACCGCGAGGTCCCACGCCGGATACTCGCCGTCGTTGATCGCGGTGTAGAGGTCGCGGCGATGAAAGTCGGGGTCGGCGCCGTTGATCTTGACCGCCTCGTCCCACACCACCGACTGCGAGTTGAGCAGCGGCCGCCAGTGGAACTTGACGAAGGTCGACTTGCCCTCGGCGTTGATCAGCCGGAAGGTGTGGATGCCGAAGCCCTCCATCATGCGGAGCGAGCGCGGGATGGTGCGGTCGGACATCTGCCACATGACCATGTGCATCGCCTCGGGCGAGCAGGCGATGAAGTCCCAGAAGGTGTCGTGCGCCGACTGCGCCTGCGGGAAGCCGCGGTCGGGCTCCTCCTTGACCGCGTGGATCAGGTCGGGGAACTTGATCGCGTCCTGGATGAAGAACACCGGGATGTTGTTGCCGACCAGGTC
This sequence comes from uncultured Alphaproteobacteria bacterium, assembly GCA_963847215.1. Classification (GTDB taxonomy): domain Bacteria; phylum Pseudomonadota; class Alphaproteobacteria; order Sphingomonadales; family Sphingomonadaceae; genus Polymorphobacter_B. The sequence goes on from CAWJZA010000009.1 coordinate 12,859, forward strand.
CCAGTTGCCCTCCGGCGTGTAGAACTTGACGGCGAAGCCGCGGACGTCGCGCGCGAGGTCGGCCGACCCGCGGTTGCCGGCCACGGTCGAGAAGCGCGTGAAGACCGGGACCGGCGTGCCCGTCTCGGTCAGCACCCTGGCGGTGGTGTACTCGGCAAGGCTGTCGGTCAGCTCGAACACGCCGTGCGCGGCGGTGCCGCGGGCGTGGACGACGCGTTCGGGGATGCGCTCGTGGTCGAAGTGGAAGATCTTCTCGCGGAGGATGAAGTCCTCGAGCAGCGTCGGCCCGCGCGCGCCCGCCTTCAGGCTGTTGAAGTCGTCGGCGATCGGCATGCCGGTATTGGTCGTCAGCACCGGCTGGCCCGGCGCCGCGACCTGGTGCACCTCGTCGCCGGCGCCGCGCTCGAACGCTGCGGCCGGGAGCGAGCCGGCGGCAGGATAGGCGACGCCCTTGCCTGCCTTGGCGCTCGCCGGCTTGCTGGCGGGAGCCCTCGGTGCCGCGCCTGCCTTCGCCGAACCGCCAGCCGCTGATTTGCTCGTCGCCATGGTAATCTCCGCAACAATGTGGGCGACGAACGCGCGGCCGTGCCGGCGGACGCCTGATGCGACGAATAATTTTCGCAAGCCGCTGTCGGGTTGATCAGGGCGGGACGAGGGGGCCGCCGGCGCGGCTCAGCTAGGCCGTCTGCCCCTGCAGGGGGGCCATGCCGACCGCCGCTGCCGCGCGGCTGCTGGCGATCAACGCCGCCGCAAGCCACGCGAAGCCGTATACGAACGTAAAGGAGGACAGCCAGACCACCAGGAACACCCACTCGTGGTGAATGTAGCTATGGGGACTCGCGACCAGTAGATCGCGACGGACGTTGTACAAATGCGAAAGTGCACGCGACACGATGCTATTGCCAATCGTAAAGAGAAACGGATGGATGAGATAGATGCCGAAGGTATGCCGGCGCACCTGCATCGCTTCCGGGTGCAAGGGCCGTTTTGTCTTAACAGCAGCAGGAAAACCAGGACGCTGAAACCTGATTGGATATTCGCAAGGTGTCCGGGTGTCGGTCGTCCGGCCGCTAAGATATTCTGCCTCTCCGAGCGACAGCACGTAGGCGGCGGCGACAAGTCCGACCAGCCCGAGTGCCGACCGCCGCTCAATCCAGTGCACCAGCGCGGGCCCCGCCCGGCGCAGGCGAACACCGAGAATGAAGTAGATCGTGAACCCGAACACCGCAGAAGTATGGGTGGCTGGCAGCCACTTGAAGTAAAGGTTCATGCCGTAGAAAACTGCTACAGCGGCAAAGAACACATTCAGGATCAGATTATCAAGCCAATTACGGAAGAATAGTACAATCGCAAACGAGATCAGGAAGTTCGGAATGAACCAGTATGGCGAGCCAATCAGCACCATGGCCAAGGTAGACTGAAGCGACCACGACTGCGATGTGAGCGATAGCTTACCCGCCATAAGGATAACGACACCGAACAGTGTCGACCACATCAGCCAAGGTATCAACAACCGGGCGCAGCGCCGCCTGAACAGGTCCTCTCGATGATATTTGAATATGTTGTCACCGAGGAGAAAGCCGCTGATGATGAAGAAGTTTATGGTCGCAAACTTAAGGGCCTGCGACAGCTGGACGATTGCAAAACCACTACGGACGTCGCTGGCAAAGACCTGACAATGCAGCGCGACGATTGCCACCATGCTGACGAAGCGAATGTTATCGATGGCGATTTCGCTGGCGAGCGCCGGCTGGTGCATCGCAAGGCCGCCGGTAGTCGCCATCCGGTCTTGCCTGCGAATAGATGAACATATTCTTTAAAGAGGGGTGAGAGCTCAATGGAACCTTGCCGCGAGAGGAGTTAAAATATGGCAAACACATTGCTGATACGCGGCTCGAGGCACATTCCCTCGATCAGCCGGACGTTCATCATTACTTAAGCGCTCAGTCTCTTGTCAGGGAGCGCCGCGACCAACGGCACCGCGCAAACATCATCTTGCCCGTAGACGCCTCGGGCACTCTGTCCGTCTTTGTTTCGGGTGCCGGCAATGCGACAGCGAACGCGATACAGACGCGGCTCACTCTATTGTGGTGGATCGCCGCAGGGTCGGGATAAGCGGGCGGGTTGATCGAATGTCTTTGCAGAGCCGGTCGACGGTTTTCAGAATATGCCGCTTCGACTATGACGCGTCATGATCGACTGAACACCGCCACCGCCGCCGATCTCGACGACGTGCCGCAGCTCAAGGGGCATGGGTCCGAGATCGTCCGCTACCGCGCGGAGCGCGGCCGGTTGACAGACTGCGCCAGCTCGACGAGGTGCCGGGCCTGGCGGGCAAGTGGGATGGGGCGGAGGCAGCGGTCGAGATCGGCTGACGTCACGACCCGGTCGACGACCAGTCTGCGACCGGCCGCCGGCGGAACAGGGTCGTCCAGGCAGACGGTGAGCAGACCGACCGCAAGCGTCGGGTGGCGCGGTCCCTTCGCTCCACGCGAACTCGTTCAGCGTTCGCCTGACAGCACCGGGTCGACGGAGCGAAGGGCGGAGCCCGGCGGCTCCGCCCTCGCCCCGAGCGAGGCCCGCTTATCGTGCAGCCTAGCGTGGCGCGATCGTCAGCGCGCCGTACTGGATCGCGGCCGCCCCTCCCGGCAGAATCCTCGGCGCGATCGACCGCCGACGCGCTACGCCGCGACGACGTGACGGGTGCGGCGGCCAAGGCTGCCGACGATGCCGAAGCCGACGATCATCAGCGCCCAGCTGCCCGGCTCGGGGACGGCCTGGAAGGCATGCGCGCCGAGCACGTCCGCGGCGACCTCGTTCCCGACCGTGAGGCTGGCGTCGACGTCGAAGCGCCAGTGCACCCCGCCCCACACGCGGGCGTTGGCGAACTCGGTCGTCGCATCCGACAGGCTGTTCCAGCAGCGTGTGGTCGGCCCGTCGAGGCAGAAGCTGTAGTTGTTGCCGAGCAGCCCGGCGAGGACGCCGTCGAACGCGCTCGCGGTTCCCGTCGCTGCCGACGAGTAGGACGGGAACGGCGGCGTGAAGACCAGCGCGTGCCAGTTGGGATCGGCCACCGTGTCGGGGTTGCCGTCCATGTCGGCGGCGCGGATGGCCGTCACCGGGCGCCAGAAGTCGTAATAATATTTGGCCTCGAAGACCGACGTCACCGAGTCCGCGTAGGCGACCGAGGCCATGGCGAACATGCGCGCGCTCTCCAGGCTCGACAGGCCCCTGCTCTCGGCGGCGTTCAGGGCAATGCGCTCGAACGGCGAGTTGGCGTTGGCGATGAACTGGGCTGCCTCGGTCTGGTCCTGCGTCCGCGTGGTGCTGGTCGCCGAGCCGAGCGACTTCACCTCGTCGAAGGCGGCGGTGTAGGCGGCGCTGCCGAGCGCCGGCGGCGGCCCGGGGCGGTAGGTCGAGGGGCTGGCGATGACCCACGGGTTGGTGCTGCCGAGGAACTTGAACTGCGCCGGGATGCCTTCGTCCGGCGTCGGGGCCCAGCGGCCCGGCAGGCCCGACGGGGTGTAGGTGTAGGGCGCGCCGTAGCCGTCGCCGGTGCGCTGGGCGATCACCGCCGCCGCCGCGGCCGCGCCGGTGGCGATGCCGGCGGTCTGGCCGCCCCGTCGGCGACCAGGGCGAGGCTCGCGGCGAGCGCCGCGTCATAGCCGGCGGCCCCGGCGGGGTTGATCTTGACCAGCACGTCGTGCGCCGCCTGCGACGCTGCCGCGCGCGTGTCGCCGCCGGCGGTGACCAGGTTCTTGATATAGCCATGGTAGGGCTTGCCCGCGGTCTGGTTGACGGCGTCGAACATGGCGACGTCGACCATGGCGTACGGGTGGCCGAGAAGGTCGGGCGGCAGCGCAAGGCTGCCGATCATCTGATCCTGCCAGAAGCGCACCGGGTCGCCGGTGACCGGGCCGGCGACCGCCGGGGCCGCGAGGGCGAACGCCATGGCGCCGACCGAAATGGAAAGGACTGTCCGGATCATGGGTACGCCTCCTGTGATGGGTCTCCAGCCGCAGTCAGGATAGCCGGTCGCGTGACCACGCTCGGGTCGATGCGACGGAGCCCGCGCATGCGCCGACGAACGGGCGGTTTCGGCCGACGAGCAGCCCGCCTGGCGGAATGGACGGGTCCGGTACCGGCGGCGTATCCTTGCCTGCGCGAAACGCTGGGCGCAGGTTCGGGCGATGAGGCGACCACAGACGGCACCGCCGGCAGCCCGCGTGCTGCCGGCGTTCGACGGCTCGCCGGCGCGTCTGCTCGGCGCGGCGGTGACGCTGGCCGTGCTGATGTCGACGCAGTTCTTCTTCCAGCCGTTCGTCTGGCGCAACTGGCCGCTGGGCGAGATCGGCGCGGGCTGGATGGCGGTGCTCGGTCAGCGCCTCGTCGTCGCGCTGGCCATCGCCGTCGGCCTGGCGGCGGTCGCACCGGTGAGGATCGCCCGTCCCCTGCAGCGGCCGCTGCTGCTGGCGGTCGCGGTCGCCGCCGGGGCGATGGCTGGCGAGGCGCTGACCGCGTCGCTCGCCGGCGCTTTCGATGGGGCGGCGTTCGCCGAGCGCAGCCTGCGCTGGTCGGTCATCGCCTTGGCGCTCGCGGGCATTTCGCTGCTGTGGCGCCAGGGAGCCGACGACGCCGCGCGCCTCGCCCGGCAGCAGGCCGATGCCGCCCGGCTCGCCGCCGCCTCGATCGACGCCGAGGCGGCGGCGCTGCAGCGCCAGATCGAGCCGCATTTCCTGTTCAACACGCTGGCTACGGCGCGCCGCCATTACCGCGTCGGCAACGACGCCGGGCAGCACCTGCTCGAGCGGCTGCTCGACTATATCGACGAATCGTTCGCCGCCGCCGACACGCGCTGGTCGACGGTCGGGGCGGAGATCGAGCTGGCGCGCGCCTATCTCGACGTCTGCAGCGCGCGGATGGGGCCGCGGCTCGACGTTGCCGTGGACGTGCCCGACGCGCTCCGCCGGCTGCCGCTGCCGCCGCTGATGCTCGTGACCCTGGCCGAGAACGCGATCAAGCACGGCATCGCGCCGCTGCAGGCGGGCGGGACGGTCGTGCTGCGGGCCTGGCGAAGCGGTCCCGCAGTGGTGCTGAGCGTCGAGGACGACGGTGCCGGCCTCAGCGGCGGCGGCGGCAACGGCATCGGCCTCGCCAACATCGCC